>JAHLWR010000004.1 GCA_019057815.1 Candidatus Heimdallarchaeota archaeon
TACCCTCCGTAACCCACTCTTTTAAACTGTTACCAAGGTGGGTTTAGTTAACAAATAATTTACAGAAATGTAAAAAAATAGAAATAGGATTTTTTAAAAACAATGGATTAAACTAGTAAATAATGAACACAAAGTCCATGTTTTACCTTGAAATTATTAAAAAGTCTCATGAAACATTCAAGGATTATCTAAGTCATATATCTGAAGATGCTCTAGACTGGAAATTTCATGATTACACTGTTACAGCTAGGTGGATTATTAGTCATGTAATTAAGGACCAGAAATGGTTTGTAAACCTTATTCTAGATAAAAAAGGAAGAAGCAAAGATTATAAAAACTTCAAGAAACTGGAAATTGAAAAGATAATAGCAATTTTTGATGAAGAAATGCAAGAAAATATTGCTCAACTACAAAAAATAAGTGATGAAGATTTAAATGAAATTAAAGAAGTTAAAGGGTATCCTATGAAAGTGGAAGATCTATTGTTTGAGTATATACACCATTTAAGTCACCACGGAGGACAACTAGCCCAAATTATGAATGCGTGGAAAAGAGAACAAAGAGCTTAGATGAAATTCATATCTAGCTTTTTCGCAAAGATTCTTCGGGTAGGAAAGGTTCAATATGGATTACCAAATTTCTAAATAGGCCCGTTTCTTCTATTTTTGATTTGACTGTCTCTGCAATATCGTGCCCTTCTCTGATTGAAATTTCAGGGTCAACTAAAATATGAAAATCACCAGTATAAACGTTTAAAATTGATCTTAAACGTATTAAATGCACTTCTTTAACTCCATTTACTGAGAGAGCGATTTCTTGAACCTTTTTTACAATTTCTTCAGGAGAACCTTTGTCCATTAATTCTGGTAAATTTACTTTGACGATTTCATATCCAGTGTAGAAGATTAATAGTACTATAATAAAGGCAGCAGTGGAATCAAACCACCAAATTTTATAGTATGAACCAATTAGTGAAACAATTACCAAAACACTTGAAATCGTATCAGTTCGATAGTTTTTTGCATTAGCTATAATAACGGGAGAATTCAGTCTTTTTCCTATTCTAAAATTAACAATAGACAAGAAAAGTTTACTAACGATTGATACTGAAGCCGCAATCAAAATAATCCACTCAAACTCAAGGAGGAATTTATCCTTTAATCGTTGGATTGCATCACTAGCAATTAAATATGCTGAAAAGAATAAGATTATTGAAATAGCCAAACTAAAAACTAACTGATACTTTTCATGACCAAAAGGATGAGAAGAATCAGGAGGTTTTTTACCTACTTTCTCTCCAATCCCTGCGAAAGAAGCTGAAAATAAATCTAATAATGAATCAAAACCATCTGCTACTAAACTAATAGAACCAAAAATATATCCTACAGCAAGCTTGAATGACATAATGATTGCGTTAATTGATATGGATAATGAAGTAGCGACCAAATTGAGCTTAGATTCATTCACAATAAGGTTTTTACATATTCCCTTAAATTTCTTCTTATAGCTATTCTTCATTACAATGTAACATTTGTTGATAGGAAATTGAGAGCTATCTAGCTCAAACTTTAGGGTACTTATTTTCTAATATTGTGAAATGTATTACGAATATGAGACTTGATGAAAAGAAAGAGGTAAAAAATGGAAAAAAGAGCTATAATCTCAAAAAGAATGATTGTTAGGATGATTATAATTGCGCTAGTTCTTTTTTCGCTAAGTTTGAATACAACAACTGTTACATCATCAATCAATTATAATACAACATCAGAACCTTCTAACCTAGCTTTAACTACTCATGCTCCTATTGAAATAACAAGTGATAGCGATTTTGAGGTTTTTCTAGGAACAGGAACAGAAGAGGATCCTTATCTTATTGAGGGTTACAATATCACAACAACTGATGACAGTGGTATTTATATCAGTGGCACAACGAAATATTTCATTGTTTGTTCCTGTTATATTGACGCAGAAGATCGTGGTATTTATATCGATAATGTAGCTGATGGAACAGCAAATGTCATCAACAACACATGCAACAATAACGGCTGGGGTATCTTGCTTTGGTATTCTGGTAGTTCTACTGTCACAAACAACACTTGCAACAATAACTGGGATGGCATCGTTATTTCCTCGTCTGGCAATTTGACTGTCGCAAACAACACTTGTAGTAACAATAACAACTGGGGTATCTTGCTTGGTTCTTCTGATTGTGTCGTTACTTACAATCTTCTACAAGAAAATGAAGAATATGGAGTATATTTCTGGTATGGTTGTGATAATAATCTTATTCACCATAATACTTTCGTAGATAATAACTTAGGCGATTTTTCTCAAGCTTTTGATTACGGTCGAAAGAACAAATGGTATGACCCTGAGACAAAAGAAGGGAATTATTGGTCAGACTTGGGAGATGATTGTACGTATAAAATTGATGGTAAATCTCATTCTAAAGACCTATATCCCTTGAATAGAGCACAATCTTGTCCAAATCCTATTACTATGACAATACTCTCTATTGTCCTACCTTTACTAGTTTGTGTTGCTATTCTAGCGCTTGTAGTACCAAATTATTTTGTTCCTTATACTCGAAAAACTATCATTCCCTATTTTCTCAAACGTAAAGATGAAAGATGTCTTCGAACAGCTAAATTTTTATCTTGTACTAATTGTGGTAATAGCGTCAAATTCTATTCAATATTATGCGAAAACTGTGGAATATCTCTTCCAGAGAAAAGAATGAAGGTGCTAGACATCAAGACCAATAGAATAATTGTTATAGTCTATCTATCTTTATTATTCTTATCAACTGCAATATTACCGTGGGTAGTAGTACCAGGTTATCCTAGTGAGGGTTGGTTGTATTTCGGAGTATTCGGTCTTTTGGGTACTTTTATCCCTTTAGCTATTATTATGGCTATTATTATCACAACGATACTTTTCCGTTCAAAAATAGCTAGGATGAAATTGTGGAAAAAAGTCGTCCTTCTGATCACTTTATGTGTTTTGATTTTAGCTGTAATTTTGGCTCCATTTCAACTTTTTTGGGGTATTTTCTAAATATTTGAATTTATTACAAATGTGAATCTTGATGAAAAGAAAGAGGAAAAAAAAGAAAGAAGAAAGAATAAAAGTTTTAGTAAGTTCTTGGTGTTTCATACATTTCTAGTTCAGGGAAACCTCTAGTTTCTAGTCTTATTATTCGAGAGATTTCATGAATCATTTCGAGAATAGTAACAATTACAATAATTATTACACCTATTTTTATGTAAAGCGCAATGTCTGCACCAGGGAACAAATCTAATAAAGGTTGTCTAAGTATCGCAGAATTCAAGTGCAACTGGAGGAATAATGCAATATTCAAACTAGATGGTATAAGGGATAATCCTAAGAATATTTGTTGGAAACGAACATGTTTACCAACTAATGCTTGAGAGAATTTAATAACGCCTTTAAAAATCATTATTCCTCCAAGTAATCCTAACCAAGGGATTAACTGTGTCATGTCAAAGGGATAGAAACTGCTATAGTTATCATAGGGGAAGAAGATAAGTAGAAAACCTATTGTTAAGCTAAAAATCCCTTCGAACAAGAAACTACCTTGACTTGGAAGCACAGATTTAACTTTCGGTGCTTTAGGTGGTCCTTTTATGGTTTTTGTTACTAATTCTTTAGTTGTTTTAGCTTTACTTCTTATATCTTCAGGCAAGAAACCTTGCATTGAAAGAACAATAAATATTACAGATAAAACTACAAACCCTGTAACAAAACCGTCAAAAATCCCTTCAAATGTTTGACCAACGATCTGTCCAATATTATCACTTCTTCCAATTGTGAAAGCCATAGTTAGAAGATTTGTGAAAAGAACAATCACACCAACAATTAATAGAGATTTATAATACCATGGACAGAGTTCAGCTGAAAGGTAAAACTTGGGGGTACCTCTGCGTTTAAACTCCTTAGCGATATCTCGAGGTGAACCCATTTGATAGATAGCTTCCCTTACATGGATAGCATTAGGCTCTTCACCTTTGGCAAGATCTTCAGCTTTATCCCATATGTGACTCTCTAACTCATCGAGAGTTTCTCGCAATTCAGTTGCATTCAATTTAAGCCATAAAGGCAGTTTTTTGGACACTTCATCTCTAAATTCTTTGATTAATTGTTCTTCGTGTTTTTTGTAACTCATTTTTATAACCTCACTTTAACAGTTCCTCTATGTAGAGGCCACATATATTGCAGAATTTTATTTCTCCATCTGCATACTCTTTAGCGTTAATTTTGTTAGCACAATTTGGGCAGTAAAAGATCTCTTTGGGTAATTCAATTTCGAATCCCATTAATGGCGCAATTGCTTCTGTAAGTTTAGAAAAGAAACCTTTCATGTGATCAAGAAGTTTCTCTCCTCTTTCGGTAAGCAGATAATATTTTCTTTGTCTACCTTTTGTATCTCTTTTTTCAGAAAACAAAATTCCCTCTTTTTCTAACTTACGAAGTATGGGGTATAGTGTGCCTTCTTCGATAACTAATGTGCTTCTAGTCTCTGTTTCCAATTCCTTGAGTAATTGATAACCATAGATACCTTCTTGAGAGTGCTTTTGAATCACTGATAATACCGAGAGAGTGGAAATTCCTCGGAGTAATTCTGATTCAAAGCTCTCAACAAAAGAACGAAACTCCTGTAATCCAATTAAGGCTTCTGGACGGAATGTTTTGACATTTCTCATCATTTTCGTTTAACTCGTTGACGTTTTAGTAGTCATAATCTACTTATCTATGCATACTATACGTAATATAGTATATAAACATTACTAAATCTCACCCGTTTTATTAGATGTGTTGTTACAGAATCAGATATATTATTAAAGCATGATTTGAATTTTATCATAGAAATGGTAAAGGAGAGCAATGATTTTACGAATAGCAATTCTAAACCTTTAAACAAAAGTATTCTTCTTCTTTACTCATTTACTAGATTTACACTGAATTTTCTTGCTTATTGGTCAATACTAATCCCTGGTGTTATGATTTTCTATTTTATTAGCAAAATTCGTAGAAAGAAACAAGCTGACACTATTTTACTTGAAAATGGTGTTAACGAATATGAAAAAGTGCGTAGTCTTTTAAGAGAAAGGACTATCTATAGAAGTGTTCATGGTTTGTTCATTTCTAGGTATAATTATGAAGATTTAACTAGAATGCATAACTATGGTTTATTTATCATCCCCAAGCGAAATGAGTCAGCACTAAAAGCCTTGCTCCGTTATATTCCTTCTCTTAAAGACCTCCAATGTGATATTTTTGTTTACAATAAACCTTATGGGAAATATGTAAGCATCAATAAAAATTTCAAGCATTTAAGGGATTTAATAGAAGCGTATAGTTACTTTTTATTAAAAACAGATATGTTTTATCATGAAAACGTTATTATACTAACAGGTGCGAAAAGTTTCGATCTAGCTAATGCTCTAACTACACAGTTCCCAACCTCTGGCATTCTTGTAGACTTTACGCGACATAGACGTAATTTTAACAAGTTGGTAAATACAGTTGACAGTTATGGATCTCTTTCACTAGTTAATTTAGTAGCAAAATACTATGCTTTTCCTGGAAACTCATCATTAATTGTTCCCAATACAACTGAAGTTATTACTCCATTAATGGTTGTAAGCCATAAAATAGGTAGGTTGAAAAGAACAAGCTATTTGCAATGTAGAGTTGGTAGGGTTAAACAAGTAACAATCGAAAAAGCAACTCGAATAAAAGCAATACGATATCCAGAAGAATTCCGTGAAACGATTCTTTCATTTTTCCACAAGAATAAGGGTAAGAGATCTAACTTCACTCAGAACTAACTATTTCAGTGATTCTGCTGCTAAAAAAAGTTACTAAATCATCTAGAGATTTAATTCTCTGAATTTCGTATCTTATTTGGCTTGAATTTCTGAAGCCCTTTACAGTGTTAATTGCGTATGCTTTGATAAATGGGAGAGAGTATTTTGTTTTTTCTATAGTTTTTTCAACTTTTAGGTGCAATTCAATGAATCTGTTAAAAACATCTATTCTTTCTTCTGGAGTTGTGTGCTCTTTGTGTGCAAAAACAAGGGGATTTCCTCTAGCCCATCTTCCTATAGCAATACCTGAAACATTTCTATCAAAATAGTCATTAATATCTTGAAGAGAAAAAACGTCCCCATTTGCTATAATTGGTGTTTCATATTTTCCTATTATATCTGACAGGAAGTCTCTTCTTGCTGGAACATCATAGCTTTCATTAGCATATCTACCATGTATCATAACCCAAAACACACCATAATCTTCAGCTATTTTCAGCAGATCATCTAGAACGTAGCTATCCCATCCCAACCTTGTCTTTATAGTGATGGGTAAGCTTGTAGCTTTAACTAGAGATTCTATTATTTGTGAAACAGTTTCGAGATTTTTTAAAAGCGCAACTCCTGAACCTGTTGTTGTTACCTTTCTTTTTGGGCAACCTAGATTTACATCTATAAATTTGAAGGAAGTATTTTCTTCTACTTCTTTAGCAGCTTTATTGAATAAAATGGGATCATTCCCAAAAAGTTGTATTCCAACATTGGATTCTAGTTCATCAGTATATACTAACCGTTGTGTATGCATATTTGGTTTTCTATTAAAGTGTTCGAATAACCCTCGTGCGTTAACTAGTTCTGATATTGTGAAATGTGCTCCATTTTCAGCTGCAAGAACACGGAATGGATAGCGAGTATAGCGCGCTAATGGCGCTTGAATTAGTGCTTTTTCAGGGATTCGCATTAGAATCTTTTTCCTTGTTTAAGGTGGAATAAGTTAAATTATTTCCCGCCACTAATTCTCACAGGAGCTAATTTCATCCAAGGAGCAATATGTCCATTTCGGTTTTCAAATTCCTTTGAAAGCATTTCTATTTTTTCTAATATTTCAAAGACAGTTGTACCAATTACTGCATTCTTTATAGGATACTGAATTTCCCCATTCTTTACGTAAAATCCTTGATTAATTTGTGCTGATACTTGAGGATTATCTCCCATACCAGCTATCGAAGAGTCTATGAGCAAAATCCCTTCTTCAAGATCATCAAGCATCTCGTTTTTGGAGGTTTCACCCGTTTTTATTTGTAATGCATATAATGAAGGAGTTGGTCTTGAAGCAAAGGAAGCTCTTGAAGCATGACCAGTATTTTCCATACCTACAAGTGGAGCAGAATAAGAATCTGTAATGAATGTTTGGAGAATACCGTTTTTTACTAAGGTTAATTTCTTAGGTACAACACCTTCATCATCAAAACCAGTCGAATCAGTTCCACCTTCGTAGAAAGGATCATCAACGATTGTTAATTTATCAGCTGCAATTCTATCTCCCACTTTATCTACAAAGAATGCTGTTTTGTTAAAAACATTAAATGCGTCAATTCCTGTCCCTATAATTGGTGATATGGTACCGTAAGTGCTCTCTGGGTCTAGAAGCACTGGTAGATTAGTTGTTTTAATCTTCTTAGACCCTAACATTTTCAGAGAACGCTCTCCTGCAAGTCTTCCTATTTCTATATGGTCAAGTTTTTTCATTTGAGTTGCAGTGTCACCATAATACGAGTTTCCTATATCATCTCCATCTTGAACCTTGACTTGAACATATCCACCTACTGAGGTCTGGGAAGTTTCTCTGTCTACTCCTAAAGAATTTAAGATTAATCTTTTTCCATACCCAGCTGTGAATCGTCCCCCAATTATTGCGTCATCTCTGACTTTTGCTTCTTGAATGGTCTCTTGCACCATCTCTGAGAAATCTTCTACAGATAGATCTACAATCTCTTGGTCATATAGGTCATTAATTTGTGGAGACTCTCGTTTATCTAATGGTAGTGAGCTGAAATTCGGATCTGGAGGAGATGCTTTTGCCAACGAATAAGCATTTTTTACTGTTTCTTCAATAGAATCTGACGAAAAAACTGTTGTAGATGACATACCAATAGATTTGTTTTTAATTACTCTAATTCCTATTCCTGATGAACTAGTATCTGTAAAATGGTGGATAGACCCTTTTTCAAGCTGAACACTTTTCAAAGAACCATAAATAACATAAGATTCAACTTGATCTGCACCAAGAGACCAACCGATTTCAATAGAACGCTTAGCTATATCATACAATGGAAAATCAGACATTATAATTTACCTCCTACAACAAGGTTTGAGACACCAGTATTTGGTCCTCCACCTGTGACTGGAACCCATTGACCTAATTTGCCACATGTACCAAGGAATTCAGGTTGCCAATCTTTACCTACAGCATAAGTATTCTGCAGTACTTCAAGTGTCATCCCACTCATACCTACATTTCCAAACATCTCACCAATTTCCCCATTTTCAACGATATATCCATATTGACAAGTGAAGTAAAATTGCCCTTTTGCTGGTACAACATACCCTCCGTAGGAATTTTTGAGATAGACTCCTTTATTAGTTAACTCTGCAATTTCTTCAATAGAATAATTTCCTGATTCAATATACGTATTACTCATTCTGGGGATTGCTGGAACATTAAAATTCATAGCTCGTCCTGAACCATTAGGTTCTACTTCCATTGCTGTAGCTGTTTCTAAAGTATGAAAATACTCTTTTAGAACACCTTTTTCAACTAGTGTTCGCTTTCTAGCTTTTGTTCCTTCTGAATCATATTCAAATGTTCCTCTTAAACCTTTTAATGTTGGATCATCATAAATAGATATTTCCTCTATTCCAACTTGAATATCTATTTTGCCTTCTAATATTGATGTTTTTGCAATAATTGAATCTGCTTCACATGCATGTCCAAAGGCTTCATGAATGAATACTCCAGTCAAAGAAGGATCCATGATAACATTCATTTTTCCTGAAGGAGGATTTTTGGCCTTCAATAACTTCTCTGCTTGATTTGCTGCTTCTTCACCTTCTTGCTCGGGTATCCAACCTTCTATCAGTTCCCAACCACCTGCTCCACCCCTTGAATCAAACACATTTTGCATGTTAGTACCTTCTCTCCCTACTACATTCTTCATTATTCTAATAACATGATTATTATTTTCTACGCATGTACCTCTGTTATTCACTATTACTTCTTTTTTGTGAGTTTCTTGGTATGTTGTAGAAGCTTCTGCAATCTTATCTGAAAACTCTCTAGCTGATTTTTCAGTTTTAGCAATCAAGTTGAATTTGATTTCCTTATCTATCTCTCGAGGATCTATTGATAACTCAGTTTCTCCTTTCCCCTCAAAAATCCAATCATCACTTATAGACCTTATTTCTTTTGTGAATCTTGCTCCAGCTTGTGCAATTCGGATAGCTTTTTGTGCTGACTTGAGAATCGATTCTTTATCTTGACGAATAGTAGAAGTAAATCCCCATGCATTATTGATTAAAGCACGTATAGCTGTACCACCAGTTGTATGACTACTAACACTGTCGAATCTTCCATTTCTAACAGTAAAAGACTCGCCTGTTGAATAAGAAAAACGAATATCTACGAATTCTGAAGGTTTTAGTGTTAGTTTATTAATAACTTTTTCAAGTTTTTCGAGCATTATAATACCTTTTTCAAGCAATCTTGAGTTTGTTCATAAAAGTTTGCTTAAAAATATAGTGACAGTTCTAACAAAAATTAAAAAATCAAAAACGAAAAAAAGATCGTGATTAGACTACAATATCTGATTTAACTTTGCATTTTCTACATGTACCATCTTTTGATAGATTTTCAATTTTAACATTATAATTGACTCTCTCAACCAGAATTGCTTCACAGCTTTGGCAATAAGTTGTATTGATTTCAGAGTATGGTAAATTGCCAGTATACACATATTTTAAACCCATTTCTTCAGCTGTTTTACTGGCATTAATTACTGTTTCAACTGGTGTGGCAGTTACGTCTCTCATTTTATAATGGGGATAAAAGCGGCTGAAATGGATAGGGACCTTATCATCCATTTGTTTCATAACCCATTCAGAAAAAAGCTTGATATCTTCTGGTTTGTCATTATATTCAGGAATTATAAGCATAGTAAGTTCTACGTGGATACCTCGATTCCACATTTTAGTTGCAGTTTTCTTAATAATTTCTAAACCTGGAAAATGACATATTTTGCTATAAAAATCACCATCAAAAGATTTAATGTCTATATTTGCTGCATCTATTACTGGAATCAGTTCTTCTAAAGGTTCTTCGTTAATTAAACCGTTTGTAACTAAGATGTTTGCGATACCAACCTCATGAGCTTTTTTACCTGTATCTTTAATCCATTCAAAATTGATCAAAGGTTCATTGTAGGTATAAGCAATGGTTTCACAATTATGTTCTTTTGTACGATTAATTGCTTGATCTGAAGTAATATTTATCATATTATTACTCTCTGCTGAAAGTTGAGATATTTGCCAATTTTGGCAGAAATCGCACATAAGATTACACCCCGCGCCCCCAAAACTCATTGTGTGTGTACCAGGTTTGAAATGATAAAGAGGTTTCTTCTCGATAGGATCATCATGAACTGATGTAAAGCGATTGTATCCTAAAGCATAAAGCTTTCCATTTAAATTCTTTCTAGATAAACATTGTCCTAACGTACCAAGCTGTATTGTGCAATTCCTTGGACAAAGAAGACATTGAACTTTATTGTCTTCCTTAGTTGCATAATAGGATGCTTCATGTAGTTCTTTCAATTTAATCACAAAAGGATTTTATCAGTATTTTATCCTTATACTCAATAACTATAAATCTGTCGTTGCTATAGTTTTGGAAAATTTATCTGCTTAGAGTCCTTAAAATTTGGTTAATCATTCCTAATAATTCTTGTGCATAACAGCATATTTATTAAAAGTATAACAAAAAAAAGAATAGGTTTAATGAAGAAGTTTGCATGGTTGTTTAAACAATGAATGATAAAAAATCGACAGGATTAAATCTAATAAAACTAGAAAAGGGCGAAACTGTTAACATGAGCAAAGCTCTTGGCTCCAATAAAAGAATTGCTATTCTTAATCATCTTTCCAAAGAAGAATTGAATCTTTCTGAAATAGCTGAGAAGATCGGTAGCACCCCTCAAGCTGTTTATCACCATCTACAAATTCTTGAAAAGTCAAAACTGATTTATGTTGCTCGTGAGAAAAAGATCAAGAACATGGAAAAGACAATAAAGTTTTATAGAGCTAATTATTATCCTGACGCAATTAATGTGCTCTTATGGGCTCCTTTTGAAATAGTTGAACATACTGAACTTAAAGCTCGATCACCTTTACCTGAACGGCCAATCCACAGAATAGCTATGAAAATAGCAAACAATTTATTTAAAGAAAGTAATAATTACAAAGTTGAAATATTAACCTCTTTAATGAAGAATCTCACATTCTTAACTCATAAATCGATGAGTGATCTTAAAAATGATTATGGGTTGAAGCTTGATGAAAAGCTTTGGACTCTCCTTCTATTCTTCTCTGAGCTCTCTGTAATGAATGCATTCAAATTAATAATTGAAAAAGAAAAATATCGAGAAAGCTTAGATGATTTATTATCTATCCTCTTGGAAGAATGGCAAGAAAATCATGGAGACATTTAATCCTTCTCATTTCCTTAAAATAAAATCAAGCGTTTTTTGACTAGGAGGTTTAATATCATTCATTTCTATTTGTAATCCTATTCTATTAACATCACGAAGAGCTTCGTTGATATAATGATTGACATCTACTTCTTCTGGAGTAATTAGTGTAGGATGTCTAGAACGCTTATATAGCGCTGAATCTCCTTGTGCTATTACAAACGGGAAGCGATTGTACTCTTTCCACAGACTATCAATATTTTCACCATAATTTGAAGCAAAGTGTTCTAAAGCACCAATTGCTGATGTTTTCGACTTATAATCCTTTGGATTTCTACGTATAGGTCCAAAAATGATAGTTTGTTCGATTAGTTCTTCTCCTTTTGTATTTTTAAAATCCAAACACTTTTTGATAACTTTTTCTTTAGCTTGTTTCATATCTCCCTTTTCCAGTAGATATTTTAAAGCTAATTTCTGTGTTTCTTTTGCGAATGGGGAAGTATCACTTCTTATTGCCTCAAATCCCACAATTTTTAGTTCTTTCGTAAGAACACTATAATAACTATATCGTTTCTTAGTTTCAGGTGCAAAAACAATCCTCAATGCCAGATCTTCAAATTCAAGGTTCATTTCGTTTGGCAGCTTCTCTTCAAAATATGAAAGAAGCTGTCTCACCTCTGGGACTTCATCAAGATTAAATGCTCCTGTCATTAATGCTTTATTATGTGCTTCAAAAACGGTTTTTCTATCTGAAAGTTTGATGAACACTGAATCAGTATCTCCATATATTACTTGACATTTTTCACCAGAAAATTCTCTAGTCCAGTTAGAAATCTTTAGAATATAATCCTTAGCAATTCCTGTTATTGCATTAGATATTTCAAGATTATGGAATCTGCTTGCTATGTAGTTGTGGCTACCATATACTGAATTCATAACAATTTTGTACGCACCAGCTTGTTTTTTGAGTTTATCTAGTTTACCAGCTAATTCATCTGTTTTAGTTGTATTAGGGAATGATCGAAGGTATGTTTCTATTTCATATATTTGCTTCTTGATGACTTTTCTTTGGTCTAGAAGTTTTTTTTCCATCAATTTTAAACCTGTATCAGGTTCTTTTCTAAACATATCAGAAAAATCCTTAGAAAATCCTTTGTAACTTTCTCCTCCTATGTTATTAGCAATTATCACGCTAGGAAACATTGACGTAAAATCAGCTATTAGGACAGCTTCATGAAGTGTACCTTTGGGAACAAGAACATAACCTCCTACTGCAGATGAACGATTTTGCTTCCTTTTTTCGACTATTTCTCTAGGCGGGTCTGGAGGAATTAATGTTCTATTCTGAAACAGGATACGAAAAAGCTGAAATTCTCCAAGATGTCTTGGTGTTGAGTAAATCCCTTCTGAAGGCCTAATACCTACCAATTTCATAACTTCTAACCATTCTTCCATAGCAAATTCATAAAAAAGAGCGTGGATTAGAGATGCATCATGAGAAGCAATTTTATTGAACTTCCTTGGGAGAGATGTTTCTTTCTTGAGAATGGAATCAAACCAGATTTGATTTATAACAGATTGTTCTCCTTTTCGTTCCGTGTGCAAAATTTCGGAAACAAAAACTGAAAAACCTTTTTTTCCTGTTTTTGTCCTTATCCATCTTGAACTTTTAACTAGATCATATACTATATAACCAGGGATTCTATATCCTAGATAACCTATCGGAAGTTTTATTCGTGCTTTTTCTAAAGGGCTAAAAATGATTGTGCTCATTTCAAGCTGTTCCATTCTTCTAATCAGATATGGGAACAAAACCTGATTTCCACTAAATGTCACTAATACATCAGGAGAAATAGAATGTATAGTTTCCCAAACATTTTCAATTAATTTTCTTTCTGCTTCATCGTTATTCTTGTCAATGTAAAACACTTTTGTTTTTGTTTTACTTTGTCTATCTCCCCAGCAGATGCTCATAGAAATGATTCTACTTATACCTTCTTTCAAAATACTGGAGAAATTCATAATTCTCCTGCCTTCTTCTGTTAAACTGTTGATTACCAGGTTGAGTCCCATAACAACATAGTTGTGAGACTCATCTGTTGTTTGACTAATATCTTGATAATCAACTTCCACTGTTCTAATATTAGATGAATTTTCTACTTCGCTGTAATTTTGTAATTCTACCCAATTCAATGCATAAATATCTGTATCAATGAGAAAACGAGAAATGTAAGAAATATCTTTTTCATAGCTATTGATACCCTTACTTCTAAGAATCCGACTATATTTCTGTATTAGCCAAGGATTTCGACCTAAAATCTTATACAAAAAAACAGGTTTGTTCTGATCATAAAGCTTTTTAGATGTTTTGTGTGATTCTTCAATCCATTTTTCGAAAGCTGGTTCATTGAACAAAAGACCTTGTAAAGTATTAAGTGTGGAGGGTATGTCATCGATATAAAAATATGGGTAGAAACCCGTAATTTGAATGTTAATGGGCTTGCGATCAACAGTCTTTCCATGGATACGTATTACAGGTTCTTCTTCTCCTTTCGAATTTCTTCTAATAATAAAATCCAAATCGATTATTAGACACTTTAGTGGAGAAGTTTTAGACATGTATATCCCCTTTAATATATTAGATGAACAAGGATATATTTAAATCTTTTATAAATCATTCAACTCTGAATTGTATTGTTATCCAAAGTATTTGATGTGTCAAGACAAACTAGATTTAGGTATATAAACTTAAATAAAATCGTAAAATCTATGAAGAAAGAGTTAAACTTTTAATGTATAGTTAAATTTAGATATAGAACACTAGAATTGATTGCAAATTCAATTTTATTTCAGTTAAATTTTTAAGCAATGAAAATATGTATAGTTGGTAGAGTCAATGTCCTTCCGTAGATTGTCACCTGATATTTATAAGAATTTAAAGAAGTTAGAGCTCTCTGCAGCTACAAAAAGTGCTAATATGGAAGAAACTGTAACATTTGAGATGGCTCCTGAAGAAGGAGAGGAAATTCCATATTACTGGTTTATTTTGATGTTATCATTTGGACAAAGAAGTGGATATGTTTACGATCGTGAAGGATTACATATCCCTGAACCTGAAAATTATACTTATAGCGTAGAATTGTGGAAATTTCAAGGGAGCACAATAAAAACTGTTGAAATAAAAGCGAATAAAGTAGATTTTGATACTGCAATGCAGGCGTTTCAAGATCAACAAAAAAAACTTCAACAAAAGGGTTATAAGCAAATTAACCATTAAATAAAGAGAAGAACAATTGAACTTGCTAGGATTGGTAATGCACTTAACAAGCCTAGAGTTAGCTTCTTTGGTTGATATGTAATCTGTAATAAATGACCAAATTCAACTTCCTTTTGATTCATTAATTTGATATTAAAGTATAAACCAATTGTAACTAAGAGTATACTTACTAATGCTAGTACAGTTATTTGCCAGAATTCAAGTGAAGTTAAACTATAAGCTACAGTAAAACCGTACGCAGGTAGAAGACCTAAGTAATATAGAACTAGTTGCTGAGCAAATTGTGTTGGAAACTTCTTTGTTTTATCGTATTTCATGTTAAATGCTGTATATTTTGCTGATAATGATAATACTGGATAATTTCCTGCAATTGCGATTACAATAAATAATATTCCTAGAATTATAAACCAATTAGCTAGTGTGTTATCAATAACACTCTTCACAATAAGAACATGTCCTCCAGCTGAGAATAGACCTACAAAAATTCCTCCTAGAGGATTGAAAGTTTTGGGTTTTCTAACAGCAGTTTTAGCTATCAAGTCTTTCTCTGTTAAAGTCATTAATTGTCATCCTCGGGCTTCCTAGCCAAAGCTCTTTCCGTAAGGAATTTTTCTGCAGATCTTATTATTCTTCTTGTATTCTCAAAAGCTAACATCTCCAGAGATTCATCATATTTAGCCCAGCAATAGCCAATGTGCTCCTTTGAAAGACGAACTTCTTTTGTGGGAGTAATACCAATGATATATACAACAGTTTTTTTAACTCTTATATGCCCTCGTGAAAAGTAATAAGTCACCTTGTGCTCAAAATCATCTTCAACATTGATATCACTGATACCTGTTTCTTCTTCAGCTTCACGTAGTGCAGCTTGGATAATGGTCTCATTTTTCTCTATCCTGCCTTTCGTTAAACCCCATCGATTAGCAGACGACCAAGACCTTCCATAGTTCAAAAGTAGATATCTTCCACTATTGTAGAGTACTATCCCAGCTGATTTTTCAAGATCCATAGTATCATCTTTTTCTGATTTTAAGAGTGTATTTTTATTAAGATTATGGTTGTAATAATTACAAATCACTAAATTTCTGCTGAGATATGTCTATTCAATTACAGTTTTATCAATATTGTTTGTATTGGAATTGTGAGGAATATCTATTTCTTTTGGGAATTTCAATGCCATAAAAATAACTGTTGGCATTAAAACTGCTGATATGATAAATGGTACAAGAATACTTACCTTCTCTATAATATAACCTGTAATAAAAGCAGTAGGGAACCATCCTAGATTTTTCAACCCAATAATCGTACCATAGGCCTCAGCTCTTTTAGATTTATCAAAATTAGTAACAATTGATGAAATGCTAGGAATCCAGAACGCTACACTTGCGCCTATACATGCCCAAGATATAAGTATGGGGTAAATTCGGTATTCAGGCAAAGTGAAATAAGCTATGATATTCATAACAGGGAACAGCGCTCCTGTAAGCTCACTGATGACTAGAAGTTCTCTTTTAGTTAGTTTATCTGAATATTTTGTTAGAGGTAAGAAAAATGCAATAGAAGCTACATTAAAAACAATTGAAAAGATTGCGACATCATCAGTAGTAAAATTGTATACTAGAATAACGCTTCCATTAAAAATGCTGATGCTTAACCCAAAAACAAAAGATTCCCAAAGGAAGAATAAAAGGGAATACTTGACTTTTCGACTTTTGAAAATATCCTTATATACCTTCAATCGATGGTCAATATTCTCAGTTAACTTGGTCTTCTTTTGATTCCTTCTCTTTTCATAGATAAAATAGGGAAAAACTAAGAAGTAATACAAAGAAGTGAACATCTGTTTAAAAGAGAGTAAAATTGACTGGAGAGCTTGAACAAATTGTTTAGTAAGATTAGGTGAGAAATCGTCTAAAACTATACTCTCTTTCAATTTGAAAAGTTGATAGATCATCAATAATCCATATCCGACTGTTAATCCATAGAAATAGTATCTAAGTGGGATTCTATCGGAAACGAGCATTATGACAAGAGGACCAACAGTTCCTGTAGCATAAAAAGCCAAACCTATCAACGAAAAAGAGGAAGCTCTCTTAGTATCATCACTGCTTTCAGCTGTAAGGGATTGAATCGATGGTTCAGAAATCCCAAAACCTAAGTTGAATAAAGTAACACCAATTATGATAAGAGCAATATGATAAGAAAAGGAATAGACGATCATAGCTATTACATATAAAAGAACTCCAGCTAGATAAACACGTTTTCTCCCTATTTTGTCACTTAGCATAGGGGAGAGTACCATAGGTATAATTTGGAAAATTGAAGCAGCAGTCATTATCAACCCAAGTAAAGCTTCAGGTCTGGAATATTTCGATGCAAACTCAACAATGTATGGTTGCAAAAGAACATAATAGAATCCATTGCACAACCCAAAAGTGAGATTAGCAAAGAATAACGTACGTATATTTGTAATTCTTGCAGGATGAAGCTCAATAGTTCCTACAGCCATTGGCTGATTATTTATGATATTGTTAAAAATGCAATGATTTACGAGAACACAAAAGAGTGTCTGATCTATTTATTTTGACAGCATTAACTTTATTAAAGGCAAGAATTTACACAAAATTATGACCGATTATTTAGATACTCCCCTTTCATGGGGTTCAGAAACATTGAATGATTTCATATCAATAGAATATGAAAAGCAGACTAAGTTTCTTCATCCTCCTGAATTTTCTAAAAAACCTATGTTCGAAGGAACAGTTGATGAGGTTCTAGACAAAGTTTTAGCTAATCCAATAGGCTATAATGTTTCTTTTGATGAATTACTCAATCAGAAGTATGAAAAAGGTAAGCCAGTTGTTTTTGCAGTAGACGATTATACACGCCCGAATATTCACACTAAGATTTTACTTCCAAAATTAATAAACAAGATAATTAAACTAGGTGTAGTAGAAGAAGATATTAGAATTTTAATAGCTTGTGGAACCCATAGAATCCCTAAAGAAGAAGAGTACACTAAGATTGTAGGTAAGGAAATTGTTGAGAAATACAGAGAAAATATTGTATCACATGACTGCGATAAAGATATAACAATGGTTGGAGAGAGTAAAGCTGGGACACCCATGGGTTTCAATAATTTGGTGTTTGAAGCCTCAATTCTTATCCCAATAACCGATAGTGAATTACATTACTTTGCTGGTGTAGCAGGGACCATAAAAGAGATTTGCCCAGGATTAGCAGCAAGAGTCACTGTAAGTAGAAACCATCCCAAAATGTTTCACAGAGAATTTGGTTTTGTTCCTGGTTGTATGCTTGGAAATGCTGATAAAACAAATCCTGTTATCAGTGATATTAAAAACATGGTTTCAATTTTAAAAGAACAAGTAACAATCTTTGGTATAGATACTATTGTTACAGCAGGAAAAATAGTCTATATGAATGCTGGAGATCTTGTTAAATTGCATGAGGAAGCCAATGGTCACATTGTTGCGATGAGAACTGTCAAAGTTCCAAAAGCTGGTGATTTAGTAATCACTGGATTGCAAAGTTGGGGGATCAATTTATATCAAACTGGAAAAGGAATTCATGCATCTTGGAATGCTGTTAGAAAAGATGGTAAAGGTGAAATTCTCATTGTATCTCCTTGCCCAGACGGTGTAGGAAATGCCAACTTTGAACAAACAATGATTGAAAGCAAGGATTTAAGTCTGCAAGAAGCTTTGGAATACGTTCTTGATAACTATTGTAACGAAGAGACATTTAAAATAGGCAATCAAAAACCTGTAGATCTATTAAGGATACAAAAAACAATCGGAGAAGGAAACATGAAAATGATTTCTCTTATGGATTCAAATGTTTTGAAAACGGTCTATAGAATCTCTCCTGTTAAAAAACCTGAAGAAGAACCAGTAGAAGCAATAAGAAGAGAAGTTGAAGCTTATATGTCAAAAAATCCTGCAGGGCAAATATATCTGTTAGATGATCCAGGTCTCTTAATTGTAGTTGAATAAACTACTTTTTTTATAGTTCTGTTGTATCATCAGGCCACATTCTTTCTATAACTTCTGTTTCGCATTTCATACAGAGATTCCTTTTCAATATGATTCCATCTTTATCGGTTTCAAAATTCTGAATCAAACCTCGATCACACAGAATATCAGATTTGCATTCAATGCAGTAAAAATACCTGTTTTTGAATTTGGGTGACCACAAATATTTACTACATGAAGCACATTTTTTGCGAAAATCGCATTTAAGGTGTTGGGCAATAATTGTCATCTTAGTCATCCTCTTCTTTTCTCATAATCCATCTATGATAATCACTTTTCCTTTTTTTATCTTGTCTTTCTTTCTCAGCATCAGAAAAACCGACTTCTCTGATTAGCTCAGCACGAATATTTCTAGCCATTTTTTCATAATCCCATCTCTTAACAGAAAGACCACAGTCTAAGCAAACCATAAAGGGAGCTTTATATTTCATTTCCCCACCACATTCAGGGCATCGTGCCATACATCTAACCTTCTTATTTGATAACAATAATTTTGTAAGTTTAAAAAATTACCCTAACAAGCAAAAATTATTTTCATTCACATCTATGAGGTTAAGATATCATCAGTTTTACTCTCATTATTTCTGATGTTTTTTGGGAAATTAATGATTAAAACTCCAACACAAATTAGTATCAACCCAACAATAAGTGTCCAATCAATTGTTTCTCCTTTTATCAAGAGAAAAGAAAAGATAGTTCCAAAGACAGGAACAAGATTAATGATGAGTTATTGTCTCCTTGTAACATTAGACAAGAGTTAGTTAAGTGTATTTCTTAGAGGTCATTACAATGCTTCGATGCTCACTCTGAGTGGATACATCACGTATCCTCCTACCCCGTTCACACTACGTTGAGGTAGTGCTTTCGGATCGCTTTTGACTAGAATGTTGTACGCTGCGTTCACATCAGCGTTGATGAGAAAACCTTGAGCAGATTTGAACAACCCTCGGGTAACTCGTCGTCCAGCATATTTCTGTCTTTCTTGGGGAAATTCATTATCCAAAAAACTGCATTTAGAGGTATATTCTTCTGGGATGAGCTCGACTTTTATCCCTTTCTCTGCAGCCTTATACTTCAGCATGTTAATAATACGCATATAAGGGATAGCAACAAACATCTGGGTGAGTTTTTTCCAGAAATGCACCCCTTGTTTCCATTTCTTGTTATAGCCAATAATTACCTCATGGATGTTTCGTTCCACCCACAAATCTACTAGATAACTAGTGAGCTTGTGTATGGCATCCTTAAGTTTCTTTCTCCATTTTTCCCTGAGCTTATAATATGCTGGACCATAATTTAGTCTATTCTTCACCTTCAGCTGTTTTCTTTGCTGTTGGACATATTGTTCGCGTAATTGTGTTTGTTTCTTCAAATAATATTGTGTAATGGATTTTATTCCTTTCCCTGCGTCCTTGATAACAATCGGTTGTGAGCCGAGGTTATCCACAAAGGTCACAAGGTTGACCATCCCTAGATCGATCGCTCCTTTCCGTTTTGTTCGTTTTCTAAGTTTAGGTAAGGTTTTTTGATAGACAATTTCAATAGTATATCCTACTCTTCGTGGTACTATCCTCACTTCTCGCAATTTTGTTAGAGGAGTTAGTCGTGTTTTGTAATGGAACCCCACTTTTTTGGGAAGGACTAGCCATCCATTGATTATCCTTGCTTGTTGGTTGGTAATAATTGCTACCACCTCCCCATCCTTAGCCTTATATCCAGGAGGACGAGGCGTAGCGAAGAACGCTTCAGGATTCGCTCTCCACTCCTTTTTTGCTTGGAAATATCCTTTCCAATTTCTGCAAAGAAGTTTGAGGGTGTGTTGGGCAGTATGGGCGGGAAGAACCTTGTAACATTCTTCTTGTTTAAGTAACTTATTAAGATCATAGTAGAAGAGAATCTTACTCTCCTTCTCCAACGATTTTTTTACCAGAAAATTTGCTCGATTGTAGAGATTTTTGACTTGATGACAAAGCTTACTTAACGTTGGAATATAACCTACTTCTATGCATTCCACTCTAAGAACTTTTGTCATCCTTAGTTTACCCAGACGTAGATATAAAAACTCTAGTAATATTTGCACCAAAGAGTAGTTTAAGATGATTGTTACGTCCCCTTATGTGATAAGGAGACAAATATTATTCATAAAAATCCTTGTATGAGTTGCACCTATTTTTGAAACTGAGGTGAAGTAAAAGAAAAAACCTAAAACTGTGGGTAACAAACCTAAAATACAGATTCCAATCCAAAAAAAGGTTTCAATGTTAACCAATGATGACCAATTATTTTCTATAGAAGCTGAAACACCAAAAAGAATCATGCCTACGAAAGTTGCACAAGCTGTAACTTCAAATGAAGAGACTTTTTTCATTACTGTTTTACCATAAGTTGTATAGAGACTCCAGAAAACAAATCCGATTAAAACAATAATATTTCCTATGAGATGTTCCTTGTTGTAAACAAAGATCTGTCTTATTCCTACAATAAAGATGACTCCGATAAAACTTAAAACAAGCCCACTATATTGCATTTCTTACTAAGACGCTCTTTGAGAAAAACAAATGCTATAATTGATATTAGAGCAGGTTGAATTCCAGCGATCATAGCTCCTTGAGAAGCAGTAGTGAATTTCATCCCAGTAAGATAAAGCATTCCATAACCAAAGATTCCAATAATACCCAAAATACTAATATCTAGA
Source organism: Candidatus Heimdallarchaeota archaeon (assembly GCA_019057815.1). Lineage (GTDB taxonomy): Archaea > Asgardarchaeota > Heimdallarchaeia > Heimdallarchaeales > Heimdallarchaeaceae > 18H4-34. Next base: position 21,597 of record JAHLWR010000004.1, read on the forward strand.
AGAAATCTACGGGTGTATTTTCGATTTTCTTTTTTCATTAAAACTAAAAATATTGGAACAAAAATACAACTAGCTATAAAAAAACGGAAAAATCCTATAGTGATTGGAGAAGCTAATTCTACTAAAAGTTTTGAAATAGGCCAGCTTAATCCCCAGAAAGCCATCGCTATTGTTAATAAAATGTAGTATTTTGAATTTTCTAGCTTCATGGGATTATTCTTCCGTCTATTGTTAGTTGAAATAAGATTATTCAGTTTAAGCAATTTTTCATTATTTAGTTTAAATATCCTTTGCAAAAACTGTTATTCAGAAGAATAAATGGTGCACGCACCGGAATTCGAATCCGGGTCAGAGGCGTTCTCCTTTGTTACAAATGGGAGGCCTCGGTCCTACCACTAGACTATGCATGCAGAAAACATATCTTATAAAAATCGTATGTTTAAAATTTTTTCTCTTATTGAACAATTCTATCACAATATTTGAATATAAGCTTCCAATAATGTTTATTGGGAATGATAGGAAGGCATTTGATCTAGCTTTTGCAATGAGATCAAGAAGCTTAGTTGACCCATATATACTCATTTAATTTCTTCCATTATAGAGTTTAGAGTTCCTGTCAGTGTTTTAACTTCTTCTTCTGTATTGTAAAGGTGAGTCGATACTCTTACAATTGAGTTCTGATCAATATCTTTCATAAATAAATGAGAACATAAAGCTCCACTTCTGACTACAATGTTTTTCAAATCTTCTAGAATTATTGCTATGTCGTGAGGTTCTAAAATTTCGCAACTAAATGATACTATTGGTCCTTTTTCCACTCCATTTGTGTCTAATAATTTTATATGTGGAACGCTCTTGAGATTTTTTGTTAAAAGTTTTCTAAGCGATTGTTCATGTTTTTTGATTTTCTCTAATCCAACTTCTGATAACAATTCTAAACTTTTAGCTAAACCAACTATTCCTGCTTGATTTAAAATACCTGGTTCATATTTATTTTTTAGAGTAAGATTATAGCCTTTTTCCTCTATAGAATTAATCGGTCCTCCTCCTACAATTACTGGATTGTAATTCTCCTCGATTCCATTCATGAGAATTTGAAAAGATGTTCCTTGGGGACCTAAAGCTCCTATTGCACCACTTGATAAAATTATATCAGGGGAAATGGTAGAGAAATCTAAAGGTTCATGTCCTACAATAGTGCTAATATCTAATATGAAAACAATATTTGAATCTTGACATACCTTGGCAATTTTTTGCCAATCCCTCTTTATTCCATTTCCTGTCGTTAAAGCTGAAAAAACTGCTATTCTGGTCTCATTGCAAATCTTTTCTTGGAGATTTGTTTCAAAATCCTGTTCATCCTTTAGATAGAGATAGTCTATTTCTGTGCCATTAAACTCTCTACTTCGCATAATAGGTGCAAGAATTGAATGTTCTTCAATAGTACTAGTGATTATTTTGCCATTCTTGGGAAGATTAAGACCTAAAAGTGAATTGATAAGTATGGTTTCTCTCGATGGCATGAATGAAATTTGTTTTTTTTCGATTTTGAAGAAGTTAGCTATTGAATTCCTTGATTCTTCAATGTGTTTAGCAGAGCACAATGTAGGTTGATTAATTCCTTTGCCTACAGAACCTCCACAATATTTGTAAAAATCGTTCAATTTTTCTAGTGTAGCTACAGGTATTCTACCAATCGAAGCTGAATCGAAAAAAATTTCATCATGAGGGAAATAGAAATCGATTCCAAATCTGTTGGAAACTTTCATTCTCATTTCTGGTGAATAGATTTACTTTAAAAACTTTCCAATCATCATTTTTTTAAAGAAGATAACATCGTTAAATAAGAATGGTTATTCCAAATAGCATAAAAAAAGAAATTGTGACTACTATTAATACTCTTGATACTCTTAAAAAAGAGCTTTCTCAGCTAAAAGATAGTGAAATCAACACACTTATCTGGCAAATTCGAGCTAATTTAGAACTTATATATATTGAACTAAAATTCTCGTTGAAAAAAGAGATGTCAATCGAAAAATGGCAAACAGATTTCCTAGAAAAGTTAAAAGGGACAAGCTCAAGGAAAAAAGCTATAATTATACTTAATTCATTAAACTCAGATAGTACTTATTTCTCAAAATTGATATCTTCAAATAAAGAAAAGGGCTATAGAGAGCTTTGGGAGTTGAAAGAAATAATTTCTTCTATTTTTGCAGCTTTTCCTGCAGCTAGTTACAGTTTTAGAGATGGAGAAGTAACGCAAAAAAGAGAAGAAATATTTGATTTCTAGACTAACAATGTTTTTTTAAAGCATTTTTACTTTACATAATTAGGATGTGAAAAAATGATTTCTACTAATAAAGAGTTTAAATCTGACAAAGAAAAAATTAGGGAAGCTCTTAAGTTAGTAGATTTCATATGTCCTACGAGAAATTTCAATTATCCATGTGTTGTCTGTAAAGAATGTAGAGAAATGGATTTGAAGCAATATTTTCTTGAAAATGGTATAATTGAAAAAACGAAAAATTCAAGCCTTATCTCCATGGTTTTTGAACTTAAAGACCCTTTTGATGATATGCTATTGAAAAGACTTTCTAATTCTTTAGCTGAAGCGTCCAAAATAGTTCAGAAAGTACCTGAACCAGGTTTTACAATAACTTTTTTTATCTCTGATGCTTTGTTAGAACGCGTGGAGAATAAGCAAGATTTAGTCAATTTCATTGCAGATTTCAAACATACTTTTCTTACAGAAACCATATCTGCAAAAAGTGCAATCAATAAATGGGAAAGGTCAACAGTAAAACGTTTAGTTTGGGATATGGGTATACGCTAACCATATCAAGAAACACTTTTCCAGTAAAGTCCAAGATCATCAGCATGTTTTCTTACATCAAACATTTCTAATGTTGAAGGTCTCCTATTTATTTCAGGGTTTTCTCCCCGTAAAATCCGATAATCAGGATGGTATTGACCCATGATATTAGTTAAAGGTGTTTTAAGATTTTCATTAATCCAATCTAAAATAGGTATTGAACAGCATTTAGTGTGCTCTGGCATAACTAAATGTCTGATAATATATTCACCACTACCTCTTTGTTCAATAAATGACATATTGCGTGAAATAGCATCCCAATAGTTAGACACTTTCGAATATTTTTTTGCACATTCATTATTGCTGTATTTTATATCTGGAAGCCATATATCAAAAATATCTGAAATAAGTTTCATACTATTTTCAGACAAGAACATATTGCTATTCCAGAGCATAGGGAGATTGACTTGGGCATGAAGTAAAGATTCAATAATAACGTGCATATTTGGAGTGGGATCCCCTCCTACAAAGTTAATATTTCTTGCTCCCTGCTTTAAGAGCGTATAATACATCGATGCTAATTCTATAGATCTGACACTTTTTCCCTTAATTATATTAAAATCATATTCTTGGCTAATGTCCCAGTTTTGACAAAAGGAACACCGCATTGTGCAGCCATAAAAGAAAATCGTCCCACTCGGGCTTACAGGAGCTTCTTCTCCCATATGAATAAATGAACTTGTAACATACGCTTTGTCATCTATTTTACACTTACCCAATTGACTTGACTTGCGGTTAACACTGCATTTATTTTCACAAAAAGTACAGCTCTCAATCATTTTATCGAAAATAACCCATTTTAATAGCAGAAAGTTCAGTTTTTGAATTTCGTCCAATGAATGCTCGATAGAAACTTCTTTTTCTAGATCTTGAATTGTGTAAGATTGCTTTTGATTAGTCCATACCTTAAACTTTAGATGCGTCTGTTCATGTATTTCAAGAAGCTCCTCTAGATTTGAATCAGTCTGGAAAGAAACATAAAATAATCGAGCGAGTTTATATCTGGGGAGTTTATTTTCTTTAAATATTTCTTGATAAGTGTTTAGTCTATCTTTTAACTCGTGTTGTTGCCATACTGATTGAACATCACGTCGAAGAAAAGCACACATTGTAATGGTATACTCTTTCTGTTTGATATGTTTTTTGTTCAAATGACAAAATATATCGAGATTGAATCAAACAATAACAAAGATTCTTGATAGTTGCTTACTTAAAAAACTTTAATAATTACAGATTGAGGACTAAATAGGTTTAAATGAATCAGTCTCTCCTACATGAAGCTGAATACTACGATGTTATAGACGAAGAAGAACAGATAGTTCAGTGTCATTTGTGTCCTTTTGAATGCCAATTAAAACCCGATGAGAAAGGGAAATGCTTAGGAAGGATTAATATTACTGGAAAGCTTTACTCTCTTACCTATGGTTATGCCACAATGAAAATAGACTTAATTGAAAAACAACATGTTTTTCATTTCTTTCCAAATGCACGAGTTCAAACTTTTGCCACATATAACTGCAATCTAGACTGTATTTTTTGCTCTTGTTCAGATCATGCTCACATTGACCCTGAACAAATAACTGGAAAAAAATACACTCCAGACCAAGTCGCTATGTTCGGGATTGCATCTGGTTCAAAAGTAATCTGTTTCGGAGATTCTGAGCCATTAATTGCTTTTGAATGGGTTAGAGATGCTGCTAAAGTTTCAAAAGAAAAAGGCTTGAAAGTTCTTCTAAGAACAAACGGTTTCTTTAATAAAGAACCGATGATGGAAATTCTAGATTATGTAGATGCTGTAATGATAGAAGTGAAAGCAATAGACACTGAAGGTTACACAAGATTATGCAAAGGGGGAGATTTTGACCAAGTAGCAAAAACGATGAAACTTATACTTGAAAAAGAGATACACCTTGAAATTTCTATTATTTTACATGAAAAGTTAGATAATGATGAAGCTACTGTTGGAGTTTTAGCTAATTTAATAAAAAAAGAGTTGACTCCAGAAATACCTCTTCATCTGGTAAGAATGCTTCCGGCATATAAAACAATGGATTTGGCTCCCACAAAGACAGAATTATTAGAAAAAGCATACGAAATGGCTAAAGAAGTTGGTCTGAAGTTCATTTATATTGATAATGTACCAAATCATCAATACGCAAACACCTTCTGTCCTAGCTGTGGAGATGAGCTGATCGCAAGAACTGCCATGTCAACAGAAAAAAGACGCGTATCTCTTCAAGGTAGATGCAATAAATGTCAGACCCCAATATATATTGTCCTTTCATGAATGTCTTTTAAGCAATATTTTCTACTTTTATATCGATAATTGAAATATTGAGCAGATTTTCCATCATTTCCTTTAATAAATCAAAATATTTGTTTAAATCTTCTTGACCATCTCTATAAGATATCCTGAATTTAAGATTTATCTCGATCCATTCAGGTGTATAATAATTGGTCTCTAGAAAGGTTTGTCTTTTTGGTTCTTTATCATTCATCTCTTCTTGGCAAAGATGCAGATAAACATCAAACTCTCCTGTATCTTCATACTGATTCTCATCATTAGGTTGAGCGCTGATTCCACAATAATAAAAATAGTAACCTGTATTACTCAAAAGAAACTCACCATAATTTGATACATCTTTCTAGCAATCTTATTTATTTAAGATAGATTCTTCTTCTATTTCAGCGAATTTATCGGCAATGTGACCATATTCTTTAGGAAGTACTTCTCTTAAGACATCAGTAAAAGTTTTAACAGGAATTATCTCAATTTTGCCATCATATTTTTCTTCAATTTTGACATCATCAATATTTTGAAAAGGTATCAGCACTCTTTTAATGCCTGCTTCAGCTGCGGCTTCTATTTTAGCAGTTACTCCTCCTACTGGGATGACTCTCCCTCGGACTGTCAGACTGCCAGACATAGCTGTGTCTTGCCTTACTGGTGCTTTTTCAAGCGCTGAGATAATCGAAGTGGCAATTGAAACCGAAGCAGAATCGCCTTCCACTCCTGCATAAGCACCAACGAATTGAATATGATAGTCGAAATTTGAAATATCTGTACCTACAAATTTTTTAACTAATGCTGATATATTTTGAACTGCTTCTCTTGCAATTATCCTTAGCTGACCAGTTGCAATAATTTTCCCTTCTTTTTGACTAAAAGCAGGAACCACTTCAGATTCGATGGGCATTACGATTCCTGAGCGTTGATTAATAACAGCTAAACCATTCACTCTTCCAACTTTAGTTCCCTCTACTTCAATAATTTTATACATTTTCTTATCTCTAGCATAATTATCACTAATTTGATCTTCCAATGTTCTAGCGATAGTTTTAGCTAATCTTACTGTTTCAGCTGTAACAAGTTGTTCGTTTTTTTCCTTTCCTAAATCTCCAGCAGCTCTAATAAGACCTCCTAATTCTCGAAGTCGGAGAGTCAAATGACCTTTTCTATTCGCCCTGCGTTGAGATTCGTAGATAATTTCTTCAACTGCAGCTTTTGTAAAGTGAGGAATCTTCTTGTCTTTAGAAATTTCTTGAGCACAGAAACGAGCCAATTTTCTTCTATTTTCAGGTGAATCAGGCATGGTATCTTCCATGTATACTTCGTATCCAGAACCCTGAATTCGCGATCGTAACGCTGGATGCATATTTCTTGTGGTTTCCATATTACCAGCAGCTATTAATACAAAATCACATGGCACTGCATCTGTTCTAACCATTGCTCCGCTACTTAGCTCTGATTGACCAGTGATTTGCAACTTACGTTCTTGCATAGCAGTGAGCATTTTCTGCTGTGTCCTCATTTCTAAAGTACCAATTTCGTCACAGTAAAGAACCCCCATGTGAGATTTATGAATTAAACCTGCTTCAACTCTTTCATGAGGAGGTGTTCCAAGACCCCCAGACTGGAATGGATCATGCCTTACATCACCTAATAAATTACCTGCATGTGAACCTGTAGCGTCGTTGAATGGTGCACGTGTTGTTTGATTGTTATCTACTAATAATTTAGGTACAAGCATTTCTGATCTTGATCTTTGTTGGTTTAACATAAAGAAAATGAAGAAACCTACAAACATAGCCATCAAAAGAGTTGTAGGTTGACTAGCAGGATTACCTGCGGTAGCTATGAGCGCATATCCTATGATAGCTAATAATATTACAATTGATATAATAAAACGCTTATTTCCGCTCTTTTTTGCTACTTCTCTATCCATTTCAACTTTTCTAATTCCGTGACCAGCTGGAAGAGTAGCAATTCTTGGATTATTCGGATATTTAGGGTTAGGTAGGACTAAAGTGTCTACTAACACTTCTTTTGGTAATAGTTCTGCCATTGCGATTCCAAGCATACTTTTGCCTGTTCCTGGGTCTCCAATTAGAAGAACATGGCGTCTCTGCAAAGCAGCTTTTTTAATTATTTCTGTAGCATCATCTTGCCCAATAACTTGATCTATTAATCTTGGAGGAACTGATATCTCAGCAGTGTCGTTAAAATCAATATCGAGTAAAGGTTCTTTTTTGGCCTTCTTCTTGCTTTTCTTTTTAATGTTTCCAGCCATAGCTCTCACTACTAGAATAAGATATCCTCAATAACACTACAGCATAAAATGTTAATAAATATAGTTATTCATCCGTTTTTGAATGTATTTATTTTACTAGTAAACTATATTTTTAAATTAATGAAGGAAAAATGTACTTGTGATATTGTAATGAAAATCTTACCCGGACCATCATCAATAAAGTTAGCAGAAAAAGTAGCTAACATAGTAAACATAGAGAGTATTGATATAATTCATAAGCTATTTTTCGATGGAGAGTCATATATTCAGATTGACTCAGACGTTGAGAATGAAGAAATTATTATCATACAGTCCACTCATCCTCCCCAAGAAAAACATCTCCTTGAACTGTTATTACTAGGTTCTACATTAAAAGAACTGAACGCAGATAAAGTACATGCAATTGTCCCTTATTTGAGCTATTCAAGAGCAGATATACGACAATTAAGAGGGGAAATAATTTCACATCAAATTACAGTTGACCTTATTCAAAAATCAGGTATTGATAGTCTATTCACAATCAATGTCCATAATAAATCTAAATTTCTTGAATTTACTCCTGAATTAGAGAAATACAATCTTAACATTTACCCTTATATTAGTGAATATATACAACAAAACTTGAATGGTGACTGGATTATATTAGGACCTGACCAAGGAGCGTCTGAAGATGTAAGAATCGTTGGCAATATTTTATCAGCACCTTTTTATTGGCTGGATAAGAAAAGAGATCCCATTTCACATGAGATAAGCATGGTTTGTAGTGGTTTTGACCTAAAAGAAAAAGATATAATCCTTGTGGATGATATCGTTAGTTCGGGAAGTACTGCTCTTAAAGCATGCCAGCTTATTCTAGAGCAAGAGCCTTCAAGTTTGAGATTTGTCTGTATTCATGATCTTTCCCGACCAGAATTCAAAGACAAGCTGAAGGAATTGGGAGTGAAAGAATTTATATCAACGAACACTATTCCTGATACACAGAATTCAAAAATTGATATAGCACCCTTTCTGAGTAATTTTATAGAGGAAAAATTTGTATGACATCATATCTGGCTTATATTAACGCTAATTATTTACCCTTAGGTTACGAAGAATTGTACGCTGCTCTTGAAGCAGAAAAAATAGATTACAGAACAACTTATGTAGCTAACCAGATAGTTATTTTCACTTCAAATAGAAGTCCTGTAAAAGCTGCTTCACGATGTGCATTTTTGCATTCACTTTGTATTTTGATTGCAAAAGGGTCGATCGAAAATCAAAAAATAGATTTTTTCGAAGAGAAAAGGATAGATTTACCTATTGAAAAATGTAAAACCTTTTGCGTAAGAGTAAAAAAAATTGGAAAGAGAATAGTAAAACTAAATAGAGCAGAACTAGAGCGAATTTTAGGTGGTTATGTGATAAGTGAATTCGCAGATTACGAAATGAAAGTGGATTTAAAACGGCCAAAATGTATGTTTCTTGGTCTTCTGCATAAATCAGATATTTTAATTGGATTTCAATTATGGTCTAAAAACGCAAAAGAATATAATGAACGAACTCCAGGCAATCGACCATTTTTCAGACCAGGTGTTATGAAAGCTGATTTTGCAAGAGCTATTGTAAACCTGTCTCGGATTGGTACAGGTGAGATATTCTATGATCCTTTTTGTGGAGCAGGAGGATTTCTTATTGAGGCTTCAATTTTGGGAGCCTATGTTTTAGGTTCTGATCTCGATTCTTCAGCTATTAAAGGAGCAAATATAAATTTACGTTTTCTTGGTGAAGGTCATTATTCTTTATTACATGGTGATTCAAGATATATACCACTCAAACATGTCCATGCAATAGCAACTGATCCACCATACTCAATACAATCATCAACATATGGAAAAACAATATCTGGGTTGATAGAGCAATTTCTAGAAGAATCAAAATCTATACTTGAGCAAAATAGGTACCTAGTATTCAGTAGCCCTTCTTCTAGTGAACCAGAAAGAATAGCAGAAAAAGTGGGATATAAGATGAAAACAATTATAGATGCTCGCGTGCACCGTTCTCTTACAAGAAGAATCGTGGTGTTAATGTAAATGGGTGAAAATATTTTAGTCACATTTCTAGGTACATCATCAGCACCTCCTCAAATTAACAGACGACAGAGCTCATGTATGATACAATATAGAGGACATAAAATTCTAGTTGATATTGGAGAAGCTATTCAATTACAAATGATTAAACACAAAATTAAATTTAGAGGTCCTTTAACAATATTATTAACACATTTACATTCTGATCATACACTTGGTCTAATTGGTTTATTATCAACAAGATGCTTCTATGGGATAAATTCTCCAGTTAGAATTATTGGTCCTCCTTGGACTTCCTCATTTGTGTTTTTGCAATTATTAGCTTACAGATTTATCCCAGATTACAATATAGAAGTTATTGAGACCAAAGGAGGAATCGTAGATAGTAATACCGACTTCTTTATTGAATCTTTTCCTGTTAACCATGTAAATCAATGTGTAGGATATAAATTTGTCACCCATACTCCATTAGGTAAATTTAGTACAGAGAGAGCTGAAAAACTTAAAGTCCCAAAAGAAATGTGGAATATATTACAAAGAGGTACTCCTGTTGAAATTAATGGAAAGAAAATCTATCCGTCAGATATACTAATAGACACCAATGTCAAACCTACAAAAATAGTTTTAACTGGTGATACAACCTTGACTGATACTGTGATCAACAACTCATCTGGAGCAGATTTGTTAATACATGATGCAACTTATCCTCCAGAAGAAGTAGAAAGAGCTAAGAAGTACAAACATTCTACAAGCTCAGAAGCAGCTTTTGTAGCAAAAAAAGCAAGAGTTAAAAAACTATATTTGACCCATATTTCTAATATACACAGAGATCTAGATTATTCACTAAAAGAAGCAAAAGCTATTTTTTCTGAAAGTTATTTTGCATATGATGGTCTAAGAATTGAGCTTCCTTCTTACAATTTCTGATAATCTCTGAATTTTTGTAAAATCAATTCCTCTCCATCAGAAGTTTCAGGAGCTACCCAATTTAAAATTTCGATTGGATTTCCTCCTTTGATGATTAATTCCACATTTCCGAGAGGTGAGCTAGTGTCTGAAGTGATGACAGCTATTTTATTTATATACAAAGCTTGTTTATGAAGTAAAAAAGTTACTGATTCATTGATTTCGTCAATAAAAGCACATTTCCTTACAGTGTCCAAAATTTTTCTTTCTCTAATGACAAAGAAGAAATTCCGAATGGAAGATAGAGGTTGGTTTTCTGCTACTAATGTTTTGTTTTCAATATCCTTGACTTCTTGTATTTTGGGAAGTTCACCTAGGAGATGGATAAAACATTGTTCTAACTTTTGTCTGTTTTCAGTGGAAAAATAACTCATTTTTACTGTGATAGTTAATACCACTATTTTTCATCTCCTTCCAAATCTTTTAATAAGGAAATAGCTTGTTCGTAGAACATTTCTTTTGTTTCGTTGTTAGAAATTACGAAATTAGAATAAACCATTGTTTCACCCAAACCTAAGCTAAGTTCAGATTGGTCTCTTTTATCAAACTCTTCATTGGTCTTAGGAGCGTCAGTACGCCCTCTAAATCTTAATCTCTGGAATCTTACTATTGGTTCTGCATGTATTGCTACTAAAAAGAAAACTTTTCCTAAATGCTTTCTAAAGTATTCAACTTCCTTTTGACTCCTAATCCCATCAATAATGATTTTATCTCTATTTTCTCCAAGAAGTCTATCAATTTCTATGCAAGTTAAATTGGCTACAGCTTCATCTCCATGCGTTTTTCGAATATCAGTCATTACTCTTGCAGTGTTTTCAGGATTAGGTTCCAGTCCTATTTCTTTTACTTTTTTTCTAATTACATCTCCCATGATTACTGTGTGATAATTAAGCTCTCTAGCTATATTAGCAAATTCACTTTTTCCAGACCCAGGCATTCCAGAAACGCCAAGAATGTTAATGTTTTGCTCGGACATGCAGCTCATCAATCTCAAAATTAGCTGAAATAAAAAGTTTGTTAATTGGTGAATCTTTTACAATTAGTCAAATAAAACATGTAATCGTAAAAACTGATTTCATTTTATTATTATATAAAAAACACTTAAAAAATGCTAATCAAATAAATTATCCATGGTTAGAACTTTCTTATCTGTTGATATCACAAATAAGCAAATTATAAATAATCTTAGTGCTATTCAACAGAGACTAGCTGGTCTAGGAGCAGATATTAGATTAGTTAACCCTCAGATAATTCATTTAACGTTAGAATTTCTAGGAGAGCTCTCTTCAACTCAAATTGATGTTGTAAAGGGAATCATGAATGAGATAAAATTTGATAGTATTAAACTAAAAGTTGTAGGAATAGATGTTCTACCTAATAAAAATCACATTAAAGTTATTTGTTGCAAAGTCGAGGGCGATGTCCAGAAATTACAAAACATTCAAAAAGCCTTAAGAGTTAAGCTTGGAAAAGAAGGTTTTAGGACTGACAATCGGAAGTTTAAACCACATGCAACCATCGCAAGAGTAAAGTCTTCAAGGAAAAAAAATGAATTAATAAGTTTAATAAACGAATTGTCAGATGCAGATGTAGGCAATCAAGAAATTGATTCGATCAAACTCAAGAAATCAGAGCTTAGACCTGATGGTCCTCAGTATTCAATACTTCATGAAGTATATGCGGAAAAACAAATAAATAATCGTGTTTAACTGGTGTGTAACATGGATGAAAGCAAACCTAGAAGAAGTTCCTCTAAAGGAAAACAAAAGAATAATCACGATTATATTGAGAAACAAGTTCTCGAAGTAATTCAAATACAAAAAGACCCACATGCTGAAATTGGAGAAGTCTTATCAATTCTAAAAGAAAAAATTCAAATGGATTTAGTTTCACTTGGAGTAGCTGGTAGAGTAGCAATTCAAGGTTCTTTTGTTAGAAAAACTTATCTTAGTGATGACGATTCCTTTGATCTACTAATTATACTCCCAAAATCAGAGAAACCAAATGTTCACTCCATTTTAGATTCGCTTCTTAAAAGATTGAAAAAAGATAGAGTCAAGAAAGAAAAAATAGAAGTTACAAAAATTACTGGTAAAATACCTTATTTGCGCCTATTCGCAGGAAATGAAAAAATACATCTTTTTGTTGGATTTGATATATCACAGGGAGAGGAGAAAATATCCATTTTTGATTATATTCCATATCATAGCCAATATATCTTAACTCATATGGATAAGAAAGTCAGGAAAGATGTAGTTTTACTCAAGAAATTCACAAAAGCTATTGGAGTTTACAGGGACGACTATGGTGCTATAGGATTCAATGGATATTTATGTGAACTTCTGATATTGTTTTATGGTTCTTTTAGAGAAACACTAAAAGGAATCTGTAAATGGAGGGCAAGAACTGTTATCGATATTAAGAAAGCACGATTGAAATTTGAAGATGTTGACGAGCTTTCAGTCGAAATGATTTATGGTTATTATCCAATATATGTCCCCGACCCTTTATACAGAAAAGAAAATATAGCAGCAGATGTTTCAGTTGATCAATTTAATTCTATAATTGCCGCTGCTAATTATTATCTCAGCAAACCAAGTTTACTATTTTTTGAAGAGTCATTATATGAAATACCTCTCTTCAATGAGATAGTGCATAAAGTTGTTAATTCGAAAAAAGAAATAATAGTATTAGCTATTCCAAGAAATTTCCAAGAATCTGGGGTTTCATGGCAAAAAGCACTAAGTATTAGGAAGGCACTAGAACAAGAACTAATCAAGCACTACTACATGTTAGAAAGGAGCAAACCTTTTGTCTCCGATGATTATTATGGTACAATTTTATCTCTTATGACCCCTAACCCTCAGTTATCACAAAGAAAAGAAGGACCCGAAATTATATCAGAAGAGTCGGTGAAATTTCTAGATAGATATGCCAAACACATGGATGTTATTTCTGGACCTTTCATCGATTATGGCAAATGGGTGGTATATTTCAGTAAAAGAGGTCAACCAGTTTATGAATTCATTTCAGCATTAGTGAAAAAGAATGCTTTTATTCTAAATGTTGATTCTTTCCTAAAATTGGAAATTAAAGAAAAACTGAAGGTTATAGGAGTTGACCAAAATCTTCAACAGATGTATGAAACAGATGATTCATTTGCTGAAAATCTTTTCTTGTTTGTAGTCAGAAAACCTTTATGGGTTCATACACTAGAATTCGAGGAATGACATGAATTTTGTGTGTACAAATTCTTTAGAAGTGCTTGATAGCATTCATCCCCCACCTAAAGAAAGGGGACTTCTGCTATCAACCGTCGTCCACTGAGTGTAGAAAAGTTGACTAATCTTGCCATAAGCATCCGAACTACAAAAATGGCGATGTAGAAGGAGAGTAAAAACTAACTCTTTTTTCTTTTACGGGTTTATATATGAAATTAAAAATATATAAGTAGAGATAGTGTGATCATCACTACTTACCTGTTCTGCAACTACACAAGTGGTTGTCCCTCAGTCAACTCTAAATGAAACAGGGAGCCTAGCTAGCTCTGTGTTGATGACACACTACCTATAATGGAAAAGTCTTCATGACTACCCCTCAACGCACGTGAGGGGTCAAGGGTGAAATCCCTTCAAACGACGGTTAGAAAGCCTCTGGCAAGTTTAACCAAGTTTCATAACGTGCGTTAAAATGTCTGTTAACAGTAAGAAAAAATAAAGAAAAGGAAATATGAAGAATTTAGAAGATTTTTAATTCTCTTCCAATATCTTCGAACTTCCCAAGAGATAAGTCTAGATGCTCTTTTGTTAGTCCTGTATTCATCATTACTCTAATCCTAGATGTTCCGCGAGGAACCATTGGAAACATGATTGGTAAAGCAAAAATCCCTTCTTCCATCAAACGATCACTCATCTTTTTAGCAGTCTCATTTTCACCGCAAATTACAGGAACAATAGCAGTTGGACATTTTGCTGCAGCAGCTGTAATTGGGTGACTGAAACCGATATTCACAATCTCCTTCTTGAAATAATCACAATTATCCAAGAGCTTTGCAACAACAGGTTCAAAGAACTCAGATTTTGGATTAAGTACTTCTAAGGAACCAATAGCAGCTCCTGCAATAGCAGGGGGAGGAGAACCACTTAAAAGATAGGAACGGGCAGTATTTCTAAGGAAGTTTATCAAATCTTTAGAACCAGTTATTGAGCCTCCAACAACACCCATTGCTTTGCTGTAAGTGTTCATTTCAACTTGAACTTTACCTTGAAGATCAAAATGGTCTACAATACCCTTACCCTTCTTATCTCGACCTAAAACACCATCTCCATGAGCATCGTCAACAAAAATCATCGCACCATAATCTTCGCATAATTTCTGTATCTCATCTAGAAGAGACATATCTCCATCCATTGAAAATACCCCGTCTGTTAGAACAAGTATCCTTTTTTCACCATTTGGATCTTCTTTATCAGCTTCATGTAATCTGGCTTCAAGCTCACCCATATCATTGTGCTTGTATATTGATCGTTTAGTTTTAGTTAATCTCACTCCATCAATAATACTTCCATGATTTAGTTCGTCACTAATGATAAAATCATCCCTTCGTACCAAGGGTGGAATAGCTCCTTCATTAGCTATGAAACCGCTCATGAAAACTATTGCAGCTTCTTGTTCTTTGAACTCTGCATGTTTTTGTTCCCATTCTTCATGGATAACCATGTTACCAGCAATAGCTCTAACTGAGCCTGATCCTGCACCATATTTTTCGACTGCCTCTATTGCGCGTTTTCTTAAGTGAGGATGATTACTAAGATTCAAATAATTATTAGAACAAAGCATCAAAAGTTCTTTGCCTTCAACTATAACATTAGGAACAGAAGGAGTCTCTAATTTTCTGTGGACCCATTCTCTACCTTCTTTTTGTATTTGCTTATATTCTTCTTTTAAAAATTTCGTAGGTTTTCTTTTAGCCATTTAGGCACCTCTCTTGCTATGACATAAAGATAACATAGGCTATTTATTCTTTACTGTGAACTTACGATTAATAGAAATAATCTTTGCTAGATGGAATAAAAAAAGAATGCTTTACAAATGTAAATTTAAAGGAAAATATTTTATAAGGTATATTTCTATCGGGATTAAAATATATCAGTTGTGCTAAAATGGTTTCAGTCAAATATTCAAATGTAAGCATTGCGTATGGTGATTTTATAGTTCTTGAAAATTTGGATTTAGATATTCGTGATGGTGAGATAACTACACTTCTAGGTCCATCAGGTTGTGGTAAAACAACACTTCTGCGAGCTCTTGCAGGCTTTGTTGAACCTTATGAAGGACATATCTATCTAGGGGAAGAAGAAGTAACACTCCTTCCACCTCAAAAAAGGGATACTGCTATGATTTTTCAGAATTATGCTTTATGGCCTCATCTGTCGATTTTCAAGAATGTTGAATATGGGTTGAAATTAAGAGATAAGGATAAAGTAGATGATGAAAAACCTTGGTATTCAAAGTTGATATGGCTAGCAAAACCTTTCTTTATCTTCGTTCCTCAAACACATAAATCTGTATCCAAACGTCTGAAAGAAGAAAAAAAAGTTTATTTTAAGAACAAACCTAAAACTGCAATAGTTATTTGGTGGTTTAAGGTACCATTGAGAAGATTTAAACTTACTTTTGAAGAATCAACTTTTACTTACCTCGATTTTAAAGCGACTAAAGATCCTTCATGGGCTTATAGGAGAAAAAGAGTTTTAGATGTATTGAAATTGGTACACCTTGAAGACCAAGCAAAAAAACAACCTACTCAATTATCAGGTGGTCAACAACAAAGAATCGCCCTTTGCAGAGCAATAGTAGTAGAACCAGATGTGTTGCTCTGTGATGAGCCTTTGTCTAATCTAGATGCTAAATTGCGTCATGAGCTTCGAACTGAAATTCGTTCTATTATCAAAAAAATAGGCATAACGGCTATTTATGTTACTCACGATCAACAGGAAGCACTAGCAATTAGTGATCGGATCGCTGTGATGAATATCGGAAATATTGAACAGTTTGGTACACCTACAGAAATATATTCTAACCCCCATACACTCTTTGTTGCACAGTTTATGGGAACTTCATGCACTTTTAAGGGCATCGTAAAATCTAGTGATACAGTAGAATTGAAGGGTGGGGAAATTATGAAATTCAAAACCCAAAAGAGCATAGACTCTGGTGTAGAAGTTAGTTTGATAGTTAGACCCGATAATGTTTGCGTGATTGAAAAAACCGACAATCCTATTGAAGTAGAAATTAATACTATAGAATACTTGGGAACAGAAGTAAAAATAACAGGGAAACTTAAAGATGATACAATTCTCTTAATTGATGTAGCTGAAAAAACAGAAGAATATGCAAAAATGGTAGTAGGAGATATAATAACTGCTTACATTAAACCAGAAGAAACTTTTGTATTTATAGGAGAAGAAAGAATCTATTAAAAGCCCTTCCACTTTTATTTTAACATATTTTCTTCTTCTGTTTATTACTTATTTCTTCAGAGCTATTACCCTAACAATCCTGGTTATTTCTATTCTTTTCAAGTTCTTGAATAGGAATATTTATTCTTTCTAAACCAATAAATTCAAGTTCTTTTTCTTTGTAATCCTCTACCATTGATACATAGACACAAATAGCGCTTTTCATGTTATTTCTAAGTTCCTCTATATCTTCTGCAGTAGTATTGCATCCAGGTAATTCAACAAGATTACCAATATAGTTGCCTTTTTGATCCTTCTCAATAATCATTGTAAACGTTTTCATTTTTATCTCCAATATTTCAAAGGATAAACGAAATATATAACTATCGGCATAACTATGGTGAATGAAATTCTTATTAGAAGTATACAATTTGGAATATTTGTCCGATGATTCTAATCAATCAACGATAACTGTTATATATATTCTAAGTCTACTTTTTTAACGATTAAAATGTTTGAATATGAGGAAATTAAAATACACTGGCTTGGTCATGACGCTTTTTGGATAGAAGCAAAAGGAAAGAACATCTATATTGATCCATTCAAACTAGCTAAAAGCAATCTTCCCAAAGCTGACATTGTGGTTACAAGTCATGAACATTTTGACCATCTTAACCCTGAAGCTATAAACTCTATAAGTGATGAGAATACAACCCTAATTGGTCCAAAAATCTGCCAAGAACAATTAAATGCTGAAATCGACAGAAAGAAAGAAGTTAAGGAGCTAAATCCTGGAGAATCAATCGCTTTTGAGTGGATAAGAATCTCAGCTATAGCTGCTTACAATACTCATAGATTTAGGGATCCTGAAACAAAGACACCGTTTCATCCTAAAGAATCTGGACACATAGGAACAATATTTGATATAGATGGAATTGTAATTTATCACTGTGGTGACACTGATAAGATACCTGAAATGGAAAATCTTAAACCTACTATTGCGCTAATTCCTGTTTCTGGAACCTACGTGATGGACGTAGAAGAAGCTGTAGAAGCTGCTAAGGTAATCAAAGCTGAGGTTTCAATTCCTATGCATGTCGGACGAGGAATTGGTGAGTTAGAATACATAAATGAGTTTAGAGATAAATTACCTAGTTTCCAGGTTGAAACTCTAGAAATTGAAGAAGACTAGTTCTAATCTTTATCTTGTTTTTCTTTTTCTTCTTTTTTTTCATCATAATTCCAAGGACAGATCAATATCACTTTATTTTCAACAATAAAAGTTGCTAGCTCACTATTAGGATAACATCCTACATCGTCATAGAAAGCTAATACAGCTCCATCTTCTGGAGCTTTTATGATCTCTTTAGTTTCTCCAAAAATATTTCGTATTTCTATAATAGGTTCTCCTTTCTCAACTAATTTGCCTTCTTTTACAAGTGGGATAAACAATCCTGATGTTGTGGAATGAATAGGTATTTCTTGCCATAATTTTTCGTCCAAATCTGGCATCAAAGGCTCCCTCTTAGGCTCAGTCTCTAATATTTTTGCCCATCCTAAAACATTTAGAATCCCCTTTTTAGCGATTTTAATGAGATCTCTTTTAACAATTCCAGATCCTCCGAGCTCAACTGTAAAAGCAGGTTTTCTGAAACCATTAACAAAACTACCTGTTGTTGACCTATGGAGATTTTGTCTGAAGTAATGTCTTGGGGGATCTTCAACAACTACAGGCAAATTAAAAAGCTTAACCATCACCAAATTGTAATCAAATAATTGCTTGGCGCTTTCAATCTGGCTTTTATCATCATCTTCTTCATAATAAACACGATCAATATATGAGAAAGGAACAGATTGAATAGAATGACAGTGTAAATCGATATAATAGTCAACTTCTTTGAAAATCTCTGAAATGGTGGAATAAACCTGCTCTTGAATCTCTGAAAAATTTTTGGGGTCTAGTAATTTATCATACGGATCTTCATAATTTATTATAGGTTCTTTCTTTGGTTTCGGATCTAACCATAGCCGATTTGGGTCTGAATCAGTATAAAACGGTGATCTTTTTAGTGTTAATAATCCCGCTGGATTTAAGGTGGGTAAAACAACAACACAACCTTTCATTTTTAGAGGGTCTAGTTCCTGAATTACTTCTTGTAGAGCAACTAAACCATGTAATTCGCTTCCATCGACTTGATTTTTGTACAATTTTCGTATACAATCATCTTGCACTCAGGTCAATCAACAGGGACTGATCCGCTCATTGTGCCGTTAGAGACGGTCGAGGGCACCTCAGCCACAGAAACTGGATAACACGAGGTTAGCCGCTCACGTGGAACAGGTAGATAGGATGACCAGGAACTGAACAACTTCAACCCTTGTTTATATTTACCTAAGAGGGAGATATTACGCGAAGCGTTGCGGTCAGCGTGGACTTCAAATCCACAGAAATGACATCTGTAGAAGTCTCGAGTAGTACGTGATTGTTTACTCCTCTTACCGCAACGCGAACAAGTTTGACTGGTAAAATGGGGATAAATAGGAATAATTGATATACTGTGGAGTTGAGCAAGATGGATAAGTTTGTACAACAACACTCTGTACGGCCACTTGTTCAACTGTCTGCGAGCCTTTTTAGCTCCCTTCTTATCTTTTGTTGCTTGTTTGGTCCATTTTTTACGAAGATGGGTGACATCTTCAACTACGATAGCAGAACGAGTGAGAACTGCTAAATCAACTATTTCATGTGCGATCTGCGCACAACGGGTTTGAACATACTTCTTTTCACGATACTTTAACCTTTTGAGTGCACGCCGTGCACTGACACTTCCTTGACTAGCATGTTTTTGTAACATTGCTCGTCGTTTAAGGAACTGGTGCTGTTTCCACGCCAGATCCTTCCCAAGATATTGTTCCACCAGAGGAAAACAAGGATGGTTGAGAGTGTAAGCTGCTGCTACTTTAACTCCTATGTCCACTCCGATGGTTCCTTCCACCTCTTGGACGGGGGGAAGCGGTCGACGAATAACCAGATGCGCTACCCACTGACGATTATTCTTGAACACAATACAACTGTGAGCCTCCCATCCTCCTTTAACGTGGTCTCGGAGACGATACCACCCTCCGTTCATCTTAACAGGGAAAGCTATACGTTTTTTTAAAGGTGAAAGCGAGAGTATGGGGTGCCCTTGAGCGGTAAATTTGAGGTTTCCACTTCGAGGAAAATTGAACTCTAGGGGGAAGTTGCGGAAGAGTATAGCTTTTTTAGCTGCGTACACTCTCCGTTGTACCGCTTCCTGAACTTGACTCTGAATGCCAAGATGTTTGTGTTTACGATAAACTATGTGGTGGAATTTGGTTAAAGAGCTAGCTTGGTTGGTGAATGGTAGGAGTTGATTAGCAAAAGATACAATCTTTACCTGTGCTGTATTCAAGTATCTCTTTTTTTCTTTTCCAGGGGTTAAAACTAACGGGATAGTCTTCTCGATCATTTTTCTCGAAATGCTTTTTCTCCCCTTAGTTTGCATCATCTTTCTATCTTTATTTTCCTATAAAAACCCGTAGTATTACATAATTATACTACTTATAAAATTGTACAAAAAAGTCTCTCATGAATATTAGCTGAAAGCAAGAACAATGGTCCGTCTTCTTTACCTCTTATTATTGCAACAGGTAATTTTTCTATGTTGCCATGAGGATATTCGAATATATCTACATATGCGAACTTCTTCTCACCTGGGTGACTCTGGATTCCAAAAATTTCCATAACTTAGGAGGATGCACTTATATTTTAAGTATTATTGCTCGAGGTTTGTTTTTCAATAACATTAGTGATTATTAGGGATTCTTAAATGCTTGTTCTAACTCTTCTGTTGTAGCTCGAGGAATTTTAGCCATCGCAATGTTTTCAGTTATATGAGCTGGGTTTTTCATACCTACTAATGTTGAAACGATATTTTCATGAGCTGATCTAGCATAGTGAATAGAAGATTGAGCTTGACTATAATCAGGAGAAAACTGAGGATAGTATTCATCTTGTAGTAATTTGCCTTGTAACATCGGTGCAGAACCAAAAAGTCTGATTCCGAATTTTTTTGCGGATTCAGCTAAAGTATATTTTTCATTGCTTATACTTTGATTTCGAAGGCTTACAGCTTGATGATAGAGGTAGTTTATTGGAGTTTGAACAAATTTGAATCCATGATCCTCCCCACCAATCTCTTTTGCAATATTTACTACTCTTTCAAGAGATAAATAATTAGGTTGATTAGGAAGAACACGTAAAGAATCCCAAGTAGCAAGACCATACCATCTGATTTTCTTTATATCTCTCATCTTCTCATAAAAAAGGAAGACTTCTCTTAGTTTATCATTAAATTCTATCTGATTTATGTATTCAAGCTGTGATTCAGCAGGGTTATGCAAATAGATCAAATCAACAGCTTCAAGTTGTAGATTTGATAACGATTCATATAATTGAAATTCAAGAAAAGAAGGGGCCATACAATGGATTCCACCAGCTACGTCTTCTTTTCGACAGATATTGGAGTGAATAATTTCTTCATATAAGTATTCTGGAATGTTATTATAGTATTTTTCTTGATTAGGAGCTATATATCCATTTTTCGTAGAAATGAAAATTTGTTCTCTTGAAAATTCTCCAGAATTAAATAGGGATGCTAAAGCTTTACCAATAGATTGTTCAGCTCTCTGAAAACGGTAATTTATCGCTGTATCTATTACATTAACTGCTCCTGATCTCAAACACTTGGTAACAGCATCTACGACTTGTTGATCAACTTCAGGAGTAGGGTTACCTAAGTAAGTTCCTAAACCTATAGATGACAAAAAAAGTTTTTCTACTTCGTTAAAGTGCTGAGGATGAATGTAAGATTGAGAAATAGCTTTTTCCATGTACTCCTTTGTTCCTTCCTTGGATGCAAACATATTTAGCAATAATTTTTTAACAAATATAAATTGTTGGTTTCCAGAAAAGTTTAGAGTATTCGAACCTTTTGAGAAATTAATCTTTCGCGAAAATAGGAGGAAATCTTTATACCCATAGACTCTTCTCTCCACGTTTTAAAGGAGAGTTTATATATAACTCGAAAAATCCATAAATTGATTATTATGAAAGATATACAAGATGTTACAGCTATTGAAGCTAAAAAAACTAGTTTCCGAAACGTTTTCTTATGGTCAAGTTATGATGCAGCAGATACACTTTTCAGTCAAGCTGTAATTAGCTTAATCTTTCAACCATTCGTACTTTTAATGGCGTTTTACAATGGAGTTGGATCGTATAGTCAAGCTTTTCTTTATATGTCGCTATTTATGGCACTATCTAATTTATTAGTTGCTCTTCTAGGTCCTTTTATTGGTGCTTTAAGTGATACTATTGGAAAAAGGAAACCTTTAGTTTTAATTGTTGCATCAATTATGATGCTAGCAACTCTGGGAATGTTGCTTTGGAAGAATTGGGTGTGGTTATGTATCATGTTTGTTATCGCTAATTTCTGTTACCAGGCAGGAAGAATGTTTTTTGACAGTATGATACCCTTTTTATCTGAAACAAAAAAACGAGGTTTTGTTTCCTCTATCTCTGGTTCTTTAAGCTTTATAGGTACTATGGCAGCAATTGGGATAGGAATGGCAGTATATGGTAAAACTAACGAGCCTGATGTACCAGCAAGAATTTACGAGCAAGCTTTAGAAAATGCTAGTAATTTACAGCCAGGAAGTTCTCCTAATTTTGGTAATTTGTGGTTATTCATTATCCTTTCCGTTGTTGCTATCGCATTGTTGACGTTACCCTTTATTTTCAGCAAAGAAAAAACTCAACCTAATGAAAATGGAATAAAAAAGAACTTAAAAATTGCTCGAACTAATTTCAGACAAACTTTAAGAGAGTTATTCAAATATAAAAATGCTCTAATTTTCATTATAGCTTGGTTCTTTGTAACGGATGCGGCTAATACAGCTATTCTTTACATGAACGCAGTGTTAACTGATGGTGGTGGTGGGTCTCCTACAGATGCTTTAATCATTATTGCTGTAGGTGGTGTTCTTGCTATGGTAGGTGCCATTGGACATGGAATTTTGATGGATAGGATTGGTCCAAAAAAGAATTTTATGATAAATATAACCGCTTGGGGAATAGCAATTATCTTAGCTATTGTTGCAACGTCTTTAAATGGTTATCATTTAGCTAACGGTATTCATCTGAATGAAGCTGGTACAGCAAGTGCTTGGGCATATAAGATAATGTTTGCTATGGTAATTCCTGTTGGTATTGGTTTTGGAGGTATCTGGATAATCGGTCGCCAATTTATCTATCAAATAGCTCCCCCCTCCAAAGTTACACAATACATGGGTTTCAAACAAATTTCTGGACGTGTTAGTGCAATCGTAAGTCCATTAATCTTCTCTGGGTTCATAGCAATGTCAGAAAGTTTAGGTCTTTCAATTCCTTACAGTTTTACAGTAGCTTTAATACCTCTAGTTGTATTCTTTTTAATAGGTTTCATCATAATTACAAGGTATAAATCTGTGCATGAAGAGTATTTAGATGGAGAAAGGGCACCATATAAGAAGTTACAAAAGAAATAAACACTAAAATTCCTTTCTTTTCCCTTTTTTTTCTTTTAAAAAATTTCTTGATATGTTGATTAAGAGTAAAAAGCTATTCAGCTGTAACCAAATTTTTTTAATGACATAATCTTTTAAGAATAATAGAAACTTCTTGTGATTGCTAATGGGAAATTCTGGATTGAACCTTGAAGATGTATTGATGAAAAGGCTTAAGCTTAATCTTGATGACGATGATGACATAGCTTCAGTCTTAAAAGAAGGGGAATATTCCGAATCTTTTGTTAAAGAACTACAGCAAAGAAATCTTGTTCTTCTCGAAGCACTAAGAAAAGTGAAAATGCTTGTCGAGAGATTGATGTTACAAAATAAAGAACTCAAAAAACGTGTGATAATTCTTGAAAAAGAGTACAAGGATCAGCAAAAAAAAGGCGTGAAAATGGTTTCTGCTGCTCGATATAGAGAGATGAAAACAAATGCTGACGAGCTAGCGCGAAGCTTACCGAAATTACTGAAACTAATTAAGTTGCTCAATTCAGAGAATAAGTTGTTAAAAGATAAAAGTTTAGCTATCGAAAATGAATTTTCAGATATGATGGATGAGAGAGATGACCTTAAAACGCGTTTAGTTGGTTTGAATGAGAAAAACCAACTAGAAGTTGTAGCAGAATTAACAGAACTCTTTCCAACTGTGGACATAGCGGCGATAACAGCTAAAACTATAACAGAAGCTGCAGTTGTAAATAATGATTTAGTTAATGGTACATCTCCAGAAATCAAATCAATAGCTCAAGCTGCAAGTGATTCAGCACCAACAATTGAGAAACAAGCTAAAAGCGATTTGTCGCATGTAAGTAGTCTCAGTAATGAACAAATATCAAAGCTAATTGATCTGGTAGTGAAAATTAATGATAAAATTGAGAATCTTAGCGGAACAATGGTTATCGCCGCTCCCGGAAGAAAAAAAGGTAAAATACAACTTGATTTAGCTGATGCTATAAGCGAAGGAAAAATGGGAGAAGGAGATGAGCGTCCTGATAGACCAGATCTGGAAGATATTCTGGATGATATACTAATTTCGGGTTAGTTAGTTACACACTTATGTTGGATAAGAAACAACAAATATAAGGAAATTTTCCGAAATAATTGCACAGTTTCAAATAGTATAGAAACTAGTATTCCTATAACTGTTAATATTTAATTAATGAGAGTCTCAGATCCTTTTTTATCGCATAACTTGAACTTAAAGTAGTGCATGATCATCATTAACCCTCATGATAGTAATATTTTTGAGGTAATATGACTTTTGGTTTCAACAAGATTATTTAGAAATAGAACTACTTAGAAAATTTTTCTCGCTCCACAAAAAAGATTAAATATAATGGTAATTTACAAATATAACGGTAATACAAATATAATACAGGTGATTTGAGTTGACACCAAAAACTAGTGGAACCAGGACTTCAAACGTTTATACCATTAATTTGCCTTCACAGTTTAAAAAATCTGTTCTGGAAAAAGCTCAACTTTTTGGTGGTGCTGGACATTTGATCACATTGTCATTAGATGATTTAGCTCTGAGAGTAAGGAAAGCTAGAAACAGATTAAATTTAGTCGAAGAATTGAATGATTATATTAAACTTGAAATTTTATTAATGAGACGTTATGAATTGGAGAGAAAAGACGGAGAGAACATTAAATTATCTTTTAGATTAAGGGATATTATTAGTAAAAATAGTTTGAACATAATAAAGAAGAAAACTGGTTGGCAGACTTCAAAAACTGTTAGAATCGCCTTATTGTGGTATTTGTATGCGAATTTTGATGAATTTGTAGCTTCTGAAAGTTTCGTAAATTTGTTGAGATGTGATCACTGTGGTTTTGTAACTCATGATCAGAGAGCTTTAGCAGTTCATATCAAAACACTACATGAGGTTGTTTGTCCATATTGTGGTGCTCACTATATGAGTACATCGTATCATAGTTGTCCTCAACAAGAACTAACAAAAGTAAGAATTGAGCCAAGTCAACCAATTCCTGATTCTTTAAGTGATTCTCCAAGTTTAGTTGATGCTCTATCTGCTATTGACTCTGACGAAACAAAACTATTAAAAGAACTAGGAATTAAGGATATTAAACCCATGAAGGACGAAGCTGATGTTCTTGCAGATATCTCAGATTTAATTCCTGATCCAAGTTTATTTGATGATTCAGATGCCCAATTGGAAAAAATACAGGAAGAGATATCTAAAGTTGGGGGAACCTTAGTAGATTTGCCAAGAGGTTCAGAAGCATCAGAAGTTGATGACAAAAAGAAAGATAAAAAACATAAAAAAGAAAAAGACTCCAACCTTGAAAAACTACAATCAGAGATAGGTGAGATGCTATTATCTTTAAAAGATGATGGTTTATTAGATGAATAAGGGTTAGAGTTAAAAAGTATGAAAATAATTAATCTAGTAGGTGCTATAAATGGTTAACCCGATGAGAATATTACTCTGTGAAGATGATGAGGATATCGCTTTTCTAATCAAGATTAGTCTTCTCAAAGAGTTTCCTGATGCTGAAGTACATATTACCTGCACAAAAGAAGAAACCCTAAAAATGCTTTTTGACTTGAACTATGATGTTGATGTTATCCTTCTTGATTATTTACTAGTAAATTCTACAGGTCTTGAAGTGTTAGAAGAAATCAAAAAAATAACTGAAATCCCTGTAATTATTATCACTGGGCAAGGTTCAGAAGAGGTTGCAGTCAAAGCTATGAAACTTGGAGCTTCTGATTATATAGTCAAAAGAGGTCGTTTTTTCAACCAAATTCCAAAAGTTGTTGAAAAAGTCACAAAATTCAAGCCTCGATATGATTTGGATAAGATATTTACAGCTTTTTATAGATTCGGTTATTCAGGAACTGAACCAATATCTGTTAGTAAAATACCAGAAGAATATGAAAGTAAAAGAGAAACTGTAGTTTTGTCTCTAGGAGTTTTATTGTTTACTCTTTTTGGGATGGGTGAAGTAGAAAAACTGGAAACAGGTTCGATTTCAGGACCAGTAAGAATCCCTAAAATGAATCAATATAGTGCTACCAGTTTCCTCTATGTGGTTAAAGATAGAAACCAACAAGATCCCAGACTTAAAGATGAAAAAGGTGGAGGGACAGATTATTGCATTGTTGCTATAGGATACCCATCAGAGTACTCAGATTTAGTTTATGGACTTGATAAAATTAAGAATGTATTGAATATATTCTTTGAAGGTATAAATGATGTTTCTGAAATAAAGGAAAAATCTCAAAATGTTGAAGAGCAGATTTACAACATTATTAGAAGGTTTTAGTTTTTCTCAAATAAGCTGATTCATAAGTTTTTACAATCTTTTCAGCTTCTAGTTCCCAATTATAACTGTTAAAATACGCTTGCTGAGCATTTATTTTCATTTGTGCCAACTTATCTTTGTTATTATAAAGATCAAGAATGGTTTTAGCAATTTCTCTTGGAGATGTTGGATCGATTAGTTCTCCAAATTTCTCCATTCCTTCTATAGCCCTTTGTAACCCCTCAAAATTTGAGCCTATAAATGGAACTCCAGCAGAACAATAATCATATAATCTATTTGGCATTCTAAGAAAATTATTTTTTCCAGGTTGGAATAGAATTAATCCAATATCGCAAGTTCTAAGGATAGATAAAGCATCTAAATAATCCATCCATCCAGTTAATGTAAAATAATCTGATAAACCTTTTTCATTTACTAACTTCCTCATTAGTTCCAAAGCAGGTCCTGAACCAATTATTAGAAATTCAATGTCTTCAGAAGAAAGTTTTTCTTTTAGTATTTCTACAGTTTCAACTGTTTTATCGTATCCAAGGTTTTCATACATCACTCCAAAGTAAACAACTCTGAATTTAGTTTTTTTCTCATATTTAGAAGAAATAGGTTTTAAATGAGCTTTTTCAACGTCTATTTTGGAGGGGTAATTTGATACCCATTCACTATTAGTGTTGTATTTTCTTTTCAATGTGTCTGTTACTGTTGGAGCAGCTGTGATTATTTTATCAACCTTTTTCAGATATTTCTTTTCTAACCATGTATAGGCAATTAAAGCTAGCAAACCAAATGTTTCTGACATTTGTTCAGGAAAATTTTCATGACTATCATAAATTACAATGTCTGAGATGTTTTTTAATTTTGAAGCAAGAGGAAGAACATTCAAGTCATGTAGGTGCAAAATGTTGTACTTTTGCTTACCAAACCTTTTTTTAACATTTTTCCAAAATTCGAAATATTTGAAAATAGACTTGCGTTTACTGCTCATCCTTATGATTGTGTAGCCATCGCGTTCTTCTGTTTCTGGTAGTTCTCCAGTTCGATCAATTGCAGCAATTGTTACTTCATTTCCATCTTGAATTAAGTAACGAGCCTCTTTTTCAACTCGTACATCAGGTGAAACAGAACTTAAAACAACCATTAGAATATTTCTCTTTGCCTTGGTCATCATCTCTTCTTGTATTTATTACATTTATAAATAATCTTTCAGTGCACCAAATGCAATATATTTTTTAGTCTTGATTTTATAGAGGTTTTAATGATTAATTCCAAGAAGCGTGACCTTACTATATTCTTTGACCCTAAAATACCCACAGATGAAATAAACACTATTGCTGAAGAAATAAGTTACACTTATGGAATACAAATAATAGAAAAGTTAGAATTATCGATTATTTCTAGTGCCCTAAACAAATCTAGAAATCAATATAATGGTCAATTTTTACTCAATTTTCTAATCGAAAACAAGAAACAAAGATTCTTTTTATGGATTGTTAAAGATGATTTGTATGTACCTTTTAGAAATTTTGTTTTTGGGCTGGCTACAAAAAACTATGGGGCTGTTTTAACATTTTATCGATTGATCAATATTACTATGAAAATTAAGGAAAGTATCCATGAATGTGGTCACATTTACGGATTGAATCATTGTAAAAACAACTGTGTTATGCAATATTCCAACAGTTTCAATGATGCAATGAATAAACCTTCAAAATTATGCCAAAAATGCCAACAAAGTCTGGTTTCAAGTATTGACAATTTACAAGATAGCATAGTTTAATTGTTAAAGTGATAAAATAGAGAAAGATGCTTAGTGCACAATTAGATCTCTTTCATTTTTAAGATGAAACCAGATATTTAGCTCTCAAACAACAATATCAGATTTTATTGCTAGATTTAAAGTAAGCTTTTTCCTATTAATTTTTAAACAGTGCTCTTTATCTATTCCTCTTTTCTAATATGTGATAGATAAAAATGAACTTTAACAACTTATCTGAAAAAACAAAATTGGAGGTTTTCTAAAATGAATGGTGATGAACATAATATGATGATGGACTGGTGGAATATCCCTTACATGGGATATATAATGGTTGCATTATTGACTGTTTTTATTATTATAGGTGTCTTTATCTACAAAGATGCGGAAAGAAGACAAATGAATGGAGCCTTATGGCTAATTTTAGTACTTATTCCTTGGATTGGAGTAATTTCTATAATTGTTTACTTGATTGTAAGGGCAAATTACCCAATACAAAAAACTCCTGTTCAGTATCAACCTGTAGAACCTTACCAACATTCTCAAAAGCACCAAAAAGCACTAGAGATGCTAGATGAAAGGTATGCCCGTGGAGATATCATACGCGAAGATTACTATTTAATGAAAAAAGACATCGAACAGTGATGTCTTTTTGTCATTAACAAAGATTAAATAGTGTTGTTTTGGACATATTGCATAGATTAGGTGCTATGATTGTACAAAAAGTATATACAATCTGTGGTTTCAGATTGTGTAAAAGAGCAAAATTACGTTGTTTTGCTTAAACCTGACAAAATAGATGAAGTTTATAAAAAAATTCAACTAAAATGTTTACTTCTAGAAAAGATCGGGACAATCATTGAAAAATATCAATTCGGAAATGTTATAATTAAGTTCTACTTAACTGGTAGGTTAGTATTAATGGATGTAGATGAATTGGAAATAACCCTCTCAAAACTCCTGGTGTAAGAATGGAAATGAAAAGCGTTAAAGAATTGCTGGAAGTTCATGGAAAAGCAGAAAAAGATTGCTATTTTGATTGGGAAAATGGTTCAATTGTTGATGTAGAAGTATTTAACGCAATGAAACCGTTTTTCTTAGAAAAAGGTTATGGTAATCCAGCTATTACTCACAGAATAGGATGGGAATCTTACGAATTTTACGGAATAGAAAAGGAAAAAATCGCTAATTCAATAAATGCTGATTCAGTAAATTTAGCTTTAACTTTCAGCAGCACAGAGTCCAACAATATAGCAGTTATAGGAACTACAAGACTTGATAAGAAAAGAAAGAAAATCCTAGTTTCTAGTGTAGAACATTTAAGTGTAATACATGCTGTAAAAGCGCTATATGATCAAGGAATCAAAATAGAAACAATTCCTGTGTCTCACAATGGTGTTGTTAATTTAGACATTCTTCAAGAAAAATTAGATGAAAACACATTAATGGTAAGCTTACAGTCGATTAACCATGAAATTGGTACTATACAACCTGTCAAAGAAGCTATTGAAATTGTTAAAGATAAGGATGAAGATATTTATTTTCACACAGATGCTTCTGCAGCTTATGGTAGAATCCCACTCGACTTTTTGGATCTAAACGTAGATTTTGGGACAATAAGTAGTCAGAAGATATTAGGACCTAAGAGTATCGCAGGTCTTTATGTTAAAGATGGTATAAAACTCAAATCAATTTATGAAGGACAATTAAGTGTTGAGATTTTGTCACCTGATGTGGAATATATGCCCTTACTTGCAGGTTTTGCAAAAGCTGTTGAAATTCAATTTAATAAATTCAAAGAAATCAATGAACATACTCTTAAATTAAGAGATAAGTTGATGTATGGCCTTCAAACAACAATTCCAAGAGTTGAAATAAACGGTCCTGAAGGACATCATCGAGCTCCTGACAATGTAAATGTAAGCTTTTTAGGTTGTGAAGGAGAAGCGTTAACATTAGAATCTAGTATGAGTGGCATATTTGCTTCAAGTGGAAGCGCATGTACAAGCCGAATATTAATGCCTAGCCATATATTAACTGCAATCGGAAGAAAACCTGAAGAAGCTCATGGTAGTTTTCTCATGAAATTAACAAGACTAAATACAGAAGAAGAAGTTAATTACACATTAGAAACCTTACCAAAAGTTATCAATCGCATTCGTTCGATTACAGGAGGTATAGAGCTTTGAGGAGATGGAAAAATGTCGAGTAGAATACCGTTACCCTACGCTCCACGCGTTTTAGAGTTGTTTAGAAACCCTCAAAATCTTGGACATATGAAAGATGCAACTGTCTCTGCAACTGCAGGAAGCCCTGCTTGTGGTGATATAATCATTATCTACCTTAAGATAAATGATGAAACTGAAAGTGTTATTAAGTCAAGTTTCGAGAGCTATGGTTGTGCATCAAATATCGCAAGTGCAAGCCAGTTGACAATACTTATCGGGAAACTAACTTTGAAAGAAGCTTGGGAAATAACATGGAAACAAGTTTCAGACAAGTTGGGAAAGCTACCAAAAATAAAAACTCATTGTGGAAGCCTAGCTGTCGGTGGTTTAAGGCGCGCAATTAGAAAATACTATTCAGAAGTAAATAAAAAGAAGCCTGATTGGCTACCTGAAGAAATCACCAAAGATGAAAAACACGCTCTTGAAGAGGAAGCATTAGCAGAGAAAATGAAGAAAAAATATGTACTATAGATTTAGTTATCTGCAAACAATATCTTTTTAATTTTGTTTAGTTCTCTCGTGTTTGAAATGAGTAGAAATATTCCTATTAAAGTAGAGAGAAGAGAAGACACCTCAAATTATTATGCTGAAAGCATTCAACTCGTACACTCGATGGCTGGATTCAAATTGATTATCTTTCGAGATAGAGCTGAATATGCTGAAGAAGCACGAATAGGCCCAGAAGCTTTGATTCCTCGATCGATCACAAAAGAAATTATTGCAGAAGTAAGTTTTTCTCCTCAACAGCTGAAGATTATGAACAAAGTTATAGAAGAACAAATTAAAAACTATGAGAGCAGATTTGGAACTATTACAATTCCAGACAAAACTCCAAAAAAAGATAATTCAACAGCTACTTTTGTTTAGTTGATAGCTTATTATCATCTTTTTTGAATTTCTTCAATTGTTTGTAATAATTCATCTAAACTAAATGGTTTTCGCAAAAAGTATGGAATTCCTAAATCCGTAACTTCTTTCTTTGTGATTCTGTCATCAGCAGTAGCAATTATAATCTGATTCTTAATATCAGGTGAAATTTCTAATAGCTTTTTTGTAACTTCAATACCAGACTTTTCAGGAATACGGATGTCTATTAAAAATACAATATCATGAATTTTCTCTTTGAGTTGTTCTATTTTTTCTATAGCAGTTTTTCCACTCGAGACAACTCCTTCAATCTCTATTCCTTCTCTATCAAAAAGCATCGTATAGAGGTTAGAAATGTCGGATTCATCTTCTATTATGTATACCTTTTTCATTGTTTAGACCTATGATAACAATCGCTATTAAAAACATTGAAGCGTATTTATTAAGTATTTCGTCATCTCTCATCTACAAGATAAAAAACCAATAATGTTATTTAAAACTAATAAAATAGAAAAGAAATATTTGTATGACAGCCATCTACCTGAAAATTATTTTGTCTCCTTGTCAACTAAGGAAAGAGAGGGAAAAAGCGGGAGTATATAGGAAAAAAAGTATCCAGAGATGACCTTCTACGAAAGATTCGGTTTTACAGCAAGGAGACTTAATATTTCATAAATATGCATAAGATATTTAAGTAAAGAAATAATAATATGAACCATGCGGTTTAGAAAAGGAAAAATCTACTTTTTCCTATATTTAACAACATCAGCGTTTCTTGTATGTGTGTCGAATGTTTCAGCTGGGGAATACTTTTGGTTCGATGTAGGACCAAATCAGTTTAAGAGAACATCATTTACAAGTGAAGGAAATTATTCTTTGATTCAATTAACCATTAATGTTGAGTATGGAGGACCTGTCTCTGTTTTCATTCTGGATCAAGCTTCATATAATTCATGGCAATTAGGGGGAGAAGTATCTGCTAAGGCTGGAGGACAGAATATAACCGATAAAATGACAATAGAAGGACAACTTGGACCACCAGGTGAATATGAGTTGATTGTAGATAATCGTCAAAATAGTAATAATGCAGGAGTAAATATTGATTTTGTAGTTACACTTCCTGGTTACTCAGCTCTTCTATCTTTCTTAGCGTTAATACCTCTAGTGATCTTTTTAAAGAAAAAGAAGATAAAAAAGAATATTAGATAGAAATTAGGGACTTGTAAAGTTGATAAGTTAATTCCAAATCATTAGAAACAGTTAAAAAATGTAAGTCAATTTTCAAATATAAAATGTAATGTGATATTATGACTATTCTACCAGACCATGAAGCTGTAAATTATAGGTACGATGTTCAATCTATGATTAAACATCCAGATCTTAAAAGAGATGATAAAAACAGAATCCGTGATCATATTAACAAAGATTGTATTGGGGATTGTTTACTTGTAATAGGGATGTCTGGAATGATAAAAGTACACTTCCATACAGATGAACCAGAAAAGTTGCGCGATGTATTGGGACAATATGGTGAACTTGAGAATTTTGATATTGAGGATATGAAAGAACAATTTGAAGCTTTCAAAGCAAAACAAAAAGAGAATCAGTGAAAATGAGCTCTCTATATCTACAGAGTTCCTTATGTAAGAATTGTGGTCACTGTTGCTTCAATTGTAGTTTTTTGGGAGATAATGGTTGTACTGATTTGGAGTACAGCTCAAAAACTAGATGTGGATCTTTCCCAATAATTTTTGGAAATTCTTCTAAAATGGGTTACAATAACTTGTATGAACTTTCTGATCCTGATTTGTATGAAAATCCAAATAAAATAAAGAGTTTCATTTATGAATATCCAAAATGCCATCTTATTCAGAAAGAGCGATTTTTCAATGTTTTAAGATGGTTTGTTAACGATATAAATATAAGTGACAAAAAAGTGCAATTTTTTGTTAGTTTCAACACAGATAATCTTTATATTGAGTATAATCCTACCAAAAAGTTATAATCAGCTTTTTCATCAAATAATTAGATGGTTCAGAGATTTAGTCTATCTAGACGTTTGATTGTTATGACAGTTTTGTTTTCTTTTCTACTTCTACTTTTACTAATCTCACTTATTAGTATATCAACAGAAATTAGAATAGATCGTATATATGAGCAAGCTTCAGAGGATTACCTAGATTCGAAAATAGCAAGTATGCACATTGCAAGTCATCAATTTGTTCAATCAATTGATAACCTTATCGGAGGGATGAAAGTAACTCTTAATAAAACAGTAAATTCAGTTAGAACCTCTCTTTTTTCAGATTCAGCATTTTCAACTTATGTAAGTAACATCTCGTTCTTTAATGATCAAGATTGTTACAGTTATATTAATGGATACATTAATTCAAGTGTGGATAGAAGTGATAACATCTTTTTTTATGATTCCAATTCAGATGGAATAAATGATATGGAACTTCCTGGTGCAGTTCTCTTTGGTGATGTTAAATCTCATTTAAATATTAGTGGGGAATACTATTTGCAAATCAATGCATCTATTCAAGGAACACTTTCTGAAGATGCAAAAATATTTCTTTACGCATATGTGAATGAATCAAGTGTTCAAATAGAGTTTACTTATGAATATAAAACTTTTTTCGGAGAAAATTTTGATAATACAATATTAAGTGAATGGAGAAGTAATAATCCCACTCTCCCAAATACAATAGAAGATACTTTACATGAATTGCAACCTGAATATTTACAATCTTATTTTCTTATATTAGAACCCAGTAATAGTACGATAACGATTTCAAAAATATCAGAAAAATCTAGAATTGATGGTTGTGTGAATGGTTCTTTAGATGGTTATTACGAAGGAACTATTCAAGGGAATCTCAATGGTGAAGTATCAGGTTATATCGATAAAAGACCTATGGAAATAAATTCGTTCTTTCCACCCTTTCTTGCACCGTTTTTGGAATGGGTGTACTTTGCTACACCGAATTATATTATTATCTTTCCAATTGCTCCTGATTATAGGATTGACTTAGGAGTAGGATTAGGATTAAGTGCGAATTTTGATTGGCTAAAAAGACCTTGGTATAGAGAAATACTAGAACAAGAACAGGAAAAAGTTTTAGCTGGTGGCACTCCTAGCAACGAAAGTTATTTCTCAGATTTAGGAATAGATTACGTAAACCAAAACTTGTTTATTTCGCTAGGGCAGGCAGTTTACAATGAAACAGGAAATTATGAGGGATTATTTGTTTTAGATTTCAACCTTGAATATATGATGGATGCTATAGAACTCGCTATAACAGAAGATGACTTTAATTTGATTGTCAATAAGAATGGTGATATTCTCCTTTCACCAGAATATCTTAAAAATATTTCACGTACTCCTAAGGAAGTTTTTCCTACAGAGAATATTTACGATCTTAATAACTCTGATTTAGAAACAGCATTTTCCTATTCGAAACAAGGATACATTGGTAATGCAACTCTAACCTTTGAGAACGAATCATATATTTTAATTTACCAAGAAATTGAGCAGTTAGATTGGTATCTTCTTCACTTCACTCCTGAAGATTTGTTACGAGAAGAATTTAATCCTTTATTGATGGATTTAGAAAAACATCTAAGAGCTATGCAAAGAGGTTTGATTATTGGTTCTATTGTTATTATCACATTTATCAGCATCTTTGCTCTTATTCTTTCATATTCATTCCGAAGATATCTTCAAACCCTCCTAAATGGGATTTATGCCGTTTCAGAAGGTGATTTAAGTTTTTCTTTCAAACTTGCTGAAGAACAAAAAATAAGCGAGTTAACTGAAGTTTTTTATGCTTTTGAAGAAATGGCTCTAAAATTAGATGATTCTTTGAGAAAAGAGCGTGAAGCATCATATTTTGCACAACTAACTTTGGATCTTTTTGTTCATGATCTATCCAATTATTACCAAGCTTTGCGAGGATATATAAATTTCCTAGAAAAAATGGTTGCTGAGGATCCAAATGCAAAAGAAATCGTAGAGAATTTGGATAGAATCCTCGATAAAGCTGATGAATTAAGGTCTAAGGTAGTTAAACTACAACTTGTTGAAGAGAAAAGTTTTGATATTAAGATAAATAAGTTGGTACCATATATTGATGAAGCAGAGCAATACATACGTAGAACCTATCCAGATTATGATATGACAATCGATAAGAATTTTGATGAAGGTGTGGAAGTTCTAGCTGACTCCTTCCTTGTTGATATTTTCAAGTACCTTTTAGAAAATGGATTAAATTCTGCTAATAATAATAAGATTCAATTTGTAATAACAGCAAATAGGATTCAACTAGACTCTAAAAAGTTCTGGCAAATATCCGTTGAGGATGATGGTAAAGGTATATCTGATGAACACAAAAAACAGATTACTAGTAGCTTTAGAACAGGAAAAAGAATTAAAGGTTTAGGGATGATGATTATTTTTAAAATAATCAGAATGATAGGTGGTACTCTATCTATTGAAGATCGCATAAAGGGAGATTATACAAAAGGTGCGAAAATTATTTTTACCTTAAGAGATAGCAAAGAAAAGTAATTATGGACTTATTTCATCATTTTTCTTCTTTTTTTCTTTTACTTTTGCTTTAACATCAGCTTTAAGGTTAAGGTAGAGGGGTATTATCACTACAACTATTAATATTCCAGAAAGGACTAAACTGGTTATTATCCAGGGAGATTCACCTAAATTTACGTCATTCCACAAATCTCTAATCCCAAAAACAATAGTTACAACCCAAATAGCAATAAATGCGGTAAGCGCGAGATATTTCCCAATCTTTGTAATTTTCTGAATTTGCTCATTTTTTTTATCTGTTAAAACTTCAACTGATTTTTCGTTGTCGTTAGGCATATTCCAATAGACAAAACAAGGAATACTTTAATGTTTTGACAAGTAAACCAAAATCAAACGAAATTTGATTTTACTATTTTAAAAATTAGTCTCTTTTTGAAAAACCTTAAAAACCTTTTTGTAAAGAAACACTATAGCGTAAGGAGATTTATAAATGACTATTAAAATCAATGAAGAATTTCTTAAAAAACTAGTAATAACCCCAAGAGCTACAGGATATGAGTTTCCAGCTCAAAAACTTATCAAATCTTATCTGGAAAAAGATGTTGATGAAATTTATAGCGATCGTGTTGGCAACTTATTTGCAGTTATTAATCCAGAAAACCCTTTCAAAATTATGTTAGCTGGACATATTGATCAAATTGGATTTCAGATTTCTTATATAGATGACCAAGGTTATCTTTGGTTTCTACCCTTAGGTGGTTTTGACACTACCACATTACCTGGGAAACGCGTAAGAGTTATAGGAAAGAACGGTGAAAATCTGGGACTTATAGGAAAGAAAGCAGTACATCTAATGAAACCAGAGGAAATGAAAAAAGCTCCGGAAATGGAAAAATTGTTTATTGACATTGGCTGTAAAAACAAAGATGAAGCAGAAGAAAAAGTGCAAGTAGGAGATTTTGCTGTTTTTGACTATGGATATAGTAGAATAGGTGATAATAATTATGCTATCGCTGCAGGTTTTGATGATTCTATCGGTTCCTTCATTATTTGCGAAATTATGAAAGAGTTAGCAAAAGACAAGAATTTCTACGCTGGTGTTTACGGTGTTTCAACGGTTCAAGAAGAGATTGGTTTCCGTGGTGCTCATGTTGCTGCTCGAAAGATTAACCCAGATGTTGGAATTGCTTTTGATGTAGGTTTTACAGCAGATGCCCCCGAAGTGGAGAAAAAAATGGTTGGTGATACCAAAATTGGTGAAGGACCTATTATATCCATTGGTCCAAATTTAAATCCTGAAGTAGTCAAAAGACTTATCGAAATAGCTGAAAAAAGCAAAATACCTTATCAGAAAAATGCGGCTAATAGGGGTACAGGAACAGACGCTAACGCAATTCAGCTAACAGGAGCAGCTACAGCCCTGATATCTATCCCAAATAGATACATGCACACTGCTTCGGAACTCATAAGTTTAGAAGATGTTGATAACATAGTTCAATTAACAGTGGAATTCATAAAATCAATAAAAGAGGAAGATAAGTTTCTTCCATTTTAATTCTTCTTTATTCAATGAGCATGGTTAGGTCAAAGTTTTTCACTGTGTGAGTAAGAGCTCCTGATGAGATCACATCTACTCCCTCAATCGCGTATAATTCTACATTTTCAAAATTAATATTCCCACTTAATTCTATTAGAACGGAAGGATTAACATTCTTAATTGCTGGGATAACAAGTTTAACATTAACAGGTTTGAAATTGTCCAACATAATTATATCAGCACCTGCAGAAGCTGCTTCCAAAGCTTCTTCTTTGTTTTTGACTTCAACTTCGATTTTTTTACTAAAACTTGTCTTGCTTTTTGCTTTTTCTATTGCTTCAGTTATAGATTTGAACATCTTCAAATGGTTTTCTTTCAAAAGGATCATATCAGAGAGATTAAAACGATGCGTGTCCCCTCCACCTTTTGAGATTGCATACTTGTCGTATTTTGCTAACCCAGGAGCTGTTTTTCTTGTTGCACAAATTCTAATGTTTGGGTTATACTGTTTAGTAATATTAATCATTAGGTCTGTTTGAGTAGCAATACCGGATAATCTACCTAAAATGTTCAGAGACAATCTTTCTATCTGTAACAATGAATGGATATTTCCTGTGAAAGAAACAATAGGTGTTTTATTAGCTACTTTGGACCCCTCTTCTACGAGAAGTTTTATTTCTGTTCCTACCATTTCAAAAGCTCTCTCAACTAAAAACAAACCTGCGATTATACCTTCTTGTTTAGCAAAAATTTGCCCTTTAGCTTTATAATTAGGTAATAAAGATGTAGTAATGTCCCAAAGAGGGATGTCTTCTGCAAGCCATCTTTTAAGATCTTCATCAATAAGAATTTGCGGAATCATTGTGAATCTTTCGTGAGTTTAGTATTTCAGCATTCTGATTACTGCTTTATGTGCTCTCCTTCTAATATTTTCATCCAATGTGATATAATTCTCTTCTTTGGGATTTTCAAGAGCTTGAAGTATAGATACTAAGTCGTTTTCTTTCATGTTTGGACAGATCATATTACTGTCTACGAGATTTAAATGAGGATATTCAACTTTCATTCTGTCAATAAATCCTTGCTCAGTTAGAAAGAGTATTTTTTTGGATGAGGGTGCTTCATTCAAAAATCTGTGCATATCTCCTGTTCCACCTGTTTTAGTTGAGGATTTTACAATCTCAGGTCTGCATTCCAAATGTGAAAAAGAGATAACTTCGTTATCATTAAGTTCTTGTTCAAATTTTCTAGGTGATATTGCGTGATGAGTCCTACAATATCCTTCCCAAGTTATTACTTTTTTACCTGTTATTCTAGCCAAATTCTCCCCCATGTTTTTGTCAGGTAAGTAAATTATTGTATCACTCTCTAATGATTCAATTATTTTTTTTGCATTGGTTGATGTGCAACAAATATCTGATTCTGCTTTTACATCTGCTGTTGTATTAACATAGCAAACTATAGGGACTCCAGGATATTCTAGTTTGAGCTTTTTAACATTCTCACCGGTTATAGAATCAGCAAGAGTGCATCCAACTCCTCTTGTAGGAACTAAAACGGTCTTTTGAGGGCTCAGAATCTTGACTGTTTCAGCCATAAAATCTACACCAGTAAAAAGAATAGTGTTTTCCTCAACTTCTGTTGCTTTCTTTGATAATCCTAAAGAGTCTCCAACAATATCTGCAACTCCAAAAAGAATATCTGCGGTTTGATAGGAATGGGCTAAAATCTTAACGCCCTTTTCCTTTTTTAACTTGTTAATCTTTAGTGTAATTGGAGCAAGTTTCTCGCAAACCTGTTTACTCCAGCCTAAGAGACTTAATTTTGAATAGAGACGATCAGATTCTTGTCTAAGTTTCTCAGAGAAACATTGTTGTTGTGATGTAGCTTTTTCCGCAATGAGCATTTGATCTCGGTTTATCTATCTTCTACAGTATTTAAAGAAAGTTCGATATGGGAAAGAAAGGGAGAGTATATTCCTTAAAACCCATTCCAATTGACTAGAACTGAATAATGCATCTATCACTAAAACTATTTGAAGCAATATTTACCTCTATTATTGTTAGAAATAGCAATACATAAAGGCCTTACGTATGTGGGTGTGATATAACACTCATTTATATAATTCTGTTTTTTATATGTTTTTTTGAAGGAAATAACTACCTTAAAGCCCAATAGAGAGATGTTGGAAAACTATTTAACCTTATAAATAGATATGAGTATAGAATCATTGAGTTATTCAACATGAAGATAGCATTATACATTACTGAGGATACGAATTATGTTGAACTAGCTAATACTATTAAGAAAACTATTTTGGCAATTAATCCAGAAACAATATTGATAGAAATAGCAGATAAGCACTTATCTACTAATAATTGGTTAGAAACGTCAAATTTATTTCCAAAAAATGATCTCAAATGCATTATAGCAGTAGGTGATACTGGAACCTTTCTTCGAGCAATATTTCATATGCGTTCCAATATTCCAGTAATAGCAGCTTCAATAGAAAAGATCAGTTTCTTTACAGAGATAACACCAAACAACTTGTATGAAGCGCTTCAAGCTATATTAACTGATAAGTATTTTATTGATCAGTATAATAGAATTGAGATTAGAGATCCAAGAAGTAAGATTGCTTTTTCAGCATTAAACGAGATAGCTATATTCCCTAATGAATCAGCTCGTTTAATGAACTATACTTTAGTAATCGATGATGATGTGCTTTACAGGTCTTGTAGAGCTGATGGTCTAATAGTATCAACAGCTTTAGGGAGCACAGGATATGCATTATCTTCAGGGGGGCCAATAGCGTATGGTGATCCAGAAATATTAATTGTAATTCCAGTAAATCCACTCGATAAAGATCATAGTCCTGTTGTTGTACCAATAAATTCAGTAATTAAAATAATTAATGTTGAAGCACGTTCATCGCTAGGTTTGATTCTAGATGGACAATTAAGGATCCCAATAGAAGAAGAAGTAAGTATAAGAAAATCGAACATTTCTGTAGGAATAGTAAGATTTGAATCGAAAAGAAATCTAATGGCTAGACTCAGAAAAAGGCTAGTAGAACAGGATTTACGCCTTCTAGAAGGTGTTCCGCCATCAGCTAAATATATTTTTAAACTACTTTTAACAGAAGGAGAGATGACACAAAAGGAATTAATCGAGAGTACGGGATTACCAAATAGAACAGTACGAAATGCACTAAGAATACTGAAGGAAAAAGGGGTTATAATGCAAAGAGCTTATTTGAAAGACGCTCGTCAATCGATTTATTTTGTATCATGAGTTCATTTAAGTAAAAAAGTAAAAAAAGTGATTTAGTATTTCTAGAACTATACTAAAAAGGTGGAAAAGAAACCATCTAGATCTTCTTTGATATAATACTTATATAAGTCGATGTTTGATTCTCACGAAAATTTTTCTGCATTCAACAAGATAGAATTTATTTTAAAACAAAACCATTGTGGCTAAGAGTATATAAGAATAAAAAAGAAGGAATAGCTGTTACTTATTCTATTTTTAGTCTTTTTCGAGAGAGTAATATTAGGAGTAGCAAAGGAACTACTACTATTAATAGAGTAAATGTGAAAAATATTTGAGTTTCATCTGTAGAATATTCGACAGGTTCGTCAAGAGGGTAAAGATCGAATGAACTTGCAGAACCATAAATAGAATAATTACCTATCCCTGACCAATCTGACCAAAAATTGCCTTCTGAAGTTTCAGTATCATACCATGTATTGTTTGTTCCAGAATCATGTGCTTGGGAAGTTCTTCCTAGATTATTGTCTACAAAGGTATTATGGTGAATGATGTTATTATCAGAATCAGACAAGGAGTCGACACCATAGCGTTCATTTTCTTGTAGAAGATTGTAAGTAACGACACAAAAATCAGAAGACGCAAGAAAGATGCCATATCTGTTATTATTGCAACTGTTGTTTAAAATAGTGGAACTCCCAGAATAGTGAAGCTTGATGCCTATGTAGTTGTTGTTACACGTGTTGTTTTCAACCTTCGCACTCCCAGAAGAGTAAAGAGAGATGCCGTTCCAGTAGTTGTTGTTGCATGTGTTGTTTACAATAACTGAATATGTACAGTAGTAGAGAAATAAACCAGTTGTAGCGTGATTTAATATTTGGTCACGTACTGTCACACTAGTACAGTTGACTAACATCAGCTGCCCATAGACTGGTTCAGCAATTATTGTAGAGTCAAGGTTTATGTAAAAACCTATTTTTTTCCCATTCACCCAATTATTCTCGACAGTATACGATAGATAAGCATCAATGGTATATTCCCTTATCTCTAAGCCACAATTAGTAAAAGTGTTGTTTGCCACAGTAGCTCTACCAGAAAGCCAAAGAGAGATGCCCTCGTCATTGTTGTTGCACGTGTTGTTGATGATAGTAGAACTACCAGAATTCTTAAGCCTGATGCCTTTCCAGTT
The DNA here is from genome assembly GCA_019057815.1 of Candidatus Heimdallarchaeota archaeon. Lineage (GTDB taxonomy): Archaea > Asgardarchaeota > Heimdallarchaeia > Heimdallarchaeales > Heimdallarchaeaceae > 18H4-34. The sequence goes on from JAHLWR010000004.1 coordinate 63,847, forward strand.
GTTATTGCACATGTTGCTTATCACCGTCACACTCACAGAATCCTCAAGCCAGATGCCTTCGTTATTGTTGTTTTCGCACGAGTTGCTTATCACCGTAGAATTACCAGAAGACTCAAGATAGATACCACCGTACCTGTTGTTGCTGCAAGTATTGTTAACAATAGTGGAATTACCAGAAGACTCAAGATGGATGCTATAGTGGTTATTACTGCATGTATTGTTAATAATAACTGAATATGTACAGTAGTAGAGAAATAAACCAGTTGTAGCGTGATTTAATATTTGGTCACGTACTGTCACACTAGTACAGTTGACTAACATCAGCTGCCCATAGACTGGTTCAGCAATTATTGTAGAGTCAAGGTTTATGTAAAAACCTATTTTTTTCCCATTCACCCAATTATTCTCGACAGTATACGATAAGTAAGCATCAACTGTACTTTCGCTTATATATAAACCACAATTAGAAAAAGTGTTGTTTACCACCGTCGAACTCCCAGAATACCTAAGCCAGATGCCATGTCTGTTATTATTGCTACATGTGTTGTTGGTCACTGTCGAACTCCCAGAATCCTCAAGCACGATGCCATAATCGCCATTATTGTTGCACGTGTTGTTGGTAACAGTAGAATAATTAGAATCGCGAAACTTGATGCCTTCATAGATATTGTTGTTGCACGTGTTGTTAATGATAGTTGCTGTCTTATCAGCTACATTTCTGATACAAATACCATAATATGCGTCAACATAGCAATTACGAACAATGAAATATTTAGTTGTAGCTCTAATATAAATACCATAGCGACTAGTTGTTGTGATCTTGTAACCATCAATAAGATAAGGGTTCTCAACTGTTCCTGTTCCGGGAAAAACCAAAAAATCACTATCAGAAGTAATGGATATAGGATCATGTGGTGTTAATGAGGAGTAAGTTGGTGGGTTGTAAGAAACAGTTGTAGAACTTACTCTTATACCAGAGAATATACTTATTCCAACAATTAATAGTGAAACACATAAAACTCCTCTAATTGAGACTTTAGATTGTTTTGATGACCTTTTCATAGTTTCACCTATCAAGATAATAAAATCATGTTATATTATATTTTATGAATTTTAACTCTTTCGCTCTGGAAATGACACTTCCTTTTCTCTCAACTTACTAAAATAAAGTCGAAGTTTTAAAACTATAAAATTGTATTTAAAGAAAGTATAATTTTCATACTGAATCTCAGCTACTAGAGAATTGGTTTCTGTAAATCAGATTTTTTCTTATTTGCGTTCGAATTTTTCGTAAGTAGCTTTAAATATGATAAGCCATTCTTGTTTTTTTGGGAAAAGACTTAGATAAGTATCAAAATGTATTTGTCTATAGTAAAAAGAGTCGCGAGAAGTGAATAGAATGATATGTAAAAAGAAAATTATGGCAGTTTTAGCTGTTTTTTTGTTAATGTTGAATATTTCGACAGTTTATACTAGTGCGCACGCAGTAAGCAATCAAACTGAATTTTTGTTATATGCTAATCCTGGAGATATGTTGACTAAAAAAATTGGGATAATATATGATCCTTTTAACCAAATAACAGAAGAAGTTGCAAAATCGATTTATGAAACTATAGATGTATTCTACTCTAAAGTAGAGCTAGTTCAAGTTTTCAATCATAATTCATTTGTAGAAGCGTTTTACACAGATTATTGGATTATGATTTATGTCTTTCACTCATCTCTAGAAGGAATAGAATATGGAGGTTGGACTCTATCATGGAAAGATTTGTCATGGTATTATGATGCTTATTCTGAACGCAAGCACATAGGAGTTTTTGGTAACGCATACCAATTACCAAATTATGAAATTGCTGAAAACTGCTATTTTGAGAAAGTAGAAGTATTAGAAGCACGTTTAGGATATTTACATGCAGTATGGTCACTTTCAGAGATTTTTTCACAAGAAGCTGATCCACTTTATAGAGAGATAGGAGACAGATTCAAGCTTGTAGCGGTGAAATACTTTGGTGATGAAATGGAATCTTTAATTCAATCAGAAATTGATCCAAAATATGGTTTAGGAGAAGTTGACCCTGCAAAAGCAAAAGCAAGGCTTGAAGACAGTCTGAAAGACCATCCTACAAGGCTAAACAAAGTTCACCCAATTACTGGAGAATTATTAGATCCAACCAAAAAGATTGATGGTTTTAATCCTGTTATAGATATTACACCTGAGCTTCAAGTAGATCCTGGAGATGTAGTTCTTGGTGACTTTCCAGACTTATCTTCTATTACTGGAGCAGCAGGTGATGTAATAAATATCATTTTAGGTATCATAGGTGTTGAAATCCCTGATGGCGTTATCACAATGGCAGGAAGCTACGCTAGTGAAATATCAAATATAATCAAACAAATTCCTAAAGTTATAGGGCTTATTAGGGATCCTAGTGCAAGCACAGCTATTGAAATATTTCTGGACATATTGGAATCAGCTTTTCCCTCTTTAATTCAATATAAACCATTCTTTGAGATCGCGGCTCAAGCAATTTTTGCAGTTAGAGAAGGTCCAACAGCTTTACTAGGATTAGTAGATGATTTGTTACTATTCATTGTTCCTGAAAGCGCAAGGGATTTCGTTGAAACAGCAACAGATGCACTAAACCTTACTCAAGACTTCTTTGATGAATTAGTGAACCATGAAAACAAAGGTTCTTTCATCATGAGTTATCTGAATAAGCAACTTATGTATACTCTCATAGAAACAGCTATTGAGACGCTGGGAATTGGAGACGTTCAAGAAACAACCTCTATGATAACCCAGATGATTCAAGTAGGAATCGACCTGATATCTAATAAGAACATAACTCATATCGTTACAGATGTTCTTCCTACTTTAGTAAAAAGTCTTCTAGGTGGGTCACTTGATTCAACAGGTGAGAAGATACTTGATATAATCACATCAGCATTAGGAATGGGACTAGGAGCAGCTGGTGTCATTGATTTAGATTTTAAGGATGGCTTTATTAACATTCTAAAGGCTATATGGCCAGATATCAATGAAAAAGCTCCTGAAATTAAGGGAAAAATTGATGAAGTTATTGATATAGTAAAGCAAATAGTAGAAGGAGAAACATCATTACCCAGTTTTACTACGGTTAAAAATCAAATAGTTGGAATCTTAACAAATGTAGATTCATATTCATCCCTATTTGATTTAAATGAGAATCAAAAACAAGTTGTTGGAGAAGCTATAACTCTTGTCTTAGGACTTCTCAACGGAAACTTCGACACATCAGGTTCTAATTTTATCTCAGTAGTGGATGGTATTTTGGATCATTTCACTGGTTTTGATACAGGAGTAAAAGAAATCATAACTAAGACTCTTGAACTAACGTCATCATTAATCGCTTTTATTTCCGATATTGATGGATTTAAAACATATGTTAAAGGATCAGTCACTAATTTCCTATCAGATTATGACAATGTAGGTAAATTAATATCAACTGTTGTTGGAGCAGTTCTAGATGATCATGGACCTGATCCTCAAGTTTTACAACAGATTGGAAATGTCGTAGGATTAATTATTAATCTAATAAAAGACGGAGCAGACTTTTCTGTACAAAACATTATACAAGCAATCGTTGGTGTAGCGAGTGCAGCATTAACTAAACTTGATGTCAATATACCTTTTTCAGTCATTGAAAATATTTTCAACTTAATGTTTTCTGGTTTACCGGAATTTGACAATGTGCAAGATGTTGTTAACACCATTATGGATGTAATAGAACCGTTAGTTCCAAGTGAAATTAAAGATATTATTGATACTGTTCTAACGTTTTTAGGTTCATCTAGGCAGTTATATACAGATAGTTTGAAATGGATCATTAACCAGTTAGTAGGCTTTGTAGCAGGGAAGATAGCAGATTTGCTGAATACACTTACAAACAAACTGAACGAATTCGTTGAATCAATTGGAGATTTAGTGAGCTATGATGCAGATTTCAATGTGGAATTTGGAGGTTTCTCAGCCTTTACAATGAATGTATTTTTCTCCTTATCTCCAGGATTTTCGATAAATAGTGATGCAATACAAGAACTAATAACAGATTTAGTTTTCCAGGGATCAGATGCTTTAAGTGGAGATAACCTAGGTAAACTTTTCAAAACAATATTAAAATCGGTTTCAATTATACCGTTGTTCAAAGCAGGAGTAACAGTAAGCTCTGGAAATTCTGGAAAGAATGATTTAATGAAGACGCTGCTGGATATGCTAGGTCTTGAACTATCGTTTTCTGGGTCAGCAGGACTAACTTTACAATTGCTGAAAATAGAGAGTGGTAGAATAAGTACGAGTGATTTCTTCAAAGTTATAGAGTTCTTCTTCAGATTTGAAATAACTGTGTCAAAGAAAATTCCACTATTAGAGTTCTTAGGGCCTGGAGGATCTGCTCTAGCGAAAGTAGCAGAATTCTTAGGTTTAGGAGGAATATATCTTGTTATATCATTCTTCCTGAGTGTAGAAATCGTAAGAAGAGTAGAGACTACGTTTCAAGAAGCTGCGGATATTCTAACTGTTATTATAGGTTTGAGTGTCATGATAGTAATAGATATCAATCTAGTGATAGTAGGAATTAAGATTACTTTAGGTTTTGTAGTAACGTTATCATTTATTCAAGATTTCGCGGCAGGGGCGCCGTTACAAGTGATTCTTGAAATCTCTTTCATAGTGACAGTGAAACTAACGTTCTTATTCTTAAGTTGGGGTAAGACTGTAGAATGGGGACCAAACCCAATTTATCTAGCAGGAGGACAAGATGATCCGGAAACGAAGGATGAGATGATGGGAGTCGACTCGGACGGGGACGGGCTTCCTGATTCATATGAAATAATGGTACCAGGTTTAAGACCAGATTTAGCTGATTCAGACGGTGATGGACTAACTGATAAATTTGAAATCAAGCATACAGGTACAAATCCAATACTTGCAGATACGGATGGAGATGGCTTAGATGACGGTTTTGAGCATTCTGTCTGTAAAACTAATCCTCTAGCACCTGATTCAGATTATGATGGATTGGATGATTATCAAGAAGTAGTTATTATAGGAACAGACCCTAATAATATCGATACAGACGGAGATGGTCTAGATGACTATTATGAAGTAAATACCAAGTGGAATATGACTGGAATAACAAGGAGTGTACATTCTGTTACTATTGGAGGAGTGGAATATTTCGATCATACAGATCCTCTAGTCGCTGATACAGATCAAGATGGGCTGTTAGACGGTCAAGAAGGACCATTTGGAGGATATTATGGTCCTGAACTTTATAGTGATGATTTCCCAGACCAACCTCCAATATTCTTCAACGAAGGATATACTCATCCACTAGACAATGATACAGATGATGATAGTTACCAGCAACTATGCAATGGAACAATTTCACCTTTACGCATGTATTTGATAGATATGACAGATAGAGTTGAAATCGAAGGACAATGGGTAATATTCTTGGAAGATGATGAACTAATCCCAAGATTAGTAAGAACCAACCCCACTAACCCAGATTCTGATGGTGATACGGGAATACAAAGTCCAGATTGGAGAGGAGATGCATGTCCACCGCACTGGTTCCTGAGGTCAGATGGTTACGAATTGTGGCTAGACCCCCCAACAGACCCGAATGATGGAGATTCAGACGATGATGGTCTTATTGATGGATTGGAAGGATACGGTAACCCCGAAACTAATCATACTGATCCAAACAACCCAGATACAGACGGAGATGGTCTAGGGGACCTTCAAGAAATAATTCTAGGAACTGATCCACTAAATCCAGATTCTGACGGAGATGGGGTACTTGATGGAGATGAATTCTTCAAGTATGGAACTAATCCTGCTTGGGAAGACACTGATTTTGATGGATTATTAGACGGAGAAGAACTCTTTCTCTATCACACAAACCCTCTAGACCCGGACTCCGACGGGGACGGGTTGACAGACGGTTTAGAAGTGCTGTATTATGACACCGACCCTATGGATGAAGATCAAGATAATGACGGTCTGACAGATTGGGAGGAGTTATTTGTCTTCTATACGTCACCGCGTATGTATGATACAGATGGAGACGGTCTTTCCGATTATGAGGAAGTCGCTATTTATTTGACCGATCCCCTAAAATGGGATAGTGATAATGACACTATTTGGTATCTAAACGAATTTGGTGAATATACTTTTGAAATGTCAGATGGTCAAGAAGTGAAACTTTATGGTACTAACCCCCTATCCTCTGATACTGATGGTGATGGTATTTATGATAGTTATGAACTCTATTTAGGTTCAGGGTTAATTCCTGATTTTGAACCTGTACTTCTTGATCCGAATTCAAACGATACGGACTCAGATGGAATTATTGACTTCCACGAATACCAAATTACAAATGTGTCAAACATAATCCATCCTTACATTAGTTTCGTTATCATTACACCTTTTAACACCTCAGTTGTAAATCCTGATACGGACGGAGACGGGTTACTGGACGGTGAAGAGCTTTATGGTTACGAAGTTGGATATTCTAGACCTTGGGTTTCAAGCAATTTAGTACGTAGCCTTCCTAATAATAACGATTCAGATGGAGATGGTTTGACTGATTATGAGGAGATAGTGGTGTTTGAAACAGATCCGAATACAGATGACACAGATGGCGATTTTCTTTCTGATTATGATGAAGTTAAGACATTTGTTTATCCTCAACATCATGATTACAATGGTGATCCAGGTGTTGCTTTAGATCCATTTAATCCCGATGTAGATGGTGATATGTTACCGGATGGATCAGAAATCTTACTTTACGGATCAGATCCGACGATTGCTGATGAAGATGATAATGGTGTTTTAGATGGTTACGAAAAAGACTTTGATTTTGATGGTTTAGAAGATGGTTACGAGTTCTTCAAATATAAGACTTGGGCTATTGCTGGTGGAGGAGTTACTCAAGCAGATTCTGATCGAGATGGTCTTTCAGATGGTCAAGAAGTCTATATGTTTGGAACCAATTGTACTTATTGGGATACAGACAATGACACCTATTCTGACGGGCTTGAAGTGATGTTGGGACTTGATCCATTAACATTTACAACCTTTGAGGAATTTCAAGCAGCAATGGATGTTATAGAACGTGGTATTGTGGTTATCTCACCAATACAAGGCGGAGTTTATGCTGAAGGTAATCATACTTTCATTGTCTACAATGGTTCTGAAGTCTTAGATATCACTTATCAATTAAACAAAGATGATGAGGGATTTGAAGAAAACTATACAATGTCTTTCACTACCGAAACAGGAACTTGGATGAGTGGAACCTACTATACTACAGGAATATCTCTGAAAAAAGGGGAGTATGAAGTTATGTTCTATGTCCATCATTGGGATGACAGCTATACAACCGTCAATCGCTCATTCTCTGTTGCAGTAGTAGAAGGTTTGACGAACTTCGAGCTTGTTATGATTGGAGTAGGTGGAGGAGCAGCAGCGGGAGCAGCAGGTACATTGGTGTACTATATGGCTCGAGCTGGTAAATTTAGCTGGCTTAAGGGCTTGTTTGGAGGTGCATGAAGATGAAAAGTAAAATGAGTAACATGCAGAAAAGAGCAATTTCGATATTTGTTCTAATATTAATGACATTTTCGTTGTTTGGCACAATACCTGCGTTCTCTGCAGCTAATGGACAATATGACTCCACACTAGAGAATTTGTCAATTGATGAAATTAGAAAGATGTTAGGTATTCCCTATGATGAAGAGGATATGGAATTTCAAGCTGGTGATGATTATTATCCAGAAGATATTGATTTAGGACTATTCTTAACAGACTATTCTAATGAATATTACCAGACTTATCAACCATGGAAGACTAAAGCAGCTGTCCGTTGTATTGAATTATCTGATGATTTCAAATATATGGTTGTTGGTGGTGGATATCTTTATGATAATGAAATACACATTTACCGATGGAACACTAATATTAACCAGTATTCTAAAGTTTGGAACAGTGGTGATGGTGTAATTAAAGCGGATGTTACAGACGTTGATATTGCAGATACGGATCATAATGATTTCTTAGAAATAGTAGCTTCTTCAGTTGACGGGCATTGGTATGCTTTTGAACAACAACACATCTATGACCCTAACACTAACACTGAGAATATGTTCCAACATGTTTACACTTCACCTTATTTAGGTCAAGTTTGGTCAATAGAAATCAATGACACAGACTTAGATTATGATCCTGACGTTATTTGTGTATCATGGGATTACAAGGTTCATGTCTTTGAATATACACTCCATTCTGGTTATCCCTTCAGCCCTGAACACTGGATTGAATACACAGAAAAATGGACATCACATAATTTAAGAGCCCATCCTACAAGTTTAGCGGTAGGAGATACAAATTACAATGGTCTTCCTGATTTTGTTGTAGGGACAAGAGAAGGAGAAATTTTCGTCTTTGAGAATAATGGAACAGTGCTAGATATTCATGGTCAACCATGGCCTTTATGTCAAGATAACAGTTACAAGCTGATATATCAGAACAATAATACAATCTGGAAACCGATTTATTCGATGGAAATAGGTAATCTTGACAACAACCCCGGAGATGAAGTAGTCATTGCATCTTTTGCTTTTAACGGTTATATTCTTCGATATGATATGCAAGAGGCAGATTATTATCTACAGAAACTAATCAAATATTTCGAACCATGGACACAAAAGGATTACTATCCAACTGATGACTACATTGATTGGGGTATTTCTGCACAGAATGCTTATCTTAGCTTAGATTCTGAAGCTTTAGGAACAACAGTTCAAGAACCACTTAATTTCAGCACAGAATGGTATTATAAAGGTCCTTACCCCTATGATACCGGTGCAGCTCAACTAAATTATACTACTCACACATATTTTGTAGCTAATGACACACATTCCTCTTGGGAAGTATATGATTATGGTGCTGATGAAGGCGGTACAGGAAATGGTAATGAAAAAGAAGATGTGGTCTTAGATTTTAGAACTGGTTTGTTTGATCCACAAATCAATTTTGCTAATTTTGAAATTCAGATAAGTTATGATTTGGAGCATTGGTTAACCATTCCTGAAACATCAATGAGTCATGGGTCCTCTGGTCTTAATTCTAGAACTATAGAATTTGATGTGGATGAAGTGATGAATGAGTATCAGTGGAAAGACTTTAGGTATATTAATGTCACAGTTCTTGCAGGAGTAGGGACAACGTACAAGTTAACCTATAGTAAGCTTAACTACGTAGATATGAGAGTATCTACCGCTTTATGTGCATCTGTAGGCACATTAGCTAGTTCAGTAACAGGAGAACACGATTTACAAGCACTACTAGGAACAGTAGATGGGCGAATTGTAGCTTTCATATATGATGAAACTGTTGACGAATTCATTCTTTCATGGGATTCTTGGGTAGATGATAGATTTACTCTTGGGACAAACATTTGGGATCTAGAGCAAGTAAAAACTCTAGGGACTATGCCCATGATTTATGGTTGGACATTTTTAGATACAACAGAATATGTTTTGAAACCTGATACTCAACCTTACCCTCAGATTAGAGATATGATGGGTGATGATTCATGGATTTATGATTATGATATAGGTTACATTGACGCAGATCCCAGTGGTCATGGAGATTTTGTTGTAAGCACCCAATCAGGAAATGTTTATTTCTTTGATAGAACTTTTGATATCGATATTCCAAACTCGTTCAATTACTTCAACCTAATCAATAGTTATGTTAATTATGATGGTTTCAATCTAACTGTTTCTTTAATTGATTATACAACAGCATTTGGTGGTCCTGAACTCTTTATTGGTACTTATGATCCTTCAATTTCTAATGTTTATGATGACTGGTATGATGACACTGACACTGACTCACCAGCGAATCTACATATATGGAATCAAGTTGGAATGGCTTATAATGGTCCTGTGAATCTGTATAGCATTGAAAGCACTGGACAACTAGAGGAACTACTGAAGAATGCACAATCCATACCTTCAGCTGATGGAGTAGACATGGATGGAGATGGAGATATGGACATTGTGGTCTGTATAGATGGATTATATTTACTATGGAATATAGGTAGTCATGCGAGTCCTGAATATGTTCTTGATGCGGACTATTTTACAGATGTAAATGCTGTACAAGGTAGAAGAAAATTCATGAAGCCAAAATTTGTTGAGTTCGATCATGATGGTGATTATGACCTCACTTTAGGTTACTCAAATCGTGTAGGTGCAACATATTTTGATAATTTTGGAACAGCAACTAATCCAAAGTGGGAAGAAAAGAAGGAACTGCTCAATAATTTAGACTACGAAGCAACAATTAATGTTTATAATTTAACTAGACCTCTTTTCGTCTCATATCTAGATCATAGTATATGGTCTACATTACAGATGAATTTACTATATGGAGAAGATTTTACGGACAAATACGCACTTTTCTATATGTTTGATGTGTTTACAAACGATGTTCATTTCTTTTATATTAATTATGATACACAAACATCTTACATGGTCGCGACCTACCCACTTATTTCTCGTCTAGAAATAAATTCTTTCAGATCAGAAACTGTATTTGAAATCTATACTTCTCGTAATTTCGGTTTTAGAGCAATAGAAAGCTGGTCTACAGCATTAGAACTACTAGAGTGGACTATGACTGTTGAAACTGCAGATTTGGATGAAGATGGTTCAGGAGAAATTATTGTAGGAGACTATGATAATAATATCTACATCTTTGAACATATGCTCAATAATACTTACAAACGGGCGTTTCGCTCTCCAGATGTTGTTCAATATTATGCAACAGATGAAACACCATACGCTTGGGATCAATTCGGAGGTTATACAGGCGAATTTAATCAAACAATCTGGAATCATGTTTCTCATATTCTTGTTGATGTTGACCTTGATGGTGATGGCTACTTAGAGCTAGTAGCATTGGCAGGTACAGTATTTTATATCTTTGAAGTTGTATATGACGATTTCAGTGGTAAAATTATTGATGATACCTATCAGCTAGTTCATCGTTTTGATTGTTTAAGAAGTGATGAAGGACCTTATATGATTGAAGCAGGATTAATCGATCCTGTAGGATTAACTTGGGCTAAAGATCTCGATCATGATGGCTACAGCGAGATACTTGTGGCTTTTGAATCACAATTATTCGTTTATGAACCTTATAGTGGTGAGTTTTACGAAGTTTTTGGACAAGTTGATACACCAACGGGACATTACAACTTAGCAGGTAACAGTAGAGCATATCCTGATATGACAATCGCAGGTATCTTAGTTGCAGATACAAACCAAAATGGTTGGGAAGAAATAATCATTTATGGAGAAGTTGATGATGCAACTGTACCTTATGATATGGGTTATGTAGCAATTATAGAAACTAATATTCATGGATACCAGATAATCTGGCAAGCTCCAGTGGATGTCGTTGCTAGTAACAAAATCTATACTGTAGAAATTGCAGATCAAGATTATGACGGTCAACTAGAGGTTATCATAGGTGGAGAGAAAGGTATATCTATTTGGGAATATCAAGGAGATGCTGATGGGGATTTATATGTGCAGATTAATGTTATAACAGGACACATGAATTACCCAATAATGCCATCGAATTCTCTTTTCGGAGAGAACAGTTTTTACGGAATTGATAATCAAATTAGGCAACGTTCTCATGATGTTATTCAATATGTTTATGGAACCAGTAATCATTCATATATAGCAGTATGGACTGAATGGTACAACCCATGGAGTATATATGTCATTTACCAAGCTATGAGCCCTGATGGACAAAATTGGTTATATAAAACTATGCTCCCAATAGCTTCTGTTAATGACCAATTACTTCCTTCATTAACACAAACTACAAATGGTGATCTTTACCTTATATGGACTGTTTTCAGGTTTTCTGGTGCTTCTGGTAATCGCTATGGGATTCCATGTCTTAAATCTACAGATTTTGGTGATACATGGACATCAGAAGGATTTCTAAATGAAACAGAATTATTAGGACCTAATCCTTATCGTTCACCTACAGTTTTTGCACATGATAACGATGGAATTGGCTATTCCTTTGTTTTTAAGAATAGTACTCATTCTATTCCTTATTATGGTTGGCATTTCAGTAATGGTACAAACATTGTTCCCCAGCCGATTGAAGGGCTTAAAGAATTCAATGTTAATGGAATTGATATAGTTGGACATCCTAATAACAGTCCTTCACAAGGTTTCACTTTTGCAGGAGCAATGAGCGCAAATCGTCCAGGAGAAAACAAAGACGATTACGATATTTGGTTCTTTGAAACAGATATCAGTTTCAATTTGACTATTGAGTCAAGGAAATTAGTAGAAAGTCCTGCAGTTGAACATACACCTAGTATTGCTTATATACTTACAGGGACGAATCCACTGCTAATAAGTTATGATGCAGCTGGATATAAACAGGCCATGCCAACAGCTTATGGTTTAGTTTCTTCTGATTATTTTGAATGGTCAGAGCCAGATATTCTAAATGTATACCCTGATTATCTTGAAAGAAACCCAATAACTGGGGCAATGTATTTCAAGTATCAACCATCATGGAGTCTCAATAGTCATGGTTTTAGAGCTCCTAAAGTTACAGCAACATATGATGGAAAATTTGTTGTATTAACAAAACTTGATATTAAAGGAGTAACTATAGTAGGAGCAGCATATTGGGAAGATTTCCTTTTCCAAGAATATAGTCTAACAATAACTGATTTCACTGCTTTTGGTAAAGCTACTGACATTGCTGTAGGCGACACTGACGGTGATGGTTTGAATGAGATTTTAGCTGCAGATGGACCATATGCTAGACTCTTTGAAATCTTTGAAACGACTATAATGAATACTAGATATCAATTTAAGTGGAAGAGCCAAGAATACCAGAACCCAGTATCAGATGTGTCGATATATGATACTAATGGAAATGGTTTTCCTGAAATAATCTTTAGTGTCCAAGGAGAAGATGTCTATGTCTTTGAGGTTTTGGATCTTTCGAAACCTATTGTAGATTTACAAGTTCCCATACAAATCTATAAAACCCTTGAATCCAATACTGCTGTTTATCTGACAACTACTCCAATAGATCTCAATGATGATGGTATTACAGATTATGTTTGTGGAATGGATGATAATATGCTTCATGGAATTCTGGGAAACAATGGTACCGTTTTATGGAGTACAGATATTGGATCTACTACAAGATTTACGTTTGAAGGACTCTATAACTATAATAGTCAGATAATTGTTCTGGACGATAATAACGATATCTTATGGATTAACAAAAGAACTGGTATTATTATTGATACTATTACAACAGGAGATAGCTATGTTGGTGAGGCTACAATCTATGATATAAATGGAGATGGATACGGGGATATAATAAGCAAAGATTCTTCTTCCAACGAAATCCGTATATATAGTGGAGTTGATGGAGACATTTTAGAATTAGGTGCTGATGTTGCTGGAGCAGGAGTATTAGGAATTGATGTTGCCTTTAATAGTTCTATACCACTCATAGTTGCGTCGCTAACCAACGATACAATAGTAGCTCTTGATATTAGCTTAAACGTTCTATGGACATTTGCAATGGATACTGTTACATATTCACAAGTTTATGTCAAAGATTTAGACGCAGATAGCTATTCTGAAATATTCATTCCAGCTTCTGAATGTGTTTTACTACAAATCAATGGTTCTATTCTCTGGAACATTAGTACTCCAATTGTACCAAATCAAGTTGTTTTCTATGATATAAATGAAGATGGGATACTTGATCTTATAACAACAGGAGGAGAATCATTCACAGGTTCTGCTTACGATGGTGAAACAGGGTTACTTCTGTGGTCAAGAGGACTCTGGAAATATGTCGGTTTGGAGGTTGCACTAGGCACCGTAGGAGATGATCCTGTATTATACTATCCATATTATGACATAAATGAAGAAGTAGGTGTATTATGTGTTAATATAGATGGATCATTAAAGTGGGTTTTTGAAACAGGTATTTTTCCAGTTGGGTATGCAGTTGGGGTAGTTGCTACTGAGATCAATGGACAAAACGGAGTGATTTTCAGCACTTATGGAGATAAAGTGATTGGAGTAACATCAACAGAGTTTATACCTGTAAAACCATCATATGTAAAAATGGCACCTGTAGAATTTCCAAGCGAGATGGAATATGAGAGAATGTTTTCAGGAATAGGGGAAATAAATCCAGATACAGTTGTTGTAGCTAACTTTAATGGTTTAGATTATCCAACTCTATTCTATATAGAAAATAACACCCATGCAGTCTGGTGCGATATTCAGACAGGAGAAATATACAGTAAAGAAACGATAATGGACATAGGAAACATAGTAAAATGTGTCGCAGCTGATCCTGAAGGAAAAGGTTACCCAACATCAGTATACTTCTATACAGATTTATTCTACCTCGGAGTTATACATGTTACTACAATGGAAGTAGAGACGAACGCTGACTTAGTAGGTAAAACTAATTCAATTCATGAGCTTCTAGCTTATAGTCTAAGTGGTGTTGGTGGAGATAATCTAATTATTACAACAATATCAACCACAAACGTGAATTACATCCGTGTCTATAAACCAAATGCTGGAGACCAAGCATGGTTCGACAGTATTGGAGAGGATGTAGGAAAGCAGCTGTTAGCAGGCAACTTAAAGGCTACAGAAAATATTCTTGTTGTAGTTTCTGATTCTACCATAATTTTCTACTTAAAAGACGGAACTGCGGATTATTCGCTATATAGTAATTACTTTGGAAGAGTTGCAATAGGATATACTAAAACTACTGATACTTATAAAACAGTCTTCATACATGAGGGTTTCGATATCCAGAATTATAATGTGGAAATCAATACATTCACCAGTTGGGAAGCTAATTTGGAAACTGACGCAGAAATTTTTGATATGGTGATAGGTGAAATGCAAGGAGATGCATACTATGAAGTCTATGTTACACAATCAGGTACAGGTATAATGGCTTTTGATGTAGATGCCAAATTATTGTGGTCACATACTCATAGTTCATTCTTATCAAACAAACTAATCCTTTACAAAGATCCAAATTATGGAGACGCAGTCTTATTAGCCACAGATTATCACAGAGTGTTTATGTACGATTCCCGAGCTGATATTATAAGGGAAGCAACTGTCGATTTATTCGATCAGATATTGTTTATTGGAACTTCATGTAATGAAACTCTAAAAGATGAAGGTATTTTCGTCTTCTTAGCAGGCAATACGTTCTATGGTCACAATCTTGAATCTGTACATGGTATCCTAGCTGAATCGATAGATGAATCAACTATAGATTGGGTATCTCTCCGAAGAATTGGTGTGCCTGCTTTAGTGATGCTTTCAATAACAATTGCAGCAATAGTACTCATTTCAAGAAAGAGTAAAGTCAAAGTATAATCTTCTCTTTCTACCTATTTTTCTTTTTTATTAGCTTAAACTACAACCAACCTTTGAATATCATTTTCAATTATTTGAATATTCAAGACTTTTATTGAAAGTTCTTTCTCAATGTTTGTTTAAAACTTTCATAATCTTTATCAATTTCAAAAAACATTTCATCCAGAAACATATGAAAACAATTAAACAACTGGTTTTCGATATTACGCAAAGCCGTAGAATAAAAAACTATGCTGAAAGACTGAAAATCGAACCGACTTCAGTTCTACCTCAAATTCAATCAGTAATGGAAATTATATATCAAGCTTGGTTCAAAAATTATGGCAAAAACAGAGAAATAAGTTTTAATGATTACTTTATATCAATGATGAAATATGCAGAATATTCCCATAGACTAACGCAAAGGCATGAGGAGATGAAGAAAGTTGCTAATCATGTTGAAATACTAAGACTAGCAATCGTTGAATATGATATTGATTATAACGACATTATAACAATAGAAAATATAGCTAAATCAAATCAGGAGGGAAGTGAATGAAAATAAAAACAACTATGTTTAAAGTAAAATTCAAAAATAAAATCCCTTGTGACGATGAGTTTAAACTGGGGAGTGATCTTGCTTATTATCTCCCTTTCTTAGCTGAATTAACAGAGGAAGTTATGAATTGGGATCTGAGCGATATAAAAGAACATACAAGGCAAAGTAAAGAAGAATTTGATCCTTTAAGTAAGGAGTATTCTAATTTATTCAAAGAATATGCACAAATCAAGCTTAGAGCTAACGAGCTGTATTATAGAAACCGCGTAGTAGCACTGACAATGGGACTTTTAAGGCAAAAATTAATGCAACTAAAGAGTTCAAATGTAGTTTTACCTCTAGACTATGATAAAGCAATAGAGAAAGTTGAATATTTCATTTATCGTTATATTACAAAGAAACAAGATGATAGGCTCGTAGAACAGGTTGTTTTTGATGAACGATGATATTATCGCAAATGATTATAAGTGTTCTAAAAACTGTTGTTTATAAAGCATAATATAACATGATTTTATCATCTTGGTAGGTCAAATTATGAAAAGGCAAGCAAAACGATCTAAAATTTCAATTAGAAGAGTTTTATGTGTTTTAATGTTAATTGTTGGAATAAGTACGTTCTCTAGTATGAGAGCAAATGCTACAACTGTCTCTTATGACCTACCATCTTACTCCTCACTTACCCCACATGATTCTATATCCATTACTTCTGATATTGATTTTGGGGTTTTTCCTGGTTTAGGAACGGAAGAAGATCCTTATGTTATTGAGGGATATAACATTACAACAACGAGTACAAACGGCATTATAACAGCGAGTACAAAGGGTATTTATATTACTGATACAACAAAATATTTCATTATTCGTAATTGCCTAGTAGATGCAGACTATGGCATTTATATTGATGATGTAGCTGATGGTACAACAACTGTCATCAACAACACGTGCAGCAATAACAACTATGGTATCTCTCTTTTCTATTCTGGTAATTCTACTGTTGCCAACAACACTTGTAGCAACAATAACAACTTAGGCATCTGGCTTTGGTATTCTGGCAGTTCTACTGTTGCCAACAACATGTGCAACAACAATGGCCATGGCATCTATCTTTTGGATTCTGGCTGTTCTACTGTTACCAATAACACCTGCAGCAACAACGGCTGGGGTATCTCTTTTAGGTTTTCTAATAGTTCTACTGTTGCTAACAACATGTGCAACAACAATGACTATGACGGCATCGAGCTTGAGGATTCTAGCAGTTCGACAGTGGCAAACAACACATGTAACAACAACTACTGGGGCATCTCCCTTTCCTCTTCTGGGAGTTCTACTGTTGCCAACAACACTTTTACTGATTGTGGTTTATGTATAAATGAAAATACCCTTGATGCTTACCTCTCATATACTTTGGAGAATAATTGGGTGAATGGGAAAAAACTAGGTTTTTACACTAACCTTGACTCTACGATAATTGATGAACCAGTTTATGGTCAATTAATCTTAGTCAATTGTACTAATGTGATAGTACGTGACCAAATATTAAATAGCGCTACAGCTGGTCTATCTCTCTACTCCTGTACATATTCAGTTGTTATTAACAACACATGCAGTAACAATGACGATGATGGCATCAATCTTCGATATTCTGGCAGTTCGACTATTGTTAACAACACGTGCAACAGCAACTGGGTAGGCATCGCGCTTGAGTATTCTGGCAGTTCTGCTGTTGAAAACAACACATGCACAAGCAACAAAATGGGTATCTCACTTTACCATTCTTGGAGTTCTACTGCTACTAAAAACACATGCAACAATAACTGGGAAGGCATCTCACTTTCCTCTTCTAGTAGTGCTACAGTGACCAACAACACATGCAACAACAATATTAAATGTGGCATCCATCTTTCCTCTTCTGATAGTTCTACTATTGCCAACAACACGTGTAGCAATAACAACTATGGCATCATACTTTATGGTTCTGGTTTTTGTGTCGTTACTTACAATCTTCTACAAGGAAATGAAGTATATGGAATATACTTACATGATATCTATTTAGGGTACTACTATGTAGGATACCATTATATTTATTCTGATAATAATCTTATTCACCATAATAACTTTGTAGACAACAATCTAGGAGGAACTTCCCAAGCTTATGATTCTGGATCTAACAACTTCTGGTATGATACTGTAACACAAGAGGGCAACTACTGGTCCGATTGGTCAGGAACTGGTAATTATTCTATTGATGGTGATGAAAGTTCAATCGATCTTTACCCTCTTGATGAACCTGTTGAATATTCTACAGATGAAACTCAAATATTATTCACGCTTACTCTGCTAATAGTAGTAGTTCCTTTGATACTCATAAAATTATTCTCTCGAAAAAGACGATAAGAAGATTAAACGATAGTTCTTTCTTCTTTTTTTTCGCTTATATATTTTTAACCACAATGGTTTTGTTTTCAAAATCAATTCTATCTTTTTGAATGCAGAAAAATTTTCGTAATAATCAAATAACGATTTATCTAAGAATAAATTTATCAAAGAAGATCTGAAGGGCTCTTGAAGCGAAAGATTGCTGTATAATAAAAGTGTAAAAAAAATAAGACTATAGGAGTATTACGTACCTTTTAGTAAAGGTCACCACCTTCTTAACAAGGTAACTTAAATGAAACGTTGTATTATTTATGCACGAACCTCTACTGCTGATCAAGAATCAGGTTTGGAAACTCAAATCGATGATGTAACGTCAAAAATATATCAAGCAGGCGAAAGGGAGATTGTTAAAATCATAAAAGATGAAGATTGCCCAGGAGACAGTGATCCTGAATATAGAGCGGGTTTTAAGGAAATTCTTATTATGGCCTCAGAAGGACAATTTGAAGAGATATGGAGTCAATCTAGAGATAGATTATCTAGAGATGTAGACATTCTTGGATATATTCGAGTTATATTAAAGAAAAAAGATATTTCAATAGTTTGTTTAGATGATGAAGATAATAAAACCATAACTCGTATTAAAGACCTTTTTGGAGAGATGGAGCTAGAGAAGTATAGAGAAAAAAGATACAAGGGAATGATGAGACGAATAAACGAGAAAAAAGTTATGTCAAGACCTCCTTTCGGCTATGCAGTGGGAGATAGTGGTTCACTATTAGTTGACGAAAGTAAAAGAGGGATAATTAGACGTCTTTTTAGTGAATTTGATAACCCTTTTGCTTCACTGAAAACCCTCAGTATCAAATATAACATTCCTGTTTCAACTTTAAGGAATATTCGTTCAAATGAAGTCTACAGAACTGGAGCTGTTCGATGGGCTGGAAAGATAGCATATTACATCGAGCCAATTGTCCCAGAAAATACAGATCAGATGTTGTATGTAAAAGATTAGTTCTGTTGTACATTCTCTTTCTTTTTCTTTATTCATGCAGCTTAAGGATTTAATCTTTTTTAATCTGTAATTTAACATTAGGAATGCTGGTACTATATCCAAATTCTGTTAAATATCCAGTTATCAAACTTCCAGGAATCATCTCGAAATATGGATTAAGTATATCTAAATTATCTGGTATTTCGTGTTTCCAAATCTCTTTTTGGGGATAATCTATAGTATTGAACTTTGAGGTTTGTTGAAGTAGTTTTAGTGTTGAACTGACTACAACAACAGGAATTTTAAATTTTCTAGCTAGCAGAGCAAGTGCATATGATCCTACTTTGTTGACAATATTACCATTAGGAAACAAAGTATCTGCACCAATCAATATGTAATCTGGTTTGAATTTCTTGATTGCAACGGTCATTGCTGCGTCGATAAGGTAATGCACCTTATATCCACTCTTACTTGTTTCTAGAGCTAGTTTTTCTCCTTCTTTGGTTGGTCGAGATTCAAAAATAACCAACTCAGGTAAGTTATTGTACCCCTTTCTGAGTAATTCTCTCAAACCTTTTCGGATTGTGCTAGATCTGGAAAATGTCATAATCATTTTCACTTTTTGTAGGTACAAAACTAGTTCTCTAGTAAGATTTTCAGATTCTTGATCTATTCTAGATAAAACTTTATCAGATAATTCTTTTATTGGAACTCCTTTTTGATAGAAATCAACAAAATAGATCCAAATATTTCTTAAAGGAGCCATTTCAGACTTCAATGAAGAAACTAGCTTGAAGAGTTCAAACAAGTCATTTATATTTTTATAATATTCCGTATTCTCTTCTAATTCCTCTTTTATTAGAAATATAGCTTTCTTGAGAATCTCCGCTGCACCACTAATATTATCTCTTTTAAGCTCAGCGATTCTTGTTCTGAATTTTGAGGAACTCACTATTTAGATATATAATTTTGTACTTATAAAGTTGTTTTTCAGAACTTGGGAATAATATCTTGAAATAAAACCAATATCTATCCAATAGAAAAAAATCTAAAAAGACATTCTTTATTCTCATTCTAATGGGTAGCATTTGGTTTACTTTTTCAATATTATCTGGGTTGTTGTCTTTTGCATCTTATAATATAGGCTTTGCTTTGGAGAAAAAAGCTGTAAAAAACCTTTCAGAAGAAATTAAATCTAATACACTACTCATGTACAGAACATTAATCACTAACCATTTATGGTTAACTGGGTTGTTGCTTACTATAGTCAGCATTTTCTTATACTTTATCGCATTACTTTGGGCACCTTTAAGCGCTATTGCTCCTCTTTCAGGATTTGGTCTCATAGTTTTGGTAATATACGCCCATTTAGACCTTAAGGAATCACTGAAGAAATTGGAAATTGTAGCAATATTTCTGATAGTAATTGGAATAAGTGTATCTTCATATCTTATAAGCAAAGATACAGCTGGTGTTAATTGGGAAGAATGGAAAGTGATTATTATATCCATTCCTAGTCTAATCGTTTTGGTTGCAAGTGTTTTTGTAAGTTTGGTTTTTGCAATACATACATTTCTAAAAAAGAAGTATTATGCGTCACTTTCTTTTGCACTATTTGCAGGAGTAGCTTCAGGATTACAATCAGTATTTATCAAAGGAACTTCCATCTGGTTCTCTGAAGATGATTGGAAATTGAACGGTGGTAATGTTACATTGCACTTCTTTCTTATTCTTCTGACAGCTTTAATATCAACAGGAGTCTTACAAATAGCTTTTAGAAAAGGAAAAATATCAAACATTATGGCACTCTATAATGGTGTTATGACGATTCTCCCAATCACTTTCGGTGGATTGGTTTTGAAGGAGTGGCTACATTTGGATGGTGTAGGACAGTTTTTTCTGTTTTTTGCAATCTTCTTAACAATTATAGGCATTATAATATTAAGTTTCAAACATCATCAATATCATTCTGATAATAATCGGTAAATCCTTTTTTCTACTTCTTCCATAACCCTTTCTTCATCATGTGATTCAAATTTTCTGTTTTCAGTAATTACTTTTCCATTAACTATTACATTCTCAACATCATTACCTTTCATTGAATACGCAAAATGACTGATAATTGAATTATCAGAACTAATAGGCGTCAAATGAGGTTTCTTCAAGTTTATTGTTATAATATCAGCTAAAGTATTCTTTTCAAGAGTACCTATACCTGGCCAATGTAGTGTTTCCATCCCTCCAAGAGTTGCCATCTTGAATATCTGTGATGCTTTGATTACTGTAGAATCCTGAAGATATCCTTTGTAATATAATCCCAAATATCTTATAGTATCAAAAAGATCCAAAGTGTTATTGCTAGCTGGACCATCAGTACCTAGACCTAGAATACACTTCTTATCGATCATTTCTTTAACTCTTGGCATTTTATTTCCAAGTTTTGAATTCGATACGGGATTTAGAGCTATTCCTACCTTATTCTGAGAGAGTAAGTCAATGTCTTTTTCTGTTAAATGAATGCAATGAGCTGCTAAAAGATGATCATCTAGTATACCAATTTCTTGGAAATATTCTACAATTGTTTTAACATTTGGAAAGTTTTCTCCATGTTTTATATTAAAAGCGCGACATTGTTCCAATTCGTCTTTAGCTTCAGCCAAATGAGTATGCATAAGAACAAGCGGTTTATCTGGGTTTTTCTCATTATATTCTTTTATTTTCAAGAAAGATTGTCTGTAATCCAAAGCTGTGGCAGTGTAGGGTGCATGAGGTGTTATATTTACTCGAATTAGTGAATCAGCTGTATCATGATGCTCTTCAACCAATTTAAATGAATCAGAAAGATTTACTTTTTCAGTGAGTACAGGTGCTCCTATCATCCCTCTTAAACCCATATCTGCCATAGCAAGAGCTTCTTGTTCTGGATACCAATACATAGAAGAGGTGGTTGTAACGCCAGATAGGAGCGATTCTATAGCTCCAAGTTTTGCACCATAATACACATCAGTATCTGATAATTTTTCTTCAAGGGACCAAATATGATCTTTCAACCAAACTTCTAAAGGTAAATCGTCAGCAACTCCTCTAAATAATGTCATGGAAAGATGAGTATGACAATTAACCAATCCTGGAAGAAGTAATTGATTATCATCACCGATAACATCATGTCCAGAAATATTCTGTTTGATTTTTTTAAAAGAATCGATATCTATTATTTGATTATCTTCAACTATAATTAAAGGGTCTTTTGTAAAAATTAGTTTCCCAGTTTGATCATAGTAAATTGCTAGTCTACCTCGGATAGCTAAATCCATAAGAAAAAGAAAAAGTAATGATTTAAGAGTTTAATCCTCTGGAACTTCGTCAAATTCCATTATTCTTGGCTTACCATATGGGAAGTATTTTTCCACCAGTTCTGTTATCTCCTCTTGTCCCATTTGTGGTTCGAAATCATCCATTACATTACACAGAGCTTGACGAACTTGTACTGTTGGAAATTCACAATTCACAAAACCTACATAATCACCTTTTTTTTCCAGCATAAGAGAGTAATTTTCTAAATCTATTTCTCTAGGAAATACATCTTTGCCAATCAGGTGTCCTGCGAAGTTAGCAATAGCTGTAGCAACACCTGAAATCAAATGTTCATCAACATCATACTCAGCAATAAATAACCCTGCGTAAACACTCAATCCATTTGTGTCAAAAACGTGCACTGATAAAACTCTAGATGATCCATACATTGTTCTTTTACCCCCCCAGATCATCCCTATTCCTACCATTGAAGTTCCTATAGCTACGGTTACAAGCTCTAAGTGTAAAATTGCTGGTACTTGCGCAACTGCATAAATCGCGTAAAAAATTCCACTAAGGAAGAAAGCTATAAATGCACCAATTATCATGAAGTTGATCACTTTTTTTTGTTGTTCCTCAACAAATTTCCTTTGACGCCCAAAGTAGTAAACCATTATTGTACCGGCGAATAGAACCAATCCCGCATCAAATATTACCCAAACAATATGCGCTTCAGTAACTATGAAATCTAATTCTGTATTATAAGAAACATCATAAACAGCTTTTGCAAAAGTCATAGCTATTGTTCCACCGAAGAGCGTGAAAGCGAAAGCTACAGATTTAGAGTTTAAGGTTCTTCTTGCGCTCAAAACCCTAGCGAAAAGCACAGCAGCAATCATGGCAATCATACTACACACAGTAGCGATTCGAGAGAAAATGAGAGCGGTACTTTCGTTACCTGGTTTACTAATCACTATTTGTACCAAATTAGAAGCTATCCATCCAATAAGTCCAAATAGAAGAATAAGAAAATAATAAACAGCGGAAGAAGCAAGTTCAAATTGCTTGATGACTACAATTACTATTACGCTGATAATAACAGCAAGGGAAACAATACAGTAAACTAATGACAGAATATTCATCTTGTAATGTATTTTCTTAGTTTAATTTAAACTTAATGCAGAAATTAGAAAAGTTGGTTTTAATGGTAATATCTAGACATTCTAAATCCTCTTTATTGAACAAAACATTGTTATTCCTCTTTGTAATATTTTTGAGGTCGATAAGGGTATATATAGATTTCTAGATTGCAGTTAGGGCATTTGAAATCTTTTGTGATATTCGTGTAAGTTATAGTAAACTGATCTCTTCTGTATATAAGTTCAGAGCATTTCGAACAATATGTGTTTTGTAGAGGATGTCCAGGTATATTGCCTATGTAAACATATTCTAAACCTAGCTTCTTGGCTAATGAATGCACTTCCTGCAAAGTAGAAGTGGGTGTTTTTGGAATAGAGTATAGATATGAAGGTGAATATCCCGTAAAGTGAACAGGTATAGTAGGGGAAAGTTCATTCTTTATTCTATTAACAAATTCTTCAATTTGCTCAACTTCATCATTTAGTGTGGGGATAACTAGATAAACAAGTTCAATGTGAACTTCTTTTTCAGATGCATATTTGATATTTTCCCAGATGTAATCGCTATTTATCTGCAAGTGTTGATTCATAACGTCTTTTGAACCTTTAAAACTAACAGTCATAGAGTTTAATCCTGAATCTATAAGCATTGTTAAAGCATCTTTAGTCATATATCCATTAGTAACATATTGCTTGAAATAACTAGAATCTAGCTGCTGCATAACATCAATAGAAAATTCTAAAGATAAGGTGGGCTCATTGAAAGAGAAAGATATTCCTTCGATTATAGAGTTACTTTTCATGCTCTCAATAACCTTTTCAGGATCTAAAATACTCGAAAATTTGTAGTTCTCCGGAGGTGGTCTTTTTGAAATATCGAAGTTCTGGCACCAATCACAAGGAAAATTACACCCCCAAGAACCTATAGTAAAAGCCATTTGGCTAGGGAAAAAGTGGTATGCTGGTTTCTTCTCTACTGGGTTTACAGAGTAACTTGATACATCTCCATATGATAAAGTGTAAAGTTTACCATCTATATTTTTTCTTGTTTTACAAAAACCCTCCTGATCTTTCTTAAGAACACATTGTCTTCTACAAGTATTACATTGAACATCATCATTATCTAAGCACTCGTAGAGATAGGCTTCTTTTATCCGAGGATCATCTGAAATCAAGTGTTTCAAGTAATTAAATCAGCTACTTTTATTTTATACTTTTTGCAAAGAATTTGAAGCAATATACGAAATCAAAGGAGAAGAAAGAGATTAGAGTTCTAAAAGGGCTCTTAATATAGGTAAGAATATACCTAAAGATGCGAGAATTTTTGGTCCCCAAGATTGAAGGTAGAATTTGATACCTTTCACAACTCTAAGATTGAAAATCTGTGTTTCTATTGGGGCATCAGCTGTAGAGAAATCAATAGCTATTAAATTCGTTCCTATGTTCTCTGAATGGACAGAAATCCAAATTCCAGTTCCTTGATATAAGATTCCTGTAACCAACTTTACAAAAAGTCTTTTTTGTTGTGTCAATAAGCTATCTGTTTCTTTAGGTATGGTTACAAAATCGTCATAAGGGATTAATTCGAAATCTATTTCAAAATCATGTGGTGATAGTTCATCTGCACCATTGAATCTCATAGTTATTTTCTGAGGGTTAGGGTCACCTCTTTTACGGTTAAATAGAAGGAAGACTATATCTTGAGTCTCATCTTTCTTCTGAGTTGGAGGAACAGCTGAAGTGATCCAGAAGTCTTTTGAATCTATTATTTCTGGAGTTTCTCTTAATGTAAGAACAATTCGGTCTACTATTAAGAATACTTCTTTAGTTTCTTTTGTTAAATGTTCAAAGATATCCATCCATCGTTCAATGTTCAGTTGTTCTCCTCCCATGATGTAATCAACTTTATTTTCAGGGACTATTCTTAGCAACTCGTTCCTCAAAGTATCTATATCCATTACATCGGGGAGTCGAAAATGTAAATAAAGTAAGACAAGGATATTTTGAACAGCAATCCTTTGTCGTTTTACAGGAGGTTGTATTACTGGAGCAAAATCGATTTCTAAAGAGTCAGAGATTCTTTCGCACTATTTTATGAAATAAACTCTTGTGATAGGATCCAAAAGAGTATAAATTGAATCTGAAAAAAGAGATTCCAAAACATAAGGATGCCTTGATACAACATAATATCTAACCATAGTTCCCACTTTTAAACCTGAGATAGAGGGAATCCTGATAGCTATAGCAGCTGCAATTGTAAAAATCATACTACTTACAGAAAGATAAAGAGAGATCATTGAAACTGAATCAGCAGCTGAATCAGACAAGTTAAGGAACTTTGCTACGCTTTCCACTCCCCAGATTGAAAGAGTGAATATAGCCCATGAAAGAAGCGCGAAAAAAGAGATTATAAAAAGATAAAAATTACTTGCTTTATATTTTCGTTCAAGGTTCCTGAAACCCGCAGCAGAATTGATTGGTGTGCCTTCTTTAGTTAATTTGTTAACTTCAGCATCAAAAGAAAGAGTTACTAGAATTGCGTTGAAGGCTAATATGAAACTGTTAAATACAAAACCTACAAAAACTAAATTAACCCAATTGAAGAAAGTTTCACCTTCAAAATTAGCTGGATTAAAGGTGGATAAAGCTAATCCTACAACAATTACAACTGGTAAGATAAAAGTCAAACTAAAACCTATGAATCTTGAGTAGAAATTAATGATTCTTGCAAATGTTCTAGACATTGAAAAATGATTAGAGTTAACAAATATATATTTTGCCTAAAATAAATGAATCTACCAAAGAGATGTCAATAAATCTATTTTACTATTTTTCTATCTTTTTCTCATTTTTATAATTTTAAATAGAAAAAATTATAACGACACATATTTAATCACAAAAGAGCAATATGGACGAGTATATGGAGAAAAATCTCAAACGATGGAATGAAACATCTCAAATGCACGCAAAGTCCAAAGAGTATGATCTTGTAGGTTTCATAAAAGGTAGGAATAGTCTCTCTTCAATAGAGCTTAAAGCCTTGGGTAATGTTTCAGGAAAAACTCTTCTCCACTTACAATGCCAATTCGGGATGGACACCTTATCTTGGGCTAGATTAGGTGCACAAGTAACAGGGGTGGATTTTTCAGATGTGGCAATAGATTTAGCAAATTCTATCAATGAAAAGTTAAAACTTCCAGCTAAATTTATCTGTACAAACATATATGATCTTCCTAAAGTTCTAGATGAACAGTTTGATGTCGTTTTCACTTCTTATGGTGTTCTTACTTGGTTACCTAACATCAAAAAATGGGCAGAAATTGTTTCCAAGTACCTCAAACCAAGTGGAATGTTCCTTATTGCAGAAATTCATCCATTTACAGGAGTATTTGATGATGAACATCCATCAGAGTTAGTTTACAAATATCCTTATTTTCATAAAAAAACTCCAATGCATTTCAAATCTGAGTATACTTATACTGACTCAGAGAAATTAGTAGAAAATGTAGATATGTACGAATGGCAACATAGTTTTTCAGATATTTTAGATTCTTTAATAAACGCTGGTCTTACAATTCTACAAGTAAAAGAATATCCTTATACTTGCTTCCAACAATTCCCTTTTTCGAAGAAATGCGAAGATGGATTCTGGCGAATAGAGGATAATAAGTATGAGATTCCACTAATGTTTTCAATAAAAGCTACTAAAAAGTAAAGTGTTACTTTCATTAATATCTTACTAGATTTAAATGAGATAAAGTTTTAAGTGTAGTTTTTTGTTTTGTATTGGTCTTATGCGATGTCGTATATCTTAATGAGAATATTTGAATCCTCCCCTAATAGATATGATAAGGGAATAGATATTCTTACATTAGGTAAAATGAGTAGAGTTTACAATAGAGTTATTGAACATATCAAAAAAGATCATAAAGTCCTTGATATAGGGTGTGGAACTGGAAGATTAGCACTACAAGCAGCTCTAAAAGGTGCAAAGGTTAAAGGTATAGACATCAATTCCCAGATGTTAGAAATAGCTAGAAAGCGTTGTAAAGAATTAAATTTAGTAGAAAAAGTCGATTTTGTTGAAATGGGAGTTGCAGAGTTAAATTCAGAATCGGATAATAGTTTTGATGTTGTGATGAGCACGTTATGTTTTTCAGAATTAAGCAATTTTGAGATCGATTACGCACTAATAGAAATCAGAAGGATTCTAAAACAAGATGGACTTCTACTGATTGCTGATGAAAATAAATCCAATAAAACTATCAAGAAAATTATAAATTTCTCTTTAAAATTACCTTTGATTATTATTACTTATTTATTATCACAAACTACAACTAAGGCTGTAAAACAGCTTGAAAAAAGAGTAGAAGAGAAAGGTTTGAAATTGATATCAATTAAAAAAACATTCTTGGAGAATTTTATTGAAATAATAGCTCAAAAAGAAGGAAGCACTAATGAGTAGAAAATATATCAGTTGGGTAAATTACGTCATAATTAATGTTCTAGAAACTTTTATTCGATTCTTTCCATTTCCAACAAAAGTTGGAATAAATGAAATAGGGAAACCGAATGAAGACTCACCTGTTTTTCTAACCGTGAATTATCATCTAACAGTTTTTAGAGTAAAAAGAGCTTTGAGGGGAGTTGATTGCTACTTA
This sequence comes from Candidatus Heimdallarchaeota archaeon, assembly GCA_019057815.1. GTDB lineage: Archaea > Asgardarchaeota > Heimdallarchaeia > Heimdallarchaeales > Heimdallarchaeaceae > 18H4-34. The sequence continues at coordinate 92,389 of JAHLWR010000004.1, forward strand.
CTAGTAGCAAATAGTAAAGGCGTAAATGTTTGGTGTGCAGCAGCTGGAGGTCTTTTTACAGATCATGATGTTATTTCTATAATTAAAACTAGTGGGATAGAAGAAAAAGTTAAGCATAAAAAAGTGATACTTCCACAATTTGCAGCTGTTGGAGTGGAATCAAAAATAATTAGTAAAAAAACTGGTTGGAAAGTAATCTGGGGACCTGTTTACGCTACTGATATTCCAAAATTCCTCGAAAAGAATTTCAAAAAAGAATCTTCTATGAAAAAAGTGAATTTCAATATAATACAGAGGGTTGAGATGGCTGTAGCTTGGGCTTTTCCAATATCTTTAATCATGGCAATTCCGTTTTTCATTTTTTGGTTAAAAGAAACACCTTATTTATTTGCAGAAGTATGGATTATGGCTTTGATTATATTTATTACATTTCCGATTTATGGTGATTGGTTATCAAACTATAAGAAAGGACGAGTTTCAAGAAACATTAGTAAAAAATTAATCTTAATCTGCATTTTCTGGGTGATTGGAGTACTACAATTTGTTGTAATTCTCACTCTATTAGAAAATAGGGATTGGATACAGTATGTTAAATGGGCTGCAGTGGTATTAATCACAGTATTAGTTCTAGTTCTTGATTTGATGGGAAGCACTCCTATTTTCAAAAGTGATACTCATGAGGATAGGTTGTTGAAAGTTGTACTCGATAAGGAAAAATGCAAAGGAACCAATATCTGTGTAGATGTTTGTCCAAGAAATTGTTACGAACTTGATAAAGAAAGAAAAGTAATGACAATGCCACATCCTGAACGCTGTGTTCAATGTGGAGCATGTATTGTTCAATGTCCATATGATGCACTCTACTTCGAAAATACGAAAAAAGAAATAATAACTCCTGATATAGTAAGAAAATATAAGCTTAATCTAATGGGAAAGCGTGAATATTGCTGTTTACCCTGTGCAATAAGTGATAATATAATAAATAGTAAGCATGAAAAAGATACATAAGTGTTTTAATATTTGTAACCTCATGTCAGATTATATTATTAAAAGTTATCAAGAAGATTTTATAGAAGAACAAGTAGCAGTAGGAACAGAGGTTCTAAAAGATTGGAGATTTTTCGGTCAAACATCAGCTGAAAGATTGAAAGAAACCTATTCAGCTGAGGACTTTGATCCAGAAACTAGGATTTACTGCTTCAAAGATGAAAAGATGGTAGGTTTTCTTACTGCTGCAGTAAGAGAAGTTGATGGAAAAAAACTTGGCTTCTTAAGATTTCCATACGTACTTCCAGAACATGAAAAAGTTGCAGATTTACTTTTTGAGAGAATTGAACAAGTTTTCAAGAAAAAAGGTATTAGCAAACTTCAAGGAGTAGCGGGAGAAATATGGGGAAGCACAATTGAACAATCAAAGAAATGGGGTTTTAAAGAAATGGGAAATAGTTTCTCAGTATATACTCTAGATGTAAGTTCTGCTTCAGTCGACGCTAAGAATCAAGAAGATATTGTTGAATTTGAACATACTAGAGATGTTGAAAAGATGATTGAAATTTTCATGAATGAGTATGGACAATCAAGAGAAGCAGCTGAGTTAAATTTCAAAACTATAAAAGAATATGAAGGACCATTTATAGCTCACTATGTTGTTCATAAGGATGATACAATTGTTGCTAGAGCTTTTGCTCACGTAGCTGACCCAGAAGATCCAACAATTGCGAATCAGGGAAACATGTATATAACTGACGAATCTTATCGCCAACCATTACAAGCTAAACTCATTAACAGCTGCAAAGAAGCTAAAATTAAAACCCTACAAACGTATTTCAACCCACAGACCCAACATCTTATTGAGGCATCCGAGAAATTAGGTTTCAAATGCTCTGTAGAAACAAAACTCTTTGAAAAAGAAATATAAGAATCTTTTTCATTTTACTCCTTTTTTGCATATGTCATAATAAATTCTTTTAATATTTCACTACTGGAATTCTCTTCTGGATCTGTTATATTCACAGTTTTCAGACTAGTTTTCTTTAGTTGGAAAGTGTTAAAAGAGAAAGGAATAAGATCATTGTAATTATATGAAGGAACGGTAATTGAAGAGTTATAGATGCTGTTTGTATAAACAGTGTTGTTAGCAACATAAAATGTTTCATTGTTCCATAAAGAATCCCCAGTATTTGGATTTGCTTCAAATCTAGGGAAGTTCGAGCTGGAGATGTCAATGCCAATCTTGTGATTTTCATTAAACAAGTATGCTGTGCTTTCTAGAGGGATTGAGAGAGTATATACTGTATCATTAGTTAGGAAATCCCATTCTGATAAACTATTTCTGTTTCTAGCCCTTAAGACTGTGTCTGTAATAAGCATTGATGTTCCATCTGGGTAAACATCTGTTAGTTTCACAGTAAAATCTGTATCAGTGCAATTTGAGCTTATGAAGAGTTGCACTTCTATTTTTCCTAGAACTACTAAAGGATTTTTAAGAACAGGAGAAGTAAAGACTAAGACATCGTCTCTAAGTTCAACTTCTTGTTGATCGTAAGCTCCTCGATCAAGGTTTAGATTACCCCCACCGTTAGTTGGTACAGGATTAGAAGGATCATATAAATATGATATAAAACCTTCTGATTCACTAGGAGGAGTAGAGAGTAAACTTTGGTTAGGGTAGAAATAGTAATTGATATTTTCAGTTTCTAATGGCCAATCATTTGCTTGAAACCAATTATTACCAAGAGAACTTGGGTTATAGTCAATAGAGCTCATCAAATAGAAAGAAACAGTAGGTAACATATCCCAAAGGGTAGAGTTGCTGTTCAACCATTTATCGAATAAAGCATCTGTAAGACTGAAAATTGTGCTGAAATCTTGATTGGGATAGTCTAGTAAACCAGTTCTTTCTCCAAACATCCCTCCATGAACCCACGGTCCCATTACTAGTTTAGAATTACCTGCTGCTCCTACACCACCTTGATACTGATACCCTTGAAATGCTTCTATTGGACCATCAACGAAAATATCATACCACCCACCAACATGAAGAGCTGGAGAATGTATGTCAGAGAAAATGTCCACAATACTTCCATCATTCCAGATTCCATTAGGCTTCTCATTCTGCTTAATTATTTCAAGACTGTCTTCTGAGAAACCTTGCTGATCTAACCATGGTAAAATAAGCTCTCTCCTTAATTGTCCTCCTGTAAAAACTGCATCATAACTATTAGGAGTGGCAACTATGGGAAGTTGGCATTTCAGAACTTCTGGTGCGTCGGGAGCTAATAAATATTGAGCGATACCTAAAGCTGAAGGTCCCCATGTACCAACACGACCGTTACACCATGCTTGTTCAGCAATCCAAAGTAAAATGTCATGCCCATCAGCTTTTTCTGTTAGAAAAGGTAAATCTACATACCCTTCTGATTCTCCAAAACCTCTCATGTCTTGAATTATAATAATATGGCCTTTGAAAATAAAGCTAGCAAGAAATGAAAATATGTTTTTATCATATGGAGTTCGGATAAGTATAACAGAAGCAGGTTCAGAAAGATCCAATGGAACGAGAACATCTGTTGCTAGCTTAATTCCATCCCTCATTGGAACCATAAATGGAACCTTAGAGTAGTAGGTGAATGATGTACTATTTGAGGGGAAGTCACCATTAAAAAAGGTATAATCTTCATGTTTGTCTGAGACAAAGACAACTATAAGAGTAATAGTTGCACCGATAACTATCAAGCCTATTAATGTTAAAGCTAAGAACTTTTTCACATATAAATTGAAAAATGATGGTTTATATAACTTCTCAAAAGTCAAAATTATCCTTCTTCTTCATCTTCGGAACAAGAATTGATTTTTTCAAACCAAGATGGTTTTTAACTGAAAACTATCTAAATAATTGAAAAGGTATATTTGTCAATCTAAACTGAAATTACAAACATTCGAAAGTCTTTTTATATCAAAATGCTTTGAAATTACAGAGAAGAATGACGACTATTAAGCTTGAAAAATCAGAAGTTGAAGAACTGATCAATTATAAATTAAGGAATCTACATAAAGAAATTCAGAATATCCTAGACAGATGGAATGAAACTTCTATGAGCTAAGTTCTTTGTACAAGGACTTATTTTGGTTTAAACGGAACTATGTTGAGGAACAACAGAGCGACGTGAAGGTCGACTCAGACAACCACTACCACCTATCTTCTCAAGTGAAGACTCAGGGGCTACTTTTTTGAGGATGTTTAATGCACCATTAATATCAGCATTCAAAACTAATCCACAGTTAGAGCAAACGTATAATCCTCGATATTTGCGATTGGCTTTTCTTCGCTGACCACATTGAGAACAGGTCTGAGAGGTGTAGGCTTCATCAACTTCCTTATAATCAATTCCATGAAATTCACTCTTCGTTCGCAATTTATGCTTGAATAAACTGTAAGTAATGTAGTGAAAATTCTGTGTAGTTCTCTTACCCAACCTACAATTCTTTTTAATGTTTTTCATTTCCCCAATGACTATGGTGCCAATATTGTTTATTTTACAATGTTTGATTATCTCGTTTACTGCTTGAGACATGAAGTTACGCAAATAATACTTTCTTTTTCTGTCTAATTGCATCATTTTGGTGCCAGTTTTGATCTCTTTCTTATCATATTTTTTTTGTAATTCTGCTTTCTTCTTATTCCACCAACGATTAAAAGATTTTATTCCACGTCCTTCGATTATGAAGGCTGTCCCGTCAGTGTCAACTATTGTTGCGAAATTATCTAACCCTAGGTCAATTCCCAGATATTTAGTTTCGTCAATATTGATACTTTCTTTCTCCTTATAATAAACAAACACTATTTCGAAATACATCCCATAACTGCGAGGAAGAATTCTAACTTCTTTCACTTTTTCCGCTCTAAGATGACTAGGGAAGCTAAATCTCAAGAACCGTTTATTAAGATTTTTTGTTATCCACTTTCCAAGTGAGAGTCTGATTGTTTTCCCTTGCACTTTAAAATAATCAGGAGTAAAGGAAAGGTGAAAGAATCCTTCTTTTGGTAAGTACCATGGTTCTCTAACCATTTCGGTGTATTTTCCTTGTTTTTTAGCTTTCATTAAGCTAAAAAAGGATTTGTAAGCTTGTTCGGCTCTTCTAGCGGTTTGTTGTGCTATTTGCGCTGGTAGACGCTGATAATACTCATTTATTTTTATCTTTGGATAGGCTTTTTTATATGATAGAAATCTTTTCTTCTTCATCCATTCCTCTTTCATTAACCACAGCGTGTGATTATAGACATTCTTTGACCATCGGGAAAGTTTCTTCAGTATCCAGTACTCTTCTTTCGATAAAGCTCTAAGATGGTTTTGTTGTACCCGATACATCATTATTCTATTCTTATTTTCCTATTTAAACCCCCGTAAGACTCTTGACTGAAAGTATTCTCTTCTCCCTTTTTTCTTAGAAAGATTTTTCTATCCTTGTACAAAAAAGAGAACCTATAGATAATTTTGTAGAAAAAGCTCGTAATGGCACCTATGAGGAAGCTGAGAATGATGCAATTGATATTCGACAACTAGTTTTAGAACAGAAAAAACTACAAGAATTGCAAGAAAAATTGTAGTTGATTAAAATGAATGCAGATGCAAAGATATTCACTGCTCTGAAGTTTATACAGAATACATTTACAAGAAATATAACTAGTTTTAAAAAAGATGAGGATAGACCAGTAATAAGCAACTATTTCGATATTGGGATTAATCTTAACAATTTCATAACTCAGAGAAAAATTTTAAAAAGAGAACTAATATGTTAACTCCCTTTTTTGAAAAATCCACAGTGATGCAACAAGTGCAACAATCCCCACACCTAGAAGCACAAAGAAATCAACTACTGGAAATACTCCTGATTCTAGAATATTACCTGCTGCCATATAGTTGAAAATTGAAAAATATTTCAGTATTTTAAGGGATTCAACTATACCTCCAATTCTCACAATTATATACATAGCTAATATCACAAATGCTGATACTCCTAAAGCTTTACGTGACTCTAAAAACAATGCACCACAAAGCAAAGAAATAGCCCCAAGAGCAAAGAAAAGCATCCAAATACCAATCAGAGAGTAAGTGAGAATGGTATAATCCATTTGCTCTCCCATTAAAGAGGTACTTAAATAGGAAACGAACAAAATTATGATTGGATACAACAAGTTGTATGTTAAATAAACTAAGAATTTTTCCAACAAAAACCTCCATCGAGGGATAGGTAGGCTAAGCATCATATCAAGAGTTTTTTTGTCAACCTCTGTAGTAATTATTCTTGATGGAAAGAAGATAACAAGAAACACCAAAATCATTTCTAACCAGAGGAAGATATACATATAGTACATTCCCATCCAAGTGGAAAAGTCACTGATTCCTAAATGTCCGAGAAAACCAGCATAAATTGGACTCTCCAGAATCTCTTTAAACATTGCTGAAGCTTTCTGTAATTCAGGCCAGATAGCAGAAATCATCGGGACCATCATAACAATAAATAGAGGAGGAAATATCCCGCTCTTCCAGTTCTTTAACAGATTTTTTAGATATACTTGTACCATTGCCTTCAACTACTCGTAATAATGCAAGAAAATCTCTTCGAGAGATGCATCTTCAATTGTTATTCTTTCAACATCATAATCGGTGAGCCATGAAAGGAGTTCATCAATATTTCCTTTAATTTTCAATCTATATGCATTTTTATTTGATTTTTCAAATGATACAATTGATTGAACAGATTTGAAATCCTTCTCATTAGGGCTATTATTAGACGAAAAAACAATCTTAATATTTTGAAGGAATTTATTTTTCAAATCTTCAATCTTCTCTACAAGGATTATTTTACCATCCTTGATAATAGCTACTCTATCACATACAGCTTGAACTTCGGAAAGATCATGCGAACTGAGAAAGATGGTTATACCTTCAGATTTGAGTTGTTTTATTATTCTATGAAATCTGGAGGTAATTAAAGGGTCTAAACCTGACGTAGGTTCGTCTAGAAGGAGAAATGTAGGTTTTGATGCTAGAGCTAATATGATTCCCACTTGTTTTTTATTTCCGGATGAGAGAGTTCTGATTTTTTTAGTTAAATCAACTGTAAAATTATCTTTAAGTTCTTTTAGAAATTCTTCCTTATGAGGTTTAAATTTGTTGAAATATTTGATTAATTCAGCACCAGTGAAATTATCGTATAAAGCTAATTCTCCAGGTATGTATCCTATCTTTTTTCTAATCTCGATATAATCTTTTTTGTGATCAAAACCAAGAACAGTTATTTCACCTGTTTGAATATGAAGATAGTTTAGAATTGCTCTCATAGTTGTTGTTTTACCTGCACCATTAGGTCCCAGAAAACCAAAAATTTCACCTTTATAGACAGTAAAACTAACTTCTTGGGCTCCAATGACTTCCCTTCCAAATTTCTTAAACCTAAGATTAATTTCACGTCCGTAGATTTTTGTTAAATTATCAACTCTAAGTATGACTTCACTGGACATTTCTTTCGACTGTCGAATAAAAGGTTAATTTATAAACTTATCACTTTTTTCAGCAAATTCCTTCGGTTAGCAACAGTTTCAGTAGATTTAACATCTTATTTTCCTTTTTTTATATCTTTTTTTTCATCCAGCTTTAAGTAACAAAGCCCAGATCCAATCAATAAGTGTGTGCAGTAACATAGCAGAAAACAATCCACCAAATATCCAGCAAACACCATAAATAACTCCTGCAATTGCTGCTAGAAGTATATATACCCAGATAAATTCAGGGGAAGTGTTATTCCAATGCGTTACTGCAAAAGCAATGGATGCTATAACAACTGCTACCCATCTCCAATAAGGATATATTCTACTCTTTTTTTTCACAATTTTTTCAGTCAATTGATGTTGTATAATGCCTCTCGCAATTGTTTCCTCGGGTAAAGCTATCGTAAGCCATATTCCTATAAAACTTACAACAAACATCCCAAAACCTGACCATTCAGGAGACCAAACTAAGAAATCAGTTATTAAACCGATAGGGATAGCTATTACACAAAGAATTAACAATCCTATGAATGGAATGAAGAGTTTCTTCAGAGTGATTTTCCAGTTGAATTTTTCAGTAAACTCTTCTAATTGAATGGAAAAGAGAAGAAGAATCAAAGCAGACATCCATAAAGCATTAAATTCATACTTCATCTCATCGAAACCATTAATCACGTCGTAAGTGTATCTATTATCAAACCCTATAGCAAAAATTACTACAGCTGAGATGTGGAAGATAAAATCTATCCTTTTTATGTGACGATGCTTAATTATTACAGGAAGAATCATAAGAGCTGTGGGAAGGATATACCAAAGAAGATAGGAATATAGAGCTGAAACAATATCTTGTGAAAATATCCATGAAAGTAGAGGAAGAAATAATACTAGGGATATTACTCCCCAATAGAACCATTTCTTTGAATTCAGTAACTCGATAATCTTAACATTCGTTAATGGAATAAGAAGGAAAAAAATAACACTTGCTAGAATAAACATGAGAATTGCAAAAAAAACCGATTGAACTGGTGTTCCTTGTGGTTCGACTAGTACAACTGTTACAGTAAGTATCAAAGATATTATTGCATTAAAGATTGAACAAAATATGAACTTCTTGTTTTCTGGTTCCATATATTTACTAAAATTATGTACTTTTAAATTACACTCTCACTTTTTATTGGTTATTTTTACCTTGAAATTCAAGGAGAAATAGAGATGTCAAGTGACAAATACTTTTATTTCAAGAATTATAGTTGAAACCATGGCTCGAAAGGTTATGATTTTGATTTTAGGATGTTTTGTTGCAGCTGCAGGTATGTTCTTTGTACTTTCAGCTACTGCTTTTCCAAAACTAGCAGAAGTTAGCATTTTTCTATCACCCAAATACTCTGTAGCAGACTTAGGTGAAACAGGAATGATTTTTGTTCGTAGTCTATCAGCAGTGTTAGGAGGACTAATGATTGGATGGGGGATAACAATAATGTATTTTGCTTATCATTTCACTAGAAAAGCAAGGTTATTTCTGTTAATAGCTATTGTAACATGGTTTACAACGGATAGTATTGGATCATTATTAAATGACCTCCATTACAATGTTATATTAAATGCTGTTTTTCTTATCTTTGGTTTGACAGTTCTCTTCTTATCAAAAACGGAAGAACAGTTAGAAGAAAAGGTTTAAAACCATTTTTACTCTTTCTGATAAGGTTTGTCTCGCAATTTTTCTTTAGTATCTATCTGTTCTGTCCATTGAATCCTGCTATTATTAGCGAAGGGGACATATTCATGTAAATCGAATGGGTTTCAAAAGATATCTTACTGAAAAATGTTAACAATAAACGAAAGAGAAATGCAACTTAGTTTTGATAATGAAATGAAAGAAGGGGATTTGATGCGAAATTGGAAAGGGTTAGAAATAGAAAAAGAATTAAGTTGAGAAAATCCTCTCCTCCCTACGATAACTTTTCTATTCTTAGGCTTTGGAATAGTGGCGCAACAACGAAGAAAGAGTGAATAGGTACCTTTTCTTCTTTCTTTATTTCTTCTTACATTTTTTTAGTATATCATAGAACTGTCTAATCACTTTGAAGATAGGTCACTCTTTATAGGTTTCCTTCTACCTCTAACAGAAGTATTATATTTCCTAAAGTAGATTGTTATAAGAATTTAAATCTTTGTTGATGAAATATGAAAAGACAATCAAAACAGTCTAAAATTACAATTACAAGCGTTCTATGTGTTTTATTGATAATTGGTGGAATAAGTACGTTCTCAAGTATGAGCGTAAATGCTACAACTGTATCCTATGAACCCCCCTCTCACTTCTCACTGATTCCACATGATTCTATTGAAGTTGCTTCTGATAGTGACTTTGAGGTTTTTCCAGGCTCTGGAACAGCTGAAGATCCTTATGTTATTGAAGGGTATAATATTACAACATCAAGTTCAAGTGGAATTTATATTTATGGTACAACCAAATTTTTCATTGTTCGAAACTGTTATGTTGACGCAGAAAACTATGGAATTTTAATCTGGAATGTAACTTATGGAACTGTAACTATTGAGAATAACACGTTCAGCAACAACGGATGGGGTATCTATCTAGAAAATGATGGTTCTACCGTTTCCGACAACACTTGCAGCTACAACAACCACTATGGCATCTATCTTTGGTATTCTTCTGGTTCTACTGTTGCCAACAACACTTGCAGCTACAACAACTGGAGAGGCATCATGTTTGAGACTTCTGGTAGTTCTACAGTGGTAAACAACACATGCAATAACAATGGTGGTGAAGGCATCACTCTTTCCTCTTCTGGTAGTTCGACGGTGGCAAACAACACATGCAATAACAATGGCGGGAAAAGCGTCTATCTTTACTATTCTGATAGTTCAACTGTTGCTAACAACACGTGTAGCTACAACGACTATGGTATCTGGCTTGAGGATTCTAATTCTTCAACCGTTGCCAACAACACGTGTAATAACAACTACTACCATGGTATCTATCTAGACTCTGCTGATTCTTCTACTGTTGCCAACAACACGTGTAATAACAACTACTACTATGGTATCTGGCTTGAGGGTTCTAGTTTTTGTGTTGTTACTTACAACCTTCTACAAGAAAATGGAGAATATGGAATATATTTACACTCTTATTCTGATAACACTCTTATTCACCATAATAACCTTGTAGACAATAATCTAGGAGGAACATCACAAGCGTATGACGATGGAAATAGTAATACTTGGCATGATATTGAAACACTTGAAGGTAACTATTGGTCTGACTGGTCTGGAACAGATTCTTATGCTATTGATGGTGCTGGTGGTGCAAACGATCTTTATCCTCTTGATGAACCAACTTTTTACCTTGGTTCTCCTGTTATTACAGAAATTATCCACTCTCCCTCTTCTCCGACAGAACTCGATACTGTTATTATTAATGCTATTGTAACTAACCCTCATGGTGTTCAAAGTGTTACTCTACACTACAGAGTCATTAGTGAAATATGGATAGAAGTTAGTATGACTCTTGTGAGTGGTGATCTCTATAATGTAGCTATAGGTCCTTTTGCAGTTAGCGACACAGTTGAATATTATATCACTGCAGTAGACAACTCTATTCACCACAATGAAGCTACAGGGGATAACTCAGGCTTATATTATTCTTTTACAATCGATTCTTCTGACAATACTGGTCCTGCAATTAACGATATCGTACACTCTCCCTCTTCTCCGACAGAACTCAATACTATTAGTATAAATGCTACAGTTACAGACGCTTCTAGTGTTCAAAGTGTTACTCTTCATTACAGAGTCAATAGTGGGACTTGGATAGAAGCTAGTATGACTATTAAAAGTGGTGATATTTATTCTGTGACTATTGGTTCCTTTGCAGTGAGTGATACTATCGAATATTACATTAGTGCCATAGATAACTCTGTTAATCATAATGAAGCTCTAGAAAATAATAACAGGCAATACTATAACCTATTCGTAGGTTCTTCTGATGTTATTGGTCCAAATATTACTAGTATTATTCATTCTCCCTCTTCTCCGACAGAACTCGATACTGTCAATATCAATGCTACTGTTATTAGCCCTTATGGTGTGCATTCAGTTACTCTCCGCTATAGAATCAATAGTGGAACCTGGCAGACAATCAGTATGGCGCGTATAAGTGGTGATTTTTACAGCGTAACTATCGGTTCCTTTGCAGTGAGTGATACTATCGAATATTACATTAGTGCACTAGATAACTCTATCAGTCATAATTTGGCAATCAACGATAATTCTGGAGAGTATTACTCATTTACTATACTTTCTTATGAGGATGAAACAAGGACTGTAATGTTCCCTCTTCTCCTACCCGCGATAACTTCTCTATTCTTGGGCTTTGGAATAGTGGTGCAACAACGAAGAAAGAAATAATTTCTTCCTTTCTTCTTTCTTTATTTCTTCCTTCTCAATGCTAAGAATGTAAAGATAGCTAATATTATCTGGAATCCTTCAACAATACCAGCAAGGATAATTATTTCTCCAAACTCAATGTTCTGGAATATACCTGTATTATTTTCATCTCCGTTTCTTACAATTATGATTATTTGAAAGATTTTTGAAGGGATGAACATTTTAGGGGTCTATTTAGGTCGTTCTAGAACAAGAATTTGAACTGGTGATAGCACTTATACTGTGGCATTAGTAGCAGTATTAAGCAACAAAGCCAAGCTGCAACGGTAGTAAAGAAAAAGGAAACAATGGAATAAAGAAAACAAAGCTAAAACACTTTTTTTCTATTCTATTTCAAGAATAATAATCAATAATTCTTATATGACCACAAGAAAGATAAGATATATGATAAGAAAAGCTGTTGGAGCTATTGTAAAATATAATGATAAATTTCTTTTAATTCACAAGGTCAAAATAATGGATGCAGGAGACGCACCAATAGAAATTGAAGGAGAGTGGGATTTTCCTAAGGGAGGAATAAAATTAGATGATCTTGACTTAAAGAAAGCGATTTTGCGTGAACTAAAGGAAGAAACAGGTTCAAATCAATACTTAATCATCAAAGAATTCAAAGAAAAAATCACTTTTACGTTTCCACCAGCTATAAGGGACAAATCAGGTTATCAAAGCCAAGAAACAACAATGTTCTTGGTTGAGTATGTAGGGGACATAAATGATTTAAACCCACAAGATGAAGAAATAGATGAAATCTATTTTATCTCAAAAGAGGAAGTTATGAAGAAATTACATCATCAAGAAATGAAAGACTTCTTTTTAAAAATCAGTTCGTTTCTAGACTGATTTTAAAAAGCTTGGTAGAAACTCGTCTAATAGTGCATTCTTATGTTGTATACTCAAAGAAGTATGGTTCCAGTGATTACAGAATGAAAATAACTTTTCTAGATTTCATCTTGATAACACTATTTGGTGGAATAAGTCTAACTTGAAAAAGAGAAAAATTATATTGTAATCCTATGACTTTATTTTTTTACAAATTCTTTAGAAGTGCTTGGGCACATCATGGGGACGTTACATCCCCTCTTACACCACCCACACCCTCTTACAAGGATGCTTACGGTTCGCTTTTGGTTTTTTATTAGATGCAGACCTGAGGATTATAATGAAGTTAATGCATAGCTACAACCCTTTGAAGGATAATCTATATGACACTATATAGAATTCATTGATTAATACCATAATTTAAAATATATAAAAATTCCATCTATTGGTAGAAACAACCAATCAAATAGTAAGGAGAAAAAACTATGATAAGCAAATCTACAATAATTAATACCTTAAAACAAGAATTTTCATATCTTAAATCAAAGTATTATGTAAAAAAAATAGGTATTTTTGGTTCATTTGCAAGGGATGAACAAAGAGAAACAAGTGATGTTGATATTATTGTAGATTTTAACCGACCAATTGGATTTTTCATATTTCTACAGTTGGAAGATTATATTAGTGAAAAACTTGGTATAAAAGTAGATTTAGTTACACCTGAAGCCTTGAAACCATTACTCAAGGAAGAAATATTAGAGGAGACAATCTATGTCTAACAAAAGAGTAAGACTCTATCTACAAGATATAGAAGAATCAATTAACAAAATCCAATCATTCATTGAAGGAATGGGATATGATGATTTTTATTATGACGAAAAGACAAAAGCAGCTGTAATTAGAATGCTCGAGATTATCGGTGAAGCTGTAAAAAATATTCCTAATGAAATTAGAATAAAATATGATAATGTCCCCTGGAAACCAATAGCAAGAATGAGAGATAAGCTAATTCACGCATATTTTGGAGTAAGTTATAAAATTGTGTGGGAAACAATTCAAAATGATCTTCCACGTCTATCACAAACAATAAAAGCTATTCTAGAAGATGGAGTTTAAAAATCATCCACGTACTAGGAAGTGTATTATTTCCAAGTAATTGAAAATAACTTCTCTTATACATCACTTGTTTTTCAAGTTTTGGTTAAACCAATCTAATGTCTCTTTAACAATTTCTAGGACATTCTTTAACACAGATTTTGCATGTAATACAATCTTCATGATGAGTTTTTGTCCTGTTGTCTTATACGACAGACAGAGGTGAGTGTATTTATTAGAGGTCAAGATATAGCGCACAGGAGATACTCTATACTCACTCTAAGCGGATACATCACGTATCCTCCTACCCCGTTCACCTTACATTTAGGTAAAGCTTTCGGATCGCTTTTTTTCAAGATATTGTAGGCAGCATTGACATCAGCGTTGATCAGATGACCATGAGAGGATCTAAACAAGCCTCGAGTTATCCGTTTTCCAGCATAGTGCTTCCTAGCTTCTGGGAATTCGTTATCAAGGAAACTACATTTAGAGGTATACTTTTCGGGGATGGTCTCCACGTTTATCCCTCTCTCTGCTGCTTTGTAGCGTAAGATGTCGATGATTCGCATGAAGGGGATGGTGACAAACATTTGGGTTATCTTCTTCCAGAAATGCATCCCTTGTTTCCATTTCTTGTTGTAGCCGATAATCACCTCATGTAGCCCTCGTTCTACCCACAAGTCTACCAAGTAACAAGTGAGCTGGTGGATAGCTTCTTTAAGTTTCCTTCGCCACTTCTCCTTAAGCTTGTAGTAGGCTTGCCCATAACTGAGCCTAGTGTTTCCTTTCAGTAGCTGCCTTTGCTGTTGAGCATATTGGATCTGTAATTGTTTCTGTTTTTTCAAATAGAATTGTGTTATACTCTTTATTCCTTTCCCTGCATCCTTGATAACAATCGGTTGGTTCCCGAGGTTATCCACAAAGGTGGCAAGGTTGACCATCCCTAAATCTACCGCTCCCTTCCGTATCATCCGTTTCTGAACTTTAGGTAAGGTTTTCTGATACACAAGTTCAAGAGTATAGCCTACTCTTCGGGGGATGATTCGCACTTCTCTTAGCTTTGTAACGGAGGTCAATCGTGTCTTGTAATTGTATCCCACTTTCTTTGGAAGCACTAACCACTCGTTGACGATTCTTGCTTGCTGATTGGTGAAAATCGCTACCACTTCCCCGTTCTTAGGTTTGTAATTCGGTGGCTTGGGCATAGCGAAGAACTGCTCAGGATTGCTTTTCCACTCCTTTAACGCTTGAAAAAATCCTTTCCAGTTTCTGCACAGGAGTTTGAGTGTGTGTTGTGCGGTGTGCGCAGGAAGCACGCGGTAACACTCTTCATGCTTAAGTAGCTTATTCAAGTCGTTATAGAATAGAAGTTTCTTCTCTTTGTTTAATGATCTTTTTATCAGAAAGTTTGCTCGATTATAGAGATTCTTTACTTGATGACACAGTGTGCTTAACGCTGGATGATAGTTCACTTCTATACATTCCACTCTCAGCACTGTTGTCATCGCTTCTTTATCTAGATATTCTTATAAAAACTCTCTCAATATCTGCGCTAAACTATCCATTTAAACTGATTCATCTGTAGTTAATAGTACACCAAGACAAAAACCCATCATAAAACCAACTAATAACATCTTCAGTACCTATAAAAGCTTTTTCTAAGTCTGGATTTTGGACTACTAGTATATCTAAACATAGGACTATCCAAAAGTACTTACTAAATAAAGTGGTCAAAGAAAAACATGAAGAGTTTTTGTCTTCTTATCTCATAAAACGAGGTGAAAAAAACTCATTATGATTTCAACAATTAGCCAAAGTATTTTTAAAACAAAATCACTATGTTAGTTTTAGTATTCAATCAGATAGATAACGGTGATGGTTATACTGAC
The DNA here is from genome assembly GCA_019057815.1 of Candidatus Heimdallarchaeota archaeon. GTDB lineage: Archaea > Asgardarchaeota > Heimdallarchaeia > Heimdallarchaeales > Heimdallarchaeaceae > 18H4-34. Next base: position 108,214 of record JAHLWR010000004.1, read on the forward strand.
GGAGAAAAAGTAGATCGTGAGATAGATCCAACAGATCCTATTGATTATCCTATGGTACCAGAATTCTCGAGTTTATCTCTACTCATGTTATTACCTCTCCTAACAGTTATAAGCAGTTTTTTGTACATTTTTGTGGTGTTTATATAAGGTAGTATAAATTATCCTTTGAAGGATTGTAGATATGCATCAACTTCATGGTGATCCTCAGGTCTACATCCAACAAAAACCCAAAAGCGAAACCGTAAGCATATTCGTGAGAAGATGTGGGCGGTGTAGGAGGGTATGTGGCGTACCCATGATGTGCTGAAGGCACTTCTAAAGGATTTGTACAAAATTCATGTCATAACTCTAGTTTTACGTAAAAGAAAGGAAGATTAACTTCTTCCTCTTTTATTTCTTTTTTTCAAATACTAATTTGACCATTCCGTTTTTAAGTGGAAAGCAATTTTAGTTGATTTATAAAGAATGTCTATGACAAAAAAATCATATTCGTTCTTCAGAATTTGTTTTAACCTCCGAATACTATTTTCATCAACTTTAAGAAACGTACTTTAGAAAGATATTTATTACAGAATGATATTATTCCACAAAGCTGTATTAAGATGTATTATGATATAAATGGTATTAAAATGAACATAGTTTCTTTTGGTGATGGAGAAGAAACATTCCTTGGAGTTTCAGGTTTTATTGCTAACTGGACCGTGTGGGGTTTTATTTTTGAGATAATGAGTAAAAAATGGAAATGTGTATCTTATAGTCCTCGTGGAAGTGGAGAGAGTCCTGCTCCAATTGAAACATTTTCACTACAAGCAGTAATTGATGATTTATTTGGTGTGATGGATGCTTTGGAGATTGAGAAGTGTTATCTCGGAGGAGAATCTCTGGGTGGCTCTATTGCTCTTTTAGCTGCTATGCAACAACCTGAGCGATTTAAAGGTCTTATAATTGTTAATACTTCGGGTCCAAATGTGAGACCACTTAGTGAAGAAATGAAACAGTTTATGGATTTAATAAGTACAGATCAAAAAGCAGCAATAAGTACATGTGTCGAATCAATTTTCCCAGAACCTGATATTGAACACATTAAAAACAATGCGCTTCATTCCATGCTCCATGCTGATCCAGAAACAACCATCCGTGTACTTAAATTACTTAATGAAGGAGAAACAAATGTTCCTGTTCAGAATATCAATATACCAACTCTAATTATCTATGGAGATTTAGATGGGCCATATACAATAGAAAATTGTAAATATCTGGCAAGAACAATACCAAATGCAGAACTGGAAGTGATTAAAGGAGCGGGGCATGTGCCATTAATCACCTATCCTAAAGAAGTCGTTGAAGCAATAGAAAGAAGATTTTCAATCTAAAAAATTTATTCTTTCTTTCCTTGATTTGTAGTTAAGAATAACATCTTCATTAACATTAAGAAACATGCATGAGAAAGATTTTTATGTAGAATATTGCTTTTCTACAAGGTGTACTAGGATGTTTTACGATATAAATGGAATTAAGATAAACACTGTTTCTTTTGGTTCAGGAGAAGAAACCTTTCTAGGTATAAGTGGTTTTGTTGCAGATTGGCATGTTTGGATGCATGTTTTCGAGCTTTTAAGCACTAAAATGCGCTGTATTGGTTATGATCATCGTGGTGCAGGAGAAAGTACAGCACATCCTGAATCAATTACAAAACAATCATATGTTGATGATTTGATAGGAGTAATGGATCAATTAGGTGTTGACCAATGTATTCTAGGAGGAGAGTCTTTTGGTGGTACCGTTGCTATTCTAGCAGCTTTACAACATCCTGAACGTTTCAAAGGTTTAGTAATCGTTAATACTTCTAGCTCAAGCGCAACACCACTTAATGAAGGAGAAAAACAATTCATAAATCTAATAAGAACAAATCACTTATTAGCCATGGAACAGTTCATTGAAAATGTCTTCCCAGAACCAAATATTGAACACCTTAAACGCTGGGGAGTTCACATCTGTATGAAACCTAAACCTGAAGTTGCTGTTCGTTGTATTGAATTAGGAGCTGAAGGTGACACTAATGTACCAGTTCAAGATATTAAGATTCCAACACTTGTTGTTTATGGAGATAAAGATTCTGAAGCAGCAATAAAACATTGTACTTATCTGGCTAAGACTATCCCTAATGCAACGCTAAAAGTAGTTGGAGGAGCAGGACATGTTCCAATACTTACTCGACCATATGAGGTTGTAGAAACAATAGAAAAACTATTTCCTGAAATAAAATAAGTTCCCTTAAATCATTTTTTCATAACTAATTTAACTAAACCTTTTATCTTCTTTTTTAAGTAAATTACCTAGTTTCATTTTGACATGTTTATTTGTCTGAATATTATCTGTAGTCACATTATTGGAGCGTTTTAGTAATTTATAAATTATTGTAATTAAATATTATCTTCATAGAAGAAGTGAGAAAAAATGGAATGAGAATTATATACTCTATATATCATATTCTGCTGAAGAGAGTTAATAATATGAAAAAAATAAACACTTTGTTTACAAGAATATCAACATTCTGAAAGAATTTAAAGAAAGTGAAGATGTAAAAAAATTACTTGTAACAGCTTTTGAGGAAGTAAAACAGAATAAATTGATTACTATTCTTGAAACTTGTTCTACATTCCAAAGAGATTGGGAATTCTGGGGGAATAGGAGCTGAGATTTCATATGAAGAAGAAGTTTAGTCTTCTAGAAATTTCCTTTTAAAGAAATCTAAAGTAAGTGTATATTCACGGATTAGTGAATCTTGACCAATCAAGAGATGTCCTTTTCCTGAATCTTCTAGATATTCAAAATCTTCACCTTCATTCTTACCAATTTTAAGCAGTTTTTCTTTGAAATTTCTAGCTTCTTCTACAGGGCATCTCATATCATTTATTGCTTGAATAATTAGGATTGGAGCTCTAATATTTTCAACAAAATTAAGTGGACTTCTATCTTCATACAATTCTTTATTTTCTTCGTAGGTACCAAATAAATATTCTATGAACATTTTGAATCCTGGAACACTTTTATCATACATGTTTTTCCAATGGGTTATTCCAACTGAGGAAGCACCAGCATTCCACCCAGCCTCTGCATATTTAGTTAGCTGCAAATTAGTCATATACCCACCATATGATCCACCGAAAATCCCTATTTTATTTGAATCGACAAAATCTAATGATTCCAAATATTTCTTTGCATAGACGTAGTCTTTCCCATCTATTCCTCCAATATCTTTGATAATTGTTTCTCTGAATTCTCGACCATATCCATAAGAACCTCGAATGTGTGGTGACATCACTACAAATCCTTCAGAGACCAAGACTTGTCCAAAACCGTAGAAACTCAATGTAAGTCTTCCTCCTGGACCTCCTGGTGCAAGAATTACTGCAGGATATTTCTTTCCTGATTCTATCTCTGGTTTGTATAGAACTGCATTTAATTTCTCACCATCAAATGTTTTATACTGTACCTTTTCAGCCTTAACAAAATCTTCTTCTGTAAAACCTGCAAATTCTTTGATTATAGGTATCTCTTTTTTGTTTTCTAAATCATATAATGCTAGAATCCCTGGTGATGTTGGATCTGATCGGCTATAGATTAGATATTTATCATTATAGCAGAATTTTGTCGAGTAAATTTCTCCTTCTAATTCAGGAATTTCTTCATCTCCTGTTTCAATATCATATATCACAATATATCGTCTAAAAGGTGAATCTCTTAGAGCTAATATTTTCCTTTTATCTAAACTAATATTTACGGGAATCTCATCATATTCTGTTTTGCTAAGCCAAGTCAATTCTTCTTTTGTTGTATTATATAGACCTATCTTGGTTGTTCCTTCAACATCTGAAGATAATAATAGCAATTCTCCATCTCGAGATGTTTCATATAACAGATCTGCTGAATCTGAAGATAACGAGATTATTTTTCTTTGTTCAGTTCCATCACTTTTTATCTCATAAATATCTCTATTCTTTCTGTTCTCAGTATCATTTGAATGATAATAAACTAGCCCATTTTCACACCAAAAACCCTCACCACAAGGATATTTGTGGAAAGTTATCTGTTTCTTTTCTTTTGTTTCAACATTGAGAGTATAGAGATCACTAGGACCATTCTGATCTGATAATATTAGTAATGATTCTTTATTTGGACTAATATCGCTAATAAAATCTATTGATTTTTCATTTTCAATCAGAGTTGTTTCTGTTTGTTCTTTTGTGTTATAGAGATATACATTGAAACGTTCATCCCCATCTTTATCTTTGTTAACAATCATTTCTTCCCCTTTCTTCCACCATCTAAAACTTGTACTAGTTGTTAGATTAGGAACAGTTGTGTATTCTTGATATTCCAAAGTTTCAAGATTAATTTGATAAACTTTTGAGGGTCCATCCTTATCGCTTGCAAAAAAAATCTCTTCTCTACCTAAATAGCAATAAAAAGTGTATGAAGGAATTTTAGCTATCTGTTCGATAGGTATTTTTTTCATACAGCGTATTTCGTCTATCAATATTTAAATCTAGAACATATATCTCTAATGTGAATCACAAAATTGAAGATTCCCAAACATACTAAACACACCCACTTTCGACTTATCTTACAAAAGAACTCTATAGATATTTTGACAACATTTAATTATAAGTAATCACTTATACTCTTAATGTCAATGAAGAAGGAGATACTTGAGGTTTCAGAGATTTTCAAAGCGTTATCGGATCCTACAAGGTTAAGATTGATCAGATTACTTGCGTCCAATATGGAAGAAAAATTGTGCGTTGTGGATTTAGCAGTCAAACTTGGTGTATCACAACCCGCTACATCACAACACCTAAAAGTTCTAAAGACTGTTAAAATCCTCTATTCAGAAAAAGAAAGACCCAAGATATACTATTTCCTGAATCTTGTTGAGTTCAGAAGACAGAAGAAACTTGTTGATAAAATGTATGATTTTGCGTTCACTAGATGTTCTCAAGGAGGACTGTGTGAAGATTGTCCATTTAGAGATGACTGTGAGGACGTCTCTATTGAATAAATCAATTTAATGTTAGCTTCGAAAAACCTGAATCGAAGCGAGATGCAGATTAGGAAATAAGTATATAAGTAATTACTTATATACTTATAGCGCCTAATGAATTTAAGAAAGTGGATAATATGAACAAGGCTGTAGATATGAAAAATGAAACAGAAATGAAGTATAATTGGAGAAGTATAATTACTTGGAGTTTTTTGGGGTTGGTTTTTGTGTTAATAGTAATTATGACTTTTATGAGAACCCCTGAACAAATAACGAACAAACTTACAATAATCAGTAGTCAATTGAAGTACTATTTCCTTGCAATGCATATTGTAATTTTTCTTTTACTGGGAACTGGAATGGTATGGAAAAGATATAGGAATCAGATCTTCTTTACAATAATACTTATTCTTTCGCTATCTAGCACTATTGTTTCAAGTATCTATGTAGTTATACCAAATATCATCTTCTTTGGGGTCATAACAGTCATAATCCTTATTTCGTTTATATCAAAGAAATTAAAATTTGATTTAGAGAATGCTAAGATTATTGATTGGATATTTTCTAGTATTGGATTAATTATTGGTTTTTGGTATCTACATTGGGTTGAGGGTCCAATAGCTTTGAATGCTCTTCTTTATTCGCCCTTAGGTGGAGTAAATTGCCCTACTTTAGTCATGATAACAGCTGTATTGATACTTGCAAAGAAACCAAGGCCTATCATGTTGACAACATTTGTTGGAGCATTAACAATTTATTTTGGGTTTTTCGGTATGATACTGCTTGGTGCTTATGTAGACATAGCTTTAATTTTGTGTGGGGCGTATCTGATAATCAAAGTTATGATCAGCAGAGTTTATACAAGAAGAGACAATGGAAAGATTAGTACTAGTTAGTGCAAAAATTTCAACTTAACATTATTAGAAAAGTATTATTTCAAAGGATTTGGAATCAGCTTCCCTAACATTTTTATTTGTTTTGATTGAATTCTGGTTTATGAACATCTTCCTTGTCAGACATGGTGAAACAGATTACGGAAAAAAACATTTCACAACAGGGCACATTGATATTCCTTTAAATGAGACTGGAAAAAAAGAAGCGCAAGCTACAGCTAAATTTCTAAAAGGAAGAAATATAGTAAAAATACTCTCTTCAAGTTTGAGTAGAGCAAGTGAAACAGCTGAAATTATAGCATCAGAACTTAATCTGCCAATTGTAGAATATGATGAGCTCATAGAACATACTTCAGGGAAACTTGACGGTGTATCACTCAAAGTATTCTTAGATAAGTTGAAGAGCGTCGGGGATTTTAATAAGATGGTTCTACAGTCAGGAGGGGAACGTTGGAGTGTATTCACAGAACGAGTATGGAATAAGTTTCTTGATATTGTGAAAGAAAATAAAGATGATGGTAACATCTTAATTGTAACTCATGGAGGAGTTACTCGTACAATTATTTCTGAAATATTTGGATCTCCTTACCTTAAAGCACTTTCGCAGGGAAGTTGCTGTATAAACGTCATTAGTTACGATAAAGAAAAAGAAAATAAGTTCCGTGTGGAACTTGTTAACTACACATACCATATGATATGAATTTTGTATAGATTCTTTAGAAGTGCCTACAGCACATCATGGGAACGCCACATACCCTCTTACACTTTCTCATTTCTCTAAAATTCATGTTTCTTGGCTTCTAAAACCGCATGTAACATAGTAGTATACAATAAGGTATCTTATAGTAATGCTCGTCTTTCTTGGAAGATGAGTGTCTTTGCAGTAAAATGAAAATTATATTTAATCCACTATTAGATTGCAGATTTTATCAGCTTCTGATTCTTTTCCTATCCATCTTAGAATCTCTTCTAATCCTCTCAAGCTTAGTGTATTTGTTCGAACATCACTTGGTGATTCTTTAGTCAATCTTATAATCTTCTCAACATCAAGATCCTCTTTTACCCAAATTGAGCTGGACATTAACATTCTATCTTTTTCAAAGACAACGTCTTGCCCATCAGCTGTAAAGAAAATATTATCTCGAAATTCATTTAATCTGAAATCTTTAGATCCCATTGAGGTTAATAGATGTAAATATCCCTTCTTGATTATTGCATATGAATAGAAACAGAAAGAACTAAAATCGAATCTATAAAGGTTAGAAAACTTCTTCCATTCTTCCTTATTAGGTCCTTTTTCATCTAAGGGACCACCATCATAATCTAATATTACAATCCTTCCAGTTGAATCAATTGCCTTTAGCTTTATTGGTCTTCCATCTTCATCTTTGAAAAATTCGATAATTGGAAAAACTTTAGTGGAGAAAATGCTTTCTGAGTGAGATTCTAGATTGATTTCTTCTCCTTTATAGTTGAATATAAGGTTTTGATCTTTTAATTCAATATTAATGTCCATCATCATTCTAGATATGTATTTTCCCTGTAATCGTTCTAGCTTTTCAATATCCAATTTTATTGTAGGTGGTAATTGAACTTTATCATTGATTGTTACATCTTCAGGTACTTCTCCTAGTTTTTCTTTCACTAGTCCTGACATGATTTTTTCTGCCATTTCTGCAATGAAAGGCATAGTATCTACAATCTGATTACATTCTAACAAAAGACCGATTCCTAGCTCTGGAATAAAACGATGTCCACAGAAACAACCATCTCCATCCCCAAAAAATGATAACATTAGTTTTCCATCATATTTGTTTTTTACAACTCCAAGCCCCATACCTATTGTAGAGAGTTCATATTCTTCTGCAAAAGGGATAGTATATACTTCTTCCAGTAATTCCTGTTTCAGAAATACTTTTCCATCAACAATTCCATTATTAAGATGCATTTTAATAAATTTGGACATATCATTCACAGACGAATAATGACCTGCTGCACCAATAAAGGGACTGATAAATTTTGCAGAATCAAATTCACTATCATTTTCATGCCCTTTTGCCCAATTTGCATTTCCTAGTACGTTAGCTGTTCCTATTATACTTCTAGACATCCCCAAAGGCTCGTAAATTTTCTTCTTAACATAGTCGCTAAATTTCATACATGTTATTCTTTGTAAAACAAAAGGAATCAGGTCATATCCTGCATTAGAATAGGAATAAGAATGTCTCTCTCCTACTAGAAATTTCTGCCAACTATCATTTATCTTGCTAATGTATTTTTCAAAGGAAAAAAGTCCTTCTGCTCCTGGTTCTGTTGTTTGAGTAAAATGCTGTAATCCTGATCTGTGAGTCAATAAATGTCGAAGAGTAATTTTCTCCCTTTCCTTAACTCCAAATCGAGTGTTCCAATTAAATTCAGGATAATGCTTTACGAGAGGATCATCTAGATTGACTAAACCATCTTGAACTGCTAGAAGGAAAGCTGTAGTCGTATAAGCTTTTGCTAAAGAACCAATCCAAAATAAAGTGTCAGAATTAACTTCTCTAGTTTTGTTTCTGTCAATGAAACCAAAACCTTCAGTCCAAACAATTCCATCCTTTGAAACTAGAGCCACTGACATTCCCGGTATATTGTATTTCTTCATACCAGCAACAATGTCATCTTTAATTTCGTTAATGAGAGTAGAAAGATTTTCTTTTTGCATAAATTTCAGCTGAAGAGATTAGTTATTTTATATATATCTATCTCAAACAATAATGTAAAATCTTGTTGTACTTCTTGTGTTGATAATATTGGGACTAAATCAACTTAGATAGTTTCCACAAATTTAGAAAAAGGTTATAACGTAATAACGGAAAGTTTAACCATGGCTAATTGGGATTATACAACAGATGTATTAGTAGTAGGATCGGGAGGAGGGGGTATGACAGCAGCTCTTGTGGCAAAGAAAGCTGGTTTGGATGTTATTGTTATTGAAAAAACACAATATTATGGAGGTTCCACTGCTCTCTCTGGAGGAGGTGTATGGATACCAAATAACTATCTTCTAGAAAAGAATGGAATTAATGATTCAATGGAAAAAGCTAGAACTTACATGGATAATACTGTTGGAGATCGTGTTCCTTCAGAATTCAAAGAAGCTTATTTGGTTAATGCTCCTAAAATGATTGATTGGTTGAGAGAAAATACTAAACTTAAATTTCTTTATATTCCAAATTACTCGGATTATCATCCAGAAAGACCTGGTGGAATTCCTCAAGGTCGAGCTTTAGAAGCTAAACCGTTCAATGGTAGTAAACTAAAGAAAGATTTGAAACATCTTAATGCATTACCATATGATGTTCCACTTGGAATTAGTTTTACAATCACTGAGTATCATAATTTAGGAATGATAATGTCAACTTGGATTGGAAAATGGACTGCTCTTAAAGCTGGGATACGTGCTATCATTGGTTTATTGATCCGCTATAGACACCTCACTTTAGGGAATGCACTAATTGGTAGGTTGAGAAAATCTATGCAAGATATTAACATTCCTCTTTGGCTTAACACCCCCTTTGAAGATCTAATATTGGAAGAAGAAAAAGTAGTTGGTGTCATTGCTAAGAAAGAAGGTTCTGAAATAAGAATAAAAGCTGAACATAGTGTAATTCTCGCAGCTGGAGGTTTTCCACATAACCTGGAAATGAGAGAAAAATATCATCCAAAGCCTATAACAACTGAATGGACATCAGCACATTTTGGGAATACTGGAGACGCGATTTTATCAGGAATGAAACATGGTGCTGCTGTTGATCTTATGGATGATGCTTGGTGGGGACCTTCATCTACTCCACCTGAAGATCCACCTTTCTTCCATGTTGGAGAACGAGGTTACCCTGGAGGAATTATGGTTAACAAAGCAGGTAAGCGTTTTACCAATGAATCTGCTAGTTATGTAGTGGTTGTACATGATATGTATGAAAAACATTCAGAAGAAATACCTCATGTCCCATGTTATTTTATTTTTGATCAACGTTTCAAATCGAAATATATGTTTGGATTGGTTTTCCCAGGGATGAAGTTTCCTGAGAAATATATTGAGAGTGGGTATATCAAAACTGCAGAAACACTGGAAGAGCTAGCTAAGAAAATTGATGTTAATGCACAAAATCTTAGTGATACAGTTAAAAGCTTTAACGACTTTGCTAGAAAAGGAAAGGATCAAGATTATGGTAGGGGAGATAGTGCATATGACCATTATTTTGGAGATCCAAAAGTTAAACCCAATCCAAATCTGTTTCCTTTAGAAAAACCAACATTTTATGCCGTAAATTTTGTTCCTGGAGATTTGGGAACTAAAGGAGGTCTTGTTACTAACGAACATGCTCAAGTTTTGCGAAAAGATGGAACAATAATTGAGGGATTATATGCTGTTGGTAACAGCTCTTCCTCTGTTATGGGAAATAGTTATCCTGGACCTGGTGCGACTGTAGGACCTACAATGACTTTTGGCTATGTTGCAGCAAAACACATATCGAAGAAGAAATGACAGTGTAAGATTCAGAAACTTACTCTCTCATATTCTTTTCCCTCTTCTTCTACCCATTTCATATAATTAAAACTCAACATAGACTGATTGGAAAAATGATCTTGAATCTGGCAATATTTAACAGCTTATTTATATCTAGACATATTCATTGTGTACCAATGAAGTCTTCAAGAGGAGTTAAAATCAATTACAGTTTTGTAAATCTTGTATTAGAGTATTTCACAAATCCATCAGAGGATAAATTATTCCAAATTAGTGAACACGCTGCAGCAAGAAAAGTCCTCTTAAATGCTCAGATTTCTAATCCTAGTCTCAAAGATATTGTGGAATTTTGGGAGAAAATATTAGAAAAGGAGAGAAATAAAGAAAAAGAATATATTTCTGGAATTAAATCTTGCATTGCATACATTGAGGATAACATTGAAGATTTATTTGAATATTCTAAAGAGCTTTACAGTTATCTTCCTGATGGTTTTGTATTTGACTGTACTCTCTATCTTCACATAGGATATGATATTGGAATTGTAGCTGAAGGTGATGCATTATTGAATGTTGGTCATAAAATCTTCCATCAGAACAAAAGAGAATTAATCTATTTTGCACTTCATGAATTACATCATGTAGGATTTACTCGTTATTATAATCCAATGAGATCTTTGTCAAAAATACATACAAAATCTGATTTAATCAAATTAATTGAAGGACTCACACATCTCGAGGGTACAGCAACCTATGCAATTAAAGAGTTAAGAGAAAGGGAGAATCAACTTGCGTTTTTTGATTATAAAGTATTAAACGATAAAACAAGAAGGAAAGAAACAGTGGATGAGTATTTCGACATATACGACAAATACAAATATGCGCAAAGTATTCCAATTGAAGATGGAGTTGTTGATATACTTGAGGTAATGTCTGGGAAGAACAAACGTTTATGGTATGTAACAGGAGCCCATATAGCTGAAGAAATAGACAAAAATTTTGGCAGAGAGGAGCTCAATCAGACTATTGTTAATGGTTCAGAAGCATTCTTTGAGAAATATAATAGTCTATTCTAATCTTGACTGGATTTTAAGATTTGAACATAATCTTGGTAAACCTTGCTATTCAAGAAATTCCGATGAAATTGGTGAAATAGCTCAACTCTTTCCAAATCGGTAGTTGTAGATTTTACTATTTTGGCTAATATTGAATCAATCTCTGGATCTCTTTTGCTTAAGTCTTCCATCAAACCTTCTTGCGTGAATCCATTAAACTATTATGTTTGTAGATTATACAATTTAAACAATTACTCTTTTAATCTGTTGCACTATCTTTTGAACAACAGTAGATTCAAATTCGTCTGCAAGAATGTCCATAAAAATAACGTCATATTTTTCGTTACCTAAGATTCTTGCTTGTCTTCTGCTGCCTATTATCTTGAATCCAACCTTTTCATAACAGTTAATAGCTCGCTCATTAAATGAAAAAGTTCCTAACATGATACTGTTTAGATTAAGTAGGTTAAAACCATAATCTAAGGTTAATATTGTTGCTTCGTACCCATACCTTATCCCAGAACTCCTTTCTTCCTATAGCTATTCCAAATCTAGCAGTTCTATTAACAAGGTCAACAGCTAAAAGCATTGAACGTCCAATAACAGCATCAGTTTCCTTATCACATATGCTAAAAACATGAACATCGTTTTTTATCATACTACTAATAAGTTCTTTTTGATTTTCAAGAGTAATGATAGTATAAGCTTCATCACCAAGAGGGATAGTTACTTCTAAATCATTCATCCATTCTGCCCACAATTTAGCATGGTCTAAACTAATTGGTGATAGATAACATTTTTCTCCTATTAGTTTTTTAGCTAACATAAATTTCATGGTTTTGATAGTTGTTAGGTTTATATCTTTTACTTTGTAGCCTTTCTCTGTCTGTTGTTAATTACTTTGTCAGTCAAAAATAAGGGAAGGATTCTTGAAAGTCTCATTTTTCTTATTTTACTTCTTTTACTTAAATCCAAAATATAACACTAGTTAGTTTTTCTGATAGTTCCCACTGTTCTTTCTAGAAGAGTATTTACTCGTGTTGTCTGCAACAAAATGAAAATATAGTTTTATAGGTCTCAGAGTTTCTTTGAAGAATTAATAGAAACCTTTCCTGTCTGAAATCTCCGTAAAATCTAATTTCCTCGCTTTTTTATTTATTTTATATTTGATTCTATACTTTCCAAAACGAATGCGATAACAATCTTTTTCTAATTTAATTGGTTTTATGTCATACCTTTCAATCAAAGGCAATAAAGAAGGAGACTCTTTAAGTTCTTTTACAAATTCTTTTAGCTTGTCTTTAATGTGTTTAGGGATTTTATTCCGTTTATCTTTCATTTGTTTTTGAAAGGAGTCAGTAAAATTGATGTCGTAGGTGATTTAGACCCACTCCGCTTATTCCCACATTTCCCTGTCATCACTTAAGTCTTCCCAGCTTTTTACTTTACCTTTTTTACTCTCTTTGAGTCCCTTTTTGAATCTTTTCAGTTCCTCTTTGCTCATCTCCTCTTCTTCTGGAGGTAATAAATCCAGTGCCTGTATAAATTCTTCGAATTTGTTATATAGTTCAAATATTAATTTTCCTTTTTCTACCTTGATATTGATAATATCAAGGACATCCCACTCTAATTTGTTAATGATTTCAATGGGCAGTTTTACACTATTTTCATGAGAAATGAAGGTTTGATTCTTATTTAGAAGATTTAGAAGAATTTTCAATTTATCTTGTTTTTCAGTTCTTTGTACAGGTAGTATTTTATATTCAGGGAATTTCTCATAACCTATATTTTCTTTATATGATTTATACTCACAATCTTTAGTATATAGAAACTTTTTTTCTTCTTTTTTTTCTTCAAATTTTTCTAGTTTCTCTGTTTCATATTTTTTCAGTATAGTATTACTCATCCCTATCACCTACTACCTCTCTTCTAATTTTTTTGAGTTTTTCTATTAGTTTCTCTATCTCTAATTTTGATAATACCAGATTGCAGTTTTCATTTTTATAATTCGGTGTAGTATATTCAAAGTTTAGATTCACAAGCTGCACTTCAAAACTATCATCATGAGACTTAATTGCCTTTTTTAAAATTTCATGTTTGATTCTATATAATGAATTTAAGTTACTTTCTAGATATGATATTATGTACTGTTTAGTGTCCTTATCAATGAAATCAACTATTTTATTAAGTTTCTCACTTGCTTCAGTATCAATATTATCAATTTCTTGTATTTTACCAGTTTTGAATATGTCATAGATGGATGGTAATAAGGTTGCTAATATAAGATGGGCTTCATCATCGTTTAAGCCTAGATCTTTTTCAAGATCAGATATTTTACGTAATCTTACTCCAAAACCACTTTCAGATTTTTGAATTAAAATGTCTTCATCTATAATAGCTTCTCTAAATAAGCTTGCGATTATTTTTGAGGATTTTTCATCAATATTAGATAATGCTTTTACAAGTTTCTTTTCTTTTTCTAAATCTGGTTCTATCTGATTTATATCATCTGACATTTATTCACTTATCCTAAAATCCTTAATAAGGATTTTTCATATACAATGATAAATATTCGTATATTTGTTTCTAAAAAACTATAAAAACATATATTGTTTAGATTTTTCAAGAAAAACAGAATTCCATGTTTGTTTCATATCTATCTTGTGTTTATCTTAATATGTTGAAATTTCTTTGAATAGGAGATAAAAGAAAGAGAGAATCAACTGTCATTCTTTGACTATGATGCTCTGAATAACAAAAAAAGCGTGCAGAATCAGTAGAAGAGTATTTTGAGATATATAATAAATATAAAACTGCTAAAAATCTTCCAGTAGAAGACAGTGATTTTGAAATACTTGAGGTAATATCCAGGAAGAACAAACGTTTATGGTATGTCACAGCTCATATGGCTGAAGAAATAGATGTGAAACTTGAAGAGATGAGCTTAACAAAACAATCATTAAAGTTTGTTATTTGTAGCTAATCTAATTCAAAATATTTCAGAGTTTTTGCCTTTGATTCTGATATAATTTCTTCAGGAAGTTCATCAAAAGCAAAGTCAAAAATACTTATATTCCCTGAGTTTAGTTCGATAACTTGTTCATTGTCACTTGGTTGTGAAATTTGCAATTCTGTAGCATTATTTAATAGAATATATTGAATATTATCCACATATTCTAACAAAGAACTAACCTCTGTATAACTTTGCCTTTTAGATGGTTTAAGTCGGAATCCTACAATTGAATTCTTCAATTTTTCAGAATCATATTCATCAAATGAATGAATTGGGAAATTATTGATCATTCCTCCGTTTACCATAAGATTTACGGAATTAAAATCCTTCGTAACAGATTGAATTTCTTTTTCAGTTTGTTTTAATAGAACTGGTTTGAATAAAAATGGAATACCAACCGACATTCTTACTGCATCTGCCACGCAAAGATCTTGCCACTTCTCATTATTCCTGAAATAGAACACTTTTTTTGTATTTATACAAACAGCAGTAATAACTAAATCTACATTAAACTCTTTAACAAACATCTCAAAAGTACAATTTTTTATTCCAGATTTTTTTTCTATCCAGTCATCAAACATATTTCTTAATGTATCACCCAAGAATAGTCCATTTCATATTTTAAACTGTTAAAAGAATGTAAAGGTTCTTTTAAAACATGAGTTAGTGCAGGACTAATTGTTTCTGATTTTACTAATTCTTTGATAAGAGAATTAGCAGAATTATCAAAATGCTTTTTTTTTGTTTTTCTTGCTTCGTAACTTAAATACCCTCGTAATAGAAAAGAAAAAAATTGTAAACTACTTCGTTTGAAAACATTTTTTGGTAACCCTAATAAGTTTTTGATTTTTTTGTCTTCAGATTTCAGATAATTTGACCATGAGGATTTAATATATTTATCAACATTCTTGAATCTTGGGTCTTGAATAATGATATCTGTATTTTTCTTTGTGTATATCGTAGGCATCTTCCCAAATTCTACATTATCAAGGACATTTTTACCTATATTTTGTGAAAAAATTTCTCGAAGTTCTTCAGGAGTATAACAACATGCTACAAGTAAAGCGGACATAGAACCAGCTGAAGTCCCAGACACACCGAGAATTTTATTTGGGTTTAATCTTATTGAGGTTTGTCCATTAACTTCTTTTTTAATATATGATAAAATTCCTAACTCTTCTAAAGCTTGAAGAGCACCAATATATGCAATCCCTTTACCCCCTCCACCCTCAAAAGCCAAATATCTGACATCTTCTTTAGAAATTTTTACCATAAAAACACCAAATTCGATTCCAATCTAGATATAAAAATAGAATATTGTTTTTAGTGTTTTTGATAGATGATATCCAGTAGATGCTATGTTTTCAAAACTATGAATATGATTTACAAAAAAAAGTACTGAATAAAAGATAAGCATCTTATATACAAATTACATGACCAAAAACATTAAAAGAAATCTTAATGTTAAATTATCAAAACCAAACTTATATACTTGTCATTTTTTTCTTCAATAAAATGTAAGAAATGAATAATTGGGGGGATGGTTTTGCTTGGTGGTTCCCACTGTTCTTTTTAAAGAGTAGTTATTTTTTTTGTCTTTGAAATAAAATGAAATCCTAGAAAAATATTAGTAAATCAGTAAGGAAAACCTTTTTGTATATTTTTGAAACTATTTTTCTATGCATTGGGAAAAGGAGCGAGATATCGTGAAGAGAACAGATATTCCAATCACTCAAAAAAGTTTATCCAAGTATTTACGAGAAACTGGACTAGGTATAGGAGATACTGTCATAGTACATAGTTCTATGAGTAAGATTGGATGGGTTGTTGGAGGTCCTGTATCTGTTACTAATGCTCTAATGGATGTTCTTACAACTAAAGGGACCTTAGTTATGCCTACTTTTTCAACAGATAATACTAACCCAAAAAATTGGGGGTCTCCTCCTGTTCCTGAAAGCTGGTGGCTCATAATAAGAGAGAATATGCCAGCTTATAAAGAAGAAATTAGTCCAACTCGAGGAATGGGTAGAGTTCCTGAAACATTTCGAAACTATCCTACTGTTAAACGATCACCTCATCCTCAGTGTTCTTTTACAGCTTGGGGGAAAGACAAAGAGCTTATATGTACAACTCATCCATTATTTCCAGTATTTGGGGATAACTCTCCTTTAGAACGATTATATCATCTAAACGCAAAAATTTTACTTCTAGGAGTAGATCATAGTAGTAACACTTCACTTCATTATTCTGAATGGAAAGCAAAACTACACAACCACCCATTTGAAGATCAAGGAGCTTCAGTGATGAAGAATGGAAAACAGACTTGGGAAGCATGGAAAGATATTAAATATTCCGATGAAGATTTTTATAAAGTAGGAAAAGAGTTTGAAGAAACTTATGATATACCAACTTTCTTCGTTGGTCAAGCAAGAACCAAATTGCTTTCTATGCAAGAATTAGTCGATTTTACAATCCCCTGGTTTCAGAAAAATCGTAAATATTGAAAATAGTAATAAGTAATATTTGTTAATCCAAATCATTATTTCTCGTCTTGTGGTCAACCTCTAACCACTCTTATATAGAGATAAAATTCGTTTTGAAGGACAAATCTTATACTTTAGAAGTTGTAAGATAATTGAAAAATAGGGAATAAGGGAAATATAAATTCCCAGAAAGACTGCTATATACTTTTTTTCTTAATAGAACCGATATAAGCGATTACAAGGATATATAATGGAACAAATAATAGCGAAATCGAAGACTGAGTCACTTCAGGAATGTTGAGCAAAACAGTTACAATAACAATATCAATAGCATAGTTATCTGCAAAATCATAGACAATTATTGTAATATTGTAAATACCAGCAGTTAAATAGTCAATGTTCCATGAAATAGGAGATGAAGAATCCCACGAGTTACTAGTTTTTAAAGTTCCATTTTGATATATTTCATAGTATGATGGATTTGTATCATCAGCTATCCAACTTAAAATATTTCCTGCAGTGTCTTCCACCATTTGAAAATCACTTAAAGGGGATAAGGAGGGGGATTCTTGATCAAGTATATGAATAATGATAATGTCATAGAAGTTGTTCCTTGCTTTATCAAAAACAACTAAAGTGAAATTATATGTGCCATGATGTAGTTCTGATAAATCGATAACAATAGGTGAACCAGAAATCCATTCATTTTGCATGTAAGAACTACCATTCTTTAAGACCTGATAATAATCAGTGTTTACATCCTCAGCAATCCATGTAATATTTATATCAACTGCACCTTCAAGATAAGTTTCTTCATCAGGGTGATTATAAAACCTAAAAATCGTTGGTATTGTTGTATCAATAGTAAACAATGAATATGTTGTAAAATTCTGTCCTTCAAAAGTCACTTGAACTGTTAAATTATAATCCCCATCTTCAAGATTTGCGATAGAAGATCCACTAGGTAAATTACCAAGTGAGATATTGTTTAAGAATACTGTTGCAATACCTATACTGGTTGAATAATCTAGTATTACAGTGTCACTTGCATAATATACATTATCTAAGGGAGAGTTTATCTGAATGATTGGAGGATAAAAATAGACAATGAAACTGTAGTGGTCGTAGTCACTAGAATCGCATCGTAGAGATAGGTAGTAAGTACCTGCTAAAGGAACAGAAACGTTCAACCATCCAGAACTGTAAGAACTTCCGATGGCCTTGCTACCAAAACTCGAATCAACACTTAAAATGGAGGTACCAAGCCAGCTTGTACCACTATGTTCTATATAGACGCTAATGTTACCAGCATCAGGGACAGCGAAAGCATAACAATCATGGTAGTCAACTTCATTGTCATATGTAAAGTACCCTTGACCCATAGACCCATAATACAAAACGTTCATGGATATTTCTAGAGCTGTCAAAGTTGTTTCCCCAGCATCAGTACCAGAACCAGCATCGTTTTGTCCATGTGAAAACCAATAAACATATGAAATGGTGAAACTGTAATGATCGTAATCACTAGGATCGCAACGGAGAGATAGGTAGTAAGTACCTGCTAAAGGAACAGAAACGTTCAACCATCCAGAACTGTAAGAACTTCCGATGGCCTTGCTACCAAAACTCGAATCAACACTTAAAATGGAGGTACCAAGCCAGCTTGTACCACTATGTTCTATATAGACGCTAATGTTACCAGCATCAGTAACGGTGAAAGCATAGCAATCTTTAGCATCAACTTCATAGTTATCATTATAAAAACCCTGTCCCATGGTTCCAGAATATTGTGTATCATATTGCACAACAATGGCTGTTAAAGTTGTTTCCCCAGCATCAGTACCAGAACCAGCATCGTTTTGACTAGGAAAAGCCCAATAAACATATGAAATGGTGAAACTGTAATGATCGTAATCACTAGGATCGCAACGGAGAGATAGGTAGTAAGTACCTGCTAAAGGAACAGAAACGTTCAACCATCCAGAACTGTAAGAACTTCCGATGGCCTTGCTACCAAAACTCGAATCAACACTTAAAATGGAGGTACCAAGCCAGCTTGTACCACTATGTTCTATATAGACGCTAATGTTACCAGCATCAGGGACAGCGAAAGCATAACAATCATGATAGTCAACTTCATTGTCATACGTAAAGTATCCTTGACCCATAGACCCATAATACAAAGCGTTCATGGATATTTCTAGAGCTGTCAAAGTAGTTTCCCCAGTATCAGTACCAGAACCAGCATCGTTTTGACTAGGAAAAGCCCAATAAACATATGAAATGGTGAAACTGTAATGATCGTAATCACTAGGATCGCAACGGAGAGATAGGTAGTAAGTACCTGCTAAAGGAACAGAAACGTTCAACCATCCAGAACTGTAAGAACTTCCGATGGCCTTGCTACCAAAACTCGAATCAACACTTAAAATGGAGGTACCAAGCCAGCTTGTACCACTATGTTCTATATAGACGCTAATGTTACCAGCATCAGGGACAGCGAAAGCATAACAATCATGATAGTCAACTTCATTGTCATATGTAAAGTACCCTTGACCCATATCCCCGAAATAAAGGATGTCCAAATCCACTATAACAGCTGTAGATGTAGTTTCCCCCGCATCACCACCAGAGTTAGCATCATTTTGAGTAGAATCAACAATCATTGATTGTGAAAAAGGATTATTGGAGGATTTTTGAAAGGAAATTTGTTTATCATCAAAAATTTGTCTTGGTTCTAGTACGCTAATAGAGGATAATAAAATCGTTAACAAAAATAACGATGACACAATTGCTTTATTTTTTACATTCAACATTCAAATCAACCAATTAATTGCTAAAATATATTGATGTGAATATATTAAGATTTCTTAAAATTTTGAAAAAATCATTGGAAAGAGAAATAATAGCATCTAATGCAAAATAACCATCTTTCCCTTAAACTACATCAAGCTATGTTGTGTCTTATAATCTAAAGATATGCTTATTTTAATTTTTTTTCGATTATCATTACTTCTGCAATATAATTTGAAATAAATCATATAATCTTAAGTTATTATGAAAACTAAAGCTTATTTGTAGGATTTAAACTGAAAAATTTGTCATTCTTTGTTTCCTTCGATAAAGCATAAAAAATATAGAGTAAGCATAAAATTATTAAACTGTCTAATATTTATTGAATCGATGGTTACTATAGTTTGTGGAGACACTAAGTATAAAGATTCTGAAATAATCTGTTTTGATAAGGATGGTACACTGCTCAATTTCAGTATGTATGTTCCTGTTATGAAAAGAAGAGCTGAAGTTCTGGCAGAAAAATATGACCTACCTGAAATGAGTCATAATGAAATTCTAGAATTGATGGGAGTTGATCCTAACACTGGTTCTGTTATAATGGGTGGTTCAATTCATCTTCCAAGAATAGACAACATTAAAAGAACTATCGAATACTTGCGAAAATATTCAATTAACGCTTCTATTGAAGAAACATCCTTACTTTTTGATGAGGTTGATGACCAAGTGGATTTTTCAGCATATATTGAAACTTACTCAGGAGTTAAGGAACTTCTTGAAAATCTTAAAAAGACAGAAATCAAGATTGTAATTTTCACTCACGATAGCACGTTAGCAGCTGAAAAGCATCTGAAAAATGCAGGAATTAAAAGCTACTTCGACCTCATTCTAGGTATTGATTCTAATTCCACATATCACAAAAAACCTGCACCCGATATGATTCAGTATGCGTGTAAAATACTTGAAGTCAATGTTAATACAGCTGTTGTCATAGGTGATCAAGAAACAGATATGCTTGCTGGTAAGAATGCAGGAGTTCTAGGTTGTATCGGTGTTCTAACTGGTAAGTCTGAAGAAAAAGACCTTGAAAACGCAGATATTATAATACAATCTGTTGGAGATATTGTAGTCAAATAACCTTCAGAGTATTTTTACATTCCTTTTGCATTACAGTTATATTTTTTAATCTAAGGTTTTTTCTAAAGAATAACCATGAAAACAAAGGTTTCTATTGTCAAAATAGAAAACGGTGATATCGAGACTGCTGTTCGTCAAGCTGTTGAACTAGCGGGTGGAATAGAAGAAAATCATGAAAACAGTAAACCTATTCTCATTAAACCCAATGCTTTGACATCCAAAAAAACCTGGGAAGCTCAACTAGCGGTAACTACTCATCCTGAAGTTATAAGAGCTCTAATTAGATTATTAAAAGAAAAAGGGCACGAAATTGTTGTAGGGGATAGTTCAGGAGGAGGAACTAATACTCAAGTTGTAATGGAAAAAGCAGGATTCAAAAAATTGGAAAAAGAAGAAAACGTTCCTGTGGTAAGTTTAACATCAGGCGCTGAAAAAGTCTACATAGAGAATCACGAAAAACTCACCTATGTAGCGCTTGCAGGACTAGCACTAACATCAGATATAATTAATGTCCCCAAAATGAAGACTCATGCGCTTACACGTGTAACTCTTGCTATCAAGAACCTTTTTGGTTGCGTTGTTGGAATGGAAAAGAAGAGAGTGCATGGTGTATCTAATACAGCTAAAAGTTTCAGTCAATGTTTAGTTGATATTTATTCTGTTTTGAAAGATAACATCATAATGAATGTTCTAGATGCAACTATAGCAATGGAAGGATTCGGCCCATCAGATGGTAATCCCAAAGAGATGAATCTAATTTTGGCAAGTAAAGACGCAGTTGCCCTTGATTCAATTGCTACAATGGTTATGGGTGAAAAACCCTTATCTGTTCACACAACAAAAAATGCTATGCAGAGAGGGTTAGGAGTTGCAAATCTTGAAGATATAGAAATTGTTGGGGAGAAAATAGAAGATGTAAAAAGTAAATTTTCTATACCTTTGCGAGTAATTTCGTGGTTACCTATCGGTAAATTTTGGGCATTACGCGCCAAACAACCTAAATATGTGGGGGAAGGATGCAAAGCTTGTCTGAAGTGTCAAAAGGTTTGTCCTGCAAGTGCTATTGTTGTTGACAAGGAAAATAAAGAACCAGTGTTTGATTACAAGAAGTGTATCTCCTGTTTATGTTGTTACGAACTTTGTCCTGAACATGCGATTTATATGGGACATATGAAATACGGTAAAGCCATTAACGGAATCATAGCTCTAGTTACAATTTCAATAATAACAGGAGTATTACTAGCTATATTCCTTTGAAAATTAGGATATGGAATTAGTTAGATAACGTGATAGATAGATAAAACTGTACATTTATTAGAATAATTCTTTTCTTTCTATTTATCAATTATAAAAATATGGGATCAACATGAGGTTATATTAGTTCTTTAATTGGTGGTTTCATTTCTTTTGCTTTAACCTTATTTGCTAAATAGGAATCAAGCTGAGGAGCATACAATAACCCTCTACGAGTGCTTTCATAAAGAACCTTAGAATCTAAAACTGATCCAATAGATTCTATTGCATTAAATATAACCATTGCTCTTTTCATTAGCTCTTGCTTTCTTTTAAGAACATAGGGGTCCCAAATCATTTCTGGTTGACCCTCAAGGCATTTTGCTATTACTTGTTTTACTATCTTACAACTCTCAATAACATTCTCAGGAGTTGCTGCATGATTGGCTTCACTATAACTTACAACATGAACAATATGAGGATTAAGTTGCATTTGCAGCATTGTCGATTGAGCAAGTTGTCCTTTAGCCATATCTATGTCGACAGGATAGCTAAATAATCCAGTTCTTGTTTGCGTATAAACTGTAAAATTATCATCTTGTAAAGATCCAATCAATTCTTTTTGCGCTAGCATTTTTGCTAAATCATCTCTTTGATTTATTTGAGGGGGTGTATTAAACATATACTGTGAAATAAATGTTCTAACTCCCAATTCTTTGCATATGAATGCTCCTAGAAATCCTGCTGCTACTGCAACTTCATCTTTTGAATCTCTCAGCGACCAATGATGTGATTCAAGAATCTCAACAGGGATATTTCTTTCTGCATGCCATCTTATTGCATCAAGATGAGCTTTAATTGAAGATACTACATCCATTGGACCTCTACCATCCATTTGATTGAACCAAAAGATAGGTATTGCTGCCCATGCATTATCTATCGAATCAACATAAAGCTGAGCTAAATCGATCAAATCATCAGTTCCTGCATAAGTCCTTAATAAAGGGAAATTTCCTGTTCTTGAAGCTTGATAAAGTTGTTCAAAATCTTCTTTTGTTCTAACAGGGACGCCGCCTGCACCAATCCCAATACTCATTCTTTCTGGATGGAAGAAATGTGCTTGTGCATTTTGATCAGTTCCCAAAGATATAATATCCAGACATCTGCTGTTAGCAATCTTCTTGATTCCTTCAATTGTTTCGTCTAAAGAAGGTAAACCAAAATGATGCCTTAAAACAGGAAAAGGTTTCTTAACATCTATTCTTTCTATGATTTGTTGAGGAAATACTAAATCTTTATCTTCTATTGCTTCTCCTCTAAGATAAGCTGTTGCTCGTTCTATGTCATCTCCTTGAAAATAAGCATTAAAAAAACCACTCTGTTTTTCTCTCTGAACGAATTCTGGTAATCCTCCTAAAATAAATTCTCTTTCACCCAACCCTTCTTCCACAATTCTTCTTTTCAAATCTCTTAGTACTTTAATTCCAACATCAGGAGTAAGTCTATAGCTAAAACCTACAATATCTGGATTATGTTCCTTAATCGCATCAATAATCCGTTCAATATCTACTGCAGGACCTAAAAAAACTGTTTCATAATCTAGTCTTTTAGATAATTGTAAAAACCTGTGAATTCCTGCAATATGAACACAATCTCCAATACAAGCTCCTAGAATTTTTTTCATTTTAATTAATTCCTCTTAATAGCTATATTCTGTTAATGTTTCAAGTTGAGATACTCTATTCAAATCTTCAAATATTGTTTTTGGGTTAAGTCCTAACTTATATAGATTCCTTCCTTTGCTACGAAAATCAATACTCAATTCACTTGAAGCAATATCTATCAATTCATCAATATAACTTGTTTCAACTCCAACTGTTTTACCAAGTTCAGAAAAAGGAACAAGACCCGTAGGAATGTCCTCGGTTAAATATCTCATATTGAGAGTTGAAGGAGCTAATAAACCTCCATAAGAAGGATTGTTATGCAACGCATCATAAAGATTATTTTCTTGAAGATCGTATCTTTCACATAACCATTCTCTTAAGGATTGAACTTCTACACCAAATTTTCGTGCAATATTTCTTCTCTCTTCGTCAACATGATTCATATATTCAACTACTTCTTTTGTTGCGCCATCTCTGTAAAAATCAAATGATTCTTGATTTTTTATTCTATCTCTATTTAACAAAGCTATTGCTGGATGGAACACTGCACCAATATTTCCTAAACTCGTAGTAAGAAAGTTTTTTGCTGCATAAAATTGAGGATAGTTTTCATTTAACAGAGAGATTACATGAGAAGTGCGATGGGTAGGAAGAACTGATACTGAAATAGTTTTCTTAACGCCTTTGATGTCACTTACACCAGGTTGTGTGATTCTTGTAGCATAAATCAAAGTATTAGCTTCAGCTACATTAACATCTACTTCTAAACCACCTTCTAAAAGAGTATTCATAAATTCCAGACTGCCAAAAGTTCTACCAGGATTTAAAACAACTGACTGACCTTCTTGAAGACAAGGAGCTAATGCCTTAGCAATGTCATAATGTCCAGTAGCTGTAGTTACGACCATAATTAAATCTGTTCCATTAATAGCTTCTGAAATATCAGTGGTTACTAGATTTAACTTCCCTTTTGATTGAATTTGACCTTGTAATTGAATTTCCTTTGTATTCAAAAGATGCTGAATTCTTTCAGGGGATCTATTGTATAGGTTGACTTTGTTTCCTTTACTAGCAAGAAAACCTGCAATTGCTTGGCCACCACACCCAGCACCTACGATGGCAATGTTCATCTGGTAAACCACCTCTTAATCAAGAGAGGTGATTCAGAGGTATACATAGCATTTTTTGAAAAAAAGTTAGATTTATGCATATATTCTTGGCTATTAGCCTTCATAAATACATTTGTACCCATAATGTCTCATTAATATATTCACTCGACAATAAATAAACATTCCTATAAAAAAGCCGATTTATAAGAATGACCTTACACTCTGAAACGTTCGATTTATCGAAAAATACTCCCTAGAGAAGATAAATGTTCATCATGAACTAAATTTTATCTTTTAAATCATCTGGAACATTCAAAAATACTATTGTACAAGCGTATAATATAGAAACTTCTTGTTCATTTTTTATAAAGGTTTTAGAGTAATTGTCTTTTTCCTCGATGAAAGATCTAAAATTCCTAAAACATGCTATTAGGTATCTATCACTTTTGAAGGTTAAATTATGAAAAAGCAATCAAAACAATCGAAAGTTTCAATTAGAAGAGTTTTATATGTTTCAATTTTAATTATTGGAATAAGTACGTTCTCTAGTATGAGAGTAAATGCTACAAATGTCTCTTATGACTCACCATCTTATTCCTCATTAACACCTCATGATCCAATATCCATTACTTCTGATAACAATTTCACCGATTACAGTTTTCCAGGAACAGGAACGGAAGAAGATCCTTATGTTATTGAAGGATATAACATTACAACAACGAGTAATAGAGGCATTTACATTACTGATACAACAAAAAATTTTACTGTTCGTAACTGCTATGTTAAAGCAGGAGAGTATGGAATTTATATCAGAAATGTAGCTGGTGGTACAGCGACTGTCATTAATAGCATGTGCACCAATAACAACAACATAGGTATCTATCTTTACTCTTCTGGTAGTTCTACTGTTGCCAACAACACATTCAACAATAACTTCTATGGCATCTTTTTTTACTCTTCTGATTTTTGTGTCTTTACTTACAATGTTCTACAAGAAAATGAAGACTATGGAATCAGGTTATATTCTGATTGTGATAATAATATCATTCACCATAATACCTTTGTAGACAATAATCCAGGAGGAACTTCACAAGCTCTTGATGCAGGATCTAACAACTTTTGGTATGACTCTACAACACTTGAAGGCAACTATTGGTCCGATTGGTCAGGAACTGGTTCTTATTCTATTGATGGTGCTGCTGGAGCAATCGACCTATATCCGCTTGATGAACCTGTAGACATTGGTCCTCCACTAATTGTTAATATTATCCACTCACCCTCTACACCTACAGAACTAGATACTGTCAGTATCAATGCTACTGTTACAGACTATTCTGGTGTTAAATCAGTTACTCTCCATTACAGGATCAATGATGGAACTTTGATAGAAGTTAGTATGACTCTTGTAAGTGGTGATCTTTACAGCGTAACTATTGGTCCTTTTGCGGTTAGTGATATTATAGAATATTATGTCAGTGCTGAAGATAATTCTTTTAACAACAATGAAGCCATCAATGACAACACTGGTCTATATTACTCATTTACTGTTTCTGAGGCTATATCAGAATTTCAAACGCTCTCTCCTCTTCTCTCCCTTACGATAATTCTTCTATTCTTGGGTTTCAGTTTCGTATTGCTAAAACGAAGAAAGAAATGATTTTTTACTTCCCTTTTTTTTTCCTTTTCTTTAAACATTTTAACCTGATTTTATGTCATAGTTAAACATAACAAAATTTGTATAAAAAAATCTCTCATGAAATTGTGCCCTTTTGTTAACAAAGCAGCAGCAGTATTTTACTTTCTAGGAGCATTTCTATGATTTGATTCTATTACTCTAAAAATTAAGACAAAAAGTGCAAAAATCTGGTATGAGAGAGAAAATGGGAGAAGTTGCAGGTCCTTCGCTATTACTACTGCACTAATATGCAAGATTAGATTGATAGATAGACCACTAATAAACAAATAGCAAGTTTTGGTATTTTCTATTTTTATCCCTAATGCTAACCAAACTAGTAATAGACTTAGGAAAAGGGTGAAATAAAATGTGTTCATTGGTGAAAAAAGGAGTCCTATTTCAACAAACCCTAAAGCTAGAATGATTATAGTAAGAAAACTCATTGATAACAAAAGAACTAGACGAATCGATTTTCTCCATCCGGATATATTATCTTGCCACTCCATTCTTTCAATAATTCGACTTACAAATTTTCTCTTTCTAATTTTCTCGGATATTGTATTATCTTTTTTATCAAGGAGTACAAATATGTTGACTATAAGAATAACGATAATTGTTAAGGCATAGCTTATATAGAACATGAAAGGAAATAGCCTTATTGCAGGGTCATAAATGTCCGCTGGACTATCTATAAAAAATGAAAACTTCTCTATAAACAAACTAGGATTTATTAAAGCAAAAGCAGCTATAAAGAGGGTTCCAGACAAGAAGAAGAGAAAAATCAAAATTTGAAATATTAAAGCTCCAACAAAAATCTCTGTTTTTCTTTTCTCAAAGAATGAAAAATTCATAATAGTATTTAAGATTTCAGAATTCTTAAGCATTATCCATGGGTATTCGATTCAAAGCCCTTTTAACTACTCGTTTTCTTATAAATATTGGGTTACTAGTCGGGTTCATATTATCTCATTTACCCACTGTAACCCCTCTTATTTAAGTGTCAACAATGTGGTTTTAGTTAATAAGAACTTCTTTATTAATTAATTCTTTAAATACTCCGCAAAGAAAGACATAATGGAAAATATTCCAATAAAACCTAACACAAACAAAAAAATTACTGCAGATACATACTCTATTCCATACTCATTTGCAAGCGCAATTCCTCCTCCAAAACCCGCACCAGCGAATCCTATTCCTAAAAATGCAAGTATCATCGAAGTTATTTTTATTTTATTTTCTCTTCTTTCCTTGTTTCTTTCAACTTTAGTGTTTGAATCTTTACTCATTTCAATCAGATAATTAATGTCTATAGTTTTTAATAAACTTTTCAATCACATACTCTTCCTATTATGATGTTATAATAGAAGTTTAATAATTTCACTGATAATTGAGAACTGTTAACAAAACCTGATTATTTTCACAAAACAGGAAGTGAAGGAATTATTTCAAATCCAGTGATTCGGGAACTTTCTAAAGGTACAATAATTCTTGTAGCGTTTAATACGAAGGATTTTTTTAACTTCAAATAGTGTAATCAGTTTTTTCAAAAGAAGTGAGTCTTGTAAGAAGTTCTTTTGCGTGTCTTTTAATAATTAATTAGGAATAATCTAACTAAATCAGTATCTTTTTTATTTCTTTTATTGATATATAAGAATAAAGTTGAGGGGCGTGTAATAATTCTTAATCATGTTCTTAATATGAATGTTAAGATCTGATACTAATTCAATTGATTTTATGTTTCATTCTCTGATGACCAGAATTTTTCCTTCCAGTCCTAGCTTCTCCTTTCCTCCGCCTATTTTTTCCAACCATTCATCGTACTTCCCATCCTCAAATCTATCTCCTTCGAATATTCTTCGGAATAAAGCAATCACCACATGAGATCCAAATCCCGCAGCTAATCTTAAAGCATAATCTACTTGCTTTGATTCTCCTCTTGAAAAATACAAATCGTTTAATTCATCATCGAGTTCCGCTAAGTTTGCAATAGGCGGGATTAATCCCTTCTCCAGAGCTTTAATTGCAACTCCATCCTCAATGTTCGCACCCATTAGGTGGCCAGTAAAACCCTTAGTATTCGTTATAATGATATTACTCACTTTAGAGCCAAAGGTTGACCTCAGTGATCCAATTTCTGCTGCAGTTCCCCCTCCTCTTGCCGGTGTGTAGGATTCATGAGACATAAATAGCATCGAATTGGCCATATCCTCTCTTTTTAATCTATACTCTTTTTCAATAGATGAGAAAAACTTCTCCATTTCTTTTGATATATGATTTTTATCCATTCTTGTCCCAGTGTAAGCCGAGTTAGACACTCTAGTGCCCATCAATTCAACAATAGGTATAATTCCTCTTTTATTTGCTTCTGCTACATCTTCCATAACTAATGCAACTGATCCTGCTCCCAGTATCATCCCTTCTCTTCTTTTATCAAAAGGTAAAGCAGCATCTTCTACTTTTTCCTTAATGGAAGCTGCACCAATGGCTAAGAAACCTGTACCTATCCATTCCATCGTTTGATCACTAGTTGGATCATCTGCTCCTAAAATAATTACTCGCTTGCATCTTCCTCTTTTTATCCAATCCTCTGCAATGGATATAGCTTGGGTAGTTGACGCACAAGCTGAATTGATTTGAGTATTTGGTCCTCTTGCACCAATTATCTGAGCAAATTGAGAATTAGCCATAACCAAAGTTTTCAGCAGAAATTTACGATTGAACTCAAACTCTTCATTATTCGGTTTTTCTTTTTTAAGTAGTTCTTCAATTTTTTCTCTCTCTGAGGGATCAGAAACGAGCTCCTTCAACTCCTTAAACAATATATTTTGATTTTCCCTCATTTCTCTTCTTGTTTTATCAGAAACATAAGAAGAAACTTCCTCAATTAAGCTATTGAAACAAGGGAAGGCAGAGGCAAAGATTACTCCTGTTTCATCCTTCATTTCTTCTGGTAACAACCAGCTGACAACTATTTCTCCATTTTTCTCTTTTTGAGGAATCAGAGGAATGTGCGCATCCTTAAGTGCTTCAAAACCAGCTCCTATTGCCAACTGTGAAGCTATGTCAAGAACCTTAAGCATGTTTTCACTTATACCATAATCTCGTACTAAGTCCATTTTCCCTATTTGAGAAGCTAATTTAACTGACTTGGATACATCTTCAATAGCTATCTTGCTTTTTTTCCCATTTACTAGTTTTACTTGACTAACTTTTTTATCACAGATTGCTTCTTGAATCTTTATAGGGATTTGTTCGATGAAATTTTTTCCATTTAATATTGCATCAAAGTTATGATGATCAAAAACAAATCTCTCTCTACCTGGAAGGCCAATTCCGACACCTGTAATTCCTATCTTACTAGTTAGCTCATTTAGTTTCGAACCCTCTATTTTGCCCATTTAAAATTCCTCTATCACTATTTAGTTTTGGTACATGTTGAACCATGAAATCTACTGGTTTTCAAAAATAGCTACAATAGGTAATATATAGATAAGAGTATAAGATGATTTTATTTTTGTTTATAAAAAGATTTTGTCATCTAGCTATATTGTGAATCATAGTAAATTAAGTAAGAAATATCAAGATAAATTGAAGGTAAAAGCAGATTTACTTATTGATGTATGGAAAATAATCATTCGATTTGAATATATTTATTAGAATTAAAGCAAAAAGTACTTTGATAGATATGCAAAAACTGGATGAAGAAACAGTAAAAAAACTCTGTTTACATATGAGAAACGGAAAAGCTAAAGGTATATGGAAGCTACAATGCTATTTCTGCAACAAATTTGCACAGAAGAATCCAAAAAATTATTGTTTTTATAGCAAAGAAGATTTTACAGGCTGTAACATAATAAATGGATACATCAGGAAACAGGAAGCAAAGGGCTTATCAATTTTTGAAAACTAAGGGAAAATGAATAAGTTAGTGGAAGTAAGTAAATTTTTTTCACACAAAACAGTTAAATTATATCTTCTTCAATTCTAATTTGGAATAGTCTGTAAAACGTGATTTTATGACAGATGATGAAGTAAAACCAGATCCAAAAATTAGTTTTTTCTTAAAAAATATTGGCATACTAATTAAAATGAAAAGAGCGAATAGAAAAAGAATATTGAAGTTTGTAAATAATACACCTAATCTTAAAGAACCACTTATACCAAAATATGAGGGTAATGCTGGTCCTATGGAGGAGGGGATGATTTATGTTATGTTTAATTCTGAAGGTAAAACTTCATCCTCAGAAATTGATACTGTATATAGATTCTTTTGGGTGGATGCACCAGATCTTAGATTTTCAGTTATTGATGGTTTTTTAATCTCAGAGAAGTTTAAAGATGAACATTGGGAAACATTATATCCAAGAGGGATTTTAAAGAATAAGACTAAAGATAGATACCATCAAGAAGCGTTTGAAGAAGAAGTAGAAAAGTTAATCGATGGAACATGGGAAGAAGGTTATACATTTAATTTCAATGACAAGAAAATAGGTGTATCTGCTAAACTAAAATATGAACCTTTATCAAAAAGTGTTTTAACATATTATGGTGGAAAACTGGCTGTTTGCCCAACATTAGCTCAAAGATTCTATGATATGTTTGCATTCAAAGTAACAGGAGAAATAGATGTAAGAGGAGAAAAGATTATACTAGAAAATGGTCGAGGAATAATTGAGCATGGGACAGGGATATTTTCAAATCTAAGCATATATGATTGGCGATGGTTGAATCTTCAGTTTCCAAACGGTGCAATTCATATTTTTTACCATTCTCTGGACTTAAAAGAAGGCATCATTGAGGGAGGTGAAGGTGCTTTAGTAATTGATGGGGAATGGTATCATTTTCAAAGAGGAGATTTTCAAGTAGACGAAGTAAAATATAGTGAAGATGAAAATATACCCTCAAAAGTTGCGACAGAGTGGAGAGTAACGGGAGGGAAAGACGTAGAAAGCAACCCCCTACTAGATTTGAAAGTTACTTCTACTGCAAAGATTTCGTGGCTTGGAACGCATGGAAAAGAAAATCAAACGTTAACAAACTATGTCATAGAAGCAGAAGGAACTTGGAAAAAGAAAGAAATCAAAGGGAAAGGAACGATGGAAAATCAACAGCACAGAATAATAGAGTAAAAAGTGCTTTCATTGATGTAATAACAGTAGGAGTTCAACTAATATTCTTCTTATCACTTACTCCATGTTAGCAAGCAAAAAACAAACTTCTAGTGTTTCAAAAAAAGGAGGAAAAATAGTTTTCTCTCATCTTTTGTTTTTCATACTGATTTTTTATGCTTAGAAAAGGACAAAAATTTTTATGCTTTTATCTTTTTCATTTTAAACAAGGAAATGGAAACTGCTCAAATAACAATATTACTGATGTTTGGTATTGTTTCATTAATTCATTTGATTGGAGAATTTTTGCACAATAAAAACATCATAAAAGTTGAGATAATTCGATATATTACAAAACCTCTTCTTATGCCTTTGTTAATGTTGTTTTATACAATAAAGAATCCATCTATTAACTGGTGGATTGTAATTGCTTTGATTGGAGGTTTTTTTGGGGATGTATCTCTAATGCTTCCAGATCCCAAGAAAACAAAAAAATGGTTGAAGATTGGTTTGATATCTTTCTTATTAGGGCATATTTTCTATATCGTGGCCTTTGTAATAGAAGCAGAAGGTTTTACAGAGTATAAATTGTGGAGCATATTTATAGCCTTTCCTTTTGTCATAGCTGGTTCAATCATCCATCCAAAACTAACTAAACATACTGGAGAAATGACTCTAGCAGTATCGATCTATGTTTTAGTTATTACAGCTATGGGAATAAGCACAACATTCCTTTTTGGAGTTGGGGATTTAAATAGTGTTTTAATGGTGTTTTTTGGAGCATGGTTTTTTGCGGTTTCTGATACAATTAATGCGTATGTTAAATTTGTAAAGCAATTTAAGTATGAAAGAACCATTATAATGTTAACTTATATCACTGGACAATTCTTGATAATTCTTGGGATAATGATTATCAATTCAGCTATTGTTTTTCCAATATGAAATAAATGCATTGATTTGCTCTTCTCCAAGATTGGTTTAACTTTAAAGGATTTGACATTTTTGACAAATCAAATCATCACTCTTCTTTCTTGTAAGAGTTTTTAAATAAACATTTAGTATCCTCTATTTTAGCGAGAATGCCTATCTCTACCAAAATATTCCTCTATTTGAACTGCATGACCTCCTTCGTGACCAAGTCCCCTGTATCTATATTCAAAGAGAGATTCAACAGTTATTTTGCTTCCGTCTTTCCATGTAAAACCTGAATCGTGTTCCCATTTTTGACAAGTGAAAGATTCTAATTTTTTAATCAGTTTGTTGAAAGATGACTTCCATTCGTCAATAACTTCTTGTAAAGTGTAAGATTTTCTAGAGTTGACTTGTATTTTATTGAATTCTTCTTCATTCTTAGTTCGAAACCATAAATCTTCATTTTTTAGAACTACATCAATTGATTTTCCAATCTCGAAATTCCATGCAGTTAAATGAGCAAGAATATCCTTAATATTCCAAGCTTTTACAATCTGATGTTGTAACATTTCTTCTTTGTGCAGAGAGTTTACAATGAATTCCATTTTTTGATGATTTTCATTCAGAAATTCGATTGTTTTATTCTTATTCATTTCAAGTTTATCTTATTAAACAAATTCTTTATCTTTATGGTTTGAATTAAGATCATCTTTTTGCGATGTTTGTCTTCAATCTTACTTATTTAATAGGGAAATATTATTTAAAAGTAAGAAAAATAAAAAAGAAAGAACAATACTTTGTTTTAGCTTTCACTGAACCAATCCAAGGTATCTTTTATCGCTACTCTATGAGCTGTATGTTCTGTTGTATTGAATGTTGAAGCGTATTTTGTTCCATCAATTATAAATGGAAATTTCCATTCATAAGCTAGCTCTTTAAGTTCCTTCACAATAGGTACGAATAGTCCCAAAAATTTAATTGAATTTTCACTCAAAACTTTCATTTTAGGTTCTTGATTCAATTCTTGAAAGATCATTGAAATGAATTCCCGTCCTGTAACAGGTTCAGCTCCTTCAATATGCCAAATTTGTCCATAGGAATTGGGATTATTGGCAACTGTTACTATCCCTTCTGCAGCATCACGAATATACATCATTGAATGTTTTTTATCTAAATCCAACAACCATGTGGCTGGTTTATCTTTGACTGGATTTTCAAGTAGAGGTTTAGTAAAACCATTGACTACATTAGGTCCATAGAAATCTCCAAATCGAGCGATAACAGCTTTGATTTCTCCCTTATTATGAGCATTTAAAATCTGCTCAGCTAAACGTTTACGGAGCTCTCCTTTCTTACCTTTGGCACTTAAGGGATGTGCTTCAGATATTTTATCATTATGCATTTTACCATACATGTACAAGTTATCGGCATAAACTAGATTAGCTTCAGTTGTTTTAACAGCTGAAAGAATGTTGTTATTAATAATAGGGAACTCCTTTAACCATTTAGTATATGGAACATTAACACAATGATAAACAATTTTTGCACCTTTAACAGCTTCCAAAGTTTGTTTTTTATCCATCATATCTGCAGTTCTGATTTCTACATCAAAGCCATCGAAAATTTTCTTAGCTTTTTGGTAATTTCTTGTTACCGCAACTACTCGTATTCCTTTCTTTGCAAGTTCAATAACCACAGCTGATCCTAGACCACCTGTAGCACCTAACACTACTGAAATTTCATCGGTATTTATCTTACTTTGACTTCCTTCACTCATTTTTATCACATTCCTTATCGAACGGTGTTCGTTTAACTTTTGTTCGCCAGACATTTAAATGTTTCTAAACGAACACTGTTCGGTTATGCAAAACTTAATAAGGGGATAGGAGAAGTGGGTGTATGGATAAAACAAAGAAAAAGAGAGCACGTTCAGAAGAAGCAAAAGAGAAACAATTTAAACGGATAGTTGATGCAGGAAGGGAATTATTTCTAGAATATGGCCCAGAAGGTGTAAGTATGCGTTCATTAGCAAAGAAGCTAAACATGGGTCAGGCGAGTCTCTATACTTACATTCCAAGTAAAAGGGAGCTGTGGTTTGCAATAATGAGAAATGATTTCAGCATATTTGAGAATGGGATGGGAGAAATCATGCAATCTCACAGGGGTAATAACATAGAATTATTGGAAAAAATCGCCAAATATTATCTGAAGTTTGCTCAAGAAGATGAACGAAGATATAGGATGATGTTTCAAACCCCAGCACCATCTTCTAAAAATACAGGACCATTCGAGCTTCAATATGATTCGCATTCGATCTATTATTTAAAAGAAATAGTTCAAAAAGCCGTTGAAGCTGGAGAAATCAAAGAAAAAGATGTAGGTAAGCTTTCATTTTTCATTTGGGGAATAGTGCATGGAACTGTAAGTGTTATCCATACAGAATTCTTCGGTGAAAGGGCAAAAATACCTGATGTTGGAAGTATAGAAGAGTATCACAGTTTTATTCTGAAATATATAAAAAAAATACTTAATGATCTACTAAGTTGATGATTATATGGAAACCTTTTCTAGAAACCCTTTCTCCATATTTGACTGTTAAATTAATTAGAGAAACAAAAACCATTAGCTTGTCAAACTTCAATAGAAAAAATTAATAATTTAAGACCTATTTCTGAATTACTAATGGGAAAAGATTTCGCAAATCTCAAGATGTTCGTGCTGATTTTCATACTTATTATCTTGGGTAATTTAAACTATCATATAATTGGAGCTAGCTCTTTTGAGAAAAATGATATTTCACATCTACTGTCCTTTAATAGTTTTGATTTAGAATTTAATGAAACAAATGCTTATGATCATATCTCAACTCAGCTAGGATTTGGTTTTCGTGTTCCTGGAAATTCTGCACACACAAATTGCTCAAATTGGATAATAAGTCAAATACAATCTACTACAAGCTTGGTTTCAACTCATGAATTTACTATACAAAAAGAAGGCGAACCTAGTTATAACTGTCAAAACATTCTCGGAAAGATTAACCCAGACAGAGAAAACATAGTTATTTTTGGAGCACATTGGGATTCTCGAAATGTATCCGAGAAGGCTTTAACAAATAGAGAAAAACCAATACCTGGAGCTAATGATGGCGGTTCAGGTGTAGGAGTTTTGATTGAATTAGCAAGAGTTCTTTCTCTTTACCAAAGCAATCTTGATAGCCAAATCTGGTTTCTTTTTATTGATGCAGAAGATCAAGGATATACTCAAGGAATGTATGGAATACAAGGATGGGATTATTGTGAAGGTTCTAGAGTGTTTGTGGAAGATATAGATGATTTCTATGATTCGTCTTCTGAGAGTTTTGAATGTTTTATTTTGTTGGATATGGTAGGTGGAACTAACCTTGAATTCATTAAGGAATCGAGATCAGATGATGATCTGCATGAGAGTATATTCAATGAAGGAAGAGCTCTAGGTTATAACCAATCATTTCCTGGCGAAGCCAAAACTATGGCAATTAAGGATGATCATCTTGCTTTTATGAATATTGGAATGCCAGTTATAGATTTAATTATTGATTTTATTTATGGTGAATGGACATATCATCATACAATCTCTGATGACCTAAGTAACATAGATTCGGAAAGTCTAAAAATAACCGGAAGAACACTTGAATCATTTATTAAAAACTACTATTCAATAGGTACAGAACAGAACTGGAGAGATGAGTTTCCAAAATGGTTATACATTTCATTATTTGTTGGTTCAGGGCTATTGTTGGTTATTGTTGGAATTGTTCTCAAAAAGAGAATATGGCCTGGTAATTCGATCTTAAAATGAAAAAGAAATAGTTTCTTATATAGCGCAAGATGGGATAAAGTTAGAATATTAACTATTTCTTTGTTTTTCTTTTTAGTTACCAATCTCTTCTGATTTTTCTTCTTGCTCACCAACTGTTTCAACTTCGTCCTTGATTTGATAGTCTGTATCTATTAGATAATCACAATGAAGGTTGAATGGTAAGTATACAAGTTCTTCATATCCCTCTTTCTTTGCTAGCTTATTAATTTCTGGGATGAAAATTGAATATGGATCATTGAACTTTGGAGAAAGTAATCTATTCATATCAAATTGAGCAAGCTCTCCATCAAGTGCTAGAGAAAGATTTGTTAAGTATATTTCTATTTCAGTTGATAGTTTTGGAGGAAATATTAGCAATTTTTCTTCTAGAATTTCTCCCATTGTCTGTTTAAATTGTTCTTTAGTAATTTGACCCATGAACAAGCTTAACAGATATCCCATAAGGGAGAAAGCAAAAGCTTTTCTTGGCTCGTATTTGGCATATCCAGAGAGTAAAATCAAATTATTGGCATATTTTGCAATATTATCAAAAATGTTATTATTAATTTCCAAAGTTAATTTAAGCATTGTATACAGACCATTGACTCTTGGATATCTTTTCATCGCTTCATCTGTGAAGAATGTAGAGTACTCACTTTCAACACGTTTCAAAGGTTCTGTAATCCTCCCTTTTACAGCTAACACTCCTGAATAGAAAACAAGTTCCTCCAACATCAATGCTATCCCATCAGCTATTCTACTATCCAGGAAATTGGGGTCTTCCATCATTGGCTTGTATTTTTCTAGATACTTGAAAAGATCAGGCATAACAGTTTTATTCAATATGTTAAGTTCTGACATGTTTTCTTCTCGTATCACTCTGAACACTGTATACATTGCTTGAACATATACTTTTGTGACTTGTATCTCTTCTATTGTCTCTTTAATTGTAGGATCGTTTAAAGGATCGTCATTAATATCAAAGAAACCATTTTTCACATGTTCTTTAAAGTCTGAAATATAAAACTGAACTTGTTCTAGAATTCTTTCTATCATGTTGAAATATTCATCTTCATTGTAAATATTGAATAACTCTTTATTTACTTCAACTTCAAGGGAATCGTCAAAAAAGAACCTAGCTAATTCCATCAGATATGTCAAAATGTAATCAATACCAATGAAACTGGCATAATAGACAGAATAGTTAGGTTTGGGTTCTTTGCGATATTTCTTATCTAGTTCAATATTTTTTTGGACATTCCAAAAGTGGTCAACATATCGAAGATATTGTTCGCTAGCTTTCAAAGCTTCAGTTAACCAATGCTCTAAATCGCTTTTATAAATGAAATGCAAAGAATCACAAAGAGTGAAAAAGAAAGTATAAGCAGAATTGAGATAGTTAAGGATTAATTTACGTCTTTTTGAAAACTCTGGATGATCCCACTCAACCATGAGGTTTTTTACGTCTAATGTTTGGATACCTATCAAAGCATTAGCTAGAGCCTGAGCCGTTCCAGCGACTTTTAATTCTCCACCATGACCATAAGTATTAGCATACATTGAAGCATATGAGAGTCTAAAGAGTTCTAACTCATACCATTGTAATATCAAATCATCTTGACTCATATTATTCATAATATCATTAATTCTACTCAGGAATTTTTCAAAAAAGTTTGTAGCTTCAATGGATTTGCGTAGATAAATAGCTTCATCAGGTATCTCGCTTTGAATGTGCTTTAAAGCATCAAGTTTCTGGGTTATTAAAATACCTACACGAGTTTTAGAATACGTTCTCCAATTTGTATTATCCACTATAGTTTTAATTTCGTCCATTATATCTAGGATATCTTGGAATACGTATTTATCGGACATTTAAGTGACCTTCAAGAGGTTGTTCTATTTTCTACTAATCATTCTTGGAAGTTAAGTGGTTTCTTTTAAACTTAATCAATAATTCTTTTCTATTATTTCAAGCTTATTCTTAAGGTAATGAAATAAATTAGAAAATATCTCAAAATAGAACTAAAATTCAATAATGATCTTTAGCTCAGAAAGGAAGAAAACAAATTCATGTAGTGGATACTGGTCTTTTTTTATTGTATTCTATTTGAAATTTGATTATATGTTGGAGCAAAAAACTTTGGAAATCCTCAGTTATGTAGTATACACCTTCATTTATCATGCTATCAAGATTTAAGGATAAAATTTCTTCTTCAAGAGTTTTAAGAAAACTCTTAATAGCTCTTTTTCTCACTCTTGGAGGAACCCCAACAACATAGAAGAAAGATCCTACATCTTTGAAATAATATAGAATGTCAGCCATTTGTATACTATAGAGCTCTGTCCCAAGTTCTCTTGCAAAGGCTATTATAGCTGCACTAAAACCAGAAAAAAGGATCTCATCCATTCGGCTTTCTTCGAAGCGACGATGAAATATAATTATCCCACTTTGCTCTACAATAGAAAATTGAAGAATAGGTGTGATAGGTTTCCGTTTTCTAGTTCGTGTAGATGTAAATTTCTCTCTTTTACTCATTGCAAGATAATCTCCAAGTAACCACTAACATTCTAATTAGCACTACACAATAATAAGCGTTTTCCCTTTATAGTCTTAATTTTTGTACGTTTTTATTGTACAGCAATCTTGCGCTTCAAGAACCCCTTCGAGGGGGAAACAATCATCGCGCCATTGAAGATGGACTATAACACCTTAGCCACAGACACTGGAGAAGACAAGCTTCTTCCGCTCATGTGTTTTCTTGTTGAAGTGGATTATAGACTCGAGTGATGTATTCTTTCACCATTCTTCGAGTAGAAAAGTAGCTTATAGTGCTCTTAATACTTTCTCTAACGACATCTAACCAATTTCGAGGAATACCTTCATTATCTCGATAATAATACAAAGGGATGATTTCATTTTCTAGAACACTATAAAGTGAGTTAACATCAAATTTATCTTGTTCTTCATGATTATCAAACACTTTATCTGAAGAACCTATAGTCCAACCGTTTTTACCATTATATCCTTCTTCCCACCAACCATCAAGAACAGAGAAATTAGGTACACCGTTAATTGCAGCTTTTTGACCACTTGTACCAGAAGCTTCAAGAGGTCTACGAGGGTTATTAAGCCATATATCAACACCTTGAGTTAGGAATCTTGCTACATTGAGACCATAGTCCTCAAGGAAAACAATCCTACCAGAAAATTCACGGTTTAATGTATGTTTATAAATTTCTTGAATCATATCTATGCCAGCATAGTTTGCTGGATGACTTTTCCCTGCAAAAATGATTTGAACCGGTCTGTAGGGGTTATTAACAATACTTTTCAACCTTTCAATGTCTTTGAAGATTAATGTTGCTCGTTTATATGGAGCTAATCTTCTAGCAAAACCTATTGTTAGCGTGTCTGGATCCAATAGAACACCAGAACTCAAAGTTTGTTCTGCGCTTAATTTACTTTTTCTCCATTTATGACGAGCTCTATCTCTAATGTAGTTGATGAGTTTGTTCTTCAAATGACGTCTAATATCCCAAAGAATTCTATCTGGAATATCATATATTCTCTCCCAGATAATTGGATCGTCTTGAGTGTCCATCCAATTTGTTCCGATATATCGATTGAAGACGTTATCGAATTTCCCAGCAATCCAGGTTGGTATATGGACACCGTTGGTAATTCCAATAATAGGAGGTTCAGAGTAAACTTTAGACCAGATTGGTTTTAATTGTTTATTCATAACTTTGGCATTTAACTGACTTACTCCATTAATAACGCTAGTCAAGTTGGTCGCAAGCATTGTCATATTGAAAGGACTATTACTTTTTTCAATCATTCCAAGTTGTAGAAATTCTTGTTTTGAGATTCCCAATTCCTTCCAGACAGGTTCGAAATATTTCTCAATCAAGAATACGTCGAATTCTTCATGTCCTGCAGGAATAGGAGTATGAGTCGTAAAAGCAGAATGTTTTTTAACGAATTCTTTAGCATCCACAAAAGCATATCCTTCAGCAACTTTTTCTCTGATTAATTCAACTAGCGCAAACGATGAGTGTCCTTCATTCAAATGCCAGACAGAGGGGTGAATATCTAGAGCTCTTAAAACCCTTACACTACCCATACCTGCTACAATCTCTTGTCTAAGTCTCAAATCCCGATCAGTATCGTATAATCTGTAGCTTAATTCTCTGTCCTCAGGTTGATTTTGCTCTAAATCGGTGTCCATTAGAAAGAGATCTGTTTTTCCAATCTGAAGATGCCACACTTTGACAGTAATAATACGATCACCTAAAGGAACACTAACAAGAAAATCATTATCTTCTTTACCAGTAAAGACTGGATGTAAAGCTGTCTCATCGAAATTGATAGTCTCATAGCTGGCTTGTTGTCTCCCTTCAGGAGATATTGATTGAGTGAAATAACCTTGGGAATACATGAAACCAACAGATACAAAAGAAAGACCAAGATCACTAGCTTCTTTGCAATGGTCACCGGAAAGCACACCAAGACCTCCACTGTAAATAGGAAGACTGTGATGAACAGCAAATTCCATAGAAAGATAAGCTATAGTTTCATTCTTAAATTGAGGATAGGACTTTGAAAACCAGTGACTATTGTTTGTCTTAGCAGATTTTAAATCATGTATAACTGAATCATATAGTAGAAGGATACTGGGATTTTTTGATACTTTTTCCAACCTTTCTTTCGAAATAAGATGAAGCATGTGAACTGGATTATGGTTGGTTTGACGCCATAGAGGTAAATCTAAAGCTCTCCATAAT
The DNA here is from genome assembly GCA_019057815.1 of Candidatus Heimdallarchaeota archaeon. Classification (GTDB taxonomy): domain Archaea; phylum Asgardarchaeota; class Heimdallarchaeia; order Heimdallarchaeales; family Heimdallarchaeaceae; genus 18H4-34. The sequence goes on from JAHLWR010000004.1 coordinate 149,468, forward strand.
TCGCGAGATTTCCTATTCCAACTCCATTGTAAATCGTAAGCTAGTTCCTCTAACTTAGATAATCTTTTGGGGATTTTATCAGAGAAGATTGCTGGTATTCGAGTCATGAGTTATTTTTCCCACTTTCCCCACTTAAGGGTAGTGGTATATAATTTTGAGGACTCTTCCCAACCCAAGAACGTTTAAGGTCGCATCGCATCAAGCAGTAGCTTAGGGAGTTTCAAGCTCTGGGATTACACCTCCAACACACAGTGTTAGCGGAAGTGAGCGGGTTCATCTCCTCCCCGGGACTCATTACTGAAGACTATATTATTGAGAACCTTAGGCTCTCACTCCAGCTCCGGGTGTAAGCAGATGATTCTGCTTTGTCTTCGCCATTGGCTTAAGACATTATTTATATTAGAATTTCCTATAAAAAGCTAACAGAAATATGGTAAAAATGGGGAAAAATTATCATGCATTAGAATCTCGGCAAGCAATCTAGTTTATTTGTTTTGTCTTATATAGCAAGGGAAAAGATAACTGTAAAAAAACAAAAATTATCTCTAAATATAAAGCTGAGTTATTTATTCTGATTATTATATTGCACTGATTCTTTTGATGTCTGTAATTAGTACTTCTATGATCATTATTATTAGAAAAACAGAATAGAATCACCCTCTCCTTTTATTTATTAGTAGTTTAGCCAAAATTTTAAATATCCCTTTTTCAATCTTGAATATAAATGTTGAATAGTAAAGTTTATTAATATTATTTTTTCTGAATATCTGAAAATGAAAATCTGTATGTATTTTATTGTTAACACTAAAATGGATATGGAATAGCAAGGGATATCTGATGAGTATAAAGAGGGAAAAAGTGAAAGATATAAAAAAACACACTCTAGAATCTGAAGCAACTAAATTTGAAGAAAAACTAGCTAGGAAATTAGGTGAAGTAGCTATTTTACTGCATTTATCTCGTTTTCCAGACGGTTCACATGCATACGAAATGCGTTCAAAGGTTTCAGAAATTTTATTTAATAAACAAAAGAAAGGTTTAGAATTTCTCCAGTATCATTACGATGCATTATGTCTCTTCAAAAATTTCATTGAAAACTATGAACCTGATTCAGAAGATTATGATTATAAGCATCAAAAAGTAGTAGAATCTATAGAAAAACACCCAATATTCAAGTTTAATCCACACATACAAAATCTATTGCATCGTAAAAACATCGAGAAGACGGAGGAAGACTTTGAACATTTAAATGATATGTTAAACTCTTTCGAAAAAACGATAAAGGATATGAAAGGTCATACGACAGTTTGGAGCAATATCAGTGGTATTTACCCTGCTATAGATTCACTCGAAAATAGTAGTCTAATTAAGCTTTCTAGAGAAGATTCTGAAGGTGGTAGACTGAAGAAAATCTACGAAATAACAGAACTAGGAAGAAGAACAGTAACACGAGTGATTTTATCCATAGTCGATTTAACAGGATTCATTTTTAGCCTTGATAATCAGCTTTTAACATTGGAAGGAAAAAGAAAGATTCCTCTTTTGAATCCAATTAGAGATCTCATGCATAAAATAACTGAAGACTTACCAAGTGAAATGAGAAAAAAATTATTAATGCGCAAAGGGAAAAAACACCATTCTTTCGCTCGAAAAATTATGGAACACGGACTCCCACTGCCTAACCCGCGGTTTCTGGTTCATAATCCTCATTTAATTAAACAACATTTGAAAAATGTAGAAAACGAAAATGAAAGAAAATTAGCAAAAGATTTTCTCAAGGAAATGCTTTTGAGTCACAAAGAAAAAATAGAGAAAGCTTTGAAGGAGCTAAAAGAAAGTGACTAGTAAATTGTCCCAAGTTAAAGATTATAAATGAAATATGGAGATTACACAAGATGGCGGTAATAACAGACAAAAAAGCAACTAGCATGTATAATATTGATATTCAGTATGAACTACTAAAGAAGTACAAATCCGCAAATGGGTGGTTCTGGTCCGCGTTTAAGCGTTATCCACTTATGTATCTTTTTGGAATAATAGTGTTTGGAGCCAGTACTTATCTTGCTACAAAAACTACTGCATTGATAGGTGAAGCATTAGATCATTTATTGGTTGAAGGTTTTTCGACTAATTTCAACAAAACTATAGGTCTAATGATTATTTATGTAATAATAAGCTGGGGTTGTTTAAGTTCTGGAGCTTATGTCTGGTCAATAGCATCTTTTCGCGTTCAGAGAGATATGAGGCAAGAATTTTATGAAGTGATTCAAGCTCATTCAATGGCTTTCTTTGATGTAAATGATTCTGGGGTTATATTGTCAATGGGAATGAATGAAATTAATCAAATCCGTATGGCAATACATCCTTCCATCAGGATGCTTATGACTTCGATATTCTCAATAGTGATAACAACAATTTTTCTATGGCAGTACAATCTCACCATTGGAGTTACTGTAGCTGTAAGTTTTGTTGTGTACTTAATTATAGCATGGATTTATGCATCGAAAGTTGGCCCGATAAGAAGAAAACTTGCCAAAGATTTAGCTGATTTATCAGCAACCTCGCAGGAAATGTTTAGAGGTATAGATGTTGTAAGATCTTTTGATAATCACGACAAAGAAATTAATAAGTTCGGGCATATAAGTAATGAATACGCTCTCGATATGAAAAAAGAAGGATACTTAAGCGCATTTTATTGGCCTGCATTAATTACGATTGTTTTTACTGCAGCTTCTTTTGGCTATGGTATTTGGCTTGTCATTGAGGGTAATTTTAGTATAGGTGTTTTTATATCTGTTTTAGCACTATTGATGGCTCTTTCTAGACAGAACTTCATGATTCCCATGCGATTAATCATGCTTCAAGCAGGTCTACAAAATTCCAAACGCCTATGGGATTCTATGGCATTCAAAGATCCTTTAACGCAACCAGATAACCCAGTGGAGAGTGAATGGAATAAAAAGGTATCATTCAATAATATCTCTTTTGCTTACCCTAGTACAGATAAGAAAGTCTTAGATAACATCTCTTTCCAGATTCCAGCAGGAGCTAGAGTTGCATTAATAGGTGGTCCAGGATCTGGGAAATCAACAATTTTGAAATTGTTACTTAGATTATATGATCCCACTGAAGGTGATATTTTAATTAATGGTGTTGCTATGAGTTCCATGCATACTAGTCATGTAAGGTCCAATGTTACAATGGTGGAACAGGATATTTTTCTCTTCTCAGATACCCTCAAAGCTAATATTTCATTTGCAAAATCAGATGCAACAGATGAAGAAATAAGAAAAGCCGCTGAGAGAGCTCAAATATCTCAATTCATCGAATCACTCCCGAATCAATATGATACTGTTATAGGAGAAAGGGGAGTTACACTGTCTGGAGGACAAAGACAAAGAGTTGCAATAGCACGAGCTTTGCTCTCCAATCCAAAATTATTGCTACTAGATGACAGTACAAGTGCTGTTGATATTAAGACAGAGCTCAGACTACGAAAAGCAATGGACGAATTGATGAAAGATAGGACAAGCATTGTAGTTACTCAAAGATTAACAACTTTGGTAGCAGCTGATATGATTATTCTTATGAAAAAAGGTCGTATAGTTGATATTGGAAACCACACAGAACTTCTAGAACGATGCCAAGATTACCAATTCATGTATCAACACTTGCCAATAACCAATGGATCTGTAGCTCGTAATGATGTTGGAGGTAGAAACTAATGGCTCATGGTAGTGGTCGTGGTCCAGGACGAGCTTTTGATACGATTAAGTATAAACGAGCTAGATCTACAAAAGTACTAGTTTCTAGCTTATGGAAATACTTGAAAAGATACATTTGGCCTATAATATTTTCAACAGGATTCATTCTACTCTATTCATTAACCTCACTATTAACTCCATTTATAGCTAAGCTAGGAATTGACAAGGTTACTGGAACTTCTGAAACGTTCAGTGCTCTGATACCATTAACTATACTATTTCTAGTACTAACAGCTGTAGGTTGGGTTTTTCATTCAATTTCAGTAAGAATTATGTCTAAAATGAATTCAAAAATGCTTCATGAAGTTAGGATGGATCTTTACGAAAAATTAAGTTTTTCTGACATGTCTTATCTTAAGAAAGAGCAATCAGGAAACATCACAGCTAGAGTCACTGCAGATACTGGAGAATTAGCTACAGGAGTTCAGCTCTCAACATCCATTTTGTCACAAGTGTTGCTGATAATAGGTTCTTTTATTCTTCTTGTAACAACCAATTGGATTATAGCGTTAATCTCTTTAGCAGCTATACCTGTTGCATTCTTAATTGCTGGAGTTTTAAGCTATTTCGGAAGGAGAATAATTCTAAGAGTTCGAAGAGCATTTGGTTTTGTTTCTGGAAAGATGGCTGAAGGTTTGAGTGGCATTGCAGTCGCTAAATCATTTAATCGTGAAGAAGAACTATCAACAGAATTAAGGGAGTTAAACCAAAAACACTACAACTATTCTAAGCAATTTGGTATGTTAATGATGTTTGTAATGCCATCTGTTAGTGCCTTAAGTTATCTGTTATTTACAATGATTATTTATGTAAGTGGATGGATAAATAAAACAACCACTGTTCTCTCACTAGGTGATATTTACCTTTCAGTTAACCTATCTCAACAATTCCTATTTCCAATAATTATGTTGGCAATGAGTTTTCCACAACTAGAAGCAGCTTTTGGAGCTATGGACAGGATTATAGATGTCTTCGAAGCGAAACGAGCTGTAGAAGATGTTCCTGGTGCTGTGAAAATACAAACAACTGATGATAGTGTTCATTTCAAGAACATCAGTTTTGCTTATGAAGAGGATAACTATGTTTTGAAAAATATTACTTTTTCAGTTAACCCTGGGGAACTTGTGGCAGTTGTTGGTCATACAGGAGCAGGAAAAACAACTCTTTTCTCTTCTCTCCTAACTAGATTTTACGATATAGAAGAAGGAACGATATCCATAGGTGATCAAGATATCAGTAAGGTTAAACAATCATCTTTACGAAAAACAATAGGTTTAGTCACACAAGAACCCTTCCTCTTCACTGGAACTGTGATGGAAAATGTCCTGTACGGTGCTCCAAATGCAACAGAAGAAGATGTAAAAGAAATCTGCAAAAAGATCAATGCTGATGAGTTTATCGATGCTCTACCTAATGGGTATGACACTTTAGTAGTTGAAGGCGGTAAAAAACTATCTTCAGGACAACGTCAAATTATTACAATTGCTAGAACAATGTTAGCTGACCCAAGAATCTTAGTTCTTGATGAAGCTACGAGCAGGTTAGATGCTTACACAGAGTCTTTAGTACAAGCTGCTCAAAGAGAACTTTTCAAAGAGCGCACAACTTTTGTAATAGCACACAGATTATCAACAATAAGTGATGCGGAGAAAATAGTTGTTCTTGACCATGGAGAATTAGTTGAAATAGGTTCTCATAGAGAGTTAATGGACTTAAATGGTATCTATGCTGATCTTTACAAAACTTACTATGTGCATCAAGGGTTAGCTGAAATAGATGTAGATATAGCAGATTTAGAACCGGAAGAACTAGAAGAACCGGCTAAAGCTGTTTCACCTCAAATGATGGGTATGACAAAGGGAGACCATATGGGAAGTAAAAATGAATCTACTCTAAATAAAAAAGAGATGAGGAAACAACTAGAAAAAATGTCTCCTGAAGACAAACAGAAATTTATGCAAAGAATGAAAGAGCAGAAGAAGTTCAAGTAATTCTTATATATTTTTTATTTAGCTAATTTAAAATACTCAAAGAGTCTATGTATTTCTGTAAAGATAATATTTAGGATTATCAATAGAATGAGATGAGGATACAGTAATGAGGAAAAAAAATAGTTTATTATTTTTATTAATTTTCATTGTACAATTATGCGTTCTAGGAGTAAATGCAGATCCAACAACAACAATTTCTGAAAATGAAACTTTAACAACAACAATAGTTGAAAGTGAAACTATTGATCTAGATTGGTATTATTTATATCAAGTAAATGAAGAAACACCAGTAAAAGATACTCAAGTAGTAGTCAATATCCTTTCTTCTGCTTCTATCGATTTCTTTGTAGCGGATGAGGGAGACACGGATGATTATTTAGACGGTGAATCAATTTACGTTTATATTGATGTGAGGAATATAACAGACGATACTCTTTCTTTTACTCTGGAAAGTAAACAGATGTACGAATTCGTTTTTGAGAACTCTGGAGATCATGGATTAGATGCTACTGTAACATTTTCTATAACCTTCATTTATGAATCAAGTTCTCTAGGGGATAAATATACCTGGATTATATGGGTGATTATCGGTATTGCTGTAATAGGAATGATAGTCTTTTTCTCTAATAGAAGAAAAAGACAACAAATTTACAAACCTGCTTATCAACCCTATCAACCATATGCTCCAACTCAACAAACTGTGGAGAGTAGTGGTTACAAACCAGCGCAAACACAAATTACCCAAGACACTCTGATGGCTAAATATTGCACGAATTGTGGAGCACAAAACGACGATAATGCAAGCTATTGCACGAGTTGTGGGTCAAGTATAAATTAAAGCTAGGAAGCATTCAACAAATAATACTATTTTCTTGTTTTCTTTTTCTTATTAGCTTCCAGAGCTCTTTTTTTTGAAATAATAATTGTTATATAAAAAAATTTAATATCATAATTTTCTTTCCTAAAACATGGATATTGTTTTAGAAAGTACTATTAAGTGCCCTTTTTGCGGATTTGAGGAAAAAATAAAAATGCCTGAAGATAAATGTATGAGAACAATCATTTGTAACAATTGTAAGAGAGCAATTACTCCAAAAGAAGGAGATTGTTGCGTTTTTTGTAGTTATGCAGATGTTCCATGCCCTGCAATTCAACAAGAAAAAGATGATAGTAAGTTGTTTGTTTAAATCGGAGTACTTAAGGTTTCATTTTATATTAAATTCAAGAAAACTCTTTCTTTTTTTTCACGATTTTCTTCCACCACGATTTATATCGTGTCTTCAGTGGAATATCTTTCATTGCGCGTTTAGGAACCACACCTAACTCTAAGAGTGTATCTTCGAAGTTGTCAAAATCACTAACATTGATGTATCCTCTACCAATTTTATCTCCATATAAATCAATAAACTTCTCAAGTGTCATATCTAATTGCTTTTCAACTTTTTCACTATCTTCAGATAATGGCGAAGTGAATACAATAATCAATTCTTTCTCTTTGTCAATTCTAAAATGAAGCCTTAAATTACTAAAAACCACTGTTTGGATATCTTGTTGCCCAAAAGATTCTTTCGAAAAAGCGTACATCGCTGCAAAGAAACCTGTTTGGAGTGTATGATCAGGTTGCATTTTGCATGTTTCTCCTCCAAAGCATTTGCTATAATAAGGTAAACCAGAAGTATCCATAACAAAAACATCATCAGCCACTGAAATCACCAAGATAATGTAATCGACTACTTGTTCTAAAACTTTTGGAAATTTAAAAAATAAATAAGTGATTTTTTGAAACTCTATGTTGTTTTTTCGATAAGTTTATTACAATCTCGCATAAAGCATGAGTAATGACAGATAAACTCGAAAATGATGATACTGAACAGATAAGAAAAGCTCTTAAAACTCAAAATAGCCTATGGATAAAAAACAAATGGCTTTTTTGGACATGTATCATACTTTCTCCAGCAGCTTTTGTTTGGGGTTTCTTCATCCCTTTAGATAGTACATGGCAGCATTGGGTTCAGTCAATGATTTTCATAGTATCTGTTGGTTTCTTCATTGTTCCAATGTCATATCTGTTTAATCTCTTGTGGATGGCGTTTTTAGGGAAAAAATCTGCTGATATCGATGTCGATGAATCATCTGTTGATAGTAATTGATTACTCCTTTAACAACTCAAAAAATGTGAAGATTAAGAAGTAGGGTAAAAAGCAATAAATTATGTTTATCTAATTTTTCCATCAGTTTTTCTTTGAACATTCATGAGTGTGGACATTTAAACAAAATAGCTTATAAATAACTTAATCTATCCCTTCGTATGCGTAATGGAATGAAGAAACAGATAGTATTATTTTCTTTTCTCTTAATATTCATGTTCTCAAGCCTTACAACAGCTACAAATAAAGCTCTGATAACAGAAAATGATGATATCCCACTATTGCTTACCCCACAAAAAGATATCAATTATGTGAGAAGTAACATCCAAATAGATGATCATAATAGGATTCATACAATTTATTATATTAGTTATGAGAATGGTACAAGTGTTATTCTGCATCAAGTAGGTAGCAATCTTACTGAAATATATGTTTTGTTTTATGAGTATCTCACAATTGATGAATTAATAGCCATACCTGATGGTATTGCATTAGCTTTTACTTCTCAAGAAGGTTTTAAGAATCAAAATATATTCCTTTACACATGGCAAGGAGGTCTGTTTAACACTGAATTAGTTGAAACAGTTTCAATGTATTACGTTGATATTCGCGTGTTTTCAGATGAAGAAGCGATTCATATCTTACACTCAAATAGAGCAAGATACGGGGAAGATCTCTACATAAACCATTTTCAATATTTTTATGTGAATGGATCCTCAAGTTCAGAGATTTATGATACTTCTTTCCAAACGTCTTATCTGCGAGATTTCTATTGGAACAATAGCAGTTTATATCTCTTTTTTCAATATTGGCAGTGGTTTGATAACGGGACAGATAAAAGTTACTTAATTTTAAATAGAGTAAGTAAAAATAGTTATGAAAATATCACAAATATTGTTTCTAGCAACTATTGGTATCAGGATTGGTTAACCTTCTCTGGAGATGGAATGTTTGAACTTGTTATATTCTACGATGGAGATCTCTATAGCAAGAGATATACTACAGATGGAGAAACTACTGAAACACTTGATTTAGGAACCTTTACACTTATACCTCTTGACATATATTATTTAGATTATCTTTATGTTATTAGTTACGAGAGTGTTTCATATTATGTTTACAAACAAAGTTATTATTATTTTGAAGAATTGACATCTATAGATTCAGAGTATAGTCAGAAAGCTGTTGTAACAGCTATAACACTGGAAAATGGTACAGTCATAAAAGAATCAATTGAAATAGGCAGTTCAACGGATGATTATAGATACTTTTCATATTATCCTTACTATTTTGAAAATGGTTCGTATATACTTTCTTATACTACAAGAGCTGATTCTAATAATCTTGAAAATTTGATATTAAACGAAGATGAGATTATCTCATTCAGTCTCTATTCAAATTGTGTTATTAGTCCATTAGAAACACCTATTCTCTACGGTCTAAAAAGTTTAACACCTTTCCAATATTTCATTAAAAAGTACTGGGCTGCATTTGTTGTCCCCCTAGCTGTTTTAGCTATATTGTATGGAATATTCTACAAGAAGGTTAACAAATCATTAAGAAAATTAAAGAATTATCTGATTCGCCCTATTAAAGCTGACAAAAACAAAATACAACTGATTTTAATAAATCTCAGTTTGTTCTTTATAAACTCATCTCAGATTATCTTTATATTGTGGAAAGCAAATAAAAAGAGATTAATAATTAGTATATTAGGATTAACAATTTTAGCAACAATAATCATTTCGAGTACAACACTTTACGATTCTAAACGCTCTGGCATGATTCTACAATTCGTCGATGGTTTGGATTTACAAAACAATGGTGACCCATCTATAGAATACAACATCTTTTTTGATTCTTCAGGAGTTGAAGGTCCAGTATTAAATGAAAACTTGAGTAGATATGCAGTTAACGAAATCATGTATAGAATTAACTCTAACACAACATACTTATCAAAAATAATCTCCAGCTATTTTCATTCACTATCAGCAGATGTTGTACTCTCAAACATTATAGAAGATGGTATTGCTTACTATAGCACATACATGGGTTTACAATCAAATTATAGTTACTTAATGTCTTCTCTACTTGATGAAGGTAGGCTTCCAAACAGAAAAAATGAAATCATTGCAACTCAATACACTCTAGATATTTTCAACATTGGAATTGATGATTATGTGAAAATCAATGGTTCAATAGATTCATCTCTCAATACATCTGAGCATGTTGTACTCAAAGTAGTTGGAGTTTATACAACTCCAAGCTATACAAAATTAATGACTTTGTGTCAAGAATTGAATGTTTCATATGATATTATAAACAATCTTATCTGGAAATTGAATTCACCAATTATCACTTTCGATGATTATTTTTATGATAACTTAGAGAATTTAACCAATTATAGATTTTATCTCAATGGGTTTATGCAATTTGTTTATGATTTTTCGGATCAAACAGGCGATTTTATAGAAAATGTTGTTGACGAATGCAAGCAGCTTTCAAAGAGTAGTCCATACCACTTAACATTTGCTTCTAATTCGCAATGGTCTTTTGGTACAGAGTTGAATTATGTGTTTAACTATCTTGATGATATTATGATGCAGACGCAGTTTATGATGGTACTTATAGCTATACCTATTATCTATCTTGCTTGGTTTTTGCTTTTTGAAGTAAATGAGCTTTTTGGATCTAGTTTTAAGCAAGAAATACGAATTCTTCGTTCAAAAGGATCTTCAACAGGGAATATAGCTTTTATTTACACAACTATGAAAATTGTCGAATCCATCATAGCCATCTTTGCAAGCTTCGGAATTATGGTTTTGATATTACCTGTAATTCTTAAAATAGACAAGGTTCTAAGTTTTAATGCTAAATTTTCTAGTATGAATTTTCAAACATTACCAGCTTCTATGGGAATTTCTTTCACATTCTTAATTTTGTTATCAATACCAAAAGTAATACAACTCTCAAAACAGAAGAAAACAATAGTCAAACCACCTAGAAAGTTTATACAAGTTGCTAAAAACTTCAAGTTACACCATCTATTCTTAATTATCATTGGAGCAGGATTATTCTTTGGGTCCTTTTATCTAATCCAATATCTTGTCTTCATGATACCTGATCAAGAACAAGCTATGGCAACATTTATGATTTTTGTCTACTTGATGGGAATAGGTGTGATGATAGCTTTACTTGGCTTAGGTTTAATTCTAAAGGAGATTCATAAAGTTATTGTGTTATATTCTAGCAAGATAGCTTGGAAAACTAAAAAATCAGTCTTCTCTTTCTCATTAGTTGATGTAAGATCTGATATTAATCTCTTCAATAATACATTCTTAACTTATATAATACTCATCTGGATTTTGGTTCCTTCAATCGTTATACCTCTAACTATCCAAAACAGAGTCTTAACTGATGCACGTTTTTACAGCGGGAGTGACATTCATATAAGAGGTTGGGAAAACATTAATTCATCAATAATTAACAATATTACATCATATTCTGAGGTAGAGAGTGTAACAAATATATCGGTATACAACTGTTTATATGGCAATCGAGAACTAAATATTTTAGTAATTAATGACACAAGTGATTTTCTTGAAACTGTGTTTAAACCGTCAAAAGAACATTTCACGGAGTGGGAAGAAAGTGTCCAACAAATAGAACAAAATAAAACAATGATGGTCTCTGATGCATTCAGCGAGGTTATAGCTCGTGGAAGTCAAGAATACACTTTTGTTTACACTGTAAATTATACACTAATCAGTTTAAAATACAATATATCAAAAATCTTTGATTATTTCCCTATCTTCTACGATTTAGGTGAATATAGCAGAGAAATAAGTTATAGGGGTGGAATATACGCTCTTGTTATGACACAAGATAACTTTATTCAAATATATGATTCGCTTACTTCACCATCTAAATATATTGATAGATTGTTAATAAACATTGGACAAAATGTTGATCAAACAGAATTCGCGAACACAATTCAAAAAGAATTAGGAATAGGCGTTATAACTGTAGATGAAATGGAAGAAACGCTACTTGAATATCAGTTTCCATTTTATACAGTTCTTGTAGCTGAATTTATTTTTGCTATTATAGTTTGCATAGCAGCAATTGCTTTCACGAGTTTTAGCAATCCTCTAAAAATTCTACAAAATCGAATCACTAAACATGATGTACTAAAAAAGATAGGTGTACCAACACTATATATCATAGGCGTCGCTGCTTTAGAAATACTCTTAGCTTGTATAATTCCGGGATTGGTTTTAGGAGGAGCTGCGGGTTATGGATTTGTCAAGTTATTAGATTTATTGCTTATTAGAGCTTTTACCCCTCGAGTTGGACTTTCATACATTATGCAATATCCGCCTATAGCCATGATTTTGATATTTGTAGGAATACCTCTACTATTCTACATATTATTTTACATATCAATGAAAGTGAACTTCATCAAGTATAGACCTAGAAATCTGGAGTGATAAAAATGATTACATGTAAAGATCTAATAAAAATTTTTCATGATCCTGTTACTGACTATAAAGTTCCAGCCTTAAGAGGGCTGGATTTACATATCAAAGAAGGAGAACTAGTCTCTATCATTGGTCCTTCAGGTGCTGGAAAAACAACATTAGTCAACATCCTATCTGGGTTAGACTTACCCACAAGTGGGTCAATTGAAGTAATGGGTAGCAGAATAGACCATCTAACAGAAGCTGAAAGAAGAGAATTCAGATTATATAATTTAGGGATGATAAACCAATTCATCAGCGAGAATCTGTTTTCTAATTTAACTGTTAAACAAAATTTAGCTATTCCGAAAAAAATGCAATATCTTCCAACAGAGCATACAAAGAAGGAAGTTAGTGAGCTTTTAGAGATGCTAAATCTTAATCATGTGAAAGATAATATCGTAGCTAAATTGTCAGGTGGTGAAGCAATGAGATTAAGTCTGGGAACAGCTTTATCAAAAAACCCCAAGATTCTATTATTAGACGAACCTACGGGTCAGTTAGACACAAAACACACCCAAGAAATGATTGAAACAATCAAACAAGTAAATATTGCTATGGGAAAAACTGTAATTGTAGTCACCCATGATATTAGGTTCAGAAATGTCTTCGAGAAAAGTTTCATTATAAGAGATGGCAGATTAGTAGGTATTAGTCGCGATACTGATCGAAGTGAGTTAGATTTTCTTATGCATTCATCAGCAATAAACAGAGCTTACATTGATGCATCTAATTTTGTCAGAATCCCTGATTCTGTAAAAACTTCTACTGCTTTGAGTGATACTGTAGAATTTGACACTCATCCTAGTAAGAAACTAGGTATTTTCTGGAATCCCGACATTCTAGCTAGAGACCAAGTTTTCGAATTAATAAATAATCCAATAAAAGGTAAAGAAGAAGATATTGATGCAATTAGCTATGAAGATGTAGAACCATTGTTGAGTAGATCATTTATTGCACCTGAAAAACAGCATCCAATTGTAGAGATAAGTAATTTGATGAAAGGATATGATTCCCCATCAGGTTTCAATGAGATACTTTCAGATTTGTCTCTTAGTATAAATCAAGGAGATTTCGTCTTTATTTCTGGACCTTCTGGAGTAGGAAAAACAACTCTTCTTAACCTAATTTCTGGTCTAGATAAACCAAATGAAGGTGAAGTCAAAGTAATGGATTTCAATATTGTTGCTGAAAAAGAGAGAGATGTTTCCCTCTTTAGGTTACAAAACATTGCTTTCATCACTCAACATAATAATCTTTTCGAACCCTTGCAAGTAAAAGATAATTTGGATATTCCCTATTTATTCCATAGAGGAAAGATTGACCAAGAATACTGTAAATCGATACTAAAAGAATGTCATATAGAACACAAATTAGAGTCTTACCCATTAGAATTGTCAGCAGGAGAAAAGCAAAGAGCAGCGTTAGCAACAGCTTTAACTCGCAAAACTAACATAATCCTAGCAGATGAACCCAGTGCAAATTTAGACAGCGAATTAGCAAGAACTATCATGGATTTGTTAATGGACATAGCTAGAATAAATAACGTAACTATCATAATGTGTTCACATGATTTGACTTTGCTTCGTCCTGGTTTTCGACATATACAGTTGGATAATAGAGAAATAGCTAGTGATGAGCGAGTAACAAAAGATATGCTAAGAAAAATTGTAACGGATTATCTTCAAATTAAGAATAAGACTAAGTAAGAAAATACAAACTAGAAAAAGAAAATAAAAACCTTTTCTATTTATTAATAACTGCATAATTTTTATATATCTGGCTGAACATCTATAGAATTAGTTGTTATCATAATAAAAATGTGATACAGCGAGGTAATTAATATGAAAAAGAAAGCATTATTAATTTTATCTATTTTGGTTCTTTCAGTTACTGCTTTTACATTTAGCACAGTAAATGCGCAATTAGCAGATGGTTTTTACTACTCAGGTGAACTAGTAGCTGGAAAGGAATTAGAATGGGAATTGAAAGAACTTATAGCTGAAGGTTCTACTGAACCTGAAATTCATATATTTTATGGATATCCAATGGCTAAAGGGGATGTTTTTAAGATTAAACTACTTGAAGACCTTAATAGCTTAACTCTAGCTAATTATGGAGCACTCTTTACAACAACAACACCATGGGCAAACTTCTACATAAATGATGTGCTGATAACTAACAATGCCAGTGAAATCTCATTCATAGGAGAAGATATGGCAAATATTACGGATTCTCCACTTGCAGCATTACCACTAATTATACCTACTACACTAGTTGTTGGTGGTGAAAATCAGAGTTTCTTTGATGATTTGCTTACAGATGCTGCATATACTGACACTACTATGGAAGTTGAAGGTTTTACAGTAGCATTGTCTATTTACACGAAAGGATCTCTTTTCATCACAGAGATGTCAATGAAAGGTGATTTAGATTTCTTTGGTATGGAAATGACGGTGGACATGACATTCGAACTTTCCTTCAACATGGATTTAGGAATTCTCCATAAAATATACGTAGATAGTTATACCAAGATGGGAACTGAAGAAGTATCGTCCACAGTGTTATTCCAAAGTACAGAAAATGTTGGTGTAGGAATTCCATTCCACTGGGTTTATGGTCTTATGGGTCTTTTCATCTTAGGACTAGCTTATACAACCTTCAAAAGAAAATAAAAACCTATTCAACTTTTTTTTTCTTTTTTCTTTAATTTTTAAATATTATTATATTTTTATGAGTAACATTTTTTTGTGATAGTAATATCTTATCTCTATGCAGAAAAAAATAAAGATTATGAGTTTGTTCTTACTATTGCTATTCTGCAACTTATCTCTGGTTAAATCCACAACCATACCCAGTAGCTATTCGACAATTGAAAAAGATTATCTGAGTATGCAAGTAGTGGATACAGAATCTCCTGCGACTATGAAAAGAAAATACAGTGTCTGTAGATATTGCGGAGAAATACTTCATCGCGAGAAATATGATATTGCTAAAGAAAAAACACGTCCAAAGCAGATGGAGATGGAGAATTAGTTTTATTTCTTCATCTATTCTTCTATTTTTTTAATAAAAGTTGTAATTTCTTTTCTGCAAGAAGCTGGAAAGATAAGCAAATTATTGTACTTGGGTTTGGAAAGACTTGAAACAACATCTGAAACCTCAGACAACTGCTTTAATTGTCCATCTTTCATTTTAATTGTGATAGCATCTTTATTTGCTTCGTCATAGGGTGTATAGTACCTGGAAACAAATCTATCAATATCCCAAAAAGTTTCAGGATAACCATATTTTGTTATGATAGCATTAACTTGAGATCTTTCATTGTCGATGATAGAAGCCATATTCTCTGTTAGTGGAATACTCTTGAAAAGAGATCTTCGCAGAAAATCTTTTGCTAGATGCTTGATATGATCTCCGTTCGTTTCTTTATCAGCAGAAAGTTGGAGTTGAGTGTAAAAAACATCATCTGTAAGAGGGATAAGAGTCTTCCAACTTGGTTCATCTGCAAAATCTTGAATGAAGGGAAGAATAGTAAGATTTTTTCCTAGTTCAATATTTTCCAATAACTGAGAGATGTAAAGCTTAAGCATGAATTCCCAGCATCGAACAGTCTTATGGAAATAAACCCTTGTAAATTGCATATAACGTGCAATAATGACTTGCTCTGTTGACTGAATACCTTTTTCTTTAATAATAAGCATACCTTCGGGAGAAATATCCATCATAGCAAAAAGTCTTTCGAGATTATACAATCCAAAAGATACACCAGTAGCTACAGAATCTCTCAATAAGTAGTCCAAAGAGTCAGCATCTAACTGTGAAGCGATTATTTGGTTTAAGAATGGTTTATCAACCCCACTCCTACCAATAATAAGATCAGAAATTCTTTTTTTATCATATCCCTCATAATGTAAAATCCGACTAATCTCTGACTCCTCTGATAAAACAAATTGTTCAGTGATATTTTCATGTCTTCTAAAAGCAGAATATTTGTCTTCACAACTTTGAAGTTCAGATTTACTACAAAGCATTTTAATAGCGTCTTCAAACATATGAGAAAACGGTCCATGACCAATGTCATGAATAAGTGCAGATATGAGGATACGTTCTTCAACGTCTTTTGAGACCAGCTCTGGTCGTTTCTTTTTCAGACTTGTAACAATTCTATTAGCAATATGAAAAGCTCCTAGACTGTGGATAAATCTGCTGTGAGTAGCTGAAGGGTAAGATATATGAACTCCCCCTAATTGTCCTAACCTTCTAAGTCTTTGGAAAGGAGCAGTATCAATAAGATCAACATATATTTTCTTAGGAATCTCTATGTATTTATGAATCGAGTCTGCAATCGACTTGTAGACAGGCATAATCCTACATATAATAAGTCAATCATAATCTTTTTGACTCTTTTACTCATTATTCAGAAGATGATTCAGCTGTTAATGGATAAAGAGTTGAAAATTTGGTTCTTTTAACATCTTTTACTTCCTTCTTGCAGATAGGACACATTCCTTTAAGTTTAATCCAAGTCATGTAGTGATTATAATGGAAAATATTTCCACAATCCAAACAAACTGTGATTACATCTTTCCTTTCTATTGAGATTCCACAAATGTAGCATTTAGTAAGCTCTTTTCCACATTGGGAACACTCATTTGTGCCATGAGGATTTTGGTGAGTATAGTAAGGGTACTTAGGAAGCCATCTAATAACCTTTTTAGGTAATCTGGAGGTTTTATAAACATATAATCTCGCGCTTGAGACTTTATCCCCGATTTGTTCTCTATAATCGATTAGAGGTTTGATTAAAGCAATACAGCAAACAAGAGCTGATAGAGCTATTCGTATTTCGATGTCCAGGTCTTGTGTTAAAAAGAACAGTGCGATTCCCACATAAAAAAGGAGAAGGTAATTTTTGACAACTATAAATTTCAGAACATCCCATATAGTTTCAGCAATCCTTATTGTTATGTTTTTCAACCAATTAATTTTGAAAAAACTATATTGAAGACAGAAACCCATGTTAAAGAGTTATATCCTAAAAAGAAAATCGAAATTAAGAGATTAAATTTTAATCAAAATTTTATGTTAAAGGCTGATCTACTATTCGAACAACTGATGATAAATCTTTTAACAAATGCTGTAAAGAGCGATGCTCGTGAAATCGTACGAATAGAAATTCAACTAGAGGAATGTGCAGAAGGAGAATGCATCATCTCTATTTCCGATTATGGTTGTGGAATACCAGAAGAAGAGCGAGAAAGCATATTTGCTAGATACTCAGAATTCAGAAAAAGAGGGAAGGGATCAGGATTAGGATTGTTCATTGTGAAAAATATAATAGACAGATATAACGGCAAAATCTGGGTAGAAAACAGGGTAAAAGAAGATTTCACTCAAGGTACTGTTTTCAAAATAAAATTAAATGAATGGAAAAAAAAAGAACAGAAAAAATGAATATCTGAACAAAATTGCTTAAATTATTAACCAAATATTCTTATTTTACTATTCATGTTATTTAGGAACTGTAAAACCAATAATTCTATAATCTATTTTTTTATCAAATTCCGTTGGATTATATATCCTTCTACCATCTACTACGCAAGGCTTTTTCATGTGTTTCTCAAAGAATTCAGGCTGTAAAGACTTGAATTCATCCCATTCAGCACATATTATCGCACAATCTGAGTCCTTGAGAACATCTTCAACTGATTCAACGAGTGTGATATTTGTTCCATCATCTTTAAAAGCTATTTCAGCTGATTCCTTGGATTTTGGGTCGTAACCTTTGACAATAGCTCCTTCTTTAGTAGCTTCTGATGCTATCCTTCTACTTGGAGCATAACGCATGTCATCTGTTCCAGGTTTGAATGCAAGTCCCAACAATGATAATGTTTTACCTTCTAGTGAACCTATCATCTCTTTAGCCAGAGTTATAGCGTGTAAAGCTGCTCTATCATTGACATCAACTATACCTTGGAGTATTTGAGGTTCAAGCCCTCTTTGACGAGCAAACGCCATAATGGCATTAACGTCCTTAGGGAAACAGCTTCCTCCCCAACCTAGACCAGATCCTAGGAATCTGTGATTTATTCTATAATCCAGACCAACTCCTTTAGCTACCAACCCTATATCAACACCAGGTACAAGTTCAGCTATTTTAGCTAATTCGTTAATAAAAGAGATTTTAGCAGCTAAGAAACAGTTATTACCATATTTCACTAATTCTGCACTTTCTATGTTCATTCTTAAAATTGGACATTTTTCTCCAATATGTTCACCATAGAAATCCTCATACAGTTCTTGTAAGACTGTTCCGCTCTGTTCATCGTATTCTCCAATAATAATCCTATCGGGCCAAAAAGTATCTTCAATGGATCTTCCTTCAGCGAGAAATTCAGGTTGCATGCAAAGTCCTATATTCTTTCCAATTTCCTTCCCTGAGTTTTCAGTTAGAGCTTTTCCTACCATGTTCCTTGATGTTCCAGGAACAACTGTAGATCTAACTACAACAAGATGATAATTATCTTTCTTTGTTAAAGCTTTACCAATATCCTCTCCAGCTTGTCGCATATAATCCAAATTGATCGATTTGTCAACATGATTGAAAGGTGTGCCAACTATTATTAAACTGATATCAGATTTCATTACAGCTTCTTCTCTGCTAGTTGTGCAAACCAAATTACCAGCTTTTACAACTTTCTCAAGTAGTTCGTTTAAACCTTGTTCATAGAATGGTGCAATACCTTTGTTAATTAATTCAGCATTCTTGACGTTTCGAGTGCTGCAGATGGTCTTTATACCTCTATCAGCGAAACAAACAGCAGTCACCAAACCTACAAAACCTGTTCCAATAATAGAAACTCTAGCTTCTTCCATAGCTTCAATATTTTTATAAGTGTTTAAAAATTAATCTATCGGCATTTATGTTTCTAGTATTTGAGTGTAATAGTCTGGAAATAACTGGGGATTGAGATATCTTGGTGTTCTTTCCTAACCACTGTATCCTTGGGAGTATGTACCATTATCTTCTTTCCGCTTAAATTTTCAATATATTCATCTAAAAGAGGAGCTGAAGTATGACCACTTATTTGAGCAGTGTAGATGTTTTGCTGATAAAGTTGCGATGAGATTGGGTTAGATGTTCTTAGGGCATATCCTAAAGTATTTGGAGCTTGATACCCACAGAGCAAAACACCTGTTTCAGAATCTTCTCTTGTTGCTTCCAATAAACGACGGGCTGTACCACCTTGTAACATTCCATTGCCTGCAATTATGATATCTCCTTCTTCAAAATCTTCAGGGTGTAATGTTTTTGCAGTTGAATAATCAGCTTTGACTCCCATTAGTTTAGTGATATCAGCAGACATACCTACAACTTTTACTTTATGTTTTTTTGTAACTCGCAATCTTTCTAATCTCTTTAACATTTCTTGTGATCTACCAATAGAAAAAGCTGGAATAATCAATCTCTTCGATTCTTCAACAGCTTGAAGGATAGAAACATTAGGATCTTGAGCGTTAATCTCTCTATTGTAGTAAGTACCGTCGAAAATGGTCAGATCACAATCACTTGGAAATCTTGCTCCTTGGAAAAGCTCATTTCCATCTAGAGAGAAATCTCCGGTAAAGAAGATTCTTTTACCAAAAATATCTATATCAAAACCAAAACTGCCAAAAATGTGAGCTGCAGGATAAGGTGTGATTTCAAATCCTGGGCTAATTTCAATTGATTCTTTAGCTTTAATTTGATGAAAGACGTTAAACAAATTAACTAAATTTGATTCTTGCAAAAATGAACGATTGAGAGCGGTTAATTGGTTATCAGGTATATTGCTACCTTTGATTATCGAGGTAGTATTATAGAGAAGTTTACTCGTAAGAAGCTTTGTTGACTCACTAGCATACCAGTTTTTACCATTTTCAGAAGAAATAAAATAAGGTAAACAACCTGTGTGGTCCAAATGAGCGTGCGAAACTAGAACTGTTGAAACAAATCTCAAAGCGGGATGCCATCGAGGAATAGAATAATTAGCTACACTAAAACCGCAATCAAGTAAAATAGCGTTGTTATTATGCTGGATTACAATACCCATATTACCTATCCCACCACCACCTAGAAAAGTTATTTTTATTTTCTGAGCTTGTTTAGGTGAAGAATAAGCAAGTATAACAGCAAATTTTTGTACCATTTCTTTAGGATATTTCATCATTTCTTCTATATTTACAGATTTAGCTTCGATTTTACTTAAATGAGGTTGAAAAACAGGATCTACTTGCATAGGAACAGGAGGATGACCTTCAGATTCAAACAGTAATTCGATTTCTTTTTCCAATTGTGCAATAGTTGTTTTTTCTTCCTGTACATGTTTTTTTGCGATGGTTTTTGCAGTGTTGTAAGATAAATCTGAAAGAGTATTGAAATCTACAAAGAAGTCCAAATAGTTCAATACTGTGGAAGAAACGCTATCAGCAAGCTCTTCAATGTATTGATGTCTAGTGAGAAGATTTTTACTTGTTCTTTCAATATTTATACATAATTCCTCCTCACTTCTATCCAAAATGGTATTGAATTTTAATTCAGAACAATATTCACTAAAATCGCTGTAAAAGATCGGTTTGAAACCTATTTCTCTAGAGAAATGCAGATAGCTGAGATAACTGATTTTTTGGGGCTTTTTACCAGAATTTACCAGAATTTCATTTATCCAAAAGAATACTATCAAATCTTTGTGAGAGATTTTCTCTTCCTTAAACAAATTCTGCAAAACAGCACGATAAGTCTCAAAATTGAGTAAGTCTTTAAAATGCAAACCTGCGAGATAAGCAGGAATTAAATCCGAATATTCACTGTCTTTTTCGTTCCAAGAGAGTTTGAAAGTATTAATAATATCTTGATTATCACATAAGTAATAACTATCGGAGCTCTTTGTTTTGTAGTTATTTATCTCATTGATTATGTCTAAATAAATAACGTCAGTTTTTTTGCTGTCTATTCGAATATTCTCCTTTTCTTGTAATAATATATCTGTAAAATCTAAGATGTTTGTCATGATTATCCACATTAAATGATATTGGAACAATGTTAATTTGATGAACTACTCCCAACTAAAGGAAGGATACTTCTGTGATGTTCAGCTAAATCTAGTGCTTGTAATTGAAAAAAGTGAGGAGAAAATTCAATTTATTCCTCTTCGTCTTCTCTTGTATCGCTTTCTAATAATCCACTGAAAGCATCACGAAGTTCGCTTTGAAGAGCTTCTTTCATTTGTGTTGTAGATCTTTGAGGAGCTGTGGGAGCGACAGGTGCAGGTTCAAATGGAGAATCATCATCCATTTTATCAGACCTTGCTTGTAATTTCTGTTTTAATTCAGATTGGTAACCAAAAGGTGAAGCACCTGCACCACTTTCTAAAGCTTCCTTGTTTTGCGCTGCTTGTCGTTCTTTTTTATGTTCTTCAGGATCAATTTTAGTAAGACCCTCTATTGCGCCAGTAATCATGGAAGATGATGGACCACCCATTGGGTCTGTAGGAGCTGGACCTGCTGATTCACCCGGACCTCCTGGACCTGCTGATTCACCCGGACCTCCTGGACCTGCTGATTCACCCGGACCTCCTGGACCTGCTGGTCTTTCTGAAGGAGGAGCTTTTGATAAGGAACCTGCCATATTAGCTATCTCACTTGCAAATCCTGATCCAGCTAAAGGATTTCCACCTTGCGGAGGATCACTTGAGGGACTTGGAGTTGAGGGTGCGGCAGATAAATTTGGTGCTCCGATGGAATCACCAGGAGGAGCTGCAGCAGATAAATTTGGTGCTGCTGCTGAAGGAGGAGCACCACTTGAAACAGAAGGACTTGCCATTGGTCTTCCACCTTCAAGAGCTAAAATTCTATTCTCTAATGAAGCTAAAGCATCTTCCATTCTTTCAGTAGACTTAACCATAATGGAACCTATGCTTTCAATTAACTTTGTAACTTTCAAGATAGCTTTTTTTGAGGATGCAGAACTTCCAGATGAAAGTAAGCCATCTAGATAATCATCAAGTGACATTATATCAAGATAACTCTAGAAAGGAAATATAAAAAGTCTATGATTATGTTAGACTTCTACCAAAGGTTTAGTTAAAAGACTAAAGCAAGTTTTAACAAAAAGTTTCGATGGATATTCAACCAAAAATTTCTGATAATATTTCAATCACTCTTCCTATGTCCTCTATTGTGATTCCATAATAAGTAACAAACCTTAGAAGATTATCACCCATTAAAGTTGCTAAAGCACCCTTATTTGATAGTTTTTTAATTGCTGTGTTAGCATTGAAGGAGGAATTGGAAGTATCAACGATTACAATATTTGTATCAGTGGGTTTAATTTTGAGTTCTGGAAATTGTAGTAAACATTTTTCTAACATCTTAGCAAGTTTATGATCCTCAGAAAGACGGTCAATCATATTGTTAAGGGCATAAATTCCAGGAGCAGCAATGATACCAGCTTGTCTCATTCCCCCGCCTAGAACTTTTCTGTTCTTTCTAGCTTTGTGAATGAATTCTTCCGTTCCAACAACTACAGAACCAACAGGGCACCCCAGTCCTTTACTCAAACAGATTTGAACACTATCAACGTTTTCAACTATTTTTGATGCAGGAAGACCAGTAGCTACTGAAGCATTAAAAATTCGTGCACCATCCATATGAACAGATGCACCATTATCATGAGCTATCTGAGATAAAGTATCAATATTCTGCTTAGGGATAATCTTCCCTCCTCCCCTGTTGTGAGTGTTCTCTAGACATAATAGCTTTGGTTCTACCCAGTGAACATTGTAATCTCTCGTGAATAAAGATTCTACGTCTTGTGGGTCCATTAATCCATCTTCCCCTTCAATAAGATAAGGATAAGCTCCGACTATTTGACCTATCCCCCCAACTTCGTACATGTAGATGTGACACTCAGATTCCAGTACTAATCCCTCTCCTCTATTGAGATGAGTCATTTCAGAAACAAGATTTCCTTGAGTTCCACTCGAAACAAGCAATCCTGCTTCTTTTCCTAAAATCTTAGCTGTTAAAGCTTCTAACTCAATAACAGTAGGGTCTTCCCCCCAAACGTCATCTCCTAATTTTGCACTAATTATTGTATCCATCATTTCTTTTGAAGGTAATGAAAAGGTATCAGAACGAAGATCAATCATAAGAGAGAGAGAAATAAAAATGTTTTAAGTTTAACTGATGCCAACTATATTATTTGGAAAATAGTTATTATTGAGAAAATCTTGTTGTGGTTAATGACTAAACTGTATACAAAATATGCCAAAATCTATCATGAGATGTATCAATCTATTTTTGATTATGAAGAAGATTTCAAGTTGTTTCATAAGATATTAGAGAAATCAAACTGTAAGAAAATACTGGAATTGGGGTGTGGGAGTGGTAATTTAGCTCCTTATTTCACAAAGGCTGGTTATGATTATACTGGTTTAGATATTGCAGAGGAAATGTTGGACATTGCCAAAAAACTAAATCCTAAAACCTCTTTCGTCTATGGAGATATGAGAAATTTAGATCTAAGAGAATCCTATGAAGCGATTATTATAACAGGACGATCTTTTTGTTACATGACAACAAATGATGATGTTATGAGAGCTCTATCGTCAATTAATCAAGCTTTAGCTGAAAATGGATGGCTAATTTTCGATAACTTTAATGCTAATATTATTTTTTTAGATTTCCAAGAAAAAATGTTCCACGAAAGTAGATATGGAAATCGCTACTACAAAAGAACGAGCAATACAAGAATGACATTAGAGCATGGTTGGACATGGGATTGGCATGCCATTTATGAAGTAGAGGAAGATGGAAAAAAGGAAACTTTTGAGGATAATACAATTCTAAGAGCCTTTACTGAGGATGAGTTGGGATTATATCTTAAAATGAATGGTTTCAAAATTGGAGAAGTAATACGAGAGGATCCAGGAATAGTGATTGTTGCTCAAAAATCAGAAATAAAGCAAACAGTAGCAAGAAAACAATATTTTCGCTTACGTTGAAATAAGTAGATAAAAAGAAGTAAAAAGTTAAAGAAACTTAATCGGTTCTGGTATCTCATCCACATATTTAAGGAAACTTTCAGGCCAATTTTTCCTATCTAGTCCTTTTTGAGCAATAAATGCTGTAAGGATTCTCTCGAAAGATCCTCCACCACATCCAGACCACAATTCTATGTTTCCTTCAGCTTTTACTGTGAATCCTTTAGGATATTTATGACCAATGATAGAGATGTTTTGTATCTCTAACCATTCACTATCT
The DNA here is from genome assembly GCA_019057815.1 of Candidatus Heimdallarchaeota archaeon. Taxonomy (GTDB): domain Archaea; phylum Asgardarchaeota; class Heimdallarchaeia; order Heimdallarchaeales; family Heimdallarchaeaceae; genus 18H4-34. The sequence goes on from JAHLWR010000004.1 coordinate 174,196, forward strand.
TCTCTTGAACCTCTGTAAGGCATATAGGTTTCGTAGTCAATTGTTCCTACAATCAATTCATCTTCAACACTTGTTTCACCTTGAGAAGCTTGTTCAAGCCACCAAGGCATAACTCTTGCTTCTCGAACTTCAAGTTCCAGAACTTTTTCAAACACTTCTCTTATTTTATATCTGGTTTCAACACCTATTTTCTTGACTTGTTCGGGAGATCCAATAAACAATGTCTCAATTCTATGTAGTTCATCTACTCTTTCAAAACCAAAAGCTGAACCTGATTCGTAACGATATGTGGGACCACTCCAATCATAAATTTTGATTGGGAGGCTTTCTTTTGCTAAAGTCTTACCTTGTAACCAAGGCCAGAAAGGTGGACATTGGGCATAGGAGAGACCACCAATAGGAGCTGTGATTTTATCGGACAGCTTCTCTGCTGGTATCGTCTTAGTTATCTTTATGAAATCAGCTATTTCTTCAAATAACTCAGGATTTGCTTCCTTAGGTTGAACAACAAAATATGGTTCGAATCCTCCTTGATAAAGCCCCTCTGCATGGCCTGATCTCAACCAGACAGACCAATCAACAAGTTTAGGAATCATCATCTGATGAAAGCATAGCGGCTGATAAACTACATCTACCATTATTTTCTTTACAGCTTCTGCAAGAGTTGTGATAGAAGGTGAAAGAATCCATTGATTACGATAATTTGTACGATGAATCCAGTTAGCTTTTTGGAGTAGTGTTGTAGGGTTATCATCTGTATAAAGTTCTCTTTCACCGGAATACCAGACTATTTCATGATGTTCTTTTTTTGCACCATGCATTTGTTTAGAGATTTTTTCACTTACAAGTTTTATTATTCTTTCAACTGCTCCTTTTTCAATGAAATCTTCCTCCATCTTAGGATCAATTGTAATTAAAGCTATTTTTTTACCTTTAACCTCTTTGAACTCTATTGACTCGGTTAGAGGAAGAGAGAAAGCGCTTTCAGGTATAGTTTCAATTTCAGTTTCAATAACATATTTAATGAATTCAAAACCTCTTACTCCAACTCGAAATTTCTTACCTATAGCTGGACCAAGTTGTTTACGGATTCTCAAAATAGCTACATGAGGAGAAATAGAGTTGTCTGAAGAAATATCTATTTTTAATTTCATATCTCCAATTTTCCATTTTTCGATTTTGAACTTGCCTTCTTCTTTAGTTTGATTGATTTTTGATGTAAAATCATTAAAGAATTTAGTGAGTTCTTCTTCACTTTCAGAAGGTAAAGTTCCACTAAGGATAAAGGATGCTTCTAGATATTGTTTCATTATTGTCATTCTAGAATAATTTATAGCTATTTTAACTGTTATGGCAGAAGTCCCATTACTTTAGGTGGGGGATGAATGCTAGATGGTTTACTTTAGTATAGAATCAGCTTTTTATACTGAAAAAAGAACTAAGAGGATGAACTTATGCTAACCTACAAAGTGCAACTGTACCCTAGTAAACAGCAACAAGCAAAATTCATTGAACAGTTGGATATTTGTAGAAAACTCTATAATAAACTATTAGAAGAGTACAAGAAAGCGCGAGAGAAGGGAGAAAAAATCACACAGATCAAAACTCAATTTTTTATAGTTTCACTAAAAAACAACTCTATGCCTGAATTGAAGGAGCGTTTCAATGGTTATTGCTCTTTTTTTTGTCTTTTTCAGTTCTTAAATAGTCCATTATAACATCCTTGAGATAATCTTCTGTTACTCTAACATCACTTACGAACTTTCCATCATCCATCATTAAATGACGAAAACCTGGTCGAAGTAGAGTCAAGTCATGAGAGCATATTATCATTGTTGTTTTATGAAGTTTAACTGTGTTTATTAGAAGATCAACAATTATCCTAGCTAATTCGCTATCAACGTTGGCTGTGGGTTCATCTGCTAGAAGTATAGGAGTATATCTATTCAAAGCGACTGCAAGGCTTACTCTTTGCATTTCACCTGAAGAAAGTTCATCAGGGTAGTATTGAAACTTATGGTCAATCATACATTGTTTAGCTGTTTCTATAGCGATATCTTTATTGAATCTAGATTTCAAGAAGAGAAATGGAATAATCATATTATCTCTAACAGATATAGGACTGAATAGATTGGATAATTGTGTGATAAAAGCAATGTTCTTTAATCTGAAATCTGCTCTAGCATCGTCATCTTCCTCTCCTAGCTCAAAACCATTTATTTTGATAGTTCCTTCATTTTGCTTTAAGAGTCCGGCTAGAAGATTCATGAAAGTAGTTTTACCTACTCCTGAAGGTCCAGAAATAAAGATGAAATCACCTTGGTTAACAGTTAGATTCATCTCTTTCAAGACAAGATGAAATCCTGCTTCTGATTGATAACCTTTCGTTAACTCTCTTATTTCTATAATTGGTTTTGTATCTTTAGTTGGTTCAAATATTCTGCTGAACAAGTGTTTAACATCGTCATATTGAGTACCTTTTTCTTCTAGTATTTGTTCATCTTCTGACGTGACCAAAGATTCAAAGATTTCTTCTCTATTATAGTTTTCAGGATTCCACATAATAGCTAGCTTTCTAGAAGGGTGGACTTCAAATTCAGCAGTAGATCTTATAGCAATAGCTGCTCTAACTGTATCAGGAATACGAACAAGATTTGAGCTGTCAACATGGACTTTCTTTAAACTAGAAGCACCATGTAAAAAGTCAAGTTCTTTTTTGCTAGAATCTTTTTGGATACCAACAAGGCGACCGTCCTGAATTAGGTAGCTTTTCTCAAAAACGTTTCGGAACCTAATGTCATGGGTGACTACAAGAACTGTTTTTCCTGTTTCTCTATTGATATTTCTCATGCTTTCAATAACGTCCAGAGTATTTTTTGTATCTAGCTGACCTGTGGGTTCGTCCGCCAGAAGTAATGGATTATCATGTTTAGCTAATGCTGTACCTATGCTTAGTCTTATAGCTTCCCCTCCTGAGATTTTAGTTACTTTATTATCTTTTACATGCGAAAGATTGAGGATTTCTAGTATCTCTTTTACTTCTTTTTTTGCTTCCTCTCTAGGTTGGTAAAACATCTTCTTTAACATTAGCAGATTCTCCTCTACAGTTAATCTAGCAAAGATATTTCTACCTACGAATTGGTTGACCATACCGATATTCTCGAATCTGAATTGTCTTCTTTCTTTATCTGTCATCAAATCTAGTCTTTGATTGTTTACAGTTATCATACCACCTGATGGAGTGTCATTTCCTGATAGTAAGTTAGTTAAAGTGGTTTTTCCAGCACCTGAAGGACCAATGATGGAGACTAACTCTCCTTCATTTATGGTCATATTTATTCCTCTTAGAGCAGGTACTCTATACTCTGTGACCGGATCATAATATATCTTCATTACATCAACACATTCTAACATTTTTTTCACTCCAAATTCTGTGGTTGATATCTTGCGAAATTAGTTTTAAATGTCGTATAATACAATGTGTAAAACAACACAGGCGCTATAACGAAACACATTATTATTCCTATGAGTGGTACCTTTATGACGTAATTTATTCCTTCATAGAAATATACATTTATCATATAGAGAAAGATTTGCATTAGACCAAAACCAGCTGCTGTTCCAATAGCTAATCCTGGCAATAGTCCTGCAATAAAAATCTCTAAAGCTGTCATCCTTATTATTCGCTTTTTTGATATTCCCATTTTCATTAATTTGTCATATTTAGCAGCTCTTCTTCCAAGAAGCTTAATTGGGTTCGTGACACTTATGAAAACTATTGCAGCTATACAAACTAATAGAGCAAAAACGAACTCTGCGACTATTACTGAATAAAATGGGAATGTGTTAAATCGCATATCTTCTGCTTCTTCTTTAGCTGAAACGACTTTAATATCCCATCTTTCAGCGATTTCTTCTGCTAATTCCTTATGATTCTCAAATTCATCCTTTAGATTGATTAAAAGTCTGTCTCTATATGTACCTTTAATAGAATCGAAAGTTTCTTCCATTAAAACAAAATTTTCTTGAGTCGTAACTAATGCATTTTTTCTTGAAATAACAGTTTCATCATAAGGACCATATGCGTGGAAAACTGGGAAGTAATCAAATTCACCAATTATGTTGAATTCTACTCCTTCAGTAACAGAACCATCGTAGATGAATTTGAACTCATCGATGTCACCTTCTTTGTTCACAAATATTTGGAAAGGTTCTGAAACAAGCATTGATGTATTTTGTTTAAGAGTTGGTAGATCCGTCTCCCAATTCCGATACATCTTTTTCGGTATCCGATACGCTGTTTGTATGAAGTCGTCTATATCGTCAATTGCGTAAATGTCAACACTTTTACCTTTGTATATAGTATCAATTAAGGAGACATTAGCAACACTTTCTACTTCAGGAAGAGATTTTATATAATTTAGAATCGTAATATTCTGGTCGTCCCAATACTTAACATAAAGATCGCTTCCTGCAGCGAAATAAGCATCTTTTTCATAATTATATTGGATTGTTATTGGGACAACAAATGATGGGATTAGAATAGCAAAGATTGTTATGTAAGATAGGAAAATGTTATTGAAGAGTTCAACATCTGACCTTATTTCTACAAGTGAGAACGTTTTAATCGTCTTCCTTATTGCCCATAAAACCTTACTTAAAACAATCATGAAAATGTTGTGAATATCCTTTATTAGTAATCCAACTCCCAATAACAGGATTAATATCCCTATTCCAGCCATATAGATAAATGACATCAGAATCGTTACTCCTTGAACAGGATCAAGTCTACCTTCAAGGAAGCTTCTTAGAAAAATAGCTCCAGCTACTATACCTCCACCGATTAGAATTAGTAAGAGTCTATTGCGTTTGATTTTCGTTAATAAACTTGAAAGTCTTCTTGGTACCTTTCTATCTTTAGTTTTTTTCCCTTTAGAAAGCTGTATAACTTTTGGCAGAGAAACTAAAACTAAAGAAAAGAAAGAAAATACCATAGCTAATTTTGCATAAGAAAAACTTATTGAGTAAAATGTAGCTTTGAAGCTGAGTAAATTATCTATTTTTAGTAGTAATGGGACTAATATCATCGCCCCCCCTATTCCAATGAATGTTGCTATTAATGATTCTGCGAATTTAAAAGATGTGTATTTTATTCCAATCTTGAAGATTGATTCACCTTTTGATTGTAAAATGTCAATCTCTTGCTCAAAGCTAGTAGTAAAAAGTTCGTTTGTTTCAAAAACAAGAAATATGGCCAGGAAAAGTACAGGTACAGCTAATATGTAAAATAAGAATTGTGAAGATGCTAGGTTAGGCTCGAAAATGTTAATTATCATTATGAATTCATTTTCTTGTGTCCACCATCCAGAAGGAGCAAATTTTAAAGAATGATAGTTTTCTAAAACTAAATTATTGACTTCATTCTTCAAATAGGATATCTCATTTAGTTCTATAAGATTAAAATCGTAAATGAATTGAATATCAAGGGTTATCAATGTATTTAATGGTTCAATTTCAGAAATACTATCGAAATATAAGTCATGGAAAGTGAAAGCACAAAACATTTTCTGAAGATCCTTTGAAATATCAAAGGGAACGTTGTTTTCAATACACAACTCCTTCAAGTCTACTGAATAAGTGTCAAATAGGCCTACTACAGTGAAGTTGGCATAAGTACTTCCTAAATGATAAATATAGTTGGTTCCCCAGCACGTGATATTTTCACCAACTCCTGTTTCCATGGAGATTGCGGTAGCATATGATAAGATAATTTCTCCTTTTTCTTCAGGAACTCTACCTTCGATAAGTAGACTCTCTATAATTGGAAGATAATTGTCTGAAAGTCCAATGTAACTGCTTGTTTGAATAGTACTATAGAGAATGTCGCCAGTTAAAGTCATTGTTATTGACATTGAATATTCAAAACCTACAATCATCTTATCTAAGGTAACAGATTGTCTTGATATAGTCTCAAATACTTCGTTAAAAACCAATCCAGGAAAATCAGAAATAAAAGTTCCTTCTTGAGGGTGATATCTATTTTCATAAGGATAAAATACGCTTAATGAAGGCAAATTGTTACTAGTCAGATCTATTTGTTCAGTATATTCTATTAAGATATTTTGTTGTTTTGAATCAAATAGAATCACGCTGGTAATTATAATAATTGACAAAACTGATAAACCTAATATACTAACCAAATAACGTCTTTTATTAGCTTTAAAAAGTATAAAAAGCGTTGTAAAGAAATTAAAAATAAAAAGCCAAAAGTTTAACGCAACAAGTTTTGCTTTTTTTGTATTTTGGTAAACTGGTCTAGTTAAGAATTTCTTTATATTTGCATATATTTTGTTTATCCACTTGAAAAAGATCAAGTAAATCAAACCTAAGCTTACAATAACTATTGTCAAAGGCATTCCAGCTTTTTGCCAGAATAATGAAAAAGCAGTCAATTTCTCAATGTAGTAGTAAATTGCTTTTTCTGGCAAATCTAAAGGTAAATTGCTAGTGATAAGAAATGAAATATAACTGGTATTATAGAATAAAGGTTCATCTAAATATGACTTGGATAATAGAGTTGTTCTACAAAAGACATAAGATTCTTGATTCCTCCAATCCATTGAAAAAGAACTAAAAATATCTCCTGGGACAGCGTGGGAGAGAGAAATTAACTCTTTCGAAATGTCTGTTTGATTAGCTTTTACGATTACTATGTCAGCACTATATTCCTTATTTGAAAAGAAGTTTTCATAACTCATATACGGACCAGAGCTTATTCCTACGTATGTGTTGTTACCTAAAGTTTGTAGTTGTATGTCTAGATATTTATAAACCCCTATATCGATTTCTTTAAACATAGCAAAACTGACATCTGATTCAATAGGAAACACACATGAATAGAGTTTCCCATTTCTCAAAAGAACATAATGACCCATTTCTTTGTCATCAATATCTAACAAAGTGTCGAATTCTCCTTCAGTGGAAAACCATTGACTCACTATGGTATTCTCTTCTTGCGATGTTCTGATGATTGTGTGATTCCTAAATCCTTCTCCTCCCCCTGTCAATAGAAAGAATGCATAGACCGTTCCATTTACCCAGAAGATTTTTTGGAGATTGGGATAATCTATAAGGATTTTCCAACTATCCTCTTCGATGTTTGAAGGACCTTTTATTGAGAAATGCCATACCCGCACATAAGTCCGCTCTGAAAGCATGCTGTAAGGTACACTCTCCCCAATTATTAGATGAAAATCTTCTGCATTTTTATACATCCAAAAATTAAGTGTTTGCCATCGGGGATTAGTAGCGAAAATAGGCGTGACTTCTCCTCCAGAACTGTAAGTCCAAGTGTAAATTTTGAAGTCATAATATGCTGTGCTTCCTCTATAAGCAAAAATCAGTTGAACTCCATCATCGACATCTGAAACTTCGAAGATTTCTTCAACATATTCTTCTTTAACAACTAAGTGTGTCTGGTTACCATGAACATGATAAATAACAAAAGTACCATTTTCATACCTAACTTGAACAAAAAGGTGAAGAGCATTTCTGTCATCAAGAATTGTCTTGGTCTGAATTTTTGTAATAGTTAGTTCTTGCTCAAGGAGAAAATAAACTTGTTCGTTTTCAGCATAATCCTCTTGTATTGATGAATGAACGATAAAATCATTTGTAGCAACTATAGAAAAAGTGAACAATAGTAGAATGCTTAAGACTAGTAACTTTCGCTTTATCACGTTTTTATGATTATTGAACTACTTATATATTTATCGTGCCTTGATGTTTAAAGTTTTGAGAATAGGTATTCTGAAATATTGATGCTTCAGTCGTTAAAACTTGATTTTTAACCGAAAATGCTTGTTAAACACTTCAAGTTTTGAGAATAGGTTCATAATTTTTTTGTTGAAAAAAGTTCCGAAGTGATGATTGTAAGAAATTAAAATTAAAATAGAAGAGCTAAAATTTGTTGATCAACAAACTGATATTAGCTTTCCTTTTCTTGTATTTTGTCTTTTTCAGACTCTTTCGTCATCCTTTTTGAAAGAAAACTGGCTAGTGCTAACATTATGATTAAAACCCCAAATATAATGTAAAATATGAGGTTAAACTGCCCAGCAGCAGCTTCAAATTGTTCTGGACTCAAACTAGCTATATAATCCGGAGAATGACCATCCAATAATTGGACACCAAAGAATGAATAAAATATTGCACGGGGAATAGATCCAATAAATGTTGCAAGCGTGTATTGTTTCCATTTTAGATTCGATATGCCTGCAGCGTAAGATACTGGATCAAACATGATTATGGGAACAGCTCTTCCTACAATTATAGCCCATATCCCCCATTTTTCAATCCATATATCCATAAACAAAATGAAACGATCAGCAAAACCAACATATTCACCAGTAGCTTCTAAAATAGGTCTTCCACCTTTATTGGAAAGGTAGTATGTGACTAATCCACTTAATAAGGAACCAACTGTTCCTATTATCACACCAGGCCATAATCCAAAAATCATTCCTCCAGACAACAATATCAACTCTGAAGGGATAGGAACTATTAAACTTTGTAAAATCATTATACCTAAAAATACGATATAAGCCCAAAACCCAATCTCTAGTAAAGGAAGAATGAAGTAATCTTTAACTATTGTAAATAAAAATGTTTTATCTATAAATGTTAAAACTAAAACTGCTATAGAAATAATGACTATTAATACAAAAGCACTTACAGCAATAATCTTTTTTTTCGTCCAAGAAACTTTCTTTCGACCTGCAGAAGTTCTTTTTTCTTCAACTATAGAATCTGTTTGTGATTCAGGCATCGACTTGATTTTTGCACAATACTACAAAAATCTTGCTCTTTGGGTCAACACTCGCAGATTAAGCGCTAAAGAACAATCATTAAGTTTCTTGGAGAAATAAACAAAAGTTCATATATGTTTGAAACATTTTATTAAATGTTCCATGAATGAATCAACAGAAGACTCTGAAATTGATAGTTTAATCAAGCAGCTAAAATATAGCTCTATACCTCTACAAAGAGAAAGAGCTGCGTACATACTATCCAATGTTAGAGATTCTAAAGTTTTAGAGGCTCTGTTAAGTGCTCAATTAAATGATCCAAGCCCTCGAGTAAGAGATGCTGCTTCTCAAGCGCTTGCATCTCTAATAACCGATGATGAATTAGATGAAGAAGAGCAAGGGATTGATCGGCTTTTACTAGAAAACAAAGATAAAGTAAAACAATTATTCAATATTACTAAAGATTTTGAAATAATAAGAAAAGGGATGAAAAAAGTCAGATCTAGTGGGAAAGATTCACTGGAACTTCGTCAACTTTTCAAAGCAGTAAAACAAGATAGGTTTCTTCAAAGCCAACCAAATATTAATAGTGTTATTAACGCTATACTTCTGCTCCCAATTGAAGATTCTGATTTAGGGAGAGATGTAGCTATAGCTCTTACAGAAATATTGAGAGTTACATCGAATGAATCTGAAAGAATGAACGCAATGGGATGTTTGAACAATATCATAACAAACATTGATAAGTACACTCCTTTATTCGGTATAGCTGAATCATACATAATGATTTTCAAAGCTACAGATGAATCTGAGATGCGAATAACTGCTTTCAAATGCTTAGAAGAGATAATTTTCAAGCGGAAATCATTAGCTAAATTAAGTCAATACACAAGTGATATCATAAAATTGCTAACTTTTTCATATGAAAAACAGTTAAGAGAAATAACTCTTTTTGCTTACCCTGATTTAATTCTAGCAACAAAAGAAAAGATAAGCTATCTAGTGGATATAATGATAGGGATAGCTAGAGCAACATATGAGGATAACTTAAGAGAGATGGGATTAAAGGCTCTGGAAGCATTATTGAAAAAGGAACAGCTAACGGAATTAAACGTTGAAAGAATTATTAAAATATTAAAATCTCATCACGATAAAAACATACGAACGAGAGGAATAGAACTGTTTATGCAGTTGGTCTTTCAGTTCAATTCTGAAACAATAGAATATCCTTTAAGTGCGCTTTTCAACATTATGATGAAAATAAAACAAGAAGATATTTGTTATACTTCTTTACAAACAATTAGCAATTTTGCATTTAAACATGATTTGTCAAAAAATGTTAAAATAATTTTCCAGTTTGTGGAAAAAATAGCTTTAAGCGCAAGTCATCCGTTAATTGTAAATCGCGCTTTCCAGATTGTTGATAGTATTGTACTAAATTTTCCTGAGAAGGTTACTGAAGATTTTTCGACCAGTTTTGTTGAATGTTTAAAGATTCACATTGATTTGGGGGTTATGGATCAAGTAATAACTACTTTTACAAAATTATTTACGGTGAGAGATATAATTCCATCAGATTTGAAACAATATATCAAAACCCTTCTTTACCTATCAAATGATACAGAAATCCTTGAAAGTTTACTAAGCTTCTTTACTGAATCAATGATAACTAACGATAAAGTATTAGCTGAAAAAGTAATTAATAGATTAATGGAAATTATGAGTTTGAATAAGGATAAGGAAAGTGTCTTCTACGAATTGTCAAATCTTGATATCAGTGAGTTTCTGTATTAGAAAAAAAGAAGTTATTAGAAAATCGCTAACCAAAAGAGAAATTGAGAGAAAATAAACAGACTAACAATAATTACAATATCTCTTGTTTTAAATTTGAAATCATTAATAACTTCTCTAAATAAAAAGGGAGAAAATACTGAAATGAGCAAGAAGAAGACTCCAGGTTTGTATAAGTTGATTACAAATTGATTATAATCTACTGGACTAGTAAATGCATTGAACATAAAAAAGGTTATTACTGCAAAATCAGCTAAAATATAGATTAAGAAGGGAATTCGAATTATTTTATGTAAATTTTTCTTGAAAGCTATAAATAGAATTGGAATATAGAAGAAGAAAATATCTGTGTAGAAATCTGTTACTTGTAATAATCTAAGCTGTATTTCTGAAAAGGCAGCAACAGGAACAATGACAAAGCTAATCTCTTGAGCAGAAAAAGGCCAAAATAATAGTACGTATGACAAATACAATGTATCTAACATAACATGTACAAACATTCCTATACCGAAACCAATGGCAAAATGGAGTAAATTGAAATTCTCAATTTGTTTAATTTTTGGGATAAAATAAACTCCTATAAGTATTGCTGTAAAAAGAAACACCATAAACAAACTGTGTGTAAAACTTCTATGAATCTCCATAGCAGCTGTTTCACCAGCTATGAGATATACAAGACCTGTAATAAAAATGTCAATATCAGGGAAGATAGCTCCAGAAACAGCGCCCAATTTGTAGTCTTTCTTCTTATTTAGACTAGCAAGTACTAACCCTGATAGAAGATGAACTCCACCTTGCATACACTGGTTAGAATATTTTTCTTTTATAACAGTTTTGTATATCTAACCTTTTGCAAATTCTATGAATTACGGATTAGTGAGCAATTTAAGAAATTTCTTCCCTTTTTGTAAGTTTTTTATAGTGTAAACTTTGAAAATGTTGAAGTAATAGTAACATTGATATCTTAGTGCTTTTTTTCTCTCCTATGTATAAAAAAAGTGCAAGTGAGATAAATATTGATCTTCTAAAGAAGCATGAATTGGATGACTATCTAACATCTCTTTCAATAGATGATAAGGAATTAAAATACCTAGACGAGCAAAGATTGCTTCTAAAGATTCTTGGTAGTAAACCTCATTTAGCAGTACAACTCTTAATCCATTTAGATTGGTATCAACCTCAATCTGCTTTCCAGCTTGCGCAGAAAATAAGTGAAGAATATGGTCGTGATCTAACATCGGGTAATAATCTCTTATTTATTACCTCATTCCTACGAAGGTTAACAAAACTCAACTATCTAACAAAAGAAACAATTAAGGATAGCTTAAATCGAAAAATAGAGGGATATACTTTAAAAAAGGAGAAACAATTACTCTCTTTTCTTACAGTGAAAAACTTGATAGAACATCAAAAGAAACCTCTAATCGATTTCTTCGCAGTAATTATCTACTTTAATGAAAAAATAGGAACTATAATGGATAAGAATAATAGACCTATATCTTTTGATATTTCTATTATAATTACACAGCTAGTACAAACAGGACTGCAACTAGATACGAGTATGGACGTTATAAACATCTGTTTCCCCCAATTCTATCGCGATATGCCAACAAATGAGATTCTGGACATAGTATGTCAAGCATTAAACCATATTGATCCTACAGGAATACTTTCACAAACCTTTCGAAGAATAAACTCAGGTGTTGTTTGGGTAAGAGAAATGCAGAGAGAAATAAAATACTCTGATATAAGTGCGCTAATTAGTGAAATTAATCCAGATTCTTCAAGTTCAATCGCTAATAAAATGGCAGATGGAGTATTGAGCAAACTCCGTATTCTAGGTTTTCGTAGTCTGAGTTTTGAAACTATTAGAGCTATTGTTACAGAAGAAATAGCCTCTTTCCAGACTGAAAATGATTACGCTGTGTGTAAATCTTTATTCAAACAAGTTGATCACGAAATGATTAAATCTGATATTAAAACAGCTGCTTTAAAATTGCAGAGAACAGGTTATCATCTCTTCAAATCGCTCTTTCATCAAGTAGCTGTAATTCCACCTGAAACAGCTCAGGGTGTTTTTTCAAATAGTACAAAAGTTGTTCAGAGTTATATTCAAGAATCATTTAAACAAAGTGATCCAGGAAGGAAAAGTTTTGAGTTCATAGCTCTAAGAACAGCAAAGAATCTTTTTAAGATGAGTTCTAGAGTAGAATATATTACAGATGATAATTATTACATGGTTGAAGAAATATATGAAGGGATGGAAGCTATGCTAGAATATTTGGATTTGATTATTGATAATATGTAAAACTAGTTGATTGCTTTTTCAATCACTGTGCTAAGTCTGTTGATAAATTCTTCCGCAAGCTTTTTGTTTTCAACACCATAAACTAGAATTTTACCTGTCGGAAAAAGAGATATTTTGTATTGTTTATCTTCAGATTGGAAAATAAGAACAACGCTTGTAGCTCTTAAGAGAGTAAAATGTTCTAAAGATCTTTCGAAATCTTGTTTTAAAGCAATAATAGGGATTTTAAGATTTTTATCAGGAATAGCTTGGAAACCTACTTTGTTTTTGCATGGTGTAATAGTTGTGTAAAACATAGCGTCACTAATGCTCTGGTAAATGCTTAGCTTTTTCAACTTTCGTATAAATGATTTGAGGAGAAAAATATACAATTAAATATCTTTAAAAAACTAAAATGAAAAATGAGCATATGAATAATGTTCTTCTACGAATAAATTTAACAACAAAAGAAATAACAAAGGAAACCATCCCTGATGCGGTTGTTTATAGTTACATGGGGGGAACGGGATATATTACTTATTTTCTCTACAAAGAATTGCTACCTAAAATAGATCCCCTTTCATCAGAGAACAAAATCATTATAGCTCCAGGACCTATACAAGGGACCAAGATTCCTATTTCAGGAAGATATGCGATGGGGACAAAGAGTCCTTTGACAGGTTTATACCTAGACAGTAATGTTGGTGGATTTCTGGGTCCTGAAATAAGATTTGCTGGTTACGATCTAATTATAATTGAAGGAAAATCTGAATCTCCAGTCTACCTTTCTGTTAGAAATGATAAAGTAGAGATAAAAGATGCAAAGCATCTATGGGGAAAGTTTGTTCGTGAAACAGAGAGAATAATAAGAAACATAGAAGAAGAACCTAAAATGAGAGTTCTAACTATTGGTCCAGCAGGAGAAAATCTGGTTAAATTCGCTTGCACAACATCTGATAGTTATCGAAACGCGGGAAGAGGTGGTCTAGGAGCTGTTTTTGGTTCGAAAAACCTCAAAGCTGTAGCTATTAAAGGTTCTACTCGACCATCAAATGGTAATCAAGAACAGATAGAGGAAGTAAAGAAAGATTTAATCCAAAGAGCAAGAACAGCAAAAGAATCAGGAAATCTGATATATAAACATGGAACAAGTTGGTTTGTAGGCATTTCCAACCAGTTCTCTCAATTTCCAACCAAAAATTTTCAGTCAGGAGAGTTTGAAGACTATGAGAAAATCAATCATGAAACGATAGCTGAAAAATATAAAAGGTTTAGAAGACCTTGTTTTCAATGTCCTATAGGTTGTTCAGAAACTCTGGACGCTTCAGCTTTTGAATGGACAGATGAAAAAGAAATAGCTAAACCTGAGTATGAAACTCTAGCAATGTTAGGTGGAAATTGTGGAATTAATAATGTTGAAACAATTATCCATGCGAATTATTTGTGTAATCAAATGGGCATAGATACTATAAGTATAGGTAGTATTATAGCTATGACAATGGAAGCAAAAGAAAAAGGTTTTGTAGAAGGAGAAGAGTTTAACGATGTTGAATTCGGCAATTCAGATAAGTTGCTCGAACTAATAAAGAAGATAGCTTATCGAGAAGGCTTGGGAGACTTTCTAGCTGAAGGGGTTTCTACAGTTGCTAAAGAATGGGGAACAGAACATTTTGCTATTCATTCAAAGGGTTTGCCATTCGCAGCATGGGATCCTAGAGGAAAACTAGGACTTGGATTAAGTTATGCTACAGCGGCTGTTGGTGCGAGTCATCTAAGAGGATGGCCATCAACTGCTGATGTACCAAACAAAAGCGCAGAACCTGTGATTAAATCACTGATTGAACAACAAGATTTGAAAACAATAAAGGATTGTTTGTCAATATGCCACTTTACGCACAGTATAACGCCTTCGTTAAGTTTAGACGATTGTCGGAAAATAACCTCAGCTGTATGGGACAAAGGAGTTTCCATAGAAGAATTAAGAGATATAGCTCAAAAAGTGTGGATTCTTAAAAGACTGTTTAATAGTAGAGAGTTTGAACCGAAAAAACCCAGAGAATTCGATAAACTACCACCTAGATTCATGAAAGAACCATTACCTTCAGGAAAAGCAAAAGGATGTAAAGCTTTCATTGATGAAGAAGATTTTGAGAGATCTCTAGATTACTTCTATGAACAGAGGGGAATAGAGAAAGATGGGTATCCTAAAAAAGAGGAAATAGAAAAGTTGGGCATCTCAATCTAATAGAATTTCATTTATTTAATTATTGGGTTAAGAGTAAAAGAAAAGTAATAGACTTTAGGTTTAGAGCACTTTTATTTTTAATGTCTAATATAAAAAGGATGCAAAAAAGGAAGTGTTGAAGATTTGGTTCCTTTTATTACTTCAATTCTATGCAGTTTCTAACAGCTGTTCTATTTTATCTTTACCTTCTTTGAGATTGTCTTAATAAGGAGGAAAGGAACAATGGAAAGTAGTAGAGTTAATAAAACGATTTGTGGATATTCTATTATTACAGGTTCTCCAAGAGGATGATATTTGAGTTTCAATATTTTTTTGTACAGATTTGCTAATTGAATATTGGTAATTACTCAGCTATTATTCATTTTAAAATCCTTTTTTGAATAGGTTTCAAGATATTCTTACTTTCATTATATTTATCAATCTTCGTGTTATAGTTATGGTGTAATGAGTAAGGAATACGAATCTATGCATAGAGAGTTTCTCAATCTTTCACCAAAAGAGAAAATTGACTATGTTGAAAAAATGGCTACAGAGATTGTTCTTTTGCTAAATCAGAAAAATATTGAAGTTAAAGGGTACATCGATAAAATCGGATTTTTCAAAGCTTTTGTTTCATTACTTTATCGTCTTTCAGGAGTCTATAAAAAAGAATTCTTTGACTTCTTAGTCAATGCAATCAGAAATTTCTGGGAATCATTAGAGAGATGCTCTTCACAGAAGCTACTTTATCCTGCTCTTTCTGCATTCATGGAACTTTTTTCGCAATTAAAGGGTTTAAGTCCTTTTTACACTCTCCATGGTGTTTTGAATAATACTATAACTTATGGAGCAATCCCTTCGAAAGATGAAGTAAAAGAATTATTAGCACAAGAAATGCAACAACTAAGTTTTCTGTTAGATTATATGCAACTTGGCTCAGTTCTACGTTTTATTGATTCGGAAGAAGATAAAGTCAATATTATCAAATCTGCTACTAACTTCTCACAAATTCTAGTATTAACATTATATAATTTCCTTGTTAACATACCTGTCCTTTCTATCGAACAATTCACAGTTTGGTGCAAGTTGTTCGAAGAATCGTTAGAAAAAGCATTTGTGATGCATGGTCACCTCAAAGAAATAAAAGAAACAGGTATAGGGCTTCTTCGTGTGAAAATCTCTGAATCCTCAATGATAGCTCTAAAAACTCAATCTTACCTTCTAAGAGCAAGATATACTAACGAAAATGTTGATGAATTGCTTAATTATGCATATATAGAAGCATCAAAAGCTCTACAAGAATTGGAACCATATTATAATCATATGCAATTCAGTGAAATATCTAATAGATATTACTATCAGCAGAAATCGTTACTGCTTGAAACTCGATTTTACCAGTTACTGCAAGGAGTAGTGTCTACACAATATAAGAACTCTAAATACATTGGAGACATAAAAGACGATAAAAGTGAAATAACCAAGCAAGCTGTTAGGCTTCAAGTTCAAGAGATTTTGAGGGAAATACACAATTATATAACGCTCCTTTTAGCTGAAAAAGAAATGTCAGATATAGGCATTTCAACCCATTTAATAAGCGTTTATTCAAAAATTGTTTATGGTTCATACATCTACGATTTAGCAAATGAGATAGAGATGATGGAAAATTTATCAAAAACAAGACACATAGATATAAGCGATGCAGATCAATCTCTTTTGTTAGCGCATTACTGGTTATATCGGTGGGCTGAGACTGAAGATAATGAAATGTTGAAAACAGCTTGTAATTATTTTGAAAGAGCAACAGAGATTTTCAGTGTGATATACAACAACTCATATGTACCAATTTATGGTTACTCAATGATAACAGTGATTCATCTTATTCTAGATAACATTCCAAGGGCTGAAATGTTCATAATGAAAGCGGATGATGAGTTCAACTCAGCGAAGAATTTAATGATCATTAATGAATCAGAGAGACACTATTACGAACAATTCAGATTTCAAATAGATACAATTTTATCAGGAGAAATAGTTGAAAAACCTTTAAGATTTGAAAAAAAATTCAACCCCTTGGATATTAACACTTGGAACACAGAAAAGAAAGATTGGAGAAAGAAAATACCCGATTTTCCAGAACCTTTTCCTTTCCATCTTGAACAGTTAAAGATATTAGAATTCGAGTTTCAATAAACTAAGTTAATCGAAAGAGCATGAAACCTATGAAACCTTCAGAAGAAAAAAAACCTTTAATGGAGGTTTTAAACTTACGATTTATCATTGTTTTTCTGATATTAATAATGGCTACTATCTTTCTTTTTATGTATGGAGATTACGAATACTATGCAATTATTACCATTATTTTTGCAGTTATTTATGTTTTTTATACCTACTTCAGCTCATCAAAGAAAAACAAAACTAGATATAGATCTCTAGAAGTTGAAGAAAAAGACGAGTTGAAGACTTTAGCAAAAGCCTATGGAGAAATTGTTAATGCACAAGAGCAGACACATTATTGCAAATATTGTGGTACAAAATTGGAAGAGAAGAATAGATGTCCAGAATGTGGACAGATCACTCTGTAATCTCTGATTCTTTGATTTCTTTACCATATTTTGGGTTGAATGTCCAAATCTCATTAAGGATGTAGTTCGTTATGACAGAAACAATGAATCCAATCGCACTAGCTAGAAGGTCAGGTGTTGATAACAAAGTAGCGAAAATATAGACCAAAGCTAAATTAACAACAGTTCCTGAAGCTCCTACTAATGCAAACTTAAAAAATTGGATAGTAGTATTGAAATCTGTCCGAGTCTCTTGTTCCTTAAATGTCCATAATTTGTTCAAAATGTAATTATAGACCATAACAATTATTATGGCTACAAATTGTTGTAAAATTATCTTTTCTATATCAAATGTCCATTTGAAAAAAGGTATTGAAAAAAGAATATCTGAAAGTGGTGTAGCATCAAGAATCACTCCCATTAATGCGACAATACCTAAAGTGAGTCCCAATCCTCCAATGCTTACTATTGCAAATTTAATGAATCTTTCTTTCTTGGTTTTTGACTCCTTGATAAAAAATTGAAAGATACTCGAATCTTTTATAGAAGTTCTTTTGTTATCGTTATTTTGGTCATTCATCTATATCTCTTCAAACGGAAGTATTTCCTTCTTTTTAAGTATTTTATGGAAGAAACACCTTAGAGAAAATGATGATGAAAGCAAATCGTTTTTAAATGTCTAGACGAAGATATTCTATAGTTAATATTAAAGGGATTATGATGACTATTCATGTAAGATATTTATCACAAGTGATTGTAAGAGTAAATCTTGAAGGAACTTATGACAATAAGATGGAGGAAGAATTAACTAGAGTTTTGGATGAACAGATTCAAAATGCTAAAAAACCCTTATTTTATTTGATTGATATATCAAGCTATGAGCCAAAAGAAGCAGAAGAACAAGCGAATATTATCGCAAATAAATTAGCAGAAAAAGGAGATATAATTCAAAAAATAGCTTTCTACTTCACTAAAAAGAAGAAAATCAAGAATAAGGAAATTAAAAATAAACTCAAAATTTATGATAACGATTTTCAAGCGCAATCATGGTTAAGTGATGAATCAAGATTTGGGTTCTTAGATGAAATAACAATAGAAAAATTGGTAGAAGGTAAGTAAGAGAATTACTCAGTTTTTATTCTATCACTACAATAATGCAAAAAAAAGGGTTAAATCAACGAATGTCAGGAGAAAAAAGCACTATCCCTTTGCAAGTAAAGGAGAAATTAGAGAAACAGCAGTACAGGATAGCTGGAAAACATTCTGCTGTTAAGACTTGTGCTTGGTTGAAACATTCGCTGAAAGGGGAAGGAGTTTGTTATAAACAGAAATTCTACGGGATAAAATCTCATCAGTGTCTACAATGTACTCCAGCAACAATTTGGTGTAACCTCAAATGTATTTTCTGCTGGAGAAGTGCTTCTTGGTATAATAAAACAAGAATGGGAAATGATGTAGATGAACCTTCAGTAATCGTTGATGAGATGATTAAACAACAGCGAAAACTTCTTGCAGGATATAATGCTCATCCCAAAGTACCACATGAACTTTATAAGGAAGCTATGAACCCCAGACATGCAGCAATATCGTTAAGTGGCGAACCAACCTTTTATCCTAAAATAAACGAGTTAATAGAAGAATTTCATTCAAGAAAAATGACAACTTTTCTTGTAACAAATGGTACAACTCCTGAGGTACTAGCAAATCTGGATTCTTTACCAACACAACTGTATGTTACACTAATTGCTCCTAACGAAGAATTGTTCAAGAAAACAGCTAGACCTTCAGAAAAGGGAGCTTGGGAAAAAGTAATGGAAACAATAGATTTACTACCATCGATAAAAACACGTAAAGTATTAAGGTTAACACTAGTTCCAGGATATAACATGTTAGAACCAGCAGAATATGCAAAACTGTTTTTACGATCAGAAGCGCATTTTCTAGAACCGAAAGGTTTCATGAGTGTAGGTGATGCAAGAAAGAGAATTCCTTATGACAAAATGCCTAGATATCCAAAAATACTCCAGTTTTCAGAGGAAATAATAAAGGGTACAGAACTAAAAATTATAGATGAAAAGGAAGATTCAGCTGTAACTCTAATAGCTAAGAAAGATTACGATTGGAGAATAATGAAATTCTGAAGAAATCAATAATATAACAAAGACATCTAAAAAAATAATTAAAGGAAGAAACTGAGTATACCATTTTCAACATTTTCTTCAGACTTAGTATTTGGAGAAGTAAGGTTTGACATTTCTTATAGTAATTTCAATCACTTTGAAGCGATACCGTTTTTTACGAGATTCCTTTACTCCTACGAAAGATTTAAATTTCCTAAAGCAAACAATAGGTGAATCAATCATTTTTGAAGGTTAAATTATGAAAAAGCGATCAAAACAATCTAAAGTTTCAAGATTTTTATTTGTTTCAATTTTAATTGTTGGAATAAGTATGTTCACTAGTATGAGAGTAAACGCTACAACTGTTTCTTACGACCCACCCTTTCTCTCCTCATTAACCCCACATGATCCAATATCCATTACTTCTGATAGCAATTTCACATATTATAGTTTTCTTGGTTCAGGAACTGTTGATTACCCTTATCTTATTGATGGTTACAATATAACAACAACAGATTTTAGAGGTATTTCTATCACTGATACAACAAAACATTTTGTTATTAGTAACTGCTATGTTGACGCAACATATTATGGCATTTATATCGTTGATGTAGCATATGGTACAGCATCTGTCATTAATAACACTTGCAGCAACAATAACGATTATGGCATCTTACTTTGGTCTTCTGATAGTTCTACTGTTGCAAACAACACTTGTAGCAACAATGGCATTGACGGCATCTATCTTTTGTCTTCTGATAGTTCGACGGTTTCAAACAACACGTGCAGCAACAATAACGATTACGGCATCGAGCTTTCTGGTTCTGGGAGTTCGACGGTTTCAAACAACACGTGTAGCAACAATGGCTATAATGGCATCTATATAGACTCTTCTGGGAGCTCGACGGTTTCAAACAACACGTGCAACTATAACTCGAAAGGCATCGATTTTATGAGTTCTGATAGTTCGACGGTTTCAAACAACACATGCAATAATAA
The DNA here is from genome assembly GCA_019057815.1 of Candidatus Heimdallarchaeota archaeon. Classification (GTDB taxonomy): domain Archaea; phylum Asgardarchaeota; class Heimdallarchaeia; order Heimdallarchaeales; family Heimdallarchaeaceae; genus 18H4-34. The sequence continues at coordinate 194,985 of JAHLWR010000004.1, forward strand.
CTGGGTCGGTATCTGGTTTGTCTACTCTGATTTTTGTAATATTACTTACAATCTTTTACAAGAAAATGAAATCTATGGAGTATACTTAGTAGACAATTCTTATAATAATAACATTCACCATAATACCTTTGTAGACAATCATGTAGAAGTACTTTCACAAGCAAAAGATGGTGGAGCTAACAACTATTGGTATGATACTGAAACACTTGAAGGAAACTATTGGGACGATTGGTCAGGAACAGGCTCTTATTCTATTGATGGTACTGCTGGGGCAATCGATCTTTACCCTCTTGATGAACCAACTGTTTACCTTGGTCCTCCTGTTATTACAAACATCATCCACTCTCCCTCTTCTCCAACAGAACTCGATGCTATTATTATTAATGCTATTGTCACTAACCCTCATGGTGTGCAATCAGTTACTCTTCACTATAGAGTCAATAGTGGAACATGGATAGAAGTTAGTTTGACTCTTGTGAGTGGTGATCTCTATTCTGTAACAATCGGTCCTTTTGCAGTTAGCGACACTATTGAATATTATATCACTGCAGTAGACGACTCTATCCACCACAATGAAGTTACAGATGATAACTCTGGCTTATATTATTCTTTTACAATCGATTCTTCTGACAATACTGGTCCTGTAATTAACGATATCGTACACTCTCCCTCTTCTCCAACAGAACTCGATACTATTACTATTAATGCTACTGTCACTGATACTTCAGGCGTGCAAAGTATTACTCTCCATTACAGGGTTAATGGTGGAACATGGATAGAAGTTAGTATGACACTTGTGAGTGGTGATATTTATACTGTCACTCTTGGTTCTTTTACAATTGGTGTTAATATTGAATATTATATCACTGCCGTAGACGACTCTATCCACCACAATGAAGTTACAGAGGATAATAGCGGACAATACTATGACATATTGGTAGGTTCTTCGGATGTTACTGGTCCTATAATTAACGATATTGTATACTCTCCTTCTTTACCAACAGAACTCGATACTGTTACTATTAATGCTACTGTCACTGATGATTCAGGTGTGCAAAGTGTTACTCTCTATTACAAGATCAATGATGGATCATGGCAGACAATCAGTATGACACTTGTGAGTGGTGATATTTATTCTGTAACTATCGGTCCTTTTGCAGTTAGTAACAATGTTGAATATTATATTACTGCTGTAGACAACTCCATTAATCACAATGAAGTTACAGAGGATAATGGAGGGTTCTATTATGTTTTAACAATAGGTTCTTCTGATGTTATTGGTCCTATTATTACAGATATTATTCATTCTCCCTCTACTCCTAAAGAACTAGATACTATTAGTATCAATGCTACTGTCACCGATGATTCAGGTATTTATAATGTTACACTCCATTACAGGATTAATGATGGAAATTGGATAGAAGTTAGTATGACTCTTAAAAGTGGTGATCTTTATAATGTAACAATAGGTCCTTTTGCAGTTGGTGACATTATAGAATATTACGTTAGTGCTATAGATAATTCTGCTAGTCACAATGAAACTACAGAGGATAACGCTGGTCTATATTACTCATTTACTGTTGCTGAGGTTATACCAGAGTTTCAAATGTTCTCTCTTCTCCTCCCTGTGATAGTTTTTCTATTTTTAGGCTTTGGTTTAGTAGTACTGCATCGAAGAAAGAAATAATTTCTTCCTTCTTTCCTTCCTTCCTTTTTTTCTTTCCTTTTCTTTAGCATATTTATAAAAATTTCAAATCACTTCAAAGCTGTAACATCTTTTATGGGATTCCTTTTCGCTTACGAAAAAGTTAAATTCCTAAAGCAATAAAGGGTACCAATATAACGTTCTTATAAGTGAAATTATGCAAAAGCACTCAAAACAATCTAATGTTTCAATTCGAAGATTTTTATGTGTTTCAATGTTAATTGTTGGTATAAGTATTTTCTCTAGTATAAGCTTAAATGCTACAACTATCCCTTCCAACCCACTCTCTTACTCATCATTAACCTCACATGATCCTATATTCATTACTTCTGACAGTGGACTGGAGGTTTTTCTAGGCTCTGGAACGGAAGAAGATCCTTATGTTATTGAAGGATATAGCATTACAACAACAAATTATGCAGGTATTTACATTAGTGGTACAACAAAATACTTTGTTATTCGTAACAGCTATGTTGACGCAGAATATGTTGGCATTGATATCAGTGATGTGACTGATGAAACAGCAACTGTCATTAACAACACGTGCAAAAATAACAACTCTGGCATTTGGCTTCAATATTCTGTTGGTTCTACTGTTGTCAACAACACTTGTAACAGTGGTTACTATGGCATCAAGCTTTCCTCTTCTAGTAGTTCTACAGTGGCAAACAACACTTGTAACAGTAATTACTATGGCATCAAGCTTTCCAATTCTGGCAGTTCTACCGTTGCTAACAACAAGTGCAACAACAATAACTGGGACTGTATCTACCTTCAACATTCTGGGAGTTCTACTGTTGCCAACAATACTTCTAGTAATTGTGGTTTAGGGATAATAGAAAATACCGTTGATGCTTATCTCTCGTATACCTTAGAGAATAATTGGGTGAATGGGAAAAAACTAGGTTTTTACACTAACCTTGACTCTACAACGATTGATGAACAAGTTTATGGGCAGATGATATTAGTCAATTGTACTAATGTTACAGTACGTGACCAAATATTAAATAGCGCTACAACTGGTCTATTTCTCTACTCCTGCACATGTTTAGTTGTTATTAACAACACGTGCAACAATAACAACAGAGGTATCTTTCTTTTGGGTTCTGGTAGTTCGACTGTCGCAAACAACACGTGCAACAACAACCGGGAAGGCATCGGGCTTTGGTCTTCTGGTAGTTCGACTGTCGCAAACAGCACATGCAACAACAACCGGGAAGGCATCTATCTTTCATCTTCAGGTAGTTCAGATGTCATTAACAATATATGCAACAACAACTGGCATGGCATCGCTCTTTGGTCTTCTGATTTTTGTGTCATAACTTACAATCTTCTACAAGGAAATGAAAAATATGGAGTATACTTAAATGAAGGCGATGGAGGTTACTACTTAGGATTCGATTCTGATAATAATCTTATTCACCATAATACCTTTGTAGACAATAATCTAGGAGGAACTTCCCAGGGGTATGATGGTGGTACTAACAACTTTTGGTATGATACTGCAACACTTGAAGGTAATTTTTGGTCCGATTGGTCAGGAACAGGTTCTTATTATATTCAAGGTTCTGCAAGTTCAATCCAAGGTTCTACAATTTCAATCGATCCTTACCCTCTTGACGAACCTGTTGAATATTCTACAGACGAAACTCAAATATTTTTCACTTTTACTCTACTATTAGTATTAGTTCCTTTGTTACTCACAAAATTATTCTCTCGAAAAAGACGATAAGAAGATTAAATGATAGTTTTTTCTTCTTCTTTTTCAACTTTTTTTCCTTTTTAATCCTCTTTAAACGTGCAGAATAGCGATTAAGCAGAAATCCTTCCTTTGATTATCTTTTGATAAGGATTTAATAACTACAATTATAAATATTTAAGAAAGATTATTTCTTCCATTGTTTTGATACTTATGGTTGATGAAGAGAATAAAACAAACATCGAGCTCACTGGTCTTCCTAAGACTATCTTTGATGAAGTAATGGACGAAATTGAAGAAGAATTTGAAGAAAGTTTGGGCGAGATAATCGCTATGGAGAAACTTGAAGAGATTATTGGAAAAATAAAAAGAAACGTTAAAGAAAAGGTTGTAGAAACGATTAAAAAGAATTTCTCAGAAGAAATGAATGATGTTAAAAAAATGATTCTAGGTGAAAAATTAGCTAGAATTGTAACATCAGAATCAAAGAAAAGGTTACAAGATCTCGTTTCCCAAGTGATAAGAAATACACTAGATGTTATTGATGAGTTAAGAAACGAAATTATTGGAGAAGTTTTTGAAGAAACTGAGAAAAAAGAAGAATAATGCTCTGTTAAAGAAGAATTGATTATTTTGGAATGATTTGTAAAAGATGTCAAAACATTCAACGTTCTTTCCTTTCTTTCATAATTTTCCTTCATCTAATTTCACTTTCAATCTAAACATTTTTTCATCTTAAAATCTTGATGAAATTATACTTTTTTTCACTTTTTAATAAATTAAAGCAAAAAACATTAATATATTTCAAAGCTCTAGTTTCTTTAGAATGGGCAAAATTGGAAAATTAATAAAACAACTTGAAGATGATGACCCTTCAGTACGCGAATATGCTATTCTAGAACTTGGAGAGTTAAGAGACACTCAAGCTGTAAATCCATTAATTAAGATTATACAACAGGACACCATCGAAAATAGGGGATATGCTATCGTAGCACTGTCTGAAATTGGTGATCATAGCGCAATAGAGATACTCATTTTTTGTCTTATGGATAATGAAGTGAGTGTGAGATTAGCAGCATCAAGATCGTTAGGTAAATTCTCTTCGCCTCAAGCAATATCAGCTTTATTGGTCTCTTTAAAGAAAGATCCTTCAGAACAAGTAAGAAGTAGATCAGCTTTATCTTTAGGGGGGATAGGGTCAGAAATCTCTGTTCCTGATCTTCTAAAAGAGAGTAAAGTAGAACATGCTCCTACTCTACTTTATTCGATAGATACTGCTCTAAAAATGATAGCTAAGAAAAATGGCTATGAAAGTATGGATGAACTAGTTCAGAGTGTTAAAGTACAAGTGACTAAACATTTGGAAAAACCTGAAACTGAACAATTAAGTGAGAAAGAAATAATAGAAATGATTCCTAATCTTTGGGCATATATTCGTAAGTTTGTGATTCAACAACTAGAAGGGATTCAAACAATGTTGAGTGTTGAATCAAATGAAAAATCAGCAGAAACGAAAATAGCAGAAATACTGGGAGAAAAATTCTGGCAATTCTCTAACTTTCTCGAAAGGCATAACAATTTGACGTTCTCTGATTTCCAGACCGATATGCTATGGCAGATGTGCTGGGACACTTCTAGACCTATAAGGGTAGAAATATTCCAGATGATTAAAGACCATAGGACAGAAATACACGAATTAGACAGATACAGAAAATGGCTTGATACTATAGAAGACGAAAAAGAAAAAACCGAAACAATTTATGGAGAACCAATCTTGCCCAAGCCTGTTCCAATAACAACAGTAAAAGATGAAGCAAAAGAAACAGCTGCTAATTTGGTAAGGTCAATTTCAGGAGAAATAGAAGAAATAATGGACAAGTATTCTGCATGGAAAGGAAAAATAGCAGAAGATGAAGATAAAGATAGCTTTGAAATAGAATAGAGATCTTTTGTAAATTTCGTTGTTATATGGTTTACGAGGGAAGGACATGACAAAACGTATATTTAAAATGTTGATGTATGATCAACTTAAGATACTAGAGAAGACAAAATATGATACATTAATGGATGGGTATCTCTCTCGTTCGCATTTCAACTCAATTGGTGTTTCATTTCTTGTGTGGTCTGAAAAAACAAGTCAAAATGATGAAAATCTTTTACAGATATGGAATATTAACCAAAATCCAAGGTTCGCAAATATACATGAAATACATGCTAGAGGAAGTATAGGGATAATTATAACTTTTGACGCATCAGAATATGGCTTTGCAGAGAAACTAGAAGAGCAAATTAATGACTATATGTTAAGTAGTAAAATTGAACCTCTGATTATTGGTTTGTATGGCTGGGTTCCCTATAATACACAAGATCAAATCGATGCAGAATATATAGATGAAGCTAAAATTTATTTAAAATCGACCATTGAAGAAGAATGGGATGTTTATGTAAAAATTTATATGCATTCAGGTGAGGAAAACCTGTTTTTCAAACTCCTTCAGGAGATGAGCAGAATTGCAGTTAATGAATCCATAACCTTTTACAAAAAACAATCTGTTAAAAAACATAATTCTCTTATTGCAGTAATAAACAAAATGGTAGAACTGTTTCCACAGCTGGAAAATAGACTGGAACTGGTCGAAGAGGGAGTTAGAATAACAGGAAAGATCAAGACATATTTGATTGATACAAAAGGTAGTTCATACATATATGATGGTAAAAAAATGACCAGTCTATGTCTTGAAGATTCTAACTCTCAATCAAAGCAAAGGTACAGAATAGCTCTTGCATCATTAAAAAAACTCTTAGATGATGATAATCAATTCATCAACCCCTCGATAATTAAAATACTTTCAAAAACATTTTATCTATTAAATGATGATTACTTTATGCAAATAGATGATATTTTTAAAAAGCAAATATTTTAGTTGTAATACCTCGATAGTACTTATTAAGGTATTCCGACATAAAGTATATATGCATGGAGCGGTGCGTACTAAATACTGATTCGATGGGGTTCAAATTGACTAATAAATTAATCACTTTTAAGGTTACAGACAACATGGTCAAAGAAATGGACAAAATGTTGAGAGAAGGTAACTATCGATCAAGATCAGAGATGGTAAGGGAAACACTGGCAGAGTTCATTGGAAAAGAATATTATGAAGGAGAGATACCAGAAAATTCAGTCATTAAGCTAAAAAGGATAATTTCATAATATAAACCTTAGTGAGAGGGTAAAAGCGATTTAGGCGATGACACTGTGCCTTATATAACTAGGTAATCAGTTAAACAATAATTCAATTATCTATTCTGTTTGTAATGAAATGTATATATTGTGCATTACAAAAAAATGTGAATTCGTGAGTGTGAAAACTCCTGTCAGCTCCTCTATTAAAAGAATCCTTCAATGTCGATGTTTTTTTTGTTGAGATAGAAAACAAGTTGTAGTTTGATCTTATTGATTAGTGATCTAATTATTTGCTTGCTAGGGATTTTGGGTAATCCTTTTCTAAAATTCCTGTAGAAGTAATCTTCAAGTTCTCTTGAGATCATAGCGTAGAATGGCATATAAGTTTCAGGAAATATAAGGAAAACAACTAATGGAACTTTCAGGATTTCATTGTCAATGGGGTTCTTTTTGTTAACCAACAAATCAATTGCAAGAGCATAATTGGAAGTTTTGGGTATTTGAACTATCCCTCTGATTTTTGCTGTATTTTCAGGCCCATAATCGACTCCTCCCATGAGAAAACTGAACATTTTTAGATTAAGGTGTAATAAAGCTTGATGATCAAGAAGAGAGTCATTATACAATATTTCAGGACCTGTTGTTTCATCAAAAATAGAAAATACAAAGTGTGTTTTGTCAATTAACATTTTTTCTTGGTTAGATAAGACTTCATTTAGGTAAGCTTCAAATCTAGAAGATGTAATACTCATAGTTCTCACAATATAATAATGAGATTAGTATAAAAACCAGCTAAAGAAGTGTAAGACATTAAACGATGAGATTAACCAAACCAATTCAATGACAATTTATGTCGGATAAATTGAAGAGTTTTGTCTGAGAGTTTGAGTGTCCTGAATATGATTTTGTCGACCCTTTCTCTCAAACATTCCGTTTTTTCTAGTGTTTTCTCTGATTTAGACCATTCGTCTATTAAACTATCTAGACATTCAGAATCACTTCTATCTAGTTCAGGAACAGGAAGTAACCGAACAAAATTAGAAGTAATATCTCTCTGAAGAATGTTTTCTAAAAAGAACTGTGCAAAAGATGACAATAAGTAAGCAAAAAGTGTGTTCAAGGAAATCTCGTTATAGTTGGGGACAATAATATCAAAAATGTCATTTACATAGAACTTGCCATTTCTATCCAAGGCTAAGATCCACTTTCTTCCCCTGTTTCTTCTGATTATTTTTGGTTGCTCAAAGAGTGAAGAAGTCCCAGGTGCTCCAAGTAATTGTTTATCATATACAAAAGTTTGGCTAGAATGGAATATTTGATAATTAACAATACCTTGTTTGGATGAAGGGTCAGATTTATTGTGTTGAATTATAGGTTTGATTAAATCAGCTCTTTGAATATAGCTCCTACTCTCTTCGTAAGTATTTTGGTAGTTTTTTGTTAGTGTTAATCCTCTTCTTATAAAACAAAGATCCTCAAGTTTTCTACATCTCAGAAAAAGTTGTAGGATATCGAAGAGTATATTTTTAGGGATTAAAGGGAACCTGTAATCATACTTCTGTATGCTTTTTATAGGGATTTCATACTTTTCTAGACCTTCTTCTTGTTCTATTAGCAAGGTTTTGTGCATATTCCTATCCCAGAACACTAAACAGAACTCGTTTGTAACATTCTTAAACCATGATTTTTGCAACAAAATTATACGGAATAGGTTTCCATTATCAATAACCTTTTTTCTCCATTTCTTAGCATAACTTTCTGTCATAACGCCTAAAGGTGCAACTAAGCAACCTTTGTGCTTTGAAAGCTTAAGACTTAATATCAAGAAAAGTAAAGCTAAGTTAAATTTACCGTAGACTTGTTCAGTAAATATTTTGTTTGAAACAGCTTCTTTATATTTGTCTTTGTCGAAGTTTTTACTCTGAATCCAGGGAGGATTACCAATAACTATATCGAATCCTCCTTTTTTTAATCTGTTAAGTTCAACATCAAGAAATCTTTCAGGAAAATCTATGAACCAATTAAATTGCTTAAAGTCTGAAGAAAGCTGTGAAATTTGTTTTCTTATCTTGAAACACTCGATTACAGTTTCAAGCCTGATATCATGAGTATTTTCAACAATCGTTTTTCTGTGTTGTAAATATTTTTTTAATAATTTTGAACCAGTTTCCTTGCTTGTAAGTTCATCTAGTAACTTGTCATCATATCCTAATATAGCATCTCCGTGTTTTATGTTGAGTAAGTTTAGAAGTTTCAAATTGATTGGAAAAGAATCATCAAACAGAATCTGGAAAATTTGAAACTCTACATAAATTGGATCTAATTCTACAGAATAAATGATTAAATTAGCTTTTCCAACCAAGGGAATTAGAAAATCTCCTTTTCCAGCTGATGCATCAATAACAGTTCTAGTTGTCGTAGTAGTGTCATTTAAATCGAAAATATTTTCTGAAACTAAAGAAACAATTTTCTTTGCAGTAAAAAATTGACCTTTTGCTTTGACGTTGTTAGCATGATTTATCAAATTAACAAATTGCTCAAAAGAAAGTTGAACTAACAAATCGATTAAAGATGACCATACATGTCTTTCTAGTCTCAAATTAAAGCAACTGAATTTTTCAAGGTTTTCTACAAGGGAGATCAATTCGAATTCAGCTGATTCTAGAAAGTTATTCAAACTAAAGATTTTATTTGAAATTTTATCTAATGAAAAATTCAACTTGTTAATCATCAGAAAAAGCTTAACTAGCATAGAAGTGAATTCTTGATTTGTTAAGTCAACAGAATTATGAATCTTTACAAGTGAAAGCCACATCTGTTCTAACTGGTCATTAGTCATTGAAATCTTCCTTTGTTTTAATGCAGACATTTCATATGATTACTTGATGTTAACAAGATACTCCGTCAACCTTTTTAATATAACATCATATATAAGAATTAATGAAATTTGATTTACTCCCTCCTTTTAAAACAGTAATTTTCCCCCATTTAAATGAAGAAGAAAAAGAGTATATCAGATATTTAGAGTGGAATAGAAAAGTGGATAATCTAGAAGATTTAAAAGATCTACTTCTGAATGTTTTAGAAAATACTGTTGATCATTCTCAGATGCTCTTCTTCTCTCTAGGTAGGACATTATATGATGGAGGAGAAATCAGTATTTTAAAGGATTCTTACAAAAAAAACAAATCACCTGGAATGGGGATATGGTATGGAAATTGGTTACTAAACGAAGGTGAGATGGCGCAATTTGAAGAATTAACACGAAACCTTAAACAAGAACTCGAAAACTCTATTTTAATCCTTTTTCTTTACAATATAGAAGCAAGATATTTTCTTGTCACTCATCAACATGAAAAATTCAAGGAAAAAAGAGAAAAATGTTATAACTTTCAGCTTTATACTAAGGATAACAACTTCCTACTTACAGAGTTTTACAAATTTGTTATAAACTACATGTTTATCTTAGATTCACATTTTTTGCGTTTTACTGAAGTTCTAGTTGTAGCTAGAGACAAAACGAAACAAGCTGTAGATATGACACAGACAATAAAAGATCAAAGCCTTTATGCCATGTGTTATAATTCTATGGGTCAAATAGAACTTGATAGAGGAAATTTCCAGCTAGCTCATCAATTTTTACTGAAAGCTGAAGCTATTTCTAAAAAACTTAAATATTTCAGAGTTCTCTGGATGGTTTCTTATCAAATAGGTATCGTATACTCTAATATGGGTCATTTCGAAGAAGCCATGTTCTGGTTTGATAAGAGTCAAAAGATAATGAACAGATGGCAGAATGACAATAGGGGTTTGTATATGCATCATTTCAATAGAGCTGAAGTTTTTTTCGCTAAAGAAGAAATCACCCAAGCAATTGAGGAAATTGAAATAGCAATATCTATTGCTGAATCGAAAAATTTCGTTGTACAAGAGTTATATATGAAATACGCTGAAATTCTTCTTCATGATAATCAAACAACGAAAGCAGGTAAATTACTTGAGGAATTTGAAAACAATAAAAAAGAAACAATTACACAATCTGAAAAAGTATTGATATGGTTCCTTAAAGGTTTTTATGAGGTTAGAAAGAGCAATTATGGACATGCTCAGGAATTATTGCAGCAAGCTATGCTTTTGGCAGATTATCTAGGAAATGAGGTATATAGCTCGAAAACTTTGGTTCTTTTATTGATAGTTTTTCTACAGAAATACAATATTACACTGAATCTTGAGGAGCTGATAGACGCAGATAAGTGCTTAGAAGATATTATCACTTATCTTGAAGAAACAGCTAAATATGAATCAGTTTCACACATATACTTCATAAGAGCAAAAATTAAGATGGCTTTATTAGATTTTGAAACAGCTTTGTTTTTACTTAAAAACGGTGAAGAGTATGCTCGCGTTTATACACCACAACTAGCAAAGGAATACGCTACAAAGATTCTTTATGTGAAACACGCAATAGAAAAAGAATTAGAGGATGAAGAAGAACTAGAAACTGTAGATTTCCAGGAAGATCCTAAAGTAATATTAACAATCTTAAGAAAAGAGTCTAAAAAATTAGCAGCGCCAAGAGTGGAGAAGCCGATAGCTGTACTGATATTTCATTCAAGTGGAATTCCAATCCGAACTTATACATCAGAAGAAGTGACTGTAAGCGATGATTTACTCTTTGGAGGATTCGTCTCTGCAATTCGTCATCTCATGGATGAACTTTTTATTGACCAAAAACATGGTGTTCTTTCGATAGATCATGGTCAATACAAGCTCTTGATAGAATTCTCTGGTAGTGATTTTTCTGTTGTTGTGATTGCTTTAAGGGATAGTTTTATGCTAAGAAGAAAGATGCATAGACTAGTTGAACATCTTGCACTGAAAGATATTTTTAGTCGGAAATACCTAGGAGGTTTGAACGAAACAATTGCTTACGAACTTGACACATTCATATTCAACCTTTTTAGTGTTAAAGGACACAAAACATGAACTACACCTACTTATGAGGAAGGAACATTTGCTAGTTCAATTAAATCCTGGAATTTTAATTTTTTTAGAGATGTTAGCTAAACTTTTTATTAGATATCGGAATAAAAAGCATGAAAGAGATGAAACAGAAAGACCAGAAGATGGGGTTTCCAAAGGAATTTAGTATTTACATTCCTCTATTTTCAGAGAATGAACAAGAAATTCTGAAAAATGAAACAAAAGCATTTCACACTAAAGATTCTTTAATAAAAGTAAGAGATTATTTAGTGGATTTTGTGCCAGAGCAAACTGATCCTTCTGATTTTCTACTTTTTGCTTTTGGAAAAATACTATTTTCTGTAGGAGATTTTGAAACTTTAGAATCCCTAGCAAATCAATACGAATCAAAATCTTTTGAACTTTGGAGAGCTAGAATGTTACTCCGAAAAAGTGAAAATGAAGAAGCTTTAAGAATCGGATCTAAACATCGGGAAAACATGGAGAATCATCAAATATTCAGATTGCATGCCACAAGAACCTTAGCTGAGGGATATTTTAACTTAGGAAACTATGAGCAGAGTCAAAATCTTGTCGAACAACTCTTAGCAGAACCGATGTCATTCCCAGCTATGCCCCCAGAGGAAAAACCTGTAGTTAATGATATTCTACTAGATGGACATAGAGATGGTATAGTATTGTCAAGATATGAAGTAGAAACAGTTAAACTTGAAAATAAAATTAATTTAGCTCTACATATGGCAAAAGAGTTAGAAGAGAGAAATCATATAGGGGTATTCTACCATTTAATGGGCTTAGTTCAGAGAGATGCTGGAAAAACAGATGAAGCAATCAATTATTCCAAAATAGCTTTAGAAATTTTTCAAGAAACGGGGAATAAAAGGATGTATTCTATGACAAAAGGCAATTTGGGGAAACATTACATCTCTATTGGACAATTAGATGTGGCAGAATTACTTCTGAATGAAGCAATAGATGAACTACAGACACTGGAAGAAAATAGAAATATAGCTTTTTGCATACTTTTTTTGGGTGATATTAAGATTGCAAGAGGAAAGTACGATGACGCTATCTTAAATTATAAAGAAGCACTTAGGATAATTGAAAAACTTAATCTTAAAGAGTCATACCAATATTGCGTTTTAGCAGAGTTATACCTTCAAGTGAATAGAATCAACGATATGAATGTAATCATGAAATATCTAGATGAAGATGTGAGAACTAATCCATTACCTGTCATTGAAGCGTATCTAATTTTTCTTCAAGGCTTGATACATAAGAAGAATCTAAATTACGGTGAATCAGTCAAATCTCTTGAAAAGGCATTAAATCTCTCAGATAATATTGGAAGAGGAGAGTTGTCAGCTAAAATTATCATGAATTTAGCATTAGTTAATCTGAATAAATATGATGCTAATAAGGACGAAGAACAATTAACAGTAGCTCTTTCGAATTTTGATCAAGTGATTCCATTTTTTACTGAAAATAAATTGACAAAAGAGCTAAGTGCTTTCTTGCTACTACAAGGAAAAATTTTCGCAATTTTTAAAGATTATTCACAATCATATAACTATTTACAAGAAGCTAAGGATTTAGCTGTCGGAAAAAAGAACAAGGTAATACACAAGTTCATTGAACAGAAAATATCCCAAATTAACTTACACATGCGAGAAGGTAAGGAGATAGAATGGATAAAGGAACCATTTAGTAAAGATATAGCAATTTTAGAAGAGATGGGATTAAAATACATATACCAATCTCACCAAGAAGTGCCGAGTGCTCCGCTTGCATTACTCGTTCTTCACAAATCAGGAATACCTTTAAGGTCATTTATAATTAGAAAAAGAGCTGTTAGAGATCAATTATTATTTGGTGGTTTCATTATAGCCATAAAAGACATGTTATCTGAGCTTTTCAGCGAACAGAAAAGTCATATGATGGCTATTTCATACGGAAATTACAAAATTCTTATAGAAGCAGACCCTAATGGTGTAAGTTCTGTACTTGTAAGTATAAGGGACTCTTTTGTATTAAGAAGGAAAATTAGACAGTTAACCATGACTCTTTCAAAAATAGAGTTTCCAAGTCAATTTGTGGGAGAGTTAGATAAAGAAGTCCAAGATAAAATTGATGAAGAAGTACAGAAATTGTTTGGTCACTCACTAACAATCAGTGATGATCTATGTGTAGATAGTTAAAAAGGGAAAGATCAGTTCTTCAATCTCTTTTTATTGTTTCTTTTTTCTTTCTTCCTTTATGAGAAACAATTAGTATATCACCGCTTTCATCAAATTTTTATTCGATTATTAAGATGCTATTTTGGGGATATAGACATCAGTCAGGTCAGGAACATCCCTATTACACCAACCAGTATAACTACTATTAGCATATATTGATAACGTTAATATTGAAGGGATGGTCAGGAACATCCCTATTACACCAACCAGTATAACTACTATCTACATCTACAAAGATTCGTGTAGTATAGTAGATTATCAGTTGATAATCATATTAGTGAATTGTAATCTTACTTACGATATTAGGAAATACACTCTTCACTCTTTCTTCACGTTTCTAAGCTTTCTTCATGACAGTTTTTTATAGTCCAATCAATTAATGGTGTTATAACTTCAGATAGCATTTCACCTTTTTGTGATAAGTAATATTCAACCTTTGGAGGAATCTCTGCAAATACTTCTCTATTAACAATTCCTTCTTCCATTAATTCAGCTAATCTTGAAGATAATGTGGCATCACTGATTTTACCTTTTCTCCAACCACGATGAAGCTGTTCCTTCAAATTTTTGTATCTAACTCTTTTACTATCTTTTAAGATGTAAATTAATTGAATGCTCCATTTTCTACTAATCAGATTTAAGACTCTTATAGCAGGGATAAAACAGGGAAAATGATTATTCTCTTTTTCACAGCTGTTATCCTTTCCTTTTGAAGTTCTACTTGTCATTAATCTTCACTTTATCTTAGTAACTAAATAGAACATTAGAAAGTACTTAAATATAAATACTTTCATAATTGAAGTAATTAACTTTGAAAACTAAAGTGATGACAATGAAAGATAAAAAGTTTAAAGAACATGAATGTGGGAAATTTACAGGTGGAGAAGATAAGGAAACTAAACTTAAACACCTAAAGGAATGTAAAGCGGATTTGTTGAAGAAAATTGAAGAAATAGATGCAGTAGTTAGAGAATTAGAATAAATACTAAGTATTGGATTTAAGATAAAAAATATATAAGAACTCTAATGTTCCAGGAATCTGCTATCATCGTTAAGAAATTGAAATACATGAAATTACTTATTTGATGTTTTTTCTCTTCCTCAATTTTATAAGTATCATAGGAATTGTAATAATTGACACTACTGAAAGAATTGGGAAAGAAGCTTCTATCGTAGTTATGGTGATTTTTAGTATTTCTAGATTATCCTATCTATCGACGACATCAGAAATTTCTGGATTTGAATTACTTATAATTATATTAGGAATGATTGGGTTCTCTATATTTACTTATTTTAGTAGAAGAAAATGGATGAAGAAGAAATAATTATAGAAGGAAAAAGGAAAATTAATTGCTCTTTTTCCTTTTAATTGAAGGAATGATTACGATAGCAAATGTAAGCACAATAGCTATGAAACCAAGGGTAATATCGGTTGTTTCAGATACACTCGGGGTTTCTGTCTCAGTAGATGAAGTTGTGACTGTAGTCGGTATTTCTTCAGGGTTGTCAAGATAGTATCTGAAAAGTTCAGTCAATGTGGATGCTTCTACGGCAAAAGTAGTTGCATAAGCATAATTCATCATTGCATAATTACTTTCACTTAAAGTTAAAGCTTCAACAATTGAAAGTCTCAGATCTAGCAACTCGTCCGGAGAGCCTGAAGCAACATAAATACTCACTGCTAATTCATACTCATAGAGTGTTTCAGTATAGAAATAGTTGGTGTGTGCTCTCCCTACAGCGTCTTTAAAGAAAATACTGAAACTATTTTCACCAATTGAAAAATAATTCATTACTTCTTTGATAAAGGAAGAACCCCAGCCATAATAAGAATCGTGTGGGTGAGGTAAGCCTAAACTGTGTCCTAACTCATGAATCAAAACACCAGACATTCCACGTCGAGGTTGAGAAACATCTCCATCTTTAAATAGTGAATATTGGTCAGCTAACAAGATTTCCCAACCCATTCCTCCTAGTCCAGCGAAAGAGATACCATACCATTTGAAGTTGACTTCATCTGTAAGAAACGCATAGCATGGAAGTACAGTATCAGCTGCACTGTAATTAAAATGCATATCTAGTTGACTTGAGAGCAACGTGAAAAGACCTTCTTCAACATTGATGTATGGGCCGTCCTGGTCGTAGTGAATATTTTCTTTGATATATAGGTCAATATTAGGATAATCAGCTAGATTGACGTATTCCACATCTATTATCCAATCCAACCACGGGAAATCATGGTCGAGTTGGTCAAAGATTCTTTTTTCAGAGAGACACCAGTTAACATCATCGAGAGTATATCCTGCATCAGACATATTGAAAAAAACTTTTGTTTGAAGTGAATAGGATTTTCCAATAGGATCAGCTGCATAATAAGTAGCAAAAACATTTCCAAGATAACTTTGAATCCATTCTGCAAGATAAGTAGAAAGCATGGTTTTACCGCTAGGAGTGTGAGGATCGAAGGTTTGAGTAAAATCATCCATGTCCGGATAGTAATAGTGAAGGAAATCGCCATAATTGAAACCTTGCCATGCATTAAGGAACCAATCAAAGTACCAAGTTCTGGCAGACAAATCCAAGAAACAGAATCGGTGATCTCCTCCCCAGCCCAGAGTGGGTTTGTAGGGTATATCATTATAGCCTGAATACCAGTGAGTTATAGTGGTGTTTGAATCATAACCAATTGTATCAGCGTAGTACCAATGTTCTAGACTGTGATTTACAGTATCAAAAATGGAGTAATTAAGAAGATAAATGGTATAACCAATATCATCTTCGTGTGCCATGAAGAAGTTAGTATATATGAAATCTTCAACAAGTTCAGCGTCGATAACCATTCCATCTCTTGGAATAAAAATATCCGAACGAACACCTGTTGCCAGATCGTTAGCGAGAATATCTAAATCTATATCATAACCAACATCTGACCCGATAGTAGCAATACTCAGAATATAATCAGCAAGAGCTTGAGTATCATCAAGAGAAGCGTAAGAAAAAATGAAATCGTAATACAAATTAACTGTACCAATAGAAGAATATCCAGCGGAATAGGATGGATCTAACATGCTCTCTATTTCCACTTCATCAACAACATCAGCATCAAAACCGAAGAATTCGATGTTCAAGGTATAATTATTGAAAAGTTCACTATCAAGATTATAAACATCCTTGTAGAAATCGTTATTTTCAGAAAAAATACTTTCAGTAGTGATCTCATCATCACTATTACTGTTACTAACATTAACTTGAAAGGTAATCATAAAGAAAATTGCAAAAGTTAAACCAAAGTACTTTTTTTTATGCATGTAATTGTTATTCCGTTAAACATTTTTATTAGTTTGGGAGACGCAAAAAATCAGATAACTAAAGGACTGACTTGGTGCTTTAAACCAACAATCTTCATCACATCTACAGCATCTTCAATCAAGTTAGAAGCTATTTCAAGAGATTCTATTATTTGAAAAACAAACAATGATTGAACAGAGCTAAGTTTTGATTTTTCATCTGTAACAATCTCTTTGAGAGCTTTCTGATTGTTCTTATCAAGGGCATGTTCGAGCTTATGAACTTCATCGAAAATGGGGTGAGAAGCTAGAGGTTGGATACAAACCACTTCCAAAGCACCAGCTGCACTCTTAATAAGATCTGTCAATAAATCGATCTCAAGCTTAAGATACTCGTTGAACTTAGAACTAAGTTTATCACGGGGAAGTAGGATAAGCTTTCGTAAAGATTTGAGACTATGCCCTATAGAAGAATCTAAGATGTCTGTAATTTTGTAAAAATGATAATCATCAGGAGCAGGTCTGACATTACCATACAAAGCTTGTGTTACTTTCATTACTAGAACATCAGCTTCTCGTTCGAGTTCTTTTGCTTCTTTCATCGTTCGAGAACAGCAATCTAAATCATCATTTTCTAAATAAGCTTTGAAAGCTTCATTCAATTTATTATATACTTCTAGAACCTTGTTAGCATGTTTCATAGAATAGCTAGCTTGAACCCATCCAGGACGGGTTTCTATTGCTAGAAAAGCGAAACCTAATCCAATTAAAGCTAAGCATATACCGATTACTAGAAAAGGAAATTTGAGCATATTAGCTTGGTGAGAAGAGCCTAAGAAATTAACATTGAAAGCTGCATAAACTAAACCTATGGAAATTAAAGGACCAGTGAAATACCCCGTATCTAGTAACATACGATAGATTCCTAGACTTTTTTCTTTCTTAATTAATGGAACAACATCTTTTGTTATTGAAGGTAGAACAGGATAATAAGTAGCTGTACCTAAACCAGCAGTAAGAGCAAGCAAAATAACCATTGTAAAGCTCTCAGCATATATCATCAAAATGAAACTAGCTCCTTCAACAATCAATCCTGTAACAACAGAAATCTTCCTACCAAAACGATCGCTTATACGTCCTGTGATGGGCATAGCGACAGCCCACGAAAGGGTGAAAACTGAAGCTACAGCACCAATTTGTAAAACGCTAAAACCGTAAGTTGTAGCAAGGAGAATGGGAAGAAGTAAGACTATGATGCTATCCATAATACGGGAAAAATGACCTCCAATGTAAGAGAGAACTAAAGTTGGAGTCTTGAAAATGTTTCTAAAACTCCATCTAGTTTCGACTTTAGTTGAATCTAATAAGATTTCTTGTTTTGTTCCTTTAACCAAATCAACAGTTTCAACTTTACGAAGAAGAAGAATTCCAACAATTAATGCAACACCAGCAACAGCGAGAGCGAAAATAAAACTACCAGCGAAGTTCTGATCACTTTTACCTGCAATCAAACCTGCTAGAAATGAACCAAAACTGGAACCGAAATAAACAGAAAATTCCATTGAACCAACAGAAAAAGCGCTACTTTTAGTTCCTGCAATATCAGTAAGAGCAGACATTGAAGAGGTGAAGAAGAAACCTAATCCTCCACCAATAAAAATGTTACCAAGGATTAAAGCCCAAAGATGTCCTCCAAAAGCTATCGTAATTGAACCTACAATAAGAAGAGACAATCCTGTGATCAAGGTTTTTTTACGAGAAAACCTAACACTTATACTACTACTGAAAAAACCACTTATACCTTTAGATAATCCATAAGCTATAATTGTTGAAGCAACAGAAATGAAAACGAGAAAATTGGGGAAATTCGCACCTAAAGGAAAGATTTCACCTGGATATAATTGTTCAGCGTATAAAGCAAGAGCAGTTCGTTGAACACCATAAGTTATACCAATTAATGAAAGAACAGCAATGATAGGACCCCATTTAGAAAAAGATGAACGTAAAGTGAACTCTTCTTCAATATTGTCCTCTTCCTTAATTTCTTCAATTTCAGTCGTTAGATTCATTAATATCAATAGTAGAATGAAATATACCAATATTAGTCTTTCCAAACAATAGCTAAAAGAGAGAGGAAAAGGTAAAAAACATTTAAAATAAACGATTTTAGAACTACCAATATACGATTCTAGACAGGGGATAAAGTGAAAATAAGTAAGAAAGCAAAATTGCTGTTGATACTTGTTGTAGTTTACATAATCACTTTGATAGTACATTATGTATATACTCATTATATTGACCTAGAAATGAGGGTGATAATTTCAGATCAGATTGTCATTTTTACAAGAGGAAGGGATGTATTATTCGGAAGGCTACCCTATAGAGATTTCTATACAAACGCTGCAGCTTTAAGTCCTTATGTTTGGGCTCCAATGGCCATGTTAGCAATGTTTTCTACAAAAGATTTTTCCTTAGAAACAGTTTGGTGGACAAATTACGAGAGTCTAGAAGGGATGATGGCTTTCACTTATATTATCAGGGGATTTTTCGTAATATGTATAATCCTAGCAACCTTTCTATTATACAAGATAGAGTATCAAAAGAAGAACAAACGAGCTTTTCTGATTGCACTACTTTTTGGAATAAACCCTTTCTTTCTAAATCTTGTTAGTTTCTGGGGATCAGATGAGAGTGTGTTACCATTACTAATTTTATTACCTATATATTTCTTTGAAAGAGGAAATAGTACTATTGCCTCCTTTCTTATAGGTTTGGGAGCAACAATAAAGTATTTCCCGATATTGTTAGCACCTTTAATATGGATATATGGCAAAAAATGGAAAGAGAGAATATATAATTCAGTAATTTTCATAGCTGTCGTTGTTGCTGCAAATTTGCCTTTTTATTATATATCCAAAGATAGGTATATGATGCAATTTGAAGACATAATAGGGGAAGGAGGGAACCATGGAATAGCTACAGTAGTTCAAGCATATTTTGGAGTGAATCTTGAAGAAAGCAATTTTGTTTTCTTAGGAATAGAGTTAATTCTACTAGCTATAGTAGGGGGGTATTTATTTGTAAGGAGGAAAAAATGGACATATTATCAAACATCAGCCCTTTTACTGGTTCACTTAATAACATATCAAAAAATGCATAGTTCTTACATCGTGATGGTTTTTCCTTTTCTTTTTGTGGCACTATTTCAAAAAGGGATTGTAAGATGGTTGAGTGGTCTTATGTATATAACAGGGTTTTTTTTGGGATCAGCAGCTGTAGCAATAGTTAATGAAACAGTAAAAAATCGATTCTTAGAGTTCCTATGCTGGGATTTGGTATTACTATTTTATGTGTGTATGATAGCACTAATTGTTATGTACATGAAAAGTGATAATATATTATCAGTTAGCAGTTTTTCAGCTAAAGAACATTTATCATAAAGAAGGATTATTAACGATAAAACTGTACCTAGAACGAGTACCTGCTTTAATTTTAACAACTTCATAAGAAATAATTTCAGGAAAGTTTGTCAGAATTAGTTCAATTTGAACTATACTATATAATAGCAAAGTAATCTTTTCAATAAAAACTTCCGCAGAATGTAAAGCTTCATCAATTAATTGTAAAGAGAACTCCATACCACTGGTTTTTCCACCAAAAAGCTCGCTCTTCGTTCCTTTCCACCCTCGTTTCTTTTCGAGAACAGTAATATCTCTTTGGGAGTAAATAGGAGGATAACAAAAGAGGGCACCGTAACGACCAGATGGAACACATCCTTGAATGATCTCACCAGAAGATTTCATAAGATGAATTTTATCTTGTAAATTATTAACTCGTACATTTGTTAAAGCTGATTCATAGGAAGAAGGAGCAATTTCAGTTCCAAGAACACTTCTGTTATATTTTTTAGCTAGTATAAGAGAAATAGCAGCACTAGAACCGACTCCAATCTCTAGAAGAGTATTTTTGGAAAGATTGGTTGAAAGGACACTAGAACAATATGCATGACGTAAACCTATAGTTGGAATAAGATTATTGGGAGGAACGACTATTTCTAAACCTAATAAGGCGTGAAAAAGGTGCTTATTAACAAAAGATAACACAGAAGTGTCACCCAAATCGAATTTGGGAGGGTTAAAACTGACTAAAAAAGCATTTAAAGAGGGGTATTTCTTAATTAACTCTTTGAAAGGAATAGTAAATGGTTTGGCATCGATAGTTCTAGAAATGGTCACAGTCATAAGATAACAGAAGTAAGGAAGATACAAACTAAAATATTTCCCTTAGTGATACCAAAGATTAGATTTAAAAATCTGGTGTAAATAGTACATCGTTGAGAAAAATGATTTGGTTACCCCTCTCGGAGAAATGAAGAAAATTGTATATGATGATTTCTCAACTCTATATTGGAATGATGATGATTTTTATAAGAAAGGAAAAAAATAAGGAAAGTTGTTACTTAATAGATTTTTAGTCTTTTTCGAGAGAATAATTTTGTGAGTAGCAAAGGAACTACTGCTATTAGTAGAGAAAATGTGAAAAATACTTGAATTTCATATGTAGAAGATACAATTGTGGAATATTCAGCAGGTTCATCAAGGGGGTAAAGATCAATTGAATTCTCAGAACCGTCAATAGAATAAGAACCTTCTCCTGACCAATCAGACCAATAGTTACCTTCAAGTGTTTTAGTATCATACCATGTATTATTAGTACCACCATCAAAAGCTTGAGAAGTTCCTCCTAGATTATTATCTACAAAGTTATTATGGTGAATAAGATTATTATCAGAACTGGATACAAATATTCTATTAAGATTATTATCAGAATTGGATACAAATATTCCATTTTCTAATGCTAAGTATACACTATATTTTTCATTATCTTGCAGAAGATTGTAAGTAACGACACAAGAATCAGAAGAGGAAAGATAGATGCCATGATTGTTATTGTTGCACGTGTTGTTGGTAACAGTAGAACTACCAGAAGAGAAAAGATAGATGCCATGGTAGTCATTGTTGCATGTGTTGTCTGCAACCGTCGAACTCCCAGAAGTGACCAGCATGATGCCATACTGGTTGTAGTTACACGTGTTGTTAATGACAGTAGAATTATTAGAAGAGGAAAGCTTGATACCACTGTTGTTATTGCTGCATGTGTTGTTTACAACAATAGAACTACTAGAATAGGAAAGCATGATGCCCTCAAAGTTGTTATTGTTGCACGTGTTGTTAATGACAGTCGAACTCCCAGAATCCCAAAGCAAGATACCTTCATCACCATTGTTGCTGCACGTGTTGTTTACGACAGTAGAACTGCCAGAATACCAAAGCCTGATACCGTCCCCGTTGTTATTGTTGCACGTGTTGTTTACGACAGTCGAACTCCCAAAATAGTTAAGAGAGATGCCAAAGTTGTTATTGCTGCACGTGTTGTTGATGATAGTTGCTGTTCCATCAGCTACATTATCGATATAAATTCCATAATCATCTACGTCAACATAGCAGTTACGAACAATGAAATATTTCGTTGTATCAGTGATAGAAATACCTCTATTGCTCGTTGTTGTAATGTTATATCCTTCAATAAGATAAGGATCTTCTTCAGTTCCAGATCCAGGAAAAACAGCAAAGCCACTGTCAGAGGTAATAGATATTGAATCATGTGGGGTAAGAGAGGAGTAAGATTGTGGGTCATATGAGACAGTTGTAGAACTTATTCTCATACTAGAGAAAATACTTAGTCCAACAATTACTAGTGAAACAAATAAAACTCTTCTAAGTGATATTCTAGATCGTTTTGACAGCTTTTCCATAGTTTACCCTACAAAGATATCAATTCAATATCTAGAATGTTTTGACACTTATATATCTTATCGACTTGATTTAAGTAAAAAGAAAGATAAGACATAATTCTATTCATATCGAAAAACATAGTAGACAAAAGATTTAAACATTTTTATTTTATTAAATCTTCTCCTTTTTCTCCTCTCTCTTTTCTGTTAATATCGTCTAAAAGAGAACTATGGATAATTACTATTATTTCTTTGTAGAACTTTTTTCCACTTTTGTTACTAAAGCATCTGGTGATAAAACATTTTCTTTCCCCATCCAATCAAAATGTCTATTATTTGATGTGATAAGGATTGCCTTATCTATTAATGCTTGTGTTCCAATGATAAAATCCCTAGCATGATGTTTAAACCTAAGATTAGATTTTTTGGCAAGAGCACTTATTTTGTAGATTTCTTCAGATGTCAAATCTTGTAATATTGCATTTAACCCTTGAATATCTTTATTAAAAAGCTCTTTTGAAATACCACGAAGATTGTACCAATGATAGGTCTCTAAAGCACTTATGACTAATATGAATACTTCAAAATCTTTGCTACAATCTTGTAACCAATCGATAAAATCTTGATCCGCAAATACATTACTATCAAGACTAATTCTCAGTAACTTCACCGTGATTTTAAATCTCAGCTAATCTAGAAAAATCTAGACAGAGGGATTAGACAGGGGGACTGAGGAATCA
>JAHLWR010000034.1 GCA_019057815.1 Candidatus Heimdallarchaeota archaeon
TAGTATTGTAAGTATGAACCTCTTCACCATCGCTCAAGCCATCACTGTCAGTATCATCATTTAAAGGATTAGTATTGTAAGTATGAACCTCTTCACCATCGCTCAAGCCATCACTGTCAGTATCTGTATCGTTAGGATCTGTATTATGTTGATATTCTAGAAGGTTAGTTAAACCGTCACTATCAGCATCTTCAAAAGAATCATCAACAAGAGGATTTAGGTTGTTATTTACTTCCCAGCCATCGGGCATGAAATCGCCATCAGTGTCATTCAATGATGGATTGGTATGATATACAATTATTTCTAAGATATCAGCTAAACCATCACCATCTGTATCTTCATATGATAAAGGATAGGAATCGCTAGCTCCTGCAGAACCTTCAATAGCATAAGCTCCTGAACCAGACCAGTCTGTCCAGTAATTTCCTTTATTTATTGAAATGTTATACCATGTGTTTGTTAGACCATT
Organism: Candidatus Heimdallarchaeota archaeon; assembly: GCA_019057815.1. Classification (GTDB taxonomy): domain Archaea; phylum Asgardarchaeota; class Heimdallarchaeia; order Heimdallarchaeales; family Heimdallarchaeaceae; genus 18H4-34. The sequence continues at coordinate 470 of JAHLWR010000034.1, forward strand.
ATCAATAGCTTGGGAAGTTCCTCCTAGGTTATTAAATATGAAATAATTGTGATAAATGATGTTTTTATAGGAATTATAATCTAAGTAAATCCCATAATCTTCATTTTCTTGTAAAAAATTATCAGTAATAAGACAAGAATCAGAAGAATACAGAAAGATACCATAGAGATTGCTTGTACAATTGTTATTGGTAAGAGTAGCATCGGAAGAATACTGCAGACCGATACCATTCTCGTTGTTTGTACACGTGTTATTAGTAAGAGTACAACCAGAAGAATCCCCTAGATGGATACCTCTGTAGTTGTTGTTGGTACAAGTGTTATCAGTAAGAGTAGAGCCAGAAGAATACTTACAATAGATACCATAGTAGTAGTTGTTGGTACAAGTGTTATCAGTAAGAGTAGAGCCAGAAGAATACCACAGACAGATACCATAGAGATAGTTGAAACTACAAGTGTTATTAGTAAGAGTAGAGCCAGAAAAACCCCCTAGATGGATACCTCTTTTATTGTTGGTACAAGTGTTATTAGTAAGAGTAGAACCAGAGGAATAATACAGATAGATGCCATCAACGGTGTTGTTGGTACAAGTATTATTTATGATTGAAGCGGTTCCATCAGCAACATTGTTAATGTAAATTCCATAGTTTCCTGCATCCACATAACTGTTTCTAATAACAAAATACCTTGTTGTGCCTTTGATGTAAATACCATTATCACTTGAACTTATAATTTCATAATTTCCAATGATATAGGGATCAATCTCTGTGCCTGAACCAGGAAAACCATAAGAAATAAAATCGCTGTCAGAATCTATCTCAATGGGTTCATGCGGTGTTAAATCAAAAGAAAAAGGATTTTCTAAAACACGATCAAATACTTTCATTAAATGGTAACTGCTACTGGGTGATGTAGCAATTTCTGTCTCTAAGTTAAGAGAAAAAAGAATTAAAGAAGCTACAATTATCCCTACTATCAGTTTGTTAGAAAAAACTATTCTCCTTTTCATTTTTTTACCTTAATTATTATAACAATAATACTACCCAACAGTTGCTAATAAACTTTTTCCAATCTTGATTAACAAGTTGATAATTTCTGCTAGAACTTAGAAGTTTTAAAGCTTATGTTTTTCCTTTCATTGACCAATGTTCAAAGGAATCAATAAAATTAACGAATATTTTAAAAATAAGAATGTTGTTATTGCCATTTCTGGAGGGTTAGATAGTACTGTTTTGTTTGAGCTAGCAAAAAAATCAGCTGAAAAATCATTAGGAATTATAGTTAAAACAGCTTTTCTACATGAGCACGAATTCCAGAACGCTTTAGATTATCTGAATAATCAGAACAATGATTTTAGAATAGTTGAAGCTGATTTGTTTAAACATCCAAGAATTACTGAAAATGACCGAAACAGATGTTATTATTGCAAAAAAGCTATCTTTAGTTCAATTATTGATTCAATCAAAGATTATGATTATGATTTTATAGTTGACGGTTCAAATTACTCTGATTTAGCTGATTATAGGCCAGGTATTAGAGCCTTAGAAGAGCTAGGAATCAAAAGCCCTTTTATTAAATTTAAAATTACAAAAAATACTATTCGTCAGATGGCCAAGCATCTCAACCTTGAAGTAGCAAATAAACCGGCTACAACTTGTTTAGCAACTCGAATTCCTTATAATACCACAATATCTGTGGATAAATTGGCACGAATCGAAAAAGCAGAAAAAATAATTCGGAATTTGGTAAATGTCAATAATTTGCGTGTCAGAGACCACGATACTATTGCTAGAATTGAAGTTGCAGAAGAAGACTTAGATATCTTATTAAGGAGAGATATAAGAACAAAAATAAACGAAGAATTGAAGAAAATCGGTTATTTGTATGTAGCTATTGATATAGAGGGTTACAAACAAGGATCTTTAAACCAAACTATCAGGAGAAAATAAAATGAAAGCACTAATAGTAGATCCAAGATTAGCTGGATGTTCAGGAGATATGTTTCTCTCAGCTTTTATTGATTTAATAGACAATAATAACATTCTTGATGAAGTAATTCTAAAAATAAATCAATTATTTCAAACAGGTCTAGAAGTAAAAACACACATTATATCTAAGAAAGGAATCAAATCTACACATCTAGAACTAAAAATAGATCAAGATATAAAAATCCGTCATGCAACTGAAATTGCTGATTTAATGGATAAATTAATGGATAATTTAGATATCACAGTTAACACTAAGAAACTAGCTATCTCGATTCTTAACGCTCTTTTTCAAGCAGAATCAGCTGTTCATAATACCCCTATTGAAAAATTACATTTACATGAAACTGCAAGTATTGACACTATTCTAGATATTGCTGGGACAGCCTATATAATTGAAAAAGCAGGTTTATCGAATGTTCCAATTCTTGGACTTCCTGTTAATACTGGCAGTGGTTTTATCAATATTGCTCACGGAACAGTAAGTGTTCCTCCACCAGCTGTTTTGGAAATTCTAAGAAACAACGATTATAGTTTTTTCAGTGATAATGTCAAAGGAGAACTTCTAACACCTACAGGGGTTGCTATTTTGGCTACTATTGTTTCAAAACAGATAACAGATTTTCCACCCATCACTATTAGTAAAATAGGGTATGGAGCTGGAACTAAAGAATTAGAATCAAGAGCTAATGTTCTTCGATTAATCCTAGCTGATATCCCAGATGAAGAAAGCAAACACTACTTAACAATGCTAGAAACGCACTTAGATGATGTTTCGGGTGAAATATTGGGAGGAATAGTATCAAATCTCCTTGAGATGGGTGCTTTGGATGTTTCTTATTATCCTTTAATTATGAAGAAAAACAGACCAGGATGGACCCTCAGGATAATATGCGATGACGATAAATCCTCTGAACTAGCTCTTTATGTTATGAAGGAATTAGGAACATTGGGAGTGAGAGAAAAAAGGTTTGCTAGATATGAATTAGAAAGGCGAGTTGTAGAAAAAAAAGTTATTATAAACAAGAATGAGTATATTTGTAGATATAAAGAACGTATTCTAAACAATGAAATCATCGGAGCAAAACCCGAATACGAAGATCTAGCTAAGATATCAAAAGAACTAAAAATACCTATTATAGAACTTGAAAAAGAACTTCTACGCCAATATAAAGGGAATGAGGATTTAGAATGAATAAACGAGAAATTCTAGAAAAGCTTGTTGAAGGGAAAATCACCTTAGAAGAGGCTGAATCATTACTTTCTAACACTAAAATAGAGGAAATTAATGAAATAATAAAATACGATCTACTAAGAGAAAAAAGAACTGGTATTCCTGAAATAGTTTATTCTGAGAATAAAGAACCAGAAACAGTTATTGAAATAGCACAAAAAGTATTGAAGAAGAAATCTGCTATTCTACTTTCCAGATTAACTCCAAAACATGCCAAAGCTATTAAAGAATTAGCTGATGACTTTGCTCTTGACTTTGGAACAGGAGAAAAATTCTGTCTAATAAAGCATAAAAACTATGAGTTTGAAAAAAAGGGAGGTAAAGTTGGATTGATAACAGCTGGTACATCCGACATCCCTATCGCTCAAGAAGCTAAAATTGTAGCTGAAATGATGGGTTGCGAAACCTACATGATAAATGATGTAGGAGTAGCAGGGATTCACCGTTTATTTGAACCACTCAATGATCTACTCGAGAAGGAAGTTGATGTAATCATCGTTGCTGCTGGGATGGAAGGAGCACTACCAACAGTAGTTTCAGGTTTAGTTGATATTCCAGTAATAGGTTTACCTATCTCAGTAGGTTATGGATATGGGGGGAAAGGAGAAACAGCTCTAATGAGTATGCTCCAAAGTTGTAGTTTAGGATTAGCTGTTGTAAATATAGATGCTGGAGTGAATGCTGGAGCTTTTGCAGCGAAAATCGCATTAAAATCGCAAAAAAAGGTAGATGAAAATGAACATAGTAATAACAGGTAGTACAAAAGGGATAGGTTTAGCTTTAGCTAAAGAGTTTCTAAGATATGGAGATAATGTTGTCATTTCTTCACGTAATCAGGAACTTGTTGAACAAAGAGTAAGTGAATTGAAGGAGAAGTTTCCAAAAAACGAAATTTATGGTACAAAATGTGATGTCACCATAGTTGAAGATATAGAAGAACTTGCATCTTTTGCCAAAGAAAACTTGAAGATAATAGATTTCTGGATAAACAACGCTGGAACAAACGGTGGTGAATACAAGGAATTAACAGAAGTATCTGATAATACTCTAAAAACAGTTTTAACAACAAATTTACTTGGAACACTTCGAGGAACTAAGATAGCTTTAAATTTAATGAAACCTCAGGGGAATGGTCATATTTTTAACATGGCTGGTTGGGGAGCAGGTGGAAGACCAAGTCCTAAACTAGCGGTTTATGGAGCTTCTAAAGCTTCTGTACCTCAATTAACTAAATCTCTTGTAAAAGAAACAAAAAAATATAATGTTGGAATCCACTATCTTAATCCTAGAATGGTAGTAACTGAATTCTTAGCTCAGCATGTTAATAAGGAATCAGCTAAAATTTTTAACATTCTAGCAGAAAAGCCTGAAAAACCAGTCAAGTACTTAGTTAAGAAAATGAGAAAAATAAAAGGTACTGGAAAAAGCCTGAGCTATTCATCATCTTTACAAATTTTCTGGAAGTTTTTGACTGCTTCAAAAAGAAAAAATAGATTTTTTGATGAAGAAGGAACACCTCTCATAGATATCAAATAAAATCTTTTATTTCTTCTCTATTCTTCCAACAGGAGCAATATAAACTGTAAACTCGTCTTCTCCGTCCAATTCGAATAATTCATCGCATATTTGTTGATTATAAGCTGCTATAGCACAGGTGCCAACACCTATAGATTCAGCTGCTAGATATAGATTCTGACATATGTGCCCAGCTTCAATGGCTATAACTTTACTAGAAGTTATACTGTAACGCCATTCCATCCTGTAAGGTATTACAGCCCAAACAAAAATTACTGCTCCCTTAGGAATGAAACCTTGATTAGCTATCTTTGTTAGTTTATCTGATTCAATATCGTCTTTTCCCTTCAAGTAGAGTAATTTGTGTTCTATAGCTAAATAGCGATACAAACCAGATTCTAGATCTTCGACTCGATTAACAATTAGATATGTTTCATACGGATGTCTTGCGCCACCTGAGGCTACAACCCTCCTAGTTCCTGAGCCATGATGTTTTGTAACTTCATGAACACCTTGTGTCATCCATAAGAGCAAAGATAATTCTTCAAATGTTAAAGATTCATCTGTAAATGCTCTTCTACTTCGTCTGTTCAGAAGTGTTTGATGTAAAGTTGTTTCTTTTCCAATATTTATTTTTTCTATATGAATTAAATCTACTATTTTTCCATCTTTGGTGTAAGGTTTCTGCAAAGGAGGATTTGGAACTTTTTTTTGTTGATCAGTTTGGAAATTTTCAGGTTTTGAGTACATATCATCATCAAAAACCTTCAAAATTCTTCGAAATTTATTTACAGTTTTCTTATCAATTACCATGATAATATTTTCTTTAACACTCGTTTATTAAGTTATTTTTCTAATTTGATTTATAGAAAAGGTCAAAAAAATAGATAGTATAATCTCTAAATTTTAATACACTTCTTGCCCTGCTGGAGTTCCCAATGAAATAGAACTTAAGTAATCAATAATCATTAAAGAGACAATAAATCCTTGGATTATGTATGTCTTTTGCAGCTTAGATGTCATGCTTTGCTTTATTTTGTTTTTACTCTTAAACAAGAAAAAAAGAAGAGATAAGAATTTAAGGTTCTTTTCTCGAAACAACCATTGCAGCTAAAGCTCCCATAAGAGTTATAGGAAGAGTTGTCTTCATCCAATCAGGATAGTCAGGTGGAGTTGTATCTAACATTTCCTGCCATTCTTCGTCACTTAAACGATTAGAAACAGTCTGGGTAAATTCATAATAGCTGAAAGTTCCTCCTCTAGCTAGTCTAAGATTTCCTTTGTGATCTTGAATAACAACATAAATAACGAAAGGGTCTCCTGTACCAACTTCTAGAACTTGCATAGAATTTGGATCAGTATGAACATCTGCTATCACGGCCATCCTGTCATCAGCTCCACTAACCCATTTCTCATATTCGGGGTCATTGAAATTAGCAAGAAATGAAATTGTTTTTCCAACATTGTTTATGTATATAATATCTTCTTCCGTCAAATGTTCATTTTCCAACTCTTTTACACTTATTTCAGCAAGATTCTGGAAAATTTCTTCGATGTCAGCAAGCTTACTAGAAAAACCATCAATCAACAATCCTCTTTTCTCAAGACCTTCTCTTAGCATTTTCACTAAGCTTGATAACCTAGAATAGAGTTCAGGATAAGGTTCAACATAACCGTTTGGTATAGTTGGAATGCAACCTAATTGTGTGTATGACTGTTTTGCATAAAGTATAGTGTCATGTCTGAGTTCAGCCCATGATCCCAAAGCTGTCATAAGAGCTTTGTCTGACCAAGCATCACTGAGCATGAAACCAGGATAACCTTCTGAAGCAGGTTCCAGAAGGGGGAAAAGCGAATATAACCACATCCAATAGAGATTCTGAGTCCAATCATAAGAAGTTAAGTTGTTGAATTCTGTTCTTAGTTTTTGGATCTGACTTTGATATTCAGGATAATTTTCAACATCCTCTTGAGTATAATTAGCAGCTCTTGGACTACCAAAAACAGAGAAGACATCCAAACCAGTTGGCATCAAACGCATGAAAACCTTATTATGTACTAGCTGTTGGAAAATGTAAGAATCAGGAATGAATCTTTGACCCATCAATCTAAAACCTTGAGTAACATTTTCAGCTTCAAAATTATCCATAATTATCATAGAATTGATTTTAGGTCTACGATAGTTCTTAGCATCATCAATAATACTCTCAATTAATAAGGTATTAGCCAATTCATTTCCTGCAGGAGCACTGTTATTTTGCCAAATAGTGTACATCTCTTCAGCTGTGAGATCATCACTTGCTCCGACATAGAAGACCGTGGGTTCGTATATTCGATCAAAATAATCCCAAACAGTTTCACTTTCTCCAATTGTAGTATTGAAAGATGATATTAGCAACAATGCCATTCGAGTATGTTCTATACCCATTTCAGGTTCACCACTAGGACTCTGAAATTGGAAACCCATCCTACCAGCATATATTACTGCTTTAAAGTAGTTTCCGAGAATATCGTTTCTAGTGTAATGCCCTCTAACCTTGTACTGCGAATAATCTTCCTCATAGCCAAAAATGGCTGAATTTGAAAATTCTAATGAATTGATTTTATCCAATTCAGTTAAAGTCAGTTCTTCTACTTCAACAGGTATAACATTAGTTTCATTTAACAAGAAAAGCATTACTGATAGATAAGCAATGTTTTTCGTTATCGCATCATGAACAACACTCTCAGTTACTGTCGAGTTTAAGGCAATTTGAGAGTCTCTTAAAGCTATCAACATTGATTCAAAATCGTCAAAAAAGCGTTCTCCTTCTAGAATTCTTAAGCTTACATCATATAAAACATGAAAAGCGTGAAGACACAAGTCCGTCGTAATGAATTTTGGGATTTCATCATCTGAATCGTATAAGTCGTAAATATCATCATAACCTTCATCTATGAGAGCAAAACCATAGTTGGCTAATAATTCCTCAATTTCAGGTGACAGTGATAATCCTTGTTTATCAACGTTAGTCAATCCCTCTTTAATTTCTGTTGGTTTTATTGAAGGTGTATAATCTTGTGTTAAGGGTGTATATGTACTAAAGGAAGTCTCTATTGGTGTTATTATAAGATGAGTTGCAGCTGTATCAGAAATAAGCGATTCACCTTCCCAATCTGAGTTATTATCCCAGAGATTCGGTAAAAAAATAACCATGTTCGTTATTATTGCTATAGAAATTATAATCGCTGACGAAATTAGTATTAATTTTTTTTTCATAATTTTCATATTGAAAACCTACTTAAATTACTGTATGAAAATAACATATTAACACTTCTTGTGTTTCAATCAACACAAATATTACCTATTTTTAAAAAAAGTAATTAGAGTTCTTTTCTCGAAACAACCATTGCAGCTAAAGCTCCAAGAAGAAACATAGGAAGAGTTGTCTTCATCCAATCAGGGTAGTAAGGTGTCTAAGTTATTGATAAGCAATATACTGCTGAATGACTTGAGGTGTCTATGGATTTAATATGAAAACTATTGTTCCTTATTATTTTCTTCAAATCATCAGGATTAATAAACTCCCTTATATTTCTATAAATTTCCCTTTCTTTCAATTTGTATTCTCGTGTTAGTCTATTGTATAAGGAATAAGTGATTGCTTGCATACCATAGTCCTTCTTAACTGCTGGAAATTGATAATGTTCTCCAGCGATAATATCTTCACCTAGTTCTATTAATAACTCTCCACTGTGATTCTCCCTTAAATTTTCTGAATTGTACTTGTTATCAGCTGCTTTTGGTTTGTAGGTTGAAAAAATCCAAAATCCATTAGGGTTCAAGTGTTTCCTAACAGCTGAGAATAAATCTTCCAACATTGAAATGGGAAAACTGGGGAATGTATTCATTGATAAAACAATTAAATCAAATTGCTTTTGATACATATTGTTGGTTTTTAAGAAATCATCAAAAAGAATATTGCAATTCTCTAGCAGTGAGTGTTTTTTTGAATAAGCTTGGAAGTATTTCTTACAGTGTTTACAAATCTCAATTCCAAACAATTTTGCTTTTTTAGTTTGTTTTTCGTTTTCTGCTGCAATCTTGTTTAGAACTCGTCCATATGCTGTACCAATCTCTAGTATTGTTTTTGGATTGTTATCAAATATGAATTGAATCTCGGGATCATATCTTTTAGCATGGTTTTTTCTTCTTCTCCAGAAAACATCTGCCCAAAGCTCTGAAGAATGTAAATCGCTCCTTATATCTGAAATTGATTCGTTTTTCATTAAAAATCCAAAGTCATACAGTCTCTGTAATTCAGATTCGATTTCATCCTTAGAATACATATAGTCTCAATGATTGTGATAATATATTAAATCATCCCATCAGAAACTCTGTTTTCCATAGAAAAAGTCAAAAAATTGATAGTATAATCTCTAAACTTTAATACACCTCTTTTACTGGATTTATGCAATGAATTTATTAGAGGTAAAAGACCTATCTCTCGTTATTGATGGTAAAACTATCTTTAAAGAGGTGAATTTCAAGATATTAAAAGGTGAAATCCATGCTCTTATTGGTGTTAATGGTTGCGGAAAATCTTCTATCGCTAGCGTTCTTATGGGCTTAGTTTCTCCAACAAAAGGATCAATTTTCCTTGCTGGTGAAGACATTACCAATCTTTCTATAACTGATAGGGCAAAACGAGGATTAACTTTAGCTTGGCAAGAACCTACACGCTTTGAAGGGATATCAGTTAAACAGTATTTGGAACTTTCTGGGAAAACAAAAGATATGATACAAATAAGAAATGCTCTAAATACAGTTGGTTTATTGCCTTCTTTGTATCTTTCAAGAAAAGTTGACAAGTCACTTTCAGGTGGAGAAAGAAAAAGAATAGAACTAGCATCTGTTTACTTGTTAAAACCGAAGATAGCGATTTTAGACGAAATAGACTCTGGTGTTGATTATGTTGCCATTGAAAAGGTTCTTGAAACAATTAAAACAATATCTAGTAAAGGGAGTGTTCTCTTAATCACTCATCAAGATGAATTTCTTAAAATAGCCGATGTAGCGACCTTAATCTGTAATGGTATTGTTCTTCGAACTGGTAATCCTAATGAAATAAGTAAATACTACAAATATGAATGTGCTTTCTGTGATGACGAGGAGAGAAGAAAGAATCCATTGGAGGAATTTCTGAATGTCACTGGATAGAAGAAAAGAATTTGAGATGCTAATGGATGTTTTGGGGAAAGAAGGTGGAGATTCCGAAGCGATTAAGGAAAATCTTGGTGCAAGTATGGTTCTCAACAAAGATGAAGTCATTCACGTTAATAGTACGAAAGGTGTTATAATCACTTCAGAGAAAATTCAAGATGGTATTAAAGCTCATATCAGAGTTGTAGATAATCATAAAGAGGAAAAGCCTGTTCATCTCTGCTTTGGTATGCTTCCGAAAGAAGGAAGACAAGTCATTGAATCTGTTATTATCATAGGAAAAAATGCTAAAGTCAAAATTATGAGTCATTGCATTTTCCCAAATGCAGTAAATATTGAGCACATAATGGATGGTAAATTGATTATTGAAGAAGGAGGAGAACTCATCTATGAAGAGGAACACTTCCACTCAGACACTGGAAAAATCAAAGTCGTTCCTAAATTTGAAGCAATCGTGGAAAAAAAAGCTAAGTTTTTCAACAATTTCTACCTCAAAAAGGGTAAGGTTGGAGAACTATACATTGACTATCATGTTAAATTGAAGGAATCAGCTGTTACCGAACTAACTACTAAAATCTATGGTAAAGAAGATGATTTTATCGAAACAAAAGAAAAGATATCTTTAGAAGGAGAAAACGCAAGAGGATTAATTTTGGGCAGGATTGTATTAAAGGATAGAGCTCAAAGCAAGTTTATTGGCATAACAGAGGGTTTAGCTCCTAATACAAGAGCCCATGTTGATTGCACAGAAATAATCATGGATCAAGCTAAAGCTTCCGCAATCCCAGAAATTATTTCTCATCATCCATCTTCGAAGTTGACACATGAAGCAGCTATCGGACAAATAGATCAAAAACAATTGCAAACATTGATGGCAAAAGGATTAACAGAAGATCAAGCGATAGAAATTATAGTAAACGGAATTCTCTCATAAATTCCTTTTCAACTAGTCTTCGATATGTATTTCAATAAATTCATAAGAGAGAATAGCCTTAGCTAATTTTTCTCTTATTGTTTTTAAATATCTCCAGACTGATGTTTGCGATATATCAATCTTTTGAGTAATTTTTAGCTTTTGAGCTATCTCATCTTGAGTTAAATTTTCAATGTCAGACATTTTAAGAATTTGAAGTTCAAAACTTGATAATTCTATGATTCCTTTAACAGCAAAGAGATTTCTGTCAAAATCCATTGAGCGTGCAACCGGTGGGCGACCTCTACCTCTTCTTCTACCCATCCCTCTACCCATCCCTCTACCGTCATAAGGACGACCATTATAACCTCTATCAGAACCGCGCAACCTGTTAAAAAAGGGACGATTATCAGCGTCACTGTCTTGATTATCTCGGTTGTTTTCCAAGCTATTACACCTGTGTAGAGAAATAAAAAAGATAAGAATTTAAAAAGATTTCATTGTTTATCTTCAGTTTTTATTGATTTGAGATATTCAATATCTTTTTGAAACGATTCTACCTGTTTCTCAATCCAGGAAATTTCATACTCTATAGTCTCTGCATTTAATGGTTTTCCAGCTACATCCCATCTAGCATCAACAGGTGGTGAATATATTCCTTCTTCAGATATCTGAGATTGATATTCTGGATTTACCCACCAACCTCTTGGGCGATCTGGGAACCAATCACAGTTTGGACTTACGAATCTTCTCCCATAGCCTCTTCCACCGTAAGCAGCATAACCTCTTCCTCTTCCATATCCTGGACCATATCCTGAACCATATCCATATCCATATCCTGGACCATATCTCATAAATCTACGTCTTCCAAACATTTCAATCACATTAATGAATTATTACTCAATATTAATTAAAACGTTTCAGTATTTAAACTTTTGTTTTTGAATATTAACCCATTAATCCAATTTGTACTTCTTCTCCCATGCAGAAATTTCTACATCAAGAACATTTTCGTAAGGTGTTAATGGGCAAACCCAGCGATCGCTATATGCACAGTAAGGGTTGTACGCTGTATTGAAATCTAGAACATACTCATCATCTTTGACAGTTTGAATCTCGATATATCTACCAGCTTCATATGTTTCTCTCCCAGTAGTCTTATCTTTAAATGGGATAAAGAAGTAATCAGAGTTGGGTTGTTTGAAGACGGTTAGATTTTTGAGAACTAGTGGAAGCATGAATTCAACATATCCAAAACGTATGTAGTCTTGCAAAGGCCCTTTAGAGGTAATGATTTGAACTCTTCGTTGCTCTTGATATTCTTTTAATTCTACAACAAAACGGAAATCTTTGTTTATTGAGAAGTAATTTAGTCCTTTAAAACTCACTTTATCTGTTTCATTCAAAGGTGCATGTGGAGAGTATTTAAAAAAATCGTCTTTTTCTTCACGAGCTTTGAGGATATCTTCTTCATAAGTCATTTTGAACCGCTATAAATCATTCTTTTAATATTTTATTATATGTTCTTTCAAAAATCTTTAATATACTTCAATTCAAGTTTTAAAGGACGATTATCTATAACACAGGATCTCGATATAGATGGAGAAAAAAGAAAATAATTTTTTATCACAAAATCAAACATCTTCGAGTAACTTCAGTTGGATACTTGACGAATTACCTTACGGAATATCTGTACAAGATACAAATCGTACTATTCTATATGAGAATAAAAAAGTAAAAGAGCTTTTAGGAACATATATGGGAAAAAAGTGTTTTAAGAGATGGACCTATATTCCAGGTGAAGGTCAAGCTCCTTGTCGGGATTGTATGATGGCATTAATAATTAAAGACAAAACCGAGCATAAAGTTTTTCGACGAACAATTAACAAGCAAGGTGAAGAAATGTTCCTAGAAATCCATCATATCCCCCTAGTTGAAGAAAGCGGAGAAGTTAATCTATATATTCAAATAATAGAAGTATGTACAGTACTCGACAAAGGAAAAGTTCTCTCTATTCAGACACCAGAACAAGTGCTAGAAAACGTACAATTCTCTATTGTTCAATTTGGTGATTTAGGGGGAGAAATTGTTACAACAGACAAACTTTCATTTGTTGAATCTAATAAACTTGAGGAATTTCTAATTAAGATAACAGTTTACATCTTTGGAGGGTTGATTCAGGGAGTTGAAGATCAAACAGGATTGTTTGGACCGCTTCCTGTGTTAGATAGAACAGAATATGAAATGCTTGCTTATCTTTTCCAAATACGTAATGATTTAGCTTTAGATCCAAGAAAAAGGGGGATAGAAAGATGTATGTTGTTAATATTTCTGAAAAGGGAATACAACTTTATTTTTGAAAAAAGGAAATTGATTGCTAATTTCTTAGCTGAAAAAGTTGATGAGTGGGGCATTCTGCAAAATATTTCTCCTAAAGAACATGAGATATTTGCAACTGAGTTACGTAGTTTATTGAAACAACTAATAATGTAAATAGATTTTTAGCGTATTTACTAATGTCTTTAATCTTTTTCTGTTAAAGGATTAGGTTTATTAAACAATCTAAGAAAAATAACCCATGAAGTATGGTTATTACGTCAGAACAGTTCATACTTACCCTGAAATACGCGATTTGACGTTAAGAGCTGAAAAACTAGGTTTTGAATCAGCTCATGTAAATGATCATCTGATCGGTTTTGATGAAGAGAAAGATAAGAAAGAACCTTATCTAGAAGCTTTGATGTTGATGGCTTCATTGGCTATTGAGACTGAAAAAATCAAACTTGGTCACATAGTTTTATGTAACTCATTCAGAAATCCTGCGTATTTAGCTAAAATGGTCTCAACATTGGATCACATTTCAAATGGTAGAGCTCTCTTGTGGCTCGGTGCTGGGTGGTATGAAGAGGAGTACAAAGCTTATGGATATCCTTTTCCCTCTGCAAGGAGACGAGTTGATGAGCTTGAAGAATCCCTTACGATTTACAAAAAACTATTTACTGAAGATGTGACTACTTTTGAGGGTAAAATATGGAAACTGGATAATAATAAGAACTATCCAAAACCCTTTCAAAAGCCCTATCCTCAAATCGTTTTAGGAACTACTGGAAAAAGAATGACTGAAATAGCTTGTAAAGAAACTGACGGAATTAATCTACCTTATGTTGTACCTGATGAACTTCCCAAGATTATAACAAACATCAATAAACTTCTCTCAAAATATGACAGAGATAAATCTGAATTTGAAATATCCTATTTCAACACGATTACGCTTGTTAATAGTCAAGAAGAACTAGATTTTTTGATAGAAAAAATCATCAAAAAGGCACCAAAGGATAAAAAACCCACTAAAGAAGATATTTTAAATAATCAATTCTTAGGGTTCCCAGAAGATATAAAAGATAAAGTCGAGAAAATTGAAGAGATGGGAATTGAAAAAATGGTTATAGCTGTTAGAAAATCGGAATCAATAGAGGATCCCTTGAAAGTGTTTGTCGATAAAGTGATGAAATAGGTGTAAAGAAAATGATCAGAATAATCTTCAGTAGATTACAAAGAGTTATCAAAGAAACGGTTGATGTGAGTAAAGCAGATCTTACCTTCTATACACATTTTAAGGATGATTTGGATATGAGTAAGGATGATTTGAAACTTTTTGCAAGGAAAATTACAGACGAGTTTAATGTAGATATACCTAAGAACTTTTTCAAAGAATTTGAAACAATCGGAGAATTAGTAGGATTCATCGAAGCAGAAAAAGGAAGATAGAAAAAATCTTTTTTGATAAATCTATCATTAAAACGCTTTAATGCTTTCGATTATTCTATTCTTGTTTTTTTGATCATATTCGGTATTTTAGTAAGAATTATAAATTATGAATTTTTTGCTTAATTGATATATATGAGTAAAAAAGAAATAACTATTGAAAAATTAGCATCGATTCCAACAGTTATGCTGATTAAAGCAAATAAGGTTAAAGATAAAATTGGTTTTTATTGGAACAAAACGAAGCGAAACGAGTTTTATATTTTAGATCCTAAAACATTGGAATATAAACAAATAACAGATGGTCATTTACCCAAAGCCATTAGAGCGGGTTATGTCTGGTTGAAAGATAATATTCACATTGCTTACACTAAGGATAAGGATGGAAATGAAAACCACGATATATATCTGTTTAACACAGAAACAAAAGAGAGTACTCAAATAACAGATACACCTGAAGCTCAAGAATATCCTATAACCATTAGTCCTGACGGAAAAAATCTACTTTTTTCCTCAACTCGTCAAGGTCAATTGAATTTATTCATACTGAATTTAGAGACAAAAGAAGTTCAACAATTAACAGCAAATGATAAACCAACCTGGGGAAATGCAGTGTGGGGTAAGAATGGGTGGATTTACTATGATTTCAATGATACACACAACATCAAAAATTCTGATGTTTGGGCTATAAAAGAGGACGGTAGTGAGATAAAAATGATTTTCAGGATATCTGAGGAATCAAATGAAACTCTAGCTGATATCAATGAAGAAGGAACACTACTAGCAATTTCTAGTGACCATTCTGGTGTAAAGCAAGCAGGAATTTTAAACATCTTAACAAATGAAGTCAAATGGTTAGGTGAAGGACAATTTGAAGAAGATGCGGTCGAATTCTCTAAGGATGGAGAAAAACTTGTAGTTCTTCGGAATAAGGATGCAGAGATAATACCTGTTATTCACTTCCTTGAAACAGGGGGATATACAAGACTTGATTTTAAAGGGTTGGTTTACAATACAACATTTTGTCTTGATGATAAGTATCTGATATATATAAGAACAGACACAAAAACACCTATGGTCTTTGCACGTTATAATCTGCAAAAAGAAGAAGAAGAAATTATTATACCTCCTCAAACAGATTTAACTGCAGAAGAGTTCTATGACGTGGAATATGTAAAATATCCAACATTTGATGAGCAAATAATTCCAGCAACGTTGTGCAAACCAAAACTAGAACTAGGAAAGAAATATCCAGCTTTAGTTAACGTTCATGGAGGACCTACAGGTCAATATTTCAGAATGTTTGATATGTTTTCTCAAATATTTGCACATGAAGGATTCGTCATTCTCAATCCAAATATTCGAGGTTCAACAGGTTATGGAAAAGAATTCATGGAAATGAACCTAAAAGATTGGGGTGGTGGTGATGCAAAAGATGTTATTTGGGCTAAGAAATACTTAGAAACTCTAGATTATGTTGACCCTGAAAGAATTGGTGTTTTCGGTGGTTCTTATGGTGGATACATGACTTTTATACAATTAACGAAGTACGCTGATGCTGGATGGAAAACAGGCTCAGCTTGGATTGGCATATCTCATCTAAAAACAATGTTTGACAAATCTAAACCACATTTCAAGTACTTTTTAACCTTACATATGGGACCATATGAACAAAATAAGGATTTATGGGACGATCGTTCAGCTATGACACATATCGAAAAAATAACTGCTCCAATACAACTTATTCATGGTGTTAACGATCCTCGTTGCCCAATAGAGGAAAGTAGGCAATTCAGAGATAAACTAATTGAGATGGGTTGGAAAGAATCAACTGAAGGAGAAAATACTTTCGAATACGTAGAATTTACTGATGAAGGTCACGGTGCATTTTCTGACATTGCTATGAGAATTAGAACATTCAAGCTTTTTATTGACTTTTTCAAAAGAAGACTCTAAATTCTTCTCTTTTCTTTTTACTTCATTTCTACAAACATTTTGATAATAATAGTTAGTCTGTTATTTTTATGTTAAAAAAATAATCCTTATCCTAATAGCGAGTATTGCAAATATATTAAAAAAAGTTGAGAAAATAATTATTCTAATCTTTCTCCTTCTTGTACACTGAACATTGTTAAACCACTAACCATCTTAGGATAGAAGTCAGTACTTTTTTGAGGCATCCTTTCGTGATTCTTGGACACACTTAATACTTCTTCGGCTTTTGTTGGGTTTAACATGAACACTGATTGGTATTTGCCTTGATCAGCTTTCTCTATCGCTTCATCCCACCATCTTTCGTAGAAGATATCATCGTCAATGTGTAAATCGCCTAATCCCATTATACCATGAAATATCATATCCCTTAATATTACAACATCAAGTTGTTTGTACTCTTCACTTGCATCAGTTACGTATCTATTTACATCTGCTATATTTTTCATTACAAACGATAAGGCTCTTCTATCTTGGTAAAGCACAAAGACATGTTTGTCTATGTTTTTCTTTAGAAAATCTGGAATCTCACTCTTGCTTATCTCGTCTATTTCAAAGAATTCTTTTAATTCTATCATCTTTTCTTCAGTTACTTTTTCTTTTGCAAGACATCTATGTGTAGCTAGAATCACTAGACCTTCATCTTCAATTGGAACGAGATAGGTCATTCTAAAATTATATGAATCATTTTCATCCCATTGTTCCATTTCATCTCTTCTTATATCTCTATATGTACAAGCAGTTTCATATCTGTGGTGTCCATCAGCTATTACAAGTTGTTGATTTTCAAAAACGCTCTGGATAACTTGGATTTTTTGTTTGTCAGTTAATTTCCAAAGTTTGTTTAAAACACCTAAACTGTCTATTGTTTTGATAAGTGGTTCACTTTTCGCTATTTCATCAAAAATAGAGATAGCCTTCTTCTCAGGATCAGAGTAAAGAATAAAACCTGTTTCCAAGTTATGGACAGTTGCTTTAAGCATATTCAACCTGTCAATTTTAGGACCTTTGTGAGTTCTTTCATGAGGGAGAACAATGTTTTCATCAAATGGGTGAAGCCTTAAAGCACCAATAAAACCTTTTCGAATATACTTCTGCCCAAATAATTCGTACTCTTGATAATAAACATAAATAGCTGAAGTAGCATCTCTCTCGAAAATCCCTTCTTTTTTCCACGCATCTAGTCTTTGTTTTGCGATAGCATACCTGTTTTCTTCAATTGGAAGTGTGAGTTTGCTGTAATTATATTCAGACTTCTCATAATATTCTTTTTGCATCTCAGGAGTTATCTTATCATAAGGTTGAGCAATCAGGTTATCCATATTACCTGCTTTTTCTGAATATCTTATTGCTTTGAAAGGTTTAATATCTACCATAGTAATCTATCCGTTGTTTTTCTATAGGTATAAGAATTTTATTTAACGAACATTTTTTAATTTATTGCAAATTTTAATATGAAAAAGAAGAAGAAAGTTTACAAACAATTAGGAGGATTTTAGAGCTTCAATCACTCTTTCAGCTGCTTGAACGCTAGCTCTATAACTTCCTTCTTTAGTTTGTGCACCTATATGTGGGCTTATTATCACATGATCATGTTTTAGTAAAGGGTTGTCTGGTTCTGGAGGTTCCTTCTCAAAAACATCCGTGCAATAATAACCTAGTTGTTCAGATTCTAAAGCTTCATAAGCAGCAAGTTCGTCTACAATTCCACCTCTTGCGCAATTAATTAGAACCACTCCTTTCTTCATCATATACAACATTTCTTTTCCAATCATGTGTTTTGTTTCATTGGTTAGTGGTAAGTGTAGACTGATATAATCAGCATTCTTAACTACTTCCTCAATTGATGACTTCATTTCAACAACAGGATTTTCAGGAACAAAGGCATCATAACCTATTACTGTCAGGCCTAGAGCTTTACATTTGACTGCTAAACTAGTCCCAATTCTTCCTGTTCCAATCAAACCTAATGTTTTACCATCAATTTCCCTTGAAAAGAGTTCTTTCTTCATGCTTTTGTATACGCTAGGATCGTGTTTTATTTCGCAAGTTCCTTTAACTACATCTCGAGTGGAAGCTAGAATCATTGTTAGAGCCAATTCAGCAACAGAATTTGTTGTTGCAGCAGGAGTATTAACGACCTTAATTCCTCTATTCATTGTAACTTCTAAGTCAATATTGTCCAACCCTACCCCAGCTCTTCCAATAACTTTTAGATTTACTGCTTTTTCTAGAAGCTCACCTCGTACTTTAGTTGCAGATCGAATAATCATAGCATCATATTCACCGATTATTTGTGGTAGCTCTTCCTTTGGCAGATCCCAAGCTACTTTAACCTCAAACCCAGCTTCTTCAAGTATTTCAACAGCTTTCTCATCTAATTTGTCAGTTAGTATAACTTTTATCATATCAATTCCCCTATTATAAATTCCATATTTCTTTGATATTATCTAGTAATTCTTTGATACTGTTTAAAGTATGATCACCCATATGACCAATTCTAAATGTTTTGCCTTTTAATGGTCCATACCCATTAGCTATTTCCATTCCTCGCTCTGCTAAAGCTTTATTCAATTCTCCAACATCCTTGTTTAGCGTATTTTCAATAGTACTAACCGTCACTGAAGCATAGCCATCTTCAGCGAAGAGTTTGAAACCATTATCAAGAGCCCACTTTTGAGTATATTCAGCCATTTCTAGATGACGTTTATACCTATTCTCAGCTCCTTCTTTAAGCATCTTACCTAGCTGATAATCTAGAGCATTTAATAGCGAGATAGCTGGAGTTGAAGGAGTTTGTTGTTTTTTCTCGAAATAATTATGAATTTGAACAAGATCTGTATATAAACCCCGGTTTTTTACTTCATTTCCCCTTGTAATAACATCATCAGAATAGATAACTATAGCTAAACCTGGAGGCATAGCAAATGCCTTTTGAGTCGAAGCAAAAACAAAATCTGTATACATTTCATCTGGAAAAATTAAATCTCCACCCAAACTTGAAACTGCATCAACGGATAAAAGTGTGTTTGGATATCTATTAACAACTTCACCTATAGCTTTAAGATCACACTTAACACCAGTGCTTGTTTCATTTTGGCAGACTGTCACAAGATCATATTCATTTTCTTTTAATTTTCCTTCAATCATCTCTGGTTTAATGGCTTGTCCCCATTCAACTTCAATGATATCGATTTCATTACCGCATCCTTTAATTGCCTTTGACATTCGATCAGAGAAGGAACCATTAATACAACAGAGAGTTTTTCTACCTTCCCTAACAAGATTTCTACCAGCAATATCCATTGCTATAGAGCCAGAAGCAGCTATGACAACAATATGCTGACTTGTATTGAAAAATTCTTTGAGTTTACCTAAAACACTTGCATAAAGTGCTGTAAAATCCTTATGTCTATGACCTATCATTGGCTTTACTTGAGCTTCCAACACATCTTTTTCTACTTCAGTTGGTCCTGGAATAAAGAGCTTTCTGTGCATAACAATCACTTAAGTTTAAATAATAAAAGTTCGCTCGTTTTATATTCTTTACGATGAATACATGAATAAATGAACTAATAGTATTATTTTTGAACAACAGAAAAAAAATTTAATCATACACATACCAAATACATATGACAAAACATTTTACATCCAATTTTTAAAGTAAAAAACGAAAATTATTTAATAAAGTATGATACATAAGAGATATATTTCAGAGACACGGGAGTTATATCTCCGCATTTACAATGGTAACATTTATAGATTAAGATTGAGAGGAATATTTAATGAGTCTTCCAGACAGAGACAAGCAGAAGGCGTCAATTGGCAGAGAATTAATAAAATTCAGTGAACTGATACCATCTGTGAGAACTGTCCACCCCCCAATTAAAAAAGCGCTAGCTTTAATCGATGGATCTTCGAAATCGAGAGCCGCAGTTTTACTTGCAGGTGAATTAAATCGCAAAAATGGTACAAAAATTGATGTTTTGTGTTTCTATTCTGAACAACATCAAACTGATACTTCATTACCATCGAAAGAAAGTTATGATGATTCTTTTGCTTTCGCATATGACCATCTAAAAAGCGAAGATTTCGAGATTAAAGGACAAGTTTTAGAAGATGTCTCAATGTTCAATCAGATTCTTGATGCAATTTTAAATTCAGGAGAATATGATTTGATAATTATACCCTCATCATTTATTGGGATAAAGAGAACGGAAATAACAGATGCAGATGATGAAAGTGATGCTAAAATCACTGTTATGGGTGATATCTTCGAATTCTTAATTAAAGGAAATAACCTTCCATTGCTGCTCGTAGAAAGTGAAAAAATCAATATAGAGCTATTATGGACTAATATTGGAATCATCGTTAACAGTCACACAAACTTGCGTTATTGTATAGAAAAAGCTATACAATTCAGTAATAAGAAAGCTCTGTTTCATGCAATTATTAACCTAAATCCCCAATATTACGATGATTTGTCTTCAGAGGAATTTGATGAGCTATGTAAAAAACAAAAAGAAGAGATGGATATATTCAATAGAGCTAATTCAGAGGTATTTAAAGACATATCACGTTTTGTAGATTTTCATTTATTATCAACTAATAAGATAAAGGAAGTAAAGGACTTATTAATCAGTTTTGGAAAAGATATTGGTATTTTAATTTTCTATTTACCATCTAAGCACGCAAGTCTTTATGGCCTTTTTATCGATATGTTGACGGATCCAGATATAGTTTTCCCAATCCTCATCACAAAAAAAGAAGTTAAGGAAGAAGATATATCAAAGAAAGAAGAAACAAGTGAAGAAGAAATAAGTGAAGAAGAAGAAGAAGAAGATAAGATAAAAATTGATGAATCAGTGAAAAATGCAATTAAAAAAGAAGTCAAGAGAGACATCATTTCAGAGATAAAAACAGGTAAAGAAGAAGTTAAGAAAGAAATATTTGAAGAGGAACCTAAGAAAGAAGAACCTAAAAAAGAAGAACCTAAAAAAGAAGAACCTAAAAAAGAAGAAC
>JAHLWR010000035.1 GCA_019057815.1 Candidatus Heimdallarchaeota archaeon
TCGCTCTAGAGGAGGTGAGGTGGTAAGAAAAGTTCATGTTCAAGTACTGGTACAAGAATCCAAAAGGTCTTCCATTCAAGAGATTATTTGTATAGGAGTTGTTTAACAGATTAGTTATCATATCATCAGTGATGTAAAATCCTGCATTATACAGAATATTATTTTCTATAATCGAGTTAGTTGCACGACCTATTCTAAGTGCAGAACTGTTCCCGTAAAAAACATTATCCTTAACAATGTTATCAAATTCGGATATGCGTATAAGAGAACTTCCAGTTGTATAAATAATGTTATTTGTAAAATTAACTCCACGTCTAAAATTAGATCCTTGAGTAAATCTGAGAGTATTATTGTGGATAGTCATATAGAAAGCGTTGGCACCACCGATTGATAATGCACCCTCAACCGTGCAATAAATAATACTCGCTTTACCAGATGAGACACCAGAAATGTACACTCCATAAGTTCCACCCTTTAGGTTGGAATCTCTCAGTACATAATGAAAGGAAACTGAATCAAATTCAACTGCTAACGAGTCTGTTGTATCAACATTGAGGTTTTCAATAATAAAGGGATCATCAGAAGCACCTGTTCCTGAAGAACTGTAAGAAGCTATATTAGTATCATTGATAACAATTCCAACAGTTGATGTAAGATTAACTTCTTGAACATGTCCATTTTCAGCTTCTAAAGTAGCAAGACTACCGCTTAATACTTGAAACATTAAAGCAAAAATAATAAAGAATGTTAGACAAATCTTTATTGATAGTTTAGTTATTTTAAGTTCATTCATTTTTACGGGAAAACTAACGAAAACTTCTTTTTTAAACCTTATCTTACTTTCTGAATATGTTTGAATTAAATGCACAAGTGTGTGACTCTACTAATATTTTTCTCTTATCTTTTAAGCTCATTTCTTTACTATATTGGTGTAGTATATGGGAATTACACGAATAATCCATAAAGAATCTAGAGAAAAAAGAAAGGAGGGATTAATGTAGAAGACTTCTGCTTTTATATTCAAATTGGATGTAAAGTTCAAATTTATCTGAATTACTTCTGACTCTCTATCCAAGAAAGTATTTTTCCTTTGAATTTTAAGAAATCAGAATCCAACATCTTTAAACTTGCATAAAGGAGTTCTAGATTAACTATTCCATATTGATGAACTAGCAAATTTCTCATTTTTATAATATTAATGAAATTATTTGATTCCTCCTCTTCTATAACCCCAACATCTACTAATTTTTTCATGCAATCAGAATATGTAGAGGGAGGAGTTTCACTTGAATGAGCGATAATATGAGTACAAATATCAAGCATTAATTGAGAGATAACTTCAAAAATCCTTTCAGATTGTAGTTGAATAGAAAAATCATTTAAAAATTCTTCCTCGGAAATTTCAATAATTCTCTTGAGTCTTTCAATGTATTTCTTACTATAAGCTAGTTTTTCTTTAAGAAAATTAGAATTAACCACCATAAAATTCAACCTTCAACTGCCTGATTAAGATAGTTTTGATACCAGATATTGTGATCATAATAGTATTTTAAGAGATTTTCTAAGAATTTTATTCGTATATCATTAGATTCTTCATAGAGTAATATCCCGTCTTTAATCGCTTGAAATTGGACATGTAGAGGTACTCTCTCTAGAATAGTGATTTCGAGATTATCTAGCTTTGTAACCTCACTTGATTTTCTGGAAAAATCACTAAACAGACTTAATAGTTTTTTAGGGGTTTTTGTATTAAGAGAAGGTAGAGAAACAAAGATATCTACATCACTCAGAACACTTTGATGACCTTTAACCCATGAACCACTAAAATAAGCAAAAGATACTTTATAATCCTTAAATAGTGGAGATAACTTATCCTTCAAAGTTTCAACTAACTTTGAGAAAACTTCCTCTTGGTTAGATTTAGTCATGTTCTCAAGAGAATGTAGATATAATCATACATAATAGTTTCTATTAGTTTTACAAATAAAATAAGAGAAGAAAATCAACCTCCAACTGAGTAAAAGAATTATTTAATTATTTATTTATTTGTAAGTTTTAGCTCTGTAAGGTTTTTTGCTAAAGTTTCTATGATAAGAAGATTTTCAAGTTTTGCTTTCCATTTAACTGGGATTTTTTCTATCCCCAAATAACTCCCTAATAAACCTCCAACCATTGCACCTATGGTATCCTTATCCTCTGCTACAAGAACAGTTTGCAGTAAACATTCTCCAAAATCATGAGGATTTTCAAGAAAAGCAAGAATTGCGAAAGGTACTGAATCTTGGGCAGTAATATTTGAGCCAAGGATATTCTCTGATATCTCTAAATCTTCTTTCTGTAAAATTAAACCCTTAACTTTTTTTAATTGTAAACTAAGTTTCTTTGTCTTTGCAAAGCTTTGTAGACTATCAATAAAACTGCTCAAATTGTCTCTAATATCATAATATTGAGAATCTTTTGCAGTTACTAGACTTATTGCTTTCGCTAGTACAGCTGCACCATCTATACCTAAAGGATGTGTATGAGTTACTATTGATGATAATCTAGCTTCTTCGTATAAAGTAGTGGAATCGTGAAAAAAAAGCCCAAGAGGAGTGATTCTCATTGCTGCACCATTACCAAAAGAACCTTCACCATCAAAGAGTATCTCAGCGATTTCGACATAAGAGACATCGTTTCTTTCAACCATTGAAAAAATAGTTGGAGGGCCCATAGCATATCCCCTGTCAGGCTCTTTATTGTAATTTTCATGAAAAGTTTTTCCTAGCTGCTGACTAACGATTTTTCCTTGATTTTTAAGAATAGATTCAGCTAGTCCAATAGCCATTGCAGTGTCATCAGTATAAGTTAGGGTAGGTAAGTGATCTATTGCTTTTAATGATGATTCCTTGTTAGAATGAAAGAAAGCTAATTGACCTATACAATCCCCTAATGCGCTACCTATCATTCCACCTAAATATTTTGATTCCAGATCCATCTGCTCGAAAATAATATTCCAAAGATAAAAATGTTATCAGAACTAAGATGTTTAGCTGTAATAAAAAAATAAGCACGCCTTAAGACACTGTCTCGTATCTCTCCTCTTTTATTTATTTTTCTTTTTCTTTCGACTGGGTTATTTTCACTAGTTTCTTAACTATTTCTTCTGTATAATTATCAACATATTTTGGTATTGGTGGCTCTATCTCCAATTCTGCTATTTTATCAATTAAGGCTCTTGGAGTGAGATTTGTGAATTTTATTATGTTTTTCAAGCCTATTTCTCCTTTTTTATACTCTTCTAACAATATTGGTAAGATTTTCTCTGTAAATCCTTCTTTCAAAAATTCTTCAGCTATTTTAGATTTTGATACTTTTCTTTTAGAAGAAAGATATTCTAATGTTTCATCGAGTTCTTTATCGATTCTTATATTAATCTGTGCCATTTCTCTTCACTATCAATTGTAGCAACAAGTATATAAACAAATTGATACACTTGCTAGATAATGGATTTACTAATTGATACCTGCTCGTGGATCAAATTTGACTATCTACAAGATAAGAATATTGTTAATACTGATATTTTGTACCAATATGCTGATGTTGCGGTTACTCACGAAGTATTAGCTGAAATCAAATATTTTAAAGTTTCATCAGTTAAAATAGAAAAAACAAAAATACTTCCAATAAAAAATAATGAAATATATATTTCTGCAATGAAATTAATGTTTGATCGAGCTGATGCAAGTATTTTAAGTAATGGCAGTAGAGATCCTTCAACCTTGATAGTTAGTGAAGATAGAGCATTATTAACATATGCAACAATTCATCGTTTCACATGTGTTCAGCTCATTGACTTATTTCGGATTTTTACGGAGACAAACCTCATTTCTAGAAATAAATTGTTGAAACTATCAAACATTTTTCGAAATTTAAGAAATATAACCAAAAGGAAAGAAAAATCTATTAAAGAATGGTTACAGGAATCAAATCCTTAATTTTCAAGACAGTTGTTTGTTTTAATTCTTGAAGTTCCTAACGATTTTTCCTTAGTTACGAATAATAGATTCAGCTAGTCCAATTGCCATTGCTGTATCATCTGTATAAGTCAGAGTATGTAATTGATCTATGCTTTTTAATAATGATTCCTCGCTAGAATGAAAGAAAGCTAATTGACCTATACAATCACCTAATGCGCTGCCTATCATTCCTCCTAGATACTTTGATTCCAAATCCATCTATTCATCTGTATTGCTTCAAAGATAAAAATGTTATCAAAACTAAGATGTTTAACTGTAACAACCTTGCAAATCCTTGTGATTCAGACATATTTGGAAAGGAAAAAGAAAAAAGAGAAAAGTGAATAATATTGTAAAAGCTGTTTTTCATCTCTTTTTTCTAACATATCTCTTTGAGTAAATAACGAAGAATACCGTTATTAATCCGACAATCATAAAAATAGTATTAAATGAAGTATCTGTCGTAGATTCTTCAATTACTGGATAGTCATTCGAATCTAGAGGATCTGTTCCTTTTTCAACTTCATCACCATCTGAATATCCGTCACCATCGGTGTCATTATTGTTAGGATTAGTGTCATTTGTATATTCATCTAAGTTTGATAAGGAATCACCATCGGGGTCTTCAAAAGCATCATCAATAAGAGGATTAAGATTATTATCCACTTCCCAGCCATCTGGCATCAAATCACCATCTGAATCACTGTTGTTTGGATTAGTTCCAGCTTTAACCTCTTCATTATCTAAAAGACCATCATCGTCAGTATCGTTATCCTGAGGGTCAGTATTGTGAGTATATTCTTCAAGGTTGGTTAAGCCATCACTATCAGGATCTAAAGAAGCATCATTAACAATAGGATTGAGGTCATTGTCCACTTCCCAGCCATCCGGCATCAAATCGTTGTCAGTATCGTTATCATGAGGATTAGTACCATAATTATATTCTTCGACATTAGTAAGTCCATCGCTGTCAGTGTCTAATACTGAATCAGAAGAATCATCTGCAAGGAAACCATTTTCATACTCCCATAGATTAGGCATCCCATCAGTGTCGTAATCTAAATAGGCATCATTAAGTGTAGCATTTAAACCATTTTGCACTTCCCAGCCATCTGGCATCCCATCAGCGTCAGAATCAGCATTAATAGGATTAGTATTATAGTTATTAACCTCATCACCGTCTGTTAAACCATCTGCGTCAGTGTCAGGGTTATTAGGATCTGTGAAAGTAATCAAAACCTCATCACCGTCTGTTAAGCCATCATCGTCAGTGTCTGGATTATTAGGATCTGTGTGATAAATATATATCTCTTCATAATCATCTAAATTATCTAAATCATTATCAGATTTTTGAGGATAAAGATCAAATGTATTTGTTTCACCATCAATTTCATAATTACCTATTCCGTTCCAATCTGACCAGTAATTACCTTCAAAAGACACTGAATCATACCAGATATTTGAAGAGCCATTATCAATTACTTGGGATGTCCCATTCAAGTTGTTTTGAAGGAATATATTGTGGTGTATTTTGTGGTCGTTTGAGGATGCATCTAAAGATATAGAATATTGATTATTCCATAAGAAGAGATTATTTTCTATCGGTTGAAATGATGAAAGACATGATTATCGAGATCTTTTAAATTTCTAACACAGTCTATTTCCTTAGTAACTGATTAAGTTAATATGTACGGTAATCTATTTTGTTGTATTGCATGTTTTATTTCCATACTTACTCTTTTCCCTGCTGATACTGGCTCACCCCAATAAACTGCTGAGTATTGACTTCCTGTACCCATGAAACTATTCGTTCCTCCTCCCATTCTCATCGATACGTCAAAAACTACAAATTCGTAATCTTTTGTTATCATTGTCTGAAGAGCGAATGGGCCTATTATTCCCGGAGGATAGAACTGCCTTGTAGAATCTACGAATCTATCAGCCATTGGATAAACGTATCTCAACATACTTTCTCTTAATGTTACAGCGTAATTTCCTATCTCTTTCATCTCTTCTTCCATTTCCAGTTTCAGCTGTTGATATGCTGGAAGCCTTACTATACCGTCAAGATTTGTTACAAATCTTCTGTCAATCCCCATGAGTTCTACTCTTTGATACATCGGTGAATAAAAGAAGTTAAAGTTGAAAGGCACCCCTGTTACCAATTCTTCTATTGATGCTAGCGAAAAATCTTCTTCTCTAATTGTTCCACTTTCAATTCTTTTGTCCAGTTCTTCTTTGAAGTTTTCTTGGTCTTTAGCTACAAAGAATCCTCTCTCTACTTTTTGTTTCGCATGAGGCATTTTACATATTACTGGTCTGTCAACTTCCGCTATAGTGTCGAAAACCTTCGGATAACGAATTGAAGCTTGTTCTAGAATTTTGTAATAAGTGTGCAGTCCTACTCTTTCTTCCGTTTTTAGCAGATTACGGCTACCAAACAGAGGAATCATGAACTCATTTTCTATTCTTTCTACCCCTGAATACACTGCAAAAGATCTATTAGGAATGAATATAGTGTTTTTCTCTCTTAATTCTTCTTGAACATTGAATATATCAGAATAATTCTCCAGCACTATGCTTTCATCGATAATTCTAGACATTCGTGAATAAGGCTCTTCTCTTCCTTCTTGAAGTATAACTATGGTTTGGAAACCCATTCTTTTAGCACCATCAAGAACATCTAGAGCTGAATGTGACCCAAGAACACCAATGGTTATATTATCATAATCATACCCTTCTAGTAATTTACTTATGATTTCAATTGACATTTGCTTATAAAACGAAGTGGCGAACACTAATAAAAGTAGTTCTATTTTAATGCGCAACTAAATTTTTATATTTTCCTTTTATGATTTCCTTCTACCACCTTACACCTTAAGGAGGAAAACAGTCACAAAGAGTGAACTTCGCAATAATGACCCTTTAAGCAAAATACTCAACCCTCCCATCCTAATAGCCAAGGGGATAGATACTCATCAGAATAATTTGTAGATATACTTTTGCTTCAACTTTAATCCTTGGAGTATATCAGTGAGGTAACAATAATTCTTCTAAGAACTTCAAGATTCATAATAACTCCTAAAATAAACAATGTCCAGAATATTTGATTGAACAATGAACCTAATAAAATTATAAATATTCGTAAATCACGTCTAACTAAAAATTGAAAGAAACCTGTTTGTTTGTTAACGAATTCTTCGAATTTTGTTGAGGAATAGCTATTCAGAAAACTTCCAATAAGAGCAAAAAAACCTACAATCCATCCCCAATAATTTTCTGTTCTAAACCACAAACCCAAGGAAAGACCGAAAATAAAGAAACCATCTGCATATCTGTCAAGGATAGAGTCTAACCATCCACCAAATGTTGATGATTGAAATTTTAGTCTTGCTACTTCTCCATCACATCCGTCTAGTATTGAAGTTATTTGAGCTAGTATCCCTCCAATAATAAGTGCCCAATATGCTGGAAAAGATAGAAAAACTGATGCCAATATAGCTACTGCAAAACAAAAGAAGGAGATCATATTAGGTGAAATAGATGTTTTAACCAATAATTTTGATATTTGAATAGATATCGGCCTATTAATGAACCTAGAAATAACACCATCTGTAGTTTTCTTAAGCTGTTGACACAACATTTTTCTAGAATTCTTTAAATCTTCTTTAGTATTAATGTTTATCCACCATGTGTCAATATCCTCACTCATTGCAGAATCATAGCTATCAGCTGTTGAAACATCGAAAATTCCAACATGTCCCTTTTCACTGCCTACAGCAATAGCTTCAGCTAATTCTGTTTTATTTTCTTTAATAGCTTCCTCAATGAAAGCAAATATTTTTGGTGTACACCGAAAAATACCAGTATCGATACAATTTGAGTTTTCAAGTTCCTTTCCTATTTCGATAATTTGTCCGTTCTTTTCGAGTACTTTTGTATCTGTCTTTAAAGGCTCTCTTCTGTCTATACCTATTACAATGTCGTTACTCGATTCATAATTAATAATCCCTTCCAGTATTCGATAATCAAGAATATGATCACTCATTAAAAGTATGAAGGTTTCTTGTAAATATTTTCGAGCTTTAAAAACTGAGATCCCATTTCCTTTTTCCCAATCATCATTCTCAACATAAACTATCTTTATTCCATATTTCCTTCCATCTCCCAACTCCTCTTTTATTTGCTCTCCAAGAAAACCAACAACTATAATGAATTCATTAATACCAGCTTCTTTTGCTGTTAAAATCACTCTTTCAATCAAAGGAACCCCTAAAAGACGAATTAGTGGTTTAGGTTTTGCATGAGTCAAATTGGGTAATCTAGAACCTTGACCTGCTGCAATTATCAGAGCTTTCGTCCTAAAACCACCTAATTTGAGTAATTGTACAGCTAATAATTAATCACCATACTTAATGAGCTCATATAAATCAATGAGAATATCTAATTTTTAAATATAGTGTTTATTTTTAAATTATTTTTCAATTAAACATAAAAAGAAAAAGAAAAAATCTAGTATTTCTTCTTTATTTTTCTGACAATCATAATCAAAGCTATGAAACCGAGGAATACAGCAGCTGTAAGTGGATTAGATACTGAAATAGTACTATCTGATGTTGTTTCGCTTGTTGAAGTACTTGATGTTGTAGCTGATTCAGTAATCGAAACTGTTTCTGTGGTTGTTGTTGTAACAGTTTCAGTAACATCTGTATACTCAGTAACCACAACAGGTGGGTGCTCAGGATCGATAATAGTAATTGATAGAAAAAACGTTAGAATTTATCCTTTCTTTTTATTCTAAAACCAAAGAGAAATTTTTTATAGATTTTTTTGAATTTTTGTTTTATTAATCGAAATATTTCCCAGATATCTTTTTTCAATATTTGATAGTTGACTCCTTTAAATATACTTTTGTAGAATTCAAAGGGTAGGAGAAATGAAATGCTAATCAACAATATCAGCAGAAAAAGTGGGTGTAAAAAGCGCGATTCAATCATTATTACCCAATTCAAATAATATATTACAAGTATTGAAGAGAGAAAAGATATTAAAAAGAACAATTCTCTGCCTAAGGTCTCTAATCTATATAAAATCAAGTTTCCTTTGTTAATTCCTTTTCGTTCAGATTCTATTGTTAATAAAAGTTGACTTTTGTTTCTCCATTTAGGAATTTTTTTGATTGCTTCATCTATAATTAGTAGAGAACTTAAAACTAGAAATGGAGTAATATGTGTGTCATAATATTTGAATATCCCTCTCGACATAAAAACATGAATAAGAACTAGTAACCATGTAATGTATAAACTGAATATTGTCTCATTTTCACCTATCTTCTTACCATTGAAACTTGAAATTAGGATAGCAAAAATATATGAAAGAAAGAAGGGAATCATTGCAATATTGATAACAATATAGAAATTAGTCAATGTAGTCGAACCAAGATAAAGAAACGAATTTGCTAGAGTTACTCCATGTTTTATAGCGTCTCCACCAAGAGCAGCATACCATAAAGGTCTCCCAGCTCCAATTAATCGCCCAATATAAAGATGAGGAGTGATTAGAACCCAAGGTATAGAGAACAGAAACGACCAAACTACAAAAGGTAAAATGAACTTCTTTAAAGCATATGAAATGTCCTTCTTTTGACGTATTATAAAAAACAAAGGAATGATAAGAAAAAGAGGTACTTGTTTGGATAACCAGCCCAAAGATAAGAAAATAGCAGAAAATTTATACTTCTCTTTTAAAAACATCCAAATAGCAATAAGAGTGAAAAAAGTCATTTGAGGGGTATTTAAATAATAAGTGTTAACATAGAGTAAACACATAGGCATAAATAATAATGAAATTGCTCCCAAAATACCATAAATTTGCTTAGCAATTCTTCTTTCTTTGAACGTCTTCAAATCTTTAATAATCAAATATAATAACACAACTGACAGAGAGTCAAAAACTATAGCAAACCATTTAACAGATTCTTGCACAATTAGGTCATTACTTACTCCTGGATTGACAACACCAATAATCAATGAAACAAGGTACAATCCATAAATGAACATAGGCCCATAAACATAATAATCTAGAACACCTTCAGATCTAACATAAGGATTCCACCCTTCATATCTAAATGCTTCTAAAAAAGGCATATAGTAGGATTCAGAGTCTTTGTATATTTCAAAAAACCAAACCTCCTTTACTCCACTTGGATGATAAAAAGTGAAATTGTAATCCCAACCAACACTCTCAAAAATCCAGGTACCTATAAGATTTTTGATATAGAGAGATAAAATAAAAAGTGAAAGAGTAATTAGAATAATAATGAGATTTTCCAAAGAAAATTTCCTATGAAATATCCTTAAAACGATTTTTAAGCTATATTTACTCTTTGCTCTTAATTTTGTCATTATTTCAGTTAGGAATCTCTAAACTTGAATATAAACATTTGTTAAACTTTTTTCGTTAGTTTCAATCACCTTTTCCGTACTCAAAGAACAGCTACTTAACCTTTGATAATTAGATTCTTTGACAAAAACTCTTTTCTTCAAGACTATAGCGTTTACTCATACATTTTTTTAGATTAAACATAAAAAGAAAAAGAAAAAAATAAGATGTTAATAGATTTTAACTTCGCTTTTTACGACGATAAGCTAGCGTAACGACTGGAACAAGAGCAACAGTAACCAAGAATAGATCTGTAAATCCAAACCCAAGAGAGATAGTATCTTTTTCGTCATCAGTATTTTCTGAAGGCACTTCTCCTTCATTTAGTAATTTAATAGGATGAACAGCTAAAGCAGCATAATCGCCTGTAGAATCACTTACAACTTCCATATCTATGAAGTTTGGTCCCTCGTAAGAATCATATCCTGCTAGAATACTCATATAAAGAGTATCCCCAAGATTGTAATAGTATTCTCCTCCTATATTGTCAGGTTCCGTTAAAGGACGATAAAACTCGACACATCTCTTATGATCATCAGAATCATGTCGCCATGTGCCATTACCATTATCTGTTCCACCTATACTTGTATCAGGAATAGGTTCATCACCTTCTGCTGGTTTATAGATATAATCCATAGCACCATAAGGACTAAGCATGAAAAGATCAACACCATTAGGATCATCCATAATGTATTCATTCTTCCCAAATGCAAAGATAAGCATATCATCATCAATATTCGTTTCATCATATGTTTCAAAATAGAAGTAGATGTTTACGCTATCTTGAATTATTCTCAATTTTCCGTCATAGAAAGAGCTTTCATCATAATAACCTGTGTCAAAATCTACATATTTAAGAAGAATACTGTAAGAAGTAGCATCAGTCCAGAAACTTT
Organism: Candidatus Heimdallarchaeota archaeon; assembly: GCA_019057815.1. Classification (GTDB taxonomy): domain Archaea; phylum Asgardarchaeota; class Heimdallarchaeia; order Heimdallarchaeales; family Heimdallarchaeaceae; genus 18H4-34. Next base: position 11,336 of record JAHLWR010000035.1, read on the forward strand.
CAGTGTCATAACCATCATAAACAACCTCAACAGATTCCATGTAAGGTGCTTCAAAGCCAGAGCTTAATTTGGTTGGTATGAAACCTTCTTTGTCTTTAAAAGGAATCTCTAGATAATCACCCATATCTTGACCTATTGAAAGCCTGATAAAGTTAAAACCGTTTTCACACATAGAACCAAAGTTTGGACCATTTTCATATGTAGGTATACCTACCCATGCAACCATTGCAACTGCTATACTATTGCCATAGTTAAGATAGATATCGTGCCCAAGAGAGTCACCAGAACGAATTTCTTTCGCGAATTCAAAGTAAGTTCCGTCACTGCTTATAATAGAATGAGCTACCATATTGTTTGTTCCACCTTGACTATAATCATCAAATGGACCCTCAGTAACATTTTCATCAAATGCAGGATAAGCCATATCCATGTAATCATCAGTTGTTGCATCGATATGAATACCATCATTATCACCAGGAATACCAAAGAAGAAAAGATCCATAGCGTCTACTCTACCAAAATCATCAGGCATAAAGATTGTACCAGATAAATAAGTATCATTGTAAGCGAATTGTACTGTAACGTTAAGGGTCAGAAACATGGAGTTTAAACTGTTATCAGATATATCTGTATAGTCAGTAAATTCATACATTTCAAGAATTACTTCTTCAACAGAAATCCATTCACCGAAAAAACCATCTACATATACATCATCCTTATGACTAGCTATATAGCTAATAACATAATCATCCATCTCTTCTCCATATACTAAACTAGTACTAAAAAATAAACTAGAGAGAATTAAGAGAAAGGATATTGTACACAAAAATTTCATTTTTGACATTTTTTTACCCCAGAACCACTAATTGTTCTATTATATACTATTCTAGTTCAGATATTTATATTGTGTGATTAAGGAAGCTCTTACCCTATAATCTAATAATCAATCTGCGCATTTAGAACGCTCATACAACATCCTCTTAAGGGATAAAGGACTAATTTAATCATCTTCTTCAGCAAAGCATCCTTTCAAATTATTGATTAGAAGTCAAAATCACTGTAGTAATCCTAACGCTTGAAGAAGTTAATAATGGGGCCGTAGGATAGAAAAGAGGGTGAAAGTTTATATGGATTAATGTCTTATTTTAGAAATAAAGGTAAGATGATAATAATGAAAAATGTAAAAGGTAATAGAATAAATATCTCAAAATCAATAGTATTGATATTTGTAATCTCAATTTCGTTTTTCTTAACAAATTATATGCTAGAAAACTCTAAAAACAATCCAATATTCGTTTTAGCTCTTACTGCACACCCAGCAATAAGTATAACAGATGATAGTGGATTTAGCGCTTTTCCAGGAGCGGGAACACTTGGAGATCCCTATATGATTGAAGATTACAATATTACAACAACGAGTTCATATGGTATTGAAATATATGGTACAACCAAATATTTTGTTATCAATAATTGTTACGTGAATGCAGCAGATTTTGGTATTTTTATAAATCATATTGCTGATGGTACGGCAACAATAACAAACAATAAATGTGAAAAACACAGTGTAAGCGGTATCTACATTCAAACGTCTAGTAATAATACTCTAAGCAAGAATAATTGTACAAACAACAATCACTATGGTATCAATCTTTATGATTCTAATAATAACACTTTAACTGAGAATAATTGTACGAACAACAATTATCATGGTATCCAGCTTTCTTCTAGTAGTTATAACACTTTAAGTAAGAATAATTGTAGCAACAATGTTGGCAATGGTATCTATCTTCGTTCTTCTTCTACTTATAATACATTAAGCTTGAATAATTGTACGAACAACAATGTTGGTATCTATCTTGATTCTAGTAACAATAACACTTTAACTGAGAATAATTGTAGCTACAACAACAACAGTGGTATTATACTGGATTATTCTAGTAATAATAGTTTGAGTGAGAATATTTGTGACAACAACAACGTAATTGGTATCTATCAGATACATTCTAACAATAATACTCTTAGTGCAAACAGGTGTAATAACAACACCTATGGTATTAATTTTTTTACTTCTAGTGATAATACTTTAAGTGGGAATAATTGTAGCAACAACGATGAATATGGGATCTATCTTGGCTCTTCAAGTAATAATACTCTAAGTGGGAATAATTGTGACAACAACGACTTTTATGGTATCCGTCTTTATGATGCTAATAATAATACTCTAAGTGCGAATAATTTCAACAACAACTACGCCAGAGGTATCTATCTTGATTCTAGTAATAATAATTCTTTAAGCTCAAATAATTGTACGAACAACAATTATGGTATCCGTCTTTATGATTCCAATCACACTGTTATTACTGAAAACATTTTACAGGATAATGGTTATTATGGGCTTTATATTTATAGTTCATCCTTTAACAACCTTATCTACGGGAATATTTTTGATAACAACAATTTGGGTGGTACATCACAAGGCTATGATGATGGAGTTGATAATCAATGGTATGAACAATTGTTATCGCAAGGAAACTCTTGGTCGGATTGGAACGGAAGTGAATATTATTACATTGATGGTTCTGCGAATTCATTAGATTCTTATCCTTCTGAATACCCTCTAGCTCCTCCAATTATCACAGCTGTTTCTCATGAACCTTCTACTCCTACCGAATTAGAAACTATAACTATTTCTGCAACGGTCAGTGATCCCTCTGGAATCGATTCTGTCACTTTACATTATCGTATCGATAGTGGGTTGTGGACTACCATCGCTATGACTCTCTCAACAGGTTCTACTTTTCAAGTAACTATCGGTCCTTTCACAGATGGTAGTGTTATTGAATATTATATCACTGCAACAGATAATACAACAAGTCACAATGAAGCAACAGATGACAACTCTGGAGTTTATTACTCATTTACTGTTTCAGAGGTTATTCCAGAGTTTTCTACTCTCTCGCCTATTCTACTCTTATCTATCTCTATTCTCTTTCTGTTTGTTGTAATTCTACATAAACGAAAGAGAACATAGTTTTCTCTCTTTTCTTTTTCTTTTCGATTATTTCAAAAGTTTAACTGTTAATGGCAGAAGTCCCCTTCATTTAAGTAAGATGAGTTCATCTAGTTTAAAAATAATGAAAAACGCGAAAGATAAGAGAAAAAGTAAAAAATTTAATGATTATGGCCTTATTTCTGAATCTGTAATTGAATCTATCTACTAAAGTATCCAAAAGAAATAAAACATTTAGAGTGATAAATAATTTGAACACACAATGGACGATTCGATATACATTCGTGCACCAGGTAGGATTTGTCTTTTTGGGGAACATCAAGATTATCTAGGTTTTCCAGTTATTGCAGCTGCGATAAATCGTTACATTTTCATAGAATCTAGCAAATCTCTTTCCTCGCAACCTAATCTCAATTTTGAAGTTTCCATGCCAGATATAAACCAAGAAGAGCCTGTAGTGATCCCAATTCCTCCTAAAGATTCCTTCTTAGATTATAAACAAGAAAGAGATTATCTACGATCATGTATTAATTTGGCTAAACGCGAAGGAGCTATATGGACTGATTCTTGGGATGTCAAGATAACAGGCAATATACCAATCAATGCTGGTGCATCTAGTTCTTCAGCTTTTGTTATAGCATGGTTAACTTTCCTTTTTCATGCTGCAAATAAGGAAATATCAAAAGAACGTCTTGCTACATTAGGTTATCTTGCTGAAGTGGAGGAATTTAAAGAGTTTGGAGGGCATATGGATCAGTTCACTTCATCTTTTGGGAATATTGTTTATGTCGAATCGCGTCCTTCATTTAAAGCAACTCCGCTATTTAGCAATCTAGAAGGATTCATACTTGCTAATTCAGGAATAGAAAAAGACACTGTTAAAGACTTATATAAAGTCAAGACGCTTGCTCTATCTTCATTTAAGAGTATTAGAGAGTCTTTAGTTGATTTTGATCGTTTTACAACACCACTAGAGAAAATCCAACCTTTTCTATCATCTCTATCTTCTGAAGAGCAAAAAGCTCTGGAAGGACAATTAATTAGTCGAGATTTAACACAAGAAGCTCTAAAATTATTCAATGCTAAGAAATTCAATCAAACACAATTTGGAAAATTGTTATCTAAACACCATAAAATCCTTACTGAAAAAATCTGTGCGTCAGTACCCACAATAGATCAAATGGTAGATATAGCTATTAATGCAGGAGCACTGGGTGCTAAAATTAATGGTAGCGGTTTTGGAGGTACGATGTTCGCTTATGCTCCAAAAAAGCAAAAGCAAACTGAAGTACTAGCAGCACTTTCAGAAGCAGGTTTCGAGAGTTGGATTATCGACATAAGCTCAGGAGTAGAAATTGTAGAAAAAGATACTTATTCATGATGGTCAATGTGTTTATTAGCAATCTAATAATTATCGCTGTTTCCTCTTTTTGTACATAGCTACGAAAACAACAGTACCAAGAGCACCAAGAATAACGAATATTGACACCGATACAACAAATGTTGAAAATATTACTTTAGTGCTAGTTACAACAATTGTAGATGTTGTTGAAGAAGTAATTGGGTCGGTTATTACATGAGTAATACATCCTGCAGCATCCATCCATTCATAAGAAGCATCCAAATCAAAATTGTATCTGATTATGTTTTGATAATACCAATAATCTTGACTTAAATAAAAGGGACTGTTGGAAATCGCGTATTCCCCATCATGAACTTTCTCATTTATTTCTTCACGATCGATAGCGTAGTTTATTGCTTTACGAACTGCTGCACCTCTAGTGTATGTCTCTTTTCCTGGATAATCTACAAATTTATAGTTTTGGGAACCACCAATGAATGGACGTCGAAGGTTGTAGAACATGAATGTAAAGTATTTCTTCACTTTGTCATGAACTTCAAACCTTGAATCTTGTTGCATTTGTTTCCTTTCATCAGAGAAAGGTTCTAGATCTAAAATATCGAGCTTACCAGCTTTGAATTTAGCTAGAGCAGAAGTTTCTTCCGGGATGATTTTCATAATGAAAGTATCAATATCTAAGTCTTGGGAAGTACCGTCGATTGCTCCAACACCAAACCAATAAGGACTCTTTTGTAGCACAGTAACTGAGTTCTGGACGTAATAATCTAACATGTACTTACCACACCCAAAAGCTGATTGGCTGTATAAACCCCATTCAGGTTCTAAGAGAATGCCGCTGTAGATACCAGTCATATAGACACCACCACCAGTTGTGGTAATTGTTTGATCAGTACTGTTCAGGAAGAATTCAGGAAGACATAGAATTGGCATTCTAACCCAGAATGGACTATAAATTTCTAGTTCTGCTGTGTCTGGATCACGGTCAATTACTATGTGGAAAGTATAATCATCTGCTTCATCTACCCATATATCAGCAATCCAATCATAAAGGGAAGGACTTTCACTAGTAATTTCGTTAGCCCAAGCTAAATATGAAAAAACGGCATCTTTAGCCTTTACTTCTTGATTTGTTCCATCACTGGCTAAACCTTTTAGGCCAGCTACAGGTATCTCTAAACTTAGATCTGTTGATCCATCTCTGGTTCTAACGTCATAAGAGGGGTTCCAAAAAACACCTTCTCTCATGTGGAAGGAGAAGTGACTGTCATTAATTTGTTCCCAATCATCAACAAGACCAGTCTTCATAATTCCACCACCCGGACTCATTTGAATGATGGGTTCCATCACCAATGAGGAGAGTGTTGAACTTGAAACATCATATGCTATCAATGGGTTTAGATCACGCCAACTTCTATCATGAGCAATAAATTCAGTTAAAGATTCTTGACTTTCATGATAAGCTGACCATTCCATATAAGGTAAGCAATCAACGTATCCCCAGCTTTCATCATAGCCAGTTAATGTTGCCCATGTGGCAGTATACGATCTTGGACTGAATAGAGGTAACATTGGGACGATTTTATTCATTAATAATTGCTGCCATTCATAATAGTGCTGTTGTTTTGCGGTAGGATCGATAATGTTTACACCAGCATCAAGCATATTTTCACTTTCATTACCATAGGGCATGAGTGTATCGATTCCAAACATGTTTAGATAACCTGATTCTGAAAAGAGTTCACAAGGATTAGGATCACCTGAACCTCCAGTAAGAGCTACAATTCCAATGTCGAAATCGTAAGAAGCTGTAAGTACACCGATGAATACTACCCACTCCTCGACTTTAATAGAAATCCTAATACCTATCTCTCTTAATTGTTGTGCGATAAATAAGCCATAATCGGGACGAACTCCCCCACCATTAGTTTTAAAGGTTAAAACCGCTAATTCCTCATAAAAAACTCGTGCTTGACCACTATTCAGACCAACATTAACGATACATATTATTAGGAACGTAGTAACAACAATTCTAGATTTCGTTGAAATTCACCTTTACGTTAAATTATTACCTTATAATTGCAACAATTACAGATGTGAATAACATGTTGGAACACTAATAAGTATTGTCTATCTTCCTTCACTTCCCCCTTCTTCTACTTTTTCACGATTTAATAATGAAAAAAGGTTTAATTTAGAGAAAAAGAGGTTAGTTGTTTTCCCTTTTAATTGTTAGTTTTCTTAATGATATCATTACTATTATTACAGCAAAAGTCAACATTGGAGAAATAAAAGGCACAGTTACAGTAACTAATATAGTTTCAGTGTAGGTGACTGTATCTATTATAGTAATGTTTACTGTTTGTGTTGTAGATAAATAGGGATTTGGACCATCTTCCACATGCAACCAATCTAATGCTTTTTCCAAATCATAGCGATATTTAAAATAACACCCATACCATTGAGGACATGTCGTATAGTAAAGGTGATCTGATATTAACAGTTCACCATCATGTAGTTTCACATTTATTTCTTCTCTGTTTATTGAGTAGCACACAGCTTTCCGTAAACTTGTTCCAACAGTATAATTTTCTCTCCCCTCCCTTGAAGACCACAAATAGTTCTTTTCACCTCCTAGAAAAGGAGAATTTAGATTGAAAACAAGTAAATACATAGGGCCATGAATTCTAGTTTGGACACAGAATCGTGCATCAAATTGGAACATCTTTCGATCGTAGGAGTTTTCTTCCAGAATTAACCTATCTAATTTTCCTTCTTTAAATTCTTCTAGAGCTAGCTTATAACTCTCTACCTTTCGAATGACTACCCTTTCTATGTCCAGATCTTGAGCAGTTCCATCAATTGCTCCAACTTCAAACCAGTAAGAACTCTTTTGCAGTACTGTTAATGAGTTCTGGATGTAATAGTCTAACATGTATTTCCCACAACCAAAGGGAGAAATAGTATAGGATTCCCATTCTGGAGAATTACTGATATTTTGGTAAATCCCTTTCATCTCTATTCCACTAATTGTAGATGTAATTGTCTCTTGTGTACTATTTAGGAAGAATTCAGGAAGTAACGCATAATTCAATGATTTCCATATCAAATTATAAGGTTCTAATTCAGCTGTTACTGGATTCCCATCCATTACTATATGAAAAGTTAGTTCATCTTCAGAATCTACCCAAATGTCTTTTAACCATTCATATTGTTCAGCATTGTTATTTGTTATCTCATTGCCTAGTAGTAAAAGAGTAAAGACTGCATCTCTAGCAGTAATTTCTTGATTCTCCCCGTTACTATATTTTCCTTTCAAACCTAACATAACAGGAGCTGAAGAAAGATCGAGAGATTCTTCATTTCGCTCAGTAGTGTTATATGAAGGGTTCCAGTATGAACCTTCTCTCATGTGGAATGAGAAGTAGCTCTCATTGATTTGTTCCCAATCATCAATAACACCAGTCTTCAAAGCATGATAATCAGGACTTAATTTCAGTAAGTCTTCCATTATTAGAGAATAAAAAGAGAAATCATTATCAGGGAAAACAGAAAGCTCTTCATTCCAGTGATCTGCAGAATCTATAAATTCAGTTAAGGATTCTTGTCCTTTATGATAATTAGACCATTCCATATAGGGCAGACAATCAGAAATTCCCCATCTCATATTAAAACCCATCAAAGTTGACCATGTGGCAGCATATAGTCTATGACAGAAAAGTGGAAAAGCTGGAAGGATGTAATCCATAACAAGATCATGCCAAGGATATATTACACAACATCCATCTGCGAAATTTGTAGTTTCTTGAAATTCTTTCAGTATTAACTCGTTTTCCATACAATATGGCATGTCGTTTGTAATCCCAAAGATATTATATTGCGCTCCTTCTAAATAATATTTGTATAAATCGTGTTCAACCACACGATCAGGATATTGAATGACTGCCAAATCAAAACATGTTGAATCTTTAAGGTAAGAATCAAAATTAAATGTATCTTCAACTATGATACTTACGTCTAGACCTATTTGTTTCAGATACTGTTGGACTATCGATGAATATTCATAAGCATAGCCACTATTTGTTTTAAGAATTAGTTTTGCTAGAGGTTCAAAGCTTGCTTTTTCACTATTTTGAGAAATCGAACCCAAAAAAATGCAAATTATCAGTATAGTGAGATAAGTTTTTTTAACCACTTCAACCCCCTAATTTCCATTTATCCAGTTTAAAGACAAAGGATTTCACTCTTTCTTCTTTCTCCTCCTTCTTATGAATACATTAACCATTACTAAAAATGTAAAAATAACCACAATATTAAGTGCTTCAATTTCATTAGTTGAAGAACTACTAGTTGGATTAGTTGTGCTAGAAGTTGTCGTTGGAGATGTTGTTGTTGTTTCTGTTGTTGTTGTTATTGTTGTTGTTGGTAAGTCTATTTCATAACCAGCAGCTATGAGCCATTCTGCAGCTTTTGTGAGATTATGCGAATATTTAATGGGGAAATCTGTATAATAATAATATTGAATCGGGATGATAGGACTGTTAGAAATTAAACTTCCACCATCAAAGAGCATTTGGTTTATCTCTTCTCGATCAATAGCATAACAGATAGCTTTCCTTATTGCAACTCCTTTAGTGTAATTTGTCTTTCCTTCAGCTTTCAAATACTCATAATCGAAATCTCCACCAACAAAAGGTCTACGAATATTTAAGTAGAGTACTTCCATTTTATCATCTTGAGAAATATGCATTTCGAATCTTGAGTCTTCCCAAACAAATTCGATTTGAGATTTATATTTAGTTTTTAAAATATCTAATTTACCAGCTTTGAAATCAGTTATAGCTGAAGTACCGTCTGGGATAACTCTAATAATGAAAGTATCAATATCTAAGTCTTGAGCAGTACCATCAATTATTCCTTCACCATGCCAATAGGGGCTAGCTTTTAGTACAGTCTCGTAATTTCGATGCCAATACTCTAGCATGTACTTTCCACACCCAAAAGCTGAATAACTGTAGAATTTCCAGACATCTGACTCAACTGTATTCTCATCAAATCCTGTCATATTCATTCCACTTATAGTCTGCGTAACTGTAGAAGTTGTACTATTTAGGAAAAATTCTGGCATAAGAGGTACATTGAGCAATGACCAGACAGGAGCATATGGTTCTAGTTCAAGTGTATTGGGATTACCATCTATCAAAAGATGAAAAACTTGTTTGTCATTTTCATCAACCCACACATTTTTTATCCACGAATATAATCTTGCTCTCTCATTAATTATTGGATTGGCATAACAACACAAAGTAAAAACTGCGTCTTTGGCTGTCACTTGTTGATTTGTTCCTGTACTATTTTCTCCCTTTAACCCTATTGCTAAAGGAAGTGTTTCGACAGGATTTGAACCATTATTTGCTGTGATATTGTAGGAAGGATTCCAAAAGGCATCTTCCCTAATCCTGAAAGAAATGAGATTGTCAGAACTAATAACCCAATCAGTTGTTAATCCTATCTTCATTGGAATTTCATCAGGAGATATTTCTAGAAGATTCTCTGTAATCAAATCAGAAATTTTCTGACTCTCTTCGTCAATCATGAAAAGAGGATTCAAATTTCTCCAGTTTTTCCCAAAATCAATGAATTCTGTTAAAGATTCTTGTCCTTCGTGTAGTTCACTAAATTCCATGTAGGGCAGACAATTTGCTATTCCCCACTTTTGATCATATCCTTGTAGAGTTGACCAAGTAACATCGTATTTTCTATGTACATAAAATGGTAAAACTTGAATAATTTTATCCATATATAATTCCTGCCAGTCATAGTAAATTTGTTGTCTTTGAATTAAATCCAAAGTTGTAGAACCTTGCAAGATTAAGCTATTAGATTCATTAATATAAGGCATTTCAGTGTTTTCACCTATCCAATTGAATTCTTCTGCCTTCTCAAAATAACAGTTACGTGGATCAGGATCTCCTGTAACACCATATAAGGTCATGTAACCCAGATCATATTGTGATATCCCCCCTGAGTACAAAGTACCCCAGAATTCTATCCATTCTACTATTCTAACATCAACGTTTATCCCAATCTTAAATAACTGCTGAGCAATAAACAATCCAACATCTGGTCTGGATCCCACATTATTTGTACTCAAGGTGAGATGGGCTATGGGATCAGTAGAAGCATTTAAGCCAGGATTAGGAAATATACTTGAGGAAACAATGATTATCGTTAAGATGCAAAATAGCAACAAAGCGCTTTTTCTCATAATACAATCACTAAATTAGACGTTCCGACACTTATAAATTCTTTTCAAAAATTAGTACTTCCGCAATAAGCCTTTTACTATCTCCCACCTCCCTCAGTAAGCGT
>JAHLWR010000017.1 GCA_019057815.1 Candidatus Heimdallarchaeota archaeon
TAATTTTGTCGGCACTCAGACCCTAAAATTTTTCGTTATTTCGGAAGTACTAATAATTATCCCGCAATTGTGACTGATAAGGAAAAAGCGCATTATTCAAAGAAATGACAGTAATTCTAACCTGAAAATGGAAAAAAAATAAAAAGAAAAAACTATTTTTTACGTGTTTTTTTGCGATATATTATTGGTAGTGCAATGACAAGTATAGCTGCAATGCTCACCCATGTTGAGAAAGGTGTACCTTTGATATCTATTTCTAACTCAATCTCGTAGAAAAGATGAGTTGATTGGTTAAGTTGATCAATGAAGGATATATGCAAAACATGAGTGCCTTCATCAAGGTTTTCTAACGATATAAAGTCCCAAAAAGCACTTTTACTTGTCAACACGTCAGGTTCATAATAACTGCCATTATCATCATATACACGGGCTTCCCTAAATTGGCTCCATTCTAGTATACCAATGGATAAAGACATACCATTAAGTATTTCAGTACCATTCTCTAAAGTTGCATAATCCTCATCAGCTTCTGATTTATATCTTACTGCTTTGATTATTGGTGCATCATTGTCTTCTCTTTCCCAAAATGGTAATCCTGTATCTTCATCACCTAAATATGATGGTGTAACTTCAGATAAATTAACACCCATTACAAATTGAATGGTGGGTGATATATCGCATTGAGAAACTGGAATAAGTTCTGGATGTCCAACTGCTTTATGACTAATTGCAAATTTTTGATTAACGACTTCTAAATGACCATAAGGCCAAGGATCTTCAGTGTGATCTCTTCTAAAGAAACCATGATCAGTACCTATAATAAAGAGAGTGTTATCCAATATACCCGCATCTTCTAAAGCATCTAAAACTATTCCTGTTGCATCATCACAATCTATTAGGGCCTGTAGGTATTCAGGTGTAAGATTTCCATATTTATCTGCCTCTCCATATCCATGTCCAATATTATCAGGTTCTGTAAAATGCATACGGATATAGAATTCTTCATCGGAATTGCTTGCTATCCAATCTGCTGCTTTTTGCCCTAGATAGGTTGATTTGATTAAAGGGTTATAATAGAGTTCTTTTTCCTCATTATAGCCATTCCAAGCAGCAGCCATGCTCTCTGCATCATTGGGGGTCCAGCTAAGATTTTCTGCTGCAAACCAATAATCTACATCTTCACCTATTTTTATTTTCTCAAAAATTGTATCAGTATAATTTCCTTGTTGAGCCATATACTCTTCATTAATCTGGTGAAAGCTCCAACAAAGAAACATTGCTGTTTTAACTTCATCTCCCCGAGCAGCTTTTATTCTCTCCATCGTTGTATAACCATCGGGAGCAGAAAGTTTTGGGCTACCTGGACCAAACATATTATAGTAAATTCCTGTAATATTTGGACCGTATCCAGTTTCCATGCATGTTAAGCCTGGGTCTGTTGAAGTTTTATGATTAGTTATTCGCACTTCTTGAACATACCCACCTTCTAAAACACGGTTAATGTTGGCTAAAGTTCCATTTTCTGTTAAAACATCAAACCAATGTGGTCTAACGCCATCCCAAGTAATAAAAACTACACGTTCAAAACTTGGTGGGTCGTTAGCAACTATCATCTCTGATGTTTCGTGATTAGCGTTTGTTCGAGATTCAACAAAAGATGGTTGCAGCGCAAAAGTGAGTAGAGTTATAATTAATATAGGGATAATACTTTTCTTCAGAAACATATCAATAACCTTTTAGCTAAATTAGCGTCAATGATTTAATTAATTTTATGGTATTTTTCATCAACAGAGACACAAAAAATTTATAGTTAAACCCTTTTACTTTTTTGATAACTAAATACTATCATAAAAAGGATGAAAAGAAAATGAAGTTAAAAAAATTAGTAATCGTTTTTACACTTGCAGCACTAATGGTCATAGGTTCTGGAATTTTTATGAATACTACAGCCTATGATATTCCTAGTTCCGAAGAATCAGAACTACAAGATACAGTGCTTACGATTGTAACACGACACGATATCGTTATAACAACAGAATTTGAAAAACAATTCCTTGCAACCCCAGAAGCTATAGCTTTGGGAATTACCGATATAGATTTTAGACAAGCAACAACTGATGAAGGATGGAAAACACTATTACAAGAACCATCTAGAGGCATAGATCTTGCTTGGGGTGGTGGTCCTTCGTTATTCAACACAATGGAAAAATGGGGACTCCTCAAACATATAGATGATGTACCTCTAAGAGACTATATTAATAGCCAAGTTCCTGATACTCTAGGCGGCGCTGCTATGAAATCCGTTGATGAAAGCGATAATTTAATATGGATAGCAAACGCTATTTCTTCCTTTGGTTTCACAGTTAACCATGACTTCTTAGACACGTATGGTCTTGATGTTCCTTACACTTGGCAAGAGCTTGCTGATCCTACTTACTATTTAGGTGGGGGAGTTAATGCTATTAGTATGGGAGATCCTCCATTAACAACCTCAAACACCCGTATTTATCAAATTATCTTACAAGCATTTGGGTGGGAGGAAGGGTGGTCTATTATGACAAGGATGGCAGCAAATGCAGGAATATATCCTGGTTCAGTAGATACACGAGCTGCTACGGTAACTGGTGAAGTTGGAATCGCTATGACTATAGATTTCTATGGTGTTATTGCTAATCGTGAAAATCCAAGTTGTGAATATATCGTTCCTGAAGGTCAATCGATAGTAAATGGTGACCCAATAGCTATGGGAATACATGTTGATGATGAGGATGCAGCTAAAGCTTTTCTAGAGTATTTATTTTCCCCAGAAGGTCAAGCTGTCTGGCTAACTGAAAGACTTGATCGTTTACCTGTAAATGTAGATGCTTTTAGTACTCCTTTTGGGCTAGATAAAACATATCTCTATGGGATATTCAACGCAACATTAGAAACTGAAGGTATTGACTTTAATGAGACCCTTGCTACACAAACACTAGACACAACTATATACTATTTTAAGAAAACTATTACCGACGAGCATAGTAAACTGCAAAAAGTATGGGGAGAGATGGTAACACAATTGACAGATGCTACAATAGACTTGACAACATATCAAAAATATGTTGAAGATCTAGGAAAAGTTGGTATGACTCTAGAACAGGCAATTGAATGGAACGATCAGTATCAAGATGACGCTGATTTTGCCGCTTCAAAAGATTCAGAATGGAGAAACTTTGCAAAGAACAAATATAATGAACTGCATTATAACTTAACAGGTACCTATCTTTTCACAACTGATACACCTTTTCTATTTACTCCTGTGATTTTTTCAGTGTTATTTGTCGCTACAATAGTATATGTTGTTAGAAAGAAAAGGAAATAATTCCTAACTTTTCTTTTTTTATTTTTACAAACAAAAGATAATCCAAAGTTTGTTTCTATTCTTGTTAAAAAAAACTTAATCAATATTATCTTTCACAAAGTAGATTGAAAAATTTTTAAATGAAGGACATACACATTGTTTAAGCAAAGGTTATGATATATGGTCAACACTCATAAGAAAGATGCAGAAGATTCTGGAGAAAAAGCGCGTAAGAAGCGTTCTATAGTAGATTTTCTATATGTTAAACTCTTGAAAGATCCCTCAACAAATGTTATAGTATCTTTAATTTCTTTTGTATTCATTGTTTGGATGGTGATACCTCTTTTACTTGTCCTATCCGGAGCAGTATATTATGATGGTGGTTTTTCAGGAGCAGCTGTAAACCAAGTGTTTACAGACGAAGTGTTTTTTAATTTAAAAGGAGATCCAAACACATATTTGTATGAGAAAAGCGAAGTTCCGCTTGGGGGACCAAGTGATTCAGTGGTTTATTCAAATGGAATTCTATATTCAGCTGAAAGAAGTGAAGGCATAGAAGTTTTAAATATTTCAATACCTGAAAATATTACGGAAATCTATCAATATTATGAGGATACTAGTGCTATTTCTGATCTGGCAACAGATGGCTCATATCTTTATGCAGCAGCAGGACGAGACGGTTTAATAATTTTCAATATATCAAATCCTTCTGAAGATATGACTAAATTATCACAAGTTTCTATTGGAGTCAACCAAACAACTTCATTCATAGAAATTAAAGATGGTTTAGCTTATGTTGGAAAAGATGAAGAAGCAATGTATATCATTGATATCACTGATGTTAACAATCCTATAATTCAATCAAGCATTCCGTTTGAAACAAAAATTGAAAGTGTGGCAATAAAAGAAGATATAGCTTTTCTAGTAGGTTATTCTACCGGAATAGTAATGTATAACATCAGTAATCCAAGCAATCCTCAATATATAGGATCTTACACTGAAGATTCAAAATTGGATGGAACTATCAGGTCTAAAGATATCGAAATAAAAGATGATATTGCTTATGTTTGTTTGAAAAGTGATGGTTTTGCAGCATTTAATATAAGTGATATTACAAATATTTCTTTAGTTTCTTATATATCCAATGTCTATGGTTACAATATAAAAATTCACGGAAATTATGCTTTTGTAGGCGTTGAAGACATAAATCTTAATGATGGATTAAGAATAATAAACATCGAAAATCCTCAAACAATGAATGAAATATCTAATTACATTTCTCCACTACTCAAAACAAAAGAAGTTTGTTATGATCCTGATACTAACTTAATCTTTCTGGCAGAAGGAAGGTCTGGTGTTTATATATTGGATGCTTCCAATATCGATTCTATTATTTTAGTTAATTCCTATAACGATACAAAAACAATTACTATTCATACATTCAGCGGAGTGAATAGAGGTGTTGTTTTAAATACTATTATTTTAGGAGTAGTTACAACCTTTTTCTCTATTATACTTGGTACAGCATTGGCTTTTGTTCTTGCAAGATATGAGTTTTTTGGAAAAAAACTATTCAGTCTACTTGCTCTTGCTCCTTTAATTGTACCCCCATTTATTTCAGGTATGGGATTCAGATTGTTGCTAGGACCAACTGGTTTCCTAAATAGTTTCGTACTAGAACCAATGTTTGGTGCGAAAATAATAATAAATGGTTTTATTGCAATCTGTTTTGTACAAGTATCACATTTCTATGCTTTAGTCTACTTGAATGCTTTCTCCTCTTTTCTCAATATAGATCCAAGCATGGAAGAATCAGCTGAAAACCTAGGTGCAAGTAGTTTCAAACTTTTCAGAACAGTTACTCTTCCACTAGCAATGCCAGGTATTGGAGCTGGTTCAATATTGGTGTTAATTCTTTCCATGGAGGATGTAGGAACACCACTAGTTTTTGCAAATATGGCTGATGATATGGCAAAGAACTATTTGACGTATTATATCTTTGAAAATTTTCAAAAAGCAGGAAGTGTTGATATAACTCCAACAGTATTGGTATTAGGTGCTTTGCTTTTAGTTATAGCTCTAATTGGATTTTTCATGATTCGGAAATATGTTTCACTTAGGAAGTATTCTATGATATCTAAAGGAAGAGCCGGTGAATACCGAATGTCCGAAGCTGGATGGAAAGGGCTTATAATCTATCCATTTTTAATCCTATTATTTTCAATCTCTCTCCTTGTTCACATTGGTATCTTTTTGATGTCCATAATGAAGACTCTAGGGTCTAAACATGCTTATAAGATAGAGTTTACGGCTGAATTCTATCGGAGTATATTCACTTCAGAAACCTACGAAATTGGTCTTTATATCAGAAATACTCTTCTTTACAGTTTCTTAGCAGCAATAGTAATCATTATTCTTGGTTCCTTAGCTGCATATGTAATGAGCCGGAAAGAATTCAAAGGGAAGAATCTCTTTGATGCTCTAGTAACAATCCCAATTGCTATTCCAGGAATGGTTTTAGCTATTGGCTATTATAGAACATTTAATTTTGGAGAAATTGCCAGAACAAATCCAAACTGGTTTACATTAGGACTGAAAGATGTTACCACAGCATTGCGTTTAGATCCTATTGTTGGGGGTGCTGTCGTGCTCTTAGTATTGGGTTACACTATTCGGAAATTCCCATTCACAGTAAGAGCAGCTTATGCAGGCTTACAACAGACAGATCCAGTGCTAGACGAATCATCATTCAATTTAGGGGCTGGAAAAGTAAAAACCTTTCTAAAAATTACCATACCTCTGATCTCACTTAATATTTTAGCAGGAGCTTTAGTTTCATTCGTTTTTTGTCTATCGGAAGTGTCAACAACTATCTTCTTGATTATGAATTTCAAATACGGCACAGTTACTTGGTTAATGGCATGGAACCCACTTCAGTTTCAACTATTCTGCGCTCTTGGTGTCGTCTTGATGGTTATACAAATTATGAGCTTGTTTATAACCAATATTATACTAGGTTCAAGAGCTGAAGCTATAACAGGAATTTAGTTTTTCCTTTTTCCTTTTTCCTTTTTCCTTTTTTACTGGAACAACACTTTTTTTTGCGTAAACCCTATTTTCTCATTAAATGCATCCTGAAAAGTAAATTCAATTACAGTTTCCCCCACAAAATTAGTCGCTGGAATTTCAACCATTTTTGGTTCACTTGAGTTTTCTTCAATTGTTAATGGAAACAAGTGATTGATATACACTCCTCCTTTAATAAAAGAAACTAATAATGCACCTGAAACGCTTTCCTTGTTTCTATTATACAAATAAACTGGGATAGTAGTGGGTTTTTGGCTAGGAATCTCTTCAGGGCAAGTTACTTGAATTTCAATCTGCTTGTTTTGTTTTTCAAGTTCGTATGTAGGAACAGAGTATTTCCACAAAAAAGTACTGAAAAATGAAGCTTGTGTGCTAGGTATGAAAGATTTTTTATTTAATAGTTCACTTATTTTATTACCATCTTTTTCACTGAAAATTTCCTTATAGGATCTAATTGTTACATTGTGTTTAGCAATTCGTTCATATCGATAACGTATCTCCTTTATTTGTGATTTGCCTAAACTATTCCCTTTCTGCAAAATAATGCAACTTGGGTCTTGCAGAAAATATCTTGTTTCTTGTTGCAATGTTGGGTCTACTGGAAACCATAAACCATTAGCAAAAAACTCTGCCTGAGCGTGGTATTCCCATTCATTTATCTCACTCATTTTAAAGCTAGTTGTTAATCTTGCAGGGATGTTGGAAGCTCTACATAAACTAACAAATAGAGAAGCAAATTCTGTACAGTCACCATATCTATTATCAATAGCGAAAGCTGCTCCAAAGTCTCCGTTCAATGGACGATAAGTTAGAAGTTTCTGTACTAGCTTTAAATATGCAAGAGCTCGTGAAATTGGTGGATATTCCATATATTTACTTGCTAGTTGAATTATCTTTTTGTTATTGGATTCTATAAAGGGTTCAGATTTTGTGAATTGTGAAAAGACTTCTGGATAGTTTACTCTTATTTCTTCTTCCTTTTCTTCTGCTGCTAGAATGCGTGTCATATCAAAAGCAACAAGTCTAGAAAATATCAGCGCTCTGTAACCTATATTAATCTCTTCTTTAGGCTTTATTTGGGGAAAATAGAAGCATAACCATTTGTTACCTTCCTTATCAATTATAAGCTGTGAAGGTTTGTAATTACAATCAAGTTGTGTAATATGCTGAAGAGGCGAAATGTCGGGAGGGATCATGATTTCAATTTCAAAGTTGTTTAAAGGAGTTAGATTAGGATTTATGAAATTGACACCATAATACAATAACATGTAATTTATCAATCGTTTTTCTGTTTTGATGAAAACTTGATTTCTAATAGATAAATCACCATCTATTTGGAAAATATACGCACCGGAATATAGGGAAGGTAATATTGGAAATGAATACATTTTTCGGGGACCAGTGTCTGACAAATTAATATTTTCAGAATCAACAATAGTACCTATAGGAGAAATAACTAGAATATGAAGATCTAGATCACGGTTTTGGATGACAAATGGTGGTTCTTCGTCGCGATGAGCGAGGAGTATACTATCACCTACTTCAGCAACAGTGTCTGGAGTTAAAGGATGCGCATTTCCGTTTCTAACGTGATATAATTGGAGCAAGACAATCACCAAAATACATTAGGAGTGTATATCAAAATCACAGTGATAGGATTGTAGTATACTCTAGCTAAATATTACCGAGGAATAATATAAAATTATGTACTATTTGTATAATCTTAAAGTAATTCTAAAATAAGAAAGTAGAAAGATAATAAGAAAAATATTCTTTTACTACATTTTTTGTTGTATTACTTCCCAAAAGTGACTAAAACCAATGGACTGGCTTTAATGTCGGGAATGCATTTATTTAGTGAATAAGGCAAAAATTTAATTAAGGGCTAGTTCTACTTATAATTGCACTCAAATAGGGTGATAAAATATGAAAAAAAGTACACTAGGATTTGTATTTGTTTTAGCATTATTCTTAAGTGCTATTAGCAATCAAGTTGTTGCATATGATTCCGATATAACAGTTACAGGTGCAGATATTGCATTTGACATTTACCACGAAGGATATCATACAGCAGCCGCAGATTTAGATCCAATAATTGGAAACTTTACAGAAGCAGGTAATAATGCATTCTACATTAATGAAACATGGGAACTAGCAAGAACAGTAGATGCTCTATTCCTTACTGGAAGTCAATTAAACTTCACTAATGAACAAGCTGACATTAAAAAATGGTTAGAAGCTGGAGAAAAACTCATTTTCGCTTCATCTGATAGCGATTATGGTGGTTACACAGATTATGCACCTCTTAATGACCTATTAGATTATATAGGCGCACAGATAAGATTTGCATCTATTTCCGTCGAGGAACCTGATTTATGTGATAGTTCAGCATATAGAGCTGCAGCAACCGTTTTCGGAGATTCTGAAATAGCTTTAACTCTAACAAAATTGATGTACGCTGGTTTTATTACACACGGGCCAACAGCAATTATTGGGTATGATGGAACTGATGTAGTAGATATCAGAACAGTAGATATGGATAACGTATCTGTTATTGTATCATACAGTGAAGACGCATCCGCTATGGATAGTGATGTAAGTGAAACAATATTCGATTACTATGCAACAGTAGGCGGAGGATTTTATCCAGCAGTTGTATATGAATATCTTGTTGAATATGATAGTCATCTCATACTTGCATCTGAAGCAATATATTCGTACTATAAACAAATGTATAACGACAAAACAGAGAAAGGTGCCTATAATAGAGGAATAACTTATGGAAGAATGTTTGTGAATAATATCATCAACCACTTCATAAAAGCTGATTCTGGAAAAGCACCATTCAACTTTGCATTTGCAATTATACCAATTATTGGTCTTGGAGTTATCTACACAATTGTTCGTAGAAGAAAATAGTCTTTTCTTTCTTTCTTTCTTTTTTTCTTTACTCAAAAAAGTTATATTCCATTTTAAATATATGTCCCTATGAAAAAGTTTACCGGGTTTTTTGTCATATTGTTCATTATTTTGTTTTCCTTATCCTATTCACAAGGTCTAGTTACAGAAGAGATTCATGTTACAAATGCAACAATTGGCATTGACATCTCCCACAATTCTATACATGAAGGTTATTTTGATGCTTTCATCGACAATTTCACTTCAGCTGGTAACACTGTTGAAGAGATTATCGAAATTAGTAGTCTTAAAAAATATGATGTAATTCTTATTCCTGGTTCTACAACATCCTACTCTTCAGAAGAACTAGATGAATATAAAAAGTGGTTTGAGAGAAAAAACAAACTTTTATTTGTTGCAGGAGATTCAGACTATGGTGGACTCTTTCAAGCTAATAAAACATTGAATCCTATCTTAGAACATTTGGGTTCTAGTCTTCGATTAGATGCTGGGGCTATTGGTGATCTTTATAATAATGATGGAACAGATTATCGAGTTATAGCAAATACACCCAAAAGCGGTCATGCAGGCTCTATAATTAATCAAGGCGTAGATCAAATCTTATTACATGGACCTACAAGTGTTTATGCAGTAATTGATGGTATTCCTATTGATCTTCGAACAACATTACCTGAAAATGTTGAGGTTCTATTTAGTTATAGTAATGGATCTCAAATTTTAGACCAAGATATCAGTGAGTCTCTCAATGATTTCTATTATTACAACACTTTGTTTTTGGGGGATTATCCTGCAATCGTTGCTGAAAACTTCACTACTTCAGTTATTATAGTTGCCGGAGAAGCTACATTTTCGGATTATAAAAATATGTTTGGTGTTAGTGGTGAATATGGAACTGATCTAGATAATCGTCTTTTTATGATTAGACTTATGAATTACTACTTTGAAGATCTAAATTCGTTCAAATCAGTCGATTTTCCTTTTGAAATAATTGTTTTTACAGTTGCAATAATTAGCATTCCAGTAATATTTAAAAAGAAGATAAAGGTGAAAAAATGACAATAATTTGGGGTTATAATCCCTCTACTGCTCTTTCTTCTTTTAAAAAAATAGGTGAGGATATAAAAGAAGCTAAACAAGTTTTTTCTGCTTTACTTTTTAGAGCGGGAATAAAAGGGGTTATAGTTTACATAGCTGATTTTACAGAAAATGTCAAAGTAAAAATGCAATTGATGGTTGATTCAAAAGAAGTACTCGAAATCCATTTTAGTCCTGAAAAGACAGGTGAACACCTTTTTGAATCAGATTCAATTTTCTATCCTAAAATTAAAATTGAGGTTGTTATTGCAGTGAAAAATGGACGAGTAAACCTTCCACTTTCTTCGATAGGAAGTGGGATGGGGTTTCAGAAACTAGAAGATCAATTTGTCCCCACAAATCATCTTGGCCTAGGATTAGTTATTCCCTAAAATTTATTCAATTTTTCTTTCCATTGTTAACAAACGATCATTAAAACCCAGATTATGATAAAAATCTATAGCATCAGTATTGTTGACATGGACATAAAGTGTTATATCAGTAGCTTTGAATTTTAACGCAATCTCATTTTGAAATTTATTTATTAGGGCTGTTCCTACTCCTTTTCTCCTGTGTTCTATAAGAACTGCAATATCTGATATATGAGCAACAATTCTATGTATGAAAAAACCACTCAAATTCTTAATGTAACCATATAAAAATCCAATTAACTTATCTTTTTCTTTTGCTACATATACGACTTGTGATAAATCATTAAACGCATTGCGTAACATGGTTGTGAAATTTTCTTTTCCCTCGATATCTAGCTTAAAATTAGAATCTATATTAGCATGCCATTCGATTATTTCAACCCATAATTTAACAATATCTTCTAAATCTTCCTCTTTCCCTTTCATAATTTCATAAGTTGGGTCATGTGATGTGTTTTTTCCCATAAGATACTTTTCCTCTTTATCTTTCTAACTGTATCGGTTTTTTGGATACTTTTAGAAGATACTTCATACATATTAATTGAACAAAAAAATACGTATTTGTTGCTCTCTAATGTTGTTAGGGTAAGTTTTTAATAGACGTTTTAATCAATAGTGTAAAGATTACATATTGCAAATACGTATTATATTCTATCTTATGGTGAGACTAAATGCTGATTTCTGATGCTCAAAAAAATAGCTCTAAGAAAAAATACTTTGAAAATATTCTCCTTTTTAGAAAGAAAAAATCAATTACTGATTTGGATTTACGAAACAAACGAGTTCTCGTAAGAGTTGACTTCAATGTACCCTTAGATAAGTATGGTAGAATTACTGATGATAGAAGGATACGTTTTACTTTACCAACCTTACATTATTTGCTAAATGAAAACTGTAAAATAATACTAGTTTCACACTTGGGGAGACCAGAAGGAAGAGTCGTAGATTCGCTTAGGTTAACACCTATCTATAAACGATTGAAAGAATTTTTTCCACTCAATAATATTCTCAAAGCTGAAGAATGTATTGGAAGAAAAGTCAAACAAATGGTTAAAGATCTTAAACCTAGGGATATTTTGTTACTTGAAAATCCCAGATTTTATCCTGAAGAAAAAGAAAATGATCCAGAATTTTCAAAGGAACTTGCTAGTCTAGCAGAAATTTATGTAACTGAAGCTTTTGCTACTGCACATCGGAAACATGCTTCAACATATGGTGTATGTAATTATTTCGATGAGAAGGGTTATGGTTTCTTGATGGAAAAGGAACTTAAATTTATGTCAATTATCATGGAGAAACCTAAACGTCCGTATACTGTTATCTTGGGAGGTAAAAAAGTATCAGATAAACTTGATGTAATTAAATACCTCATAGGTCTTGCTGACAATATTATAATTGGTGGTGGAATGGCTTATACATTTTTATTGGCAAAAGGCTATAGGATAGGTAAATCTGTAAGAGATCTATCTAAACTAGATGAAGTTCGCGATTACTTGGAAGAATCACCTAACTTCAAAACTAATATTTATCTCCCTAGAGATGTTGTTGTCTGTGATGAATATTTATATCCCAAATTTGTAAAAGTTGTTCCTATTACAGATATTGGGGAGCAACATGTTGGAGTTGACATAGGTCCTGAAACGATTGAAGAATTTAAGAAAGTACTCGATAAATCTAAGCAAGTTGCTTGGAATGGACCATTAGGGATTTTTGAGAACAAGCAATTTGAGACTGGAACAAAGGAAATAGCTAGGTTTTTGATAGAAAAGAAAATATTCACGATAATCGGTGGAGGAGATTCTGCTGCTGCTTTTGAGAAATTTGGATTTCAAAATGAAGTTTCTTTTATTTCAACTGGTGGTGGTGCTAGTCTATATATGATGCAAGGGACAGTTTTACCCGCAATAGAGTGTCTGAGCGATAAAGAATAGGGTTAAATTGAATTAGTTGTTCTTATATCAAAGATAAAAGCAAGAAGCTTATTAGTGAAATTATGCTTCCTCCAGCAATAGCTAAAAGGTTGACAACGTCATTTCTAATCCATTTAAAACCTGAATAAAACTTTGTTTCATTTCCACAATGTTCCTTTTTTTCAGTGATTTTACTACATATGTTACATTTGTTCAATTTCTGAATGGTACAAGCAAAGATGCTATCTAGATATGAACCAGCTATCCCACCAAGAATTATGGAAACGATAAAAACCCACGCTGCAGGTGGAAAAACAACATAATTGTCAACTTGACTTACACCCCAACCTATTAGAGCTATTAAACTAGCTCCTAGAATTGAACCCAATGTTCCTAATAGTGATATAGCTCCAGGAGAACCTACTTTTACCTTAATCCATGGTTTAATAGCTGAGCGTGGTTTATTTCTCGAAAGTGTTCCTATCTCAGTCCCTAAAGTGTCTCCTAGACTAGTTGCAATTGCTCCTCCAGCTAAAATTATAAAAATAGGGTTTCTTATTAATATTGCAAGAAAAGCAAAAGTTGCAGGCAATAAGCTATTTACCATGGCTTGAACGCTATCTCTAGCTGTACCTCCCTTTTCAAATTCCTCTGATATATTTGATTTTTTATTTCTACCAATGAAAGTGAATAAACTTCCCAATACGAAGAATGACATATACATAGCACCCCACGACCATGAAGCTAACCCTAATATGATTACACCAAAGTAAAACCCTGATATGGCTCCATCCCATGTCAAAGCTTTTAATGCTATACTTCCAAGCGCTAGAGTAGCTCCAATAATTAGACCTGCGATGACAGCACTAAGTGACAAGAACTGGTTAAGGTTTGATAAGTTCTCTTGAAAGATCGTGTATAAAACAAAAAGCGCTACAGCATTTACAGCAGGGATAGATATATTATCATAACCTTTTGGTGTTAAAGCTTCTACTATTGCTGTTAAAAATCCAGTTAAAAGACCAATGTAAATCGCGACAACAAGCGTTTGTTTTAGAATTAAACAGCTGATTGATACAGCACCAAAAGTTGCAAAAGCTCCTGCCCAGCTCCCGAGTAATGTTTTTGTTCCTCCAAAAATTGAGTAAGCTTTGTCGTGACCAAATTTTGAGCCTATAACAGCACTAATACCATCTCCCCAGACTAAAGGCATAAATGAACCAAGTAGAATAATATTACGTTGATTATAAGGATCTGGATCAAAGAAGAGAGCGACTAAAATTGTCAAAGATATAGCATAAAACACAGTACCATAGGTATGACCCTCTTCCACCCCCTTTAATTTGAATTTCTCAATGGGTGATCCAGGACATGTAAAATAAGTAAAAAATATGAAAAATACCGGTCCAATTAACGCGAACCAAACATTGGAAAAAATGAAGGGCATTACTAAAGCAATGTTTCCCACACCTAGATGTACTATTTTTCTTGTTGTACTTCCAGAAACAAGATTTTTCCTTTTTAAAATCTCTGCTAATACAAGAACTGCTAATACAAAAACAAATAAACCTGCAAGACCTACAATGTCTTTAATTGTGATTTCTGTTGGAAAGTTGAAATCCATGAATTTTTCACCTTAATTACTAATGCAATCCTTGATTGTTATTCCTATAGTTACTGGAAGCAGAGGAGAGGAATAATAAAAAGTTAACCTTCTTTATATATGTTTTATTTTTCACTACTTTCTAAATCTGTTAGTTTATTTGGAAAATCACCCATCCCTTCACAATGTGGAAGATAATATTGGTCACAGTTAAGACATACTTCTCTGTTTCTTCTTTCTCTTGTCCTCATTAGCACTTTACGACTAACAAAATAAGTGACTAATGTAACAATGCACACGATAAGAGACCAAATACTCCAACCTTTAATCAATTCAGTAATTGAGAGAATTACAGTTACAATCGCACTAACCTGACCAATTCCTAATAAAAATCTAAAGAAATCTTTAATCTTTCGGGGAAGGTTGATAAATACTCCTAAAGGCGTAAAAAGGAAGAGAACCCATGTTGCGATGAAAGCTTCCCAAGATTTTATATCAAGAAATACCAGTATCAAAGGAACCAAAAAGGTTCCAAATATTAACCCTAAATTTAAGTTCACACATCCTCTGCATAAATCATAAGTTTTTCCCTTAATCGTTAGATGATAAACATGTTCAGAGAAATATTGACATTGAGGGTGATGAGCTAAACGATACTTGTATAGCAACCATTTCTCTTTCCTTGGTATTTTTCTTTTATCTTTCAGTTGTTTCACCTTATTAGTCTTTGGAATTTTTACAATGTTTATCTGCTAGTGAATGAATTTCTTTGAAAATCTTATTTTTGTTTGTTATGTTCAAAATTACTCTAATTAAGCATAACAGAAGTACTCTTCCTTTATGTGGAGTTAAAATATATTTTCAAGTACTATCCTTTACAATTATTTTGTAGGTTTTGATCAACTTTTTACCAACTACGCTATAATCGTAGTTTTTCAATGCATGTTTTTTAGTTTCAAAAGCAAACTGACGGCTTTCTTCTATATTTTTTAGTATTTTAACCACTATATCAACTAAAATGTCCTTTCTATTTAATGGAAAAAGCCAACCACTTCCTGGTGGTAACATTTCATTCATTGGCGGTGCATCTCCCGTTATAACTGGAATTCCACTTGCCATTGCCTCCACAATCGGTGTTCCAAAACTGCCTTCCTCAGCTGGATAGAGGAGCAGATCACTGATGTTATACGCAATTAGAAGTTCTTCATCATTAACATAACCTGTTATTACTGTGGACTCATCAATCTCATAGTCAACGATTTTTTCCTTAATTTTTGGTAAAAGTGGTCCATTTCCTATAATGAGAAACATGGTTTTAGGTTCTTCTGCGAGTATGTCAGGGAAGAAATCAACTACATCTAATTGTAATTTTCTAGGGATAAAGGGACCAAGTATTAGAACAGTAGGATTTCCTTTCTTCAAATAATATTTATCTCGGAATCCTTCAATATCTTCAATTTTTGGAATTTGAGAATAAATTTTGCAATTTAAAGGAGCAGGTATGATATAAACTTTTGATTTCAGAGTATCAGTAATTTTTCCTGCTTTGTTTAATAACGAAAAAGAAGATGTTATAATAGCATCACAGTACCCAATTGTTTTTCTCAACAATTTTCTGTATCTGCGACGAACAAATAATTTTGATTTTAGTGTTCCTGTAGTTACAGGGCCATGAGCTGACATTAGTAGAGGAATATTTAACCGATCTTTTTTCTTAGCTTGTGCAAAAGTAAAGACTGATAATTCAATGGAATGAACAAGGTCGAAGGGATTTTCATGGTGGAGTTGTTCAAAAATTTTAAAAGCATCTTTTGAAAATTTTACATGATTTTTTGCAAACATATGTGTTTTAGTGCTATAAACACCTCTCGACGAAATCTTTGTAGGAACGTTGTAGAAATAAACATTCTCTTTCTCTAGAAGTTGATCATTTGATGGTAGTTTTGAGGTAGTTACTACGTGGACTTCAATATTATAATTAGAAAGTGAATGTACAAGAGAATAAGCGTATCTTCTCAATCCCACCATTGGACCAGTGTAAGGAGGGCCTATTTCTAGTGTGGGAATGAACACAGAAAAGCTCATATGAAAATATTGATGTTCACTTCAAAAGCGTTGTGGTTATCATATCCACGTGATATTTTCAGAAAAGAGGAAAAAAAATCGTCAATATTATTTTCAATAATCTTTCTTGAGATACCGAAATAGACATTAAGCTGTAAAATGTAATTTTAACCATGTCAACAAGCAATCTAGAAGAAGAAATTCTAATCAGAGCTGAATTTGAAGGGTTATCTTCTGCAATTCTAAAAGAACTAAAAGAATCACTAGATGACATTAAAATTGAATTCATAACAGATTTACTTTCTAGTTATGTGAACCTAAATATTAATCCATTTGTTCTAGTTGATTTTCTTCCACATATTTGGAATAAAAATAACTCAAGTGTTAGTTTACTTCTCTATATTAGTGGAATAGCTCATAAAGCGTTTTATCTCGCACGAGAATACCCTTTAGGTAAGGAACTACCTGTTTATCTGAAAGAAGACATCTTGAAGATGTATGAGGGATTGCAAAATTTCGTAAAATCTTGTGGAATCGAAGTTAAAACAGAATTAGATGACAAAATAAGTGTTATAATTTCCTTTAAAGAATTGATTCAAGAACTAAAAAAAACTTCTCGTTTTCCTCCTAGGTTGAATGAAATCTTGTGCATTATATCTCACCTTTTTCTACAGTTCACTGAATTTAAGAACCAAAAAATAAGAACATTAGATGAATTAGTACTCTTTGTGTCTAGATGTCTGATTTTTTGGAAACTAAAGATCCTATCTGATAAAGAACTAGAATTCTGCATGAAAGAATCAGTAACATTATACTCATCAAAGTTTGATTCCAATGAATTTGAAAAACTACTAAGTCTTGAGGTACAGAATTACCAATTTTTGCAAATGGGAATAACTCATTCTGATATCAAGATTATAACAAATGTTTACAGTAAAAGTTCAGGATATTAAGTTTATGAGAAAATAAAAACAACTATACCTTTTAGCTGGGTGAATGGTGTTCTTGGGACAACCCTCTTATCAACTCTTGTTTTAGTTCTAAGAAAACGAAAATAGACTTTTTTCTTTTTATGTATAATTATTTAAAGTACTATTTACATTATTACATCGTTTTTCAATATAGGATTTGATATCATCTGGTATTTTGTCGCTTTTACAGAAATCATTAGATAGATAACTTAAAAGATTTGGATTTTCCTGTTTTTTACTATAAATAAATTTGACAACATCACTTAAAACATCTTTGGGAAGAAACCGATTATCCAGCATACTCTTTACATCTTTTATCTTCTGCATCACTGACATATTACTATCTAGCATTATTGCAGAATGCCATGCTTTTAACGATGAAACTGCAGTTTTATCTGTCCTCTTAACTCCAAACGCCATAGCAAATCTCCATTTCTTTACCTCTAAAGAAGAGTTGTCTTCAGCTATAGCTTTTCCCAAAGCAATAGCATTATAGGTTGTAGGTCTTTCACTAAATATATTTTGTAATTCTTTTAGTGAAGATTCTCGAACTTCATCTTCCATATATAATCCCCATTATGCTGTTCACTGACACAAATATAAATTGTGTGTTCCAATATATTCGAACATTAATTGTTATATTATTTCCTAAATGCTTTGACTCTTCGTCTAATATCAATGCAGCCTTCTAAAAAGGTACTTTACTTTAAAGATGATTTTCTTAACAATGTGTGTTGAAAAAAACACGATAATCTTACATCAACGTCATAATTTTTCTGTTCTATAATCTAAGTCTGTAAATCATATATATTTTTATAAATCAGCCACATACTAGCAGTTTAGGCGTAGATATTGAGCGAACCCATTAGTATAACTATAGAATATATGTGCAACTTATGCCAAAAAATAAGGTTAACTATTATACCTAAAGTTTTGCAACCAAAAATGAATTCTGCAGGATATGTTGAAATTATAGACGTTCATAATTGCAAGGATGACCAAATGAAAGCAAGCATTCTTTTTATTGACACTTCCTACACCGTTAGATCTCAAGTATTAGTTAACCCTATTGGAACGAAAAAAGAAAAGAAAAAGCCAGCTTTTGATTTAGGGATACCATCGCCAAAAGCTACAGCCTTACCAATACAAACAATAAATCCTATTAGAGAGCTTGATCAACCCTATTTAACAAAAATGATAATTAATGATAATCTAAGGCAACACATCTATAAATATGAGGTTCTCAAAGAGGGAAAGAATCTTTCACGGAAATCCCCCCTTGGTTTTATAAAAATTAAAGCTACTTTTTCAACAAAAATATCGAATAACATCGTTCAACAATGGTTAGACAAAGTAGCTAAAATACTGGAGTCCATAACCATGTTTGACGAAGGGATGTTGAGTTATCTTTGTGATTATCTTACTGATAGAATCCACAAAAGACCTTCAAAACAAGAAATAACGGAATTAGAAGTGTTATTAAACTCAAGTTATACTTTCCCAAAAGCTACTTTGGATCAGAATGAAATTCTGAATCTTGGAGATGATTGGATTAATCTAATTAAGAATCTGAGTAAAGATGAGATGAAGATGTACAGTTTCAT
Organism: Candidatus Heimdallarchaeota archaeon; assembly: GCA_019057815.1. Lineage (GTDB taxonomy): Archaea > Asgardarchaeota > Heimdallarchaeia > Heimdallarchaeales > Heimdallarchaeaceae > 18H4-34. The sequence continues at coordinate 19,004 of JAHLWR010000017.1, forward strand.
AACAAAAACCAGTTCAAACAATGTGAAAATGACAACTCTTGGTCTTTATATTGAAATCTTAGAAAAAATTAGTATGTCAATTACATTTTCTCAATTTATGTCTGCAATGGCTAGTTTGCTACTAAACAAATATATCTCTCTTGAAAAAATAAGTTTTATAACAATAAAAGAGTAAAATGGTGCATATCTATATCTAGTCCATGCTATATGTTCCGTAAAAAGCTAGAATAGAATAAATCGCCGCACCTTTCCATATAGTTTCTTCATCAACATCAAATTTAGGATGATGGTGAGGATGAATTATGCCCTTTTCCTCATTATACAACCCTAAGGCAATGAAAACACCTTTTGTTCGTTCTTGATAAAATGAAAAATCTTCTCCTCCTAATGAAAGATTAACTTCCGCGACTGGTCCTATAGATTCCAGTATTTTCATTGCATTTTCTGTTGTTTGAGGATCGTTAACAGTTGGGGGGTAGTGAATTTTATCAAATTCAACAGAACATTCGCATCTCCAAGCGCGACTGTATCCTTCAGCAATCTCTGTTATACGTTTGACTATATAATCTCTAACCTCATTATTAAAAGTCCTGAATGTTCCTTTCAATAAAGCCTCAGGAGGAATAATATTAAATGCATCACTTCCTTTGAAAACTGGTGATGTTATTACTACGTGTTCAATAGGATTTATTTCTCTGGAAACTATTTTCTGTATAGCATTATAAATGTCTACAAGAACAGATGTAGGATCAAAAGTTTGATGAGGACTTGCAGCATGACCTCCTTTACCTTTGATTGTTATTGTAAATTTATCAGAAGAAGCTAAAATTGGTCCTTTTCGGGAGCCAATTATCCCAGAAGGGAGTTCTTGCCAAACATGAAGACCAAAAATAGCGTCAACATCATCCAGATGACCATCTTCTATAATCTTAAGTGCTCCTCCACCTCCTTCTTCAGCAGGTTGGAAAATGAATTTAACTTTGCCAGTAAGGTTATCTCGATATTTCCTAATTATTCTAGCTGCAGTCAAAAGGGAAGCTGTATGAACATCATGTCCACAGGCATGCATTTTTCCTATGTTTTTGCTTTTATATGGAACATCATTTTCTTCTGTTAAATTTAATGCGTCTATATCTGCTCTTAATGCTATTGTTTTCCCTTCTTTTTTCCCTTCTAAAATCGCAATAACGCCTGTTTTTGCAGATCTTTGAGTTTCATAGCCCATTGTTTTTAATTCATTCTCTATATATTGAGCTGTCTTTTCTTCTTCAAATCCTATTTCCGGATACATGTGAATATGTCTTCTTGCATCTATAAGATATGATTCTAATGATTTAGCTTCAGCAATAAGTTTATGTTTCAATTCCTCAAATTCCATGTTTGAAAGTTTTTTTACTGTTTTTTGTATCTTTCGATTGTTTTATGATTAGTTAATTGGATCTCATAGAATATTCGTTTCGTAAGGTTTGACAATATGTCAAAAAAAGACCCAATCATAATAACTTTGCTTGAAAAACGAAATTAGAGAAAAAGATAAACTCTAATCAGATAATCTTTTTATAGAACCTATAGTATATTATTAAGATGGATGTCAAATTCTGACAGGGATAGACTCAATAATAACAAAATAAAAAAAATAGAGGAGAGTTTAACTCTATTAGATGAAAAAATAAAATTCATTTTTACAAAAATAGTTACTATTAGTGATACACTTGAATCTCTTGTTAGTGATCGTGTCCAACCTCCAGTTAAGCCAGCAGTAGAACCATCTATACCTGAGGAACCTGTTATTCCACCAATAGAACCTGAACCTGAACCTATTCCACTTATTGATGAACCATTAACAGTATTTGAACCAGAACCAGAACCAGAACCAGAACCAGAACCCATTCCTCATGTTGAAATTGTCGAACCCAAGGGAAGATATGACCCCAAACTCGAGATAGTAAGTGAACCAGAACCCACTCCTCCTGCTGAAATAGTATCAAAAGTTGTTCCTGCTGAAAAACCCAAAATTCCTGAATTACCTAGTACTTTAATAGGTAAGATGAAGGCGAAAGATTTAGCAGTTAGTACTAGAGAACCAAAGGAACCACTTTGGCGAAGAATAACTAAAGAAGAAAACCTACCTTATTTTCTCTTGTTTGCATTTTATGTTCTATTAGCTGCTCTAGTATATGGTTCTACAGATGCAATGATTCGTTATATGAAGAAAGAATTATTCACATCTATGTTTGTATTTTTACTTATTAGCAGTGTATCATTAGTTTTTGTTGTTGCTTCGTTTATTATTAAAAGACTGTTAGATGCTAAGAAAAGCGAGAAGTATATGATCTTTCCGTATAGTTTTCTAGGAGTAGGGACTGCAGGAGTTTTTATCTCATTTATCATATCGCAGACAGTGCTTGAAGTTGTTACTCAAGGTGATATAATTATGCCAGTAGCTTTTGGCGTTGCAATAATTGCAGCTGTAGTTGCTATTCTTTTTAAAAACGAGTTTCTTATAGGGGAAGCGTTTTTATCTCTTGTCTTAATATTGATATTACCTCTGTTTGCCGAGGAACCAGTTTTTGGAGTGAACTCAGGATACTTTTTCTTTGGATTTTTTGCTGTTTTCATAGTTAGTTCATATATTCTAGCAAAACTAAAAATCACAGCAGCACCATCTCTTGTGACCTTAGTTACCTTCCCCATATTTAGTTTTATCACACCATTTATTGAAATAATAAAATTAGAAACTCTACTAGTCGTTATTCCTTCATGCCTTGTTGCAACTTTACTCGTAGACAATACATATGATAACTTCCCTGTTTTTAACAGAAAAGAGATGCGCACAGTAATAACAGTAATTGCCCTCTTATTACCAATATGTAGCTTTTTCTACCTAATATTCAATCGAAGCACAGCTGGTTTGGAATCATGGGAGATATTTATAGCTACTATGTTTATTATAGTAACCTATTTCCTGACATTTAAACAGATTATATCATCCAGATTTGAAGAATACGATATCAGTAATCCAGTTTTGTTAGAAGTTCTATTTGTGGGATTAATCAATTTAGCAGTCTTTTTAGCTTTAATGTCTGAGATGATATTGACAAATAAAGATTATGTAAATTATATATTCATAGGCATGTATATGGTTCTCCAAATTAGTTTTGCTTTAATATCAATGAGTTGGAAAGTTGAACAAGCTGTATCAATAGTTGCACAGAGTTTAACTTCAATGTTATTCGTTCAAGGTGCATTTATAGCATTCTTCTATAATTTAGGAGAAGTTGGTTCTACAGTTTCTCTTGGTTATGAGATTGTTTTATCTATTAGTCTTTCATTACTTTTCATTGCACCTTTAATTAGTATAATTGCGCTAAGAAAACAAAAATTCGTTTTAAGATCCTCAACTACTATACTATTGTTAGGTACAATAAATCTTTTCATACTTAGCTTCTTTGGACTAGAAAGTCTATCAAGATCTATTTGTGAACTAATTATTATCGGAGTTTCTATTACTATTGGAATTATTTCATTACTCAAATCTATAGACAAAATTACTTTTCTTCTACCAGAAGAAAATATCACTCTCTCTCATGTTCATTCTATTTCTATTCTAGCTCTAACTTCGAGTCTATGGTTTATTCAAGATGTTAAATATGAAATAATCCAATATTTCATAGTTATTGGTATTTTTATATCAATCGCAATTTGGATAGCAGAAGCTTTTAAAACTAGAAAAGAAGAAAAAAGTATTACTGAAAAATTACTTGGATTGTTAGCAATATCCCTAATATTCATAACAATTACAGTTTCATTAACTAGTCTTAGTACCCCATTAGCAATCATGGCAACAATTTGTAGTGTTGTTGCAATAACTATTCCTTCATGCCTTGTTGCAACTTTGCTCGCAGACAATACATATGATAACTTCCCTGTTTTTAACAGAAAAGAAAATCGAATATTAATAACAGTTGTTGCACTACTATTACCATTAGGCAGCCTTTTCTACTTAGTATTAGTGCGAAGAACCCTAGCTGATTTGCCTTCATGGGAGATATTTATAGCTACTATATTTATTGTAGTAATCTATTTCCTGACATTTAAACAGATTCTGGCATCTAAATTTGAAAAACACGAAATCAGTAATCCTGTTTTGTTAGAAGTTCTATTTGTGGGATTAATCAATTTAACAGTCTTTTTAGCTTTAATGTCTGAGATGATATTGTCAAATAAAGAAACTGTAAATTATGTATTCATAGGCATGTATATGGTTCTCCAAATTAGTTTTGCTTTAATATCAATGAGTTGGAAAGTTGAACAAGCTGTATCAATAGTTGCACAGAGTTTAACTTCAATGTTATTCGTTCAAGGTGCATTTATAGCATTCTTCTATAATTTAGGAGAAGTTGGTTCTACAGTTTCTCTTGGTTATGAGATTGTTTTATCTATTAGTCTTTCATTACTTTTCATTGCACCTTTAATTAGTATAATTGCGCTAAGAAAACAAAAATTCGTTTTAAGATCCTCAACTACTATACTATTGTTAGGTACAATAAATCTTTTCATACTTAGCTTCTTTGGACTAGAAAGTCTATCAAGATCTATTTGTGAACTAATTATTATCGGAGTTTCTATTACTATTGGAATTATTTCATTACTCAAATCTATAGACAAAATTACTTTTCTTCTACCAGAAGAAAATATCACTCTCTCTCATGTTCATTCTATTTCTATTCTAGCTCTAACTTCGAGTCTATGGTTTATTCAAGATGTTAAATATGAAATAATCCAATATTTCATAGTTATTGGTATTTTTATATCAATCGCAATTTGGATAGCAGAAGCTTTTAAAACTAGAAAAGAAGAAAAAAGTATTACTGAAAAATTACTTGGATTGTTAGCAATATCCCTAATATTCATAACAATTACAGTTTCATTAACTAGTCTTAGTACCCCATTAGCAATCATGGCAACAATTTGTAGTGTTGTTGCAATAACTATTCCTTCATGCCTTGTTGCAACTTTGCTCGCAGACAATACATATGATAACTTCCCTGTTTTTAACAGAAAAGAAAATCGAATATTAATAACAGTTGTTGCACTACTATTACCATTAGGCAGCCTTTTCTACTTAGTATTAGTGCGAAGAACCCTAGCTGATTTGCCTTCATGGGAGATATTTATAGCTACTATATTTATTGTAGTAATCTATTTCCTGACATTTAAACAGATTCTGGCATCTAAATTTGAAAAACACGAAATCAGTAATCCTGTTTTGTTAGAAGTTCTATTTGTGGGATTAATCAATTTAACAGTCTTTTTAGCTTTAATGTCTGAGATGATATTGTCAAATAAAGAAACTGTAAATTATGTATTCATAGGCATGTATATGGTTCTCCAAATTAGTTTTGCTTTAATATCAATGAGTTGGAAAGTTGAACAAGCTGTATCAATAGTTGCACAGAGTTTAACTTCAATGTTATTCGTTCAAGGTGCATTTATAGCATTCTTCTATAATTTAGGAGAAGTTGGTTCTACAGTTTCTCTTGGTTATGAGATTGTTTTATCTATTAGTCTTTCATTACTTTTCATTGCACCTTTAATTAGTATAATTGCGCTAAGAAAACAAAAATTCGTTTTAAGATCCTCAACTACTATACTATTGTTAGGTACAATAAATCTTTTCATACTTAGCTTCTTTGGACTAGAAAGTCTATCAAGATCTATTTGTGAACTAATTATTATCGGAGTTTCTATTACTATTGGAATTATTTCATTACTCAAATCTATAGACAAAATTACTTTTCTTCTACCAGAAGAAAATATCACTCTCTCTCATGTTCATTCTATTTCTATTCTAGCTCTAACTTCGAGTCTATGGTTTATTCAAGATGTTAAATATGAAATAATCCAATATTTCATAGTTATTGGTATTTTTATATCAATCGCAATTTGGTTAGCAGCAGCCTTCAAAAACAGAAAAGAAGAAAAAAGTATCACTGATAATTTACTTGGATTGTTAGCAATAACCCCGATATTCATAGTAATTCCGGCTTCATTAACTGCTGTTAGCATCCCATTGTCAATATTAGCAACAATTTGTGGTGTTGTTGCAATATCTATTGTTCCCTTAGTATCTTCAAGCTATAATCTCGCATACCCAATTGTAATCTATGCTGTGCAAATTATTTCAGTTTTTGTATTTTCAAATACTCTACCAGTCTATGGTGCAGATTGGCTTCTCCCTGTTGTGTTTCTACTTCCAACCCTTTCAATGCTTTATATTTCAATAAAGGAAGACAATTTGGCAACAAGAATAGGAACAACTGTTTTAGCTACTGTAACGCTAATTTTAACAGCTAAAAGTTTAGAGGGAACTGACTTAGGTGTACTAATCGCTATAGATTCCCTAGTATTAATTTGCTATCCTATTATTCTTTATCTCTACAACATGTGGAGAGTAAAAAAGGAAGCTCAACTCAAGGTAACTATTGAATATCCGATAAATCTTTTCATAACAGCAGTAGGTGCAATAATAGCTAATAATTTCATCACAATTGGAACTGGTGACACTGCGAGTGAAATAATAAGATTTGTTGTTCTGATTATTGCAACAGTTGTAGGTCCATCAGTTTTTGTTGTAAATAGATTCTTAAAGAGAATTACAGAAATATCTTCCCGTGAAATGCGTTTTGTTAGTTTTGGTTTTGTATCTCTTATACAAATCCTACTTTTAGTTTCTGCAGGAGCCAAACTAGTTTTTGAATATTACTACATAGCATTATTAGTTTTAACAACCATTGTTTCCATTTTGATAATGTTAAAAGAAAAGTTTGATTCACTTATCGTATTACCAGCTTTAATTTCAATAATGATATTACCAGTCTTTTCTAATAAATATACAAATGGAGATTCCATGTTGGAGACTTTAATAAGTAGTATTCTTTTAGTTATGTTTATTTCTTATTTAATTGCACTCTCCTTAGGATGGTTTGATTCCAAGTATCCCGAAGCAACTTTTGCATCATATTTTGTTGGTTGTTTAGGTATAATCCTATCAACTTTCACAGATAGAATGTCATTCTTTGTAGGACTACCAGAATTCTTTCCTCTATTACTATTTACAATTTGGCAAATAAGTGTAATTATTTCAATGCTTAGAACAAGAATAAAACCTGAAAACAATGTAGATTTCTTCTTAACATGGCTCTTTATGATTACATTAATATCTTTAAGCATGGAACAAATTATTAATTTGGAAAATTTACTTGGCTTCACTTTAACAGCGATTCCAGCGTATTTAGTCTTTATAATATTCTCTTCGTTATTGCAATACAAAATGAAATATTCCAATTCAGGAATGATATCTCATATTTTAGCGATACAAATATTGTTAATTACTGTTGGAGCTACAATTTTTAGCAAAATAAATTTTGCCTCAACAACTTTTGAATTTGTTCTAGTGTATGTATTCTTTAATATATTCACTGTTCTATTGTTCGTAGTCGTAGAATCACTTGTAATTGAATACATTCTTGTGAAAACCGATAGTCCAAGACCTGAAATTGTAAATGTAATGCTTTTTGTTCCAATCTACATATTCTCCTTAGTTACATCCATTCTCTACAATTATTATGGAATAATTCCATTGATTTTATGTATTGTTTTCTATGGAATGAGTCAGAGACACGAAATGAGGTTTAGTTCAACATTATCAGTTGTATCTATTGGTATCAGCGCATTCTTTATAGTTCCCAAACAAGACATAGTATCGTGGACAGCTTTTGGTATTGTTTCAGGTATAGTGACTCTGATGATAATTTCAGGTATTTTGTTATATGTTAAGACCAAAAATGAATTCCATATTATTCCCACTCTTTCTGTTGCTATAATATGTCAAACAGTGATCACATTTTTATCCCCTATGGAACTCCCTGTGCAATTAGGACTAGTCTTTAATCTTGCATTAATCGGGCTTTTAGTAGGAATAGTATTTGATATTAAAGAGTTCAAAATAATATTTCTAGTTGCCTCTGGTTTGCTCCTAATTCCTTATTTATGGTTAACCTTCACCATGGTAGAAGAAGCAGGTTATTGGTCGCTGTTATTCCTTGCAACGGGTATCTTAATACTTCTAACAACATACATAACTTATACAAGAAGAAGGGACGCATTAGCAGAGCAACAGAAATAATGAGATAATAAGCATTGATATTATTACCACTGTTATCCTATGATTTTTCTTGTTTATTGACATTACAAATTATTAATAAAGACGTTTGTGGCTATTTGTTATAGAAATGGCTGAACTACATGGCATCGTTAAAGGAATGGATTGTGCTTCTTGTCAGACTAAAATAGTTAAAAACTTAGAAAAAACTCTAGGTGTGAAATCTGTCAAACTCAGCCTTGTATCAACAAAAATCAAAATCGAATATGATGAAACAAAACTTGATGACAAAGTGCTAAAGAAGAATATCAAAAAGATGGGGTATGAATATAAGGCTGATTATCAAAGAAGTGGTTTTTTTAATTTAAAGGAAAACAAGAAAATTATCTATGCCTTAATAGGAACTCTTTTTCTAACATTAACTTTATTCAGCAAGTTTACATCTTTTCCTGAATATTCTATCAAATTGATTCCCAATTTTCCCATACCTATTTTTCCACTTATTACCATTTTAATTGGAGGGGTTCCTGTCTTTGTACATGCTTTTGCGTCTATTAGAGCATTAACAATAGACATAGATCTTCTAATGGTAATTGCGATTTTTGGTGCAGCATTAATTGGAGAATGGGAAGAAGCTGCGGAGATTGTTATTTTATTTTCGGTAGCTGAACTAATTGAAGCTTATACCTTGGATAAAGCTCGGAATTCAATTAGAGAACTAATGGACTTAACTCCTCCAACAGCTATAAAGTTAATCAAAGGAAAAAAACACTCTGTGGTTCCTGTTGAAGATCTGATTGTAGGTGATAGAATCAGCGTAAAACCTGGGGGAAAAATACCAGTTGATGGTAAAATTGAGTGGGGATCATCAAATATAGATCAAAGTACAATAACTGGTGAATCCAAACCTTCAGAAAAACGTGTGGGGGATAAAGTATTTGCAGGGACAATAAATCTAGAAGGCTATCTCATTATCAGAGCAACAAGTATGTATAATGAGACTACATTATCAAGAATAATAAAATTAGTAGAGGACGCAGAGAGTAAGAAAGCGAAAGCTGAACAATTTGTACAAGTTTTTGCAAAGTATTATACTCCTATAATGGTTCTAGTTGCAATCTTAATCACTTTCATTCCTGTTGTCATTTTTAGTCAAGATTTCAATGTGTGGATTTATCGAAGTTTAGTCACTTTAGTAGTAGCATGCCCTTGTGCTCTTGTTCTATCTACACCAATAACAGTCGTAACTGCAATAACTAGAGCCTCAAAAAGAGGTGCCTTAATTAAAGGAGGTCAGTATCTTGAAGCTCTTTCAAAAATATCGGTATTAGCTATTGATAAAACGGGTACACTTACACTTGGAAAGTTGAAAGTCTATAAAGTTGAAGCATTAAATAAATTTCCAGAGGAAGAACTGTTAATAATATCAAAAAACCTTGAAAAACATTCAGAACATCTGATAGCAAAAGCAATAGTGAACTATTGTGATGAGATGAATGTTAGAGATTTAGCTTTTGATGAAGTGCAAATTTTTGCGGGAAAGGGTATTAAAGGTGTTATAGGCGATGATCAATACTACATCGGTAATTCTACCCTAGCTTTGGAAGCTATACGAGACAATATACATCTAGATTGCGATGAAACTGAAAGCGTTGTAAGTTATGTGATAAAAAATAAAAGAGTCGTAGGACATTTTCATCTGTCCGATGAATTGAGAAAGGAATCAAAAAGTGTTATTAATTACATAAAGAAAGCTGGAATTGATAACATCTATATGTTGACTGGGGATAATGCTGAAATAGCTTCAACAATAGCTAGAGATTTAAAAATCGATTATCACGCTGAACTTCTACCTGAAAACAAGATTGAAATTGTAGAAAAATTAAGATCTGAACATGGTTCTATAGCTTTTATAGGAGATGGAATCAATGATGCTCCTGCATTAGCTACAGCCGATGTTTCAATTGCCATGGCGCATTCTGATACAGCTGTTGCAATCGAGACTGCTGATATAGTGTTAGCCTCAAATGATTTAGGTGTTTTACCATATCTTTTTGTTCTTAGTACACAAACTCGGAATACGATTAAAATTAATATAGCAGTTTCACTGATAATAAAACTTGTTTTCTTTGTTTTAGTTTTCTTTGATATCACTCAACTTTGGATGGCTGTCTTATTTGGTGATATGGGCGCTTCTTTGTTAGTAATTCTAAATGCAATGAGAGTAGGGAGACAAAAAATATTTTTAAGTTAAAAGATTAAATTAATAAATTCCTCAAAATATAGAAGAATGTGAAGTGAAATGAGCAAGACAGATAAATCTGTTTCAAAAATAATGCTATATATATTCATCTTAGTGTTAGTAATTTCATCAATCTTTGCAGTAACGATGTTTGGACCCCGTCCTGACACAGAAAGAAGCTTGTTTACATTAACCTTGAGACATTATACTAGAGGCTATGAACCACTATATTACAGTGATTATGCCTTGACAATAGTTCAAGATCTTAGAGAGATAGGGATTGATGCAGAAGAAATAGCAATGGACTATGCAACATATCTAGAAACTGTTGTAAATGACAGAAACTTCGATTTAGCGATTTTAGAGGTAGAAGGTGAAACAGCTCCACATTTAGAACAATTATTTGGAGAAAAAGCGTCACTCAACTTGTTTAATTTTGTAAACAAACTTGACGATGGTTTACTTTCAAACCTTACAAAAGAAATATCCATGGAACTAAATTATAATACTCGAATTTCTCTTTACCATGACTTACAAGCTCATATAATGAGTAATATTGTCCCCATGGTACCTTTGTTTACTCCAGTAAGATCCTACGCTTTCTGGGATAATCTAATGGGTTTCTCAGCGGAGCTTGGACTATCCAACAGCCTGCCTTATATGTCTTTTTCAGGAATTCATGAAGGACAAGAATCTACTGATAATCTGAAAATTGGTGTTAGTAGATGGTTTACATTAAACCCAATAAGGAGCACATTGAATACTGAAAAACTGTTCCTTTCTTTAATTATGGATAAATTGATTGCAGTTGATGCTGAAAGCAAAATTTCAAATAATGGATTAATAAATTATTGGGAATATTTGAATGATACAACATTACTCTTACGTTTAAGGCAAAATGTTATCTGGCAAAACGATGTTGATGAAATATTTACAGATGTACCATTTACATCAAATGATACTGCTTTCACATTAGAATTGTTGAGAGATGTTGCATCCAACCTTAATTACGGTATGTACAGCTGGATTAAAGGATATGAAGTTCTTAATTCTACTGATATAAAAATCTACATAGATGGAAACGCTACCACAACTCAAAATGAACCATACGCATTTGCTCTAGAAGATTTATCTGTTTATCCCTTACCTGACCATTATTTAAATGTCAGCTCATCGGTAGCAGACGTAGTTCTATCCAGTGAATGGAGCAAATACAGTAGTAATCCGATTGGTACAGGTAAATATCAAGTAAACTTTGAAGAAGCAGTATCAGAATATTATCTTGAACTTGATAAATTTATAAACTGGCACGAAACCGGTGTTTTACCAAGTACTCCTGTGAATTTACAATTCGATAAAATAATGGCAAATACTTATACTGACACCTACTCTTTAGGTCTTGATTTGGAAGCTGGAATAGTAATTGACTTTGGAGATTTTGGAAGAGATCCATCTTCTATTAAGAATACAATCTCAAGTGATAATATCTTAACTGATTATGCAAAAGAGAATTCAATTATCTTCCTCGCTTTTAATTTAAACAACCCTAATTTTGGTGGGGAGTTAAATTATGAACCAAGCACTGATGAAGGAATGTCAAAAGCTCTTGCGATGAGAAAGGCAATTGCTAGTATTATTGATAAAGTAAAAATGAATGGAATTCTTCATAATTCAATTTACAATACTACTGATTCTCCAGTATCTATGTATCACACAGATTACTATTATAGTGGAGTTCAAAAGTATCCATATAATATTCAATCCGCTGTGAATTACATAAATCTTGCTGGTCACAACGTTTCTTTACCTCAGACTACAAATACAACAGAGTCTCCTCTTACTTTTGCATGTTCTGTTATAGCCATTAGTTTTAGCTCTGCAGGAATTACGATAATTATGCGGAAAAAGCGTAAATATTGAGGTTAACTCGACGAATAAAATCGTAGAATTAAGGTATTTTTAATGATTCAAAGTAGAATAGAAGAAAGTACAAAAATTGTAAGAGAAGAATCTTTTGAAAAACAAAGGAGAGTCATACGTAAAAGAGCCTTAAAATGAAAATGCATCGAAAATAATGGCTAATATAGGTTAGTAGTAGAAAAAAGTTTAAATAGTTATCACGTGTAAGCTTTATTTGGTGGATAAAGGGATTCAAGAAATATTGAAGCAAGGAAATGTAAACTGAACAGAAGGCTGTGCGAAAGCAATCCGATACTCACTCTCCTTCCATGGAGCGTGAAGGAACTTGGTTGACATTTTAAATGGTTTGAACCCCTTTTAGGCTTTTGGATAGACCTCCTAAAAGCCGTAATCCCCAGAACCAAACGAAAGTTTGGAACAGATTTCTAGTTCTAAACCAGAAATCTGTCAGAACCCCCAACCAAAAACTAGGTCAAGAGTGTCGTGTAAGAAAATCCCCTCTGTTCAGGCATTAATTCCTTGCAAAAAGCACTTTTTGTGGTTTCATTATCTGTAATTAATTTTTCCGATATTTCCTTCAAATATATTAACAAACTTGGAACTATAAGTTTTTAAAGCGGTTTACAACACAAAAAGTAGATATTAACTTAAGGTGATTGCATGGGTCACGGATCGCTTCAAAAGTCAGGAAAAGTTAGAAAACAAACCCCTAAAGTAACTGCCAAAGAGAGGCATAGTGCCATTCCTAGAAGAAGTCTTCGTAATAAATATGTTAGAAGAGTTCAATTGGGCAAATATGCTGGTCAACCTTCAAGTATGGGTTCTAAACGCGTTAGAAGCAGATAATATTTTACCTATTCATTTTTCTGGTCATTATATGAATGACAGAGGTCAAGCTCTAATAGAGATTAAAAAACAGCTTATTGTACAAGGAATACAGTCATCAGAAGAGCTTGATAAAATCAAAAGGAAGATATCAAGAAAATATCATCTCAAAATCTATCCAAAGAACAGTGAGATTCTTTTCATCTGCAATGATAAGGAAAAAGAACAACTTCTACCTATTCTAATGATAAGAAAAGTAAGAACACTTTCTGGAGTGGCTGTTGTTGCAGCAATGACTCGTCCATGGGAATGCCCTCATGGTAAATGCATTATGTGTCCAGGGGGACCTGAAGAAGGCAAACCTCAGAGCTACACCGGTTATGAACCTACAGCAATGAGAGGAATAAGAAATAATTATGATCCTTATCTTCAAGTGCAAGATAGAGTTAAGCAACTGGAAGCTATAGGACATTCAACGGAAAAAGTTGATGTTATAGTAATGGGAGGAACCTTTACTCATCAACCATCAGATTACCAAGAGTGGTTTATTAAGAGACTATTTGATGGTCTTAATGAAGACGATGCAAGTTCTATACTTGAAGCTCATAAGAAAAATGAGACTACAACGCATCGTTGTGTGGGGTTAACTGTGGAAACTCGCCCTGATCAGATTAATACTGAAACTATAGATAGTCTCTTGAACTACGGAGTTACTAGGTTAGAGATAGGCGTTCAAACTGTTTTTGATGATGTTTTTGAGAAAATGAACAGGGGCCATGGTTCAAAAGAAGTGATAAACGCTTTCCAATTAATCAAGGATTCAGGTCTCAAAATAACAGCACATATGATGCCAGGTTTACCTGGATCGAATTTAAAAAGAGATTTAGAAGCATTTTATACTCTGTTTAATGATGAAAAATATAAACCAGATGAGATTAAAATTTATCCTACAATGGTTATACTTGGCACAAAACTATATGAAGATTACAAAAATGGGAGATATGAGCCTTTAACAAATGAGAATACTGCTTCATTAATATCAGAAATTAAAAAACTTGTACCTCCTTATGTTAGAATAAAACGTGTACTGAGAGATATTCCAGCTCACCAAATCGCAGCTGGTCCAAATAAAAGTGATTTAAGACTTGATGCACAGCGAATTTTGCATCAAGAAGGGAAAAAATGTCGTTGTATACGTTGTAGAGAAATAGGGCATTATTTATACAAAGAAAAGGGTGATTTTGATGCTTCTAGTATAGCTTATGTCCACAGAAGTTATGCTGCAAGTGGTGGTAGGGAACATTTCTTATCATTTGAAGAAGTTAAAAATGATGTTTTGATTGGTTTCTTAAGGTTAAGAGAACTGAGTCAAGATTTATTTAGACTTGAGTTTCAGCATGTTTCAACAATTCTAGTTAGAGAACTCCATATATATGGTGAATCACTTGCTATAAAATCGAAAGTAAAAGCAGACATTCAGTGGCAACATCGTGGATATGGTCGAGAGCTCCTTATAAAAGCAGAGGAAGTTGGGAAAGAAAAAGGATACTCCAAGATAGCCGTTATATCAGGAATAGGTGCAAGAGAGTATTATCGGAAATTTGGTTATTCACTAGATGGATCTTATATGTCGAAGAAACTCTGAAAGGATAAACATGGTAAAGATTTAAGCGTTCTATTATCTTTGTTTGTTGTTTAAATCTTATATGTTTGTAGATAATGCTTCTATTAATGGACAAATATCATTCTATTGGTATTTTTATTTCAAATTTACTACCATTTTTCCAAAAATTCAAAAGTAGGTTGCCTGCGATTTGTGATTCAATAAAAAACTAAGGTTCTAGAATGTGACTGTACCTTAGAATTTATATTTGTTCAAATCATAAATTAATTAAGCGATTACATCAAGGTGACACTGTGTCCAAAAAGACGAGTCAGGAACTCTTAAAACTTGTTAGCCTTAAATTACGTCTTAACCATTTTCAAACAGTCAACCTTTCGTCTAGTAGTAAAGCTTGTTTTGATATTATAGCAAAGAAAGGAAATCGCACAATTATTCTGAAAATAGAACCTTATGTTGATAATTTTAATAGAGAAAAATCGTATGAATTAAAGAGCATAGCGCAATTCCTAGAGGCTTCTCCTATTATTGTTGGAACAAGAGGTCGGCGATTCAAAAATATAGATGAAGGACTAGTCCTTCTACGATACGGTATACCCGTTGTGAGCCCCGAAACTCTTGAATCTTTAATAGCTGAAGGGATACCACCAATCGTATATTGTAGCAGAGGTGGATATTTCGTGAATATTGATCGAAAACTTTTACGCAGAGCAAGAATGGAGAAGAACTATAGTTATACTGAGCTTGCTCATTTGGTTGGAGTAGCTAGAAGTACTGTTTACGAATATGAACACAATATAAATCCCCCTCCTGAAATAGCTGCTAGGTTGGAAAACGTTCTAAAAACCTCGATAGCTGAAGGGATTCCCATATTTGAAATAGAAATACAAAACGAAGAAAAACCAGAATCTTATCTGTCAGGTAATCTATCACCGTTCAAAGAGGAAATAGCTTCTCTTTTAGAGAATTTGGGTGTAATTTCACAGTTTTGGACACATCAATCTCCTTTTGATGCATTCGGAGAACATCAAAGTGACCAAGTTAAGAGTGGTTTGAATGTTCTAGTATGTGTAGATGATTCTCATCATAGCAATGTGATAAAAAGAATTAATACAACTGTCAACATAGCATCGTTGGCAAAAAGAAGGGCTATAATGATAGTAGATGAAGAACAAGACAATCAGATTTCACAAAAAATGCCTACTTTCACGTTGGATGAACTACAACAAATGCAAAGGGCATTTGAACTTGTAAAAAAATGGGCAAAAAAGCAAAAAGAATTGAAGTTTACATGAGCTAGATTTGTTCTAGATTTTTGCCTCTACTTTTGTCCAACTATCATAACATGATCTTTCTCAAAAGATTCAAGGTCAATTGTCTCTAAGATTGTTAATCCAAAAGATTTCAATTGTTCTTCAACTTCTTTGTAAATAAGCTTTGGTTCTTTTGTGACGTCAATACTCCTTGCCTTTACAGCTATGAAAAAGTATCCGTCTTTTTTGAGAAAAGCTTTGATGTTTGTATTCAGTATCTCTGCTTGAGTAGGTTGAGCCACATCTTCATAAAGGATATCAACCATAGGGACAGTAAAACTATAACCTTCTGGGAAGCGTGCATCAGCATGTATTGGAATAATGTTTTTTCTTCTTTCTGCTATATTTATCAAGTCACTAACTGATCTTGAAGAAAATTCTACTGCATAAATTACACCATCTTCACCAATCATATCTGAAACATGTGATACTGTTGTTCCTGAAGCTGCTCCAAGATATAAAATTGAACATCCTTTGGAAAATGGGTATGTTTTCATGTTATTACGTATCGCAGCAGCAAGTTTACTTTTAAAGGGGTCAAAAGTTCTGTATTCTTTTTCATCAATTTTAATTAGGCGTTCAGTATAGACTTGATATCCTGGATCTGCATTTAAAGTAGCTAAACGAACATTTCCATCTCTCAACGTGATCCAAAATAAATCGTTATGTTCATGGTTTTTTAATTCAAACATTCTTATCAATTACTCCTCTGCTTTTTCTTTGGCGATTCCGTTCTCTTTTTATTATATCTTGGTTTTCCTTTAGTGTATCTTGGTTTTCCTTTGCTGTATCTTGGTTTTCCTTTATCGTGCCCAGATCTAGGTTTGCTGTATCCAGATCTTGGTCTGCGGTCACTAGATGGTTTAAAATCATATTTGATAGGTTCTTTCTTGCCTTCAGGAGGATTTTCATATTTTTTCTGAATTTCTTCGATTTTGCGTTCTAAATCCTTGCGTAGTTGATCTCCAACAAATTCACCATGAAATGCGTCTACACGAGCTGCTATAGTCAATCTCCCTGCAATAGCCCGAGCTATGTTTCCTCTCTGCCACCATGGACAACTGTGTAATTCAGGAATTTGATAAATGATTCCATGTTTAGGTGGTTTTGCACCTGATTTTAAAGATCGGAAAAGAGCTTTTTCCGCTCCGAGAAGCTGAACTGTACTTGCTGGTAACATTGCCATTTCTCTTAACCCTCCTGCAAGTGCAATCAAACGTGCAGATATTGATGATCCTGCAACTGCTTGCAGATTGGGCGCTACTCGCATTAATTCTCTTTCAATCCACGCTTCTAATCTCTCCCTCTCCTCATACAAATCAAGATTTCTTGATGCGAATTGTCGAAGTGGAAGTAAATCTTCAAAAGAATAATCAGCTCCCATTGAACTTTTAGCTTTTTCTGCGATTTCAGCACTTTTTTGGGAACTAAAACCAAATTTCTGGAGTTTTTCTGCAGTAAAATCACTTCTCGAACCAATCTCTGTTATTATTTTACAGAGAGTAACATGATTCTCAATAATCTTCAGAATTTCAGGAAAGTGAGTTCCATACCACTCTCGGATTCTTGAAACAAATAAGTTAGCAGTCTTGTCAATGTCATCCATCGATAATATCGCATGAACTACCATTTTGTCTACACGTTGAGAACTGTGAGCAACTTTCTTTTTTGAAAGAATGATACCCACTTCTCGGACAAGTTCTACATACTCTCTTATATTAGAAATATAATTATCTTCAATCAAAATACCAGTAAGATTTTCTTTAAATTGAGTATAAACCTCTGATTCTAAATTTAATTCGCATTTTTTTCCAACTGAACGTCCAAAATGAAGAATATCGTTGCTATTAGTGATTATTTTTTCTATTTCAATTTCATTTAATAATCCTTGAAGCTCTTCAGAATTGTTGTACAAAGTTAAATTGTGTATTTTTTGTGCTATTTCGTTAGCATTCTTCGGATAAAGTTTCTTAGCAATAAGATTATCATCAACATCATAAATGAAAAATCCAGTAATATCTGAAAATATCTTAACTGTCATAAGTCTCTCAGAACTCATAAAAATAAAATGAAATAAAAAAGGTTTTGATTTTAATGTCTTTAAATATGTTAAACAAAAGACATTACAGTATACCTTTCTTTCTGTTGAGTGATGAGATTTTTTTGTCTTAAACTTAACTCAGGATTAATACCTATTAATAAAGATCGCATATCTTCAAAATTAGCTCGATTAACTAAAAATGCTCTATCTAGTAATTGACGAACTGTGTACCTTATAGCTCTAGGATTTTTCAGCTTAAAAGTTTCAATAATTTCCTTTTGGGTTAAAGCCCCATTTTCTTTAAGTAAATCAATAATCTCCAGCGAACCTTTTGGTAATTTTTCTCTCTTCATGATAATCACTGTTCTCGAGTGTGTGAGTATATTCCTCACATGTGTTATATTTGCACACACCTATATAAATCCTTCGAAAACACCGTGTAAGACCTTACACACACGTATTTCAATAAAAAATGGGAAAAAGGTAGGTTAAAATAGGTTTTTTCTAAACCTAACTCTAATAATAGGAACAGCTATAAGGGTTGCAACAACCCCTACTAGAATCCAACCAGCTATCGCTTGGATCGTTGACAATTTATCCCATAGCTTCACATTGCAGAAAATATCTATTCTTCCATCGTGAGCTGTATGATTGTCCAATTTGAGTGGCAAAAAGACCACGTGCCACCCATAAATATTGAATTCTAGATTCGTTTCATAAAAGATGTATACTGAATCGTGAGCATTTCTAGTAAAAACGATCTGTTCAATTGTATTATCACCGTATAGCACTGTTCCAGTAAGATATTCTTCAATATATGGTAGATTGTTGTTTTTTGTTATTGTAACTCTTAAGTTAATTTGGCTTCGTATGTATGTGTTCTCAGGGATGGTTTCTATACTAAAACTAGGTCGATGAGCTGAAATTAACCATTCGATGGTGTCATTAACTATTTGACTATTCTTTTTATCCATAAAGAATAATATGTCATATTCTTTTCCTAATCCTGTCCTATTTTCAAATATCTCAAACATATCCTTTACAAGTCCAAAATCTGTAAAAGGATATCCTGAACCAAAAGCTATAACTCTCCCTTCTCCTATTTCCGTTGAAACAACTGCTGGAAATTGTGTTGGACTGTCGATTATATTGAAGTAGGCCAAAATTTTGCTGTTAGGATTATTTTCAGGGTCTATAATATTAAGCGGTGTTCCCCAGAATAGAAATTTATCCTCTGTTAGTATTCCATTATTGAGATTGGTTATTGCTTCAACAGGTGCATAGTATACTCCTGAAGCTACTGATATATTAAAAACGCTTAGTATTTTATTACATGTATAATAATTGCTTTGTATTAGTGGGTCATAAGTCGTGCTATTTGCTTCGGAAAATCTAATGCTGTTTACAAGGAAAAGTAGAGACCCACCTCCTACTACAAAATTGTTTATTTCATTAATTTCATTGTCCGTATAATTCAATTCAGGATCTGAAAGAATGAGAATATTGGTGTCCCCTGGAATGAGAATTTCACCTATGGTGTGAACATTAATATGAAATCCTCTATCTAATAACCTTCTATAAAGATAAAGATGAGAACCATAGGGAGATGATGCTGAAAACCAACTATTTCGAGTGTCATTTTCGTGTGAAATGTCAAAGAGTACTGTACCTCCAAAATATCTTGTTGTTATATCGATTTCTATCTCACAACTACTGAAGTTTCCGTTAGTTAAGCATATAGAAGCGTTAATATTCCTCATTTGTGTGCCCATTGGAATAGTGATATTAATAAATACATCATTCCATCCTTTTTCTACAGTAAGTGTTTGTGCAACTTCAACAAATTCAGAATCACCCATAATGTTCGTGGTTATATCCTGATTATTGGATGACATTAACTTAAAATTAAAGCTTTTCTCGTCTCCCTCTACACAAGAGTAGAAAAACAAATTTTCTTCGGAAATTCTACTAGGATTTGTAGTAAAAATTTCCTCATCTGCATTTTCTTGAAGGAATTTAAAAGCGTTATAGGGGTCAATCATACCCCTTCCTTGAGCTACAACTGGGTAACCAAGATCATCTGCAGTTTCTAATATAGCTATTTCATATTTTTGACGATAATTTTCTACTTCTGGGAATGCATCTCTTAGAAGTGCTAAAATTCCGCTAACTATAGGAGTAGAAACTGAAGTTCCCGAAACATATTTCCTACCTCCAGTTCTAGCATCACTACCCCCAATTCGACTTCCTGGAGCTATAATATCTATACCAACAGAGAGATCACTAGTTGGACCACGAGCACTATACACAGCTAAATCCTTTATATTATCAGAGGCACCAACAGCTATAACATAGTCCCATAAAGCAGGAGCGCCAACAGAACCTCCAAGTGGTCCATAGTTACCCGCAGAAGCAACTACAAAAATGTCTTGCTCATATGCTGCACGCATTAATTCTTCGAGTGGATCCCCCATTTTTTCATAAGTTATAGAGGTTAAACTAGCAGATATTATGTCTGCTCCCATTTCAATTGATTTATCAAATCCATTGTATAACCATTCATCTTTACCATAGTTTGTTTTATCAAGCACCTTAATATTCAGTAAATAAGCATCTGGTGCTATCCCATAGTGTTCAGTTTGTATAGTTTTTCCATCTTCAGTAAAATTCCCATTTCCAGCAAGAATGGAGGCAATATGAGTACCATGCCCAGAAGAATCTGAGATATCTTCACCTACAACTCCAGCATCCCAATGAAAAATAACCTTCGTTTCATTAGAGTTATACAATGTTTCTAAACCTGGAGCGTTTGAAACATTGATACCACTGTCAAGTACAGCTACAACAACATCTTTCCCATAGTATCCCAAATCATGGATCTTATCTATTTCTAATACCTCGCGAATGTCTTTCAATTCTATAAATTTTGGTAACTCTGTATCTAGATTTTGGGGTATATAATATCCATATGTGCCTATAGGGTAAGTATATTTGATATCAAATCGATTTAATTCTAACTTTTCTATCATCGTATCAGAATAAGAGATGCTTATTGCTGGAATAGAATAATAGGCTTTATCGACTATAACACCTAAACTTTGAGCTAGATTTTGGAATATATTTCTATCTTCAAAATCGAAAAAAGATATTAGTACTCTGTTTTTATAACTGTAAAGTTGTTCTATTACAATCTTGAATTCTAGAGGTTTTCCCCAACGTTGTTCTAAAGCAGCATTATTATAGTTTGATTGAATTTGGTTGATCTCAGTCCTTAATTCTTGGTCAAAAAATGAGTTTGAATTTAATTCAACTTGAGAATATCCTTGCATTCCAGCAAACGCAAAAGATATTGTGGCAATAAACATGATTAGTAAGCTGATAGAAGATAGCTTGTTTTTCATACTTAATGGTAATATCTCTCTACTTTTAGATTTTTCCCTTAAAAAAACACTATTTTTTATCAGAAGATTATTTTATTATTTTAATTCTTATAGAAAGATGACTTAAAAATGGAAATGCTTATATCTTGGACATGGAAGGATGATTTCAAGGTGGAAAAGAAATGCCCTATCAATGGTTAAAACGTTCAAGAAGAAAATTATCTGGTGGTTTGATTAAACAGTCTGCAAGCAAAAAGAAAAGGGATGTGGGACGATATCCAGCAGAAACACAAATTGGTTCCCGTAGGTTAAAAGCAGTTAGAACAAGAGGGGGAAACACGAAATTTAGATTGCTTAAAGATGAGTTTGCTAATATTTTAGATCAATCAACAGGAATTTCACAAAAAGTTAAGATTCTTGATGTTGTAGAAAACAAAGCTAACCGTGAATATGCTCGAAGACGTGTAATAACTAAAGGAAGTGTTATTGATACAGAACTTGGTAAGGCTCTAGTTACAAGTCGTCCAGGACAACATGGTATAATTGCAGGAATTCTAATTGATAAGAAGGAAGAGTAGTATTTCTTCCAAATATTTAATAAAATAAAAAAAGGAAGAATCATGTTACGACGAAATCGTTATTTTGTTCTCTATCCAGAATACTTTGATAAGTCGATATCAAGAAAACAAGGGAGGAGGGTATCAAAGAACAAAGCTGTTGAAGATTGTGATCTAGCTAAAATTGTCTACGCATGCAAACATTTAGAATTAGATTACAAAATTGAGAAAGATAAAAAATATTCTCGTAATAGGTGGAAAAGTGAAGGGAGAATTGTAATTAATCCTAATAATATTGATAATAAAACAGAATTAATTAGAAGAATTGCTAACATCTCTCGGAGACTGAAGAAGGTAGAAAAACCCAAAACAGATAAGAAAAAGGGGATTAAACCCGTAAAAAGTAAATAACCTTTCTTTTGGAGATATTCACAATGAACTCAAGAATTAAAAAATTGGGTACTATACTACATTTTAGTGATTTAGGTAATGCAATTGTAAAGAATCCGATCAAACTTCCTAAAATTGGAGCTAATGTAGTTGATGAAAAAATGATACACATAGGAAATGTCAATGATATTTTCGGTCCTGTTGAAAATCCTTATGTTAGTATCAGAGTTAAAAAAGAAAATAAAGAAAATATTACCTCAGAGACTCAATTGTATGTTATAGAGAAACGAAAAAAAGTTAGAACTAAAAGATATAAAAATAAAAGAACTTATTCCTTAAAAGATTAATGTCGGTATTTTCTATCCTATTACCATAAAAATTCATCCTTTTAGAAGTGCTGTAAAGCGAGTAGAACGTGGAAACACCATTTTTAGAAATGTATCAACACTTATATATTATCCAGATATAGTATTTATTGGAAGGTAAGCTACTAAAATAGCGTACAGATTCAAAGTCAGATTTACTGATTTATGAAGAGTGATTATCATGATTCCTATTATGCGTATTAAGGTTGAGCAAAATTACAGTAGTGCTTTGGGCGAGGAAATAATTGAACTAATAGAATGTTCAAAAAATGGACAATTATTATATAGAGAAGTATTAGATTTGTTAGGGGATCATGATTCGATTAAATTAAAAGTCGATGAACTCTTATTTACAAATAAAATCCTTAAAATTCCATTCGAAATGGGGGGAAACATCAAGGATTTTATATTAATAATTCCAAAAAAGGAAACAATAGGTTGGACAACTATGGTATGCCCGTGTTTCGTATGTCAACGCATTGACGAATGTGCAGTAAATAATCCTGTTAATCCCGTTACGTGTAAATCATTTAATGAATGGTTAAAAGAGGAAGATAAGAGTTCTTCAATTAAAGATTTTGAATATGAAGTATTCGAAACAAATGAAGAAGATAAAAAAGTTGGTCAAATATATAAATAGAACCGACTTTTTTAAACTAGAGAGAGTTAGATTTTCTAACTTCTTGTGAACTGTTCTTCCGCTCTTAGTGGAAATTGTCCGTTTTTCTTTATTATTATACCATTTTTTTATATTAATATCCAATAAAACATACTTAACATGAGGGAAATAATATCTAAGGGCGCATGAAGCAGTACTCAAGGCTTTCAATAAAGAACTTGACAGACTTTGCAATACCTAAAAGATAAGAGTCATAAGTCTTATCAATTAATCTTCATTCAAAATATATAACGTGGAAATTTTGAGTGAAGATTACTATTATTTTAAAGCACGAAGTAAAGGATATAGATCAAGAGCATCCTTTAAATTAGAACAGATAGACAAAAAATTCCATGTTTTTCATAAAGGAGCATTAGTAGTTGACCTTGGAGCTGCTCCTGGGGGTTGGTCTCAAGTTGCAGCTAGACGCGTGGGAGATGCA
Organism: Candidatus Heimdallarchaeota archaeon; assembly: GCA_019057815.1. Lineage (GTDB taxonomy): Archaea > Asgardarchaeota > Heimdallarchaeia > Heimdallarchaeales > Heimdallarchaeaceae > 18H4-34. Next base: position 42,922 of record JAHLWR010000017.1, read on the forward strand.
GGTAAGGTTATTGCTATCGATAAAGCTTATATTTCTTCTTTTAAGCAAAGTAATATTGAGATAGTCCAAAAAGATATTTTTGATGCAAAACTAGTTCAACTCATCAATAAAGAATATGGATTGGTTGATGTTTTACTCTCTGATTGCGCCCCTTCAGTTTCTGGTAATTGGAGTAGAGATCATTTCACTCAAATAATGTTAGCTGATAGAGCACTTGATGTAGCAGAAAACTTGTTAAGAAACAACGGAGTACTTGTGTGCAAGTTGTTTCAAGGAAGTGAACTTCAGAAATTCATGAATCGTTTGAAGAGTTTTTTCGGAAAAACAAAATTATTTAAACCAGAAGCATCTAGAATTAAGAGTTCAGAAATTTATGCTATTGGTTTGAATTTCAAAAAACCTTCGGATATAATAGAAAAAGAAGAAAATTCCCCTAACAAATTGTGAAACTGGTGTAATCTGACAATGAATGAAGGTACTTTAAAATTTATTAAAGTTAAAGAGGGAAAAACAACTTTTACTATACTAAAAGATGCTGATAGGATTTATGATTCAACTGTCTTCTATAACCCTGACATGACTTTTAATCGAGATTTAACTCTTTTACAAATATTAACAATCTTGAAGACAAAGGATAATGATCTTGTTATCCTTGAACCACTAGCTGGTTGTGGTGTCAGAAGCTATCGTATCCTTACAGAACTACCGGAAAATCGTATTAAGAAAGTAGTAGCAGGTGATATTAATTCCAAAGCTATTGAACTTATTCAGAAAAATATAGACGAGTTAAGGTTTTCGGAAAAATTATTTGCGAAAAAAAAAGATGCTTTAGAAACTATTTCAGAGTTTCTGGAACATCAGAATTATGTTGACATTATAGATTTAGATCCATTTGGTTCCCCAATTTCATTTATTGATTTGTCATTAAATGTTTTAAAAAAGTCAAATGGTTATCTTTTTGCAACATCAACAGATTTACAAGTTCTTTGTGGTAAATTCAAAGATGCTTGCTTAAGACTGTATAATGCTAATTCAACTAGGAGTTTTTTGTGCCATGAGATAGCAGTTAGAATACTATTGTACAATATGATAATAAGCGCAGGGCGAATAGGGATAGGTATTAAACCATTGATTTCATATCAACATGAACACTTCATTAGAACACATGTACAAGTGGTGAAAGGACGGGAATATGCAAATAAACAGCACAAAGAAATTGGTTTTATATATTTGTGTAACAAGTGTTCTTATTTTGAAGTGAAAACTGTTACTGACATGTTGGGAAGAGAAAACTGTCCGAGCTGTAGGAACAAAATGGAAAAGACTGGTCCTATGTGGCTAGGACAGATTAACAACATTCAGAATATACAAAACATGTTAGTTAATTTAGAAGAATTAGATTTACCGAGTTCTAAAAAGATTTTAAAGCTACTTTCTGGTTTAGTAAAGGAAATAAACGATATTCCAATGTTTTATTATATACCCTTTTTAGTTAGAGAGCACATAAAAAATAAGGAAAGAGGAATACCAATTATTGAACTTGTTGAAAAACTAAACAAAAAGGGATTAAAATCTTCTAGAACTGTTTTCGATCCTCAAGGAATAAAGACAGAAGCAAACTATCAACAAATTGTAGATATATTAAATGAATGATAAAAAATAGGTGATGCTTATTACTAACGAGGTATATATCGCTGGAGTTGATGAAGCAGGAAGAGGACCAGTAATTGGCCCATTAGTTTTATGTGTATATATAATTCAAGATGATAAGGAAAATAAACTTAAAGAGCTTGGGGTAAAAGATTCAAAAATTCTCTCCAAAAACACAAGAGAAAAAATATATGCTAAAATTATAGAACATGCTAATGATTATCAAACCATTCATCTTTCTGCTGCAGATATAGATGAGATGCGAAAGAAAGCAACATTGAATCGTATAGAACAAAAAATGATGGTTAATACTATAAAAAAATCTTCTATCAAACCTGATCAAATTTACATCGATGCTGCAGATGTAAACGAAAAAAGATATGGTCTAGAGTTCAAGAAGGAATTTCCTCAAGCTAAAATTGTTTCTAAACATAAAGCTGATATGCTTTTTCCAGTTGTTTCTGCTGCATCAATAATTGCAAAAGTTGAGAGAGACAGAGAAATTTCAAAATTACACAAGAAGTATGGTGTTGATTTTGGTTCAGGATACCCATCAGACCCAAAAACTAAATCTTTTCTAGTAGACTATTATAAAGAAAAACAGAGTTTTCCACCAATTGTAAGAGAATCGTGGGTAACAGCTAAAAAGATCAAAGAGAAGTATTCTCAAGCAAAGAAATTAGATGGTTACTTCCATTAAGTTTCAACATCGATAAGTATCTCTCTTGTTTTCCTGTTTTTCAGAATAAAAGGTAAAATGAAACCAACTATTAAACCAACACCATGGGCAATGAAATTAACGTTTACACCAGCAGAAAGACTGAAAAAAATAACTCCTGTTCCCAAATAAATCCAAATGGACTTGCGCTTTTCCTCCTCATATGAAAGTTTCAAATCTGCTCCTAGCAATCCGAAAATACCTCCACTAGCGCCACATGAAATCGTTTCTAGATTAAATATAGCTAAACTAAATAAATTGCCTATTAGAGCTGAAACTATGAAAATTAGTATATATTGCCAATTTAGGAATCTTTCTTCGGCTCTTAACCCATAAATCAATAAAAAAAGACCGTTTGAAAGAAAATGCAGAATATTGACATGAACAAAAATGGCTGTTACAAGTTGATAAACATGACCCTCTAACACTTTTTGATTATATTGTCCTACGATGGCCAAGAATTTACCGGAAATTTCTAATCCTTCCCCTTCTATTATGCTTAATATTGTCAATATGACGTATGTTAAAAAAATAATAATCAACAGATTTCTAGTAGGTAAATTCGCTTTCCAGAAATTATCCGACGGAGAGCTACTCTCTGTTTCAGTCACAATTTCATTGACTGGAACCTCATTAAAAATGTTAGTATCAATTAAAAAGATAAGAAAGACTCTCTAGAACGTAGACTTTGGATGTTAAATTTATTACAAATTAGTAAAACTTTTATGATATGGTTTTGGGTCGCTATTGAAAAGTAATGAACCACAGTGGTACAATTATTGCTAAAATTAAAGATGATAATAAAATTGAAGTAGTAAGGGATATCTTTTTTGAATGTAATAATTGTGCACTTTGCTGTAAAATAAATGAAATTCCTGTTATCGAGAAAGATATTACTCGGATTCTAGATCATGGTTATGAACTTGATCAATTTTTGAAAGAATTGAGTCCTGTTTTAATTAGAAGTCATCAAAAAAAGGATTCATTTATTAAAGCCTACTTTTTGAAAAAGAAACCATTTGTTAAAGAATGCGTTTTTCTTGATGAGGACGAGAAATGCAAAATTCACAAATATAAACCATTATCATGTAGTATATATCCTTTCGCTGTAAGAAAAGATGATGAAAGTCTCTTAGTAATTGTTCACCCGAAAAGCGTTTGTGCTTCTATAGATACGGATGTAAACAAAGAGAAGTCCAACACAAAAAAAACAGTGGAAAATTTGCTCTCTTTTGAATTTCTAGAATAATTTCCTTTTTAATACTTCTACGTATAACGGATAAGTTTATGATTACTATATACTGATTATCTACCATGAGTTTGTTTAAGACAAATTTCATGAAAGAAGTAGAAAAATTTCTTCAAAAACAAGGTTTCACAACAGAAATGTGTAATATTTATACTCGTGGAGTAGATTTTTTCGAGTCGTACAAACGAGTGATTCTTTGTGCCTATAAAGATGATTTACTCTTAAGTATCCGTGCTCGAAGTGGTGAAGCAAGTGACCCATTTAGAGGGTCAGATGATCAAATTGAAGCAAAACTTCAAGATCCTGCTCTTAAACTTTTAAGCTGTATTCGATCTTTAATAACTGGTACTGATCCTATTTATTGCGAGAAGTTCAAAGATAAGATTGCTATTCCAATTATTATTATGGAAAAGTCTTCTAGAGGACATCCTCTCTATTATTACTATGATGGTGAAGCTAGAGAATCAAAAGCTTGGTATGTTAAGAAGAACGTTGTATATACTCCTTGGACGTGGATTAAAGAGTTTTGGAACACAGATTTTGAGCAATCACTGAAAGATCAAGGTTCTAAGGTTAAGGAACCAATTAAACAAGAAGCCCCAGCTAACGTATTGGAAACTGTGAAAGAAATTGAAGAAATCGTTGGCGCTAAAAGATTAGGAATACTTAAAACTATTAATTTAGATAAACCTACTCTCCCTCCAATTGCCCTAAAATTTACTCAAACAGATCAAATGATGATATTTCTCATTGATGAGTTTGATAGCGAAATTCACCCTAAATTGATGGATTTCGCAGTTTACTATTTCGGGCAAAAAATCGAGCGTTTTCCATCAAATGCCAATGCTATTTTCTTTAATATTGATAGTACGAAGAAAAATGAATCCTTTGTAAGATCCGTTATACCTAATGAATCTGAATTTATTACTAAAAACTTCGATGACCCTACAGTTGTAGAAACAACAATTAATGGTTTTAAACATTTAATTGACATTCTGGACATTAAAGAATTTCATTTTATACCAAAATTAAGCCCCATCTCTAGTATGGATATAAGAAATCTAGTGAAAGTATCATCTGCTTACGTCTTTGAAAAAGTATTTCTTGAAGCTAGGAAACAGTTGAAAAACTTTTTTGCAGAACAATGCCCATTCTGTGACCAATCTTCAATTGTTCATAAATTATCAGATGATTTTGTAGATAAACTAAGTTTCAACTTTGAATTAACAAAGGAAAACTCATATGTTGTTTACTGCGATAAAAAGAAATTAGGATGTGGATTAGGCTTTATTGTTGTAAAGGACTATCTTCAAGGAGGAGTTCATGGATTCTATATCGGAGAAGATTATCAGTATCAACAAGAAGCTGAAATAGCTAGAAAAAAAATGGCGAAAGAAGGTTTTAGTATACACTCGTTTAAACACATCACTTAGTGCTACATAGAAGTAAACTTGAATCCATATTTGATTAAACCTTCATGACCATCTCGTGCCAAAATGCGAAAAACCATTTTTACTTCCATACCTTTTCTTAAGTCCTTATAATCACAATCTATTATTTGTCCTGTAACTTTAATGCCATCATTTAATTCTATAATTCCTAAACAATAAGGAGCATTAAACGCCATTTCATCAGATGTCATGGACACATTTGTAAAGTATAAGATTTTTCCTGTTTCTGCTAACCTGTACTCTTCAACATCATTAGTTCCACAATATGGGCAATATTCACTTAGAGGGAAACTTCTTTTCCCACATTTTTTACAACTAATCCCTAGAGCAAGATACTTTTGCCTTTTCTCTCTCCAAATTTTGGGTGGTTCCATTATTGTTTCATCTCCTCTTGTCCAAAAATATTAACGTAAGCCAATACTCCTGTACCCATAATATTATGAGTTAATCCGTATTCTATTTCACTTACTTGCCTTTTATCAGCTCTTCCTCTTAATTGCTCTACAATTTCCACTATTTGAGCAATGCCAGTAGCTCCAAAAGGATCACCCCTAGCTTTTAAACCCCCGCTGGGATTAATACTTATTTTGTTGTTTAATTGTGTTAAACCAGCTTCAGTAGCATTTCCTCCCTCTCCTTTTTCAAAGAAACCAAGATCTTCTATTGCTAATATTTCAGAGATTGGAAAAGCATCATGTACTTCAGCTACAGCAATATCTGTGGGTTCTATACCCACTTTAGCAAATGCCTTTTTTGCTGCTGTAACAGTAGATTTTATTTGTGTTAAAGATTCTCGGTGGTGCAATGCTAAAACATCTGTACTATGTTCTGATGAAAGGATTGGAATTTTGTTTTTAATTTCGCTGTTCCTTTCCAAATATTCTTCAGATACAAGTATTAAAGCTGAACTTCCATCGCAATGTGTTGCTAAATCAAAACGACCAATGGGATCAGATATGCGTTTAGCACTTAAGAATCTATCCAAAGGAATTTCTCTTCTAAATTGGGCATGGGGATTTTCTTTCCCATTTTTGTGATTTTTAACAGGAACAGAAGCTAATTGTTCCATAGTTGTATGGAATTCTCTCATATGAGCTTTTGTTATCAGAGCGTATAAGCTTGTTAAAGTCGCACCTATTTCATACTCCCATTGGTAATCTATAGTTGAACCTAATATTTTCTCAATTGTTCCGTTTTTTACAAAGTCACTTAATTTCTCACTTCCAATAACAGCTACACAATCATATATACCACTGGCTAAGCTTATGTATGCTTGATGAAATGCTGCTGCTCCACTTGCATTTCCCGCTTCAACTCGTGTATAAGGTATTGACATATTACATTCTCGTAAACATTTTGAGCTAAAAACTGAATGAGGTGATGAATTAGATGTCATAGAACCAAAATAAGCTGATTTTATTGAACTTCTATCTATTTTGGCGTCATTTATTGCTGCATTAAGAGCTTCAGTAGCTAGACTGGTTGAATCCCTATCATAAAACTCTCCAAACTTTGTTAAACCAGTTCCAATAACAAACACATTTCTTCCATTCATTCTCATCACTTTAACAATCCTTTGTATCTTGTATACAATCCATAATCAATATCTTTAGTTCGTTTGATGTAATATTCAATATCAAATGGATAAGACTGAAGTTTTTCAATCTTATCAGTTACTACGAAAGAGAAGGAATCACTTCCAGCTCCACTTCCATAAGAAGTCATAAGAATCCTTTCTCCTGAAGATGCTTTTTCTAAAATTCTGTTCAAACCTAGCATTGAGGATGCTGAATAGGTATTTCCTATATGGCGGCACACCAAACTTAATTCAACTTGCTCTTTTGTAAAACCTAACATTTTTGCTACAGAAAGTGGAAATTTTGTATTAGGTTGATGAAAAACAACATAATCATAATCTGAAGGATTTGTTTGTAGTTGATTCATTATACCTTTTGTTGCATCTATACTATGTTGGAAATAAGCAGGTTTACCTGTAAATCTTTGACCGTGAGAAGGATAAGTTGCCCCTTCCCTTCTCCAAAAATCAGGTGTATCTGAAGTTACAGAATATGTTCCTTCTAGTTCTGCAATTATTCCTTCACTTCCGATTAATATAGCTGCACTTCCAGCTCCTGCTGTGTATTCTAATGGGTCACTAGGTTTTGCTTGGCTATCATCTGAACCTATGGCTAGGCCATAGTTTATCATATCTGATTTAACTAAACCAAAACACATCTGCATACCTGCGGTGCCTGCTTTGCAAGCAAATTCTAAGTCTGCAGCCATAATTTCTTTTCCTGTAGGCAAAGCTTCTGATACTATTGTGGCAGTTGGTTTTACTGCGTAAGGATGAGACTCACTACCTACATAGATAGCTCCAATTAGTTTTGGTTCACCATCCCATAAATTAACTGCATTGCGAGCAGATTCCACTGCCATAGTTACGACATCTTCATCTAAACCTAAAACAGATTTCTTTGGTACTTGTAACTGATTTTTGAGTTCAGTTGCATCTTCTCCCCATATGTGGGCTATTTCTTCGACACTTATTCGATACTGTGGGATATATGATCCATAAGATACTATACCTACTTTGTTCATATCTAAACCCTAAGGAATTGTTAATTCAATTGATATAATAAACGTTTTTTAAAAACTATATAATACTCTGAAATATAGAATGTAAAAATGTAATTAATATTTTTTAAAGCAACATTTATGAATAACGATACAAAATCAATTGTATGAAACGAAAATCAATAATTGGTATTTCCATATTAGGAGTACTTCTTGTACAAATGTGTTTCACAACAGGAACAAATGTAGGAGCTACAACCGCAACTGTTCCAGGAGAAAATATTTTCATAGATTCAATGAGAAAATATGTTCTAAGTTTTGAAACAGAAGCTTCATTCAATCAATATCTAGTTGAAAACCAACCAGATAGATTCTATCCTGAATTGAAAATGGTGATAGCTAAAGATTGGTTGAGCAATAGAGATGATTTGAACTCTATTGAAGGAATAAACAAAGTATTTGACGTAACTAACACTAGATTCTACTTCTCTGAAAACACTGGGAATCAACCTGTTTTAATAGCTTCAACAAACGGTGTAAAGTTGACTATTGATAGTGCTGATATGCTAAATGTAACTGGTCTTTGGAGCGAAGGTTATGATGGTGATGGTGTTGTTATTTGTGATATAGACACAGGTATCAATGAGGACCATGTAGACTTTGCTGGAAGAATTTTAGGAGACAGTAAGTCATTTGTAAGTCCGGAATTCGGTCATACTACGACAAATCTTTTAATTGATGATATGCAATCACACGGTTCACACACTGCAGGCATAGCTGCTGGAGATGGCACTGGCAATCCTGAGTATATTGGTATGGCACCAGAAGCAAGTTTGCTAGTATTAAAGGTTTCAGACATAAACTCGATTCCTATGGAAGCAATTCTAGGTGCTCTTGATTATGCTCTTTCACTGGGATATGTCGATGTAATTAACTTTAGTATAGGAGGATCAGATCAGGTAGGTCAAGATGTAGAAGAAGCACTTATGAAAATCTTAGTGCTTAGTGGAATTGTAATTGCCTGTTCAGCTGGAAATGAAGCCTCTGGTCCTGTAAGCTATTTCACAGCAGGTTCACCAGGAACTGCTCCTCAAGTCATTTCTGTAGCAGCTACTACATACGCTGGAACTAAAGCTTCCTTTAGTTCTATGGGCCCAAGCGCTGATGGTTTTGTCAAACCTGATTTAGTTGCACCAGGTGTAGGGATATGGAGTGTTGGAATCGCTGATAATACAGATTATGTCTCAAAGGATGGTACATCAATGGCAGCGCCTCATATAACGGGAACCGCAGCTGTTTTAATTCAAGCTGTGAAAGATTTAGGAATCGATTTCGATGCTGGGTTAATTAAAACAGCGTTAATGAAGTCTTCAGAAATGAGAGGTGAATACTTAATATATGGTGCTGGACTTCCTGATGCTGGAAATGCATTCCACATTATTGATGATGCTCCAGTCAATGCGACAGGATACCCTGTAATCTTATGGGCAATCCCAGAAATGCCGATTCAATGGTATGAAACCATACCTCAAGGTTTCCAAACAGAGATGTATGTTGAAAGTGTTTCTTCAACACCATATGAGGATTTGGCACCTGTAATTTCAGGTAATATTGCCACAATAATGTCTCTAAATACAACACCTGCAACTGAACCATGGACGAAAAATTACGCTTTACAATTTGACGTAGCCGACGATGCAACAGTTGGAGTTTATGAAGGTTACATTACTTTTGAAACATCTCAAAGTGTTTCTGTATCAACTTATGTCAAAGTAACTGTAACTGAAGGACATAGCAAAATCTACTATGCCAAACAACATTCAAATTGGAGAATTGATAATTTCTTAGGTCAATACCTTTATGTAATTTCTGATTTACTGCAAAGAGGTTATGCTGTAAATGAATTCAAAACTGGAGAAATAACAGCTGGGGTTCTAGCTGATTACGATATGATTTGGTTTGCTGATCCCTTTAACAGAATATTTCCAGAATTAGAAACCAACCCAGATGTTATTGAAACCTATAATCCACTTACAAATGCTGAAAAAACTGCAATTCAACAATTCGTTGACAATGGTGGTGGTCTTTACATAGATCTTCTAGGTCGAAGTTATGAGACAATAGAACACTTAGCAATAACCATATTATCGGGTAACAATATTACTATGGTTAATGAATTGATTGAGCCCTTCAATATCACTGTTCAGGCTGCTGCATACGATTTCAGTGCAGTTGCAACAGCTTCAGTCTCAGCAAGTCATAAAATAACTGATGGTGTAGCTAAGATTGACCACTGGGGTACAACATTATCGGTAGATGAAGGGGCATCGATTCTTACTAAATATTCTAATAAAGGTACGACCGCTGTCTTTGAAAATGAAAATGGTGGTCGTGTATGTGTTGCTACAACTAACTTCCACTTGGATACATCTGGTTACAAAGAGGAATACAACACTGGAACCAAAAACAAACTATTTTCTCTTAATACATTTGAGTGGTTAACTGCTAAAGAAAAAATTCAAGGATCTTATGTCAAAGATGAAACTGGTGTTACATTTGATTTAACGGTTTTACCATCTGATGTAGTACCTACAGGACTACTAACATTAACTGCTCCAAGTGGTACAACTGTTGAAGATGTAGTTCTTGATGATGTGGGTGTAGGCCTGTATCAATATCGTTTAGATTACACTTTAGAAGGAACCTACAAATTTGTTGTCTCAACTTCTGACGATAAATATATTGTCTCCATCCTATATGATTTATCTCCACCAATTGTTTATGCACTTGGAGGATGGGTTAATAATACTGTACTAGAAGGTGCGAGGTTAGATTTTGAAATCGTTGAAGACGTTACCTCTATTGCATCAATTCAAGTTACACTCAATGGAGATGGTGTTACAACATATGGAAGCGGGCAATTAATGACGTTCTTTATCTTCAAATCTAGTTTGATTGATGGTGAAGATAATGTTCTCATAGTAATTGTATTTGATATAGCAGGTAATCGAGTGGAATACAATTTCATTATACCGACAGTGGAACAAACAACGGAAACGACAACAGAAACGACAACAGAAACGACAACGGAAACGACAACAGAAACAACTTCCACTACTGATAAAGGGCCAATATCTACTCTTGCTGCTATTATGAGTATTATCTCTTTAGTTGCAATAATATATGTCATCCGTCGAAAATCTCATTAATCCTTTTTTTTCTTTTTTCTTTGTTTTATTTTTCTTTTAACAGAATCTTTTTAACATCCTATTCCTTGATTTTTCAGAGAAGAATCATTTTAAAATCACGAAATTAGGGCTTCTACAGTGAAATAGTGGTAATTGTAATGAGATTTGCAAAGGAATCAAAAGAAATAATTATGTTCTTTATTTCTATAATGTTATTAAGCTTAGTAGCTATTATAGCAATTTCTCAATTTTACAATTTGTGGTGGATATATGTTCTCTTAGCTATTCCTATATTCTGTTCTATTTTTGTTATTTGGACTTTTAGAGATCCACAAAGAATACCCAATTTATCACAAAATGGTATTTTAGCTCCAGCTGACGGGATTGTTACTGAGATAGTTGAAAAAGAAAAAGGTTTTTACTGTGTTATTCGTATGTCACCTTTTGATGTTCATATGACTAGAAGCCCAATAAGTGGAACTGTTAGAAGTGTGAAACGTCAGAAAGGAAAACATTGGCCTGCTTATTTTTCAAATTATGTAAAAAGAAATCAAAGAAATACCATCTTCATCGAAAATGTGGAAAAGAACATTTCAGCGGAAGTTATTCAGGTTTCAGGTATTTTTGCAAGAAGGACAATAGGATATATCAAAGAGGGAGATGAGATTACGCAAGGGGACGTAATTGGTATCATAAGATTTGGTTCTATTACATCAGTAGAAATAAAAGGAGAAAATAGTTATAAAATACTAATAAAGTCTAAAGAATCAGTTAGAGCTGGTTTATCAATAATAGCAATCAAAGATGGTTAGTGATTTCATGGAATGGAGTGAAATATCTTTTTTACAGAAACCTTGGATAAAGTATGGCGCTCTATTCTTAGCAAATCTAATGACACTTAGCAGTTTAGTTTTAGGAATTGTTGGTATTGTTTTGACTTTCAAATCTTATGAAAACTATTCAATATATTTTGCTAAAATTCTAGCAGTCTGCTCGATTTTCGATTTTGCAGATGGAAAATTAGCTAGGATTGGTGGGAGCAAGAAAATAGCTGTCGACGTTGATACAATAAGTGATTCAATAGTTTTTGGTATTTTACCTGCAATATATTTAGGTTATTGGGTTTCTGATTGGAGTATTGTAGCAGGTGTTTTTACAGGTTTGATTTATGTTGGAGCAGTTTGGTTCAGGTTATACAGATTTAAAAAGAAAGATCCTATGTATGCTCCTTATTTTAGAGGATTACCCAGTCCTTTTGCTGCAATGGTAATAGCTTGTCTTCTAATTTTTTCAGATACACCAGAATGGGGAGTATTAATAGCTACAATAATACTGGCTGGTTTTATGATTTCAACAATTCCTTTTGCATCATTTAAAGGTGTGCCTTCGAAATTTGATTGGTTTTGGATAGTAGTTACGACATTAGTTTTCATTCTCTTTGCAGTATTTCCTACAAGTTTGATGATATTCCCTGCATACAGTTTAGCAACGTTAATGATAATATATTTAGTAGCTGGACCAATATATGCTGAAAAACTCGACAAAAAGTATCAACAAGATAAAAAAATTAAAGAGAAAAAGGCTGTTCCAGAAGCATAAAACAGTAAAAAAGATCTAAAGAGAATGAGTAAGTCTCATTTCTTCTTTAATTTTGTATTAGCGATCATTTCGAAGCCTAGAGCATTAGACATTACAGCGTTTTCAGGCACTAAAACTTCTTCAAATGATTTAACAATATTAGCGTCAAAGAATGCTTGTTTAAGATATTTACCAAAGGTGTAAGATCCTCCACCACACACAATAACTTTCTCAATCCATGCATCTGGAGGAAGATTGTTTAGTAATCTATTACTTTCATCTACAATAATATCTGCAATTGAAACTACAGCTTGATCTATCGCTGAACCAATGTCTAGAGCTTTTCCTCCGACAAGGACAGTTCTTTTCCCTTGTTCAATAGCTGTCATCAAATCAAATGGACGGATGATTTTACCAGCCTTTTCTTGAATTGCTCTTGAAAGAGCATTAGTTAGACTGTCTGTAGCTTCTTCAATAGAACCTGAAGCAGCTCTCATCATGCTACCTTTATACATACAAAGGATATCAGTTGTACCATGACCGATATCTACAATTATTGAATCGACAGCTGTTTTTACACCACTGCTTCGTAATGTATGCCAATATGTTCCATAGGGTTCAGGTGCTACTAAAACTTGTTCAACTAAAATTTTCATTTCTTTAACTTCACCTGTTGCATCATTTTTAACTTTGATATCATGTGTTCCTTTAAGACCTTTACTGAGTGTTTTACTCTCTTCCACACCTGTTGCTATTGGTACACCCGTAGCAACAACAAATTGCTCATAATTGCTTTGCATTGTAAGACTTAGAATAGCTTTAAGTGCAAGCAAACTATTGTCGATAGACTTCATTTTGCCTTCAGAAGCCAGCGATTTTCTGATTTCACTTTGTAATCTCGCTAGTTCTCCAATATAGACATCTTGTCCTCTTGAGTCTTCAATAATCAAGTTATTGAGCAAACTCTTATCCTGAACTAAACCTGCCCATCCTGGATTGGGTGTTCCTATAACAGATGGAATTTTATACTGTTGATCTCCACATACAACTTTAATTGTGGAGGTACCTAAATCAACACCTACTGCTCTAGTAATTTCTGCAACTGGCATTTTAATTTCACTCACTTATGTTTTCAAGAAATTCTTATTTAAACTGTTTGTCCTCTTAGTTAGAAAAATATATACACTTCTTTTATACTTACAAACCAGCTTCCGTTTAATATGTTCTTTTAACGTACTTGAATCTCTAAATTGGATAAGACTATGAAATAAATAGGTTTTTAGAGATTAAATCTCTAATTATAAATGGAAAATACTCCGACAAAAAGCAGTAAAATATATAAGTGTATATGATTTCTCTTTAAATGTATATGTGAAATAATTTAGTAAACTAATAGGTGAACTTAGTTTGGGAACTCGAATTTTCGACATGGACGAGTTAGAAGTAAGGGCTCAAATTGACAAAGTTATGAGAGCCACTGATAAGTTCTTTTTAATGGAAGATGGTAAGAGAGTTCGCCTAAATGAAGTTATAAGAGTTAAAGAGTTCACTGCTATGCTTGGTCTAATTATTGCTTATAGTGCTGGAAGTTTTATGACAATTGATCGTTTAGATCTTGAAGGAATGTACCCTGTAAGACAAAAAAGAATTATCAATAGGCTTGATTGTTACAGTGGTCAAGTGAGCAGCTCTTTAATGCTTGAATTACTTCAGCTGAGAGATAAAACGAAGCTTAGTAAGTATGATTTGATTTCACATATACAAAATAAGTATTTCAAAAACAAACCTGTAGGTACCAGAGATATAACAGAATCTTTGAATCGTATGTTAAGAAAAACAATGAATGAATATTTCTTTTTTGAAAATAAGTATTTTAGAAGAGCACCATTTGAACTTAGAATGATTGAAGTTCCCGCAAGAATACCTTATGAAGTGGTAAAAATAAGCGTTGATAACGTTATTCAAATATGAAATGAGTTTGTTATTTAATCATTTTATTTTCATGTAAAATCTTTAAAATAAAGGAAAAATATCTAAGTTTATAATTTTTCAATATTTTCAAGCAAAATGTTATTATTGTTATTGTTTAGCATGTTATCAATGTCAGAGGATACTTGGAAATGCACTATTGAAGTCATCTCTTCAGAAACAGAAGTAAAACAAGTAGAGTTTGAATTTATTGATTATGATGCCATTGTGAAAAAATCTTTACTTCTCAAACCTAATTATTTTAATGAGCTTGTTCAAAAAGCTAACACCTATGAGAATTATCACCTTTCAGGTGGACTAGTTAAAATAATTACTCCTGACGGAGAGGACTTTTCTACTCGCAATTTTTATGCTATTCTAGGCGCAGAAAAAAACAACCTGTTGTTTGGAATACTCATTGGAGAAGTTGATGAGAATCATTACAAAATGGTTGGCTTTCATCCTAAAGAATTACTATTGCAATTTAAAAACGATTCTAAAATTCTGAAATCTCTCCCCGTACTCTTACTCGAAAATGTAGATATGTGGCAACATGTTAGCATTATAGGACCTTCTGTCAAGCAGAACTAATTAATGAAGTAGATTTTCGACTTACTTTATTTTTTGAACTAAATCGAGTCGCTGTTGAACTACTAATTGTGTCAATTTTTGGATTGGTCTAACAATTAACCATACTGATTCTGGGCGGCTCTCTATTTTCAATCTCTCTTCTTCTAAGTGATTTTCTATCTTTGGGGAGTTTAAAAGTGAAAGAAGATCGTTACGAGCATTCAAACAGCTTCCTGTCATGACATGATCTGCACTCTTCTTTGAGTTAATTGCTCCTGCATCAATCATCAATTTTATTATATCTCTTTTATCACAACGCTCTTCGGAAATTAAATCTGATTTATTAATGAATGCTATTACAGGAATTTTTTGACCGAATTTATCACCAATTTTCTCCTTTGCATCCTTTATTATTCTCTCATTAGCTTTAAAAGATGTTTTTTCATAACTCAGAAATAATAAGATAGCATCTGCACCTTTCATAACTATATCACTTTGAACTTTATGACGTTCTTCTCCCGGTGTTGTCCATAATTGATAACGTAATCTGTCAAATCTTCTTCCCTTAAAAGAAGGCGTTTGGAAAACACCTTGATCAAAAAAGATTGTTCGACCAGATACATCTTGAATTTTTGTTAAAGAAGAAACAATTGTTTCAGGATTTTCCATTCTTCTAAGTGCGTTAAACACAGTTAACATACTTGTTTTTCCAGCCATAGACGGTCCAAAAAGCACTATTTTGAAGGTTGGTTTTCCTTCGCGGTCTACTGTAAATATGTCAGAGAGTTCTAATTGGCTCATATATAAGATTAATCTGTTTTTAATATTAAAGTATTCCCAAGTGAACTACTCCTACCTTAAGGAAGGAGTTGCTTGATTCATAGAAAAGACTTGACCACTAACAATAGCAGAAGCGGTGATAGTGACCAGAGGTCTGTTCTCCACAAGTATAGAGGCACATCCCGTACCCCTCTTCAAAATATTTATCGAAGCGTTATAATCGCGGTCTAACTCTAAGTCACAATGAGGACAGAAGTGTATTCTGGTTAAAAGGTTTTTCTTAACTATTCGCCCACATCTAGAACATTCTTGGGTAGTACCTTTGGGATGGACTTTAACTACTTCTTTATCAGCATTGACAGCTTTATAAGATAAATAGTTGAAGAACTGTCCCCACGAGGCGTCTAAAATGTGACGATGGAGAGTGCGCGACCGCTTGTTCTTTTTATTACCTTTCTGTGATAGTTCTTTAATATCCAAGTCTTCTACACAGATAAGGTCATAATTATCAACATAAAATCTGGAGACTTTATGCAAAAAATCTTTACGTTGATTAGTAATTTCCTCTAGAAGTTTAGCTAATTGTAACTTGGCTTTTAACCAGTTCTTTGAACCCTTCTTTTTACGAGAAAGGGTTCTATGAGTGACTTTGATTTTCTTTATTTGTTTGTCTATATTCTTAGGGTTCTCTACTCTTATCCCATCAGAGTCGACGATAAACGAAGAAATCCCTACATCTATTCCTACACTTTTATTGGTTTTAGGAAGAACTAGTGGAACGTTTTCTACTTGTATATTAGCAAACCATCTACCCGTTTGAGTGTGTTTGAGGATTATCCCTTTAATTTTGTTTTTCCTTACTCTATTATTTAGCCCTCTACAATTGATAGTTCCTATTTTAGAGAAAGTTATCTTGTTTTTATATTCGTCTATCTTGAACCCGCTCTGGTTATAATTGATAGTTTTGTACCATCCCTTTCCTTTGAACCTCAAGTGACCTATTTTACGTCCATTCTTTTTTAACTTTGATAGACTCTTGATATTTGTCCATAGAGTGTGGTTGACCATCTGTAAAACTTTGGAATGTACTCCTTTCAATTCTGGCATAGAGTTGTTTTTTAACCCCACAATAAAAGATTGAGTTCTGTTTTGTGTGAGTTTTTCTCCCTTCTCTCGCGCTTTCTTACACTCTTCTAGTAGCTTATTATAGAGTTTTCTACAAATGTCCAACTGTTCAATGAGTGTTGCTTGTTGCTGTTTATTAGGGTACAGTTGCACTTTGTATGTTAACATTAGTTCACCCTCTTAGTTCTTTTTTTAGTATAAAAAGCTGAGTCTATACTGAAGTAAACCATCTAGCATTCATCCCCTCCCTAAAGTAAGAGGACTTCCGCTATCAACAATTAAAGAAAAACGGAAAAATTAAAGAAAAAATCTAGAACTATTTTTTGAGTTTTTGTCGGGTTAGTACAACTGATACTAATGCAATAATCGACAGGCTACCCAATAAATAATAACTAGAAACACGACTAGTCTCCGTAGTATAACCTTCTATAGTGAAATTGTCCGAATTAGGAGATCTAACTGTTCTTCCTGCATATTTGAAACTAATTGTTACATAATATTCACCAGTTAAGTAACCAGATAAATCAGTTGTATTACTTTCCCAGAGATCCTCTGAAGATTTGTAAAATATGTCAAAGGTACCTTCAACACTATCCGTCATGGCATTAAACAGTATAAGCATTACTTCTGCATTTTGAGTAAACGTGTCCCAACCATAAAGTTGACTGTAGGTTGCTGATACTTTTACTTGAATACTGGAAACTGAAATCATTGTTACTATCGGCTTAAAGACTTCAAGAGTATGTTGAATCGTTATAATACCTAGACTTTGAATCCCATACTGATAATCACCTGAAACAATTATTTTTACTATGAAATCTCCTTCAGGCAATTCTTGTAGGACTAAAAATCCATACCAATGATCTATTGAAGAGTAGTTTAGTGCATATCGTATATACTCTTCTTCAGTATCTGAAACTATCAGTACAACATAAACGTCTATATCACTTAAATCCGAAATTTCCGTACCATTCTCGTCTACAATGTATATACTTCCACATGTATAGGACCAGTTGCTAGTGATGTAATTGGAATCGAAATCAAGAATAAATAGTGGATGTCCAATATCTACAGAATAATCTAAATCTTCGGTATAACCCACTCCCCATTGGTCATTAAAAGCGATGTTTGGTGTAGTTGTGCTTACAATGCTTGTTATTATATATGCTTCATCAATGGACGTTCCATTAACCATAATATCTATTATACCATCTTGAACTTCTTGTTTAACATGCCATCCATTAATGTCATGTACAGCTACAGAAATACCTATGGAGTGAATAATGGTTTCATTTAATTTAAACATAAGGTAGTTTGGAGGGGAATTGAGTTTTAAAATATGGAATCCATAGAATCTATGCATAACACCTGTTGAATCATATGGGTACAAGGATGTTTCATCAAAAACAGCTATAGAAATATCTAGATTGATAAAACCATACAAACCATCATTAAAAGAGGGATCATCTATTGTTAATGCTACAACCCAATTCAGATAAATAGTGTTAAAATCTACCAAATGACCTGCTTGTTCTAGAGCATCTTCAACACCTAGTGCACTATCATCTGCTTCATCTACTAAATAATTGATAGTTTCATAACCATATTTTTCTGCTATATAAAATATGAACAGGTAAGCAGCACCGTAATCAATTCTAACATCTTTTCCACCATCACTTTCATAATTCCAATTTAAAAGGGCATTCTCTGGATTGTAAACAAAGTAATCTTCAACAAAATATGTTAAATTAGAAGCTGCTAAATGTCCTGTTATATAAGCTGCGAATTCTGCACAGCCTTCATCTATCCACCAATGCTCATCCTGATCGTGATTATAATGTATTAGATGTTGGAATTCATGTGCTAGCACTCGCCAACCTTGTGTATATTCTACGTAAATCATCTCTCTTCTATTAGATTCTACTCCATTATGTTCATTAATCACATCAAAATATCCTGCAACATATCCTCCTAAAGAAGTTAGAAAAATAGTGATATGAGGGTCACCATCAATGTCTCCCAAAGAACCATCAACATCACCGAAGAAGAGAACTTCATTAGGATAAATGTTAATTTCGAATTCATCTCTCCAATCTTCAGCAAGGTCTTCAGTGATAGCTAATCCCTTTTCAGCTATTTTTGCATTAGAAACATAAACATATGAATTATTACCTATTGCTAAGAGTGTGGCTCTTACCTGAATTTTTTCATAAGGTAAAACAGTAAAGTCATCTATGATCCAGAAATCTACTTCTTCATATTTCTCAGAATCTAATTTTATTTCATCAATACTTAAATCAGAAATTGAAATTTCATCTTTTTGGTTCTCTTTTTGTTCATTGAATTGAGATTTCAGAATTTGAGTTGGATTGGTAGGATCTAGTTCAAATAACTTCTCAGAAGATAAACTTGGAGGGTTAAATTTTTGAGCAGATTCACTCATAGAGTTTATATCATCTGTGATTATGCTACCCCTTATTGCAAGGATTGGAATAAAACCAATTATCATTAGTGTGACTAATACTATTCGAGTTTGGTATTTCATATAATTCCCCTATAAATATTTTTGACTATATAGGATTTTAAATGTATTTGAACTACCACTACCTAAAGGCGGTGGATTCTTGTTTCTTCGACGATTGCTTTCTTATAGAAAGTCTTACACCATCTCCACAAGCGTAACTTCCCGTCGTCCCAACGGTAGGGATGATAATGATATTATTAGTTTGAAGGATTTTGAGTCCTTCTTTTAGAAGGTTTTTTGAAGCATTAACATCTCTTTCATGAACTGTTGAGCATTTTGCACATATCCATTCGCGCTCTGATAGTTGGAGTTCTAAATTCTTCCAACCACAGTGAGAACATAATTTACTGGAAGGGAAAAACCGCTCCACTAATACAAGATGTCGCCCGTTTCGTTCTATTTTATGTCGCAAAGTTGATACGAATTGTGCCCAAGAAAAGTCTAAAGTAACGGATTTACTGATTCCTTTATTGAATTGTTGCATCCCTTTAATGTTTAAACGTTCTAAAATGATTGCATCATATTCTTGAGCAAAACAAGTAGTTAATTTATGCAACCAATCATTTTTTCGGTTCGTGATTGTGTCATATTTTCGGGCTAATCGAAGTTGAGATTTCTTACGATTCGATGAACCCTTCTTTTTTCGGGAAAGCCTGCGATGTAAGCGTTTAAGGCGGTTTTCTTCGTTTCGATAAAAACGGGGGTTGTTCAACTTTATTCTTTCGGAAATCAAAAAATGGGGTGCAGACATATCGAAAGCTTCAATTTTTGATAGTTTAATAACCTTTTTCTGAGAAATATTTATGTCACATTCTACAAGTAACGAGATAAAGTATTTACCGCTCTTGGTTTTCGAGACAGTGACTTGTTTGATAGGTTCGGTGAAGATTCGTTCATTTCGATACTTGATCCATGTGTTTATTTTAGGTAATTTTATCCGTTTTGTTTCAAAATCAATTTTGATGTTGTTATTGATGTTATATGTGGTATAACTCTGTTTATTTTTTTGGGATTTGAAATTTGGGTATCCTATCTTTCGCGTGTTTTTCAACCCATCAAAGAATTTTTGAAAAGCGGTGTTCAGATTTCGAGTCACAGATTGAAGAGCTTTGCTATCTACCTCTTTTAAGAAAGGAAACAACGCTTTGTATTCTTTTTCCGTTTTGTATTTGTGCGTGTATAGTTTTTCCTTATCGTGTTTGAGCTTTTGATACACTCCTTTTCGTTCATTAAGTATCTGATTCCATAGAAAACGACAGCAACCAAATGTTTTTGCTAATTGTGCTTGTTGTTCTTGGTTAGGATATATGCGGAACTTATAAGCGTAATTAATCCTCACGTTCAAGTTTCCCCCGTTGAGTTTCTATATATTGATTAAGTCTATCAATAGAAACATTTCCCGTAGTAGCAATAAAATAGTTAGGACTCCAGAAATGGTCTCCCCATAATTTATTGCTCAAAAATTTCGCATACTTTTTCCTCAAAAACCGAGAGGTATGCCCTTTAATGGAATTAATATATTTTGGTATATCTAGATTTGGCTTAGCTGAGATTAATAAACGAGCATGTTCAATTCCACATTCAATTGCCAATACCTCAACATCAAAAGTTTGACTTAATTCTTTCACTTTATCTTTGAAATCTCCAATAATTCCAATATCATCTAAGAAAACCTTTTGTCGATATTTTACAACGAATATCAAATGGTAGTTGAGCAAATAGACACGATGGGCTTCTTTCCGATATTTCATATTTAGTTCCCTTACATAAATGGTTACTAATATTATTATATAACCATATCTTATAAGTTTATGTATTCCCCATCCATGCCCTAGAGTACATGGCTTTAGTACTTATTTGTAAATTTCTGAAAAATGTTACACTATCCAGCTTTTGATAATAGGATAAAGTAGTGACACTAAGTAATTTAGTAGTAGTAACAGTGCAGATAGTATTATCAGTGAAAGAGCTGATAAGTTTCTTTTAGCATGACGATTTGCACTTCTTAGTTCTTTTCCCCAGTAAGTCTGATCTTCGCGTTTAAATTCCCAGTATTCCAGATAGTCCTCTTCATCCGCTTCTGGATCACAAATTATTCTTATTTTGTCTTTTATTTCTTTATCTGAATCCATTTTTCCAAAAACTTCAATCAGGATAGAAACAGCTTTCTTTGGTGGATTTTTAAAAATTTGTCTTACAATAACTACATTATTTTCGGTATCTATTGTTGATGGCAATTTCTTATCGTTTATAAGAATAAAAATACTTTCTCCATTTACAGCGCTAGGTTCAAATTTAACTCTGATTTGAAAATCCGATGGGGCAACTGATTGGTCATCTGGCTCGACAATTCTCATCTTTGGTGGAATGTGATACCTACTTAAACCTCCCATACATCCGCCAAAAATGAGAAAAATTCCTGGAATATAGAGTAATGATTTAGTGAAAAAATCAACTCCTGAATATTCACTAAAATCGAGTATTATCCAGATAATTATTTCCGTGACTAATATGATACCCCCCCATTTTAGTTGGAAGAATGCTATTCTTCTAGCTTTCTGCTTTAATGTCAAAGTTAAGAAATCAATTTCTTCTTTTTTCTCTTTTTCCCCTCTTTTACGGAAACTAAATTTCATATCAATCACTAACTATGTACTTAAACAGAGTAAAAGCGTAATAAACCATTAAAATGGATAAGTGAATTCCAAAGAATGCACCAACGATAGAATCATATGTTTCTATAGGTATCCATCTAGCTGCTGCATAGACAAAAAGCGCACCCCCGCCAAATAACATGGCAGAAGAAACAGCTAGAGCTGTTATCATCTTGAGAACAACCATATCGAATAATTTGTCTGGTTTCTTTACAGTTGTTGTTTCTTCTTGATCATATTCTTCTTCATCGTTCAATTACAACACCTAGATGTATATTATTTTTATTGGATTTTATCACCAAAACTAACTATATTGTTTCAGTACTATGCTTTCCTTCCCATAATCATGTAATTATTAAGGTTTGTTTATTTCCAACTTAATTTTGTTCTAGAAAGAGTTTTCCTTTCTCCTGAACTTTTATTTTTACTTCCTCTTCAACAGTCATTATTTCAGTAATATGTCTAGGTAGCTGCATTGAACCATATCTGTCGAGATAAACACTATTAAGATCTCGTAGAGTTCTAAGATTTTTTGAATAAGAAAATCCAGATATTCGACCATCAACGATTTGAATTATTCTGTCACTTGTTTTCGCGACATCAAAATCGTGGGTTACCATAATAGCCGTTATACCGATCGTTTCATTCAAGTAACGGAAATATCTCATCAGTTCTTTAGCTGTTTTAGTATCAAGTTCACCTGTAGGCTCATCAGCTAAAAGTAATGATGGTGAATGAGCAAGAGCACAAGCTAGTCCAGCTCGTTGCACTTGACCTCCTGATAGTTGCATGGGTTTGTGATGACGCCATCTCTCAAGACCAACATCTTCCAAGAGGTCTTTGATTCTCCTTTTTCTTTCTTCTAAAGGCATACCAAGTAACCTTAATTGGATATCTACATTTTCCTCAATTGTGATTTCGAATATTAAATTACGACTCGGTAATTGCCATAAAGTGCCAACCTTATATCTGCGATAGAGACTTCGACCATATACTGATAATTTGTCTAACCTAGAATCTCCAACTTTGACAAATCCCGCAGTAGGATCCAACATCCCCGCAAGTATAAGCATAAGTGTTGTTTTTCCGCTTCCTGAAGGACCAATTATTGATATAAATTCTCCTTTATCAATAACTAATTCTATTCCTCTTAATGCTGGAACCCCAGTTTGATTCCTTTTTGTTTGATAGATTTTCATTAAATCTCTAATTTCTATAAATGTCATTTTTTCCACCTATGCTGATTGTCTTAATTCATTACCAATCTCTTTCTTAACAGTAGTGAATACTGGTATTATAGCCCCTATTGCTGCAGCTAAAACTAATATCGACACTGATACAATAATCCACGAAACTGGATAGATCATAGTGAATGGCGGAATAGTTCTATTTACAGATAGTACTCCCATTAGCATTGAAGAGGAGATGAAACCTGTAATTACTCCGATTATCATCGAGAAGAATAATAATGCCAAATACATTGTTATGTATAATCTTAATAATTGACTTGTAGAAATACCAATAGCTTTCATAGTTGCAATTTCTTTTGATCTTTCAATGAGCTGAATCGCTGCAAAAAGTGTTAGAATTATAGCATTTATGGCAAATGACATAAGCATAGTTGAGTTAATAGCGGAGAAGAGGATAGAATGTCTTGGTGTATCTGGTTTTACAAATAATTGGTTTTTTACATCATAAACATTAGTTCCACCTATACCTCTCAATATCGAAGCAGTTTTACCTATATCTACTCCTTCTTCTACCTTTATGAATAAGAAATTTTGAATTGAATAAGGAGTAACTTTGATTGAGTTTAAGTTATTTATAGAAGTAACAAAGTGGTAGTAAATTGCTGAAGCATCCTCTTCAGCTTCATATCTGATAAAAGCAGGCCAGAACTTGAAATCATTTACTAAACTTACAGTCAAATTAGATTGCCCGACGTAACTTCCTGTTTCCTCCATATTTTCTTCTCCATAAGATTTGTATGTGAAGTTAAATGGTTGTCCAATTTTATGATCTAAGGCCAAGAGTTCATCTTGTTGGCCTAGCACTGAGAATCCTGTGTCTTCTAATTGTGATAACAGTGTATTAAGTGAATCATCTGCAAAATCTTCACTGAAAAATCCAGTTTCGGCATATGTGCTTGTATCTATAAAGAGTATAGAATAAATTATACCAAAAGCTCCAGAAACATCTCTAAGATTTACAAATCTTACGATGGATGTACTTTTCACTTCTTCTAAGTCGGTAATATAATTAATAAGATATTGGCTTTCTACTGGGAAACCTTTGATAACAATGTCACATCCAATATCATAATATGCGCCTTGTTCATTAAAAACTTGGAAAGTGGCAGGTACTACTATACTATTGATAACTATTGAAAATGAAAGACTTAGTATCATTGAGGATCTGATGAAACTACTTTTGTATCTAAAGAGATCTTTCAAACTTAGTGATATTATGTCTTTTTTGAGTTTTTTAGCGATGAAGTTTATAGATCGTGCAAACAATGGTAAGAATCTTTGAAAAACTAGTATAAGACCAAAGAGTGTTATAATTACAGCTGGTATACCAATACCTTTTGCTGTTTTTAGTTTTTCATCACTTAAATCAGGAATTTTGTACACAATCCATAAAGAAATCCCAAGGAGAAGAAAACCTACATCTAGATAATATCTGTAAAGTGATGGTAAGTGTCGTTCTACTTTTCCATAATCAAGAGAGCTTCGCTTTTTTAACAGTGTAGCTACATTAATCAATTGTATTACAAGGATAGCTATAATACTTGCAATCAATGCTCTACTTATAGATCCAACTTCAACAACTAAAGGAAGTGAAGGGTTGGTGAAGTTAAGAAAACCTGCACTTTTAGTTAGCAATTTAGCTAAAGGGCTGCCTACTGCCACTCCTATGATTAGAGCAAAACCACCAATAACAACTGATTCAAGGATTAGATAAGAAGCAATTTCAACTCTATTAGCTCCTCTTGAAGAAAGAATTGTAAGTTGTCTCTCCCGTTTCTTCCGAACAAGATTTGCTGCATAAATTGTAACAATAATCGTTAAAGCTATAATTGGAGCCAAAAATGAATACATGAAAATTTGATACAAATTGTATTCATCTTTGAAATCTTCAAGCAAATCAATCAAATAAGAGTTGATTTCAACTTCTTTATAACCTAAATCACTGAAATACCATGTTTTTAAAGATAGAATAATTTGCTTGATGAGATCAATATCGTCCTGTAAGTCAAAGGCATCAATTAGATTAACATTGAAAAATAGGTTCTCATAGATATTGGCTTTTCCTTCGGTTAAACCAATTGAATGGAGAATGTTTGCAGATATTTCCCATGCAGATAAAACCGCAAGTTGATCTTCTAATTCAAGCATGCTTTCAGTTGTCATGCTTACTTTTGTATTTATAATATCATATCTGGGAATATCATCTAAGAAGACCACACCAGAAATGTTAACTTCTGTATATGCTTCCGGATAGAGAAGAGATTGTTCCTTATAGAAAGAAACTGGAACTAATAGGTGGGCAGTTGTATTTACTTTAATAGAAGAATGATTATAATAATTCTGTGTTGTAAGAAGAAGAACTTCTCCGTTATTTCTCGGTGCTCTACCGATAGAAATATGATTCCAAAAATGTGATCGTAGTTTTCCATCTGTTCCAAACAAATTCATATTTGGATATGTTGTTATATTTGTGATAGAATCAATATCCTTTGTAAATGTTCCCCGTTTAAAATAAAGGTCCTTTTGAAGAATGTATTCCGTAACATTGATGTATTCAATTGCATTTGTAGCAGTATCTAATATCTGATCGTACTGGCCTGCAATGGTCTCGATTAGTTCGTATTCTACCTCCACTTGAAGATACTGCCTTGATTCACCTTCCAAAAACAATTCAAACGCACGATATTGATAAGAATACATAAAGAACGTGTATTGTGTTAATACAATAACAGCTAATGTTACACCTATTGCAGAGATTAATCCATATTTCCATCCTGCTTTAAATAATGGTCTAAAAAGGTGAAGACCGGGAAGGAAAGGAAGCAGAGCTATATCTGCGATTATGCTTATAACAAGAAGAATAGGACTGATAAGAAGCAAGACGAAGGAAACAACCAATACTTCTAGTGTTTTTTCGGAAGTAAAGGGTCTAGCAATATATGACCATGTTGTTTTAGTTAATAGAAAGAGATTCTTAAGAATTAATTGCTTCATTCCAATGGGATCATTCTGCTTAATACTCATTAATCGACCAATAACTGAGACATCTATAAGGATTATGGAATTACAGCAAAATGCAGTGATAGAGTATTGTGAAGCGAATTAAACTTAGAAAGGTAGCACAAGTTTTTTCTATTCTTTACTAAGAATAGGAAAAATCCCCTAAATTTTTTTTGTTTAAGTGCTTTTAAAACCAATACTTTTTTTGTCGGGAATCCTATCGGATTTTAACCAATATTCGAAAGATTTGAAGGATTTGACAAACTTTAAAGGTTAGATATTATCTAGACAATATGCCGATACCTATGAATGAGTTCACTAAGAATATACTTGACGCGTACGAAAAGGGTAAAAAAGATACTTTCATCCCTCAGGATCCTTTCATTTCCTTTGGATTTGAGAAAAATCCATTTAGTGAAACATCTATTGATGATCTGAAACAAGAAACTTTCATTCAATCAAGAATAAGAAAAGTAGCTTCTTCTGTTGGTAAGGTAATCTCTAGCCAGTCTGAGGACAAAGTATTAGATGGCATAATCATTGGTATAAGTCAAAATGGTATATCTACTTTAGTTGACTTAACACTTCAACTGTTAAAAGAGAATACAAAAGAACTTAAAAACGCAATTTATTTGGATGCTAAAAATATAGTCGAATCAGAGAATAGTCGAAATTTGATTGCTAAATCCATTCAGAATTTTAGAAATCATCTTGCTGCTACAGACACAGGCGAACCTATATCGTTAGTAATTATTGACCATGCTGATTTCTTAGTTGATTTTTACATTGATTTCAGAGAAAATATGGAATTTAACTTCCCTGAAACACCTTTTATTCTTATCTTGACTTCAGCAGCGTGGGCAAGATTGAAAAGTTGTTGTATAACCAAGCAGTACGACATTTACAATCATACACTTCCAAGTCTACACATAGATCCATTAACAAAAAATGAAATTGAACAGATGCTAAAGATAAAACTTGGAGTAAATGGGCAAATACAACAACCATTTACAGAAGAAATTATTACCCTAATAGCTACAGAATCTAGAGGAAGTATAATAAATGCGATAAAAATCTGTGTTCGTGTCTGTGAGGATTGCTTCTACAATGGGCTAGATTTTGCTAATCAAGAAATAGTAATTGATATCTCTTCGTTTCTGGGCATTAATTTATACAAAGAATTTAGAGAAAAGGTTACGTTAGATGACAATAGTCGTATTTTTATCATGTCTTTAATAGCCATGAAATCAATTGCAAATGATTTGGGAATAACTTACGATGAGATTGCAAATAATGTGGGTTTAAAGAAAACTACTATTTCGTACCATCTATCCTATCTATTAAAAATTGGTATGATAAATAAAAAAACAATAAATCGAAAAGCATACTATAGAATTATTGATGTTTTAAAAACAGCAGCTGATACTTTACTTCTACCTAAATTTGAAGCAAAAGAACAGTATGTAAAATTTGAAACTATGTCTGATTCAAAATGATGAACCTTTTCTCATTATTCTATATCTAGAAAGCAGATTTTTTCTGTTATTTTCTTTACAGCAATACTCATCCCTGTTTCAAAACCGACAACCACTGTTTCAATTCCTTTCTCTTTTATTTTCAATAATATCGGAGCTATTCTTGCATGTCTTGAGCCCAGTACAAAAAGTCCAATTTTCTTGTTTTTGTTAAGGGTTTCCATAACTTCTATTGCCATTGTTATGTAGATATCATAAGGAGTCACTATTGGTTCATAACCACTATTGATTATTGCTTGAATCAAGCTTTTGCTTGCGAATTCATTTAATATAACTTTTTTTATCGATGGTTTTCCAAATTCTTTTACAATCTCATCTATATCATCAAGCTTTATCTGTCTAGTTTTTTGTTTTCTAAGAAGGTTTGGTCCATCAACAATTATTGCTATCTTCTTTTCTCCCTGTAAAGCATTCTTTAGAGCTTGAATATAAAAACTGCTAATTATTCTTTCTGATATTCTTTCTAAGACTCCGCTATCAGCTATTTTTTCATTTTCTTCTGTTATCATTTCGTATCACTAATTGTAAAGAGTGATAAAGGGTAATTTGAGTATTATTCTTTGTTTTCAGTTTCTTCTTCATATAGTAAAGGAGGTTTCAGCAAAGCAGTCGATTCAATACTTGTTTCGCCAGAAATAACATTTTGTTTTATATAACCAAAATAATCAAGTTCAAAAATGTATTTAGATGCAACTTCTTCTGGAATTTTGAGCATTTTAGCCAACTCTTTCTTGGCTAAAGGTCGTTGGAAGTCATTTAACAGGTAGAGAATTCTATATTTTGGATCAGTATTTAGGAAAGATTCTAGTGATTTGAGAGTTGATTTTAGCAGATCAATTCTCTTACTGTGTTTCTGAACAGATAATTCATATTGGTATTTCTCATCAGAAGACATTGTACCCTCCTTTTCCATAACGACCATCGTTTTCTTTGTATCAGTCAGTTCCTTAACTGTCTCTTCTAATCTTGCTTTGAAATCCTCAACTTTGTCCTGTTGTTCAAGTAGTTTTTCCTCTAACTCTTCTTTCTCTTCTTTTTCTTTCTTTCTCAAATCTTCAACTTCTTTAATTTCAGCTTCTTTTTCAGCAATCTGGAGTATCATTTCATCGGTTTGAGTTCTGAGTTGATGAGTTTCTGTTTCTTTACTACTTAATTCTTGTTGAAATTCAATCATGTTTTCAGCTAATCTCTCAGCATCAGAATCTTTCTGATGAACTTGTTGTTTTAACTCATCAAGTTGCTGATTTGATGTTTCAAGAAGTGCGCTCATATCAACTATAAGTCGTTCTTTATCAGATAATTGCTCTCTTAACTTAGCATCAACCTCTGACAATTCAGAAACTTTTGATGTTGCTGTTTCTTGTTCTTCAATTTTAGCTTCTAGTAGTTTAATTTCACTCTTAAGTTTGTTATCCCCTTCTCTTAATTCGCTCATTTCCTCTTGGTGAGTTTCAATTTGACTTTTGTATGAATCAATCTGAGATACTCTTTGTTGAATGTCTATTTTCTGATTTCTAATGGTGTCTTCTTTTTCAGCAATTTGACTTCTGAGATTAAAAATAGTCTCTCTTGATTTGTCTATTTGTTTTTGCAAACTATCATACAACTCTCCTTCTTGTGAAACTGCTTGTGATTGAGATAATTTCAATCTTGATTCCATATCATCAAACCTTTTAGATAAAGAATCTTTTTCAATCTTAATTCGATCGTATTCTGCTTGAATATTTGTTTTTTCGAGAGTGATCTGATGAATAATTTTATCTCTGTCAACTATTACTTGATCTCGTTCATGGATTAACGTATCATCAAGCCCTACACCACCAGGTAATCTAGCTAGTTCTTCAATTGCATCTTCTCTTGCATTTATTGTGTTTTGAAGATTTGTAACTTCGTTTTGCAGTACTATCGTTTCTGCTTTAAAATTACCAGCTTGATCTTGCAGTTCATCAATCTTGAGGTCAGATTCTTTGAGTTTATCTGTGAGAACTGGAACTTTTTCAGCTTCTTGTTTATGTTTATTTAGGTTATCCACCATTTCTTGAGTAATTAGCTTACCTTGAATGAAACCTTGCTCAATTCCTAGACGGATTTTAGTCGTACTTTCAGTGACTACAACTAAGTGGATATCACGAATAAGATCTACGTAGCTTCCTTTGAAATTTCGGATTATTCCATCAACTTCAGAAACAGAATATTGGGATTTACCTGGAGATAAAGAGTTACTCCTTATCTCTTCAGCACGAGCTTTTGCCTGTTCTTCTGAAGTACCACGTATAACTCTCATTTCACCTAGAAACTTTTTGATGAGTGTTCTAATTATTTTAAAAGGACTATCAACTTCAACGGTCATATAATTCAGCCCAAACTTTTTCTTAATTATTATATATGATATTAGATAATAAAGTTATAAATTGATTTCGGTAAATCATTTTAATTAGTAAATATTAGCTTAGAGAGAGTTTAAAACTAAAAATATCTTCTCTAAACTCGTCTATATCTTGAAGGAAACCAGAAAGTCGATTAAAAGAAACAATAGGGATTCTTTCTACAATTTGAATATTATGATTTCCCCAAGAAATAATTAATGGGACAACAAAAATGAGCCTTTTAATAGGAAGATGAAGTTGTTTAATCAAACTTTCAGATATTACCGGAAAAGATTCAATCAAAGATTCGACACGGTTCATTTGAGCTATTGCAGCGTTTTTCATAGGCGAACTAGCTCTGTTCTTATAATATTTGCAATCAATGGCAAAAATATATGGGAATCTAAATGATAAAACATCGATTTCAAAGCGTGTATATTCATCTTTAAAACGGAAATTCTCTATTACAGTATGACCTGCTTTATCAAAAATTATTGCGATTAAGTCTTCAAAATTTTTCCAGTTAAGATAAGCAAAAAGATGATTGATATTATTTCCAAGTTTAACTAAATGATAGATTACAAGACTAATTTCTTTTGTGTCAAAATGAGTGAGGGATTGAAATTCTTCAATAGAATAACCTAAAGGCTCAATAATATGAAAACATTTTTTTTTCTCAAACTCTGAAAAATGTGAAAAATCTATTTTTTCTTTTTTGATAAGATGATTAAGAATAGAATAGGTAATATTATCCATTCGCAAAAGTCTCCCTCAATTGAGGTTGTTATTCTTTTTTGGCAACTTTGATTCTATGGATAATGATTTCACGAGTAAGTTGCTCAATAGGTTGAGAAACCTTAGCAACACTATTTGGACGAGAACTTCGTTTTAACCGACCATATTCATCAAGATGACTCTTAATGTCAGGACTGCGAAGAAGTTTCATTAATTCATTGCGCGCTTGCAGGCAAGAAGTTTCAATAACGCGCATGTAAGCATCACCTTTGTTAATTGCAAGATTTTTATCGACTAGGAGATCTAAAAACTTGTCAGTGAGAATCCTTTCCTCTTTAGGGAGATCAATTTTGTTGAGAACGATCAAAAATGGTAAAGATTTACCTAATAAATCTCCCTTAAGAGCGATGAGCTCCTCAAGACTTTCAACATTATCGTTCCACATACTTTTATGAGGGTCAAACATGAAAATAAGTCCATCAGCACCTTCCAAAACAACTTTGCGTTGAATATAATGGCGTTTTTGGCCTGCTACAGTCCAGACTTGATAACGAAGCTTGGGAACGCTAACACCTTGACCCTTAGGAAGTTCAAAGGTACTTTGATCGTAAAAAATAGTTCTGCCTGAGGGGTCATCTATCTTTTTCAATGACGAATAAATTGTTTCTGGGTCCTCAACTTTCCTTAGGACATTGTAAACGGTCAGCATACTAGTTTTGCCAGATAGCGATGGCCCATATATTACAAGTTTTAAGTAAGGTACACCGCTTCCATCGGTCTTAAAAATGTCTCTTATTTTCATTTTTGTTGCTGTTCTCATCTTTACCGCCAACAATTCTTGTATGTATATATGTTTTATTCATCTTTTTTAAAACATTTTCATAAGTTAAGTATAAGTCTTTTATGAAATAAAAACCTATTAAAGATATCGATGATTGTAATTGAATGGTATAGGGTTTTTTCATGTAAAAATACAGGTAGATTCAACTACTGAGTGTTTTTCATATATCCATGAGTTAAATTTTACTTGTGGTGTAGAGATTATTGAAACACCTTCAATTAACAGTACTATTACACCTTAAAATTATGATAAAATTTTTCTTTCAAATATTACAGAAAAATTGGTTGCACAAAATATATATTAGATATAGAGATTCATTAAGTGTGGTTTGATGAAAAAGAAAGCAATATTATTGCTGCTAATACTGACATTGTCAATCTACGCATCGAATATCAATGTACAAATAACTGCAGAAGAGAATAATTATAGACCTACTTCACTAGAGTTGATTCCTCATGATCCTATAACAATAGCCAGTGATAGCGATTTTGAGGTTTTTCTAGGAACAGGAACAGCTGAGGACCCTTATCTTATTGATGGTTACAATATTACAACAACGAGTAGTAGAGGTATTTCTATCACTGATACAACGAAATATTTCATTGTTAGTAATTGCTTTATTGACGCAGAAGAGTATGGTATTTATATCGATAATGTAGCTGATGGGACAGCAACTGTCATTAACAACACTTGTAGCAATAACAGCAAAGGCATCTTTCTTTATGATTCTGATGGCTCTACTGTTACCAACAACACGTGCAGTAACAATTACAACAGTGGCATCTATCTTTGGTTTTCTGATATTTCTACTATTACCAACAACACGTGCAGTAATAATGGGGATGGCATCTATCTTTACGATTCTGAGAGTTCAATTGTTGAAAATAACGCTTGCAGCTACAATGGGGATGGTATCAAGCTTGCGTCTTCTGATAGGTCTACGGTTGTTAACAACACTTGCTACAACAACAACAGAGGCATCAAGCTTGAGTCTTCTGATAGTTCTACTGTTGTCAACAACACGTGCAACAACAATGACGAGGGCATCGATCTTTACAGTTCTTTTAGTTCTACTGTTGCCAACAACACTTGTAGCAATAACAACAGAGGCATCGTGCTTAGGTATTCTGATTATTCTACGGTTACCAACAACACTTGTAGCAACAATTACGACTATGGCATCTACTTCTGGTTATCTGGGAGTTCGACGGTTGCCAACAACACTTGTAGCAACAATTACGACTATGGCATCTACTTCTGGTTATCTGGGAGTTCGACGGTTGCCAACAACACTTGTAGCAACAATTACGACTATGGCATCTACTTCTGGTTATCTGG
>JAHLWR010000018.1 GCA_019057815.1 Candidatus Heimdallarchaeota archaeon
CTAAGAATATTGACAAACAATTAAAGAAAATCAAAAAGAAGCACCAGACTCTTGCACGTAAAAAGAAAGGTTCAAAGAACTGGTTAAAAGCCAAGTTACAATTAGCTAAACTTTTAGCACAAGTTACTAACCAACGTAAAGATTTCTTGCATAAAGTCTCCAGATTTTATGTTAATGTTTACGACCTTATGTGTGTGGAAGACTTGAATATTAAAGGACTCACACAGAAAGGTAACAAAAATAATAAGCGGTCACAGACTCTCCATCGCAACATTTTTGACGCTTCGTGGGGACAGTTCTTCAACTATTTATCTTATAAAGCTGTCAATGCTGATAAACAGATAGTTAAAGTTCATCCTAAAAATACTACTCAAGAATGTTCTAGATGTGGGCGAATAGTTAAGAAAAACCTTTCCGGTAGAATACACTTCTGTCCTTATTGCAACTTAGAGTTAGACCGTGATTATAACGCTTCGATAAATATTTTGAAGAGGGGCACGGGACGTGCTTCTATACTTGTGGAGAACAGACCTCTGTTCACTATCACTGCTTCCGCTTTCGTTAGTGGTCAAGTCTTTTCTATGAATCAAGAAACTCCTTCCTTAAGGTAGGAGTAGTTCATTTGCTTCGAATGCGCATAAATCTACTATTTCACTTCTAGAAATAGGAATAATCCTTTTCACCAAACATTTATATTACAACTAGGGTTTTTTACATGTGCATTCAACGATTGTTTTACATGCCAATCTTCAACATGCAGAAATACCAGTCGACCACATTCCGCAAGTTATTCAAAAAAGCTATATACCAGTTCTTTCTTCTTTACTCGAAATACCAAAAGCTGAGGTTGTTTTGAATTTCACTGGAGTTACTCTGGATATTTTGTATAATGAATTTCCAGAAGTTTTAGATCTTTTACGAGAAGGAATAAAAAACAATAAATTCGAACTTACAGGTTGTGGATACTCACATCCCATTTTCCCTTTATTACCTGTAGAAGATATGAAAAAACAGATAGAATTTAATCAAAAAATATTCGAGAAAGCTTTAAATTACACACCAAAAGGTTTCTGGTTACCTGAACTAGCTTATGACCCACTTTTGCCAATGTTACTCAAGGAATATGGATATTCTTACACTTTCATTGATGATGAATTGTATAATCTTAGCTCACCTTTGCTAAATGATTCTAATCCTTATAACAACACATATTATTCCTCATCTCACTACATTATTGATTTTTTGAAAACAAAAGGACTACTGAGAAAGCTTACTCGATATCGCAGAACAATGAAGAATATTAAGAAAATCTGCAAAAAAACAAACTTCTATCCTGTCGAATTGAAAGGAGCAAAAGGAACAATTACAGGACTAAAAGTCCCACAATCATGGAGTATTATCACTTCTGCTGCTTTGTTAGGGTTCCCCTTTATATCACTTAAGAAAGTTATCAAACTCATTTCAAATTATAAGAATCAAAAAGGATTGATTATTCCTTATGGTAATGATATAGAATTTTTCGGGTATAGAAGCTTTGTTAAAGGAAAACTAATGACAGAAGAGGATTTAAGGAAATTTCTCTCTCAACTTATTTCCATAAAAGGCAATCAAATGATTTTACCTATAAATTACTTAAAAGATAATAAACCGAGTGAACTAGGATACATGAAAACAGGTAGTTGGGCACCTGATAGAAGATTAGATATCTGGTTAAGAGATGAAGATAACCAAAAATTAGAAAGGTTGCTAAATGATGTAAGACGCTACCTTGTGTGTGTTAATCCTGAAGATATAGGAGATGAGCTTTGGAAACATATTCTGTTAGCAGAAAACAGTGATGGAAGAGGGTGGGACCCTCTACCTGAGAGACGATTGGACTGCTTTGCCAACGTATTAGACGCTTTAAGAATTGCCAAAGAAAAGAGCTTAAAGAAGAGAAAGAAATCTTAGTTAATAGCTAATTTAATCATAATACTTATAATTGCGCTAAATATTTCTAAATTACTATCTCAAATTAATAAAAAAACAGATGGGGACATATGGTATCAATTGAAGTTTATATACATGAAGATAGTTGTGACCATTGTAAGCCGACTTTGAAATTCTTGACAGCAGTAGTAAGTGCTGTAAATAGAGAAGATGTCACATTAATTATCCATCAAATTAGTAAAAATAGAGAAGCAGCTGAAAAAGCAGGTATTCCTCGAAAACAGCTTCCTGTAATAGTTTTGGAATCTGGTTGCCAAATTATGGGTACTCTATCTCATGATCTAATTGGTGTGCTTATTTGTAGTCTTCTTACAAAATCTAAAATACCAATTCAATCTTTTGATAAATTTGAGCTAAACAAGAAAGAAGCACCTATATTATTGGAATTAGCTTCAGCGATGATTGAATACCAAGCAGCTTACACACTGCGAAGAGATAAATCATACACGTTTATTATCAAAGAATCGACAGCTAAAGTCCCTATTAAACGATATAAACGACTTTCAGAACACACTAAGCTGATGTTATTAACAAATTTCGATAATAAACCCAGTCCTAAACTTTATGAGTTTGGTTTACATTCTAATGTTTTCTTAGGTCACATTATAAGAGATAATATTGTAATGGCTGCAAATCTAATTATTTGGAAAGAAAGAGCAAATCACATCAGCTTCTTTAGATTAAAACGAGCTGAAAATGGGAATTATACCGGAACTTGCTCAAGCCTTCTTGGAGATGGTAAACAGACAATCAGAGATTTCTTCAAACCTTTGTTCCTTACATCAGCTACCATCAACTCTGATGGAGCTAAAAGCGCGGGTCAGAACAGAATAGTAGCTAATATCAAAGATATAAGTAATGATTTAGACCAACTAATAAGAAGGTAAAATCTTATTTCTTTAAGATGCCAAATCCATCACACGTTCCTACCCCTCTCATACATTCACTAGACCGTGTAACGAAATATTTACAATATCCACCCATTATTGGATCATATTGAGGGCAGTCAGCTTCAGAATTATCTTCATCTTCTGATTTTCCGCTTGGGGGGAGTGGGATACCTGACATCTTATTCCTCTCTAATGTATTAATCTTCTTACTTTTTAATGTTTTCTTATTTCCTCACAAGATAATGGGGATTCGCTCTTTCACATGAAGGGCATTTTTCGACATATTTACTTATCGGAATACCGCATCCTGAACAAGGATACTCTTTTCTTCTTACATCTTTGTTTGATGAACCCTCATTTTTCATGACAATTAATGTATTATTCCTTACGTTTTTTAACTATTATGGGTAAGGTAAAACACTTCAACCGAAATGCTATTAGATGGTAAGGCTTATTAAAATACTACTCTATTTGATTTTTAAAGATGAAGAAATAAGGCGAAACCCATGGTAAAATTAATCGTGAAAATAGAGAAAATTTTAGAGAAAGAACAAGATTATGTTCTTATCAATACTAAATTAGCAGAAAAATCAGCACTATTACCAGGTCAATTAATAGAAATATATCCTAAAGATATAGGATTAAAAGTTTATACACGAGATAGTTATTCAGAATCACATATTGGAATTTCCCAAAGAATAGCTAATGATTATAACATTAAGAAAGGAGACGAAGTTGAGATAAAGGAAATAACAAATGAACAAATTATCGCTCTCCTTCATAAAAAAATGAGGGGAGAACCTTTAAAAGAAGAAGAAATAGACTATATTTTTTCAGCGATAGATAAAAACCTTATACATGATACTCAAATAGCAGTTTTAATGTCATTATTTCAAGTTCAAGGCCTTTCACTAGATGAAACTACACATGTTGCAAGAGCTATAGTTAACAATTCGGATATTTTACATCCAAAGAAAGGACCAGTTGTAGATAAGCACTCAATTGGTGGTATAGCTGGTAACCGTATAACTCCCATAATGATTCCCATTCTTGCAGCTGCTGGTCTGACGATTCCAAAAGTATCTACTAGAGCCATCACATCTCCGGCTGGAACAATTGATACTGTAGAAGTAATAATGCCTTGTGATTTGAACATAGAAGAAATGAGAGAAGTAGTTGACACAACAGGTGGATGCATTGTAAGCGGAGAAACAGTTGGTCTTGCTGACGTTTCTGATAAGATAATCCATGTTCTAGAGACTATTAAGATAGACCCACGTGAATTTATGGTAGCGAGCATTCTCTCTAAAAAGATAGCAGCTGGTTCTGAATATGTTCTCATTGACCTTCCTACTGGAAAAGGAGCTAAAGTTATCAGAAGAGAACAATCACAAGAATTGGGAGGTCTGTTCACCTCAATAGGTTATTCACTAAAATTACGATTAGACTGTATTATTAGTCCTGGAGACAGACCAATTGGTAGTATGATAGGACCTAGTTTAGAAGCGAAAGATGTTCTTAGTATTGTAATTGACCAAAGTGGAAGTATTGATCTCATGAATAAAGCTTTATCTCTTTCTGGAATCATTTTTGAAGCGCAAAACTGGTGTCCAAGGGGGTATGGTTTTGAATATGCTGAAGAAGTTCTTAGAAGTGGAAAAGCTTACAATAAATTGAAAGAAATTATCGCAGCTCAAGGTGGGGACGAGAACATTAAGGTAGAGGATATACCAACAGCAAACTATACATCTACAGTAATAGCTAAAACTGGTGGTGTCGTTTATGCTGTGGAAAGCGCAGCTATTTCAACTATAGCAAGACAAGCAGGTGCTCCAAGTGATAAGAATGCGGGAGTGAAACTACTTGTAAAACGTGGAAACAGATTCAAGAAAGGTGATCCATTATTCGAAGTTCACTCTTCATCTGAAGGGAGACTTACATCAGCTCTTAAATTAGCAACATCTGAATATGATCCAATTGATGCAGAAAGAATGATTCTGGAGATTATTCATGGTCCTAAGGAACTGTGAAGGAAATGGAAGAAAAAGAAGATATTCCTTTTTCTTATAGAATTTGCATGCTTTCATCATCCTTCAACATAGAAAATGTTGTAAACTACCTTAAAAATTCAAAAGATTGCAAGGTGTCTACACAAATTCTAAATCCTGCTTTAATAGTTTCAAAAAGACATCTCTCTGTAGCAATACACCATACACTAAAATCTTTCAAGTTTAAAAGAAATATAGCTAGAGATAATTCGACTGAATTTTTAATTCGAATATCAGGACGCAGACAAATATCAAAAGCATTGGATTTATATGGTATAACCCCTGATAGCACCAATGTACTTGTCTTGGTATTTGGAGGAACAGAAAAAGAAAATAATAAATCGTTGAGTGATTTCATTCAAACAATGAGTTTAGAAGAATTAGAGAAAGAAAAACAGAAACTACCAATAAGTTCACTTGAAATACTAACCGCATTTTACGATTGTTCAAAGAACCCTGATGATCTTGAGAAAAAAGCCTTGGAACTTATGGCTACTATAGATGTTCAATGATTAAATATTAATATGGAATCCATTTCTGGAGAAGTTTAATACCCATCTCAAGATACTGTTTAGCAATTTCGCTTATCCTCTCTAATTGTTCATTTTCTTTTGCAATATCAGGAAAGATAATAGGTAACAATTTGTGGACAAAGGGAGCAACAGAACCAAGACCTGCTGTACTATATGCTTGTTTCCCACTTCCTGTTCTAGGGATCAGATTTGACGGTAGAAGCAGTTTGTTAAACCATAATGGGTGAGCAGACATTATTTTAAAGCCTTCAGTTTGATCATAACTACTTTTCTTTGCAATATGTTGATTGAATTTTTCAAAAGCAATTTTATTGGGATGAAAAACATTCCTACTAATAATTCCTCGAACATAAGTTTGTACTGATTTAGGCTGTTCTAAAATGTGAAATGGAATAATTGTAGATACTTCTGTGATTGTTGCATCTATTTTATCAGAGCGGTAAATTTTTTCTGAAGTATAGAGTTTTCCTAGAATATCGAGAGGTAAGCAAACACCATTTATCTCAAAATAATCTTCAAGATAGTTTCCAGAATTATTAACTGTAAATTCTGAATAAAAGATTCCAGGACCAAAAATTACAGCTATTCTTTCATCAGTAATCTCTTTGAATGTCTGAGTTTCATCAGTTAACATAATTATTGTATCTCTTCGAAGTTCCGTTACTGGTTTATCAAGAAATACACCTTTGAGAGATGTACCTATTAGTTTTGTCCATGAATTAATAATCAATAATGTGTTTAGGTTTCGTGATTCTATTTCTTGAAGACGCATTTTCTTCTTTTTATCTTCCAAATCCAGAATTTCTTGATCCATTCTTCTTATTACATGTTCTTCTTCTGGCAGTCTACGTGGATATCCTTCTTCATTCATGAAAGCTATTAATTCCCTTAAGGGAAGCTCTCCTGTGTTAAAATCGTAGAAATTTCCTCCTGAACCATAGTAATCTTTCAACAGTTTTAAAAGTTTAATTCGTTTATCAACTTGCTTGTATTCTTCTGAATCTTCAACTTTTAGTGACATCGTTTTCAGTCCTTTACGTTTCTAGAAGATATTAATATATTTATTAGCTCTAAAGACTACTAAAATATATCCTTTGTTTATTATTTATTAGGATTCTGTAGGATATTTTCCAGTTTCTATAAGATAGGTTGCAGAATTAATCCCAGCTTTAAGTGCATCAACTAAAGAAGAAGATTTTAGAATTTCATCAAGAAATCCACCATTGAAACAATCCCCAGCACCAACAAATGTTACTGTTTTGGATAGAGCATTTGTTTGTAGTGAAATGGATTCTTTTCCCCAGAATCTAACTGATTTTTTTGTGTGTAGAATTATAGGTAAGCACAAATACTCTGATAGTTCTTCTGGAGATTTATCAAAAGCGTTTGTAAAAGTATTTAACTCAAATTCATTTACAGACAAGTACTTTTCACCTTCCAATTTCTTTAATTGTTTAAGAATTTTCATCAATTCTTTCATTCTACCAAACTTTGAAAGGTCACAAGGGTCTATGAAAATTATCCCCTCATAGGATATATCATTAAATCGAGAAATTTTTTCATCAAATGAAATAGTAGAGCTAAAAAGAATTGGATCTTCCGGGTTAATTATACTTAACAATAAAGAACTTATCCACTCAATAGATCTACAGTTTAGTGCTATGTTACTAATAGTTTTCAATGTAGATGAATTGAACATTTTTGTTATTCTGCTATTCAGATGCTCTGGAGCTAAAAAGCCTTTAACAGAATTAAATTGAGTTTCTCCTCCAGCTAGGTTAAGTATGGAAGTAATGTTAACTTCAGCGTTCTCAATAGGCTCTAATTCCAATTTTATGTTTTTTTCCTTTACAAGAGATTCGAATAAAGAAGATGTAGGCCCAACAAATGTCATGTTTCTCCCTAAACTTGCAAGAGTTCTACATAGGTTGAAACCATTTCCACCAGGTTTGAATTCAATATCTGTCTCCACATGATGTGAGCCTTTAAGAGGTAAATCTTCAATTAGCTCTGAAGAGTTTTTTTGAGTAAAAGGACGAATATCAACATCAATAAAAGATAAATCAAAACCAGCATATATTCTGTTTTCTTTCATCAATAAATCACTGTCACATCTTGTCTAGAATATCCAATCCCATTACTTCAAACAAACTCTCAAGGCATTTTATTACTGACATAACTAAAAGCAATCTAAAATTCAACATTTCTTTAGTTTCTGCTGCTAGCACTGGACATTTATCATAGAATTTATGAAAAGCTGAAGCTAGTTGAAAAGCAAAATTTGCAATAGAATCTAGTTTAAGTGATTCTGCAGCTGAAATGTATACAGAGGGTAATTCTTCCATACATTTGATTAATTCCCATTCTTCTTTCTTTTCTGGTATAAAATCTATTTTTTCTAAGTCCATAGAAATCTGTTTAGGTTTAAGCCCTTTTTCTTTAGCTTTTTTCAAGATACTCAATGCTCTTGCATAGGAATATTGTAAAAATGGTCCTGTATTTTCGTTTGGATCTACTGCTTTTTTAATATCAAAAATAACTGCTTTATTTGAATCTATCTTAAGAATATGATACTTTATACTACTAGCTGCTACTTTTTTGGCAATTTCCTTCTGTTCTTCTTGTGTATAATTTCTAGTACTAGTTATCTTTGTTACTTCTTTTTTTGCAGACTCAAATAACTCATCGGGAGTCACATATTCTAGTTCCCTAGCAGCCATTTTTCTACCAACTAAAGTAACATACTCATAATCTATATGGGTTATTTTATCCGCTAACTCTTGGGCAAATATACCGTACAAAGCAAGTTTTACTGATAATTGAGGAAGTTGTTGTTGCTTTCCAATCACATTATAACAATAATTTGCGTCAAATTTCTCTAATTTATGTAAATGGTATGCTATATCTCTGCATGGATAAAGTGGAATGCCTTCTGAATTAACAATAATTATATCGGGAATTTTATAAGTTATACTATATTTTTCCTTAAAACCTAACTGTGAACCTATTTTATCGTTTTCAAGAAGTCTTGCTTTAGCATCATGTCGAAGAAATTCATTTTTCTCCAATTCTTCCAGAATGTATTTTACTTCCCCTGACCATGCCACATCAGATTCCCAATCAAAATCATCGTGAATTATATTAAATGACTTTAGAGTCTCTATATGACCATATAGTGTGTTATTCACTACTTCCCTATATTTTTCCTTTATACCCTCGTCCTTACCTTCTAAATATTTAGTAATAAAATTATTTGTCATATTAAATAGGTTATCAATATTGGATAAGACTAATTTATGTAATTCTGTATAGATAATAGGGATTTTTTGGAGAAGAGAATCTTGAACAAGTTTTAATTTTTCTAGTGTTTCAACTAAATTCTCTTTTATCTCTTTTTCTTTTTCTCCTTGTTTTATAAAAAGTATATATTTTGCTACTTCCGTTTCTTCAAGTCTGTAAATAGAAATTGTTTGATCTACGGCTATATCATTTGTATTAAGCAAATTCTTAACTTGTTGAATTTCCAACAAAGTATTCATTGTTGCATATATTTGTCCAATCCAAGCATCTATTTTACAATCAGCATGGAAACCATTCGATTTAAGGAGGTGGTAGCCTATTATTAATGGAGCTACTTGTTTTCCCAAATCATTCACATAATACCTAACATTGACATTTGCTCCAAGCATTTTGAATAATCTAGCAAGAACATCACCTATTACAGAATTCCTAAAATTACCAATATGTAAAGGTGCATTAGGATTGCTTGAAGTATGTTCAACAATTATCCTTTCTGATTCTCTGGTTGTACTATATCCATATAATGGTTCATTTAAGATAAATTTTATCAAGTTAGTTGTGAATATTTCCCTATCTAGAAATATATTTAGAAAACCACCCTTTACATATAATTTCTGAATAATTTTTGATTCTGCGATTTTTTTAATAATAATATCGCTTATTTCTTGTGGGCTTTTTCCGATTTCTTTTGCTATTGAGAAAAGTGGAAAACTTACGTCTCCTAAATTTATATCGTGAGGTTTCGACCAAAGAATTAATTTCTCTACTCCATATTCTTGCTTTAATATTTCCATAATATCTTGTTGAATCTCAGTATAAAGTCGGGAAATCATTCGTATATCCTCAGTAAGATCTTTTTTATCAGGTAATGTTCTGCTATTTTGTATCTGTCTCAATCATATATTTTTTATTCTTAAATCTTCTTTTCGATATTCTATTTTAAGCAGATATTCTTCCTTTTTTAAACTATAAAAATAAATAAATAAGAGCTTTTAATAAGTTTTTAATAATTAATATTTATAATTTTACAGAGGAAATATTATGGGAAAATTACCTAGTGTAACATATGCAGAATTTAATGAAATCTTAAATTCAGAAACAAAGTTTATAATTGTGGATTGTTGGGCTCCTTGGTGTGGTCCATGCAGATCAATAGAACCTTACTACGAACAATTATCCGTAGAATATAATGATAGAATGAGATTCATTAGAATGAACATGGATGAAAACCCTATTTTTGCTCAAAAATATATGATTTCAAGTCTTCCTACATTTGTAGTATTTAAAGAAAAGAAACCTTATAGCAATCTAATTGGAGCAGATAGAAAAAAACTTAAAAAATTAATTGATGTAGTTTTAGATAAGAAGTAAATATTGCCATTACATTTTTAGGGAGGAATTAGAGTATAACAAAGTGAGTTTATTGAGTAGTTCGAAAAAGGAGATTACGTATCCATCGCCATTATATGAATATCTTGTCAGAAAAGCTAACGCAGCTTTAGGTGAAAAGTTTATTGAAATTTCCTTTCCTATTATCGAAATAAAGTTTCTAGGTTTTAAGAAAAAAGGCACATGGAATACAGTTGACTGGCTCTATGAAGAATTAGGCAAAAGATTACTACGAATAACACAGAAATACAATATTGAAATAAGTCAATATAGCGGCTTAAAAGATCTAAGAATAGATTATGATATCAAAAGCACCTTTAGGCAGATAATAATAAGCAATTATCATATGTTGCCGTTGAAATCTTTTGGTAACATGTTAACTATCATTGTTTGGAGCTATGTTGTTTTTGTATTGGGAAAGAAACCAAAAGAGGACGAAACAGCTCAAATGCTTCTAAAGAAATATACTGATAGTTTAGATCAGTTCAAGACATATTGGAATCGTATGCCAAGAAGAAAAACTCCATTGGATAAAGAACGAATGTGCTATATATGTGGAAAACCTGCATACACCTTCAATACATGGATATATCGAAAAAAAGATATAAATGAGGAGTGTCAAACGCCTGTCTGTGAAAGACACAGAGACTCATTAGTCTGAAAAAGTCTAGAAGGTTTTTTATTCGTTAAAAAATCTCTTGTTATAATGTCCACAGAGTTAAGTCCAGACCAAAAAAAGAATTTGCTAAAAATTTTACGAGATATCTCTAAAGAATGTGATTTAGAAGCCGTAGCTGTTGTGAGTGAGGAAGGACAACAAATAGCTTTTTTCGCTTCTAAAGAGACAGATTCTATAGTGATGTCGGCTCTTGCATCAGCGCTAAACGCTACTGGAGAGCAGGCTATTAAACAAGTAAAATTTGGAAAATTAGATCAAGTGATAATAAAAGGATCTGAAGGTTTTCTGCTTTTGCAGAGTGTTGATAGATTTATTCTTTTTGCTGCTTCTAAAGAAATATACTCTTTAGCACTGGCTATGAACGTCTTAGGTAGATATTCTAAGACAATTTATCAAACACTTGTGTAAGACTTTTCATCTAATATTATTTGTTCTTTAGAATCTTCTTCTTTTTTCTTATCGTTCTTCTTTCTGAAACTAATAAAATAGACAATGCAAGTTATTAATGAAGCTTCAACTATTATTGGTCCCCATGATACTTTCACTATCAATTGAATTGTCCATGATTCACGTCCATACGGAGATCTGATAGAAAAAACATATTCTCCACCAGTTAGCTCAACTTCAGCTGGTACAACAGAAATAATATATGTTCCATTACCATAATCATTATGGGTTGTATATCTGACAACTACTTCGTCACCTTTTTCAAAGGTTGCATAAAATTCCCATGCACTCAAGGGCTTGTAATCGTTAAAAACATTGATTTTTACAGTTATTTCATCTTTTGTATAATATTCCTCGTTCACACCTTCGTATGTGAAATTTA
Source organism: Candidatus Heimdallarchaeota archaeon (assembly GCA_019057815.1). Classification (GTDB taxonomy): domain Archaea; phylum Asgardarchaeota; class Heimdallarchaeia; order Heimdallarchaeales; family Heimdallarchaeaceae; genus 18H4-34. The sequence continues at coordinate 11,658 of JAHLWR010000018.1, forward strand.
TGTTCGTTATAGTAGATCGATATATAAGATTATCAAGAAACATATTATTGTGGGCATAATTTAACGACATTACTCTACTATCATAGTCAGATAGGTATGAAGAATAAGCATAAGGAGAGTTAAGAAACATTTCAATATTGTTCGCAGCTATTACCAATGAACCATTAGAAGGTTGAGCGCTTGAAATAGCAAATCTATTTTCTACTGTTTGTGCTGTTCCTTCCAAATCAATTACATCAAAAGGTTCTGGGATATAGATTTGGTATATCAAATTAGGTATATTGGTTAGTATTGTATATGAATACGGGCTTATAGAAAGCAACTGACTTGAAACATTTGCATCTTGATATTCTAATCCAACAGGTTGTAAAATATCATTTATGGCATTTAAATTGCTCCCTTCTGTTGGAAGCACTAATAACCCACCACCACTATATGCACCGTCGGGAGTAATATAATCTTTCAATACAGCAATATCTTCGCTAGTATAAGTATGATATGAAGTATTCTTGAAATTTATTAGAGCAATCATTTCAAAATCATTTAAATTCATGTTTCTGAATGATTGGTGATTAATATCCCGTGTGTTTAAAACTGGAATGAAACCTCTGCTTTGAGTGTAAGCGAGAATATCATATATTGAGCCATATGGTGTTATTATAAAATTATCAGCTTCTTCTACAAAATCGAATAACATCCTCCCAGAGCCTTTAACAACTTCAAAATTAACTGCTAAAGTATATACTACCTTATCTATAGTAATAAAGATTAAATCATTATACACAGAACTATAGCAATCTTCTGTAGAAAAGTGTAATTCAATATCGTATTGTTTTTCGTTTAGGTTGAGAGGAACATTGCTTAGGGACACTATTTTAGATAATCTAGAACCCATATCAATTTCAAAATCTTCTGAATTTCCATAACTGATTATATGAAATATTAAAGTGTGCTGTGTATTTATGTAAAGATACTGTTTGATCAATGGAACTTCAAAAGGCCAAATAGTTACAAGCGGAAGATTCGCTAAAAATAGTGATGCTATCACACTATTAGGTAAACCTGCTCCTTGATATAAAACCGATGGTTCAATTTCAATATCACCAACAGGAGAATTAACTTCTATATTTTGTTTGGTAGATGATTCTATTAAGGAACCTTTTATCGTTGATGCTTTTTTTTCTGGGAATTCCTGTTTTAATAATGAACATAATCCAGATACTACAGCTGTCGCATAACTTGTTCCTGAGACTATTTTTGAAGAACCAACTGTTGTTGAAGTTGTGTTAATCATAACTCCGGGAGCTACAAGATCAGGTTTTAACCAGGTTTTATCATATGTTGCAGAATCATATAAATATTGCAGTGTGCTTTTATTCAAGTTTACCGCAACAGGACCAGCACTGCTATGTTCGAATAAAATACCATTTCCATCGACAGCGCCTACAGTAATTCCTTGAGTTGCTATTCCAGGGCTTAAAACAGTAAATAAGTCATTATATCCAAATTCTTCAATATCTCGAGCATTTCCAGCTGCTACACAAACAATTACTCCAGAATCTACAGCTGTATTAACTGCTTCAACTTCTGGTGCTTCCAAACTTGATACATAGCGGCCAACTGATAAATTTATAATATCAGCATCATTTTCAATAGCCCAATCTATTGCTTCTATCATATCTTCAACAGTGCCTGTTCCATAGGAATCAATGATTTTACCTATTAGAAAAAGAGAATTGGGGGCAACACCGCGCATATAACCATAGTGTCCATTACTTCCAATAATCCCACCAATGTATGTCCCATGACCATAATCATCATCAACATCTAAAGAATTTTCTAAGAAGTTCCAAGAATCGATAATCCTACTTTCTCCGTCCATTGTGTGTGATAAAGATGGATGATCAAGCTTTAAACCACTGTCAAGAATGGCGATTTTTATATCATCACCATAATAATCTTTATTCCACATATATTGAGCATTAATTTGATCTGTGAAATTGCATACAGTTCGACTAGTGTCTATTTTCCCAGAAACATAATTATCATCAAGAGCATAAATTTCAGAATTCTTCCAAATAGAAGCGATTTTTTGCTCTTCAACTAATCTAACTATATCATATTTAGATAGTGTAACTGCTATACCACTGTAGGATAAAAACGTCTGAACGTTTTTCCCAATATGCACTAAATCTCTAATAGTGTATAATGAAGATAGTTCTACAAAAATCCTAAATTCCTCGATAATACTTGCACTTTCAATTTCGTTTAAGAAAGATTCTTCCTTTATCACTTGCTCAAATTCTAAGATTTCATTCTTTTCCGAATGGATTGTATTTGTATATGCAAATGAACCATATGAGAAGAAACAACAACCTATAAGCACTAAACAATATAAGATTTTTAAAGAACGTTTAATTGAATACACGAAAATAATGTTCTAACAATGATATAAAAATTTAGGGGGAGAAACCACATAAGACATTAAGATTTTTCCTCGCCCACTATGTCCAAAAGGGAGTTAATTATCACATCGGGAGACAATCCTGAAGGCATTTTCACTAATTCATCTAATGAAGAGGTTCCTGAATTCACGAAACAAGCAAGAATCCCGAAATTCTTAGCACCTACAATATCAGTTTCCAATCTGTCACCAAACATCATCACTTTTTCCTTAGGGCACTTTGCCATGTCTACAGCAATCTCATACATCAAGGGTTGGGGTTTACCTACAATCTTTTCCACCTTTTTCCCAGACAATTTCTCAAGGATATCAATCATAGCACCCCCACCAGGAATAAGCCCGTTTTTTGTAGGGAAAGTTATGTCAGCATTGGTTGCAATAAATCGAATATCAGAATCAATATTCCCTAAAATATTCATAGCTCTCGTAATCTTAACATAGTTAAGATTTCTATCCATACCTGTTACAACATAATCAATATTTGAAAATGCAAAATCAAAGACATCTTCATCATTTCTTTCAGGATAATTATTAACGATTCTTAAACCAGCATCTTCTAATTCCTTCTTCAATCCCCCTTCACCAATAACATATACAGAAGCATTAGGAGATTCGTCTGAAATAAATTTTGCAGTTAAAAATGCTGATGTAAGAATTCGTTTTTCTTCCAATTCAACCCCCATTGTGCTTAATTTTTCTTGAAATTCAACTCTTGTTTTTGTGCTATTATTTGTCAACAAGAAGACTTCCTTTTGCTGTTCTTGTAGTATTGTAAGAACTTCTAAAGCTCCAGGCAAAGGTTCGTTTTCTTTATAGAGAACACCATCACCATCGAATAGCCAAGCATCTATTTCATTAAATGCACATTCTATCCTAGAATTCATTCTTGACAATTATTAATTATATATTGATAAATTCTCTGAATAAGACAAATAAGATGTATTTGAAAAGAAACAGAGTTCATTAATATTGCTAAACTTTAGAATGAAATTCATAGTAATTGACTCATATTCAAAAAAATTTAGTGTAAAATTGGAGAAAGATTTTTACATAGCTATATGATATTTAGTTTATGTCATATGTGGAAAAGGCGCTGTATCGTTACATTAAAACAATTTTTACATCAGGTCTTCGCGTATTATTTAGCAAGAAATATATCTTGTACACCATAGCATTTATTCTTATAACAATTAACTCAACTGTATTCTACTTAATTCAAAAAGGCATTCATGATCACGCGATCAAAGATACTTTAGGGAAAGTAGTAGATATTTTGATAGCTATAGAATTGTCTGCTGCAATTTCTTATCTAATTTTTGGAATGTTCTTTTCCCGATATGCATTAAAATATTGGATTATTCCACTAATATTAACAATAGGTGGAGGAGCAGTTTTAATTCACTTCATTCCCGATATTTCTCCTTTTGTAGCAGCATTATGTTACATTGGCTGGATTATTGTTTCTGTGTTTCTTACATTTGCCCTATCCCGTAATTTCTTTGGTAATAAGGTTCTGGGCAGTGTAATGTTTTTAGGGAAATCAGCTGAAGAAGGATCTATTCTCTTTAGTGGAGTTGTTTTTGTTCTCAGTTTGGTTAATACTGGATGTGCTGGATACTTAATCTATTCTGCAGTAGTTAACACTATACAAATTTCACTTATAATAGTTGCACTAACAGTAATAATTGCAGTTGCAATCATAAATTTTGTTATTTTCAAGCTAGGAAAGAAAGATGATGTTTTCTATACAATCTTAGCATTTTTCTATGTTTTTTCTTCATTCACTCTATGGAAATTAACAATCTATACATACCGTGGAGATGCAGCTAGCGATAATGTTGGAAGCATGTTGATAACACTCTTCTTTATTTTTTATACTATGTCCAATTATGGTAAGAAGGTTAAGAAAATAGAAAAACAAGTAGCAGAAGAATTTGAAGAAAGTGTTATAGAAGGTACTGTCAAGAAGAAAAAAAGGGAGGAAGAAGAGGAAGAAGCATTAGAAAAATGGTCCTTACTTAAAATCCCATTTAAATTAGGACCTCTAGGAGTTCTGATGAGTATAATGGGTTTAGTTCTAGGTTATCACGTAACTTATTTACAATTTCTATCAGAAGAAGATCTTTTTAGCGGAATCTTCTTTATGAATAAAACAGAACTCGCAGGTTTGAAAGATAAATTTGCTTTAATACTTATAGCATTTTTGATAATTTACTTCCTTTTAAGCTATCGATGGTCTGAAGGTTTTAGAGAATATTCTTCTCCAGAGCTTTATAGATTTGAGTTTTTACCACCTTTTGAGGAATTAGTTGAACGAATTGAACGAATCAAGAGCGGAGAAGAATCTTGGAAAGATTATGCAAAGATGGCAATAAAAGAAGGAACAAAAATAGGAGTTAAATCTGCTGCTAGAAAAGCTTTTGTTTCTCCAACAAAAAGGGTAACTGGTGCTATAACTGGGGCCTATTCCTCAACAAAAAAGAATATTACGCGAGTCTTTAGCTGGAAAAAGAAAGATGATTAGAAAGAGGAAGGACAAGACTAAGATGTTTCCTCAATCAATGTTAACTTAGAAAGGTAAGCAATAAACTCTTTCTTTACATTATTCCTCTTACCTTCATAGAATTTGAAGGATCCAACTACTTCATGTCCTCCACCCTGAATTCCTGCTTCAGGAATCTTCTTCTGTAAATATTGTATTGCTTCAGGGATGTTGATTTTAACACCTTTTGATCTCAGTATCAGAAAATCAGGTCCTTCTCCGAATGTGATTATTGCTTTTCCTTCATTTTTATTGCAGAAATGGTCAAATACTTGCCCAGTTATTTTTCCTGGATTGGGGAATGTAAAGCGATGAGTATAAAGTTCAACATCAACTGATACTAACATCAACCCATTCTCCAATTCTTTTGAGCGTGAATGAAGTAATATATTATCTACTGAAGTTTTCATCAGTTTAGTGGCTTCATCACTAAGTAAATCAGACATCTTTTGATGCCAGTTTTTATCCACATCCACACCTAAAAGAATATGAATCAGCTGATTTCCTTCTGAAAAACGTAATTGAAAGAGTTCAAAATCTACAGCTAATCCTATCTTTTTTAATTGATTAATTTTATACCCTTTTTCCTTTGCTAACTCTATGTAATCTTTAATCTCATCTCCTTCAACCCTATCCATTAAACCAGCTATAGCAGGTAAGTGCTTGAGAGTTTCAGTTACAGTAGGGTTAATTAGTCTCGCTAATTCGTAACCTAACATTCCCCCTGAAAGCTCGTATCCTCCTCCTGCAAAATAGGGGTTTACGTGAATATCAACTATTTCTTGGATTTTTTTATCGGGAAAATGATGATCTATAACGATGATTTCTTGGTCTAGTGATTTTATTTGTAAATAAGCGAAAAGAGATTCAGTTGAAGAACCGAAATCTAAGCAGATAAACAAAGGTAGCTTATCACCAAAGCGCTTTTGGTCGTTAAGTGCAAAATCAAGATCCCTAGTTACATCAATCAATTCATAGAACGGTGGTTTGTTAGGTAGCCTTTTGACTCTGATTCTAATTGTATCAGTGTCATATCCTTCACTTTCCATCAATTTTATTATAGCATATTGAACTGAGAACCCAGCTATAACTCCATCAGCATCAGCGTGGTGTCGAACATAGATTGGTTGTCCCGTAAAGAGTGCTTTTCTGATTTTTTTCGCTGCTTTTTCCAATTCAGGTTTAAGCTTTTTTAGTAATGGACTTTTAATTAAGAAGTCAATTTTCTCTGGTTGAGATTTTTTATCTATTGCTTTCTCAATTTTATTTAGAAAATCTTGTGTTTCTTTAATATCTAACTCTTCTAGATCCTTGATTTCGATTTGTATTGAATCTTTAAATGTTGTAATATCTCCAAATACTTGAACAATCATCTCTTCTTTTATTTCAGGAAAAGCTCTTACTCCAGCTTTTGTGAATGCTGCACCATTTATAGACCCACTAGTGTCAACAAATGTAAAACGTGTAGGTCCTGAAGTTTGCATGATTGAAACAATTTTTGCTTTAAACGATATGAATGAACCCTCTCTCTCTGGAGCAATATCTAGAATTTGAAAGTCTCTAACTTTACCCCTTAAAGATTCAACAGCATAATCCTTTAATGATTTAGGGACACCATAAAATTTTCCTTTTTCGCTAATGGATTGAATTTCTACAATAACTTCTTCTCCGATATCCCACGCATAATCACTAGTTTGATCTTGGGATCGAATCAGAACATTGATTCCTTCAGCTATTTTTACAAATACACCTATCCTCTTAACACCATCGACTCTTGAAAGGAATAACATTTCTTTTCGTACTAATTGAACATCTATTGGTGGTTTTAACACATAAATAAGAGGTTTAGTTAGAGAAGAACATTTTTGGCATAGCCCTGAAGGAGAACCAGTTCTAATAAGTTTTTTACATTGAGAACAGTAAAGTACAGTTTTATTTCCCTCACAAGTTGGGCATTTTTCATGTGTTAGTACTTTTCCTTTTCCTTTACATGTTTCACAAATATCACCTTCTTTTTTAGGACTTCCTAAAGAAAATGAAGTTTTCCCTATACCCAGACAAGTAGGGCATGTCATTTTGTCTTTAACTATTTTACCAGTACCTTTACACGTTGGACATTTAGCTTTCAAGATTCAAACACCTTTTGAGGAGATATGCTTCTACAAAATATGTAGTAAAAAAAATTGTGGTAATAGATTAGTCTGGAATTAGAGATATTTCGCTGAAATTAAGTAATCTGGTAAAGATTATATTTACTAATTCAAGTTTTAATTTCGCAGAATCATCGTTAAATCTTTCTGCAGCTATATATATTTTCATTGACATCTCCACATCTCCAAAAACGTAGTGAATATAAAATGCCAAGTCTTTAGCGTCTGAAACGTTCTCTGATTCTTCGCAAGTACAAACGTGTTGTTGGATAATCTCTTGATCTATTTTCTCTATACAACTGTATAGGTCTTCTAAATTTGAAGATGAACAAATAACTTCTTTAGTTTCTGGGTGGACAAATTTAAATCTTGCATTTGTCCCTGTTTCATTTTGAGCCATTTTTGACAATATTTTTAGAGATGTAACATCCAAAACTCTTCAAATCCTTCATTTATTACTTTATTAAATTCAGCATTGGGGCTAATTCTTTAAGTAACTGTTTAATATTATGCTCTAGCAGACCTCTATTTTCGTCTTTATTTGCTATAATCACGACATAGAAATCTTCAGCTATTGGTCTGAGAAAAATTAAAATCTCCTTTTCCTCAATTGTTACACTCATTAGTGTGTGTTCTTTCATTAACTGCTGAAGCGATTCTTTAGCTAGTGAAAGTACTTTTTCACTTAACCATTGTATAACAAGACGCTCAAACTTTTGTGAAGATTCAGCCAATATCAGAGCTTCCTTAGCTAAGATAATAGAACAGCCTAATATCCCTTCAGTATTTTCTTCAAACTTCTGAAGAACTTCCTCAATTTGCTTCCCAGATACGCTCATGATAATCACTGTTTACAAAGTATATCGTTTTGCTTTTATAAGTAATAAAAATAATAGTATATCAATTTTATCATTATCTAATTTTTCCAATTATGATTAATAGTTTCCTATTCTAGTTGCTTTCTAACAAAGAACAATATTCTTGAAATATGAGGAATCATAGATCTTAATTCATCTTCTGAACTTCCAAATAAAACAGATCTAATTCCATGTTTTTCTGAGATTTTTGGTACAATCCAGATTTTTTCTCCTTCTACATTATATTCTTTTGGCTCGCTTTCAATCATTTTTCCATTTTTACTCGTAATTATAGGATTATTCAAGATAAATTGAATTAAAGGAAAAACATCATCCATATCTCTTCTTCCAAAAGAAAATGAAACGATTTTATCTTCAGTCAATATGACAAAAAGGCTTGTAACTAGACTCTTATACCCTAAGAAGAAGTTGCTTAAAGTTCGCTTTATTATATCTGTTTTTTTGATTGAAATAATTTCTTCATTCATCAAACCATCAAAATAAAATGTTTCTGTTTTTACATCAGGTATTGAAGTAGTTGTTGGTAGTGATACTATAGAAGTTTCATCTTTTTTAACTTGGATTGAATTTTTTTCTTTCTTTTTTCTTATTTCTGCGATTAGTTCTATAGGGAGAACTGTTTCTACTGACCCTAGAAGCGATTTTATATTTGTAATATCTGTGTCAGTAGCTAACACACTATAACGTATTTTGAGATTTTCTATCAGAAGTTTTTCTTGTTCCTTTGTCAGCGTTTCTTTTGCTATTAAAACTAGTAGCCTATTATCATGAAGTGGTTGAAAAAGAAATTTACATGAACCAAAATCAATTTCGTTTATTACTTCTTCTCCTATTGAAAACGTATAACTACAAAGTGCAGATAGGAAACCCAAAATTAAGTACTCATCAATACTTAGAAAATCTGAGAATTTTTCACTATGTAGACTGATGCCTTCCTCTATAATATAAATGGCATAAAGATTTTGATTACATATTGAAAGGTCTGCACTCATTTGATATGATATCTCGTTATTATTTAAGATTTTTTTCATTACTCTTTTGAAAATCATGCTTAAAAAATATTTTTTCCACTTTAATTTTCCACTTTAATTTTCCACTTTAATAATGTTATTTAGATACCTTTTATTAACAATACAGAGTCTTTAAGAATAGAAGAAGAAAATATAAAATATCAAATATGTCTACCAAAAGCGTTGAATGCGAGATATAGTAATTTGATAGACTAAGAAAACTTAATAAGAAATAAAATTAAATACAGATAGAGATTCTCAAAGCATCCTCAAACAAGTGGTAACTTTATGACAGAAGAAGATCCAAACACGACTAATCAAGACATTGATATTGAATGGTCTGAAGAGGACATTAAACAATTAGCCTACTATATAAACAAAGTTGTAACTATTGGACCAATTTTAGAAATGGAGGCAAATGGAGAAATCACGGTTGAAACCGCATCTAAAAGACCACCTGAAAAATCAGAAGAGGAACGTAAAAAAAGAACAAAAGAACTAAAAGAAGTAACTGTTGGTCTTGCAAAAGCGGTTACAGGTGAAGAAAAGAGAGAAGTAGAAGTAACAGTTGAAGATGATATAATAGGAGATATTATTGAAAAGGAAAAAATCCCCCTTCCTATTGAAGTTCCAATTCCTATGAAAATACCTAAACCAGAAGATAAAGTGGTAAAATCGGAAGAAGAACAAGATATAATTGCAGTAACCGAAAGTAAAGATATATCTGCTGAACTTCCTGATGCTGCTGATGAAATAGTGTCAGGTATAGAAACACATGATGAAATAGAAACGGACATCATTAGTGTTGAAACTGAGATTCAACTAGAGGAAAAGAGAGAGATTCAAGAAGCAGACAAAATTGTAGAACTAGAAGATAAAATTGAAGTAGACAAAATTGTAGAAACAGTAGCAGTGGAAGAAACAGTAGCAGTGGAAGAAACAATAGTAGTGGAAGAAAAAGTAGAAGAAGAAGAAATATATCAAATTCAAGAACAAATAGAACTACTTGAAACAGATGATTTATCTCAGACCATTGTACCATCTCCTGTTTTGGATGAGGAAGTTAAACTTCTCCCTGAAAATGTTCCTGAAGATATCCATGATATAATTTTCAAGGAAGAAACAGTAGCAGTGGAAGAAACAATAGCAGTGGAAGAAACAATAGCAGTGGAAGAAACAATAGCAGTGGAAGAAACAATAGCTGTGGAAGAAACAATAGCTGTGGAAGAAACAATAGCTGTGGAAGAAACAGTAGTAGCAGAAGAAACTACGGTTATAACATTAAGTGAAGAAGAGCTTAAACAACAAAGAAGAGATCAAATAATTCAACAAATGCTTTCAGATACCAAACAAAGAGAACAAGATGAGGGAATGGTAGTACGAGATATGGGGAAAACTGAAGGGAGAGCTTATTCTGCAGTTATATTTGGAAAAGAATCTTCTAAAAATGTGAAAAAATGGAGAAAATGGGATAAAATAAGAGGAAAAGCTAATAAGAAGAAAAAAAAGAAAAAGAAATAACAATTACAGATAAATTGTAACAAACATTTAAAATACATTTAAGTTCTTATAGAATCTAACAGAAAGTCTACTAAGAAATAAAAAATACTTAACTAGTTAACAAATATCGGTAAGAAAAACGTTCAGGATCGTAGTGATTCCATCTAATTTGAGTTGGTAAATTTGAGTCAGTTTGATTTACCCTGGGATAAATTTGTAGGATTTTGTTTATTTACATTAAATGAGGAATTAATATATGATAAAATAATAAATTTAAAGTCTGATTTCTCGACTATTTATCATTTGATTGACACAAGTGCAAAAACTAGACAAGAACTCAAACAATCGGGGTCACTTACTTTAATAAATGATATTTTCAGGGTAGATTACAATCTCTTCTTTAACATTATTTTAAGCTGTATGTTCAAGCCTGATATTGATGAAAATATTGCAAATGAAATTATCAATATCGTAAAAAATAAAATGAAAGATCAGCTTAAAGATTATGGCGCTATTGAGAAGATGGAACCAGCATCTCAAACTGCTTTAGTGAAGAAATTAGGAAACTTGATAGCTGAAAGGGCATCAAATCAGATGAAATTCGAATTTTATCCAAGTAAAAAACCAACTTTTGTGGAAGATAAAGATATTGAGCGAGACAGTTTTGGAAGACCAAGATCTTCACTTGCACCCACACATACAGCAGTAACCCAGAAGGTTCAAAAAGAAACACCTGTTTCCCAAGCACCTCCTATTAGCCCAAGTACTACAGAAACTCAACCAAGTCCCGTAACTACAGAACCTTCACCAGCAGAAGTTCCATCACAAGAACAAGCTGGTAATGTTGAAGGTTTGCTAGAGTTTATAGGATTTAAGGCTGAAAAATCAGAAGAAAAAAAAGAGGATACCAAAGTTGAATTAACAAAAAAGCTTTTAGAGGAGACAAAAAAACAAGCATTGCAAAAACTTCTTTCATCCGTCAATAAAGGATTATCCCAAAAAACTGGTGTTTGTTTTGTTTCAACAGGAGATAAAGGAGTCCTTGAAACATTAACTTTTGGAATGTCAGAAAAACATGCAACCTTTGTACTAGGAATCCTTTCGAAATATCCAGAAGTTGTCAAACAAACGCTTGAACAACAAGGAGAAGAAAAAACACTAGATGCAGGAGATGGTGTTGTTATCTTGGAAGAAACAGATGTAGGTATGCTAGTTAGCATAACAAAAGAGAGAGAAGAAATTCCTATAATTGCGAAACGGTTGAAGGTTGTAAAAACATTGATTGACGAATTTCTGAAGGCTGATTTTTAATCTTCATTAATTACCTACCACTTTGTATTCCAAATATATTTTTAATATACTGTTTTAATTTCTTTTGTGAAAAACTTTGCTTTTGAAGAAAAAAAGAAAAGGAATTATTTCAAAAGAGAGTTTTCAAGTAAAACAAGAAATTTCCTCAATCTTTTTGACTCTTTAATAGAAGTTATGCAAAAAGAAGGTTACAAAATCCTGAAAGATGAGAGAGATTCAAATAAATTACTGTTTTCAAAAAATAGATTCAACCAGCATTGGATTGAACTAAGTGATAAACAGTCACTAAATCTATATGATATAGAAGTGTGGAAAAAAACTACTTCTCTTTCACTTCATCTTTCAGAGTGGTTAACTCAAACTTTCCTGCGTATGAAAAGAGGATTGTGGGTTCTTTTACTTCTTATTCCAAGTATAATCATTCCTACATACTTCTCAATACGTTCCAATTCATCGTATGTTAGAATATTAGGTATAGTTATAGCTTCAGTAGGTTTAGGTTCAGTCTTCATTTATACAGGATTAAATAATTTATACAAAAAACGAAAAAGATGTAGAAAAGAATACATAGAGAAACTTTTGGACAAAATTATCGCACTAATTTCAGTATTTACCGACGACTTGCGGGATGAATTAAGATGTTGGAAATGTTTCCAAAGTGTACATAAAGATAACAAAAAATGTCCGAACTGCGGTTCAAAACTGAAATGAACTACCGTTACCAAAGTAAGGAAAGTGACTTTTGCTTAATTCAGTCAAAGAAATATTAGGTTTCCTCCAATGTTAAAGTATTATCAATAACAACATTCTGCACATGTCTAAGTTTTCTTGCTAATTCATCAACATCATTCTGTTTTTTCACAATCCCTACAAGATAATTATCTTCTTGGCAGTTCTCCAATACAACGTAACCGATACCTGTATCAAGGACTTTAACCATATCCTCAGATCCAAGTAGATCGTTGATAACAGGTGGATATTTTCTAAAAATCGATAGAATCTTCTTTACAGAATCTCTATTTAGTGGCCCTCGGACTAAATATCCTTTTTCTTTGCTTTCTGGGTGGGGAACTAAAGCTGCAGCCGATAGCGAATTAAGTTCATCAGAAATGCTATCAAGTAATGCATCGATTGTCATTTTTACAGCTTCCTTAACAGAATCTAGTGTGGATGTTTGTCTCAAGAAATCTCGGAGATACTGCCCTGATTTAATTTTACGCTTAGCTATGTTCAATGTTTCATATGCAATATCTTCCATTTCACAAAATGGATCCTTCTTCTTAGACTTTCTTTTCCTTGACGTTATTTTTCCTTTTTGTGAATCTAAAGAGGAATTAGCTGGATTCATTTATTTCATTCTATAATTATGAGGTAGAATCTAAAAAACCTTTTGTTCATGATTTTAATTATTATATACATTTTTTCTTGGATGAATGGCACGTGTATAATTCCAAATAATTTATTAGAAAAAAGGTTTTATCATAAAATGGTAATAAATCTTATGCTTTTTCCTAGTATTGACATTAATCCACTGGCTGCCGTTGTAATCTATGATATCAAGGGTTTAATCATTTATCAACTCGAGAATATGATTAGTGAAAATGAAAATAGACAGATTGATCAATTATTCATTCAACCATTAGAATTTAATGATTGGGTACGAAGATACAAAGAGATCACAATATTCAGAGGAGCATTTCGAGCAACTTATATAACATTCCTTGATGTCACTGTCTTGTTTGTATCTAGGATAAACAACATTGCACCTGAGATTAGACCAATAATTAACAAATTTGTTTATCTACTCGGAAGGAAAGTTTTATTGAATTTGGAAAAAGAAAATAAAACAGAATTGGGCTTTTTTACAATTAGGGCTATAACTCAACCAGAAGCTGTAAAAACAGAAATATTTAGTGTCTTTTCTCGCTTAGGTATAGATAGAATGACACCCCCAACGCCCATTATACAAAAAGAAGCAGTAAAGGAATTAATTGAAGGTCAAGTTAAAACTTTCGAAAGTATAAAACCGTTTGAAAGTGTTCCTCAGATACCAGTGTCAGAGATGACACAAGAGATTCTAGATGATGCAATAAAGAGAGCTGCAACATCACTATTATTTTCATCTATCAGATCATGTGAATCTCAATCAGCGGCAGCTTTTATTTTTCCCAAAGAAGATGGTGCTATTGGAGAACTTTACGCTGGTAATTTAGAAGAAAAGAAAATTGTTTTTGTTCTTGAAACTATTAGTAAATTCCCAAGAGTCATAAATGAAATGATTCATTCAAAGGATAATATCAAAGTGCTAAATGCTGAGGTTGTACAAATTATTGTTGAAGAATGCTATGATGGACGAATATTAATAGGTATGACTACGAATGTAAGTGATGTCATAAATGTAGCCTATAAATTTAAGATAATTAAAATAGTTTTCAAGAATATGGGATTGTAAAATATTAAGATTTCACTATCATTATAACAACTATTTTATATATCACAAATTGTTTTTTGGTTGAACATTATGGCATTACCTACAAGATTTTGGACTACTTCTGGTGTAGGGGAATCAGATTTTTCTGAATTAGATGCTATTGACCAAGCTCTTATAAAATCAGGAATTGGATATCAAAATTCTATTCCAGTTTCATCTGTACCTCCTGGTGAAGAAATATTTCCTAAAATTGATTCCAAAATAGGTTTAACACATGTCTTTATAGACAATCACTGGGAATTACTTCCTATAAGCTCAACAATTCATACTGTAAAAGCTATTAATACAGGTGTGAAAGGAGACTTATTAGTTAGTGCAATAGCTCTAGCCAAAGTCAAGCTTGTTTCTAGTGAAAAACCTATTGAGTTTGTTCTAGCGTATGAAAATATAGGAAATGAACTCGATGTAACAACTGAGTACGCAATAAAGGGAGTGGAAAAATTAGTCAATAAACGTCATCTCATTGTTGATACTTCTTGGGGAGAATCAGGCTACAAAACTGTTATCTCAAGCTTAGAAGTTAAGTTAGAATTCGGTTGTTCAGCTGTTTTTGTAGTTTTTGACCCTTTTACTTATAAGTATAAACTTGTTACTTCCTAATGTATATTGTAGTATAAGACAAAAAGAATAAAATATAGATGTCAAATACATCATCCAAGCACCGTAAAAGTGAAGAGAAATGAACCATAAAAAACTACTATCCTTATATTTGTTAATAATTATGACACTAGCTTTTGTAATAGGTATAATTCCAAGTAACATTGTTAAAGGAGAAACATCATCAGCTCCAAAGTTTGAGAGTTTGGAAGCAGATGATAATCCTGTAGGCAATCAAATTTCATTTTCTAATGGAACTATAATATCAGTTGAATACTCTGTCGACCGATATGCTGGAATTGATGGAGTGCTAATTATAGGACAAGGATCAAATCTAACAGAAATAGTTGAAAACGCTTTATCACTAAACTTTTCCTCTTCATTTAGAGATAGATCGTACTATACAGGTTCATTTAATTTAACGGAAAATACATATTTCAAAGGATATTCATATGTTGGTCTGGAAACAAACGGTACAGAAGAAGAAGTGGAAATATTCAATCACCTCGGTTCATGGCATTATCTCTATGTTTCAGATAATGAAGGAGAAATACTTCCTCCAGAGATGTATACAAAACCAGTAAATACATCAAATACGGATAAACAAGGAGTTTATTACACTCATACTGACCAAGAAATTACTTTCTATTATCAAATTCACAATGGTGATGAGAATGACTCAGTAACTCTTGTCCTTTCAACTCATAAAGAAAAAATAACGAATGGTATTTTAACAGAATTTGATGAAGATGTAACTTTTATTCAGATGGAATACGATAATTTTACAGATACTTCTTCAGGAGATCCTATTTTCCAACATACCTTAAATTTCACTTATAGAACATTATACTTTACAGCAAATAATTCATATGGCTGGGATTCCTGGTCTAATGATGTTTTAACAACAAATATAAACATTTACGAAATCAATAACGGATTCTATTTCGAGTCAGAACCTTCGATAGATGACCAAAAATATACTGATATTGATGATGTAGAGTTCACAATTAAAGCTTACAATTCAACAACAAATGAAACCTATGGTATCAGTTATTATGTTGTTGAGAGCGCAGATAATGATACAAGAATTGTAGAATGGACAGAAATTAATGGAACTTTTACCACAGAGTATAATGAGACGGTAACTGAAGATTACAACACAACTGTAAGAGAATATAATTGTAGTTTAGGAATATTTAACGCTAACAACATTATCTACTATGAAAGTTACAATATTTATTCTAATGAGTACTATAATGAAACAAGCGGTATTTACCACAAATTGCTTATTTATGACTCTCGTCCTCAACTATCCCTTTACCCCTATAATCAGGCATATACAAACAATCCAAGTGTGACATTCACTTATGAAATTGAACTTGTTAGAGGAAATATTACAGAAATCCTACTTGATTTTGGTGATGGAAGTCCAATTGCCAATTTAACAGATGATGAAGATAATTCAACAACACATGAATACAGTGCAACAACTAAGTCTTATAATATAACTTTAACAGTGACCTGCTCACTTGGCACAAACAATACAATTACTCATCTATTAACTCTTGACATTGAAAATCCTGTAGTTAATATCATCAGCCCAACAACAAATAGCACAGTAAGTTATAATGGATACGTTGAAATGTACTTCGAGTGGGATGATAATTTAGGTATCAGGAAAGTATGGGTAGACTGGGGTGATGGAACAGTATGGAATGCTACTGGAGACAATTTTGCATCACATATTTATGCTAATAATGGAACCTATGAAGCAACAATAATGGTTGAAGATTTAGCAGGAAACATATCAAACAAAACAATTATCTTTTCTATATATATCGTAACATCAACCTACTCAGAACCGACGCCACTTGCAACTTTTACTGTAATCACAGCTATCTCAGTAATTGCATATTTTGGAAATAAAAAGAGAAGAGATAACTAAATTTCTTCTTACACTTTATTTTCAATTGTTTTATTGAATGGTTAGGTATGAGTTTACTCTTTAAGATGAAAAGAACAAATCTAAAGAGTAACTTTTTTGTTCTTCTGCTCTTAAAGGAGGTATTTTCATTTGAAGAGTAAGATACTTTCCATAGAAACTAGATTTAATATTCCATTTGATTGAAGATGGCAGCTTGATGTTGACTCTATAGTTTGCCTTCTTATTCGATATCTCTATATCACAGCCTTCTTTTTCATTAATGACGAAGCTGTGAGTGATATCATCTTGAGTTGTCAACATATCATGATATAAACAAATATTGAGTTTAGATAAGCTATAGAGAATCATTTCTCCTTCAGTAGCATTATTACCAATATTCTTAAAGTCGTATTTGATGTTAATACGCTTAGAATTGGAGTAGAGTGTGTATGTTTTTTCAAGCAGAATATTATGAACAGTAAAACAAGAGAAAGTGATAGCTGTACCTGTTTCATTCATCACATATCCATTATTGTACCACTCATGGAATAGATTAAATTGTCCCAATTGTCTTTTAGAGATAATGTCATGCATTAAACCATAATCTGGTTCTTGAGTAAAAGGATTGGTGATAAGAGAAGGAGAAGGAGTCATCGTAACAACTTTACCTTCTTCTAAATCAATAATATTGCTTAGAACTCCACCTTTAGTCTCAAAAGAACAAAAAAGATTTCCTTCTTTATAAGCTAATTGAGAAAATCGTTTCGATTTGAAGCTGAATTGAGGGGTTGAATTTTGTTGGCTAGCATTAACCCACATTTCAAGTATTTTACCCACTAGATTTAGATGATTAATGCTATCCCAAATAGAAACAAGTTTTGAGAAATTTACATTTTTAATATATTCACCGAAAATTGGAAAGCAAAAATTGTGTAGAGTGGTTAAAAAGAAATTACATGTATATGAAATTAAACTATCAAATGGTTTCTTGAAGCGCTCTTGAATAATATCAGTTAGCTTCTCTATACTTTTTAAAGAAATCATTCCTTTCTCAAACAGGGAAACAAAATAATCACAAGTTGATGATTTGTATTCAAATTCTCTTTTTTCCTTTAGATATGATAATTCATAGGGAAGAGCAGAAGGAATTTCCAATTCTTCTATAGAATCTAGAGTATTAGGAATCTCAGAAGGTTTAATATGTTTTATAGGAAGTTCAGCCAAAACATATGTCCCATTAAAAAAATTATCAAAATCAAATTCTGTTGGAAATTTAGGGAACTTTAAATCATTGAAATCTAGAGTCATTAGAGCTACTATATCCTCATCACCTTCTTCTGAATAATTTAATGCTTGTTGAGCAAAACCAATGAAATTTTTAAATTGTCCTGACTTGAGATATTTTGAAAAACGATCAGGGAATAGAGAGAAACCACTATGAAAGTTAAAAGAGGGTATAGCAATAATTTCACTGTTTTTTAATTTGTAGGGTCTAATATTGTCCTTTGAAGGAATTAAAACAGGTTTGGCAGCTAATGCTTGTTCTATTATATACCAGTCCATGATAATATACTCGCACTTGAAGTCCTCTAAAATGCTAATAACTCTATCATCCCAGATCCCAAAAGGAGGATAAAATCCCTTAATATATTTCTCTGGGTAGATTTCCCTTAAATGTTGAAAAGAACTTTTCATTTGATAACTTAGATATTCAAGTTCATTAGGAGAAAAAGTAGGTACATAGTTTGAATAAAACGAGTCAGATAATTCAAAATTCTTGGTTAAACATAGCTTTGAAACATCTTTTATGAAGGGTTCTTTATCCCATAAATTTGAAAAGAGAAAGAGAGAATTCATCGAAACTGTGCCACACAATTGAGGATTAGATTTAAACCACATCAACACTTGATCACATAGATTTCGCAAATCCTCTGTTATTGGCTCTAGAAACCAAGAGAAATTATAATGGGTTGACATATAGAATGTCATTAGGATAGAGTAATTTTTCTAATTTAAAACAGCTTCCTTTATAATAATTGAGCACCTAGTTCATTTAAAACAAACTTAAGTATAAAACATAATAATTAACTAAATATAGAAACTAAATTCTCTTATTACAAAGCGTATAGCTGGTAAATTTTGAAAATAATGTAAAAAGATACCTTTAAATACCAGAATGCACAATGTTTTATTAACCACTTGAGTAGTAACTTTATGTGAGTGAAAAAGAAGATGACAGTGCTTACTTGTTTCAATTGCAGTTCAGAAGAAATAGTAACAGATAAGGTTAGGGGAGAGTATACCTGCTCAAACTGTGGTTTAGTAATATCAAGAATTATTGATTCGTCACCTGAATGGCGAGCATTTACAGGAGCTGAGAGAGCTAGTAGAAGCAGAGTTGGAGCCCCTATTTCTGCGCTTAAAGCAGATTATGGCATATCATCGCAGATATGTGGTGGTAGTAGAGATATATTTGGTAACAAACTCAATCCTACTGTTGTCGCAAAAATGCGTAGGTTACGCTGGCTAAATAGACGTGATTCAAGATCACATATCCGCAATTTACGCATAGCTTTACGAGAACTTCGTAGGATAGCAAGTCAATTAGAACTATGTGAAGAGATTGCAGAAGCAGCTGCTACAACCTATAGAAAAGCGTTAAAAGCAGATTTAATCAGGGGAAGAAGTATTGAATCAATGGTTGCGGCTGCACTCTATATTGCTGCTCGTCAGTATAGTAATCCTATTATGCTCAAAGATATTGAAAAACAAATTAACGCAGACAGAAAAGTCATTGCTCGATGTTTCAGATTATATGTTCAAGAACTAAACATAAAACCAACACCAGTTAATCCAGCAATACTAGTAGCAAAACTATGTGATGAGCTTGAATTGACAACTCAAACACAAAATGAAGCTGTTAAAATACTAGAAGAGAGCAAATCAAAAAGATTAGATGTTGGCAAGAATCCTATGAGTATTGCAGCTGCGGCAATATATATAGCTGGAATAAGAACAGGAGAACGAAGAACCCAACAACAAGTTGCAAAAGCGGCAAAAACAACTCCAGTAACTCTAAGAAATCGTTTCAGAGAAATTGTTGATTCCCTTGAACTTGCTAATGTTGTAGTGAAAAGAGGTGCAGCATCAGCACCAGTATATGTTCGTGACCCCTGGAAATTTTAAGTGTTTTCTTACTTCAGGGAATTCTTGACTTTTAGAAGAAATTAAGAGAATTTATTGTTATTTTTGTATTACGACGATGTTATTACTGTATTAATCTGATTTTAAGTATCTGTGTACTTCTCCTAAATAGGTGTTAGTTTGGATATTAGAAGAATCAAGAAAAAAGTGAAGAGGAAAGATGTTTCTTTTACTCCTGAAGATTCTACACACATTCCTGG
This sequence comes from Candidatus Heimdallarchaeota archaeon, assembly GCA_019057815.1. Classification (GTDB taxonomy): domain Archaea; phylum Asgardarchaeota; class Heimdallarchaeia; order Heimdallarchaeales; family Heimdallarchaeaceae; genus 18H4-34. Next base: position 31,929 of record JAHLWR010000018.1, read on the forward strand.
TGTAAAATTTTACTCTCTTCAAGATTTTGTTAAAGCAGAAAGGATATTTGATGAGGTTTCTCGTGGGAATTTAGTCTTTCTAAATATTGAAAGAATTTCTAATGTTCCAGAGCGGAAGATCGAATTTCTTAACTCCTTGAAACAATATTCATCTAAAATTAATGCTACCATTAAAATGGTCTCTTTAGAGACTCTTATGGTTGCTCCTGAAACTGTTCCTATCGAAATTCGTACTCTTTCATCCCAAATAGACGTTGATCAAGAAGAAGAGGTTTAGGGTTGAAATAACTTCTATCATAAAGTTTCTTCAATTATTCTTTTCGCTTCCTTAAGAATATCTTTTGCTTTCTCTACTTTAGGTCCCCCACCGATAGCAATGTCTCCGTTTCCTCCACTTGAGCCACCAACTATTGCAGAGAGTTTTTTCACTATATCTGATAAACTAATTTTCAATCCTTTACTTTTTGCACCGACAATTATCACTTTTTTCTTGTCATGAGTTACTAAAATACTTAATCCTTTTGGAATAGTTTTAACTGCTTCTGTTGCTTGAAAGATAAGTTCTTTTTGTCCACCGGAGGTGTTTCTTAGAATTACATCTACATCTTTAATTTTCTCAACGTCTACTTTATTTGTTGAAAACTGCAATTCTGCTATGTGTTTATTAAGTGATTCAATAGTTTTCTTTTGTTGTTTCCACTCTTCAAAGAATCTTTTAACTGTTTGAGGAAGCTTTTTTGGCTCAACACTTAATATAAATGAGCTGTTTTTCAGTAGTTTCTCTTGTTGCTGAACGTATTTTATTGCAGCTTCTCCTGCTAAAATTTCCAGTCGCACAATACCATCTTGGATTCTTTCGCTACTTGTTAATTTTATCAGTCCAATGTCACTGGTATTATCCAGATGGGTTCCACCACAAGCTTCGATATCCCAATCTTTGATTATTACAAGGCGTAATGATTTCCCGGGAACAACTCCACCTTGGTATATTGAAAATCCATAGGTTTGTTCAGCCTCATCCCTGTCTAATTCGTCTTTTATGATACTTCTATTCTCCAGAATTATTTGGTTTGCTAGATATTCTATTTTAAGGAGATCATCGAAAGAGATAGATTGGTAATGTGTTATATCTAATCTAGCTTTTTCTTCAGTTTTATCTGCGCCTGCTTGCCAAATATGTGAGCCCAATACAGTTTTAGTAGCATTATTAACTACATGAACTGCGGTATGATGACGCATTATTGCCATACGTCTGTTCGCATTAATTTTCCCTTGAATTATTGTATTTTCTTTAAGATTGCATTCCTCTTTTAGTTCATGGATGATAGAAGCTCCTTTCTTGAAAACATCAATAACTTCATGCTCTTTTCCATTTGCACGAATTAGACCAGTGTCGTGGATTTGTCCTCCACCTGTAGGATAAAATAGTGTTTTATTGAGAATAAGATATTTTCCCTTTACAACATGAACTATTTTAGCTTCAAATTCAGAAGCATATACATCTTCATAATACAAGGGTTCAGTTATATAATCAATGTCTCCTTCAAGGTCTTTATCACTAACTTTTTTAGCTTTTTGGGATGCTTTTTCAGATTCTTGAATCTCTTGTATACGTGTGTAGAAGTCTTCTGGTACATGAATATTAACATCATATTCTCTTGCTATTTCTTTTACCATTAATGGGTTTATGCCTCTTGTTTGGTACAATTCTGCAAGTGTATCAAAATTAAATTGTGCTTTCTTGCTTAATAATTGGTTTACCAATCTTCGTCCTGATTTCTTAGTATCTTCATATCTTTTTGCTTCTAAATCTACTATTTTTAATATCTCATCCAAATGTTCCCCTACTCTAGGATACGATACAGAAAGAAGTTTTGTTTGAATTTCAAATATTTTAGGTATTGAAAATTCTAACTTAAAAAGTTCTTTTAAAGCTAGAATCCTTCGTAATAACACTCTTAAATTGTATCCTCCTCCTACATTGGAAGGGATAGCTCCATCAGCAATTGTAAGGGATAAAGTGCGCGCATGATCACCTATAGCGTACATAGCTTCTTGAGGACCTAGTATAGTAATCATTTCCTCATAACTCATTCCAAGCTTCTTTGCCATATTTACTCTGGCTTCTTTCAGATTTTTGACTTCTTCAACAGCTAGTAATCCAGCAAGTTTACTATACTTAATCAGAAGTTCATGATCTGCTTTGTAACCACTTTCTTTTTGCAGATATGTTATAACTTCTGGAAATATTGCTTCATAAATAGTGGGTGTTCCTTGAGTAAACCATGAAACACGATCCAAACCCCAACCAACATCAATTACTTGCATATCGAGTTTTTTTACGACGCTATTTTCAAATCCATATGAGATGAAAACATTATTTACTAATTCAGTACCATAAGCCATAGCTTCAAGATTAGGTCCAAAGTTACCTCCTCCTACCCATATGCCCTCAGAATACGAAATATCTTCTGGTTTGAGTCCTAATTCTTCAGTAAGATATAAGAAATTTAAATCAATGCACTTATCCATCCAATATCCACCTGTTAGACGAGCAGAATTAAATGAGTGCTGCCCAAACATTACAAAACTTGTTAGGTGTCTTGCTGTTTTTCCAATGTTGTCGATATCTGAAAATTCTCCACCTGTTCTGATACAATATTGTGGTATTACTAATGGATTTGCGGGTGGATCAATAACACCGTCCAAAACCCAAGGTTGAAATGCAGCTATAGAGGCTATTGTAAAATCCATATCTGCTCGCCAACGGGAAACAACAGGATAATCTTTAACTAGTGAATGCCCATGTTTAACGAAGAAATCTGTAAGACTCCTAATAGTTTGATCAAAATTTAGGTTTTTACCCTTCTTATCTAGAAATTTATACCCACCAGAACATATTGTATCTCCGCAGGTTTCTTGATCAATATTTAATGTCCAGAAGTGATGATTACATGTAGGACACTGCTTTCTAATGAAGCCTTTTTCGTTGAATAATTCAACTTCATAATTTTCTCGTTGAAATCGCTTCTTCAGTTCTTCTTTCGTTAGCGACATTGTATCTCTGAAAGCAAAAATTGACTAAAATATAAAAAGTTGTTTAACTTGTTATCTTTCATGGTTTTACAGAAAACCACCAGTAACCGCTGGTAAGATTAATATTTTATCCTCTGGTTTTATTATAGTTTCCAAAGAAGGAGCTATTGTTCCGTTAATTACAACAATCAGACCTTTTTCTGGTAAATCATTTTTCTTTAGTAACTCTGCTACTGTAATTTCTTGTTCTATGAAAACTGTTAGAACAACTCCTTTCTGTGAATAACTTTTTTCCATATAAGTAGATACTATAAAAAACTGATAAATGTTTTGATGGACTTACTACTTAAACGCTGGTTTTTATTTATTACATCCCCAGAGTTAGTTTTACAGTCTATTTACTTTAATGCATCCCACACATTTGGTGCTGAATCTGGATAAAATGTCTTAATATCCTTAATTACAACCGCAAGTTGTCCTGTGTTTCCATGAATGGAATACGGCATGCGGCTGACTCTTCGAGTATCCATTGTAACTTTACGATCTATTCGAGGATATCTTTTTAGGATAATTTCGTGTGACAATTTATTTCTAACTGTTTGATTGCTAGGTATAATTAAATTATATGTCTGAGCATCGAATTCTGAGCTCGTTTTCACTCTCTGAATAATATCTTTTGCCTTTTTCTTAGCTATACCTATTTCAACAAGATTTTCTTCTGAAGAATTAAGCAAATAGGATTTCGCAATTATAGTATAAATACGATCCCTCAGTGGTTTTGCCTCGTTAGGAATTTCTTCGATTGTTTGAGTTCTTTTTTGGTCATGAACCATCGTTAAATAATTTAAAATTGCAACTCGTTGAGCTTGATCAAAATTATTTGCGATTTTATCTTTAATCCAACCATGTACCCCTCTTCTTCCTGAAAATAACCAAGTTATATCTGTAAATCCAAAATCTTGTCTCATTGTTTCATCTATAAATAGCACTGTATCTTGGACAAGAGACCAACAATCAGTACAATATGCGTAACCTTGACAACCACAAGTTCTAACAAGATCAAAATCATTTATATCAATATCATAAATGAATTCTCGAAATTTCCACTTTATTTTCTGTATTGGAGAATACCTTGAAGGCGATTGCTCATATACAGCACCTACATAAGCGTGTTTTACAGACTTTGTAGCCATAAATTCCCTTAATTCTTTAGTGTTTTCAAAAGAAATATTTCTTATGAATCTATCCTCTCCAACAACAAAACCGAATTCTCTATTTTTAAAATCAGATAATCCTATAAACGCCATGAATTTATCTAAAGGGAATTTTGTTCTATAGAACTCTGAAATTATTTCTGGTGTTAATTCATCATTCATTTTTTTCACCAGATTGTTTTTCTTTATCTTTTGTTACATGAAATCGTTTATACGCCAGAGTGCTGTACTGAACCATATGATTAATTCTTCCACTTTTTATGGTCCAACCAGTATGAAGCTGAAAATATCTTGCACATGCAGATTGAAAACGATTATTCACTATTATCTTAGAAATATCATCAATGGAAGAATCTATCATTTCTTCCTTTTTGTCTTTGAATCTAATTTTAATATCTTCAGAAATATCTTCTAGTTTTTTATGAGCAAAATAGCAATAATAACCATCTATACAAGTTTTACATTTAGGAGATCTGTAGTCTATCCCTCCTCCTGTTTGACCGTATATATGCCTTATTTGGTATCCAATGCGATTAACAAATTCATCAAAAGTTAGACCAACATTATCTACTGATGTTTGATACCAAAATTTCAGCTGTTCATCTATTGGCATACCAACTTCTTTAAGAAATGTCCCTAATTGCCAATTTTCTATATGGGCTAAGTGCCCCTTATCACGAAGAATTGTTACAAGGTCGAGAATGCAAGGAGGATAACAGTCAACTTGAGTATAAACTTCTTTACTTCCAGTAAAACCGAAATCAGATAAGGAACCACCCATGCGTTTGGATTTCGCTAATTCTGTAATTTTTTGAGTTACAGGTTTAATTGTATCTGCTAAATTAGAATCTTCATCCACAAAAACAGCTGATTTTTTAATTACATCAGAAATCTGTTTTTCAAATTCTCTTTTGACAGTTAACCTTATTTCAGATATCCTAACAACTGCCCACCCTTTGTAAAGAAGAGCCTTCTTAGCAGATATAACAGAGGGTATTTTATTGAATCGTATGGCTACTCTTTTGTACAAATCTCTTTTTGCTGTGCCAGAGTATCTTCTTGCTCTTCTACTAGGTACATCTGCAAGATTAAACTGTCTATAGAGATTTATTTGATAGAAATCGTTAAGCTCTTGTATTGTCTTTACATTTTCTTCTCCATAGAGGTCTTTCAGAACATTTATTTTCTCATCGAAATTTACACTTGACATAAAACGAAATTCGAATAAATCACCCTCTACTTCTACAAGCCATCCTGAAATACGTTGATTTGTCGAAGCTGAAAGACGAAGTAGAAAGTGACCCCCAATCTCTTGTACTTTAACTATCTCCCACTCCTCATCAGAAAAACTAGTGGGACGGTTGATTATCCAAGGATCACCCTTTATAAAACGATCAATTCTAGTATCTGCATACTCTATCCAATTTTTAACATCTACAGTAATCTCACCGGGTTCTTTGAGAACATACCAGTCAGGGAGCTCGATAGACATATTATCGTTCCTTATTTCTAATCATATCAACACTCAAGACTACTTATTAAAAAATTTCTCTAAAGTTCTTTGTTCACAAGTAATTTTTCTAATATTGGAGATTTTTACTCCTATTAGACGTATATCTGAAGGTTTTACGTCTTTATACTCGAGAAGTAATTTTTTGATTGCATAACTTACACTTCTTTCATCATTACAGTAACATGGAATTGTATGACTTCGAGTATCTGTTTTGAAACTTCTGAACCTAATTTTTAATGTAATAGTACGATATTGCATATTCTTTTTTTGAGCTGAAGAAACAATGGTTTTAATAGAATCATTTAGATAATACCAAACATCTTTCCACTTTGTTAGTGGGTTGAAAAATGTTCTTTCATCACTAATTGATTTACAATCTCTTCGAGAGAATTTATCATCACTCATTTCTTCTGTATTATAACCATTAACTAATTTCCAAAGCCTTAACCCACTTTTTCCCCAATTATGAACAACTTTAGACAAAGATAAACTCCTCATATCTCCACAAGTGTAAACGCCTTCTTTATTAAAAAAAAACTCTGATTTTTTCCCTACCCCAGGGATAATAGATATCTTAAGAGGGGCTAAAAAATCAACAATTTCAAAAGGTTTCACAATCTTCAATCCATCCGGTTTATCCACACCAGAAGCTATTTTAGCTAATATTTTGTTAGGGGCTAGACCTATTGAGCAGGTTATTTTTTCTGAAGCATAAATATCATCTTTAAGTTCGTAAGCTAATTTTTCAGCTTCTTCATAGTCAGATACTATATCAAAAAGATCTAAATATGTTTCATCCACACCGGAAACCTTTATTTTTGGAGAATAATAACCAATTATCTTCATAATATTTTTTGAAACCTTACTATAAAGTCCATGTGTGGATTTAACAATTCTAACTTCTGGACAAAGCTTTACAGCTTGTGATATGGGCATACCTGAATGGATTCCAAATTTTCTAGCTTCATAAGAACAAGTTGAAACTACACCTCTCTTTGTTATTGGATCTCCACCTATTATTATCGGTAATCCCTTTAACTTAGGTTGTTCTCTTATTTCGACTGAAGCAAAAAACGCATCTAAATCCATATAAAGAATTATAGAATTAAAATTGAGCTCTTTCTCAGTAACAATAGGAATAGGATTATTCTCCAATATCATAGCTATAAATTAAGATTGATTTTAATATTTAAAGGTAAAAAATTAGAAGGAATTATTGAAGGAAGTTTATTTCCTTCTTTTCCTAACTATTATACTTGCTAAGCCAGATACTACAATAGCTGATATTATAATTATGGGGCTACTAAATTCTATAAAATCATCTGTTGATTCAGTGAATAAAACTCCAGGAGAGGGGGTCAATAATCTGAAATCATTATTACAGTTGTCAGTATCGGTTTGAGCTGGATCCCTTTGAAGAGAGCTAGATGGACCAGATGTTCCAGACCATGCCACTACACCTGATACACTTCCTGAACCCCAAACTACAGCGTCTCTAATTATCTCATCTGGATCATAAAGGATTAACTCATCACCAGCGTTAGCAAGTATGATTTTTGTGTAGATAAAGTCTGGAAGATCATAATCTACATCCAAATCAACCATTTCACTTGTAAATACAGCTTCATCTCTTACAAAAAGGAGAACTTCGTCTGCCTTAATTATTGCATCAGTAGGTAAAATATAATCATCTTCTTTATCTGTAAATTGCCAGCTATCGATAGAAAGGGTAAAATCGAAATAATTATACAATTCGAAGTACTCTCCACTTGGTTCAGAAACAGCATCAAATCTAACTTCAGTTATCAATAATTTCCAATCATCAGTATTGATGACGTTTACAGATTGGTATGTTATTATATCACTACCATCAACATCTCCTGTTACTTTTATTGTATGAATTCCATCAGAAATAGATGTAGTAGTAAAATCATATGTTACTGAACCTGTTGGGTTGCTCCATGAAGTTACTAATGATTCGTCAAAGTATAATTCACCTGATGCAAAGTCTAGCGTATTAAAGGAGATTTGAAAAGTATGGGTGCCTGAAATTATAGCTCCACTTTTAGGAGATATTATTGCTATTGGAGATAGATAACCTGAAGGTACTTCGCTTTGATCCCAATCAAAATCAAAAATTTCTTTGAAGTAGTTTGCTACATTTGGGTTTTTAACGATAGCTCCTGCCTCTCTGTTATTCACAAAAGAATTGTTGGACCAGTTTATACTTGAAATCTGTACTGTTTCACCATCAATTGAAATGTATTTGTTGTGATTATGCCCCAATCCCTTGAAAAACCTAACAGAAGCTCCAGCGTTGATTAATACTTCAGTGACATTTTCATTGGACACTCCAGGTTTAGGGATTAAAACTCTTACAGAAACACCTCTTAAAGCAGCATCAATTAAGTCGTTTAAAGCGTCACAGTCAAATTTAATATATTGTAGTTCAACATCTATTGTACTCTGAGCAGATTGAATAAGCTCCGAAACAAGTTCATAACTATTATCTGGAGAGAATATCGGAGTAACTTCAGCATATTCTGTAATAGTAGTTTGTGTAAATGGATGGGTATATGTTCCACTATCTTCGGCTTGAAGATACCCTATATGTGGTAATCCAGTATAAGGGGTAGATATCAACATATCATCAATAAAAACATTTTCATAATATGTAGCAATTAAGGTATCATTAAAAGCTAATCCCATCTCTCTATTTGTTCTTGCCTCTGGTGATACTGGAATACTAGACGGTGCCCAATTACCTGAATAGACAAAAGCAGTCTGGCTATCAACAATCCAGAATTTTGCATGAGTAAATCTGAAAGTTGAACTTGTCCATAAAACATCTATACCTGCCATACTTAATCTATAAGCAGATTCTTCAGTATAATCATCTTCATATCCGCTAACTCTATCATGAGATAACAGAACAATCACATCGACACCTCTACCTTTAGCAGCTATTAATGCATCAACTAATGCTTCACTGGATAAAGTATATACTTCAAGATAGAATGAGGTTTTAGCATTTAATACTGAGTTATACACAACATCATAAGCTGAATCAGGACCGCTAAACATAGTTATTTTTGTGACACCGGTAAAAGTATCTGTTGTGATCTCATCGACTACTTGTTCATCAGGATGTACACTTGTATAGGCCGTAGAACTAGCAATATTGTTAGCTAAAAGTGGTATAATCAATAAAAAAGTAAGAATAAATATTTTACTGTTATATTTCATATACTATAATAGGAGAATTAATATTAAATATCTGCCGGATGAACAGATTTCAGAAGAAGGTGACTAGAAGAGTTACAATATCTATTACTGTTTTTTTTCAAGAAGTTTATATACTTGTTCCACTGCATAGTGGGGGGATTGTCTCATCACAGATAGTCTTAACAGTTTTTTGTATTGATCATAATCTTGTTCACTCAGTTGCATAAATTCTAAGATTTCGCTTTTAGATAAATTATCTATATTTGGTAGAATCAAAAGTTCCTGAGCAAATTCTAATGTAGATAGTTTTTCAGAAGATGTTCGTGTGGGGTTGCCAAACATTGTTGTTAGGTAATTAATGTCTTCTTCCGATGCACCCCAAACATGAATAATATGATTGCTAGTTTCAACAGCAGAAGCGATTTGTAGTTTAGGTTTTGCTAAAATAAAATAACCATCTTTCATATCTTCTTTCTTAACATCAGTCTTGTAATTCTCAGCTATTTTTTCCAAAATCTTAACAATATTTTCATCTAATGGAAGGATAAAAGTTGCTTTCATCACCTTATTTTTTATTAAGAGAATAAAATTGTTTCTAAATATAAAATTTAATGATGATGATAATCAAAAAACTTCTTTACATTCTTGTATACTGCATCATTTTTAGGTTGAACAACCTTAAGATTTTGAGTCAACCACAGTGGAATGTGTTTTTTATAATAATATCTCGCAAAGCGATAATCTAGTAAAATCACAACCGCATAATCTTCCAAACTTCTTATTGGTCTCCCAGCAGCTTGTGAAGCTCTCGTTAATGCAGGAATATTATAACCAAATTCACGTCCTTTCGTCGGAAATTTACTTTCAAGATAATCAATCGAAGCATCTACAGTAGGACAAGGTTTTGCATAAGGAATACCAACAATTATTACTGTATGCATTTGTTCAGAAGGGTAATCACTTCCTTCTGATGCTCTACCACCTAACACCGAAAGTAATACTCCACCTGTTTTTCTTGCTTCGTTCTTGTATTTTAGAATTAACTCATCACTTTCTTTTGATGACATACCCTTCAAAGCGATGTAAAGGGGCTTTGAAACCACTTTTTCTAATCCAGCATCTATAAGACTATTCATTATTGAATAACTTGCACAAAAGATTCCAACATTTTTTGGTGTTGCTTTAATAGCATCTTCAATCACCTTAACCATTATTGAAAAAGTAACCTTATTTCTATCAGCTAATTTTGTAGAAACTTTATCAATAACAATAGTAAAAACATTTTCTTTATCATAAGGAGAGGGTAAAGAAATCTCAAGTATTTCTCTATCTTGCAGTCCTATTAACGAAATATAAGATTCAATAGGATCTAAAGTCCCAGAGAGAGATACTGAACAATAAACTTTGGAGAAGATTTCTTCTGTTACTGTTCGTGGATCCAAAGATAATGAGAGGAGTGTAGGTTGTGAATCTCCTCTTTTTGATTGGTACATAGAAATAAAATGAGCATAATCATGTCTATCCTTTGATTCTAAGAGATGTTCTAGATGCCTTGCAACTGCAGAAGAAAAAGCAATTGGAGCTTTGTTTCTTTTCGTCTGATCATTTTTAATTTGCTCTCCCAATTTTCCAATAGCATTAACAACATTTGAGTTGATTTCCATTGTTGAGCGTTTTTCTACTTTCCTTAAGAAGTCATTTGGATCAATTCTTACTTCAACTTCTGGGTCGAGTTCTTTGGAACTATCTTTGAGAACAGAGGAAATGGCCTCCATGATATCATATTCTGCTCCTTGTTTGAATTTCAGAGCTTCGTCCATCGCACGATCCAGTGTAAAATTAGAAAGAGATGAGCTACTAGCATCTATAGCAGTAGAAGGTAAGTTGTGCGCTTCATCTATCACAACTATGATATCAGATAAATCTTTTTCTAGACTATTGAGAAACGTTGTTCTAATGTGGGGATTGAAAAGATATTGATAACTAGCTGTGACAACATTGACCTCTTTTACAAGGTTTTTAGATACTTCAAAGGGACAAACCTCTAGTGTTTCAGAAAGTTCCATCAAATCCTTGCTATCAAAAACTTGATTCTCCGTAATTTCCGCTAATTTTTTTAATTTGTCTTTTTTTGCAAGATTGGCAAAATAAATGCATTTACCATCTTTCTTTAAATAACGGCATATTTCAGCAGCATTTGTTGAATCTGTTGAATATTTTTGTATGATAGGATGTAAACATAACTCTCTTCTTCCTCGAAGTGCGATTCCTGTTACAGGAGCTAATTGCTTTACCATTTTCAATTCAGAAATAACTCTAGAAAGTTGTTGATGAGTTCTACAACAATAAACTATGGTTTTGTTTTCGTTTATGCTATATTGTAGAAGGGGTGATAATATAGCAATTGTTTTCCCTACACCATTTGCAGCTTGAACAATCGAATGAGCTTTTTTTTCGTAGCATTTTGAGATTATATCTATAATTTGCCTTTGAAGAGGTCTGATTTTGATATATGGAAAGTAATATTCCCATGATTTGCTGTTTGTTGAAGATTGAGTCTTCTTTATTTCACCATCTTTGACTCTATAAAATTCATTGGTTTTTTCTATGCTAGGATTACTCTTCTTTGAAACATCACTGCTCTTCTTGATGAAACCGCATTTTGGGCACTTAACTTGTAATCTAGTAAATTCCAAGAGTTTACCACAATCAGGGCAGAATTCATAACCTTCAGTTTCAAGATACGCAATTTTTCGATTAGAATCAAACATAGGCGTTGTTGCCTTTTTTATTTATTGTGATTAAAAGGTTTTGCACAAAACCTAATCTGTTGAAAAATTTTACCGAATTCACGTTACAAAGTGGTTATCAATTTAAATAAGATAAAAAAAACTAAGAAATCCTAACTTCACAAATTCATCAGTTAGCAAGCTTTAAATACAACAAATGTCATTATTTATTTCGAACCAGAAATAACTATAGAGAATCATATTAGAATCTAAAAAATATCATTTGGATTCAAGGGGGTTCCACTGGAATTCAATAGTAACCTAGAGGTTGCTTATGTTGCATAAAGAAATGAAGCAAACAGATGAGGTCATGAATGATACCACGTTATTAGTGGAAACTATATCATCTGAGATAATTCAAGCTACAACTAAAATTTATGCGTGTTACCTTCCAGGAGAGATAAATTCACTCCTGTTTATCTGGAAAGACGAAAATTTTCTTAGTAGTTTTATTCAACATTTTAGTGATCTCAAAAAAGCAATAAAAGACAACTTAACCAGCCTTCCTTATGACAAATCAGATGAAATACTAATTGTTGCTAATCTACTTACAGAAATCCGCGAATATGATTTAGCAGTGAAAATATATCAAAACTTGCTAAAAAGTAAACCAGAAAACTATTTTATTTGGGCAAATCTGATGACAATATACTTACATCAAGGGGATCACGTTAAATCAATGGAATGTTATATTTATCTTCCCCCCGAGTTTTTGGAACAATCATCAAAGGAAAAGTTACATCCTGAATCAGATGCTTATCGTGTTCTTAATATCTCATCAGCCTACCCTTTACATTCGTCTCTTCGTTCTTTAAGCAATAGAATTCAAGAATCTACAGAAATGCAACAACAATACGAACAAGAATTGAGGGAACTCTACTCAATAAAAGAATTTGTAGAAGGACAAGAAGCATTATCTAACGGGAATCCAAATGAAGCCCTAATATTATTATCAAGTGCAACTGCTAGCTACCCTGAAAGCCATATTCTTCACTATTTTACCGGGAAAGCAGCTTTTGAAGGCAAGCACTACATAATAGCTGAAGAAAACTTCAAAAAAGCTATTCAATTAAAAAATAATATACCGGAGTATTGGAATGGTCTAGCAGAATGTTCTTTTGCTCAGCATAAAAATGATCAAGCAATAAAAGCCTTAAAATCCTCATTAACGCTTGATCACGAGTATTCTACAGGATGGAAATTAGCAGGAAGGATGATTTCCACAATCGAATCTCAGGGTGATTATGATTATTTCATTGAACAATTGCAATTGATGCCATCTGCTGAATCTATTGTAAAATTTGTTGAAGGCGTTATTGAAAGAAAAAGATTTGAAACAGCATTTGAAATATTACAAGCTGGAGTTCAAAAATTTCCAGATGATATCCGATTGTTAGAAAACTTAGGATTAGTTTATGAAAGAATGGGAATGGTTGATGATGCAATAAGCACATACGAAGAACTTCTACTCTCTGGTAAGTCTATTCAGAAATATTTGAAGAAAATAACTTCGATATTATCAGTTTTACATGATGACAAAAGATTAGTCAGAGTGCTTAAATTAGTCTCTTCATCACTACCTTGGGACGAATCAACACTGTGGAATAAGATAGGTGATCTTTTAATGAAAGCTAAAGATTACTTAGGAGCAAGCGAGGCTTTTAGAAAAGTAATATCTGTAACAGATGATGACCCTAAGATCTTATTCAATTTAGCTTTAGCCTATCAAGAATTAAGATTGTATAAGAAAGCTGAGGAGATATATCAAAGAGTATTGAATTTAAATCCTAATGACCATGCTACATTAAATAATCTAGGCAATGTATTAAAGGAGCAAAAACGCTATGATGAAGCTATAGAGTGTTACCAGAAAGCAACTGATATCGAACCAAAGAAAGCGATTTCATGGGCTAATTTAGGTATTCTATACGAAGAACTAAGACTAAAATCAGAAGCTAGAGAAAGTTATAACAAAGCAAAAAAAATAGCTATCCAAAACAAAGATTACAAATCAGCTGCAAAATTTGAAGAATGGGAAAATTCAGTTTAAACATACATAGTGAACCTAAATGCATGATACCGAGAAAAAAGAAAAACTTGATTGGCAATTAGCACAGGAAAAGATAGCTAAATATCTATCCGCAAATAATTTTTCAATCTGGGAGGAGAGAAAAATTGGTAAAAAAAGGGTTGATATACTTGCAAAACGAGTTATCAACGATGTGATTTACTATTTAATTTTTGAAATAAAAAACTATAATAAGATATCTGCGAGCGAGGAAACAAAGTTCGAAGGACAATTATTAGAGTACTTAAAATCTCTTATCCTTAGAGAAAAGAAAAGAAAAAAACTGACAAATCTTTTAGATAAAAATATCTTTGTTGGATATTTGGTTTTTTCGAATGACTATGGTATATATCATAATAGGCGAAAAAACTGGAGAAAAACTAATGTTTTTGAAGGAGATGAAGAATTAAAAACAATCTGGAAAAGAAATGTTCATCTTTTTTGCTCAACACCAGGTTACATTCAAAAAAACCTTGATAGTATAGGATTACAATTGTATAAACAGAAAAAAATACTTGATTTCTTTGATTCTTGAATTGAGAATAATAATTCATAGGCTTTAAATAGAAGAATTCACACGATTTTATTGTATAATAAAAATAGTATTCTCGTTGAACTTTGAGATGATAGATAAATGGTAGTTGAGCCTACAATTTTCATAAAAGGAACTATTAACCGCTTATTTTCAAGGAGTTTTCTTGCGAAAAAGTTGGAATTAATTGGTTTTTCCATATCTGAAGGTTATCAATTTTCGAATCAAATTTACACAGATCTACTTAGATTAGAGAAAAAACAGTTGTCAAAAAGCTACTTCGATAAGTTTGTATATAATCATCTAAAAAAAAAGTATAATGAGAATATTGCAGAAAAGTATATTCTTATAGAAAATTGGTATGATTCAGGTATCCCACTATGGATTCTAATAACAGGAGCTAAAGGAGTAGGTAAAAGCACATTATCTAGACAAATTGCATCAGACCTAGGGATTCAACACATTATAGAAACTGATGTTGTAAGAGATGTTCTTCGTAAGATTCTTTCAGCAGAAGTTACTCCTGAACTTCATGCATCTACATATAACGCATATAAAAAACTTAGACCCATTTATAGTAGCAGATTTGATGAAGTGATAATAGGCTTTGAAAACCATGCAAAATTTGTTAACATGGGTGTTGATGCTGTTTTATCGAGAGCAGAAATTGAAAGTGTTTCTATAGTAGTCGAAGGAGAACATTTACTGCCAGCGTTTTTTGATGAAATAATTCGAAAAAAAACAAATGTAATTTTTATAACTCTCGCTCTCTCTGATTCCGCACAACATCTTGAAAATTTGAACTCACAATACACTCAAGAAAAAGAGGATTTAATTAAACATTTTGAAGAAATTAGAAAAGTACATGATCACATTGTTAATGAAACTAAAATACGAAAACTCCCTATAGTGGAACTGGAAAGTAGCCAAAAACCTATTCAGCAAGTTCGAAAACTTATTGTTGATAAAATAATTTCAATAGTTTCAACGAAATAGAAATTTTTTAAAACTCACTCAAAAATAATAAATAGCCTGTGATGTTATTGCAACGAGCTGAATGATGATGATCGACTTTTGACTGAGGCACTATATTGAGAGATTACCATGCCAAAATATTGCTATTAC
This sequence comes from Candidatus Heimdallarchaeota archaeon, assembly GCA_019057815.1. Classification (GTDB taxonomy): domain Archaea; phylum Asgardarchaeota; class Heimdallarchaeia; order Heimdallarchaeales; family Heimdallarchaeaceae; genus 18H4-34. Next base: position 47,431 of record JAHLWR010000018.1, read on the forward strand.
CACCCAGAAACAGAAGCTTTTAAAGAATGTGAAAACTGTGGGAAAATTCTGTGCTATAAATGTTCAATGTCTTACTGGAAAACCAACGCTCTTTCCTCAATGTTTGCTGCTCAAAAAAATGAAAAAGAAAAACTTACTTTATGTCCTTTATGTCTAAGGAAATCCAGAATTCGAAATGCAGTAATTTCAGGGTTATTATTAATTCTAGTACTTGGTATCATTGCGGGTAGTATATTTTTTGCTGTTGTGTAAAAATAAAATATCGTTACTTTTTTGTATTATCGTTAGATTTTTCATTAATTTTCTCTTTTCCTTGAGAATTTTCTTTAGTATCAGTCTCAATATCCTCTTGATCTTTTATTTCTTCTATAATTTTTTCAATTTCCTCTTTCAAATCTGCTTGACATATGGGGCATTCAGTGAAATTACTCGATATAACGGAAGCACATGAAGGGCATACAGTCGGATAGAATTCTTCACTATCCCAATCATAAGAGTAGGCCTTTTTCCCCCAAGTTTTGTCTCTCCACTTCCTTAGGTCTATATCTCCTTCTTCGTCCATAAATTCTCGAAGATCAATTGATGTTGAACTTACTAAACGCTTGGAAATTAACCTTTGATATAACCAGGTGAATAATGGGTAGAGAATAATATGCGAAATTAGAAAAATTGTAAAACCTGGTGTTAAGGCTAGTTTGAGGTCATTCACAACAATGGGTAAGAGGAACGTGAGAATGATAGAACTTACAGCAAAAACAATTATTTCAGTTAAAGTAAAAACTATAAGTGAAACCGAAACAATTTTACTGAAGTCTTTGACTAGAATCTTTATCTTTGTTTTAGTTGGTAGAGGAGCTAAATCCAACTTCAAATATTTTATATTCCTACAGAAGTCACCCCAATATGTTTTAGTTATAAGAAAAGAGAGGAATGTTGTTAGTAAGATAAGGGGAATAAACAGTAAGAATGTTGCCCAGTACCTACTAGTGAAAATTCTTAGAAAAATTACAACTGTACTAAATTTATCTGCAAAATCAGTTTCAGCTTGTTTTAAAAGAGGATACATACTCCCTGAAACTGCAATGGAAAAAAAGACAAAATAAAAGAAAGAAGTAGCTACAACTAATAAATTTCCTAAAACATAATTTTTTTTCTCTAGAGCTTTTTCTTGCTTATCCCACAAATAGACTGGTTGTAATATTTCCGGCATTCTACTTGAAATTACTAACAAGGATTACAAAAACTTATCTCCTTACTATTCTGTTAAAATAGATTTTTAAACTGTGTAACGTTTCTGAATCAAACAATGATATCAATAGGAATAGAGAGCTCAGCAGACAAATTAGGTATAGGAATAATAACTAATAAAGGAGACATTCTCGCTAATGTAAAAGAAACATACAAACCTCCTCATGGGAGCGGAATCCATCCAAGAGAAGCAGCTGAGTTTCATTCCATTAATATTGCTGATGCAATTGGGAGAGCTCTGAAAGAAGCAAAAATAGCCTCAGAAATGATAGATTTAGTATCTTTTACAAAAGGACCAGGTTTAGGACCATGTCTCCGGGTTGGGGCCGTTGCGGCTCGAACTTTATCTTTAGCGATAAATAAACCTTTGATAGCTGTTAATCATCCTATTGCTCATGTGGAAATAGGTAGATATGTTGGAAATTTGGAAGATCCAGTCGTTCTTTATGTTTCTGGAGGTAATACACAAATTATTGCATATTCTAACGGGAGATATAGAGTTTTTGGGGAAACCTTAGATATTCCTATAGGAAACTGTTTAGATGTTTTTGGAAGAAATGCTGGTTTGAGCGACGCAAAACATCCAATGGGAAGAGTTGTTGAATTGGAAGCCTTGAAAGGAAAAAAGTATATTTCCATCCCTTATGTGATAAAAGGTATGGATGTCTCATTTTCAGGAATTCTAACTCACGTATCTAAACTTCTACAAAATGGTTCTCACACTATACAAGATCTATCATTTAGTTTGCAAGAAACTGTATTTGCGATGCTAGTTGAAGTTACAGAAAGAGTTTTAGCTCACACAAAGAAGAATGAAGTTATGGTTACAGGTGGTGTAGCTTCTAATAATCGCTTGAAAGATATGCTAGAACATATGGCTTCTTCACATGGTGCACGTTTCAAGGGTTTAAATGCAGATTTAGCTATAGATAATGGTGTGATGATAGCTTGGTTAGGAATTTTAATGTTTCAATCTGGAATAAGAACAAAAATTGAAGATACTCTTATAGATCAGCATTTTAGACCGGAGGATGTAGAAGTCAGCTGGAGAGAATCCGCTTGACAAGCAATCCTAAAGCAATTTTAATTGATTTACAAAAGAAAAATTTCTACAGCTTAACCCCATTAATCGCAACCATTGATAGAGATGAAAGGTTGAGGAATTTAGATTTAAAAACATTTGAAAGTTTGAATTCGCAAATTCTAAAAAACCATCTAAATAAATATGATGAAATTGTTGTAGCTATATCTTTCAGGTCAGCTCAGTTAACAGAAATTTATAATCAAATGAAGCAATTTTATGATAAACTTTCTTACTCAGAAATTAGAAAAATTACCTTCATTGCTGGTGGGAGTCATCCATCTGGGGATCCTTTAAACACCCTCAAAATGGGGTTCGATTATGCTTTTATTGGTGAAGCAGAATATTCATTGTCAGACTTTCTTAATAGATTCTTAGAAAAAAGAGATTTAAAAGCAACTCCAGGTGTTGCATATTTAGATGATAATAGAGAGACAGTAAAAAATCCCAACCCTCCATTGATTGATTTGAATGAATATCCTTTGGTTTCTCTGAAAAGAGGATTGTACCCTCCACTTGAAATTACTCGTGGATGTTCATTTGGTTGTAAATTCTGTCAAGTACCAAAATTATATCATCACAATGTACGTCATAGATCTCCAAATGTTGTTGTAAATACTGTAAAATGGATGATTTCCAGAAAATTGAATGATATTCGCTTTATAACCCCAAATTCATTTGGATATATGTCTAAAAGTCCACGTTCTGTCAACAAAGAAGCAATCTTACGGCTATTATCATCAATTTCATCATTGGAAGGTATAAGAAGTGTTTATTTTGGAACTTTCCCAGGAGAAGTTAGACCTGAGACAGTCACAGAAGACTTAGTTTCTGCTGTTAAAAACCTTATAACAAACAGAAGAATTTCTATTGGTCTTCAGTCAGGAAGTGAAAAAGTTCTACAAAAAATAAAGCGAGGTCATTCAGTAGAAGAAGGAATAAAGGCAGTTAACATTTTAATTTCTGAAGGATTCCAGCCAATTGTGGATTTCATTTTTGGACTTCCTGGAGCATCTGAACAAGACGAGATTGAGTCTATAAATCTTATTGAATATTTAGTAAAAGAGAATGCCATTATACGAGCACATGTTTTCATGCCTTTACCAGGTACGGATTTCGAAAATGAAACATATGGAAGAGTACCTAATAAAATACGTAAAAAATTAGGTTTACTAACGAAAGAAGGAAAAATAGAAGGTAATTGGGCTACCCAAGAAAAGTATGTTGAAGAAGCTTGGAAAACAGCAAAAGCGGTATCCCAAAATCCAATTATTAAGAGAGAAGATAATCACAACTAATATCACTTTCTTTCAGATATCTTCCCCTAGCTTCAGCTTTAAGAGCTCGTTTAAGGATACTAGTTGAATTAGATGCAATTTTCTTGTATCCTTTTTGAAATGCAAAGAAGAATTCTTTGGAATATTCAGAATGTGTACTTGTAAAACATTTTTTCATTAATAACACGTCTACTGCTTTATCTTCAATTGTTTTTGAAAATTTACCAAGCCCGAAATCAATAAAATAAAGAGTATCTTCATAGAAGAGAATATTGCTCGTTGTTAAATCTCCATGAATTATATCATTATTGTGAAGTTTTCCAACCAACTCTCCTATTGTATAAACTAAATTAAGTTTTTCATCCAGAAATATCTCCTTATAGAGAACTTCTTTCACTTTTTCTCCTTTAATATTTTCCATTACAATAACATGATTTTCTAGATCCACCTCAAAAACATGAGGTGTTTTAATCCCAGCTTTTTTGGAAGCAACTAATAATCTAGTTTCTGCAATTGTCCTACTTTGCCTTAAAGATTCATCTATCTGTTTTAGTCTATATCCTTTGCTTACTCTAATTTTTTTTATGATCTCTAGTCCGAACCACATACCTTTTACAATTATGGCTTCGGCCCCCCATTCATCATAATTTTGATGTAAATTAGTTGTCGTAGGCATTTTTTTTCTCTTCCAAGTTTCGTAAAGCTGTTATTATCTCATCACCTTTTGGTGATTCAATGATTGAATCTCCGAGATTAACTACACCTTTATTTTTAGTAACAGTTCCAATAACTTTACACGATATTCTTAAAGTTTGTAAGTATTGAACAAGTTCTTGAGATTTCTTCGAATCAATACCTACTATTAAAGTACCGGAAGAAATCAACCTAAATGGATCAAATTGTAGCCACATGGAGAGTTTTTTTGTTATAGGTGATAGAGGCGGCTCGGAGTTTATTTCGATTCCTATTGAACTATAAACTACTAGTTCTGTCAAGGCTCCATAAACACCTCCCTCCGTTGCATCATGTAGAAGAGATGGTTTGAATCGTTTATTTATATCAAGAGCAATGTCTACGACTCTTAATTGTTCTCCTATTCTTTTACCTTCTATTACTTCACTTTTGCTGAGAACGGTATTTATATATTTACCAGCTTCTGAAATTATTATTCCGGTTCCTTCAATTCCTGCATTACCAATCACAACTATTTTCTCACCAACAGAAAGAATATTAGGAACTACCCAGTCTTTTGGAACAAAGCCGAACATATGTCCTGAAACCAAGATTTGCTGAACATTTTGAGAAATCTCTGTGTGACCTCCTAAAATAGCTATCCCTAGTTCCTTACATTGTTGATGTGCTTGAAGTTGAATTTTCTCTATCTCTTTATATTTGATTTTGGGGGGACATATGATAGTTAGTAAAATCCCAAAAGGGAGAGCACCAGAACAAGAAATATCATTGGCATTAATAATAACGACATAACGACCAGGTTTAGAGGTAGGAAAAGTTATTGGATCAGATTTCTCAACTAATAGGACTTCTGAATAATTTTCATAGAAGTTTTGTACATCCTTTTTCGCTTTATTTATATCAATAATAGCTACATCAGATCCTACTTCTCCTGATGCAATGATGCCTTTCTTTTTGCTTCCCTTGTGAATAATAAGATCTTTTAATAGATGAATTGGTAGTTTACCTTCTTCCATTAAATCTAAATAATTCTTAACTTTCTAAAATTTTTCTACGTGTGAACATAAATCATTTCTAAGAAAAATTCATGAAAAACACATTTACCTTCTAACTTTGCTGGAAACTCTTACTTTAGTTGTAGGTAGTTCAAATATATCATAACCGTAAAATTATTTAATTAAAGCATTTCTATCAGTTAATTGTAAAAATCTTTCGAGTGAAAAGAAATGAATGATTTCGAAGCAATATTTAAAGAAAAAGAGATTGATTATGTTCAATTTCATTTCACTACTCTCTTTGGTGAATTAAGATCAGTTGAGTTTCCTGCAGGTATTTGGGAAGAAATGCGTGAAGGATCAGGTGTTGATGGCTCTTCTTTAGGATTTCTAAAAACAGAGCAAAGTGATATGAGAGTAGTACCAGATCTAGATACATTTGCTGTACTACCTTGGGATCAAAGAGTAGGAAGATTCATTTGTGATGTTCAGACAAACGATGGTTTTCCGCATCCTACAGATCCCCGAAGCATCCTCAAAAAAACTATACAAAAAGCTAAAGAAATGGGCTTTGAATACAAAACAAGACCAGAATTGGAATGGTTCTTTGTATATGACGATTACACACCTGCAGATGATGGTGTGTACATGGATACTTTACCTTTTGATAATCTTGCACTTCTTAGAAGAACAATTGCAGATGATATGATGGAAATGAATATCTCTGTAAAAACTATTCACCATGAATGTGGTTTAGGACAACACGAAATTGAATTAAGCATGGATGATGCACTTATTCAAGCGGATAATTCTCAAACTGCTAAAATGATAATTAAAACTGAATCAGTACTTGAAGGATTAATCGGAACATTTATGCCAAAACCATTCCATGATCAAGCAGGTAATGGATTACATATACATCTGTATTTGACTATAGATGGAGTTAACATCTTTTCAGATGAAGAAAAAGGTATAAGTGATACTTTAAGATATTTTGTAGGTGGAATTTTAGAACATGTAGATGCGATGACAGCTTTCTTTAATCCCACAACAAACTCCTATAAAAGACTCGTTCCAGGTCACGAGGCTCCTGTGTTTAAATCCTGGGGAGTAGCCAATAGAACAGCTTTAATTCGCGTTCCTGGCTATGAGAAAAAAGCTAGGCTTGAATATAGAGCTGCGGATGGTGCAACAAATATATATTTTGCAAAAGCGTTACTTTTAGCAGCAGGATTAGATGGTATTAGAAAAAAGATAGAACCAATTCCTCCAACGACAGAAAATGTTGAAAAACTAACTTCTGAAGAAAGGAAAGAAATGGGTATAACACAACTACCTTCAAATCTTAATGAAGCGCTTGATTTCATGGAAAAAAGTCAATTTATTCAGGAAGTACTTGGAAAAGAGATAGTTGACATTTATCTTGATGTTAAACGCCAAGAATACAAAGAATACTTAGATATCAAAAATAAAGGATTTGAAGCTGTGAAAGAGTGGGAACATAAAAAATACCTTGAAAGAGTTTAAATCTTATTTAACTTGCTGTATTTCTTCGATTACCTGTTGATGAACTACCCACAACTAAAAGAAGTGGATTTCTGCTAAGTTCATTTAAATAATAAGAGAATCTTAATAAGGTACGGTAGATAATATTTTTTTAACCTTTTCGAGTTGATTGCTCTGACAATGGAACGTGATGATGTTTATAATTTACAGTATCAAGAGATTAAGGTTGTTAAAGCTAAAAAAACGCATATTTTAACTCAACTATATCTCTATAGAGAAGTTTCAATAGTTAAGATTGCTACTGAATTGAATCTAGAAGAATCAATAGTTAAACAATTCATACAATTCTTGATTCAAGATCTAATTTTACGAGGTCATTACAGAAAAAGAACATTTGTTGTAAGTAATTTCTATAAATATCCAATAATATCTAAGAAAAAATTGACAGAACTACAAATCATCATTTTAGGAATATTAGTACCAGTGCCAAAAATGAAAGTCAGTGAACTAGCAAATATCTGTATTATTTCTAAAGAAAAACTAAAAGATAATTTAATGGATCTTGTGAAATATGGATATTTCACTGGTTACATTAGTAAAGGATACATCAACTCAATAAATATCGAGCAACCAGATAAAAAAGAAAAAATCAGTGATGAGGATATTTTTATCATTGGAACATGTATGATGCGAAGAAAAGCTATTCTTACTGAAGTTGCAAAAGATACAGGAATTAAAAGAGAAAAAGTGTTGTATTGCATAGCTAAATTACTTGTAAATGGAAAGCTTGAAGCAAAAATTCAACTCGATACTGGTTTTTTAAGTAGTGAAGTTATTGTAACAGTAACAAAATTCATGATAAGTCCAAGAAAAATAGCTCTATCCGATTTAGGTGAAGAAGAGAAAGACACAGTTGGATATTTATTACTAAGAAAAAAAGCAACAATAAAATCGATTAGTAAATATGTAGAAAAAGATTCAATTACCATTCTCAGAATTTTAGCAGAACTCACAGCAAAGGGAACATTTCAGGTTATATTTACTGATAAAATAAGTGTAACTCCACTTGTGGAACTGAATTTAAGACCAATTCGAACCATAGAAGAAATGGCCACACTCAGCTTTTTTAATTATGAAGCATTATTTGGGTTACTGTCCACAAAAAATTCTATTGCAATTAAAAAATTAGCTAATAGCATGAGTCGTTCTGAAGACGAAATCACAGAAGCTGTAATAAATCTGATGCTTGATGGGTTCGTAGATTGCACATTGAAAGGCAATAGACTTCAAATAAACAAAGTAAATCGATACAGCAGAGCTCAAGAAGGGACATTAGAAAGATGGGAGAAGATAGTCCTAGGGATGGTAATATCTAATAAAATTATATCAGTAAAAGATATTTCTACTGCTTTGGGGATAGATAAAAAATTTGCAACGGAAAAATTGTACAGTTTCTATGGAAAAGGACTAATAAAAGGGTCTATTGTAGGAAATAGATTAATACCTGATGAAATTCCTCTGTTCCCACCATTAAATCAACTCGAGGACTTTGAATCACATTTTATAGAGATTTTTGGTTATGTAATATCAAATGATAAAATAAATCTAAAAACTATTCAGAAACTATGGGGTAAATCCCTAACAGCAGTAAAGAACATTTTATACGAGCTAATAGGTTCAGCTCTAATAGTATTAGAGATGAGTAAGAATAGTGCTTTCGTAATTTCAAGCCAATCTTTTATGCCAAATAAAGAACTAGAAGATCTAGGAAAAATATATGTTCGTCTAGTAAATGAAATTGAGAAATCAAGGAGAAAACGTATAAAGATAAGCAGCTTAGCCAATTCACTTTCGATGGAAAACGAGGATCTTTTCAAGCTTTTATGTCAGTTAACTGCTTTTGGATACTATCAAGGGAGTTTAACCATTTCATATTTTGAAAGAATAGGAAAATTGATAGAACCAGCTAAAAAAGCAACATGTCTAAATTGTGGTCATATATTAAAATCACCTTACAACCCATGTAGCAACTGCAGACAAATGCCATCGCTATGTACAGTGTGTCAGGGTCTAATCAGACGTGGTGATGAAGTTTACGAATGTCCTAGTTGCACTAATTTAGCTCATAGAGATCACTTACTGAAGTGGATATCTATCAAATCAGAATGTCCTTTATGTAAATCCAGAATTTCTCAAAGAACTCTTAAAAAGGTAACACTATGAGAGAAGAAAACTTGACTTTAGAAGAATTAAAATCAGAATTAAGGGAGTTTCTTGAAGAAAGAGATTGGCTTAGATTTTCACCTAATGAGGTTTTTATTCACTTGATTGAAGAGCTTGGAGAAATAAGTAAGCACCTCTTATTTTTATCCGAATACAAAACAGAAAGCATGGGTCACAAAAAACCCGCTAATTCACAAATGCCTAGAGAGTTTGCGCAAGTTTTTTTTCTTTTCCTGCAATTGTGCATAATCCTAGATATAAATATTGAAGAAGCTTGGAAAGAAGAGTTTGAAATTATGAAAAAAAGGTTTCCTACTACCGATACATAAAAAAATACTTGGACTAATGAATAACCAATGAAAGCCTCCAACTCTGTACCTATTCAACCCAACAATGTTACGAAGGGTTTTATCATAGTTGATAATGTGCATAAACATTACGATATGGGGGAAGTTAAAGTATTAGCATTAAATTCGATAAACCTATCCATTAATAGAGGAGAAATTGTTTCAATAGTTGGTTCATCAGGGAGTGGAAAAACAACTTTATTAAATATAATAGGGGCTTTAGATTATGCAGACAGTGGCAAAATCATTATTGATGGTCATGATTTGAGTAGTCTAACAGATAAACAACTAAGTTACATGAGAAGAGAAACAATAGGATATGTTTTCCAAAACTTCAACCTTCTAGAAGAACTTACAGCAGCTAAAAATATTGAAATGCCAATGATTCTTACCAAAAAATCTAAATCTGAAAGAAAAAAAAAGGTTGAAGAGTTGCTCAAAATAGTAAATCTAGATGATCGTGCAAACCATAAGCCTAATCAGTTATCAGGAGGAGAACAACAACGTGTTGCAATTGCAAGAGCTCTTGGAAATGACACAAAAATCATTCTAGCAGATGAACCTACTGGAAATTTAGATTCTGCTACAGGAAATAGAATAGTAGATTTACTTTTACGCGTAAGCAAAGAGGGAAACAAAACGCTGATTTTTGTTACTCACGAAAATCACATTGCAACCAAAGCTGATAGGCAAATTGTAATGAATGACGGTTTAATAATTGAAGATAAAATCACGAAATCAAAATAAACACTATTAACAAAGAATTTAGAAATATTAATAAGTAAGCATGGGGATTCGAGTAAGTAGGGATGATATTATGCCTCGACCAGCGTCTTTCATAGGGGGAGCATTAACGGCGATTGGAATCTTTGGAGTTGTCATATCCATTGTACAGCTTACTGAGAGTTATTGGTGGTTTCTATTTTACTTAGCTATAGGTATTCTTGGAGGTTTTACTCTAGGTTCTGTATCAGCTTCATTTAAAGAAAGTGAAAAAAATGCTTATTTGACACTCACGGGATTTATGCTTGCAGCTATCATATTATTAACCACTTTTCTAGCTATTTGGCAACGTGACAATGCAAGTCTTAATATCGAAAATGGAATAAATGGTATCTGGGTTATTATGATAGCAGCAGCATCTGGGCTTCTAACATATATAGGAACAACAATGATGTCAATTGGAGACTCCCGAAGGTGAAAAAAATTTCACTTAGACTTCCAAAACCTTTTTTTTATATACTTATAATTAGTCTTATCAGTGAAATAAAAGAGATAGATAAATATGACAGATACAAAATTCCTTCACTTTGGACAATTCATTAGTAAAAGAGCGTTAATAGCCACTGTAATTGGCGTGGGACTTGTTGTGATTACTGAATTTGTTTTTCCTTTGTTTGATATTTTAAAAGTAAGTGGACTTTGGAAGTGGTTTACACCAGTAACAATAACATTCACTCTAGCAGTGATTATGGTAACAAGCGTAATGGCAAGAAACATCGTTGCTTCAATACTCATTGCAACGTCAGCAGCATTATCATTCTACCATCCATTCAACGCGGATGCTAGCGCATCAGGATATGCTTTTACAGCAGCATTAATCATTTTTCTTGTTACAGCAATACTTTCAGGATTTTTAGCTACAAAAGAGATGACAGGGCAATCAGCACTTTTATCTATAGGAATTATTTTTGGAATCCAAGGATTAATTGGAGCAGGAATAAGCCTAGCAACGAATTTAAATTTAGCACATGTAGAATTTTGGGATCATGGTGTCAATGTTGCGCATGGAAATATAAAGGGTTTTCCTGTTTTCGATATAGTGTTAGCTGCTTTTTCCGTGATCTATATGGTTGCATTCATCATATTATCAAGAAAAAGGTACACTGCTAGTATCGAAGGGAAAAAATTCGAAATATTCGGCCAAGTATTGATTTTCTTAGCTATTGTAGGAGCACTAATTTTCAGTATATTAAGTCATGTAACTTATAACCAAGATACAGCTAATTCTATTTATACTGAAAATAATGCCCAGTTCTTTAATATCCTTTTTGAGAAAGAACGTTATGGAATATTCTCTTCAGTTACGTTTCTCAATATATTCTACATTTTACCAATAGTTGGCTTCATAATAGGTTTAGGCCTTGCTCTTATAGTTATTCAAAGAGCTGATGGAACTTTAGGATATATGAGATTTAATTTTGAAGGTTCGTTCTTCTCCCTAAATATCGCAGTTGGTATTATCGCGTTTGGTTTCAGTTATACAATACTATATCTAGCTAGTTTCAGCTTCTACCTTAGAGTAGCAGCTTTCTTCACATTATTTACAGAATTTACTAACCTTCTTCTTCTCAATATGCTAATAGCCTATATTATATACCTAATTATAACAATTATTCGAAGAATCGCAAACAAATAACTTGATTTCTTTTTTTCTTTTCTTTCTCCTTTCTTATAAGCAGTTTTTTGTTCGTTTTTTTGGTTTTTATATAGGGCCGTATAGATTATCCTTTGAAGGATTGTAGATATGCACCAACTTCATGGTGATCCTCGGGTCTACATCCAACAACCATCCAAAAGCGAACCGTAAGCAGCCTTACAAGAGGGTGTGGGCGGTGTAGGAGGTGTGTGACATCCCCATGATGTGCTTCAAGCACTTCTAAAGAATTCGCACAAAAATTCATGTCATAATAAGCATTGTAAATATCTATCTGTTATCTGACCACTGAAAAATACTGAACAACAACTCGATCAAGCTATAATTCAATTTTCATCGTTATTAGATGTTTTTTTCTCTTCTGAAAAATTAGTTATCCATTCTCTCATTTTAGGAGTAAGCCCAAAAATAATTGATCTACCTTCTTGCCCTTTGACCATTACAACATTTTTATCTTTCAATCTTTTTAAGAAACTTTTAGTCCCCATATATTTACTACGATATTCTGCAGATGAGAGATTTCCGTAAAGATAATGAGTCAACTCTTTTGCCGAAGCATTTTTCTGAATCAAGTATTCACAAACTTGTCTTTCTCTTTGTGGAAAACTATTCAAAGCTTGTTGAATTATGAAGGCATCATTATTATCAGTGTAACCTAAAACAGGGGAACGAGAATACATATTAGTTACAGTCATCACATCATTGAAAGATACAGTCGCAGATTTATTCTTTCTTGAGTATTCATATGCATCAGCTAATATTGAGATAAGTACCCAAGGATTGCCTTTTGAGTTTATCCAAGCTGATTCTAATGCTCTTTCAGTGAAAATATCTGTAACTCTAATGTTAGAGCGATTTAAAGCATATAACATTCTCTTTTTGATTAATTCGTACGTCTCACCTAAAGTGAATTCAGGGAGACGAATTGAACACGAAAAATTACTAAAACCTCCTTCTCGCATTCCATCTTGACAGTCAACTATATCTTTCATACTGCAAGTTATAATACAAGCAAGATGTTCCTTTAGTGAGTTAATGAGTTTTGCTGCATCTCTCGAAATTAATTTAAGATTTTCATTCTGAAAATCATCTATTAATAGAACTATTAAACAATCCTTTTCTTTTACATATCTTTTAAGAGCAACAACAATCTGCTCCTTTGTTTGCTCCTTTGTTGAATAGGATTTTCCAAATACATGTTGTTCAATTCCTTGCATAAAAGCAGATTGAGAGTATTCTGGAATGTCATTTGGTGTAAATGAAATTACATATACTTTCTTCTTAGAGATGTATTTAAATAAAATTTCAGATAAACCATTTTTTAAGAGATTGATAAGGTAGGATTTCCCAGATTTAACATTGCCCAAGATAATCGATAATGTCTTACCTTTCTTCAAAATTTGAATAAGTCTAGCAATTTGACTATTCAATTTTTCAGAAGAGACATAAAGTTCAGGTAAATATTCCGATGTCCACGGGTTTAGATCTAATTCTTTAGACTGAACATCGTATTTTGTTTCATCCATATATTGCGAAATATTGAATACTCTTTCCAATAAGGTCATAATATCACACCGGAGAGGGAAAGAAGTGCATGGAACATTAATTACCTACTTTGACAGTGAAAAGTTTGCTTAAATAGTTTTTCTAATTTTAAGCTACCTATCAACAATAATTAAATTATAGTTATGCCTTATTCATTTCGCTAATATATGTTTTAATCTACAACTCCAGCTAAATCTGTTTATACGGAGAGCACAAGGTTAACTAGGTTTAATTGTTGGAAAATTTTGATAATGGACGGAGCAAAAAGTGTACTTTTGGAATAGAATTAAACTTATTTCGAATGATTTTTAGACATCAACTAAAACGTAATTCAAATGAAAGTAATCTCCATTATCCCTATAGTTTCAACAAAAGTAATTGATGAAAAAGATGAGCTTATTGATGTAATTATAGCTTCAATTACAAAAGAAGGAATTACTCTTCAAGATAATGACATACTAGTTATTGCTAGTAAAGTTGTTTCAATGGCTGAAAAAGAGGTTATTGATTATAGTAAAATTAGTCCTACTGAAACAGCAAAAAAACTAGCAATAAAAGCTAGAATACCCGCAGAATTTGCACAAATAATTTTAGATGAATGTGATAATCAATTTATCGGGACAGTTCCAGGAGCTATTACTACAGTTCATAAGTATGGATTATTAGCGAATGCTGGAGCAGATCAATCAAATATAGGGGAAAACCGGGCGATTATTCTTCCAAAAGATTGCAACAAATCTGCAAAAAACATTCATATTAAACTAAGAGAAATATCTGACAAATTTGTGGGAATAGTTATTGCGGATTCGAGGACAATGCCTGTAAGACTTGGAACCGTTGGATGTGCATTAGGAACTTACGGTTTTAAATCAGTGACTGATGAAAGAGGAAAATTGGATCTGTTTAACAGACCAATACATATTACTACTCGAGCAATAGCTGATCAGCTCGCTACAGCAGCTGAATTAGTTATGGGGGAAACCAATGAAAGAGTACCATTTGTTATAATACGTGGTTATCCAATCGAAAGGGTCACTCCAGATAATGAAAGAAACATTAACACCTTAATCACAAAAGAAGATTGCATGTTTCTTGGACCGCTATTACCCTGCTTAGAATTTAAAAAGAAAAGTGATAATAATGAAAATTGAAGGTTTTTTAGGTAAAATTCTTGTTGGAGATAGCTTTCCTTGTCGGATTGTAGGGATTGTTAACCTTTCTTCTACTTCATTCTATCGAAAATCAATTAGTACAAAGGAAACAATAGAAGATAATGTGATGAGAATGATTAAAGAAGGAGCGGATTGTTTGGATATTGGTGCACAATCTACTCGTCCTATTCAAATATATGGGGGGGAAGGAAGAATTGATTCAGAGGAAGAGGAAAAAATCATACAAAGTGCATTATCTATTGTTTTTGATTTCATTAGCTCATATGATAATGTTGAGCTTTCTGTTGACACAACAAGAAGCAATGTAACAGACTATGCTTTGAAAAAAGGTGTTCGCATAATTAATGATATATCTGGTTTTAAAAAAGACCAACGAGTAGCACAACTTATTGGTGATTATGATGCTTCTGCTGTTGTTATGGCCTCAAAAAATGAACCAGGTGACATTTTTCAAATTAATGACATAATAGAAGAATTAGATAAGAGTATAATTATCGGAGAGAAAAATAAAATCAGACCCAATAACATTTTGATTGATCCTGGTATTGGAAGTTGGGAAGCAAGATCATACAAACATGACTACAATATTATCAAGAAGCTGAAAGATTTTCGAATTTTAGAAAAATCCATCTATATGGGTATTAGTAGAAAAACATCTATTGGAAAGGCTATTAACGATGCACCATCTGAAAGTAGACTCTATGGTTCTATAGGCGCAACTATGATAGCATTAGTAAATGGAGCACACGTTATACGTACTCACGATGTCAAACCCACTCTAGAAGCAATTAGAGTTGGAGAAACAATTCTTAAATACCAATCATAGGGAGAAGATTTAGGAAAAACGAGCAATTAAAAACCATGAGATAACGAAAACTACAACAGCTATGATATTCAAAATCGCATAAATATTAGAAGTCTCATTATCATAAATACGATCAATATCTTCAGCTATCCCAGCTAGTTTATAGTCTACGGAATTGAGTAATTCTTTTTCTTCCTTGGAGTCAATCTCTTTTTCTACAGTTGCACTTAAAATATCAACAAAACCATGCAAAATACGTTTATCTTCATCAAGTAATGTAGATGAGTGTAGAGAATCTAGTCTCAAATGAAGTTTTCTTACTTCCTCTGGAGCAAGTTGGGGAATTTTCCATTTAAGTTCAACACTTACAAGATTGGATAGATGTCTTGTGTGATCATCATAATAAATACCAAAAGATAGAGGTTTATAATCAAAATCGTTAATTAATCTGAAAAAACTTATATCAAGATCCTTCTGATTCTTAGAACCATAGTATTTAGAAGGATCAATAACCATAGCAACTGCTTCAGGGAATAAATTCTGATAAGTACGTTGAGTGCCTTTGTCAGTTCCAGAAAGAAAAGTACCATATCCGGGATGTGTATGCCACCATCCAACAATATACTCCTCGCCTTCCCTCTCTTGCAGATCCTTCACTATCTGTACAAGTGCTTCATCATCTATTACTACATAGGTTGCGGTCTGCTTCTGCTTTCCAGTATCCATGTCAGTAATAATTAGAGTATCTGTATCTTTGTCAATGTACCCTAAAAGTACTCCAGCTGATTCCTTGGTGTGATCCATTGAATCAACGGTCAGACATTTAGCAATAGCATTTGCTGACATTAAGATTTCTTTATCATCACTCATATCTTAATAATATCTATCAAATGAAAGTTTAAATTTCTTCCGCATTGATACTACTTTGTGGTATTAATTTTACTTATCATTGGATGGATAGTTAGACAATAATGAGCCATGCCCTTTAGAGTAATAACATCTTGATGGTTTTCAGGAATTTTGAGAGTGTTGGTTTTATCCAAAACATCCATCATCGCCCAGATTGCTAAAAATAAATCTAGAGGATATCCTTTGGGATATATTTCTGCTAATAAAGGTGCATTGACTTCTTTTAGGTGCACATCATATCCTTTTAGAAACGCCTTTATGTCCTCCGCAACAGCTTCAAAATCATGTGTATCTCTAAATTCAACAATTGCTTGTCTTCCGAAAAAAGTTCCTATATCTTCAAATCTGTCAAAGGAACCTTCCATCCAGAATGTTGGATCGATGAGTGCAATACTTAACAAATCCCCTTTTTGTGTCCCTCTAACAAGTAAATTACTTTGATGAAAATCTCCAAAAGAATTACAACCTCCACTTGATTCATTCATCATTTGAATCAGGATTTTTGATTTCTCCATTATCTCTTGCTCAGAATCTTGTCCACCAAAGATAGCTAAGACCAAACGTCTAAACATCTCTTCATATATATAAGATATAACCTTCCTTGTTTCCCTTCCGTGAATTATTGATAATACATATCCAGCCCAGAAGCTCTTATCAGAAATTTGAGTTGCATCTTCATAAGATACACCCTCCATTCCTTCATAAGCAATAAATGAAGGAGTTTGTAAATTAACATAAATATATCTCGGAACTCTTACTATTGATCTAGAAACAAAGTTTTTCTCTAATAAAGCACTATTCTTTATCTCTGTTAGAATGTCATTGACATCTTCCATGAATTTTATTGCAAGTTTTGTTTTATGAGATCCAAATGTAGATGAGTAGAATACATCTATAACATAAACTTCTCCGTATCGCCCTGCTTCTTTATGATATTCAATATCTTGAATCTGGATATCTTCAACGTTTTTTCCAAGTTCTTTTCTCGCTTCATCAATGAGATAATAGGAGAATGATTCAACAAAATGCAGGAGATTAGCTTTAACGGAATCACTCATTGACAAATATAAGCACAGCTAGCTTATAAGTTATATGTTGAAGGTTTGTCAATAGTATTATATCATGTGAAACCAAATCACTAAAAGTTATATTTTTAGGTGAGATAAACTAATGTTTGATAATGAGTATTAGACAAAATGATGATTTACTTAAAATCTATAAGAAGAAAGACAAGTATGAGTATTTTTCTAAGGGTATCTTATCATCCTCCTTAATTGCAATAGGAATGGACACGAACACATCTTATGAAATTGCAAGTAAGGTAGAACAAAAAGTTAGTTCAATTGTAGAAAAGATAAATAAAAAACAGTTAATCAAGTTCATAACTTCAGAAATAGAAAAAAAAGATAAACATTTTGTTGAAAGGTACATAGTACACGAAGGAGAAGAAAAATACAAACCAATAGTAATTTTACTAGCTGGTGTTCCAGGCATTGGTAAAAGTACGTTGGCATCTCTTCTTTCTCAACGATTGGAAATTTCTAATATTATTTGGACAGATATGATTAGAGAAATTTTAAGACAGACTATTTCACCAAAGCTAGTTCCTGAATTACATTGTAGTAGTTATGAAGCCTACAAACACCTTAAATCTCAGCTAAACCCCGTACTTCGTCAATCAATAGTTGGTTACGAAGAACAAAGTCGTCTTGTAGTTGTAGGAATAGAGGCAGCTATACAAAGTGCACTTTTTTCAAGAGAAAATACAATAATTGAAGGTGTTCATCTCTCTCCAAATATTCTAAAACCGTCTATTCTTCAAAATCCTCATGTTATACTTATTTTGCTGTATTTAAAAGATGAGAAGGAGCATTTGTTGAGAATCCAATCTAGAGAAACTAAAGAAGTTTTTCGAAAAGCCCAAAAATACATTGATGAATTTAAAGAGATAAGAAGTATTCAAGACTATCTTTACGAATTATCAATTAAAGCAAAGGTTACCGTAATTGATACATATAATAACGATGATGCTCTTAATTATTTGTCAGATACAATTTGGGAGAGAATAATAAGTTTAGAAAGAACAAAGAATAAAAAGAAAATAATTAAAAAGTGAATTTTCTTTTGCAGGATAGAGATGGAAGTAAGTATAATTCGAGTTCCAGACCCACAACAGGTACCCAAATCAAATTCTTTTCTAGTACATTTGGGTGGATTTCACCGATTACACCACATTTATTTCCTTCTACAAGAATTATACCACATCTTCCTGATATGAATGAAGAATGTTCCTTTGTTTCAATGCTATATTCCACTTTAAGTAGAGACATAAGTCGATGTAACAGTTTATGTGCATCTTCAAAACTTGCCTCTGCATCAGCATAAAGATAAGCTAAATTAGTTTGAGTGCAAGGCGTCTCCTTATCTATTTTAACAACTTCTCCAACTTCGAATATAGTTTGAGGATATGATTCATGCGTATTTCTTGAAAGAACAGAAATTAGATTGGGATAAATCTGGTTTCTGATCACACTATAAGATACACTAACAGGATTTTCTATTTTTACGAATGAGTCATCATCAAGATTTACTTTATCAGTTAATATAGCTAAATCAGTAAGAGTATTAGTAAGAATTTCAACAGCTCCTGCACCAACTAAGATATTTCGAACTTTGTTTTCATCCTCTGTTTCTTGAGATAACCCTCCTGTTGTTAGAACTTGCCATTTTGTTGCGCCAATTTTATTATAGCCAAGTCCTATTACAAGTTCTTCTGCTATATCTACCCAATGTAATATATCTAAACGATAAGGAGGAATAATCACATTAATTTTTGACGTATCTAAAGATTTGCCTTCAAATCGACGTTTTTCAAGAATCTTAATAGCAGTAGAAGTAGTTATCTCAGTTCCTAAATACTTGTTTATTATCTCAAGATCTACTATTATCTCTTGTTTCGTGAGTGCAGGAGTGATAACATTTTCCTTGTGAATTTCTTGAGGATATATTATCTCAACACTGAATATTTCCGCACCCCTATCTGCTAAAGTTTGACACAAAATATTCAGTTCTACATTTACAGTCTCAAAGTTTGTTCCTGTTACCTCTATTAGACACTCTTTTGTCTCTTCGGTTATTCTTCCTACTGTATTGCTGTTAATAATTGGTGGTAATGATAGAGTTACACCATCAGAGGAGAGAAGAATTGGATAATGTCCATATTCTCGCACTATGTAACCATATTCTAACCCTTTCTCGTGGTGTTCAATTATTTCTTCAAGACTCATCTCTTTATCGTTACCTAGTGGAATAAAACAGTGAGTTTTTTCTATAACTTTGTAATCTATGGGAGATTTAATCATTGAGAGATTGTACAAACCAATAGAAGCTTTTTTCCTCCTTCTTCCATATGAGTGATCTATTTTTTCTGACAGTTGCATAAATTGTTTAATTACATAATCAGAAAGATGTAAGTTTTTAGCAACTGCACACGCAATATAAGGGCGGCTTGAGGTTAATTTTGGATCAACTTTAACTTTGTAACCACTAGGTTTGATACTCAATGAAGGTATGCCTTTTTCCTTTTCGAGAATTCCTTTGATTTCCCTAACCATTCCTTCAGGACACCATAAATCAGGTCTGTTACTTGTCTTGACATCAATTTCTAGCATATCTTCTTCTTCAACATAATTATTAATTTCCGACTTAGCAAAAGAAAGAAGTTCATCCAGTTCTGAAACTGTAATATCCTCACCAATGAGTTCTTTCATATTATTATAGCTAGCTTTTATTGTTACCATTTTGTTTCACCTCAAACCATTTTTTCTTCTCTCAACCAATCTAATTTGTAGCTGAATAATTCACGAATGTCTGTAATTTCATGTTTAACCATAAATAATCTATCAATACCAAGTCCCCAAGCAATAACAGGGACTTCTATACCGAAAGGTCTTGTAACTTCTGGTCGAAAAATACCAGCTCCTCCAAACTCGATTCGTCCTAGATTGGGATCGACTGTGCTAAGTTCAACAGAAGGTTCCGTGAAAGGGTAATAATCAGGTTTGAATGCAAATTCTTTAGCTCCTGCTATATCTTTAGCAAATGTATCTAAAATACCTAATAAATCTCGAAAAGTAATCGAAGAATCTGCAACAATTCCTTCAACTTGATTGAATTCGGATAAATGGGTTGCATCAACTGTGTCAGGTCGATAACAACGTGAAATACTGAAATATTTTGAAGGTACAGGTAAATCAACTAATGTTCTAGCACTGACAGAAGTTCCTTGAGCTCTTAAAACCATTCTTGCAGATTTCTTTGAATCCCATTTGTATCTCCAACCTTTACTTCCTGTATCATACCCATTTTCATGAACTTTTTGCACTAATTCAACATATTCTTCTTGAGGTAAAGACCCTTTTTGAGGATTAGATACTCTATATACATCTGACCATTCTCTAGCTGGGTGATCTTGTGCTTGAAAAAGTGCATCAAAATTCCAGAATTCTAGTTCAACTATAGGACCTCTCATCTCTTGAAAACCTAAAGCTACAAGTTTTCTTTTCACATCATCTAAAAACTGTGCATAAGGTTGTTTTCGTCCTACAAAGTAGTTTGGAGGAGAAACTTTAAGATTGTATTCTTTCAAACGGATGGTCTTCCAAGAACCGTCACGTATCATTTCTGGTGTTAATCGACTTGCTTCGATTGTTTTCTCGATTCTATCTTTGGTTTTTGAGTAATCAACGATTGTTTTTAGAATTGTTTCCTTTTTATCTTCAAGGACTCCTAGATTTCTTTTAACAATAACGTCTGTATTAATACCAGCATCATCTATTTGTTTAGTTTTGAGGTCTTCAAGAACAGATTGTAAATCTAAATTGAAATCAATATTTTCATCGATAAGAGAAATCTGGCCATTCTCAATCTCCAATATGTTTTGCTTCTTCAAAAGTCCAATACCTGCATTCATCTCCTTTTTATCGCTTTGAATTAATTTTGATAATTCTGGGAAAGAAACAGATGATTTCTCCTTTAGAATTTTGATGATACGACGTTCAATCAAACCATTTTTAGCTGCGTCTAAACCTGTTTTAGTTAGTTTAAGTTTTTTATTTATAATGTCATTGCGTTCTACAAGTTTTTCTGAAACCAGAAATGACAAATAATATTCCAATTTTCCTCGATTCAACTTTGTTACTTCAAGTAATTCTTCGATACGTATCTCCTTTTTTTTGCTAATCTCTTCGTATAGTTTCACAGTTTCAGGTGATAAGTATATTTTATTTTCAGTGTTATTCATTATTCAAACTCCTTTTAGAATTCTTGGAAAAATAGTTATCACTAATAGGTAGGATGTTCAAATCAAGAAGGGCTAATAAAATTCCAAGTAATGCAAGTCCCTTTAATTTTCATGTTTGTTTCAAATATACTTTTATAAAAGTTTCTAGGTTGAAACTTGCTTTCAATAATAAACTACCCCCCTTGAACTAGTGTTTATCATAAAAATCAATGGTATTTTCATTATCATATTAACTCAAGGCTATCTGCATCGCTAGATTCTTCTATGGGATAATCATCTTCATCTAATTGTTCTTGGAAAAGATCAGTTACTTCACTATTATCTAGTAGTGAATCTAAATCGTCTATGTCATCGATTTCAATCTCAAGTATCCAACCATCTTGATATGGAGAATCATTTAACAATTCTGGGGATTGCCTTAAATCTCCATTAATTTCCACAATTTTTCCACTGAATGGTGATTGTATCACAAGTGTGTCTTCTATTGCATCAATTGCAACAAGTTCTTCATCTTTTAATACATAAATTCCCTCTTCAGGCATACTCACCGATATTATATCATCTAATGAGGTTTGAGCAAATTCAGTAATACCTATTCGAAATATTCCTCTACCTCTATTTTCAATCCAAACAGAGATGTTTTGATATGTCAAAGATTCAGGGAAGCTAAACATGATTTTCATTGTTTCCAAACCAATCGTCTATAATGTGCTTATTAATTTTTCTTTTTTATCTTTTTCCTAAACATCATTTGTTAAAGATTAATTTTAGATAATCAGGGAGTTCTGAAAAACTATCTATAAAAAAATCAGGCTCAACACTTTCTAGAAGGAGTTTTGTGATATCTGGAAACTCGCTTAAAACAGCTACAGTCTTTACACCAGCATTTTTGCCTGCTACAATATCAGTAATCAAATCTCCTACCATAACAGTATTTTCAGCATTAACTCTTAACTTCTTCATAGCTGAAACTAGTTGATCTGGGAAAGGTTTTGTAAATTGTACATCATTTCGTGACAAGACATACTCAAATTGATTATATATTTCGGGATACTTTCGTTTTAAACGTTTAGTAGTATAATTAGAAGCTGTAGTAACTAAAGCTAACCTTAAGCCCATTTTTTTCAGAAGTAATAGTGTTTCTTCAACACCATCTAAAGGAACAATTTCAAATTTTTTACGAGTGATTACCATCCAAAGCAAGTTAGCATACATTCTATATGTCTGCAATTTTGTTAATCGCCCAATTTCACAGACTTTTTTTATTCCACGAAACATGATTCTCCTGTTTCTTCCTCCATGTCCCATAAGTAAAGATGAAGCTTTTTCAATTATAGCTTCCCGATCAAAATTAGGATTAATCCTTGAAATTAAGGTTTCAAAAGGTTTGACCCACCTAGCATATAAACTAATTATTACACCGTCCATGTCACAAAGTATAGCATAGTTTCCCCAGTTAGTGTGGTCATTCATAGGGTTCTCAACTCTAAAGAAAAAAAGTGTATTAAATAGATAGTGGTTCAAAACTACCTGAATCTTTTCCTTAGAAGGTACATATCTTCCACTAAAGCAAAGATTAGCATAACAGTTTCCTCTTTTGGATACTTAGAAAAGTATTCAAGTATTAAACCTATTGTGACACCTTTGGTTGTTTTTACAAAATTGATGATGTTTTGACTATATTGACCAAGTTTAGTAAAGTCTTTTTCTGTTTTCATTGGATTGAGACTTAATGGGTGTAACGTCCAGATAAAGAGATCTTCTGCTATAGTCTCATTAATTTGCCCTTCATTACCGATTATCTCATCTAGATTCCCATCCCAAAGAACAGTTAGATGTTTAAATCGTTTCTCAAACCATTCGATAAACACAGCCAAACCTTGCATTATGTCTTTTGATATTTCACCAGTACTGAATAAATAAGTACCATAATGCTCACTTGCTGCGCAGGAGACAACAAAATCACCATAATCAAGTTTTCTTACACCTTTAGCAGTTCCTCCACTAATCTCTATTCCCATACCTGAAACAGCTTGAAGGAGACCAGTTACAAGAGATGAATCTATTGTGGTTTCTCCACTAATATTATACTCATATACTGGAACCCCTGCTTCGGAATAAACAACGATTAACTTTCTCATTGAGATAACACTAGAAAGCGTTTTTGAAACTTTGTCAAGGTATTGCTTCTTCTTTGAGTATTCTTTCTGCCTTTTTGGTCTTATTACTGCTAAATAGACTGTAAACGATACAAATACAATTGCAATCACAGCAAGACCTGCAATCATATATGGAGTAAATTCTGTGAATAACCACTTAATTAGCTTTCCAAAAGCTGGAGATGATGTAAGGGAAGACTCTGCAGATGTAGTGGTGGTTGAAGTGATGTCAGGATTATCAGGCTGGAATTCAATATAATATACAACCCTCGATACACCCTTGTCAATAAAGAAGGCGGTGGATTGCCAAACTAGTGTTCCACCAGAGCCAGTAAAGGTCATGGTTTGATTTCCTTCCCATATCAAATCATCTCCCTTATAGTATTTAACAAAAACAATCATCTCACCCTCTGAAGGTTCTGGAACAAGTTTTCCTTCACCACTCATACTTGTTATCATTTCAGATGTTAAATTCTGCATTGTAACAGTAAATTGTATTTCTTCTAATTCACGAATATCTCCTTCTACTACGATTAATATGCCATATTCCAACTTCGGATAAATATGAAGATATACGTTCCATATCTGTGATTCACAACCATCCTTTGAGAACGTGATTTGTATATGATAAACTTTACCAGCTCCTAAAGCATCAAGAGGATCAATTAAAACATAGTAACGATCAAGAGGTTGTGGGTCAGGAATGGTCACTATGAGTTCATCTGTACCATTGACTAGTAAAACATCAAGAGTGGCACCACTAACACTAGTATTTTCATTATCAAAATAGTAAATTTCGAATCTACCTTCTTCATCAGCATAAATGATTATTTCAACATCAGAGCTGATTCCTATTGATGTAGGTCGAATAATAACGTGAAGGTAGATTGTCCATATCCGTGTTTCAAAACCTGGTTTTGAAAAAGTGATTTGTATTTGATAAGTGTTGCCAGCGCATGTAGCTTCCAAAGGAGCGATCAAAACATAATAACGATCAAGAGGTTGTGGGTCAGGAATGGTCACTGTGAGTTCCCCTGTACCATTAATTAGTAAAACATCAAGAGTGGCACCGCTAATACTACTTAATGTTTCATCAAAATAGTAAATTTCAAAGGTTCCTTCTTCATCACCATAAATAATTATTTCAGTATCAGAACTGGCACCAATAGAGGTAGGATGAATAATAACGTGTAAGTATACTGTCCAAGTCTGATTAGCATAACCAGCTTTAAAGAAAGTAAGTTGGATTTCATAAACATTTCCAGCAGTTGAGGCACTTATAGGAGTGAAAATAACATAATAACGGTCAGAAGGTTGAGAGCCAGGAAGAGAAGGAGTTATCTCATCAGTTCCGTTGATTAACAGAATATCGATGGATGCATCACTAATGTTGTTCAATGCTTCATCAAGATAGAAAATCTCAAAAGTTCCCTCTTCATCGAAGTATATGGTTATATCGACATCAGAGCTGATTCCTATCGAAGTAGGATGAATAATAACATGTAAGTATACTGTCCAAGTCTGATTAGCATAACCAACTTTAGAGAAAGTAAGTTGGATTTCATAAACATTGCCAGCAGTTGAAGCACTTGTAGGAGTGAAAATAACATTATACCATTCAGAAGGTTGAGAACCAGGAAGAGAAGGTGTTATCTCACCAGTTCCGTTGATTAACAAAATATCTATGGATGCACCGCTAATGTTGTTCAATGCTTCATCAAGATACTGAATCCTGAAAATACCATCTTCATCAACATAAATGGATATATCAGTATCAGAACTGACACCTATAGAGGTAGGATGAACAATAACATGTAAGTATACTGTCCAAGTCTGATTAGCATAACCAGCCTTAGAGAAAGTAAGTTGGATTTCATAAACATTACCAACAGTTGAAGCAGTTATAGTGGTAAACTTCACTTGATAACGGTCAAAAAGTTGAGAACCAGGAAGAGAAGATATCTCTCCAGTACCATTAACTAGCAAAACATCTATGGATGCATCGGAAATGAAAGTTAATGCATCATCGAGATAGAAAATCTCAAAAGTTCCCTCTTCATCGAAGTAAATGGTTATATCAGCATCAGAACTGGCACCAATAGAGGTAGGATGAATAATAACGTGTAAGTATACTGTCCAAGTCTGATTAGCATAACCAGCTTTAAAGAAAGTAAGTTGGATTTCATAAACATTTCCAGCAGTTGAGGCACTTATAGGAGTGAAAATAACATAATAACGGTCAGAAGGTTGAGAGCCAGGAAGAGAAGGAGTTATCTCATCAGTTCCGTTGATTAACAGAATATCGATGGATGCATCACTAATGTTGTTCAATGCTTCATCGAGATAGAAAATCTCGAAGGTTCCATCTTCATCGAAGTATATGGTTATGTCAGTATCAGAACTGGCACCAATAGAGGTAGGATGAATAATAACATGTAAGTATACTGTCCAAGTCTGATTAGCATAACCAGCTTTAAAGAAAGTAAGTTGGATTTCATAAACATTTCCAGCAGTTGAGGCACTTATAGGAGTGAAAATAACATAATAACGGTCAGAAGGTTGAGAGCCAGGAAGAGAAGGAGTTATCTCATCAGTTCCGTTGATTAACAGAATATCGATGGATGCACCGCTAACACTATTCAATAATTCATCAAGATAGAAAATCTCGAAGGTTCCATCTTCATCGAAGTAAATGGTTACATCAGTATCAGAGCTGATTCCTATCGATGTAGGTTGAATGTTAACATGAATTTCTATTAAAATTGTTTGATTTTTGTAACCATACTTACTCAAAGTAATCTCGAAAATAAACCAATACGTAACATTTTGTGCAATGGGATCAAAAATAATTTCATATATGGTACCTGTAACAATACCAGATTGAATATCAAAGTATAAATTGACATTTAGAGAACTATTGTCTCCCGCCAATATATATGCAATATTTGCATTTTCAATCAATACAATGTCTACCAAATCAGTAAAATTTAGCCAAACTGTCACTGTATCAGTAGCATAAGTGTCAATAATCGTGCTAGGAAGATTGGTAATATCAATAGATGTTTCTCTTTCAACAATGGTAATGTAAACTGTATATTCTTGGGGTAAATAACCGGGTTCTACAACCTGTATAACTAACTCATATCTTCCCAATGTTTGGATATTTGCTATTGTAATGGTAGTTATGTTACCATCGTAAGCAACAGAAGGTGTAGCAATAGTTGTCAGGTTACCAGAAAAACTGACTTCAGGAGACGTGATATTAACAAAACTGATATTATCCCAATAAATAATTTGATAGGATTCTCCAAAATCATAGTAAATTGTACTATCGCTATTTCCGATAAACTCCCCGTCGGTGTAAATAAATTGGAGTTGGATGAAAATTGATACAGTAGAAGCAAAATAACCGTCTTTTGATAGAGTTATGGTTATATTCAACCATTCTACGGTATAATCGTTATTGATGAAAGTAACATTATATTCCCCGTTACCAAGCGAAATAATTTCAATGAAAATATAATCGCTTGAATTTATTAGAAACAGTGTAATTTCTCCTGTATCGATAAATTCACCATGAGTAGAATCATTAAATCTTACAACGACGGTTGTATTATACCCAATGAAGGAGTTCTCAGGAGTTTCGTCAGTCATTTCTTCCAGAGATGTAGAAATAGTGTTTACATGGATTATTCCTAAAGTATACTCTTCGATTGTTTGATAATTAGATAGTGTAATATTGAGCTTAACTTCTATTCCGATGATGGATGGATCAGTGAGGGTTACATCAACATAATAAGTATCAGAAACACGATAAATACTTAAAATTACTCCAGAGGATATATTGGAATATACTGCAAAACCATCAGTAACTAAATCAACAGTGTGATCTGTATCAGTGTATTTGAAAGAGAAGGATGTTATTGTATGATCAACATAGATATTGAGATCAGATGTTAACGAAGTAATTGCAGTTATGGGTGCGGTTATGGTTAAATCGTAAGTTACTGTTGCATTGATTTGTGTATAATCAGCTTGATAGTTTAGAATATTTATTGAAATAGAAATATTATAGTTGCCTATAGCTAAATCGTTTGTTGAAGTATCTACATCTAACAACCACAGCTCTGATGCACCTTGATATGTAAAAGTATAATCAGTATTTACAATTAAATCAAAATTGTCAGTTTGATTATAT
>JAHLWR010000047.1 GCA_019057815.1 Candidatus Heimdallarchaeota archaeon
GTCCCCTTGACTCTCCATTTACCCTCAAGTGTAACCCATGTCTGTTGAGTTAACATAATGTATATACCTTACACAAATCCTTATTTATTAATAATGTCTTATTATCATAAAAACGGTGTCATATCAATGGATATTGGATTTTGCCCTGTACATCAACCTCATTATTATGAAGATTTTTTAAGACAATTAAAACAAACAAAGAATTATAGAAAAAAAATTTATAAATCTATTCGTTTGAAGGATGCCAGAAGAGTTTTAGAGATTGGTTGCAGGATGGGAGTTATTTCACAAGAATTAAGAGAAAACACTTCTGCACAAATTACTGCAATCGATTCGGATCATTTAATGATAGCAGAAGCACAAGAAAATATTGAAGGGATAGAATTTTTCAGAGATTCATCAGAATCGCTATCTATGCGGGATGAGTCTTATGATATTGTTATTTGCCACTATTTCTTCATGTGGAACCCTAAACCATTTGGGCAATTGATGGAAATGATAAGAGTTTGCAAGAAAGGAGGCTATGTTGTTGCTCTCGCTGAACCTGATTATGGCTCTTGGATGGAATATCCTGACTTAGGATTAGGTGAATACCATCGGAAAGCTCTTATTGAATTAAAAGCAGAACCAATTATAGGCAGACGATTGCTTTCCATTTTTTCTTCTGGAGGTTTAGAAGCTACAGTAGGTGTAAATAATTATATAATGGATAAAAAAGAATTAGAAGAACATATAGAAGCTGAATGGTGTGCTGTGATGAATTCGGGAATAATTACAGAGGAAGAATATGATAAAAAAATGATTGAAGAGAAAAAAATGATTGAAGAAAATCTTCGTATAATCAATCTTCCATTAGTTTCAGTTATAGGAAAGAAAATTGAAAATATTCGAATCAAGAAAAAAATATGATTCTCATTCTTTTTTTATTCTTATTATTATGTCATTACTTTTTTCAGAATTGAATTCGCTTTTTTGGAAATCTCCATAGAACTGTAAAGAACAATCTAAGTTTTTGAGTGTTTCAAAGTCTTCTTTAGTTAGAGCATAGAAATACGTTACTTTTTCTTGATGTTCAAAAAATTTGCCTGAAGATTCATTATTTCCAATCTCTGAAAGAGTTTCTACATACATTCTAACTCTTTCTTTTTTCTCATTTTCCCATTCCATTATTCTAACATAGAAATTAAGCTTCTGTTCTTCTCTCTTTAAACGAGGATTAATCAACCATTCTGTATCTTCGAAATGCTTGAAGTAATTTACAGCTTGAATAATCGCTATTCCATTATTATCTAAGCAGTCAATTATCTGTTCAAGGATAACCTTTCTCTCTTCATTGGAAAATAATGATAAACTGTTCCCTAAACAGAGAATTAAGTCAAATTTCTTCGTTCCTAATTGCTCTTGAAAATCTCTCATATCTGCAACAATAAAATCTAATTTGTCGTCACAATTTTTGTGTTTAGCTTGTTTTTTTGCTATTTCTATGCTTTCTGGAGAAATATCAACTCCTACTCCTTTGAAGTTGTTATATGCTAACTCTATAAGGTGATGACCTGCTCCACATCCTACGTCAAGGATTAAAGGATGCTTTTTTTCACTTCCTTCTAGTATTTCCTTAAAGAAAGGTATTTCTCTTTCCAATCTTTTCTGCCAGGCTACCATCTTGTAAAAAAGTTTCTTTTCTCCGCTCATCTTAGGATGTCCTCGTAAAGTTCTAAATTTCTTTCTACAAAACTATCAAATGAGAGTTTTTTTTCAACAAGTTTTTGACCATCTTGGTTTTTTTCTCTAATATCAATTAATGTTTTTATTTTTTCCTCAGCTTGATCTGTATTTTGGCAGTATATAACTCCAGATAAGGGATAGTTATGGATAACATATCTGCCTTTTGCTAAAGCTTCTACAATCATTCTAGGATATCCATCATGAAGTGTCATTCTGATTAGAAGTGTTATTTTGGGCCATATAGTGTCCATGTCTACATAACCACAATAAGTCACATTAGGTAGGATTTCATATTTTTCTGAATCTGGTAAATCCATTCCAACGATATAAAATTCTATTTCTGGGAATCTGTTAGCTAAATGGAGAACTTTATCCAAACCGTATAATTCCTCAGCATCTTTAACACAATAAGCAAGAACACTAAACTTCTCTGGATATTCAATATTTTCTATTATAACTTTAGGTCCGAATTCGAGTACTTCACTCTGTATCCCCACATCTTCCAACTCTTCTTTTAATCTCCCACTCACCACTACATGACGATCAATGAAGAGGTTAACAAAACGTAATTGAATTTTTCTGATGAAATTCTTGGTTGCAAGTAAAGTGTCTGATCCTATCCAATAACAAACTGTTTTCTTGCGTAAGAGCTTAGCTTTTATGAACCAAGGCCAAGAAGAATGAAAGAAAAAACCATGTAACAAATCTATTTTTCTTACTTTTTGTCTAGGAAAATGACAAATGGGTAATTCGACTGTTTTTATCCCTCTCTTTGTTAATTCATTCTTTAAATCCTTGTAACCAACACCTACATATCCAACAATGAAGTTTCTTACCGTAGAATCCGACACAAACGCAATTATGAATAATGTAAAAAGAATGTTTCGGTTGAAAATTTCAAAACAAAAACTAAATTAACTATCACTCTAAAAAATATTATAGATTCAAGGTGTCTGAAAAATGGACGAATTAATAGAATTTCGAGATTATAGAAAAAAGATGAATGAAAAAATCTTTGCTATGCAAAATAAGAATATAAACAGAATTTTTGCTATAGATAGTGGTTCCTACCGGGAAGGAGCGTTATCTGCTAAAATTAAAGAACTCATAGGCCTTGCTACATCTCTTGTTTTAAGATGTGAAGACTGCATTAAGTACCACATGATAAAAGTTGTACAAGAAAAATGCACAGATGATGAAATAGCTGAAACCTTGGCTATAGGGCTGGTAGTAGGAGGGTCAATAACAATTCCAGAAATAAGAAGAGCTGTAGATGTCTTAGAGCAATTAAGAAAAAAAGAATCAAAAGGGGAATCCCTCGAAGATTTGTTATAAGTTCAAAATTCACTTCTTTCAAGTGTATGTTTTAAGTTTATCAAGTTCATCATTCAACAATTTTTTCGCTTCAACATTTCTTTGATCAATTCTTAGAGCGCTTTTATAACTCTCTACTGCGTCATAACCTGATTGTATTTTACCCAATTCTAACCATTCCTCGCAACATTTGGGATCACTATCACTCAAAATTAATTCTAATCCTTTACATGGCTCCCCAAAATCCACAAATACCATTTGTTGAGGAAAGGTTGAGATTGTAGTTTGAGGAGCAATTTTCTCTAAGAATTCTTGCTGATAGTTAGGGTGTTGATGTTTTTTCGAAACAAGCCATATCCATTTTGGAGGTTCTAAGTATGAAAGAAGAATATGCGATCGTAGGTTTATTTTAGAACCACATTTTAGACAAATTGCACTATTAATTTTGCCTTCAATTATATCCTTTTTCATTTTGGGTTTTTCAGTCAGATTTATAGAACTATAAGATCTAACTTTCGCTGATTTACCACATTTAGGACACTTAACTTCCTCTATCCCCATATATTATCCCCTTAATCTAATATATATCTTGATATAATTTATAAATGATTTGGCAAAAGATAATTGTGATGGACTTGAGGAATAATCCGGTTAAACTACTAAGTTTTGGAATCATTATCAGTTTAATAGGCTTTTTAGATGCATTATACTTGATGTATATGGAAATTTCAGGAGATTTCAGATGCCTAATCAAAGGGGGGGTTTTTCAATGTGATTTAGTAAACACTAGCTCTTATGCAAAACTTTTTGGCGTTCACATCAGTATATGGGGAGCATTGTTTTATCTAGCTATGATTGTTTTTCTTTTAATCGCCTTCAAATCATCGAATCCTTATTGGATAGGTTTCGTATTACCAATAAGTGGTTTATTTGGAGCTTTATTTTCAATTTATTTAACATGTATAGAAGCATTTGTTATAAACTATTATTGCGAATTCTGCCTCCTTTCAGCAATATGTTCATGGATTGTATGCTCAGATGTTTTGATTATAAAGTGGAAGAAATTTTCTTCCTTCTTTACACACTTAGATTTCTGGAATTTTTTCAAAAAATCAAGTTATTAAGAACTAAAATTTTTCCTATAAGAGGAGTAAAAAGGTTGAAACGGGAATATATCAATGATAGATAACATGCTAGCTAAAACAATCGAAGTAAAGTAATCTTGGAGTTATACTTATATATATATTACATCACTTTGTAATACTTATGAAAGCGATTGTTTATGAAAAATATGGGCCTCCTGAAGTCCTTCAGCTCAAAGAGGTAGAAAAACCTATCCCTAAAGATAATGATGTACTAATAAGAGTATATGCTTCAACAGTACATGCAGGGGATGTTAGAATGAGAA
>JAHLWR010000019.1 GCA_019057815.1 Candidatus Heimdallarchaeota archaeon
AAACATCAATTAGTCCATCAGAGACTTCAATAGAGACAAAAACATCAATTAGTCCCGATATAGAAGCGATACTGCCTGCAAAGAAGGGAATTGAAACAGAAGTTAAAACTATTATTTCAGATACAAAAATATCGGTGGAAGATATACCTATGCCTAAAATGATACCTAGAGAAGAAAAAAGCAGTATTCACAAATCAGTAAAAGATAGCAAAAAAGAAGAAAAAAAATAGGAAACTATGTTGGAAAGAATTAAAAGTGTTTTAATTAGTAGTCAGACAGATAATGATGAAAAGTGAATATCCTATAAAATATAGAGAAAGCGCATATTTCTCTTTCTTCTGGTCTAAAGTTGCTTGTGTAGGTTTTCTACTTTACTATGTCAATGAAATGATAATTAGAATTATCTTTTTCTCTCCTAGTATGGAATTCCCAGATTATATTAAGACATGGGAAACGATTAATACTATAGGGTTAGCTTTTGTTTTTCTTGTTTTTTCTTTCCAAGCTGTTTCATGGAGAGAAAATTTCCAAGCTATGGAAAATAAAACAAAATCTAGAAATGCTTTCTTCGCTCTTATATTATCTGGTCTCTTTGTAGCAATTTATCAGATTTTAGTTCTTAATATGCCATTACAACAGAAGGATCAAAGTGATTACACAATACCTTTCTTGATTATGATAATGACTCATTTCTGGGGAATTAGATTAATAAAGCACATTATGACCGTTATTGGGAGAATCAAAAAAGTTACAACAGGAAAATCTATTTTTTATACTATCTTTGCACTGAACCCTGCAATAAGATATTTGGCACAGTTTTTATTATTCGTTTTTACTTCATTAGCATCAATAAACCCATATCTATTCATTTTCTATAGTGAACTGATAATGACCTACATTGCTTCTGTAATAACTATTATTTTTATGATATTTTTCTTAAAAGACATAAAAAAGATAAAAATAGGTCAGCAACTAGAGTGTTTAGAATTAGAACTTAGTCAAATAACAAAAGAAGAACAAGAAAATAAGATGAAGAAGCAAGAAGCTAAATTACAAGAGATGGAAGAGAATCCAAAATGATTTTATCTCAAATTTTCTTCGTTTTTCTTCATTTTTATCATTGCAGTTACTAATGATGCCTTTTGTTGATCTTTTCTTAAGCTTTTAACTAAGAAGTAAATAACTAATAAGGAAACTCCAACTCCAATAATGATGAAAAATACTTGCAGTAGATCTCCTTGTTCTGTAAATATATCGCTTGTATATGATTCAGAAATGTGAGATATTCCGTAACCTATTCTCTGTTCAAGAGTACTCTGTCCTACATATCCTGAAAAACTAGCAACTATACTTCCAGAGTCATCTAGAATTACAGTTGTTGGAACATATTCAACGTTGAAGAGTCGTTCTGAACTATCAGTTGAGTAACCTATTACCCAATTTTCACTCAAAGAATTTTCTTCTCGAAATTCAATTAGTGTCCCATTAGAACTCTCATTGTCGACACATAAAGTTATTACAGTAAAGACGTATGAAGATTCAGCTTCAATTTCCTTAAGTGTAATAATCTGACTATGGCAACCAGAACAAGATACTTTAAAGAAAAGTACTATTCTCAGCCCTTCATAGTTACTCACATCATCTTCATCCATGTTAATATTCCAAAAAGAAATGTTTGTGTCAGCTTTAACAATAGTATGAGAAAATGTAGTTATACAAAGAGCAAATAAGAGAATAAAAGAAATGTTTGTTCTTTGCTTGTTGTTGATAATCATTTGAATTCTACTAACTCTTCTTTTTCTACTTTTGCGATAGCAGAGAAATTCTTAACTATTTTTCTATCGTCAATAAATATATTGTTACAAATCACAGATTCAATGATTTGAGATTCTTTTCCAAGTTCAGAATTATCCCAGATAACACTTTGATCGATAACACATTTCTCACGAATTGTCACATTGTGTCCAATAACAGAAAATGGTCCTATCAAAACATCTTCTTCAACTACAACGTTATTCCCAATTATCACAGGTTGTTTGAGTATAGCCTTGTCTGATATTTGAGTGTTCTTCCCTAACCAAATACCGTTATTATTAATCCCCGGAGGAGCAAAACCTTCAACGAAACCTCTAAGAATGTCGTAATTTGCCCATAAATAACTCTTGATGTTGCCACAATCAAGCCAATAGTATTCAGCAACATATCCATTTAGTTTAAACCTTTCTTGAAGCAAATATGGAAAAACATCTTTTCCAAAATCAATAATGTCACTGAATTTATCTAGTATTTCTAGAACTTTGTGCTGAAAGACATAAATTCCTGTGTTAACTAGATTCTGGTGAAATTCCGTAGCTGGTCGGTATGCGAATGCTAAAGTGGTGAAAAGTAAATCTTGGGGTAAAGGCTTTTCAAGAAAAACATCGATATTTTGATTCTCATCAAGCATAATTACTCCAAATTTCTTTGTGGGAAAATCGATATTTTTTAGGCTTATTGTAGCATATGCGCTTGTTTTTTTGAAGAAATTGATCATTTTCGTAAGAGACAAATTTGATACTATATCAGCCATTGTAACAACAAAATCTCCATCTATATAATTGGATACTAAACGAACTGCATCAGCTGTTCCGATGGGATTAATGTCTGGGATAATAAACTCAATATCTGTGTATTTAGGGCTTGTTTCTAAATAATCTCTGATTTGGTCCCCTAGATATTTCACAGCTACAATTATCTTTTTTATTCCTGCGTCAAGTACCTGTTGAATAGCGAAATCTATCATAGGAGTTAAAGCTACAGAAATAAGTGGTTTGGGCGTGTTTGACGTTAGAGGAAAGAGTCTAGTTCCTTTTCCTCCAGCTAATATAACAGCACAGTTTACTGAACTCATTAAATAACTAAATAAACTATGTTTTAATAAATCTCACTACAAACGTTGATTTTTATTCATC
The DNA here is from genome assembly GCA_019057815.1 of Candidatus Heimdallarchaeota archaeon. GTDB lineage: Archaea > Asgardarchaeota > Heimdallarchaeia > Heimdallarchaeales > Heimdallarchaeaceae > 18H4-34. The sequence continues at coordinate 2,952 of JAHLWR010000019.1, forward strand.
AGTTTTTTTATCTTCATTTGGGATTAATTTTTCTTTAAGCCAACCTACTGAAAGATTTTTCATGTCTTGACAATCAAAAAACGGCACGAAAGGTTTGATATCTATTAATGGAGTGTTGTTTAATACATCTATACCCTTTACTAGAATTTTATTATTTTCGATTTTCACTAGTTGAACTATAGATAAACCTATTTTGTTTGGTCTATTTTGATGACGAGTTGCAAATATCCCTTTTGGACTTTCGTCTAGATATGGTTTAACCCTTAATTGAGTATCATCAGACTGGTCAAAATAATATATTAGTATGACGTGAGAAAAGCCCTCTAAATCCTGTAATCCATCTGCATAATCATCAAATATTTCTACAGTTCCAAACTTATCAGAATAACAAGGTTGAATCGGTGTGTTCTTATGATTATTAAAAGGACTCTCGATACTACCAATTGGTTTAATAGTAAATTCCATGGTCAACAATCTTGTTTCAGCATTAATAAATATCTGGTCTATAAACACTTCAAAATAATTCAAAACTTCCTTCCGACAAAATAACTTTGTAGGCTGTAAAAACATTTCCTACAACACAATTATTAAATACTGCGTGGGGATACATTATTGAGAAGAAAAGGGGTTAAACATATGAGTCAACGCATTTTCAAAATTTCATTGCTTGGCGAAGGAGCAGTAGGAAAAACTAGTCTACGAAGAACCTACATGGGTGAATCATTCACTTCAGGATATATGATGACGGTAGGTGCCGATTTCGCTGTTTCCAAGCTCTCTGTCGATGAAATTGAATTTACTTTACAAATTTGGGATCTTGCAGGTCAACAACGTTTCTCAGCTGTCAGAGAAGTTTATTACAGAGGTACATCAGGAGCGCTTTTAGTTTTTGACATTTCACGTCCTGAGACTTACGAAGCTATTCCTAACTGGCTTGCTGAATTAATTCGCAACAACAAGAATCGTATTGTTCCACTAGTTTTAATTGGTAACAAAGCTGATTTAAGGGAATCTACACCTTATTCCGTTCCTGCTAGTTATGCTCAAGATTATGCACAAACACTTTCTACATGGAGTGGGTTCAATGTTCCATATTTAGAAACATCTGCGCTAACTGGATTGAATGTTGAAGAAGCCTTTAAAGTACTAACTTCACAAATAATTCAATACTATGAACAACAAAAAATGAAAGCTTCATATTAACTCCTTTCTTTCTCATTTTCTTCTACCGATAATTTTATGATATTATCTTTACTTGCATCTTTCGAAGTTAAATGATTGATTCTATCATATTTCTAGAGTATATGAAAAGTAAGAATTTTTCTTTAGCAATTGGTGTTCCTTGTTCATATTTTAGCAACTTACTTATCGAGCTAGAGAGGAGTAGTGAAATACAGTATGTTCCTGCAACAAGAGAAGATGAGGCTATAGGGATAGCTTCAGGTTATTATTTTGGGGGAGAAAAAAGTTTTGTTATCATGCAAAATTCAGGATTAGGAACTATTGGCGATGCACTAACATCCCTTGCTCAACTTTACAATATTCCGATGTTAATTTTTGTTAGTTATAGAGGATTAACAGAAGATGAAGATTTCCCTGAACATTCTATTATGGGGGAAATTACTGAAAATCTGCTTAAAAGCTTGAATGTTTCTTTCAGCATTCTTGAAGAAGAAGGTTGGCAAGATACTTTAGCTCATTCCATTGATCAATCCCTAAAAGAGAGTCAACCTGTCTGTTTATTGATTAAAAAAGGAGTCTTTGGTTAAGATGAAAGGAGCTGAAGTAATTTCTCTATTTAGTGAAATCTTACAAGGCAATGAAATGATCGTAGCATCTAATGGTAATGTTAGCCGTCAAGTTTACCATCTTCTAAACAAACCCCAAATTTATCTTAGAGGTAGCATGGGATTACCTCTATCTGTAGGATTGGGTTTATCTCTATCTCAACCAGAGAAGAAGGTTATTGTTATAACAGGTGACGGTAATTTTCTCATGGGGTTGGGTTCATTAACTACTATAGCCCATTTTCCCCCTGAAAATCTGCGTATAATCATTCTTGATAATGAGATTTATGCTACTACAGGAGGACAACCAACTGTTTCTTCAACACTCAATTACAAGTTGTTAATAAAAGGTTCAGGAGTCGAAAATGTATATTCTCTCTCATCCATAAATAATGAAAAAGAAGTTAATAAATCACTAATTAAGCTTCTTAAACAAGGAGGATTACAAATTCTACACATTAAAGTTGAAAGAGATGACATTGAACTAGTCAATATAGACTGGCATCCTACAGAAATCACTAAAAAATTCCATTTTGGTCATAAAATACATTTTAAAAGCAGTTAACTATGTGTGAACATATATGAAGATTATAATTCAAACCTTTGGACAAATACGATCAATAACTAAAGAACAGTTTATCGAGCTTGAACTTGATGAAAAATCCACTGTTGCTCAAGCGATTAGACATTTTACAGAAAAATTTGGTCCTGATGTTCAGAAGTTACTTTTTCACGAAGGAAAATTCAGAGATTTTTATACTGTAATGATAAACAAAAATAGCATAACGAGAGAAAAAATTAACACCTACAAACTCTCAGAAGGGAATGAAATCTCGTTAATACCCTTTGTTGCTGGAGGAATGTAATCTACCAATCTGCTCTTATTCATTGTAATAGGAGAAGAAAAGGTGTAAAATCCCTTCTAATTCATCTTCTGTGCAATAGGCTACAATATGATCTTTTTCATCCTTAAATCCGAAAACAGCGAGTTTTTCTTTGCTTTCTTTGGGTAAGGTTATTCTATATCGCATACCTTCTTTCTTTATAACAATAATTCCAATTTTGGTTCTAATTATCGCTTTTTTTGCAAAAGTGCTAATTTCCAGATTTCCGAAAGTTCCCCATTTTTCTAACAAGTTTCTTCTCTTCATGAAATAATTTTGACTGATGTATCTACCTCCAGAAACACCTATTAATCCTATAGATGCAAGAGGAAGTATTATGATAGATGCTTCAGAGAAAACAATTCCAAATATATCTCCCTTTCCAAGATATGCATTTTCCACTAAAGTAGAATCTGATACTGTTCCGTCAGTGGATTGTGTTTCAGCTGTAGTGTATGAATCCGTAACAGTAGTATTTGTAGTGGTTGTAGTAGTTGTAGTGGTTGTAGTAGTTGTAGTAGTTGTAGTAGTTGTAGTAGTTGTAGTAGTTGTAGTAGTTATTCCATTTGGAGTATCACCAGGAAGAGCAAGGAAAGTAATTGAAATAAAAATCAAAGCTGTAAACATAACTACTATCATGTAGAATAGAGTTCTTTTCCAGTTAAATCCCTTCTTTTCCATTTGAATTAAAGGAGATATTGATTTTGGTTTGCTTTTCATGTTTTATTCTCCAATATCTTTTGAATAACCTCTAAATATTCTTCACCGTGTTCTTTAGTTAATTTTATCAGTCTGCTGAGTAAAGGATTGTCATGGTTGAGTCTTATACTGGCAACTTTAGGGGTTAGTTTGTCCAAGTAAATCAGCTCTCTTTCTTGCAAATCGTCTAATATTCCCCTGTAAATTGTCCTAGCCTTCATTGAATATCCTAGTAATGATGAGAGTTGAGTAGCAGTTATAGCTTTAGGATATAGATGACTTAAGATTAGCAAAACTCGGATCTTATTTGATCCCAGCGTGCTTAACAGTAACAGTAAGTCATAATCCTTTTTTTCATCCTCTGTTTCCATTACAGAATATTAATTCTTATTCTATATAAAATTATACGAACCTATGATATAGTCATTATTGTGTTGTCACCTACACATCCAATAACTTGCAAAACTCTTAATCACATGCTTTTTATCGGTTGTTACTTTGGTTAGATTTATAATAAAGTACACTAAAAATAGAATTAATGGTAAGCTCACAAGCTGAACTTTACATCAAAATTGTCCAATTATCTATTATTTTTATTATTACATCATATTTTGTTTTTAGAAGAGTTAAAGATAAAATTATCGGATTTAACTGGTTCATTTTCATTTTTGGAATGGCGATAGTTCAATGTATCATAGAACTTGCACTTTATTTTCCAATGAAAAACAACCCAGAAGCCTTTGAAAATATAAGCTCAATACAAGAGATTCACATTATTCCATATGCTGCTGGATTGTTTGGGCTTTTTCTATATTGTGAGTTAATACGCAATTCTAAGCCTAATACTCTATTCTTCGGAATAACTACAGCTTTATTGGGAGGGTATATAGCCATCTATTTCATAGAACTTGGTTTCAATTTACAAAGTGCTTACCCTCCAGAATATAGAGTCAGTAGATTTTTCTTTAGCATTTTCCAAGCACTAGTACTTGCAGAAGCTCTTTACACATTCATACAAGATGCTATAAAAGTCGAACACAAGAAATTAAGAAATTTAAGCATTTTCATCTCTGTGGCTTTTTCAATAGCTTTTCTTTCAGCACTCTACAAAATTGTTGAACAATCTACATATTTGATAACAAAAACAGATCCAGCATTCCAAATTTATGGAGCGATACCATTTTCTCTAACTTTCGGAATTATGGCAATAGTATTTATTTTCAACCCATTTTACGTTTATTTATTACCAACAGTCCTCAATAAAGTAATTGTTATCAATGATGCTGGAATCCTGTTTTACTCTGTTAATATAGGTAAAGATATTCCTGATGATGAGTGTGAAGATGAACTGTTCTCTGGAATAGTAGCAGCCCTTAAATCATTCCTTGAAGATACAACAGGGTCTACATCCGATCTCCGCAAAATAAGTTTCAGAGACAAGAAAATGATTATAGCTCAAAACAAGGAAAAAAGGGTTTCAACTATAATTCTTGGGGACAGTGATAGTTTCATACTTAATACAGCTGCACAACATTTTACAAATGCTTTCTGTGAAAAATTTGAGAAACATATAGAAAAATTTGATGGGACTGTAGATATCTTTGAAGAGGCAACTAGCATTGTCAAACGAATCTTCCCTTTTGTTCCACCAGAAGAGATTATTGAGGCTAAGTAGTCACTAATTTTAGTTTTGTTTCATTTATTACCGTTCGTATTTTTTAATTTGCATTTTTTGATTTCTTTCTCAAAAGAGAAATGATACTGAAATAGAGCTAATTCATCTTTCATTTCAACTAATTCATCTTGAATGCTTTTATTTAAAGGGACTCCTTGCTCTCGAATTCTTTGTTCAGCTTCATACTCCTTCTCACCAGCAGTATAGATTCTCTCCTCATCTGGAGCTTTTTCCGAATTTCGTAAAGCTCTACATATATTCCCTGAAATATTTTTAAAAGAATCTAAATCTATGAAATGTTCGATATCAATGGCAATAAAGAAATGTCCAAGATAGAAGTGCGTTTTTTCTTCTTTTTCATCTAATCCAGTGAGATCTTTTAGGAATTTGCCATTTTGCAAAGCAGCAGAGAGTATTTCCACGACTGTAGAATAACCATATCCCTTATGACCAGAGAGTTTTTCACCAATTCCTCCCAAAGGCAGAAGAGCAGCTTGTTTTAGAACTAAATCTAGAAGCACACCTTTAGAATCTGTTCTAGATTCACCGGTCAATTTGTCTATTATAACTCCTTCAGGAAGAGGTTTATCTTCTCTAGAATAAACTTCTATTTTTCCTCGTTGAATAATAGATGTGGAGCAATCTAGAACAAAAGGGAAATCTTCATCTGTAGGAAAACCAAAAGTTAAAGGATTTGTTCCCAACATCCCCTCAACACCGAAAGTTGGAGCAACACTTGGTCTAGCATTTGTTCCAGTTATTCCAATACAACCTTTTTCTATAGCCATCAAAGGATAATAACCTGCTATTCCATAATGAGTACTATTTCGTACTGTAACCATACCTAAACCATATTTTTTAGCTTTTTCAATAGCCATTTCCATACTTTTAAAGGAAATAAAATGACCATTACCATGATTGCCATCAATAACTGCTATTGCATCCTGATCTTTTACAATCTCAAAAATAGTCTTGATTTTGTGTTGACCATTTCTCATCCTATCAAAATACATCTTAAGTCTTTGAACTCCATGAGAAGTAATTCCTCTTAAATCAGAAGCAATGAGAATATCAGCGCTAACACCAGCTTCTTCCTCAGGAGCTCCAAGACCAATATAAACATCTTTCATAAAAGAATGAAGCATATCAACAGGAATATAAGAAACATTATCCGACATAATTAGAAATATAAAAGTATGAAATAATTAAAATATTTGGTTTGTGATGTTAATAAAAACTAGTGTTTGTTTATATCTTAGTAGAACTAGACGATAGAAAATAACTATTTGCATGAAAATCAGTATATTGCTGAAGTTTACTGTGCTATTTATAATGCTCTATCATAGATTTCATAAGCATTTTAACTGCATATTGAGCCTCTTCAGAAAGATCAGAAAGAGTTTTACCACATTTAGGACAAGGCTCGAAACCATCAGGATCTGATTTTTTGAATTTTTCTCCACATGCAAAACAATAGACTGTTTCTGGCAATCCACTCATTTTAACCAATGTACCATTTGCTATTAGATTAAATAAATCTTATGTAAAAAAAGAAAATTAGGAGTTATCTATAAACAAAGAAATTGCTAATATATGAAAAGCCAGAAAACCTAGACAAATTACTGTCGAAAACTAAAGAAGAGATTAATTGTTGACTTTATATCTTCTTTTATCTATAGTCTTGATTTTTGTACATTTTTGTTGCACAGCAATCTTGCGCTTCAAGAACCCCTTCGAGGGGGAAGCAATCATCGCACCGTTGAAGATGGACTATAGCACCTTAGCCACAGAAACTGGAGAAGACAAACCTTTTCCGCTCATGTGGAACATGTGACCTTGTAAAGGTCATCTAACCTTCCTTCTAGGGAGACGAACCCAGGGGGAAGGACCCTATCATACGTCTTGTTCTTTAGAGATTATCCTGACACACCGTGCCAGCAGTGATGGTTCCACACCACTGTACTATTATTCTGATAATCTTATTTAAAGCTAACAAAATTTGTACAAAAAAGTCTTCCATGAAATAGCATTTTATTTACTCATTTCTAGTTGATTAACTAGCCAAGTAAACGCTTCATAGACTCCTCGACCATTCAATGCACTACAATCAAAAACAGTAAAAGTTCGATCTCTCATTTCTATGTGAAGTCCTAATAATTGAATTAGCAATGGAGCTTGAATTGCTTCTGGTAAATCTTGTTTGTTTGCTATAATCAATACTGGAATTTTTTCTAAATATGGATTGTTGAAGAGATGAGTTTTTAAAACATCTCTCGCTTCTGGAAGACGTTCAATATCCGCAGAGTCTATAACAAAGATAGCAGCAGAACTCCCCGCATAATGTATATCCCATAAAAATCTAAATTGGCTCTGACCTGCAACATCAACTATTGTTATACCCCATCCTTCAAAATTAATTGTATCTATATTTTGACCAATAGTTGGTACAGATGGTTGATATTCTCTTGTCTTCACATATTTCATTAGAGTTGTTTTACCTGCTGAATCTAACCCTAAAACTAGTATTTTTGCTTTTTTTTCAGCTCTTAGTTTCTTTAGTAACCACTTAGAGAAGGATGAAATTGCACTCATTAAGACACATTATTAACTTCTATCAACCACTTGATAAATCTAATTCAACACACTATTTTTATTATTATTATTATTACACTTTTGATTCTGACAGCTTCAGTAATAACAATAAAACAGATGAACAATAACAAACATTGTTGTTAGTTTTTAATTTACCTTAAAGACTAAAATTTGAAAAAGAAGAAACATGAAAAAATTATTGGTGTTTTTTCACTAATTCAATCAACTCAGGAAAATCAATTCCCAATTCTTTGATTTTTTCAATTGTTGGAACACCACTATTTGTCCAACCACGTCTCTTATAGACTGCATTCTTTAGTTTCTCGTATCTAGCTTCTCTTAATTTTCTTAGTTCTTTCATCTTTTCTTCAGTTGAAAGATTTTCTACATTAATTCTAGCTTCTTCTTTGAGTTGTTTCAGATAGTACTTGTCTTCTCTGGATAAGTATTCTTCTTCAGTAACAGGTCCCATTGCTCTATAAGGAATAGTATCTAAATCTCTGTATGTTACACCTTCTGGTATTAAGAGTAAATTCATAGATCTTTGGAAATTGTAAACCCTTTCACTCATCTTGATGTAGTCAACCGAACTAATATTCTTTCCAGTGACAGCGTTATAATATTCTATATAGTTCAGAACATGCTCAGGGATTTTTGCTGGATCTGCTAAATCTTCTGGAACTTTCATACCATTTTTTTCTATTGCTCCTGTAGCAAATTCGCTATTATCTTCAGGTACTATGTCATTCCATGGTAATTTGCATAAACCTAAGAGACCGAATGATGTCCTCCACATTGGGAACCACCAGAGGGCATTAGCTTTTTGTTCAAATGTGGGCATGTTGTTACGTACCATATCTTCAAAAATTAGCCACGCTTCATCGTGTTGTGGACCTTTGAGGGCAAAACCATACCCACCTTGCTGAGCTAAACTTTCTTTGGTTATATATTCACTGAATTCCAGTCCTTTAGACTCCATTCCTATATCATGCACTAGTTTGATTTCTTCTTCGTTTAGACTATATTCCTTTGCGAAATATTCTTTCATCTTTCTGATACCTTTACCAACAATAGTTCCGAAACCTTCTCCTCTAGCTATCTGGTGAATAAGTTCTAATGCATCATCGTTGTTTCCCCAAGAGAGATCTAACCCTCCAGTTCTTTCATTGTTTAAAATACCATACTCGTATAGTTCCATACAGAAAGCTATACCTGTTCCTATACTAATAGTATCAAGACCATAGGTGTCGCAGTAGAAGTTGGTTTCAATTATTCCATCTGGATCACTAACATACCAACTTGATCCACAACCTGCTATAGTTTCGTATTCTGGACCATCAACTGAAACTTTTTGTCCTTTATAGGGACCTGTTTTACACTCAAAATTGCTTACACCATGACTACAACCAACAGCACAGCCCTTCCAACAGGGGTCTGGTCCTTTATTGAAGCGTTTACGGTATGCTTCTTTACCAATTTTTTCATGCTCATCAAACCTACCATATTTGAAGTTCTTTGTTGGTAGTAAATCAAAATCGTGCATGATGGGTACAAGATGTACTGTCCCTATTGTTCTCATTTCATTTTGTTTTGAATCAAGCTCAACCATTTCTTTGGTGTGTTTTCTTCCGACTTCTTTTAAAGAATCTAAGTCATCAGGGTTGTTTCCTTGAGTTCTCACGTCTCGTTTCTTAATAACAATTGATTTTATGCGTTTATTCCTAAAGATTGTCCCTGTTCCCCCTCGACCAGCTTGTTTATATCTTACATATCCTCGTCTTGTGTCATACCAGCTAAAGTTCAGACATCCCCAGTAGGAGTTTTCGGCTCCCGGACCAGCAGATATTACAGAAACCTCTCTTTTATCACGTTCATCATCAGCGTATTTTTCTGTCATCAGAGTTCCAATCTTATAAGTTTCTGATGGTATATCCTCTGCATCTTCAATTACAATCTTGCCTGATTCGCCATCGATGAAAATTGATATTTCTTTTTCTGATTTACCTTGAATTGCAATAGCATCAAAGCCTGCATATTTGATGAATGGACCAGCATAGCCACCAACATTACTATCAATTATTATTCCGGTAAGAGGAGAAATCGCAGTAACAATACTTTTTCCAGAACCAGGGAAATTACTTGTTCCACCAAGAGGACCAGAAGCTATACATAAAACATTATCCGGATCATCCCAAGTAGTTTTCTTATCCTTTGGTAGATATTTCCACATAAGATACAAATCGAATCCCTTACCACCTGTAAATATCTCTTTCATTTTAGGAGTAACATCTTCAATTGTGATTTTCATCTTGTTAAGGTCAATGTAAAGTGTCTTACCCGCGTATCCTTTCGATAACTCAGGAACATCGTAATTAAATTCTAAAATAACCATAAAATCACCTAGTTGTGATTCGCTTAAATATATCGAATTTTAAGTTTATGCCAAGACACTCAAACAGTTTTAGCATTTTTCCTTAAATTACAACTTGTTAGAAAAATAGACTGTGTAAAGATATTATATTAACAGAAAAAATTAATTAAAAAACCTTTTATTTAACTAGCTATAAAATCTATCAAAACGCTTAGAGGTAAGTAGATGGGAAATATAAAATTTTCAAAGAAGATAAAAATAGATAGTGCTTTACTAATAAATTCCTTTTTACTAGTAATGGTTTTTGGATTTCAATCACCCCTAACAGCAGATAATCAAAGAATCTATCCTGATTCTAACCTAATATCAGCTTATGTTCCTCACGATCCTATTCAGATTTCTAATAATGGAAATTTCACAGATTATGGATTCGGAGGAAGTGGAACAGAAATCGATCCTTACATAATTGAAAATATCGAAATCATTACAGAGGAAATTTCTGCGATAGAAATTTTTGATGTTACGGTATACTTTGTTATTCAACATTGCTACTTAGAGGCTGATTCTATCGGGATAAATATTGAAAACGCTGCTCAAGGGACTGTTATCGTTTTCAACAATACTTGTATGTATAATTTCCAATATGGTATCCGTATAGAGGAGGCAGAAGAAACTACTATTTTAAACAATACAGTTGATGATAGTCATCGAGGAATTCATGTGTATCACGGAGAATATACTCTTATAGAAAATAATACCGTTATGAACTGTGACTATGGTTTAAATATAGTATATACAGATCCTATAACTATCAAGAATAATTTTCTTTATAATTGTGGTATATATATTACAGCTGATGAATCTGATTACCCATTCTACATTTTAGAGAATAATTTCGTTAATGACAAGATTGTAGGATATTTTGTCAATATTAACAATGTGATTTTTGAAGATCCAATTTATGGACAATTAATCTTCGTTTCTTGTTCAGACATTACGATAAGAAATCAAGAGCTAAATAACGCTAAATTTGGTCTGATGTTCAGATACAGTGAGGATATACACATAATAAATAACATTTTTAAAGAAAATAATAATGCAATATCCCTTTATCTAACTATATCTGTTGAAATAATTAATAATACTATTGAAGACAATAGTGGAGGAATGTTTATACAAAATTCAGATAATGTTATTATCAGAAACAATTACTTCTTCAATAACTACTATGCTAACAATATATTGTACTGTGATTCCCCTATTATAGAAAATAACCTTTACGTAGACAATACTAGAGGGATATTTTTCCAGTACACAGATAACGCAATAATCCAAAACAACACCTGTAGAAAGAATGAATACATTATAAATTCATACGGAATTTATTTACACAGTTCTGATAACGCAATAATTAAATTAAACACTATTGAAAACGCTATTAGATATGGTTTATCTCTTGCTAGTTCATCAGAAAACAATTTGGTTTTTCTCAACAGTTTTATCAATAATAATCCTTCTGGTCTTTCTCAAGCTTCAGATGATGGGATTGATAATTTATGGTATTCTCCTTCATTGAATGTTGGTAATTACTGGGATGATTTACTAGGTTCAGAAAATTATACAATTGATGGTAGTGCTGATTCTATAGATCTATTCCCTATAGAAGAAAATGATGTTCCTCCAGTTATCAATCATCCTGATAACGTTGAATATGAGGAAAATTCTGTTGGAAACACAATTAGCTGGGTAGTTTATGATTTAGATCCAAATACCTATATTATCTACTTAAATGGAACTGAAGCTGAACAAGGTTCATGGGTTTTTCTTAATGAACTAACTATTAATATTGACTTCCTTTCAGTTGGAACATACAATTACACAATTGTACTTTTTGATACTAATGGAAATTTCATAACAAATACAGTAATCGTAAATGTAATCGCTACAATTGACGAGTTTAGTTTATTCAATGCTTTGCTCCCTACATTTATTCTTCTAATAGCTTTTGTACTGCTTCCTCTCTTACGAAAAAAGAAAGATAGATTGTAGAGAGTGAAGTAATACTTTTGTTCTTTTTTCTCTAAAATAATTTGTACCTTCTTTTTTGTATTTTTTATGGTTTTTACTGCAAAGTCTTTTCATCTAATCCATAGTATTAGATCTATAGCTATTATTATACTATCAACTAATTTCCTAAGAATTTCTGATTTGATGAATTTCCCACTTTTCCTAAAACTCTCTTCATATTTTCACATTTTGGCTTAAAACTCATCGTGTCCTATTGGTTTTTCATTATCATCAAAAGATTGAATTTCTAGTGTATACCCCATCGGATCACTATAAAATCCATTATAAATTTTGTATTTTTTGGTATATTCTGGAGTTCTGATTATGTTTATATCATTTTTAACTAAATAATTATGCCATTCATCAACTTCTTCTTTATTTTCTACAACCATAGTTAAACAAATTTTATTGGTATCTTGAATCATATTCTCTTCTTTAGTTTCACAGAATCCCCAGTAACCATATTTTCCAACTTGATAGATAATACAACCCCCTTGGTTCAGAGCTTGTGGAAGTTTAAGGACTTCATTATAGAATTCATTTGTTTTCTCTAAATTTGTTGTCCTCAAGAACATTATTGGATATATTGGTTTAGCAAGCATGGTTTTCAAAAAAAGAAAGGTAATCTATACAAAAACTTTTGGTATAACTGTTACTAATTGAAGAAAAGCTGGTCTTTAGTAAGATATGGGAACATTTTTGGCAGTATTTCTACTGCTGCTGAAAATGGTGAAACATCTCCAGTAAAGCTTTTTATCTCTTCTTGAAACTTGGTATAAAATTCTTCCACGAAAACTTTATGCGAGTTTCTGAAAAGACGCATATCTTTGTCTACAATCAATAAACCTGTTATATCTCCGTGAGTATGAGTTAAAATAGTTCTTCCTTCGAATTTTATTGAAAGTAGATTCTGATTTGGAGCTTGTGCTACATCACCTATTAAAGAAGTAAAAGCGGTTATCACTCCTCCAGCAAGCGTTTGATCCGTTTTCCTTTCATGATATTGGATATCTATCATAGTGGCGCCTGTCTTGTTGATTATGAATAGGCGATAAAATGACGCTGTTGTTGCATAGACGAATGAAGGCCATATAATATAAATCATTAACAGACCTATTATCGATACTCCAAAACCTATTGCTCCATATATGTCGAAACTCTCCAATACGTGTTCAAGTATTTCTGTTATTGATACAACAAAACTTACCACAAACATAAGGAAAAACATCGATGTTGGAAGAGCAAATTTAGTTTTCCATGATTTGATAAATAAAACAGCGCTTCCAACCATACAAAAAGTAAAGATGTATAATTGATAAGTATCAAAAATAATCATAAATAGCCAGTCGTTAACATGTGTTGCATTTTTGAGTATTGAACCAGATATAGTCTCGACAGTATAAACTGTCAGAAAGGAAACTATAGTAGAAATGCTTACCCATAGATAAATTGTGCTCAATCCCATGAAATAAGAAATGTGCAAGAATAGTGATAATAATATTAGAGCGTAAGGTATAAAATGAATAAATGCGAGAGGATCTGTCTCAGAATTAAGATCTGTTAATTTGTAAACAAGAATTTCAATAATACTCTGTATCGCGCCAAAAACTAATGTCGACATTAACCAATGGTAACCTCTTATTCCTTTTCTATACCTTCTGTAAAGGAAAATAGAGAGAACTATAAGCATAAAACTCAGTTGAACAATCTTTATAATTAAATCAGTATCATTATCCAATTGGGCTCAATGTAAGTCATTGAGACGCTTGATAAAGTTTTCGGGAATCTGTAGCTTAACAGTTCTTGATTAATTGAATAACTATCCTTGTTCAGATTTCAAGATTTAAAAGTTAACAGATAGTTTTATAAGGGAATCTTTTTGTCGAAAGAAAAGTGCGACTTAGATTTGGTTAACAAGAGAAAAGGATAAAAAATGGAGTAAAAAAGGTTGAAACGGGAATATTGTGATAAAAGATTTTGTCGAAGAAAAAGGTAGACAAAATTGTTGAATCATCAAAAAAAAAACTACTGAGTAATTTGAGAGTATAAAACAAGCTTTTGGTAATGTTGTCGTATGTTTGATACGACTACTTATGTATCAGCCGTTAGTTTGAAACGACTTTGGATGTTAGTGCTTACGAAAAGGGTTAAGAAGAGAAACAAGAGCACTACTTTAAATAGGGGGGTAGATAAGTCGTATAACATACACTACTTAGAAGTTAACAGCAAATTGTACCACCAAACCTTGAAACTTTATCTGTTACACATTCTTTGTACCAATCTAATTATTGGTAGTCTATGGTATTTAAAGTGGGTTGGTTTTGATGAGTAGAATTATGTTTGTATGGGAAATTTTTGTATTAGGAAGAAATCTTAAGACATCAGTAAAACAAATAAAACCAAAGAAGCTAATGATGTTAATGATCCAATATTAGTTCAAGAAACCAACAATGTGGTTGAATTTTATTTTTGTTCAGAGTGCGGAAATAAAACAAAAACAACCTCAAAATTTTGTTCTGAATGCGGTACAATGATATTAATAAAAAAATATAGTAAGTTAGTTCTATTATTTTTTAACAAGTTATTTATTACCTATTAAGTACTTGAATTTCTACCTTATAATTTAGTTTCTTTTAGAGGTTGTTATTATATCTAAATAATATCGTGAAAAAAGTACTTTTAGTCCTTTAGGTAAATAGGGATCAAATGGTTTTTTTGTGGATAATAGTTCACCATTCCATTTGAAAGTGTTAGGTTTGTAAAAAAAACTTTGTTTAGTCCATTCGACATATCCATTTCTGTAAACAAAACCTTGTTTATACGGATTATAAGGACAAAGATCATTATCAGCAAGAGCAATATGCTCTAAAGCTGGACATTTAGCTAAAGGGTATAAATCTATAGTTTTTAGTTTGTTACGTTGGATGTCAATTTCGGATAAACTTGAGCATCCTTCCAGAGGTTTTAAGTCTATGGCTCGAAGTTTATTGTTATCAAGTCTGACATACCTGAAAGAGGTACTATCAGCAATAGAAGGTAAGGTAATTTTAGTTAGTTGGTTTTCTTCAAAAAAAATTCCCAGTAAGTTTGGGCTGTTGCTTAAAGGAGTACAATCTACACAAGTCAGTTGATTCCAATTGAGAGAGATAATTTCTAGTGTAGGGTGATTTTCAAAAGGGCTTAAATTTATGTTTGTTAATTTATTTCTTGAAAGATCGATTTTTTTTAGTTTTGGGCATTTAGCTAAAGGAGCTAGACTTATACTTGTAATTTTATTACCTGAGAGGTCAATCTCTTCCAAATTAGGACAGTTGGCTAAAGGTCGAAGATTGATACTTTTCAAGTGATTATAAGAGAGATTCAAAGTCATTAATTTTTTACTCTCCTTAAAACCACTAAAATCGACTCTATCCAGTTGTTTGTCATTATAATCTACATGGTAAGGATTATATCCATACTCAAATCTTTCAACTCTTTTACCTTTTATTTTTGACAATTTTAAATCATCCCTTTTATTTTTAATATAATATTAGTATTTTAAGATAAAAACCTATCTAAAAGTCCATCCAAGGATTTTGTATTTTTGAATCTATAAATAATATCAATGAATCTATAGAATTTTTTTTAAGATAGTTTTGGATGTTATTATAATTTTCTAACTATTCTAGTCGGAAATATCTTCTTATTGGTTTATTGTTTATCAAAATTATTTTAAAAGCGATATTGATTACTTAAGATTTTGATAGTATTAACATAAGAGATTCTCTTTCATAATGTGTTCAAATAATTCAAAATATTGCCAGAAAGATGAGCCAATTATTAAACTATAATCAAAAAAGTACTAAGAAAAAAGAAAGAAAAGGTATAGATTAAGATTAAAGATACTCATAGAGTGTTGTATGTCAATAAGTTTTTTTGCCAAACATTCCTCCAGCACCCCAGAAATCTACATATTTCATGATACAATGAGCCCAGTTAGTAGTATCATCATCATAATCATAATCATCTATTTTATAAGGTCCTTTATCCTGTGCATCTTCATACTTGTGTGCTTGTTCATAAGGTTTATCGAAATTTTGTGCAGCTATGTCAAATTGTCTGAAAAGTTCAGGGGGGCGTCCATCAAAACATAAAGCTTCAGGAACAAGATAACGTAAATTTTCTACTCTATTAAAAATTTTCAAACTACTAATTGTTGGGAGAGTGTTCAAGTTTATTTCTACCTTAAAAGTTCCTGCTGTTTCTGTTTCTTTAGGTTTAATTTCTATATATCGTAAGTATCTGATGCTCCTATCCTGCTTATATTCTAATTTTTTATCTTTAATAAATGAACAATAATCGTCTAATTTTTCTACCATACCGATAAGTGCAATAGAATCGATAATCTCTCTGTCAGATAAACCTTTCAAAGATATAGCAGGCTTGTTATTATGCGGTTTTTCATGGTCGATATTTATATACATTAACTCTAATGCTTTTCTAGCAGCGTTTAAAGATTTT
Source organism: Candidatus Heimdallarchaeota archaeon (assembly GCA_019057815.1). Lineage (GTDB taxonomy): Archaea > Asgardarchaeota > Heimdallarchaeia > Heimdallarchaeales > Heimdallarchaeaceae > 18H4-34. The sequence goes on from JAHLWR010000019.1 coordinate 19,527, forward strand.
CCCCTTACACCATCCAAATCATTAATAAGATTTATTAAAGAGCGGTCTGTATTTTTATATTCTTCAAGATTGGTTGTAGGCCACCTTATTTCCGAATTATCGACTATCTTTCCACCTAATTTAGTAATAAGAGATTTTAAAGTATCTACATTACACTCAAATTTGTTTAGATTTATTATAAAAGCTCTCTTTCCTCGGTCTCCTTTTTCTACGAAGAAAATTTTAATACCCGCACCACTTTCTATTATTGTCACCATCTTGTTTTTTAGTAAAGGTTTGAGATAGGCATTATTGTTAAAATGGTCGAGAACGCGTTTATATAGTATATCTCTAGCGGTTTTCCCATCTTTGGGTGTAATGTCCTTTTTTATGTTATTAACAAAATCAACATTGTTTTTTTTGCTTATCGAATCTCTGAATTTTTGATAAAAGGAGCTGTACATTAAGTATTTAGTATAAGTTTTTGACGCATGTTCGTGTATAAGATTGACTCTATTAGCTCTGAACCTTGACGCATAAGGTCGATATTTTTGTAACATATCTTTTAAAGAAACACTAGGGTCTTTAATATCTTTATGTATATAGCGTGTATAAATATCGGTTATCAAAGAGCTTTGGAAGTAATCTATACCGTCAGCAGCGTTTGTACGATAACGCCAAGGATCAGTCTCTTTACCTAACAGACCTTCTTTTTTAAGTCTTAAATATGCACCATCGCCACCCATAACAACCTTCCTAGCATTAGTATTTTCTTTGAAGGCATCAGTTAAGAAATCCATATGTTTATCATAAAGACTAATAGCATCGTCAAGGTCTAATATAGATGAATCCATAACATTGCAGTGTTTGTAACCAAGATAATAAGGATTGAAAATTGTTTCCTCCACTCCTATTTCGGTATCAATGTCAAATTTGAGTGTGGTTTTAGTATAACAGTCGATTTTAGGGGCATTATTAAGATCCTTATAGTACTCTATTGTATCCGATAGTCTTGCAATCACAGCATCAGATTTACATCTAGGATCAATACCCATGTTTTTTATGAGGAGATTGTAAATAGATTCTATCGTTTTGCTCTTAGTACCAACATCAGTTTCGCTACTTGTTATATCTTTTTTCAGTTCTTCCATCTTTTTTATAGCTAAACTAATATCCACCCATTCATAAGAGACAGAAATTTTAGTTATTCCATCCACTGTTTTAGTATCTGTTTTCAAGTAAGGAACATTGTTGGTTGTTAAAAGGGAATAAAGAAAAACTCTCTGATATCTATAGGATAAGTCATTAGGGTGTTTATCCGTTTTGTAATCACAACCCATAATCCCGCGTTTGAAGAAAAGTTTAATCATACCATCTATTTCATCTCCCTTCATATCTCTAAGCGTCAAATAAGCCCCTTTTATAGAGTCTATTTTAACGTGATCGTAACTGAGAGGTGAGATAAGAATAGTTTTAGAAGGAGAAGGATCAACACCTTCAGGAGCAGGGAAGTTCCTACCATCCAGATAAACCATTTCGAATAAATGAGGTTTAGTGGGGTCATTTACTGTCTCTGAGGTATATTTTATTATAGATGTTGATAAACCGTCAGAGTCTGTTTCAATGTCTATGCCTGTACCCAAGCAGTTTTTACCTGTGTTAATCCCCTCTACCTCATCCTTATTTATGAAAACCTCTAACAAAGGTCTGGTGTATAACTTGTAATCATCATGAATTCTTTTAATATCCTCAAAGTCGACAATATAGTTACTTCTTACACCATCTTTATTGACCACAAAACAAATAGATCTAATAGGTTTATTACCAATCTTAGGTTGAGGTACATTTACCATAAAAGCAGCTTCTATATATGTATTTTCCCCCTCAAGTTCTCCTTTAAACAGTGAGTTTTTATATGTTAGAAATGTCTTGAGTGTGTCAGTGTTAACTGAAACATGATAAACTTCATCTATATCGATTAAAGTAGTACCATCTCCATCTTTGTAACCCATATTGTGAAGTTGTCCTCTTCCTGATGCATCGATAACTTCTGCTGAAAAAACATCTTTAAGGAATACGAGGTTAACAGTTAATCCAGAGATAAGCATAATCTCGAGTTGTAGCTTTAAAGCTAGCCTTTTCGCTGTTTCGAAGTCAGTTTTTAGGCCATTACTTTTCTCGTCTATAGTTCTAGTAAAAGTATTTAACAAACGCATAAGATTAAGTTCATTAAATTCTCGTTTATAACCAGTTCCTTTTTCATATCGGATGAACTGTTCAATTTGGTCTTTAGTCATAATATCTATACTTAGAAGTTTACCCTCACTATCTACAAAATAATTAGGGATGAATTTCCTTTTTATAAGCGTAGCGAGGGTTGACATATCCCGACCAAGGCTAGACTGTACGTTTGCTGATGATACAACATTCATACCTTCCCAAAGCCTATTATTCTTGAATTCCCAAGCCCCATGTTTTGTTACCATGTCAAAACCTTGGATATTAAGAATCAATTGACGGTAGTTAGTGTCATCAATTGATCTAGGGCCTTTAGGTGTTATATAGTCTATATTCATATCTATAGGCCCCCAATCTTTATCTTTGAAAGTTATACCTTTATCTGCATCATATTCTATTTGGCTCACATCGAATTTGAATATACCATTAGAAGTAGTTATAACACCAACATCATCGACAGAATTTCTATCAGGTCCAAAAACAACAGGTAAAATAACTCCACCAGCACCCATCAACGTAAGCTGTTCTTGTAATTCTTCCCAAATTATAGCAGCTTTCTTTTTAGCACCATTACCATCGGTGGGTTTGGGATCATCTTCAGTATGTGTATTTAAACGTTTTTTAAGTTCATCGTTGGCCCATTTCATAACAAGATAAATGTCAAATTTTGTTGCACATTCAACAAGTTCACCAACAGTCTCTTTAGGAACAGCTCTAAAACGTTTTAGAGCATCTTTGCTTACAAGTCTATCATCCATTAAATCTTGGAAAGTTTTAAGATGTTGAATAAAAGCAGGATATTTAGTGACTGGATTACCATTCTCATCTATAGTGATTATACCTTCGGACTCTATTATTTTCTTAGCAACAATATCAAGTTCTTTTAGAACATTCTCACCGAGAATGTTCTTAGGACTAATATTCTTATCAAGAGCCATTAAAGCGAGTATTAGAGATGTTTGTAAGGTATTCACTTGTGAAGAGGTTCTACCTGGAACAGCATAATTGAAGAAACCATTTTTAAAACTGTCAATAGCTTTCATTTTAGCATCTATAGAGGTAACAGTAGATCCCGTGTAACGGGTATGCATTCTATCGATATGATCATTACTAATAAATGAAAAACCATATGTTAATCTAGCAATATTAAGATTGGTATCAACACCTGTTTTTCCTGTAACGGTAGAATCAGGGGGGATAGTGTCTGTGTCTGTAAGAGAGTTTTTAACCATAACCTCACTAGATGTTACTTCATTCATCTGCGAAAAGAAGGTTGACGGAGTGAGTATCTTAATGAAATTATCTAAACGCCCGTCTTTTTCTAGAGTAACGATTTTAGATAAACTTGTAGCGAAAACCTCGAAAAGAGCAAAAATTGAACCTAATCGTTGTTTTTTAATTAACATCTCAAGAGATAGAATACTTGCAAGAAAGTCTGGTAGACGAGCAAAAGCTCTATTAGATTTGATAAGAGCTTTTCCGAAAGATTTCATAAACAACTTCATTGAACCTTGGAAAGCACCCCAAGGAAGGAAAACAGTATATTCAAGATAACTCCAAGCTTGACGAAGAGACGTGTGTATATTAATTATACTCTTTTGTTTAGTAGCAAATTCAATCATTGATAGTTGGTGACCCAAAACATCATCGACTAGCTTTGCATTCCTTGAGGAGGCTTTTATGCTATTGCGAAGAAGGCTTACACGAGTGAAAATATCTACAATGTCCATAGGTATTTGGATACGTGACAATGCACGGAAGAAACTGTTTTGAACAATGATTGAATCTCGAACATCTTCATAAAGAGCTATGACTGGGAAAATGTTGCCTATCATTTCAATAGTGGTGAGAAATTCCAGTTCAGTGATACCAAATTGGATGTAAATTTGGTCTATAGAAAGTTTATAATGTTTATCGAGACTAATAAGCCACTTATAGGAATCTCCATCAGCTGTACTTGTACCATCCCAAACAGCTATAACAAGGTAGTGATCGTCAAAACCAAGAGGTTGGATATTAGACGCCATCATTTCCTTAGTGTAAACACCTATGCTATAAGGACCATATTTGAGGAACTTACTCTTAAACCAGAGGAAGATGTTAGAGTCTCTTTCACACATGTTATAAGCTTCAGGTTGGTAATTAGGAGAAGTAACCCAATCACGCATGTTAGCCAGATCGGAATCGGTAGAATTAACAACAGCATCAGCGTATGCACTATCAGCAAAAGGCAATTTAGAATTTACATTGCTTATGGTTTTTGTGGAAAGGTGGTTAAGATAAGCGTCCCAAAGATAATCAAATTCCAAAATACTATGAGTACGGGTACATTTGTCTTTATCTAATACAGTATAAGATTCACTTGCCTCACCAGTATAGTATGAAAGGGGTATGCCTGCTCCTTCACTGTTACCTAAAATAAGAGCCCAAAAGAACATAAAAGCGCTGTGGAATTTAACATAAGCATAATCAGTACGTTGTTGAAGCATTTCTCCTTTATCACCACCAGTAGCACCGAGACTAAAACCTGTCATCATCCTCCAGAAGAATTTGATAACATTCCAAGCGATACGCAAAGCTTTACTGACAAAACTCCAGATTTTATACCAAGTGCTATGAGTAGGTGAGTCCTTGAAAGGATCATAAGAACCTTGAATAAGGTCAAAAATACCTTCCATCCAGTCGGTAAACCGGTCTTCCATACCCTTGAGATTGAAAACATCACGTAGAACACGGACATCGATATAATTTAATCCTGAAACATCTACATCTAAAAGCTTAACTTGGTCTTGGGTATTATAGTCAGCTAAATTAAGACATTGCCACTTAATTTTACCATCCTCCATATAATAACTAGAGTAATCGACAGCGTCTCCGACATCTAATTGTTCTTCTTGATTGAAACATTGGATAATAAGCTTTTCAAACCATTCAGCGAAAGAAGATTTAGTAGGATCAAAATAATCTGCGTCTTCATAAGTTCCAGAGAGAGATAAAGGAATCTCATAAGGTAGATCTATTTTAGATTGAATTGCTTGAATAGTTGCAGGGTTATCAAAAACGCCGACGTAAGTACCAGAATAATCAGGATTGTCAAGATTGTTAGAATAAATAGTGAAAGAGCCAGAGGAAGTTATATATGTTTTCTTGTATTTATCAGCATCAGCTTTAGGAATAACTTCAATATATCTGTTATGAAGTGTCCAGATAAAATCATTATCATTAGCAGTTATAATAATCTCAGTGTTTATACCAACTGTACGAATGATCTCTGTTTCAACATCAGTAGTAGCATTAGTAAACGTGAAGTAATGTGTAGTGGAATCTGTTTCGCTATCAAGGTTTAGTAAGTCAATATATTGGTTTGAATATTCATTGAAACTAAGATATCTTGTTATCTCAGGGTCACTTTGATGAATGTCATCACCAACATAATCTCCTTCCATAAGAGTGTAACCATCAATATTATATCCTTCAGCAGTAAAGTTTCCATGTATAGCTGGATCATAAATAAAATTGGCTCTAGATTGACCTAAACCATCTAGTATAATCTCTGTATCACCAACTAAATAACAAGCGGTATTAGTTGAAGAGCTGGAAGTAAGGGAAAGAGCACCCAATTCAGAATTAATTTGAGATATTTCTTCCTCTGATAGAATAGGTGCTGCCGGAGCAGTAAGCATTTCATAACTACCATTAACGTCAGGTACAGTTCTAAACCACCATCTACCTGCAGTGATAGAATAAGTATTCATATAGTTATTATTAAAACCTTCATCAATCTTAATGGCAAAGTTCATGTTAAAGAGTACATAACTGGCAAGAGGTACACCTGTTCCTCCGTCATATATTTGAGGAATACCTAAATTATCTTCATCTTCTTCGTCAAGTCTATAATAACTTTCAACCTCAAGTTGAGTTTCAAAATCACTGGCACCTAAGAAGTAAATACGGTAAGTATGGAAACCACCAAGGTCATCCCTGAAGAACCCACCTGCAAGGACATGTTCATTATCAATAATACTTGTTCCACCAGCAACCTCGTCAAAAGGCTTACTTTCGTACATTAACGTATCTAATCTGGAAAGAACAACGTTATAATTAACTCTAATAGGTGAAGGTTCGAGAATTTCAAAAACCTTATCCATTCGATTCTTAAGTCTAATACTGATATTAAGAGGTTGAGAAGTGTCTGTGATTTGAACTAACATTAATATTCGATGGAAACCCTTAGAATCGATGCCAAGTTTATACTCGTAATACGTTTCTAAATCTTGATCTCCAGTTAAATCATCGTAAGGATTGTTACGAACAACGTAATCACCCTCCATCCAATTCATAGGTCCTGGATCAAGACGTGGACGTATTAAATCAATTCCTAATCTTCCTCTATAGTCATCGTAGCCTTGGGTGTAAACAGAAGGAATAGCATAGCGATTTAATAAGGGGATGGTTAAAGTGTTAGAACTAGTATCTACTTCATTGAAAATAGAATCCTCATTTTGTATCAATTGGTAACCATCGATAGAAAAGAGTTTGATATCAAACCCAAAGTTATTGTCTAATCCTTTTTGTATAATAAGTTCAGCGTCTTCGAGATCTTGAGCGTAATAGAGATTAGTGTAAAGAATAATGTAATCTTCAGCACTAGGTATAAATTTTATATCAGATCCAAAGTCAATATAGAAAGTATCTTCGTCATTTTCTAATTGATTAAATTCAAGGTTGCCATAGGGTGTTTTGAGTCTGTCTCCTTTTTTAGGACAGATATCATTGATTAAACCTATCAATCCTTCAGTATTATGCAAAACTTCAGAACCAAAAGGTTGGGTATAAAGCCATTGAGTAATGTACTCGTTTTGCTGGAAAACACTTCCACCAATAGAAATATCCCCAAAAGCAATATACGAAATATGCATCAAATGGTTAGGATTATCACTAGGTCTAACAATTTTGAACAAGATAGGAGAAGTACCTCCATGAACGTTGATAGGGATAAAAGCGTTATTACGCTTGAAATCGCTTTTAGTATAAATAGCTATACCAGACTGATAAATTGTGAAAGGTAAGTCACTGTCAATTTCAATAAAAATTGTTTCAGCAGCGAAAGAATCAGCATAAATCATGAAGTAGTAATTATCAACGGTATTAGGTTCAATAGCACGTTCAAAAATCGTATCGATGTCAATAACACCAGTTTCACCTAGTTCTTTAATTTTCCATAGAGCAGAAGTTTGTTCCCCTTCAGAAGAATCAATAGTGATCTTACTTTCACTTGAGGGAAATTCGCCTATGGTTGATCTTTCGAGAGAGTATTTGAAATCTGCAAATAGTAAAGATTCAACCATCTCTTTAAGTGTCTGGATATTTGGCATAATCTTAATTACATCAAAATTAAATGTTCTTGTAGGATATTTCAAGCTTAGATTATCAATCGTTGAAGTTTCTCCATCATAAGCAGGTATATGTGCTAAAGCTTGATATAAATCTATTTCAAAATACTGCCATTTCTCTTTATCTTCTAAGAGAGTAAGGGGGAAAGATGCAGTTATATATATGTGATTATCCACATCAACAGTATAAGTAGCCGAACCTTCATACCAGATACTCTTTTCTCCAAAAGTAAACTCGAGCTCTATGTGTTGATTTCCTCTACAGAGTATTTCTTCAATAACTATTTTTCCTTTACCTTTAACGAATCCAGAAAGGGTTAAACCTTCTTTAACGTCTATAGTATCTAAAATATATTCAATTACACCACTATCTTGTACGAAAACAGGATTAATAATAGCATTATTTTCCGTTACTTCTGAATAATCCCCTGAATCTGGATCTATTGTAGAAATGATATCTTTCCATTCCCTCTGTTCTTCAAGATTGTAAGTTTCAGCGGTATACAATATATCAGTTACGGACTCTCTAGTAGCGAGCGAGAAACCATAGACAGAAGTAAGACCTTGTGAAATAAATCGCAATTTAAGGATGTTATTAGGTGAGTTTCCAATAACGTTTAGGTTGATAGGATAGCGATGGTACTCAAGATTGGGGAAAGGAGAAGATTGTGTCCATGTATCTCTTAAAATGTAATTGTCATTAATTATTATTGTAATGTTACTTAAACCATCTTGAATCGAGCAACCAATAATAGTCAAATAAAGATTAGTTGTGTAAGCATTGATAGATATTTTCCAATAGCCACCTTTAACAGTTATTTCCCAATTATCCTCAAAATCCTTCTGAGTGCTGAAATATTCGATATAGTTGAAAACTTGGATGTTATCGTAATGGACGCTACCTATGGAATTGGATAAAGTAAAACGATATTCACCTGAACCAACAACCACAGAGGTATTGAAACTATATTCATCTTCATTAATAACTAGAATGAAATCTCCTTCTCTGATAGTAACATTGTTTTCGTCAATAATATCAACAATTGGTGAATAATAATAGTTTAAAGAAATATGGTTCCATTCATGTTCTTTGATAATATCACCACTAGTGATTTGAAGTAAAAGATCACTGTTGTTGCCGAAAAGAACACCATTGTGAGTGATTTTAATGTAGCCGACAGTTATCCATTCATTGATAGTGTCGTTATAATATTCATTAGTGATAATTGTTTCAAAGTCGGTTGAGGGCATAAAGTCCATGCTCCATTCAGGACCGGATGAACCATCTTCAGTAGAATAAACAAAATTTACACTACCAGTGCAGTTAAGCATTTGATTTGTATTATATCTAAGATAATAATCACCTAATTCTCCTTGACCATTCATTGAAGGAAGTTGAGTGAGAATCTCATCATCTTCATAGTGGAAGGTGTTAGAGAATATACTATGAACGAATAATAAACTTCCACCCACGCTTATGTAAGGCTTAATTCCTGTAGTATCAAGGTTGTTGGTAGTAGTATCAATTCTAACTTCAATATAATTATCTAAATCGATAATCTCATCCCATTTCCATATCCAGAAACGCATAATGTGAGTAGTTTCATCATATTGAAGCCTTACAAAGAAGTTCTTATATGTAGATAAATGTGATATAACTTCAAGGTTATAATATGTATGGTCTTCGTCTACTTCCCCTACAGCGACAGAATCACTACTCCGCCACTCGTTATAAAAGGAACTATAACCGAATTTCATACCAGTATAGTAGTAATTCGAATAGGGGTCGACTTTAGCTAATCCTATCTCGATACTGTTATCTAAATCTTCTATGTTCATAGCGAACATATCCAAATCAAATGTTATATCTATGTTACCTGAAAGCTTATCTACAAATCTGAATTTACTATTGGGGTACATTATCAACGAATCAGAATAACCTGTCCCCATGCCCGTTGTACCACTCCAAGAGTAATCTCCTTCAAGTTCTTGTATTTCTTCTTCATCAAAAGAATCAGTTATAGGAATGTAATCTATATAGGTAAATTGATCATTACCAAAGCCAACAGTAAAACCAAAACTTCCATCGTTATAGATATTGTTTAACCTATATTCTTCCGAATCAGTGAAATATGCACTATTTTCAAATGCAACTTTATGGTCACCATGTAAAGGTATATAGTTTGGGTGTACGTATTCAAAACCGTATTTATCATTTGTGCCTTCTATGATATACTCTGTATGAACGTTTGCGTTTTCCATAATATCTTTAGTAAAGGGAACGTTCTGCATCGAACCGTAATACTGATTGTAATAATACCAGTTTAAACCTTCATTATATCTAGGACTATCACAGTAAATGTTGATAAGATATTCATGGACTGTATCTCTTGAAATTAATATCTCAAAATTAATTATTATTTCTTCACTTGCTGGAAAAGCACCTAGTAAAGCATTACCAATGTAAACATATGTGATATCTTGATGTTCAAGTCTATGTTCATTATTACGATTGTTTATGTCATTAGTGTCATATTTTATTGTCCATTCACGATCTTCATTATGACCATAATGTAGAATTTTTATTCTTAGAATCTCAGGTTCGTTTTCCCCTGGAAGTATTAAAGCACCAGATGTAAATAAGACGTCTGTTGGTAAGTCATTTGAAGACCATTTGTCAATCTTAAATTCAGCTTTTAAGAGGAATTTATCTGCTATTGGCCCATCGTAATTAACGATTCTGTGAGGAAGATCGTCATTAAGAAGGATATAATCAACCGCTTGACCATCAGGCTCACCTTTCAATTCACCTAAATAACCATGACCACCAAAGGACATCCATTCGTTGTAGTGGTGCATATAATAATTATAATAGTGTCCATAGTAACCACAAGATAAATAGAAACTATTCTGTTCCCAGAAATCTTTTGTGTCACTATCATAAAGCCATTGTATGCCTTTAGGTCCAGAATCAATAGAATATGGGCTTGTAAAGTCATATGGACTTTTATCAAGAATTGACCAGTCTCCACCAATAGCATTTGAACCATCAAGCGACAGATAAGAACTAGGTGTGTGAGTGAAGAAAGTTAAATATAAACTGTCAATAGTAGACGCATATCCCCAATCTTGATTATTAATGTAAATATTTTTAGTTGATTGAAAAGAGACTTTGTTTAATTCTGGTAGAGTACTGTTTGTTAATTTTTTGTGAATATAATTATGGACTTCAGTAAGTGTATGATCACCAAATAATTGGTTCCATCCATTGGTTTCGGTTTCTAAGGTGAGTCTACCACAACCATATACTAAATCTAAGTAATATTCTGAAATATTCAAATTAGCGTTAAGAATAGGTTCAATCCTTGTTCCAATAGGAAGATTGAGGTAATCTGCTGATGAAAAACTATCTTTATACATTTGTGTAAGTGTAGGAGTATTTATCTCAAACTCACTATATTCCAATAAAGATAATTCTTCTCCATTATAGTTAGGAAAGAGTTTTCGGTTAACTGTCCAATCCATATCATAAGAAATGGGAGCAGCTCCAAGGGCGAGAAAAGTTTGAGTAAACAGAGGATATTTATTAAGATAATTGATAAGTGAAAGATCATCGTCATCTACAAAAGGATTTGTTAAGTAATTTTTATCCTCTTTTGTCCCACCTAGTAAAATGTCGTCACCAAATGAAACAGTAAATCCCTCAAAACTACCACAAGTGCTAGGATAATTAAAATGCTGTTTTTCCTCAAAATCGTATAATAATGAATAAGCTACATTGTGCCTATAATCGTCATCATCAATCATTGGGTTACCATAATAGGGTCTACCGTAATTTATTGTTATTATGTAATCATTATCATAATAGATGTAACTAGTGTCGAAGGGTAAAGCAGAATAGGTGACATTATCAATAACGTTTGGAGACCATGTATCTTCGATAGACCAAATTATTTTACAATCAGGAATAGAATCTTCAAAAGGTCCATCGTCCTCTGTGATTTTGAAGAGTTGACCTTTAAGTTTTATATTATAATTTTCATTAACTGTATCTCCATAGATATAATCATGTATATTATTTCCCATGTCATAATACTCATAATAACCTTGAGAAAGTTTCTTTCTAAGTGTATCAACAAAATCCAATTCTATCAGAACTTCTCCGTCTCGAGCATCATTATCAAGATTAGAAATACTAAAACTTAATTCCAATATAGTTGCTGCTGGTGACAGATAATTTGGAAGAAGTGGAACCCTAGAAGTATAATCTTGTTTGTATGATTCAAGTATTTGATCTTTGTTATATTTCCAAGGTTGATTTGTATTAGAAATGAATAAAGGTGCTAATCCATCTCGTTCTTGTAAGAACCAAGATAAATCTTCAAGGGATAAATCATAATCATCGTTATTTAGAAAATCTACCAATTTATCATCTGAAGTATATGGGTTGTGAATATTAGGGTTATCTAATCTTTCTATATAAAAAGGACTAAAATCTGTGAGTAAAATATTAGAAATATATGGTGCGTAATCTTTGTTATTATAATCATCAAATGTTTCAACGTTCTTGATTCTGTATACATGAATGTTTTTGAAAATAACAGGGTGAGAACATTGGTAACTATCGAAAATTATCTTGACGAGTTTTAAAGAACTATCTTCTACTCTTCCATCACCATCAGGATCTTCTCCAATGATGTTTGCAAGTATGAAACTTTTAGTTAAACTATTATCGTGAATGTTATTAGGATTGATGGTAAATTCATATTGATTACCCTCATTATCTTCAAATGTCACTTTTGTTGCATTAAGTGGGTTAGTGGAGTAAATTTCAAAATAAATATAGGGAAAATGACTATGATCGATAGGAATGTTGAGATCCTCAAGAGTAACTGAACCAATAAAAGCAGCGAGATTGCCTTCAATTGGGGTAATAATAGCATTTGAAACGTCATCCCAATCCGTTAGTTGCTGGAATACACCGTCAACTAGAATATTTTCAACTAAAGGTTTGTGAAGAGTGTAATAAGCGTCTTCCTCCCAAACATCAAATTGAGTAGTCGATTTAGCTTCATTAGTATTGAAATCTAATTGCCAAACATTTTCGAGATTGTGGTCGGTATAATCAGTATGAGCTATCGCACTACTAGTAATGGGACGAGTGAGAATGTAATGGATAGTAACATTTTCATAAGCATCATGTGGATGTTGAAGCACTATTTCATAGTCCCCATAACTGAAATCTAGAAAAATTACGTGTCCAAAGACCTTTTCTTCATTTTCAGTCCAAGTAATAGTTCCTTGGAAAGAGTAAGGCTCAGCACTAAACAGTTTTCTTGTATAGACATCGATTGATATTCTAGGTAGAATGTTGTCTACAAGTACTCCCACTTCAAATAGACATGGTTCTCGAATATTAATATCGTAAGATGCAATAAAATTATCAGGAGTATTAGTCTCATAAGAGTAAGACAATGTATCCTCTACCATCTCACTCGTTACTCCCTTGTCGAAATAGTTGATAGGATTGATTTTAGTATTAAAAGGGTTAATACCCAAAACAAGCATTGGTCCAAGATATACAGGACTCTGTAAAGGACGAGGATCATTGTTAATGATACTAATCTGTAAATATTCCAACCTTCTCAAATCTGGAGTTTTAAAGTGTAAGTAAGAATCTTTATTGGCTAGAACGTCTTTAACACCTAAAGATTCTACTGTTGCAATACCAAAAAGGTCAAAAACTGTATGAGTTACTTCAACCTTGATGTTTTGTTGAGATTTAATCAACATGATAAAACGAGATGAATCTCTTCTAACAGGCCCAGAGACACTAATCGATTTAAATTCAATAATTTGGGCTTTAGAGTTTGTAGAGCATTTTGAGAAGAATCCCATATTTCCTCCAATGGCCATTCCACCTAAAGAAGGAGTATAATAGTATTCCTCACCATTTAGAGTTATTAAATATGCGTTATAACCAAAGGTTGTTTCAACACTGATGGTATTATCTTTCAGAAGATTATAATCAGAATTGAGAAATATTATTTCATCTATAGCGTCATTTACATAGATGAAAATAGCAGGTTTATCATTGGTTCTACCTATTCCAACCTTGATATTCCTGTAACCACTTATCGATATACCTGCAATAATATCGTAAGAAGATAAATTGAAAACAAGTGATGTGTAGAAATCACCAACATTGACATCTTTTCGCACAGCTTCGCAACTTTCACTTACCGAAATACCGGAAAGTTCTAAATCTTCGAAAATAGCTACATCTTCAGTAGTATAGTTATTCTGAATAAGTTCTGTAGTTAAGTAATCTGCGTATCGAAGTTGATCGTTTTCAATAAAGTAAGTAGCAAGATAACCTTCTCTATCTGTAGCTAGAGCGGGATAATATTCCCCAAAGAACGTTGTAATGTCATAATATGCGTGATTGTTAGAATGGATAAATTCCCAAGGAGAAAATTCCTCGCTAACAGGATCAGAATAACCGTTAGTGAAAATGTTTGCTTGATAAATAACAATGTCTACACCGTCAGTACAGTCTAGACGAGTATCGGGCGAACTAAAAGAGAACTCAAATTTGAGTCTTTGACCACAATAATCTGTGAGTGAAAAAGTGTTGAAAGCAGGATAATTCCAGCTTTCGTAAATAGTGTAAGAACTTAATATTTCTCCATATTGTTGTTCAGGGTCATCAAGATTGAAGATTTTAATTGTATATGTATAATTATATGTTTCATATTCATAACTTACAGGAGTCATTACATCAAAGAAGAAAGAGAAGTTTACTATGGGTTGCCAAGGGATATATACTCCTGGACTCTCCAAAATTATCTTGTTATCCCAAAGAGGAACTTTTATTGTTTTTGTGTAACTCCAACCATCTCCCCAATCAGTATCTGTAACCGCACCATGGTTTTCAAATGTAAAACCATCAGTTAGAAAATCATGATAATATCTGTTGGGAGTATAAAGTTTAATTGAACCTATCGACATATAACCCGAAAGTTCTATACGCATAGAATCGATACCAGCAATGAGATATCCAGGAATTTGAATGTGGACTGTGCTTGAATCGATATTGTTTTTCGTTAGTGTGTATAGAACTCTTTTAGTGTTTCCATCTTGAAGAGTGATTGTTGATCCACTTGAAAGTTTGGTTGTAGCGATATTTTCTATTAAAAGCCAAACTTCAGAAGTTATATCACGTATGACATCAAAATTGTTAGTTATGGCAATTTGTCCATCTTTGACAACAATTTTAGAACTATATTCCCTAACATTGAAAGCACCATTCCAATTATTTCTTGAATATTCTTCATTATCGAAATCATCGATAAAGAACCATACTTTGTTATGAGCTGAACTGGGACCGGTAGCTAGTATAGAAAACATCTGTAAAAGAAATACAGAGATTAAAATTGCAGATAAAATTTTATTTTTTGATTGTTTTTTTAACCATTCGTTCATTATTTCATCCTCCAAGAGAAATTACTATTTTTTATAGATTTGAGAGAAAAGGTTTTACCTATACGAAGTTTAGATCTGAAAATAACCGAAACAATAATACAGAGAGAAAGTCCAACAATAACGACAGGTAGGACGATAGTATTATCATTAGAACCATTGTTGAGAGTGTATAGGTAGTAGATTTTACTTACAGTTTCATGACCTGAGGTATCAGAAACTTTGATCCTGAGACAGTATCCTGGAAAATCTTTGGCTTTGAAACTTACATAATATTTTCCATCCTTAAGACGCATAGTCTTGTCTTTGTAAACTTCGAGTACTTTGTTGTCGTCTTCTCGTAAAAATTCAAGTTGAACATCGTTAACGTTCTTTTCTTTTATTATCGCATTTACATCAATTTGATCACTAATATTTACTAGTTGTGGAATATTGACTTCTAGAATTTCAGGGTAATAGATATCCCCAATTTCGTAGTTATAAACGTCTGAACTATAGATTTTATGATAATCATTAAAAACAGAGATATAGAACTCTATTTCCTCTTTATATAGAAGATCGATTATCGCACTAGCTTTATCAAGTTCTTGTGTGTTTGAAAGTAGGGGATATTGTAGATACTCTCCGGTTGATTCTTTAATATTTAACATAACATAATAGTCTATTACAGGTAACTCAAAGGCTGTACTGAATTCATGAGTAATTTTATCGAAAGACCAATCTAATAATCGTTGCTCTTTAAGTAACCACTGAAAACCTCCTTCAGATGTGAAATATTTATAAGCTGTAGTAGTTGTTCCTCCATCCGAAGTGGCAATAATACGATAATATGTTCTAACTCCAGCAACAACCCATGCCATGACATAATCATAATGGTAGTAAGTACCACTTCCGTGTATCATAGTATTAGTTTGATGAGATTGACCGTTGACATACCATTCAACTTCTACTGTTAAGGGACTATCTGGTTCGCTAACATAAGCGTAAACTGTTACAGCTGTCCCAACTTCTGGTACTCCAGACTTTCCGTAAGAAGTTACGCTAGGTGGAGTAGTATCAAAACCTATTATGTCTACTGTTACTGTAGAGGAGAAAACGTTATTGTTTGCCTTATCCCACCCTTTAGCTTGGAATCGCACTTGTCCTCCACCAAGATCAGTCCAAGCTCCAACATTCTTTTTCCAAGTATTAGAGTCTTCAACATCCATAGTCCCGGAATAGTAAACCCAATCACTCCAAGTACTTTCTCCTTCAGCTTTAGTCTGGTATTTTAACTGGACATAATCCATCCCAGAAGAACCCATGCTTTCTTCACTATCTACAAAATCGAAATATAACCAGAAAGTTTCGTCTTCGTAAATAGTACTATCACTTATTGAATAAGTTTGGTAGATAGGATCTTGATAATCGTCAATTTTAATGAAGTTTTCTACAATATGAGTGCCCCAGTTATAATTAGAATCTTTAGCATCTATTTTAATATCATACCATCTATAAGCATCACCGTTGGGTTGCCATGTAAAGGCACTAGAAGGCAAAGTCATATCAAAATTTTGATAAAGGAAAGGATGTTGTGTCATCCATCCAAGATAAGTCCAAGTACTTGAATAATGAGGTTTGATGTATATTTTAGCACTAGCAATTTCATCAATTTCGGTTGAGTCACTGATCGTTACATAAACTTCAAGTGTTTCGTCGTATTGTATAATATTATCTGTACCACCATTATGTGATAGTGAAACTACTTCAGGACCAGTTTCGTCAAAAATAATCTCAACTACTTGTGTAACATAGTTGAAATTTGAAGATATTGGACGATTGTCACTTGCAACCCATCGACAGTGAATAGTATCTCCAAGATTCATAGCAGAATTGGGGATAGTAGCAGAGAAAGAGTTTCCATTCTGTGTAACAGTAAGATAAGTTCGACTGTTAGGATCTGTGGTGTAATAATCAAAACTTACAGCAAGTATGTCGTAACCTGTAGATATTATTGTTGCTGAAACAGGAAGATCACCATTGTCTCCATAGTCGTCAACGATATAATAAGAAGAGATACCAGGAGCGTAATGGTCATCAATTGCTAATGTTCCACTAGTTACAGCAGAAGGATTATTTGAGTTATCATACATTTTGACTTCGTAATTGATTGTATCACCAAGATAGATTTCGTCGAAATCTTGTAAAATAAATGCTAATTCGTTATCACTATAAAATGATAAACTCTGCCAACTGCTCCAACCAACACTGTTTTCGTTTATTAATCTAATATCATCTACCATAAATTTCGCACTGTTAGGTGAGAAATATTTACTAGCGTCGTTTGATTGTAACTGAATACGCAAAAGGTTAATATCTGTAGCATCTGTATCTGCATGGAATGAATCAAAATAATATTCAAATTCATACCATGTATTTATTTGTGTTATAGTCCAACCAGAATACCTCCATGTATCACTTGCCCAGAAATTAGATGGGTTAGAGGCAATACCTACACTTAATCGACATGCTGTGGCACCTATTGGTAATTCTGTAATTTTAACTTTAATTTTGAATAAGTTGTATCCGCTGTTTAACATATCTATTGGACTGGTAAGATAATTATAAACTCCATAATAATAACGAGTTCCTGAACTATCTACTGTGAGTTCTAAGTTTCCTCCAGTTGATGAACGTGAAGAATAAAAACTTGAGTCCCATCCATCTAAATCTTCATCAAAATCCCAAGGATCATTTAAGTAATTTGTCGCATAATCACTTATTTCTTTATATCTATATTCACCACTTGAACAATAATAATCTCCTGTTGGACCATTATCAATACTTGAAACTTTTATTGTAGCCGAAGTGTCTTCAGCGTTATTGTTAATATCCACATAATCAGGAGGGTTATTCAGAGTTGGTTGGTTAGGAGCATAAAGATCTAAACTTTCAACATAGAATGTGTGACTTCCTGGGTTACCTAAAGTATCTGAAAATATCACATAACATTGAATGGTATAAACATCAACATGGTCATCATCATTAATAGTTGAAGAGAAAACAACATTATCAGAGGTAGACATTGTTACATAACTTGTCCATGCCCCACTAGGAGTTTTATGTTTGAATTGAACTGTGTTAGCATCAACTCCCGTAAGATCGTTCAGCGTTATTTCTACAGGTATTGCAACATCCCACGCACTATCAGGAGCATTAACTGATTGAACAGTAGGTGCAACATTTTCCATAACTATGATATATATTATTTTACTACCTGCATTACCGTTATTGTCACCTACAGATATAATTACTTCTATGACATCATCAGTAACATAAGTTCCTCCTAGAATAGTTGCAGTGAAATGTGTTCCTGGACTTTCAGGTATATCAGCAAAAGACCATGGGGGGGAATCTCCTAGAAGTTTATGTCTAACATTAACTCCATCATGTGTAAGTTGGTTGATAGTAGGATCTATTTCATCAATATCTATAGTAATCGTCCCATCGCAACTTTCTTTGAAAACAGATATACTACTGATTGTTATTATTGGTTTAACGTTATCTATAATAGTAAAATCCAAATTATAGGCGTTAACTGTTCCTCCTGAACTAGTTGCTCGTATTTCTCCGTTAATTACATACTCATAATAATATTGAGGTATTATAACTTCATATTTTCCTGTTTCATCATTAAGCGTCATTGTGAAAGTAATAGTTCCTCCACCGTTAATAGTATATCGAAAAACTACGGAAGAAGGATCTTCACCATTAGTTGTGATAACAGTGTTTATGTATCCATTATCTAAATATCCAACATCATCGTTTGATACATTGGGTAATATTTCAAAGAAGTCGATATCGATAGTATCTCCGTTCATTGAATACGGAGTAGAACCCTCTGTTGTATTTGTAATATATAATCGTATATAACAATAAGTTTTATCGGTGTTTAATGTAGTTGTGACAGTATGCCAATCTCCATCGTCATTAATATTGAACCAATAACTATCAGAAGTAGCTCCAAAGGGTTCAATATAAAATAATATTCTAATTCTGTTGATAGAGTTTGAAACCTTTTGAGGAATGCGGTAACGGAAAGAAAGTTGAGAATAATATTCTGTCGAGAAAGGATTGGATTGTAAGTCTACCTCTACGCACCTCCATGTACCACCAACACTTACAAGATGGATGTAGTCATTATCTACTGTTTTTGTCATACCCATTCCGTCCCAACCTAACGAAACGTCTTCCCAATCCCACGCTTTAGAAGGTTTTAGTTCAGTCGATGAAATACTTGGAGCTATTTTGTCTGGAATGTCATAAAAGAAAATCTCGCTAGTATAGGCGTTATTTTTGTTATCATAAACAACTGTATAGTAATATAAATCTAAACCAGCATCAAGATAACTTTGAGCAATATAAGAGTCGAAATGACTTACACCATTGAATTCTAGAACAAAAGTCATTTGATGGTCAAACCATGAGATATTGTCTTGACTATAATAAATATAGGCTCTTTCTATTCCTGAACCACCTAAATTGTCTTCTGTAGCTACTTGAACAAGATAAGATTGATCATTTCCAAGACCATTAGGAAGATCTATATCTGCATATACTGGTGCGATTGTGTCAACAACCCATAAAATATAATGACCGCTGAGAGTTAGTAAATTACCCTGAGCATCTCTAATGAGAAAAGTTATAACTATTTGATCATTATATTCGTAGCCACCACATTCTGTAGGAGTAATAGTATAAACAAATCCTCTATATGTCTCTCCTTCAATAATATTCCAATAAGAGTCATAATCCATGTTAATAGTACCACTTTGATAACTGGTAGTTCCAGCTGATTCATCGTAAACATAATATGACATTTGGATGGTTACAGGATTACTAAATTCATCTCTAGCTCGTAGAATAACATCGAAAGAATAACCAGGATTAATGCTCGATGGATAAATGTGGTTTATATCGTTAGAATAGACATAAGGGTCAATCCCATCTGTAAGGTCAACTGTAACATTACTAAAAGTACCCATGTTGCCGTAAATATCAGAATACACATAATGATATGTTAGAAAACCGTCAGTGTACCAGTCTATGTCGGTATTTGTTACTGATACCCCGTATATTCCGTTGTATTCATTTCCTCCTGCAACCATGCTCATTGGGAAGTAATAACTTGTTGAAGGTTCGGTCTCTGTTCCATAAGCTACATAAATCCATAATCCCACGCCTATTGTTTCATCTATTCCCGACCAATCCTTAAGATTTATCTGGAAGTCTATATTTTGAGTATCATAGTTGTACTCTGTGTGTGTATTTATTTCCGCTAATAGTGGCTCTTCCACGTCTTCAACCCAATAAAATTCAATTATTTCTTCTCCCTCTCCCCCATTCCCAAGTGTATCTACAGTTATTATCTTGATAAATAGTCTAGAAATGGTATAAGGTTCATCTACTGAAGGGATATTTGAAAAAGAGAAAGTGTTTTGATTATATATTGTACCAAATAGTATCCAGTCTGGATCCGTATTATCAATCATAGCTGAATAATGATTGCCGTCGTATAACGTATCATACCACTCATCCCAATTAGTCCAGTCTCGCATATAGTAAAAATCAGCTTGCTCAACTCCTGTAAAATCGTAAAGTGTCCCTTCAAATGTGAAGGTATCAGGACTATTGGTAGTACTAATAAAATTTGTTAAAGTTGAATCTTGTAATTCAGGACCATAAATATCAATCATAAATTTAGATTCAGGATCATAATCGTTTCTAAAGATAAATTCTATATCGTCTATTTCTAACCAATAGCTAGTAGAATTTACACAATTGCTTTCATAAGTTACAATTAATTTCTTAAAACTAAAAATACTTTCGGGCAAAATATCTTTAATACTGAATTCCAATGTTCTGTAATATTCATCCACAAAATAATAAGGGGTAGAAGAGTCATAGATTAAATATTCATTATCAAGAATATCATAAATTGTTACAGATTTAATAATAACAGAATCAGGTTGAACATCATCGTTAAATTGTACTATCCTAGATTCAATAGTTATTTTGTCCAAATAAGAACTAGGAAGTAAAGATGAGTATTTGTCATAAGTAAGCGTTGCTATGTCAAGGTTTGAACTATCCGGAGAGTGATCGATTTTGTATCTTCTGTATCTATCGAAAGGACTATTAACAATAAAATAATCTTCGGCAATAGTGATTGTTTCTTTTGATATCCATTGTTCACCAAAAGAACGGATCTCGAAGGAACATGTATCCCTCCAACCGCCAACGAGTACATCCAATGAAGCTGTTAGTGTAAGTTCTGTATTGAAAGCAGGGTCTATGCTGAGATCGTAATCTGTTTTACTATGAATACGATGTACATATTCAGGATAGGAAAATGTACCAATCTCACCAAAAGTATGTAGGATTTCGTCCATCCATGAGGTAGTAATTGATGTTTCATGGACGTTTGAACCCGGTTTGTAGACATCATAATTGAGTTCTATATAAGAATAGCGAATATAATCTTGATAGTTAGGTGTAGTATTTTCGAAAATTCCATTCCAATAGTCTAAATACTCCCCATAACCCTTCACTGTAGTATCTGTTTCACAGAAAGCATCAATATCCCAACTTTCTGAACGATAGTCTGTTCCCAGAGTTGGAGAGAAATAGAATTGTACTGTTGTTGTATCATTATCTTTTAAATCCAGAACCAAGTAATAATTTTCTGTAGAAAAGAAAATAGGCTCGTCAGTATCACTTTGAACAACAGTTAATACCCTTTGTGAACGAGTGTTGTACCACTTGCTAAGTGGTGCAGACATGTAATGTATAAATTCATCTACTAAATAGCCCAAAGTGTAACTAAAACTAATTGATTCAATGTAAGAGTAATTATTAGGGTCATAATACCAGTAATCATCATCTGAAAATTCATTAACTCCTAATTCAATACCAAACCAAGGATTAGTATTTTCGCCAGTACTTGGAAAATTGGTTTGGAAGTGATATATATTATTTTGACCTATAGCGTTTTCAATTGTATAAGGGCTACGCTGATTCATCCAACTCATTAAATCATTAGGACTGATTAAATTAAATCCTTCATTACTCCCATCACCAAAAGATATTTTATAAGTATGGTTGGCATTAAGGGTAATGTCTTGAGCACAATATAAAAACGATTTTCCATTGAAGTCATATAGCGGAAAATCAGGTAATAATAACGTAGTATATGTTTGATGGGGCTCATCTAGGAACAAGGGATAGGCATTAGTATCATCATAAAAGTCTGGATCTGGAGCATTATAACTAGAGTTTATCCAGTAATAATATGTATAATAATCATTGGTATTTTGCCCCATTTTAAAAGTCTTTAAACGACCTTCATTAACATAGAAACTGTCTGCTACAGAGAAATAATAAGGGTAAATATGGAAATCATAACTTGTGTAATCCCAATACCAAGATTCCCAAGTACCATCATCTTTGTTATAATCCTGAGTTGCAGCAATGCAAAACTTTCCTTCTCCTATAGTGTCAAAATAATTTGTTGTCATATTATTTTGTGATTCAAAGTCATTATAATAATAGTCGTCAATATAGTCATGCTCTTGAAATATAAGATTCTGAACTACATTCAGATAAATCGTTCCCAGAAAAGTCATACCTAATTTGGTAAAGTTTAAGATAATCGATTGTAGCACAGAAATTATCGTAATATTCAGGATAAATTCTCAATTCTATTCCCCAGAATTCTTCAGGACGAGAAAGGGAAGAATAATAAGTGCCATTACTGTTTATGTCATTAATTAGAATGGACCAAACAGCGTCAGGACTATATTCATAATCTGTAAATTGAGTTGGAACTGATTCATCATACGAATGGTCATAAGCCATATTAATATAATTTGGACCATTCCAAGCATAATAATTTAGAGCTACAACATCTATTTTACAATTTGTTACTTCTGAGAACATAATTTTGAAAAATGGCATAGCTTTTGAGAAACTTAGAGGAATACGAACTTTAATACATCTTTCTGAATTAGGTAAATCATTTACATCATAATTATACGTGTCAGAATTTGTATAATCATCAACCTTAAAACCCTCATCATGATATCCTGGTCCATCCTCCAAATAGGGTCCATCTGTGTCTGAGATTTTAAGAAATCCATCCCTAGCTATTGCATTACTATCCCATTCACCGCATTCTGGATTATTCATATCAAAGCCTGAATAGGGGTTTTTACTCATCAAAAATTGGTTTAAAGGTTGTTTGATAAGATAGTTGCCAAGATCATATTCACCATACTGCCCATTGCCACCGTAATAGAGAGGATTAAGTGTCCATAATTCTTGCTCTGTTTCACTCCATGATTCTCCTGTTGCATCAAATAATATATCATAAGCATCTCTTCCGTTATCAAATTCTAATTTTTCTACATTTAAAGTATATATAACTTCTTCATTTGATTTATCAAAATCATAAGCGTAAATAGCTGCAGTATGTCTTCCTACTTGATCTCCATACTCGTAGTTAGAGATACGATAAGGTGTATAAAGTAAATCGTAAAAGTGATCCCAAGCGGGTTCAAATGTAGTGTCACACCCTGGTGGATAATCGATGTCCCACAAATCTACTCCATAACCTTCAAAATCCTCAAAGCCTTCAAGAGTACCATCTCTCCTCCAAGTACCTGGAATCGGAGTAATACCATCATCCATATAAACTATAGCAGGAATACCATCACTAAGAATTAAGGATACATCATCATTGGGATATTCACTGAAATCCTCAATTAATAATGCTTGTCTTGATTCAAAATGTTCGATGACTCCAACATCAAAAGTGTTTCCACCGTAGTCACCAGCTATTTTAGTAGGTAGAGTTGCTCCACTCCTACTATCAATTTGCAAATTCCAATATTCATCCATGAAATAGATGTAATAATCAATAACGTTTCCAATATCAATTTCGTTAGTATCAAAATCAAGTGTTACGTCAAAATGATAAACTGTTAACTCACCAAGAGGTTCAGTTGAAGTTAAAAATGTAGGATTAGCGTCATACGAACAGAAATATTTCAAATCCCAAGAATAAGAGTTAGTCCAAGGTTCAAGCAACATACTATTGTAAATACCATAATAAACATACCCTTCAACATCACTTCTATCAATTAAATTGAAAGATATAGAAGCTGTAAAAGTGGGAGGAGAGAGTATTTCGACATCTACTTCCTCACTAATGAGGGGTTTATCACCATCAACAAGAGTGATTAATAGCGATTGTTCGAGAGGATATGATTTTTCATTTACTTCATCATATACATCTACAATTACCAGTTTAAATGTCATATCCTTTTCTGGTGACCAGTAATTATCCGAACTTGGTCTTGTAATAACAAAAGTGTAATTATAGGTATTTCCTTCATGCCAATATCTATCCCAATCGATCCTTCCAGGATAATCTTTATCTTCAATTGTTCCTACTAAGGATATCGATTGAATCATAGAATGATCTCTAACTGTTAACCTAATTTCTATGTCTTGATTATATCTAGCATGAATGTTATCGGGTTCATAATTTAAAACTGTAAAGGAATTTGTATCATATTCTGGTGGTGTAATATCTTGAATTATTATTGTTCTAACACTTGAAGTTATTTTATTTCCTTCTCCATCTTCTATAATTGCGTACCAATAAAGATATCCCGCAACATAGAGGTCATAGCCATAAATTGTTAGAGAATAGTTATTATTAACTGTAGGTTCGAGTAAAAGAACGTTTTCTTCTCCTTCCCACATAGCGCTTTGAGACGTATCCAAAGGATTAGTCCAACAAATCGATACGCTTTTTATACCTGAATGTTCATCAGATACTAAATCTACTTGTAAGTCTACTTGTGTATCAATATTTATAGTAGTGGCTGTTTCATTAACAATAAAGGTAGGCAAAACTGTTTCAGAAACAAATACAGAATGAAGGTTTGATTGTTTAATATTATTGAATGTGTCACTTGCTGAGACATAATATTCTATTGTCATATTATAGTTGAAAGAAGTTAAAGAGAAATTATCGGGATATAAATGGTAATAGAATTCACTAGTAGTGATATTTATCATAGAAATAGGAGTTTCAGAAAATGGTTTGTCGGGATCAAAAATTTCATCATCATCAAAATATCTATAATAAAGTAGAGGGATGTTGATTTCACTATTATCATTGACTAAACATCCAACGGGAATATATTCATCAGTAAAATCTATTCCGTAAACATCATTTACAGATAAAGTTGGTGGAAGACCATCAACAACAGTTAAGATAAGATTACCATACTCTGATACTTTATTGGTATAAACTGTTTGACGATAATCTGTAAGCGAGAGATAACAGTCGATTGTAGTATCTTGTCCAATAGGTAGATAATTTCCGTGATAAACAGCATAATCGTTGTCGGTAGAATAACCTGTTTTTTGCAATCTGATTTTATCTATAATTAATGTGTCAGAATCAAACAGACCACTATAACAAGTGAATTCCAGCCATATTTTTTTAGTGTTTTGAATATTAGAATTTGTAATATTAAGGTCATGGATGTTTATAGTATTAAAGGAATTTTTTTGAAGTAACTCATCTCCTGTCCAAGCATAATCTCCTCCTATACTATCTTTTATTCCTGTAAATAAAATAGTATTTTGAGTAACAGCTTTCCACGTGAAAGCAAAATTATTATACAGTTCAAAATTAACATAATCTTTTAGATCAATACCAATGTAAGCAATATTAGTATTATCAAAAGTTAGTTCAATGTAACTATCTGTTCCTGTATTATTCCATTTTACCCAATTGATATAACTTTCTTCTAGATACAATCCATCAAAAGTGCTATCATATAGAAGTTCATTATCATATTCCATATTTTCACAGAAACTTATACCATCATCACCATATTCACCAATATAATTCAAATAATCAGTATCATCTCTTAATAATGATACTCCATGAGTACCATAGTTGTCTTCAAACCAAGCTGTTACATGATAGGTACGAATATTATCGTAAACATAAGCTTCAATATTAGCTGTGTCTTCTTTGTTATATTTTAGTTCTGTTTCTTCATTCGTAAAGAGAAGGTGATTAGAGACTATGGATGAAGGAATTTCATCAAAAACAGAGAATAAATATTTTTTAACTAAAGTTGTATCTGTTTGTCCATCACCATCTGAATCATAGATAATGTTCAGCTGTACTTCTAGTGTTCCCCTTTGATGAGTAGGAGCCATATATCCTTCAAATAAATATTTATTATTTCTCTCCCAAATAGTACCAGTACGACATTGTATTGAGTTAATATAACAAGGGGCATAAACACTCATTTCTAATATTGATTCTTTATAAAATATTTCCGCGTATATTGTTACACCATCTTCTGTTGTAGGAACAGAGGGACTCAAGTAAACATTATTGACAAAAGGTTCATTACCTATAACTTTTATTTCTTCAACTCTCGTATAACCTGTCTGATCGTGTTCGTCTGTAGCATTAACCCAATAATAGATAATATCATCAATACTCGCATCTAGAGATTCAGGAGAAGGAATCTCAAAAATACAATTAATCATATCTTGTTCTTCAAAAAATGTTGGAGATTTAGATGCTGTGGCTATATCACCGAAGTTAATCCTATAACTAAGGTGGATGTCGACTTCACCACCATTGATATAGTTAATATCGTCTGCATCATAAATAGAGTAGTTAAATGAGATAGATGTTATCTGATCATATGTAACAAAAGACGGATTTTCATCATTAGAGTCTATTCTTGGTTCTCCATCTTCAGCTACACGATAATAATATCTCAACGAAGTAGTGGAAGCGTTATATTCTCCAGCATCATATAATTCTACAACATAACTTACAACCGTTCCAACTTCTTTTTTTGGTATCACTCCCCAATAAACTGCTCCTTGCGACCAAAAAGCTGTAATATATTTCATTGGAACAACAGTTGTTATACCGCTTACGTCATAGAGTAAACTGACTGAACTAATTCCATCTGTGCTGTTTGCGTCAACGAACACAGTAACGTTGTCGAACTGGTTTGGATGCGCATGTGAACGCCAAACATCTATAACATTTGGACCATAAACTGTATCTGCTGAAACATTTATAGCTGTTGAAATTATTGGGGCTATAAAAAGCCATAAAATTACTGAAAAAACTAGTTTTTGATTGATTGTATTTTTTCTTTTCATTTTCTTTTTCTCCTTATTTTTTCTTTCTTATTCTTATAACCATACTAACTGTGAAAATGACAAGTATCGCTGATGCTACACTTATTCCTATAATCATTCCTTGATTCCCTCCTCCGTTATCTGTTGGCTGAGTGCTATTTGTTGTATCAGTAGTTGTAGTCGAAATTGTTTCAGTAGTTGTTGTCGTAGTTTCATGTTGAAGGTTGAACATTCTTTCTAAGGTTGTCGTTCGATTGAATTCATCTGTTACTTCAACAGATATTTGGATAGACTCTTTTTCTTCGTAGTCTGCTGGATCAAGCATAAATTCGTAGATATATTCTACATTATTGGGTTCTGTTTCAAAGTAAGTTTGTTCATCAACTTCTAAAACAAATTTCCTTATGTTGTTTCCATCTTCGCAAGTGAAAAAGATTGTTGTTTGTTCCGAGAATGTCTCATCATTAGGTTCTGAACAGTTTATTATTGGTGGATCAACATCGTTTTTCCAAGTGTAAACTATGTATTCACATTCATACCATGGTTCTGTAGTAAAGTTGAATATTAGTGTGTGTTCTCCATCCTCTATTTCAGTGATATAATACTCTCCTGGTTTAGATTTATATTTCTCAATACTTTGTCCATCCATAGTTATAGAGAGGTAACCATTACGGAAATCCACGTCTATATTCAGGTTAGGACTTACTCTTGTAGGTTCATAGATTAAAAGATCTCTGATTACAAAGATGGGTTCAAGTGTTGTATATACTGACATTGTAAGGTCAACATGAGTATCGTCTTCTAAGTATCGAACAATGATAAAGACATCCTTCCCATTTCCCACCATACCTGTGAGTCCTACTGCTCCCCAGTTCCCCCCATTTATTGTTGTTTCTTCATCTTCTAAATAACTTACACTATAACAAGGATCTTCAAAGAATGCCCATACATGTATAGAATTAGTAGCTGTCCAATTAAGAGTATAATGAAATTCTTCATAAGTTTTAAATTTGTAGACTTTGGTAAGTTGCTCATTTAAACTTATATCACAAGCAAAATCTGTTCGTTCGTCGATAAATGGTCGGAAACTTATCTCTTCGGGTTCAGAATAGTAAAAGTCTCCATAGCCTTGTGCGCTGTCAGGATTATGATATGTTCGTTCTGGAATACCATACCAATTAATATCTGGAAGGTATTCGTAATCTACAAATTCAACGGTATTCATTATTATTTGATTTTTTATCCTTACAACGTTATACCAATCCCATTCCCAATCATAGTTGTTAGTAAATGATAAAGCTACTCCTGATATTAACGCTGCTGAGAAACTTGTCCCTACACCAGAAGTCAAACTATCATTTAAACTGCTATTAGCACAAGTTATCTGGGGGTTAGCTATAATTCCTTCATCAGTGTTGATATAATATGATCCTCCAGGTGCTAAAAGTTCGGGTTTTATCCATACACTATATCTACATGAGTAGGTTGTTAGTTGGTGATAAGCGTTATACGCTCCTACTGTTATAGCTTTTCGACTAAGTCCAGGAGATGCTATTTGTATGTTTGGTCCATTGTTTCCTGCTGCTGCTATTACACATAAACCATTTTCGCATAATTCATTTACTGCATCAGTTACTTCTGAAACATAAACATCCCATGCAAAAGACAAATTAACTGTTGTAACATTATATTCTTCTTTTATACCTAAAAGATAGTCACAAGCGTCTAAGAAGGTCGATGTTGTCCCTATACCTTCATCGTCCAGAACTTTCAATATGACCATATTAGCTAGTGGTACTATTCCATGATAAGGTGAATAACTGTCACTTGTCACTGTGCTGTTAATCGTTAAAGGTTCATCAGAGAGGATTTTAGTCAATGAAACGTTGAACATACCGAAAAAGCTTATATTGTGAGGTGAAGTGTAAGTTATATTCTGTTCCTCTCCACTGAAAACTAAATCTGTAGCAAGGACATGTTTGGTTATACTCCCATTTCTATATAATTCTATGAAACTTACAGTTGCTAAAGCGTTAGTCATATTATAAATTGTAAATGTTGCTGATTCGTCTTCTAGCAGTTTTAGACCATCAAATTGTTTGAATAAATCATCATTATCGTTTCTTTCTATCCACTTGTATTCTAACCCTTCAGTTTGTTTTCCTGCTATTATCGAAGCCATAGCTGTTCCATGACCAGAATAATCGCAAGGTTCATCGTAAAGATCTCCATAAGTGTCGTAATCTGCTCCTACAAAATCTTTCCAATCCAGTAATTGTTCTTGATCGAACATCAAGTGATTGATATTTATCCCACTATCCATTATACATACAGTGTGAGATCCTTTTTCAAACGAATTATCAGGTGAGATACCCATTAACTCTTGAGTACTGAGCATCTGAGCAGTCATCAACTGGTCTTTGTAGATTTTCAATCCTTTCAGAGTTAGCTCTTGTTCTGCTTTTTCGCTATCACTGACTCTATAGATTGTTAATCCCAGATTTCTCAAAACTTTTTGTCTTGTTAACCCTTCTATTTGTCCTTCTATTCCTTGAACGATTATTGTTTCTCTATCTTCTAGATTATATTCTTGGTTAGTGAACGGTGGTTGAACTGAATAATTCTTTTCACCTTCATTTTTCTCAACGCCAAAGGAATAGATCGATTCTACTTTACTGATAGAGGAACAACTTGAGAAAAGCAGTAGATTCACTAGTAATAATACATACAAACTGCTCTTTAATCTCAAATCGAATCACCATACCAATTAATTAACTCTGTAGCACAAGAATGTTGTCCACCTAAAAATGAACAAATGCTCAAGTGTTCTGTGTCCCCAACAAATAGATTTAGGGAGAATGAAGGAAGGTTCATATTTTCTGATAACCTATTTATTACACCAAACCCTCCTTCCTTACACTCTTTTCCCTTTTCACGCATGTAGCAGGGGGAATAGTGGGGAGAGAAGAAATTGTAAAAATTAAAGAAACAGTCAATACCACATTCTTGCTCTTCCCAGAAATACACAGTTGACGTGAACTGTACGAACTTAAAATTCTCAAAAAAGTTAAGTTGAAAATGTGTTCTTAAATAATTATAAAAGTTGCCATCAAACTGTTTTGAAACAATTTTGTTTTGAGTTTTCATTGTTGTCATACTTCTTTGTTTGTAGGAAGATAGTTTGACGGAACCTTCGTTATAATTACTAGTTGAATAAAAAGTTTCATATTTAAAGGTGGTAAAATTTTTTTCTTCCAAAAAACCCTCAGTATTTGTGTAAAAACTCTCTAAAAACATCTTCTCACTCTCCTTTGGTGGAAATGTTAGCAGTTTCCAGATTTATTCTTCTTTGAGAACTTGAAATTATCTCATCTTGTTTCAATAGATCAATATTTTGTGTAACATTGTCGACCATACAAGAAAGTTGATTATACAAAGAATGCTTTCGGGGGAAGAAATACTCTCCATGGATGCAGTTCTCAATAATTTCATAAGAAAGGTTGAAGAATCCGAGAAAAATGGGATCTATTCCTGTTTCTCTCTCCAGTTCTTCTTTCCATTTGTGCAAGATTTTGAGACTCTTATCTTTAAGTTCGGGAGGTATTTGGTTGAAAATGAAGAAATTCAGAGATTGATAAAAGAGTTTCTTGTAGATGTCTTGAAGCATTTCTTTAGCTCCTTCAAAACTAAAGGTTGAAGGCCTCAAAACGAAGATTCGTGCATCAGCTATAGTTGCAGCGTGGACAGACTCTATCCTGTAACCCGGAGCGCAATCTAGAACAACGTATTGATAACCCATTCGTTGGAGCGTTTTCATCATCTCGTGAAGGATGAAATATGAATGTTCATGGATACTTTTCAACAAAGAAAGTAATCCTTCACCGTAGTCTATTTTTTCGCTAGCAGTGATAATGGAAAGGTTAGTAACAGAAGTAGAAGAGATGTTGTTTTCAGAGAGGATACCATTACCTAAGAGAATGTCATTAATAGTGATTTTAATGTCTGTTCTAGAAATATTGAAAATGTGTTGTAAAGTAGGTTGAGCAACATCAAGATCGATAAGAACAGTTTTCTTCCCTCTCTTAGCTAACTCATGCGCTATATTACAAGAAAGAGTAGTCTTACCAGGGCCTCCTTTCTGACTATGAAGCATAATCACATCTATTCTTTGTCGACAAGACATCTTTTGTAGAATCAACTAGTTATGACTCCTAGACACTAAACATCATGTCAAAAAGCATGAAAAAATCACTGATTTATTTTCATCAGATCTTTTTTCATGTACCCATATTGCTTTTATTTAACGTATATAAAAATCTTATCCGTCGACCGTACTGCTTTAAGTATTAATAAGCTGTTTAAACTTATTCTTCATTATATTAAATAACCTATGTTGTTAATGATTTCAACCTTCTTAAAGTCGAAAAAAATATATACTATATCTCCCTAAAAAATTAATTATGTCAAGGTATTTAATGGGTTTGGAGCAAAAGTCAGCTTTACAAGTATTAGAAACATTGCTAGAATTGGGAGGAAAGACGAATGTCTCAACATTAATTAATTCCGTTATTGGTGGTCAGAAATCAGTCTATTCAGCTATTAACGTTTTAGAGGATTTAGAACTGATTAAAAGCGAGCAGAAGATAATACGCGGAAGCAGGTATATATATTTAACTTCAATTGGTGAACAAATAGCATACAAAATAATCGAAATAACGACAATATTAGAATCTCAGAAATTTCAAAAAAGAGAAAAAAAAACTAAAATTTACAGTTATGATTGGTAATAAAGTGTTGAAAGAGGGAAAAGATTAAAAGTAAAGACTATCAATTATCATTTACTCAAACGTCCGAAATTTGGGTATTGTGATAGAGTCATTTCTTACTTTATGACTCTACCACAGCTTCTTGACATTGTGTAAAATGTCAGCATGATGGCATATTAATTTACTATTTATAAACCGTTGTTCTTAGATTGCAGTTAGATTGCAGTTTTTGTTTTTTTCTTTCAAACTATCAAAACTTTTACAGTTTCATATTTGTGTCATTCATCAGTTTTTCAATTTTTAACCATTGTTCTCTAACTTTTCCTTGTTCTATTACCTGATTGATAACATTTAGCTCTTCGATCCCTTTAGAATTATATTCCATAACTCCGCTAATAAAGTGGATTTTCTGCTTTATTCTGTTGATCAACCCACTTTTATCATAGTTCTTATCTTCCAAGCACTTTAATATCATAACTTTTTCGACTATTTATTTATTGAAAATTGATTATGTTTTCATCTTTTTTTATTTAGGTTTATATAGTATTTAATGAAATAATCAATGAAAACTAACTCTTGGGAAGATATGAAAATCCAGACAGAACTCTTAAATAGGTATATGGTTTCTTATCTATTTGAGTTAACCTAAAAAACTATATCCAAAGGGTTGAAAGCAAAAAAGGAGCTAATCTTAATGGGAAAAGTAAGAACAATAAAATCTATGATATTGTGTATGATTATAATGTCAATAATTATCGAAAGTGTTTTCATGAATCAATGTGTAGAAGTGAGGGCTGATACACGTCTTATTAAAGGATATGTCTTTGAGCCGCCAGATAATAATTCGTCAACTGGAGCTAAAGTTGAATTCCTAAGGGATGGCAATGTGGTAAAGGTAAGATATACAGATGAAGATGGATACTATAGTTTTAGTTATAATATTGAGCGTTTTTATATTTATACTTTTCAAGTCTCTAAATATGGTTTTGAACCGACAGGTAGAGCAGGTCCAACCTATAGACGTACAGCTGAGTTCTATAATTTCACTTTAGTTGCTGTTGGAGAAAATCAGTATTACATCTATGGAACTATAACGGATGAGAATTCTAACCCCTTACTGAATGCCAGAGTTGAGTTTTTAAGAGATGGCTATCTGGTAACTTATCGCAATACCAACGTCACAGGACACTACTCTTTTAACTATGGTGATGATGCTGGTCCACATACCTATGAATTAAATGTATCAAAACAAGATTACCAAACAAACACTACTGATGGCCCTACTTCTCCGGGTTATTTTAATTGTGATTTTGTCTTGGAGTATGAATATTTTCTCCTTAGAATAGAGGGTTTTGTGAAATATAATTCTAATGCTCTAGGAAACGCAACTGTAGAGTGTTGGGAAAATACTGACAAATTAAAAGATAGTAGAAGAACAAATGAAGATGGGTACTATCTGGGATGGAATTTCCACTACTACCCAATCCATAATTATGAGTTGAGAGCATTTCATCCGAATTTCACAATCGAAGTGCAGCCTGTAGAAGTTGAAACAGGAGGGATCTTATGCATGAATTTCACTATGCAAGATACAATGGATAGGTATGTGATTCTTTTAGGGATAAATGATTTTGATTCAGATGGTGAAAAAGATGAAGGTATTGATTTCAGTGATAAACATTTACGTATTCTTGAATGGTATGGCTGTTTCCGTGAAGCTTTTGGAATACCTGATGAGAATTTTAAGATTCTAACAGATGAAAGTCCTGATGATTCCATTTTTGACGATACTAATGAAATTGAGTATTTACCTTATTATTCAGAAACAGATGAAAGCACTACATATATTAACAATTTATCTTGCAGTGCTGCAACTTATGATAATACAGCTGATACACTTAAAGATGTACTCTGGAACAAAGCAGGTGTAGATGATGAGGTTTTTATATGTCTTATGTCACATGGAAGTAACAAAAGTAATGAATTCGAGCTCTTACTCTTAAACACAGACAAAATAACTGGTACAGAGATATCAGATATTATAGAAGATAGTCAGTGCAATAAAATTTTCGTTTATACACATGCTTGCCACGGAGGAAAACTAGGAGAAATACTAATGGATAATCCAAGAAAAAGTTCTATTTACGTTGCTACGGGGTGTGGGGCAGAGGGAGTTGTTATTTACCCTTTCCAAAAAACCCTTGTAACAGAGATATGGAAAGAGAAGTTATTGCTTACTCACACCTACCATGCTAGTCCAACTATTGCTATGGAAACGCTCTTCAAGGAAGCAATAGAGTATATGTATCTTAATCACTTGGATTTCCCAATAGACTATTCGTATTTTTATAATACCAATAATCCTTCAGAGAGAATTTATACTTATACAATTAATGGAACATCATACTATGGATGGAATCAAAGTGATTTTATTCTAAATATGCCAGACGAATATTCTTTGCCTTATGGTTATGGATATAATTGCTCAATATTCGCTCTTAATAATATCACTAAAGAATATTACTTCCATCTTTGGGATAATATTACGAGCAAACATATCTGGTTCTTTGAAGATTATACACGCTTTGAGGAGCTAGCATTAGAAGTATATGGTTATCTTATTGTAAAAAACCCGGGTATAAGTATTACAGCTATTGCCATTCATGGATGGGGACACCTTATGCCTTGTGAATACGATGGTGACAATCAAAATTACTTTATTAATGGGTGAAAAAATGACTTTGGGTTCAGATAAAATAAAATTGGTTTTACACAATAAAACTAAAGAATGTCCATGCAATTGTCAAATAGATAGAAGTTGGGACGCAAGAAGAGGATTTTTACATCAAAGTTAAATCGAAAACTGTGAGGAATACAAATGAACAGAAAAAAGGAGAAAATAATCAAGAGAATAGGAACATTAGTCATTTTATCAATGCTTGTAGTTACAAATATAGTCTTCTTTGTAAGTTCAGATATAGAACAGAGCGAAACATCGGTTGGGAGGTATTCTTTAATTCCTCACTCTCCTATCTCTATTACTTCTGATGAAGATTTTGTAACTTATGGTTTCCAGGGAAATGGAACAGCTGATAACCCCTATATTATTGAAGGATTAAATATTACAACTGTCCAGAATCTAGGAATAGGTATTTCCTTTACAACTAAATTTTTCATCATCCGTAATTGTCACGTTGAGGCTGGAAATAACGGGATAAATATTTGTGGTGTTGCTGATGGAACTGCTAGTATTGTCAATAACACTTGTATCAACACCCCTATGGGGATCGTGCTATCACATGCAAGCTTTTCTATAATTTCAAATAATACTTGTTTGAACAATGAAAAGGGTATGGTGGTAGACAGATCCCCCTTTACATTAATCTCAAATAATAAATGCATTGATAATAATTCTGGCGGTATTAAATTGACTTATTCTGATTCCTTAGTTCTTTCGGATAATGAGATAACTAAAAGTGAGTATGGGATAAACACCTACGAATCTCCCTTTTTGACAATAACTAACAATACTTGCTATAAGAACACCTACAGTATCAGAGTAGATTATTCTCCCTTTTCAACAATAAATAATAACACATGTACAAACAATAAAGACGGTATTAAGGTGATATATTCGCGTTCTGTTCTTTTAACCAACAACACTTGTAATTTTAACGAACGTGCTATTCTCATTGTATATGATTCACAGAATCCCGCTCTTACTCAACCTGGGAATGTTATACTCAGAAATAATAATTGTTCAAATAACAACTTAGGAATATGGTTAGAAGACGCTCAGTATTCAATTTTAACCAACAATCGTTGTAATGGGAACACTAAGGGAATTTATCTATTACGTTCACGTAGTTCATCAGTAACTAACAACACATGTAACGATAATGATCAAGGACTTATTTTGGACCATTCTGGTGATATCCCCGTCGTTAATAATAGGTTTTATAATAACAATAGAAGTATTGTTATTTATAACAGTGGGGCTACAACCCTAACCAATAATACCATGATCAAAGGAGGGATAGCTATCTGGGATGATTCATGTCAAGGGTATCTTTCTCAAAAATTTACCAAAGACAGTAACTGGGTCAATGGTCGCCCTGTAGGTTACTTTACTAACCTCAATGATCTTTCGTTTAACACCTCAGTCTATGGTCAACTCTTTTTTATTAACTGCAAGGATATAACCGTGAGTAACCAAAACTTCACTGATGTTACTACTGGAATACTCTTAGCTTATAGTGACTCTTGCAGTGTCGAAAACTCCCTCTTTGCTGAAAATGTCTGGGGAACTTACCTAGACCATACTCTTTCTACCACACTTACTAACAACTCTTATAGGAATAACAACTACGGAGTCTTTCTGAGGGATTCTGACTCTAATATTCTCACTTATAATCTCTTTGAAGGAAATGAGCAATATGGAGTTTACCTCTACGCTGCATCCTCTAACAACCTCATTCACCACAATGCTTTCATCGACAACAACCCTGAAGGTACTAGTCAAGCTTATGATGCCGGTGTGGATAATAACTGGTATCTTAAACGCAAAGGTAATTACTGGTCAGACTGGTTAGAAGGTGATTACTTGATCGATGGAATAGCTAACTCTACTGATCTTCATCCTCTAACTGACATTCCTACCGTTCCAACTCCTCTATCCACAGTTTTTATTGTGAGTGTTCTTATCCTCGCTTGTATAGTTTCATTAAGGAGCAGCGTTAGAAAGAGGAAGAAAACAACAAAACTATAAGAATATATGTAAGTGTTTTTTCTTCTTTTTCCCCCTCTTTTCCATTCCAAAAAGATTAGTGTCAAAACAATGCTACAACAATTTTACCCTCAAAGGATTATAGGGGACCCAAACACAAATTAATATCTTCCTATCTTTAAAAAATCAAAAAAAGGAAGTGTTGAAGGGTTTATTCGTGTTATTACTTCGTTTCCATGCTGTTTCTGGCAACTGTTCTATTATTTCTTTACCTTCTTTGAGATTATCCTTGTAAGCATTAAGGTAACTACTAACATTAGTAGAGTAAATGTAAAGTTTAATTGATTTTCATCTGTAGTTGACACAATTGAAGTGTGTTCTGTTGTAGTAGATTCAACAGGTTCATCGAATGGATATAAATCGATTGAATCTGCAGAACCATCAATAGAATAATTACCTGTTCCATCCCAGTCTGACCAAAAGTTACCTTCAAGTGTTTCAGTATCATACCAAGTATTAGTTTTTCCATTATCATACGCCTGTGAAGTTTCTCCTAGATTATTTTCTACAAATGTATTATGGTGAATAAGATTATTATCAGAATAGGCTAAGAATATTTCATAACCTCCATTTTCTTGTAAAAGATTGTAAGTAACGACACAGAAATCAGAATACTCAAGCAAGATACCATTATTGTTATTGTTGTTACACGTGTTGTTTACAAACGTAGAATTATCAGAATCGTAAAGTTTGATGCCAGAGTAGTAGTTATTGTTACACGTGTTATTTTTAACCGTAGAACTTGCAGAATACCAAAGTATAATACCTTCCTTGTCGTTATTACTGCACGTGTTATTTACAACAGTAGAACTACCAGAAGAGTAAATCGCGATGCCTCTGTAGTTATTGTTACACGTGTTGTTTACAACCGTAGAATTACCAGAATGGGAAAGCTCAATGCCGTGCCAACCATTGTTGTTGCTACAAGTATTGTTAGAAACCGTAGAATTACCAGAATCACTAAGCCTGATGCCATAACCATTGATGTTGTTACATGTGTTGTTAGCAACAGTAGAATTACCAGAAAATTCAAGCTTGATGCGATAGCCATTGTTGTTAGTAACAACTGAATATGTACAGTATTTAAGCGATAGACCAATTATAGTGTTATTTAATATTTGGTCACGTACTATTACATTAGTACAATTAACCAATATTAATTGACCATAAACTGGTTCAGCAATGGTCTTAGATTCAAGGTTTGTGTAAAAACCTAGTTTTTTCCCATTCACCCAATTATTATCGACAGTATACGAGAGATAGGCACCAATAGTATTTTCGTTAATATATAAACCACAATTAGTAAAAGTGTTGTTTGCCACAGTTGTACTCCCAGAATAGGAAATCGCGATGCCATTGTTGTTGCATGTGTTGTTTGTAACCGTAGAATAAGCAGAATACTGAAGAATGATGCTATTGTCGTTGCATGTGTTGTTTGTAACTGTAGAATAAGCAGAATCATAAAGCTTAATGCCTACACTGTTGTTTGTGCATGTGTTGTTAGCCACAGTAGATCTACGCGAAGACTAAAGATAAATGACATAACTATTGTTGTTGCAGATGTTGCTAGTAACGCAAGAACTATAAGAAAGCTTCAGATAGATCCCTCTGCCGTTGTTTGTGCACGTGTTATTGGAAACAGTCGAAGAATAAGAATTCTGAAGATAGATGCCATAATCGTTGTTGTTGCACGTGTTATTGGTAACAGTAGAATAATCAGAACAGGAAAACCAGATGCCATAATCGTTGTTGTTGCAAATGTTGCTAGAAACGCTAGAATTATCAGAAAAGTCTAGAAAAATGCCGTCACCGCTATTATTGTTGCATGTGTTGTTGATAACAGTAGAATTGCTAGAAGATCGAATGAAGATACCGTATTGGTTATTGTTTGTGCACGTGTTGTTGGCAACGGTAGAACTGTCAGAACCCCAAAGCTCGATGCCGTTATAACCATTGTTGCTGCACGTATTGTTAGTGACAGTTGCAGTATTATCAGCTACATTTCTGATATAAATGCCATGGGATATTGCGTCAACGTAACAGTTACGAACAGTAAAATACTTAGTTGTATCAATAATATAAATTCCTTCATCACTTGTTGTTGTAATACTATATTCCTCAATAACATAAGGATCCTCAACAGTTCCTGCTCCTGGAAAAACTTCGAAATCACTATCAGAAGTAATGAATATTGGATCATGTGGGATTAATGAGGAAAGTGACAAATCCCTTTTATTTTTTTCTATTGTTTGTATTCCTTTAGTCATTCCTTGTCCAAGATTCAGTATTAACACTATTGTTACTACTAATCCTATTGTTGTTCTTATTGAATAATTTGAAATCTTTTTCATTTTTTCACCTTGTTATCCTTACACTTCGACGGATGGGTTTTTGATAAGAAGATAGGCAAGTGTAGTGTTTTTATCAATTTATATATCTATTGTCTCATATTTAAAGAAGGAAAAAAAGCTATTTCTTTCTTCGTTGTAGCACCACTAAACCAAAGACTAAAAATAGAAAAGTTATCGCAGGAAGGAGAAGAGAGAGCGTTTGAAATTCTGACATAACCTCAGAAACAGTAAATGAGTGATATAAACCAACGTTGTCATCGATAGCTTCATTGTGGTCAGCAGAATTATCTATAGCTTTAATGTAATATTCAATTGTGTCACCAGCTGTAAAAAGACCAATAGTTACGCTGTAAAGATTACCACTTATAAGAGTCATACTAACTTCTAACCAAGTTCCACTATTGACTCTATAGTGGAGAGTAACGGATTGCACACCAGACGCGTCAGTGATGGTAACATTGATACTAATAATATCTAGTTCTGTAGGTGTAGAGGGAGCGTGAATAATATCAACAATTAGTGGAGGATCAATGTCTACAATTACTCCAAGAGGATATATGTCAACTGAACCAGCTGAACCATCAATATCATAAGTACCTGTTCCTGACCAATCTGACCAATCGTTGCCATATTGTGTTTCAGTATCATACCAAAAGTTGTCAAATCCTTCATCATACGCTTGTGAAGTTCCTCCTAGTCTATTGTCTACAAAAGTATTATGGTGAATAAAATTATTATCAGAACCATATCTTAAGTATACTCCATAGCCTACATTTTCTTGTAGAACATTGTAAGTAACGACACAGAAATCCGAAGAACTAAGATAGATGCCATAATCGTTGTTGTTGCAAGTGTTGTTTGTAACAGTAGAAGAATCAGAAGAGCTAAGATAGATGCTTTCCCAGTTGTTACTGTTACAAGTGTTGTTTGTAACAGTAGATCTACTAGAATCTTCAAGATAGATACCGTATTGGTTATTGTTGCTACATGTGTTGTTTGTAACAGTAGAAGAATCAGAAGAGCTGAGATAGATGCCAAAATAGTTGTTGCTGCAAGTGTTGTTTGTAACAGTAGAAGAATCAGAAGAGAAAAGAAATATACCCTCGATATTGTTACTACAAGTGTTGTTTGCAACAGTAGAACTAACAGAATACCGAATATAGATACCGATTTGGTTATTGTTATTACATGTGTTATTTGCAACAGTAGAAGAATCAGAAGAGCTGAGATAGATGCCAAAGTAGTTGTTGCTACAAGTGGTATTAATGATAACTGAATTTGAACAGTAGTAGAGAGATAGACCAGTTCCAGCGTTATTTAATATTTGGTCACGTATTGTAATATTAGTACAATTAACTAATATTAATTGACCATAAGGTTCAGCAATTATCGTAGAGTCTAGGTTAATGTAAAAACCCATTTTTTTCTCATTCACCCAATTATTCTCGACAGTATATGATAAATAAGCATCAACCGTATCTTCCCTTATCTCTAAACCGCAATTAGTAAAAGTGTTGTTTACAACAGTAGAACTAACAGAATACCGAAGATAAATGCCTTCCCAGTTGTTATGGTTGCACGTGTTGTTTACAACAGTCGAATTATCAGAATAGTAAAGATAGATGCCATAGCTATTATTGTTGCTACAAGTGTTGTTGGCAACAGTAGAACTACCAGAAGCGGAAAGCACGATACCTAAATTGTTGTTGTTGTTGCATGTGTTATTAATGACAGTAGAACTACTAGAAGAGTAAAGCAAGATGCCGTCCCAGTTGTTGCTACAAGTGTTGTTGGCAACAGTAGAACTACTAGAAGAGTAAAGCCTGATACCATTCGCTCTATTGCTACACGTGTTATTAGCAACAGTCGAATGACTAGAATAGTAAAGATAGATGCCATAGTTGTTATTGTTGCAAGTGTTGTTTACAACAGTAGGAGAAACAGAATAGTCAAGCAAGATGCCACAACCATTGCTATTGCAAGTGTTGTTTACAACAGTAGAACTCCCGGAATACAGAAGATAGATGCCATCATAGACATTGTTACTGCACGTATTGTTGACGACAGTTGCTGTTCTATAAGCTACCCCATAGATATGAATTCCATAATTGCCTGCATCAACATAGCAGTTACGAACAGCAAAATATCTCGTTGTACCAGTAATATAAATACCATTGACATCAGTTGTTGTGATATTGTAATCCTCAATAAGATAAGGATCATCAACAGTTCCTGCACCTGGAAAACCGTAATCGGTAAAATTACCATCTGAAGTAATGTATATTGGGTCATGTGGGATTAAAGAGGATAGTGACAGATCCCTTTCATTTTTTTCTGTTA
The DNA here is from genome assembly GCA_019057815.1 of Candidatus Heimdallarchaeota archaeon. Classification (GTDB taxonomy): domain Archaea; phylum Asgardarchaeota; class Heimdallarchaeia; order Heimdallarchaeales; family Heimdallarchaeaceae; genus 18H4-34. The sequence goes on from JAHLWR010000019.1 coordinate 61,099, forward strand.
TTTGTATTCCTTTAGTTATTCCTTGACTAAGATTTAGTATTAACACCACTGTTACTATTAATCCTATTGCTGTTCTTATTGAATAATTTGAAATTTTCTTCATTTTTTCACCTTGTTATCCTTACACTTTGACGAATGGTTTTGATAAGAAGATAGGCAAGTGTAGTGTTTTTATCAATTTATATATTTTTAGTTTTATATTTAAAGAAGGAAAAAAGAGAAAGGGTGTATGTTTTGCTCTTGTTAATACTTCTTTTCTATGCAGTTTCTAACAGCTAGTCTACTTCTTTTTCTTCTTTGAGATTATCCTTGTGAGTATTAAGGGTACTACTAATATTAGGAGAGTAAATGTAAAGTTTAATGGATTTTCATCTGTAGTCGATTCAACTGAATGTTCAGCAAGGTTCATCAAGAGGATATAAATCTTCTGTACCAGTTGAACCATCAATAGCATAAGAACCTGTTCCTGACCAATCTGACCAGTAATTACCTTCCAAAGTTAAAGTATCATACCAATAGTTGTTAGTACTATCATCAAGAGCTTGGGAATTTCCTTTTAGATTATTGTCTACAAAGGTATTATGGTGAATAAGATTATTATCAGAACTAAGGAATAAGTATACTCCATATTTGATATTTTCTTGTAGAAGATTGTAAGTAATGACACAAAAATCAGAATAGAAAAGCAAGATACCTTCCCAGTTGTTGTTACTGCAAGTGTTGTTAGCAACCGTCGAACTATTAGAAAGGGAAAGAGAGATTCCTCTGTAGTTGTTGTTGCAAGTGTTGTTGGCAACAGTCGAACTACTAGAAGACTCAAGACTGATGCCATGCTTGTTATTGTTTTCGCACGTGTTGTTAATAATAGCTGAATATGTACAGGAGTAGAGAAATAGACCAGTTGTAGCGTTATTTAATATTTGGTCACGTACAGTCACATTAGTACAATTAACTAATATTAATTGACATTAAACTGGTTCAGCAATAGTAGTAGAGTCAAGGTTAGTGTAAAAACCCAGTTTTTTACCATTCACCCAATTATTCTCAACAGTATATGATAAGTAAGTGTCAACTGTATCTTCTCTTATAACCAAACTACAATTAGTAAAAGTGTTGTTTGCTACAGTAGAGCTACCAGAAGAGTAAAGCAAGATGCCGTCATCACCATTGTTGATGCACGTGTTATTTGCAACAGTCGAACTTCCAGAAGAACGAAGCAAGATACCTCTGTTGTTGTTGTTGCACGTGTTATTTGCAACAGTCGAACTTCCAGAATTGTAAAGCTTGATGCCCCAGTAGTTATTGCTGAATATGTTGTTAATGACAGTCGAACTATCAGAAGACCAAAGATAGATTCCATCCCATTGATTGTTGCTACACGTGTTGTCCTCAATAGTTACAGTACCATCAGCTGCATCATCGATATAAATGCCATAATCACCTGCGTCAATATAGCAGTTACGAACAATGAAATATCCCGTTGTATCAGTGATATAAATACCATAGTCAGTCCATGTTGTAATGTTATATCCCTCAATAATATAAGGATCTTCAGCTGTTCCTGTTCCTAGAAAAACCTCAAAATCGCTATCACTTGTTATTTCAATAGGATCATGAGGAGTTAGCTCTAACGAAGTAGGTCTATAATTATTCTCTTGGGCAGTTATTTGTACATTGATATTCGATGCATACATTGACAATATCAGTATTATAGTACTATTATTGTTCTCTTTTTCATAAAATCACACTTATTGAAACTCTTTATCGAATAAATATTTTGTGCAACAAATTCTTCGTTAATAATCATAACTGGAATATTTTTCGAGTTTATAAACCAATTTGAGAATAATAGGTCAAACCCATCAGTTCTAATATCTTCCTATCTTCAAAAAACCCAAAAAGAAAGCATAAAATTACAGAAGGACTATTTCATGATGGAAGAACTCTTAGAACGTCAATATTCAGTAACAGTCAGTATTCTAGAAAAGGTCATCTTTATCTTTTTCACTCTTCTTTCTGTTATTGCTTCTGTTCTTTCATTTACTGATTCTTCTGATAATTCTTCTTATTCCCTTGTTTTCAAAATCTTCATCGTTTTCTTAACTCTCTTAATTTTCCTCTATTCTTTCATCATCACAGTCCTTATTCCTGTAATTGCCAAGAGTATTCTTCCAAAAATAGTTGACTTGCTTAACTGCAATTTTACTTCTTTTAGGTTTTTTTCTACTTATAGATTGGAATCTTTCCAATACAAGAATTTCCAAGAGAGAGATCTATGTGAGGATATTAGATTTGAAGAGAATAAGGATAAAGAGGATTTATCAATTTCAGGAGGTATTAACTAACTATGTTGTGGGAATTAATTTTCGAAATTGAACATAAAGTCAAAGGAATAACTGTCGGTTTAGCCAATTATAAAATCTCTACTAGAGATGATTTGGAATATTTTTTGAGTCATTGTGTAAATGAATCTAATACTCCTGATGAACTATGGGAATATAGAGCTGTGCTTTTAGATGAAAATGGTAAAAAAGTAATTTTATCCGATCTTAATGAAATAATTATTAACAAAGAAAAATGCTTTGGTTCTGATACTATTCCAACTAGCGTTTAAAGTTAATAGTATTGAAATATCTGAATAAAGAAAAAAAAAGAACAAAAATAGGTGTTAACTCCACCCACATTGGTGACAGTTAATAATTTATGAACAATTAGCTTAAATATTGTTATAGCTTAAATCAGGTGACTGAACTATGTTACTTAATGAAAAAATTAATCTTTTCGAAAAGAGAGTTCTATATGAACTTCTTGAAATTGCTGACAAAATTACAAATGGATACGAAGATTTTCCTGCGATTCCTTTTTCAGACAAAGCAACTCTCGCTATTATTCTGAGTTATTTTGAAATGATTGGAAAATATGTCGATGGATATGTTTTGGATGATAAAAATAGTAAGTCTGGATATTATTTTCAGGAAGGACTGAAGGAGGTTCTGAAAGGCTTAAGATATGGATATGAAGAATCGGTTAGACATGTTGTAAATTTTATTTGTGAACTCCTTTACAAAGGAGGAAGATGTAGACTTTATCATGTAAGCAGTTTGGATAAACGTATAGAAATTAAAAAACATAAAAAAAATAAAGCAATCCAACTAGATTTTCCATCTGGTAGTAGAGAGGAACTTGGTGACTGGTCCAAATTCAAATTATATATAGATATAAATGAATTGGTTGGTGGTGTCATAAAGAACTGTAAAAGCTATATTGAAATGCTTAGGCTTGGTAATGATAAGGCTCTAATTAAGAATTTCAGCAAAAGATTTGACTATGATTACAAACCAGTTAATATAAAAATAGATTCTTTGAAAACAATTCTAGATAAAATAACGGAAGACATTATTAAAAGTTAATCGAAAAGTTTTACAACCTTTATAAACAAAGTTCTCATTATAGTTCAGCACAGTCACACCTATCTTGTTCTCCCAAACACTTAGTAAAAGGAAGAAGGTGAAAAGAAGTAGGTATAGACGCTCATGTACGATTGTTCCTAGTTCCTACGTATCACTCCCTATCTTAGATTATGAAAATTTGCTTTTTCTTGATTAAAAAAGATAATTTCATGAAGAAGCTTTAAGTTAAGTACGATGTACACAAAATAAATGACATTAAGAAGGGATATCAGTAAAGAAGTTAGAACCTTAATTTTCAGCAGAGATAATTATAAATGTCGTTTTTGTGGTTGTGGTCGTGAGGACAATATAAAATTGACTGTTGACCATTTCTTTCCAATTTCTAAGGGAGGTACAAATGATTTAGACAATCTTTGGACTTTGTGTCAAGAATGTAATAAAGGAAAAAGAGATATGATTTTGAAAAAACCAACTAAAGAAATATCTTCGGTTGGGATTCCTGTTCCTCAAGAATATTCAATCGAGCAAGTCACTCAAGCTTTACAGCATTATAAGAAAAGTACTAATCAAGAGCAATTAACAATATACCAAGCAATTATTGTTGTTCAAACTCCTGGGTTAACTGATGGGATAAATCCTTTGTTCTATCCTTTACCAGCTCAAGCAATTGTAAATGCTATTCATTCTTTAGAGAAACAAGGAAAACTAAAAATAGAAAAAGCAATGTTAGATGTTTCCAATCTGTGAGCTTTCTCTATCCTTTTAATTCTTAAATTCTGTTGCCCTTTTAAATCAATTCTTTTTATAGTGGTAAAAATTGCTTCGAATAGATAGGTGAGAAAATAAGTTCTTTCAGAACTGTTTGGAGATTTTGGAGAAGATAATGGACGGACTGAAAGAGAAGAACAATTCCTTTGAAGAGTTCATGAAGAGAGCAGAAGAGAAGAAAGCTGGTTAGACTAATTATCAGAGTTTGCTAAAAACAATAAGAAGTAATTCCTTTACTCTAGGCGCTTATCACTTGAAATAGCTAGCTTTAAATATTTATTTACTCTTGATTCATATATGGGACTGGAGAAAAAAACAATTTGTAGCTTATTTGTTCTTCTATTTTTAACTAGTAGTATTCCAATATTTTATGTATTTAGTGATTCTCAAGAAATTGTTTATATGAAAATCTCTCTGTATTCTGTCCAGATACACAACAACCATGAGGATATTCTGAACAATGGAGATGGTGGTGAGATTTATTTCGAATTTAGCGTTAATGGTTCAAATTTTGGGACAGCACAATATAAAGAAATATACGATGGAAACACCATTACTTTAGATTTTGATTTGTTTGATAGTTTAATCAAGGATTACAGTGCTCTCTTTGTCTTTATTAAATGTATAGAAGCCGATACATTAACTCCAGATGATTTTGTTGGAGAATGTAATTTTACTCTACTTCCTTTGAATGTTGAGGTATTTGTAGCTACATATGGAAACTATGAAAGGTTTAGCATTACCAATTCAGATGCTACATTCAATATAGACGTCAATATTAATAATAATATCAATATTCCTCCTAAAGAGAAAGAAGCTCATTTAAAGATTATACTAAAAGAAGCAGTTATCCTTGATGATCATGAGGTATTTCCTAAGAATATAGATGATAGTGAGATTTATTTCAGTTATGAAATCTATGGTGCTAAAAAAAGAACTGAAAAGTATACAAATGTGGAAACTGATGAAAACATTCAAATTAATAAAGAGCTTTACAAAGGATTTGTGTTTGGTGATGAATTTGAGTTCAAACTATTATGTTATGAGTCTGATATTGACAAGGATGATTTATTAGGTGGGATCTACTATCTTTTTCCATTCTTTTCTGCTGAATGGTTTAGCTCTACTTATGGTGTAAGTTCTCCATGGATAATCTCAATTTCTGATGTTATTTTCAATTTAGAAATAATGGTGACATATCCTGCAATACCAAGTAACTATGATATTATTACTCTAGGGGATGCTATTAGAATATCGTTCTCCACATCTATGCCTGCTGAATCAGCAATATATTACAGAACATCTAGTGATTCCTCATTCTCTTCTTCATCTGATTCTGTACAGAAGACTGACCATGTTATTGACTTATTGAACTTACTCCCCAACACATTGTATTATTTCATGGTAGAAACAAATAATTATGATGATGAGAAATATATCGATGACAACTCTGGAATATACTATTCTTTTATCACAAATAGTAACTTACCAATTCTCACTACTCTGACAAAAGATTTAGGAATTAACAAAGAATTCCGAAAAGCTCTTACATATAAGATTGGGGATGTGATTATCAGTCTTGGGATATATGCAGGAATTAGTGCTCCACTTCTATTTACACTTCAAACCCCAAAATATAATTCTCCAGGAGATGAAATCACAACAACAGCATCTGTCATACCGTTAAAAGGTTTTGCAGGAGCTGGAATATTTGGAGAGGTTTCGTTATATGGATATTCTATTCCATTAATTGAACCTGAGAGTAAATTTGGGAACTTCACATCCCAGTATGGTGATATACTAATTCCAATTCCATTGTCATACAAATTTGGTAAACGGTTTGAAACTGAAGATGATTATGCATTTGATCTAACTGCTTCAGTGGAGGTCCTGTTTGAGGTAGGAATTTCTCTTGAAGCTAATATTTCAATGAGTTTTTCAGGAAGTGTGGTGAATAAGAATACAGTTTCTTACATCTTGAATGAAAACCATAAATCCATTTCTCTTGCAGACCAAATTACTACTACAGCAAGTAACGGTGATGAGATTAGTTCTGATGTGAATATTACAACACAATTCAATAGTTTATTTTTTAGGGTAAAATCATTAAATTTGTCAATTACAGGGTCATTGGACACACCCATTATTGCAAATCCTTCAGTAAATTTGAATATCCCCATTATTGGTGCCGAAGGACCTTTTAACCCCATTAATTTTGATATCTTCAATGAACCTATATTTCCTGTGATTTTAAAATATGATTCTCTTCAAAACATCGCTATCATTGATACAGAAAACCCTTTTATTTCTGATATTGGAGTTCAATCACTAGGTATCAACAGGTTCAAGTTTAAGATTCCGGTATTAGACAATGGAATACCATGGAAGGTTATAGCAGATATTGAATATTCAACTGGTCAACAGGTTAGAAAAGAATTAATAAGAGAAGATATTGGCACTTTTCTACTAGAACTGATAATACCAAACGGAGAATCTGTTATTATAAATTTTACAGTTGTAGATGGAGTGGGAAGAACTTTTAGTAAAACTTTTCCTTATGTTAATCCATCAACAAGGAAAACTTCCCTTCATTTACTCTCTATAATGTTGAGTTTAATCTCAGTTACAGTATTAGCATCTTCAACTGTTAAAAGGAGATATCAAGGTGGATCAATCTCTACAGACGAACTTAATCAACGATAAACTTCCAATTGATAGAGCGAAATATCTTTTCTACTATAGTTGAGTCAGCTTTTTAAGTTTCTTCTTCTTTTCTTTTAATATTTCTAGCTCTTTACCTGTATATTTCCAGATTATTGTATTATCATGGTTTTTTATTTCAGCTAAGGTAAAACACCTGAAATTAAAATAATCCTTATCTAGGATTATAGTTGAAGAATCATCATCATGTTCAATAACTTTCACTTCATCTTTTTTTGCTCTCCATTCCACTCTAAGAGGTTCTTTAATTCTATATTCAACTTTGTCTTGATCAATGATTATCCCTTTAGTCTCTGAAAACTGTGGATATTTTTCTCTTAGTTTTGTTGGAATGTGATATTTTATAATATTTAGTGTAACATCATTGACATTCATTGATACCTTGCGATACTCAACACTTTCAATATTTCTTGCAAAGAAGATATCCTTAAACACATTAGGTTCCTTAGAATTAAAATCAATCAAATAATCTGTATGGTCATCTAATAATAGTAGAGGTTTATTGAAGGGTGATATGTTTTCTATAATTTCTGAATAATTCTCATAAATGAAACAAGAATCGTTTTGCGTTTCTTTAAGCTTTATAAGGTCTAAAACAATTTTAGCAAATTCTGTCTCCAAGACATTCCTGACCACAAGTGAATCAGTATTGAAAGATGGTACAGCATTTTCAAAAGCACTTATGTCTATATCCTCACTCTTATTGTAATTTTGAACAGAATTCATTTTATAATATTCAACAGGCATCATTCCGTAATCTTTTTTCCATACAGGAGTACTTAAACCTGTTTTAGGAAAATGTGATTCAAACACATTTTGGTAGTTTATCGGATTAAATTCATTGAAAACACCTTTTAACCTATCGTTTAGCCAATGTTTCCTTCTCTTGTGAAATTCTGTTAGCATGGGAAGAAGTGAAAACTCTTCAAAATCTTTTTCAGATTCTTGTTTTTCTTCCTCAATCTTTTGAATAGAAGCTTCGTTATTATCAACTTTCTCTTCGCGTTCTTTCTTCATTTTCAGGAGGAGTTCTATAGAATAGTGATCAGAAGCATCATGAACAATTTTATGACAATTAGAACAAAACAAGATTAGATTTTCTGTATTATCATATTTCTCAACAGGAAAATTAGGATCATATCTAGAATTTTTTTTATCTATAGAACGAATGTGATGGGCTTCCCCAATAAAAGCTTCTGCACCACTTTCCTTATCTGGGATTACAAGTTGTTTATAACATCCTGTCATTGCACAACGATTTCCAGATTTAGCAGCCAACCTTACTCTCGCTGCAGAAAGGGAAATTTTGCTTTTAGAAATATTGTTAATATAATTCAATTATCTTCCTCCATTCACACACTTGTTTTATATCCCCAGATATTTAATTATCTTTTGATATTTAAAGAAGTTTTTATTTTTGCTGTATCTAATCTTACTATTGTCAATGCTAGAAGGGAGAAAGATAATGTTTAAAAAATCTATATTTGTTGAGATAAGAACCAATAATTCTGTATTTGTTCACATTTATAAATTCGATTTTTAGAAAACATAAGTAAGTATAAAACTCAACAAATCTTAGAACTATGGTGTTTCATTCAGTTTTTTCAATCTTCTTGTAATTCTTCATAAATACTTGTAAATTCCTCTAGAG
>JAHLWR010000020.1 GCA_019057815.1 Candidatus Heimdallarchaeota archaeon
CATAACCATAAATTGAGCCTTGTGGATTCAATGTATAGCGTTCAACAGTTTTTGCAGTTGCAACTTCATAAAAATCTATTTCTTTTTTGATTCCTGGAACTACTATTTCTAATCTGTCAAATAATATCTGTGCAACTTCTTCTTTCTTCTTATTATATTCGGTCAACAGATTTTTTTATAAGGGATTCTTTTTGTCTTTCATTTCTTTTAATTTACTTTTTTAGCTAATTCTGGAAGATTTTTAACAAAAAACAACACAACAGATAATTTAGAGTAACTACAATCTTTAAAGGTTAAAATATCAAAGAAGTATTTTGCTCTATTCTTTTAAAACGGAAAATAGGGAGTAAAGAAGGAGAAATAATTTTATTCTTTCTTACAGTTTTCTTGGTTTCTTCCTCTTTCTAACGGTACTCCTTAATGAAACTATATAGGCGAGGATAATAACACCCACAATAAAAATTGTGGATAGAGGAGTTGAAGCTGTAGGAACATCAGTTAGAGGATGACGATCAGTAGAGTTAGCTATTCCATCAATTAGATAATCACCTTCTAACCAGTCTGACCAGTAGTTACCTTTTCGCTTCTCATACCAAAGATTATCCGTACCTCCATCATAAGCTTGACTAGTACCTTCAGGGTTGTTGTTGATGAAAGCATTGTGGTGAATGAGGTTATCAGAGGATGCAGCATCCAGGTAAACTCCATATTGCTCATTTTCTTCCAAGAGATTATAAGTGAGAATATTAGAGTCAGAATCCCTCAGAAAAACTCCGTAGTTGTTATTTTTGTAAGAGTTGTTAGTAAGCGTGGTAGAAAGAGTATGGTCTAGATAAGTCCCCCAGACATTTTCAGCAAAGAGAGAGTTTTCGACTTTACAAGAGTCACTATAAGCTAAGAACAGCCCAGTGGTAACATCAGTGAAGTTTTGGTTGCTCACGGTTATATTATTGCAGTTAATAAAAAAGAGTTGACCATAGACTGAGGTATTAAACGAACGATCATTAAGATCTGTAAAATAACCTACAGGACGACCATTAACCCAGTTACTGTCTTTGGTAAATTTTTGAGAAAGATACCCTGGACATGAATCATCCCAGATAGCTATCCCTCCTTTGATCATGGTATTATTGGTTAGGGTTGTAGCCCCACTGTTATAAATAACAATACTTCTATTGTTATTATAAAACCTATTATTAACGACGGGGATATCACCAGAATGGTCCAAAATAAGTCCTTGATCATTATCGTTACATGTGTTGTTAGTTACTGATGAACTACGTGAACGTAATAGATAAATTCCCTTAGTGTTCCCATTACAACGATTATCTGTTAAAATTGAATCATCAGCGTCATCTAACCATATTCCAAAGTCGTTATTTGAGCAGATGTTGTTTCTGAGTGTAACATTACCAGAATAAAGAAGAGAGGGATCCCTTGAATTATATACAATGAGAATGGCATGTTCGTTAAAATTGCAAGTGTTATTGGATATAGTTAAAGATCTAGAATAATACACTGAGATGGCTTTTTTATTATTGTTGCAGGTATTATTTGTGATAGTTGAAAAATCAGATCTAGTAAGATAAATGCCCTCATCGTTGAAGTTGCAGGTGTTATTAGAGAAAGTTGAGGAATCAGAATCGTATGCATAAATACCTACCATCTTATTATTGTTACAAATATTGTTTGTAATTGTTATCGAAACCGAATCACTAATCGAAATGCTCCTTAAGTTATTGTTGTTGCAAGTGTTGTTTGCAACAGTTGAACTACCAGAATACAGAAGCGAGATCCCAATGTTATTGTTGTTGCAAGTGTTGTTTATTATAAAGGCATTACCAACAAGCGTTAGTCCGATACCAACACCATCATTGTTGACACAGGTGTTATTTCTAACAGTAGCTGTTCCAGGAGCAACTTCTAAAATACTGATACCTTGTATTTTAGCATCAATATAGCAATTAGATATGCTGAAAAACTTAGTTGTCCCTACAATAAAGATACCACATTCTGCTAATGATGTAATATTGTATCCTTCAATGATGTAAGGATCTTCAGCTGTTCCTGAACCATTAAAAACTTCTAATTCGCTATCAGAGGTTATTAAAATAGGATCATGAGGAGTTAAAAGAAGTTTCATTAATGATGGTTCGGACCTACAAAAAGAAGGAGTGAATGTAGGTATAAAGATAGAAGTTCCTATAAGTACTATCATAACAATTTGCACGACTTTAGCTCTTACAATTTGTTGAAATATTAGCTTTTTCATTAAGTTCACTCAGCTACTTTACTGTTAATATTTCTATTTAAACATTTATCTATGTTTTCATTTCTTTTGTTATACTTTTAATCTCTAAAATATTTATTTATTGATTCTTAACTTCATATTGTTCTGTAAGAAGTTCATTAGAGAAATAAACATGATATTTCACCCAAGATAGAAGTAATAATAGTATTCCCCATCATACTCGCAAAGCATCTGTTGACCTTAAGTAAAATGCTGACCTATTATTCTTTTCTTAATATCCTGAGTAAGCGTGATAATATTTTTGTTTTCTTCAAGCATAAAGATTTCCCAATTGAAGAGTAATTGTTGTTCAATTCGATGATAGAGATTCTCAGCAAGTGCATACTCAGACTTATCTAGATGAGTTTTAGCTTTTTCTATTAGAAGTTCTACTATAACTACTTTATCTGTTACCCATTTACACAGATTTATTATATTATCTACAACTTCTTCTCTTATCTGTACATAATCGTTCTTTTGGTATTTAGGGATTTTAAGAACGGTGTACAATAATAAATTAGCACGAACAAATAGTAAGTTCCACAGATGAGTTTTATAATGTTGCTCTTCTTTTATCTCTTTCAAAGTATGAATTATTATATCCAATGAATCAAAGGCTACTTCATGTTTTTCAGTTTCAATAAGCTTTGGTAAAATTTCTAGTTGCAAGCATAAACCATAACGACCTTTTTTCATTTCCTTCTTAGAAAATCTCATCAAATCCGAGTAATTATCTTCAATTTCAAGTAATAAGCTTAATAATTCACGAGCTTTATTCCAGTCTCTATATTCACACAAATCGAAAAACAAAGAAATAATATTCTCTTTCAAATGATCAGATGAATTTTCTTTTAGTGACAAAATATCTTCTAAGAGTTCAGATAGAAGTAAATATTTTTCAGATTGAAATTGATTTGAAAGAAGCTTAAGGTCACTCAAAGCTTCATTTTTAGATCCTTTTCCAATTAATATAAGCTGTAACGCTTTGTAATAGTTGCTTTCCAGTATTTTCCCATTTTCCTTCAAGTTCTTACTTATTTCAATTAATTTATTACAGTGTTCTATTTTTTGATCACTTACCATAGAAGTTTTTGATAATAATTCACCTTTTAAATGGACCCACGCATACTGATAGTAAAAATCTCTCCAATACCTGCAGTCAGCTCTTTTAAGAAACAGTTCAAATAAATCTTTAAAGAAATTAGATAAATCTTCAGTTTTAATTTTTAGATGGTGAGCCTTATTAAGTAAGGTGATAATGGGATTAAGGTCATTTTCGTTACGTAAGGATAAATCAAATATGGTTATGGGGTCACTTGCAAAAATTTTTTGGAAATTGTTATTTTTAACAAATGAATACATCCTACGTATTTCAAGTGCACATTCTAATAACTTCATTTTAATATCTCTAAACTTCCCTCCTTCAATATAGTACTTGAAAACATTAAGATGTGGTGGAGCTTTAGGGAAAATAATTGATGCTTTAGAAGCAGGGCAATTAATCGCCCTTTGTAGTTTCAATAGCACTTCTTCGATATTCTGAAAACTAACCTTCTTTTCATCATTTTCCTTATGTAAAACCCCAATTACTGAATAATAGGGTGTAACTGTAGAAGTCATCTCCTTCGTAGAATTAGCTTCCACTTGAAAATCTTCTTTCATTAGAAGACAAATTTCTTCATTTGCGATTTCCAAAGTTAAGAGAAAATAACTTCTAATATCATTTTCTGGTAAATTTTGGATTTCAAACCATGTATCATCCCTAATTGAAGTTTCAGCTGTTTTTTCTATAATTCTCAGAAAGTGTGAATAAGATGTAGATGCAAATCTATTGATTGGTACTGATAAGATATCGAAAATTTCCTCTGTTATTGTTCCATTTTTATACAAATCAACCGTGGAAAGATAGTAAGGATCAAAGAATTCATCTTGTTCTACAAAATAAAAAATAAGACTACTTATCTCAACTTTTCTCACATAAAGTTCTGTTTCAATATCTTTGAATTTTCTTTCGTGGGAGTATGTAATTGCCTTATCTAAGATTTCGATGGATTTATCAAAATCATTTATGCTCTCAAAAGCGTCAGCCAATTTTTTACATGTAATAAGAAACTTCTCTTGATCAGACCAACGAACGGATTTCAGCATTAAATCTGCAAAGTTGTGCAATATCTCTGGTTCAACTAACATCAACGATTGGGCAAATAATGTGTCTAAATTTTCTAAAACCCCATCAATAAGATGAACTGATGAACCTATTTTAGCTAAAACAGCTTTTATTTCATTTTTAATTTCTTCTATTCCTTCTTTTGGATGAGGAAGTGAAAGTGAACCTATCACAGTTAGTAAGTAAACTATGGAAATAAATATGGTTGGAAGATTCTCTGTATCCTTAATTGTTAATAACCAATCATAAGTAGCGTCAAAACCCCTTGTATAATCATCAAGTTCCCAATACGATTTAGCTTTCAACTCCTTTATTATAGACGTGATTTCATCATCTATCACATTATATTTTTCAACTTCTCTTATCTCCTTTAGCACTTTTTTATAATTTGAGTTTCTGTAAAATTCGTAAGCAACTTGAAGCTTAATACTAGCCATTATTTCATAAAGTTTGAACTTCTTTGCAAGAGATGCAGCTTTTACGAGCAAAGGTAAAGGATCTTTATTCAGAGATGTGTATAATTGAGATTGAAAAATTAAAGCTTTCATCAAAATGAAATTGTCTTTAGATTGATTAGCTAATTGTAACAAAAAATCGCTTATCTCACGAGATTCATCAATTTGATTATTAATCAGAAGCTCTTGACCTTTCAATGCACTTTCAGTGACTAAGTCTTCCAAAGAAGTAGATATTGTGATTCCATATTTTTTTACTATTGATAATAAATCATCCCCTAACAGTTTTCTTTTTTTAGATTTCATTTTATTATTAATCTCTTGTGAATTGTTGTTAGAAGACACTTGGATTCAATCTACACTAGAATTATAATTAACACAAAATTTACGAATTTATCAAAGTTTTGTTAAGACAACAATAAAGAAAGAAGAAATTAAAAGAGTATAAACTAACATTCTTACTGTTCATCACCAAAGAATAGATAAATACTTAAATATCTCTCTTGCTGATTTTAACCATAGGAATATTAAGATGGTGGTTTATTTGGGATATCCTCAAGTATCTCTTTACGAATATCTTCTACAAAGTTCTGAAAATAGAAGAATGGCTATTGCAATTGAAGGCAGTGATGAGCAAGTTACATACCAGGATATAATAGATAGATCAAATAAACTAGCTGATTTCCTCCTTACATGCGATGTTAAAAAAAATGACACTATAGCCATTGCTCTTCCAAATTCGATAAATTATATTATTTCTGTTTTTTCTGCTTTTCAAATAGGTGCTAAAGTAACACCAATAAATATCAGGCTTTCTCAACGCGAAATAAACTTCCAGTTACTTGATTCAGAGGCTAAAGCTATCATTATTTCACCTGAAATGTGTGATGTTTTTGGAGATTTAAAAAATAAATTCGATTTCAAAGCAAGAATAATAACCCCAAGCATTGTTTCAGATTCTTCTGAAAATGATTGCATTGATGATTATGTACATTTAAAAAGCATTCAACAAGCCGACAGAAAATTCACTGAAAATATGAGTAATGCTGATTCTATAGCCTTTCTTCTTTACACAGGCGGAACTACAGGAACACCTAAAGCTGTAATGTTAACACATTCCAACATTTTAATCAATTCAATGCAATTCAACAGCCGTTTGGATGAATCACCTAGAACGGATAAAGAGAGTGCTCTAGCTGTTCTACCTTTAAGCCATAGTTTTGGTTTAATTTGTGCCTTATTCGCACCTCTCTTCAGGGGAGATAAAATTATCACCCAAGCAACTTTTTCACCATCCAAAGTTTTAGAGATTATTGAGAAAAAGAAAATTACCGCTTTTCATGGTGTCCCCACAATGTACTTTGCTCTATTGAGTGAAGATTTAGAAAAATATGACATTAGTAGTTTAAAATTGTGCATCTCCGGAGGAGCAGGATTACCAAAAGAAGTTTATGAACAATTTCTTAAGAGAACTGGTGTTTCGATAAAAGAAGGTTATGGATTAACAGAATGTAGCCCTGTTACACATGTAAATCCAATTTATGACCCCAAGATTGGATCCATTGGTAAACTTCTAACAGATACTCAAGCTAAAATAATCGATCCAGAAACAAACGAGACTTTGCCACTTGGAGAGACAGGAGAGTTGGTCATTAAAGGACCGCAAGTAATGAAAGGTTATTGGAAAAAAGGTGTTGAAACTATCAACGTTTTCACTAAAGATGGGTGGCTAAAAACAGGTGATTTAGCAAAAGTTGATGAAAAAGAATATTTTTACATTATTGATAGATTAAAGGATGTAATCAATTCTGGCGGATACAAAATTTATCCCAAGGAAGTAGAAGAGATCTTACATCAACATCCAGCTGTAGCGATAGCTGCAGTTATTCCTATACCTGATGATTTCTATGGAGAAGTAGTAAAAGCTTATATTATTCTTAAAAAAGGCCAAAAGACTTCAAAAGAAGAAATTACTGAATATTGTAGAAAATTTTTGGCAAGTTTTAAAATTCCCAAGGAAATAGAATTTACAAAAAAATTACCTTTAAGCGCAGCTGGTAAAGTGTTAAAAAGAGAATTGAAGAAAAATAGTACTACTGAATATTAGAAATGATTATTTCGAAAGCTTCATCAACTGAGAGAGGTTCGAAAACCTCATTACTAAATACTTTTCTACTCAAATCATACAGAGCCTTATTATATGGAGTTTTTACATTGTTTTTTTGTGCGAGTTGTAATATATATCCATTCAAAGTATCTAATTCGGTGATATTTTTCTTCTTCATTATAAGATCTTGAGCCATGCTGTTTATCATTGCATGTTTAACATTTTTCTTGAAAATGAGAGTGCGTAAAAAGGAAGGAATTTTCAAGCTTAGAGAGATTGTTTTCCAATTTGGAAGACTTCCTAACGCATGTTCTTTATAGCCAGCTTTTTTGATAATCTTAATACCTTCAGAAATAACTTTTGTTGATAAGAGTGAAAGTTTGGAAAACGAGGATAGTTTTTGGAAATTCAAACCCACCAAGGTAAATAGAGAATTTGACAGATTAAGCGCAATTTTAGTATGAACAGCATCTTGTAATCGGTCAGTAATTTCACATTTAAAACCTAGATTAAAAATACCATTTATCTCTTCTATTGAGTATTGTGGTTTATCATCTTCTGTTCCTAAGTATAGTGGACCCTTCGTTTTGTAATATACAACATTTTCATTATCTTGCCAAACATTAAAACAAATGACACCATAAATTATCTTATTGAAGTACTTAGTTAGAATGTTTTGATTTTCCACCCCGTTTTGTAAAGCAACAATTATAACTTCACTCTTGAATTTTGAATGGATCTGTTGCGCAGCTTTTTCTAAATCGTAATTTTTAACTGCTAATATGATAACATTAACATTATCAATATCATCTAAGGAGTTAATTACGGAAGCTTTTACGTTATTTTCTTTGTTTGAATCAACCCCAGAAAGAATAAGCCCTTCATCTTGTAATTTGATATACTTATCTCCTCTAGCTAATAAAATAATATCTTTGTAACGAGGAGCAATCCAGCCATAAACAGATGAACCAATAGCACCAGCACCATATACAAGAATTCTTAGTTTTTCAGGCATAATTACTAATGATTAATGGTGCTTTTGAATTTTTCCAAAACTAAACAATGAGAATGCAAATGCTCGTAAAACTGCCAATAAGTAAATATACTTAATATTTTCAAATAGTAGGTAGGTGCTTAAACTATGGAACAAAAAGGCTTTGAGACGGAGCTTGCTATGAGTTTAATAGAAAATCAACTTTACGATGAAGCATTATCTTATTTGAACCGCTTAATTGATAAATATCCAGAAAATCAGCTTCTCTTTCTTAAAGGAAAGATATTCTATGTTACTGGGTTATTTCAAGAATCTATTGAGGTTTTAACAACGATTATAGCTGATCAAACAGATTATTGGCAAGCTTATGAACTACTTGGGGAGATTTATCGTACTCTTAATCAAAGCGATTTGGCTGAAACATTCTATTCGAAAGCTACAGAGATAAATCCACAAGCGATGTCTTCATGGTTAGGGAGAGGAAAAATGGCATATCGACAATGTGAATTTCAAATAGCTACCCTATGTTTTGAAACATACTTAAGATCTGATGTGAAGAATATAGAAATAAGGCTATTATTAGCCAGGAGTTATAGAGAGATGGAAAACTATTTGTCTGCAATTGATGCTTATAATGAAACCATAGATTTTGACCCCACCAATCAAGATATTTACGAAGAACTTGGAGATTTATATATCAAGCTCGATCATCCAGAAATTGCAAGAGAAAAGTATTCTCAAGCTTTACAAGTAGAAGAAAAAACAAGACCAGTCAACAAAGAGATCTACTACAAGTTAATAGAATTAGTATTTAAAGAGGAAAAATACCAAAAAGCATTCAATCTTTGCAACGAACTCTTAACAATTGTTAAATCTGATCCAAAAGCGCTCTTTCTTTCTGGAAAAGCATTAATCAAACTTAATGATATTAAAGAGGGACGAAAAAGAATTTCTGAAGCATATAATTTAGAAAAAAATGATGAATATTGGAAATATCTCGAAAAATTTGATGATAATCGATTAAGAGAGAAAATAAAATCAAGAAATTACGAATGATAGTGAGAAAAAATTGGAATCGCAGAAATCAGAAGATGAAATATTCTCACAGATTGCATATAAACATCTGTCAAAATTCTGTTTTATGGTTTGGGATTATTTTACAATTCCAAAGTTATTCGATTTTTATGGATCTGAGAGTTCATGCCTTTGCCACTATGGTAATCATTACCTTCTTCATGGAATCCCAAATGAAGAGATTCTTGAAAATATTAGAAATAAGGGAGAGTTTGTAGTTGCATATGATAGTATTTGGAGAAATCTGATAATTCAAAACTTTATAAATCTTAGATTAGTTGACGATTCAGCTGGAAATAGTGTTTACAACACTTTTTTATGTATGGAAATAAGTAAAGACAACTTAAGTTTAAAAAAGGATTATAAAAGTAGAGAAATAACTGATGAAGACTTTGATTTACTATCACTAAAACAACAAATTCACATGCAAAAAGGATTTGGTGGCACTTGTATAACTAAGGAAAACATACTTATTGGATGTGCATTTGCTCCACATGTAGTAAATAAGAACGATTTTTCATTTGCCATCATACGAGATGTTTGGGTTGATAGAAACCACAGAAACAAGGGGTATGGTTACGATTTAACTGAAAATTTATGTAAATATATTTTCAATCAAGATATAGAGAGAATATTCCTGTGGGTTGAAAAAAGCAACATTCCAGCAGTTAAGATATATAATAAAATGGGATTCATCACTAAAGAACAAGTCTTAGGAAACTTATGTCAACTAAAAAAAAGAGAAGTTTTAATAGTTTAATTATTGTTATTTTATTTCAGGTCATCGATATGTGGAAGATAAACGATACTACAATTAAGTTAAATCAAGGAGATATAACTGAATATGAGGGAGATGCAATTTTGAACTACCACTGCCTAAAGGCGGTGGATTCTTGTTTCTTCGACGACTGCTCTCTTATAGAAAGTCTTACACCATCTCCACAAGCGTAACTTCCCGTCGTCCCAACGGTAGGGATGATAATGATATTATTAGTTTGAAGGATTTTGAGTCCTTCTTTTAGAAGGTTTTTTGAAGCATTAACATCTCTTTCATGAACTGTTGAGCATTTTGCACATATCCATTCGCGCTCTGATAGTTGGAGTTCTAAATTCTTCCAACCACAGTGAGAACATAATTTACTGGAAGGGAAAAACCGCTCCACTAATACAAGATGTCGCCCGTTTCGTTCTATTTTATGTCGCAAAGTTGATACGAATTGTGCCCAAGAAAAGTCTAAAGTAACGGATTTACTGATTCCTTTATTGAATTGTTGCATCCCTTTAATGTTTAAACGTTCTAAAATGATTGCATCATATTCTTGAGCAAAACAAGTAGTTAATTTATGCAACCAATCATTTTTTCGGTTCGTGATTGTGTCATATTTTCGGGCTAATCGAAGTTGAGATTTCTTACGATTCGATGAACCCTTCTTTTTTCGGGAAAGTCTGCGATGTAATCGTTTAAGACGGTTTTCTTCGCTTCGATAAAAACGGGGGTTGTTCAATTTTATTCTTTCGGAAATCAAAAAATGGGGTGCGGACATATCGAAAGCTTCTATTCTGGATTGTTCAATAATCTTTTTCTGAGAAATATCTATGTCACGTTCTACAAGTAACGAGATAAAGTATCTACCGCTCTTGGTTTTCGAGACAGTAACTTGTTTAATCTGTTCGGTGAAGACTCGTTCATTTCGATACTTAACCCATATGTCTATTTTAGGTAATTTTATCCGTTTTGTTTCAAAATCAATTTTGATGTTGTTATTGATGTTATATGTGGTATAACTCTGTTTATTTTTTTGGGATTTGAAATTTGGGTATCCTATCTTTCGCGTGTTTTTCAACCCATCAAAGAATTTTTGAAAAGCGGTGTTCAGATTTCGAGTCACAGATTGAAGAGCTTTGCTATCTACCTCTTTTAAGAAAGGAAACAACGCTTTGTATTCTTTTTCCGTTTTGTATTTGTGCGTGTATAGTTTTTCCTTATCGTGTTTGAGCTTTTGATACACTCCTTTTCGTTCATTAAGTATCTGATTCCATAGAAAACGACAGCAACCAAATGTTTTTGCTAATTGTGCTTGTTGTTCTTGGTTAGGATATATGCGGAACTTATAAGCGTAATTAATCCTCACGTTCAAGTTTCCCTCGTTGAGCTTCTATATATTGATTAAGTCTATCAATAGAAACATTTCCTGTAGTAGCAATAAAATAGTTAGGACTCCAGAAATGGTCTCCCCATAGTTTATCGCGCAAAAACTTCGCATATTTTTTCCTTAAAAACCGAGAAGTATGCCCTTTAATTGAATTAATGTATTTTGGTATATCTAGATTTGGCTTAGCTGAGATAAACAAATGAGCATGTTCAATTCCACATTCAATTTCCAATACCTCAACATCAAAAGTTTGACTTAATTCTTTCACTTTATCTTTGAAATCTTCAATAATTCCAATATCCTCTAAGAAGGCCTTTTGTCGATATTTTACGACGAATATCAAATGGTAGTTAAGCGAATATACACGATGTGCTTCTTTCCGATATTTCATATTTAGTTCCCTTATATAAATGGCTACTTATATTATTATATATCTATCCCATATAAGTTTATGTATTCCCATCCATGCCCTCAAGGACATGGCTTTAGTACTTATTTGTAAATGCAGCAAATACAGAATTATTACTTGGTGCAGGTGTTGCAGGTGCAATAAGAAGGAAAGGAGGGACCTTCTTTGCAAGAAGAATGTTATCAGAGGTCAACAGATAGTTTTATAAGGGAATCTTTTTGTCGAAAGAAAACTTCGACATAGTTCTGTTAATAGGAGAAAAGGATAAAAAATGGAGTAAGAAAGGCTGAAATGGGAATATTTTGATAAAAGATTTTTGTCAATGGAAAGATTAGACTAAATTGTAGAATCGTTATTGGAAGAATTAGTTGCACAAAATATTTATTAGATAAAGAGTTTAGTTAAATGTGATTCTATGAAAAAGAAAACAACAATAATTCTATTAATACTGGCATTGTCAATCTACGCTTCGAATATCAATGTACAAATAACTGCTGAAGAGAATGATTATAGACCTAATTCGTTAGAGTTGACACCTCATGATCCAATTGAAATAACAAGTGATAGTGATTTTGAGGTTTTTCCAGGAACAGGAACAGAAATAGATCCTTATGTTATTGAAGGATATAATATTACAACAACTGATGACAATGGTATTTATATTACTTATACAACGAAATATTTTACTGTTCGTAACTGCTATGTTGAAGCAAGCAATAATGGTATTTATATCGATAATGTAGCTGAAGGAACAGCAACTGTCATTAACAACACGTGCAACAACAATGGCTATGATGGCATCAAGATTGACTCTTCGGGGAGTTCGACTGTCATTAACAACACATGCAACAATAACACCAGAGGTATCCGTCTTTACTATTCTGGGAGTTCGACTGTTACAAACAACACATGCAGCAATAACAACTATGGCATCTTGCTTTACTATTCTGGGAGTTCGACTGTTACAAACAACACATGCAACAATAACACCAGAGGCATCTACCTTGAGGATTCTGGCAGTTCGACGGTGGTAAATAACACTTTTACTAATTGTGGCTTGGATATCTTTGAATATACCATTGATGCTTACCTCTCATATACTATCGAGAATAATTGGGTGAATGGTAAAAAACTGGGTTTTTACACTAACCTTGACTCTACGATAATTGAAGAACCAATTTATGGTCAATTAATATTAGTCAATTGTACTAATGTTACAGTACGTGACCAAATATTAAATAACGCTACAATTGGATTATCTCTTGGATTCTGTACATCTTCAGCTATTATTAACAACACGTGCAGCAACAACATCATAGGTATCTATCTTCACTCTTCTGATAGTTTGACTGTCATTAACAACACTTGCAGCAACAATAACTATGGCATCTATCTTGACTTTTCTGATAGTTTGACTGTCATTAACAACACTTGCAACAACAATAACTCTAGTGGCATCTGGCTTTGGGATTCTAGGAGTTCGACGGTTGAAAAAAACACGTGCAACAATAACAACTATGGCATCAATCTTCACTCTTCTGGTAGTTCGCTTGTTAATAACAACACTTGTAGCAACAATAGCAACTATGGTATCAATCTTTACTCTTCTAGTGGTTCGACGGTTGAAAAAAACACATGCAACAACAATAACAACTATGGCATCTATCTTGACTCTTCCGATTTTTGTGTCGTTACTTACAATCTTCTGCAAGAAAATGAAAACTATGGAGTATACTTAGAATCTAGATCTAATAATAATCTTATTCACCATAATACCTTTGTAGACAATAATCTAGGAGGAACTTCTCAAGCGTATAATTCTGGTACTAACAACTATTGGTATGATACTTCAAAACAAGAGGGCAACTACTGGTCAGACTGGTCGGGAACTAGTTATTATTCTATTGATGGTGATGCTGATTCGGTTGATCTCTATCCTCTTGCTGAACCTGTTGAATCTACTTCATCTGAACACACTTCAGTTGAATCTACTACAGATGAAAATCCATTAAACTTCACATTTGCTCTCCTAATATTAGTAGTTTCCTTAATACTCACAAGGATAATCTCAAAGAATGCAAAGAAAGAATAGACTAGTGGTCATAAACTGAATAGAAGCGGAGTAATAGGAGTAAAACCTTCAACACTTCCTCTTTTTTCACCTTTATAATCAAATAATGGATATATAAGTAATCTAAACCTAAAGTCTGCTACCTATCTTTTATTCTTAACCCAATAATTAAAAGAACTATAATTGGTGGAAGCTATGCAGATGGTTATTGGGATAGAAGAATTAGATTACTAAGAAAAAGAAGTTTTGGTTGATTTCTCACAGGATTAAGAGTTAATTTTTTCTTATTTCTAAAAATACATTGCACATAAACCTTCTTATTTTCTTTTATAGAGCCATTTTGAGGATTTAGTGTACTTCTCGTAATATTCTGTTTGATAAAATCATTTTGTTGCTCTACTATTGTACTTGAAATATTAGATATTGAAATAAATACATCTGCAGAATAGTGATCTGAACCTGTTTTAGCGTGATGTGTATCCCCTGTTGTTGAATTAATTAAACTCTCTGTAAAAAATTGATTTACAATTATGTAATCTATCCTTGAATTGTACCTTGTATCTGTATGGCCATAAGTGTGACCTATCTCTGTTGGGTTTAGAGTTCTAAAAACATCAGTAAAAGTATGTACAGTAGAAGAGTATTGTCCATAGACTGGGTCATCAGGGCAGAGGAGCATAGTTAAAGAACCATAACCCAAATCTCCTAATGTAGCCAAATCTCCTGTATCAAAAGGTGAGAATGAATTTATATCACCTAGATAGATAATCGGTACATCTCCTAAATCATCCATGTAATTAATTATCCCTTGTTGTTCTAACACTCTTCGCCAAGTGTTATTAGAAGATTGCGTATCTCCCATTGCCTTGAGATGAGTGCATATGAAATGTGTAACCGTACCACTGATGTTAACAACAGCATCAATAAACGAATGAGTGACAATATATGGGCTACCATCGTCTAAAGTCACTGAAGGTATATCTATGAAATTTATTATTGGATAACGGCTAAGTATTGCTTCACCAATGTAAAGGACAGTGTGGACTTGTGAAGTATACCCTCTAAATGGTGCTTCATCATAGAAATGCATGTTGAAATCGTTAACATACCTCCTTAAACTTATACTATTACTATCGTCCAAATTGCCTGTCTCTATACATACCATGATATCAGGATTTTCTTCATAGACAACTTTTTTCCAATCGGGATTTTTTCCTCCTCCATCGATATTATATGCAATTAATTTGAAAATATCTGAAGGTGGATCATTGATGAAGCTATCAACTATTACCACAAATTCAGTTTCATTAGCACAACCACTTGTACTAACAGCTTTTGCTAATAATGTATGTGGTCCATCGGAGAATTGTGCAGTATTCCAAACAGTTGAGTTCGTCTCTGAAAATAGAGTATTATCGATGTATATCGAATAGGCAAACTCCTCAGCTTCACAACTAGCATTTTTATCAGAGTAATATTTTTCTATTTCCCCCGAAGGATAAATAACAGTACTCTCTGTTGTAAAGCTAATGTTAACAACACCAGAAGAAAGTTTAGTAATTGATGTTTCATCAAATTGTATGATAATAGAGACAACTGTAGAGTGCCTTAAACTAAAGTAAGTAATAAGACCTATAGACGAGGTAATAATAATAATAATACCAGCAATTATTGAAATTATTTTAGTGTTTAACTTCATTTTTCTCACAAGAAGGGTTTTTCTTTAAAGCGAAAAGTATTGAAATTCACAAATATTTCTAGAAGTTACTTTAGGCTTTAAAACTATCTGTTGACCTTAAATCTATGAGTTCTTATATTATTAAAATTATTTCTAAAATTAAATTTCTGACATTCTGATGTATAGAATTTTCACCGAAATATTAATTAAGTGTGCTTACATATTTATATATTGTACGAAGATGATAACTATTTTCGTATTTATAGGGTGACAAATATGTTGAAAAAACGCAAATTGTTCTCTTTATGCCTAGGAATCATCATTTTCTCATCAGTTCTATGCATTCATCAATCTCAAGCTAGACGGAGTATTTTTGATGAAACCTGGTATGGAGAAGCTCTAGGAGATTTAGGAAATATTCATGTATCTTTACAGATTCAAGTGTACGATGATTAGCTAGTTAAAGTAACAGCTACATATTCTAAAGATCCAAGTGTGTGGTATATACTCTTCGATTACATTGAAGTCTATGTACAAGGAGTATATTGGCAGAATCAGCAAGAGGAAGTTCCTACCTCAGGGGGAACAGGTTCAGCAGAGCAAACAGGAGACTTAACGCAATTTCTCTGGGAAATAGGAGCTTCATATTTAACTATTGTAGTTGGATTAGCGTTCAAGGCATACGGGAATGTAATGTTCGCAACTCAAGGGTTGATTGTATTTCATTTTGGCATAGGACTCTGTGCTTTTGACGAAGTAGCTTTCCTTAACCCCTCAGCTTATTCACGCATGCGAAGAGGATCTTGATTTTAAGAAATAGAATTTCCAAACTTTTTCTTATTTTTTTTTTATTATTATGATTAATCCATTTATTTCGCTAGAAAATACCATTAACTATTTTCTTCCCCATCTCTGCAAGGATTTGCTTTATTTTCTGAAAACACATTTATGTAAAATGTTGGTTAAGTGAACCTTTCAGGAATAGAATAATTTCATAAATGATTGCAATAAAAATCATAGAGGTTAGTTGAAAGTAAAAGAAAAGTGAATATCTTCCTTATAACCACTATATTTAGGGGAGTAGTATGGAGAATTATGACATTGAAGAAGTCCTAGATTTTTTCGAAACTAAAATTTTATATTCCGTAGAAAGAGTCGGACATATTGAAAGACGAACTAATGCCCTTCGAATGTTAAGCAATTTAAAGGATCCTCTATATTCCTCTTTTGAAAAATCGGAAGTTAAGATAGTATAAACCTTTTTCATTAATATCGGAAAATGTTTTTAGAATTATTAAAAAACCGTTGCTATGGATATAACCCGATTTAATAAGATGTATAATACCATTAACTTTTACAAAATCAGGATAATCAGAAAACCATATTTCGATATACCATTCATCTTTTTTCTGTAAATAAAAATCACCGACATTAGCTTTATATTTTTCATTTAAGAAAATTGATATTGCTTCTAAAATTGTAGATTTTCCGCTATCATTTTTCCACACAAACTATATATTAACCATACCAAATTGTAATAATCAGATGAAAGAAAAAGAATCATCAACAATAATATTTTTGACTAAAATGTATCTTGCTCTTCTTCTAGGTTTGATTTCCCTCTTTCTTTTATCTAATAACTTCATAGTCGAACAAACTTTCGACAAAACTACCACATATTTAAACTAAAGAATTCACCCTTTCCTTGAATAGGGACTGGTATTGGGGGTATTTCCAAGCAAATCGGTGCAAAGATTTTCACTGAAGTTTTACTTTCATATCTTAAAACTGACCCTCATATTTTTGAAGAAGTAGCTATTATCCTTTTTGACAAGCATGACTATGGTATATTCTTGGATGTTTTTAAAAAGGAATTAAAAGTTATTTAGATATCAGTAATCCTCAAGCTCGACATCTTCAGTAAATTCAATTTCGTCTTCGTCTTTATGCAATCTAGCCCTATCTTCCTTTATATCATCTACATGATCTTTAATCAATTCGTATAAATCATCATAAGTATCTGCAATATATGGAGTATCTAACTCTGTTTCTAATGAATAACCCCATGTTACTCCAATACAAGGAATATTTAGAAAATCTGCAGCTTGAACATCATTAGGAAGATCTCCTACCAAAACACCTGATAATATACTATCTGAATCACAATTTTCATTTATTACAGTCATCTTATCTTCACCAGCCAACACCTTTTCAAAGGGAACTTTGTCACCAAACAATTTTTCGAGTATTTCCTCTGAAGTCTCTTCATTTTCAAATAATGGGTTCTGAGTTACTAGAATCATTTGAAGATCTTCTATTTTTTGTACTTTTTCTAGAAACTCTATAATCCCTTCGTGTAATTTAATTTCTGAAGTAAAGAGTTCCTGTTGTAAAGTTCGCATCTTTTTTCTTTTTGACAGAAGTTTGATAGGATTAACAGGATATTTGAAGAACAATTTCATGCTTACTCCTTTTTTTGAAGCGTCTTTATACATCTGAATAACTTCATCTCGAGACAGTTCTTTATTGACAGACTGCTTAAATACTGCTTGAACTATTCCTACAGTATCTGCAATAGTACCTCCAAAATCAAAAAAAACGGGAATTCTCTTATCAGTCATGAATGTCACTTCAATTTTTGTTTTTGTACATTTGTTTTAATATTTTTCTTTCTCTTGATATCTTTGTTTCTCTAATAATCCTATAAAATTCCCCTTTTCTAAAAAATATCCCCATAATAATTGAGAAGAAGAAATGAATAGCAGTTACTATGAGTCCCGTCTGATTCCCCCAAAGGAATATCATTATCAATCCTGGTACTAATAACCATAAACTTGCTGATATAAAAGTTAAACTAAAAAAAAGTATTCGTTTATCTCCAGCTAGCAGATAGGAAGAGAACTCCTTTTTTAAACAAGGTTGAGACATGTGTCCTATATAAAATCCTTCTAACTTTATCCCCAGAACTCCTCCTATTACAAACTGAGAAATTGGAAAACCAGCGCCTAAAATAATAATTTGCGATAAAAATCCCATTGCAATATTATCAATAAAAAATTTGATACTAGGTTTGAAGGTAAAAAAGAACGTGATTGTTCCACTTGTTTGCGAAAAAAAGAATAGTGTAGCGCCAAGACCCATTAGGAGAATAAACCAAATCAAACCATAAACTTTCGAAAAAGAAGAACCATGTTTTTTCTTGAAAATTTCATCTCTTGTTTCTTTACAGATATTTACTAAACTCTCTGAAGATAACACTTCAGGTCTTCTTTTCAATATGCCAACTATTCTGTAGAAGCGTTTACACCCATAATGAAAAGATGAATCCTCTCGTAACTCTTGTTGAATTTCTTTTAGCTGTTGAGTATAGTAATCAGGATTCAGAGACATAGCAATTTTCCTATTCAGCGTTAGATATTAAATATAAAAAGAATAGTATATTTCTCTTCGTTTAAAAAGAGCATTTTCTTGACATAAGAAAAGAAAAGGAAAGATTAGTACCAACTTGTTGATCTTCCAAATAATTTCTTTCTTGTTTTAGATCTTCTTGTTTCTTGATATCGTCCTTTGAATCCTAGTTGTAGTGTTCGAATAATTAGTAGTCCCCCAGTTATTGCCCCGAAGATACCAAAATATCCGAAAATTTGTTGCACTGCAAGATAGATACCAGCTAACCCGAGTAACCCAAAAAAGACTGATAAAGCGCTTATTTGTACCCAATATGAAGCAGAGCGAGGTGTTTTTGTTATTACAGTCCTTCCAGTAGCAGCTTCCATAATAGCGTCATAGTTTCGACCATGAACTTCATACTTTAGGAAGTAAAAAGGTATATGCAGTTGGTAGATACTTTTAGCTATAGGATTATCTGTTACTTCTATAATTTGTGTTATTTCATTTAGAATTAACACTTTGTGAATATTTCTCATAGAGTTAATAGCCTCTTGTTTAGCTTGATCCAAGTTAAATATACTTGGAACCACATCAGCTTTTATTTTCTTAGCTTCGTTTTTGTCATAGTAAACTTTTCCTCTAGTTGCAATTTGAAAATCAAGTAAGTATTGGTTAACTTCCTCTGCAGCGAAAATTATGAATTCACGTTCATCATCAAAAACACCTTTTTCTGGTTTAAGATGGAATTTTATTCTCCTGTAACCAGATCTGTAGGGCCAGCTGTAAGTAGCGTATTCACCATTTCCTGTATAATTTGATCGATTATGAACAGTAATTATCCAGTAGGGATAATACTTCAAACTAATTTCAGTAAATTTAAGAGATTTGTGTAAATCATCAGGAGCTCCAGGTTGCTTTAATAAATCTCCAATAAGTTCTGTTCTAATTTGTGATACATCATAAGCAACGGGTAGCATAAAGTGTTCAATTATTTTCTCTTTTTTACCTACTTTTGATTGAACTTTACAATAAGGACACTTTACAACACTCTGGGTTTCATCAACTTCCAGAGGTGCAGAACAATTTGGACATAAAATACTTCTCATCTCAGCCCACCACCTTCATAGACTTGAAAACGTTCCCGAGAGTCAGTAGTCCTAGTAATGCTGCGATTACACCTGCAATAGATGGTGCAACAGGTGAATCTCCCATGAAGTAACTGAATGTCCCCCCACCAATAAGGAGCAGGAATGTCAACGATAGAAAAATTATTCTGAAAATTTTTGTAACAGGGATTTCCCCTATTATTATCTCACCAGTATTTCCGCTGATTGCTACTCTGTATGTTTCTCCCTTAAAGTGATAATCCACTTTCCATACAGGAACATGAACGAAATATACTCCTTCAAATGTTATTTGTGTAGCACAATCGAAAACTTTTGTACATGCTTTTTCAGCTCGAGCTCTGTGATCATCAAAGACAATTGTTTTTGCTAATTGATTAGATGCCTCAGCAGTTATTTCCGATGAAAGATATTGGAAGTTTTTTTCTGTCTTGACAAGTTGATTATGGTTGAATGGAACAGCTTTATTGAAATCACGTCTAATGATTTCTTTCGCATTTTCATAACCATACATCGAACTTCCTCGCCTTCCTATCAAAACAACCAACCGTTTTTCATTAAAATCATTCTCAACATGTCGATATACTGTTATGTGCTCTGTTGTTGTAATTGTTTGACCTTTAGAACCTCTTCTTGTTCTTGTTCTAGTTTCTGTGTATTGCCGATAACCCATATAATGAGTAGAAGCAGAAATAGCTACACCCCAAAAAGGAAGTAAAATGGGAGAGATATTAGTAATTTGATATTTTTTAATCCCTCTTAATTTTCCCTTCTTTTTAATGAATTGCTTTATTATATCTCGTATATTACCCTTTGAAATGCTATTTGATAAAATATAGTGATTATCAAAAATTGAACCATCAGAAAGTAAAGCTTGACCGCACGCTTCGCAGTTAAAAATGGCATCTTCTGGATTAATTTCTAGTGGAGCA
This sequence comes from Candidatus Heimdallarchaeota archaeon, assembly GCA_019057815.1. Taxonomy (GTDB): domain Archaea; phylum Asgardarchaeota; class Heimdallarchaeia; order Heimdallarchaeales; family Heimdallarchaeaceae; genus 18H4-34. Next base: position 20,845 of record JAHLWR010000020.1, read on the forward strand.
TTACAGTAAGGACACTGAAAGCCTATTACTTGACTCAATCTACATTACCTAAATTATTAGAATTACATACATACATATAAAATTTCACAAAGGAACTTCAACAGTGAAGAAATAATTGTACTATCTTTCTTTATCATCATGTATTTTTGCGATTACTGTTTCCAGAATGTAACACATTTTCTTAAAAAGCTCAGTCTTTTGAGGAAAAATGTATTTCCCACGCATGCTAAGTTCCATAATTTCAAAAGAAATTGGGAGAATATCAAGAAACTCGATACAATGTGGTTCATATTCTTTTATCAGTTCTTCTATCCATTGATCAAGTAATTCTCTATTCTCTTCGCTTAAATCAGGTGGGACTTGGTTAAAAACAAAGAAGTTCATAGAAGTAATATCCATTTTTTTATAAATATCCAATAACATCTGCTTTGCTCCTTCAAAACTAAAGGTTGAAGGTCTTAAAACGAAAATCCTTGCATCTGCTACTGTTGCGGCATGTACTGATTCAGATCTATATCCAGGAGCGCAATCAAAAATAACGTATTGATAACCAAATTTCTGAAGACTTTTTACCATCTCGTGTAAGATAAAGAAAGCGTGATCTTGGATACTTTTCATTAATGAAAGTAATCCTTCTCCATAATCTACCCTAGATTCTGCTAGTATCAGTGATAGATTAGGATTATCTGTTTCGATTAATGTTTCTTCCATTACCTGTATCTTACCTAACAAAATATCATTAATAGTGTACTCTATTGCTTCTTCTGGAATTTTAAATATTTGATGGATAGTAGGTTGTGCGATATCTAAATCAATTAGAACAGTTTTGTGTCCTCTCCTTGCCAATTCATACGCTATATTACATGATAAAGTAGTTTTTCCTGGCCCTCCTTTCTGACTATGTAGCATAATTACATCAATATCTCCAGTTTTTGAGGAAATTGCTTTCTTCAGATCTGTTTCCATCATTTTTTTCATCTCAATTACATTCTAACCAAATAATTTCTACTTTTTTTGATTGCAAGTTATAATTTCTATAGTACTCATATTGGCTTCTACATGCTTTCATTTTCAAAACACCAACCTTATATTAGAATATTTTCAATAATATGATAGATAATACTCTAACAAATGGCTTATAAACATGAAAATAGATAAAATTAAAATAACCAATATACAATTTAAGCAAGGGGATATCTAGAATATTAAAAGGTGAAATTATGAATATACTATTTGATGAAACACAAAAAGAGAGAGGAAAAATCTTCGATAACTTCAAAATTTTATCACAAGATTTAGAATCAGCAGACCATAAAATAGCTATTTATGATAGCTACCCTATAAAATACAGTTCAATTAAAAATGCTGATATTATGGCTTTTCTTTGTCCAGATGGTTCCAAACTTTATGGATATGAAGTTCAAGCTCTTCTCAGGTTTGTTGATGAGGGAGGATCTTTGGTTATTTTCGCTAATGCAGGAGGAGATAAAGGATTAAATACCAATTTAAACACATTGCTTAAACATTTTGACATAGAAATTATTTCAAATCAAGTCTTTGACTATCAAGAGTTTGATGTCGAGCTTGAAACGTGTCCTATTGTAGAGAGAATATTCAAACACCCTATAACAAAATATGTCAAAGAATTGACCTTAGTATCTAGTTGTTCCCTAAATATTGGTGCAGATGTTATTGAGCTTGTTCGAACTAAACAATCTAGTGACCCACCTAGTTCTACGGTAATGGCACTTTCACAAAAAGGTAAAGGAAAAGTTTTCGTGTCAGGATCCTACTTAATGTTTTCTGATAGAAAAGCAGGAATCAACTTAAGAGATAACAAGTTGTTAATCACGAATTTGTTCAAATGGTTAGAATTAATAAAAGGAAAGAAAATAAAACTTGATCAAATAAAAACTATCGAAGTTCAGAAAACTCAAGAGATACAAGAAGCTGAAACTCAAGAAATACAAGAAGCTGAAACTCAAGAGATGCAAGAAGCTGAAACTCAAGAGATGCAAGAAGCTGAAGTGGTTTCTGAAGAAATTCCTCAACCTATGATGGAGGAAAAGCAGATAGAAGATGAGAGAGTTGAAAAACCTACTCAAGAGGTTTCAATTGAAGAATCAATTGCAATTATATTAGAGTTACAAGAACAAGTGGAAGCTTTAGATATAGAAGATCAGGGATATAGAGACATTTTACTTACTGATATGGCAAGGAGAAGAGGTGTTGATTATGGTAAAATCCTACCTTTTCTGGATAATATAGAAGCTGGGAAAGAAATTGAAGAAATAGTAGTAAGTGAAGAAAAAGCAGTAAGTAAAGATGATAAACCAATATCTATTCCTATTCCAGAATCAGTCCAAAAGCTTATAGACAGAACTATCGAATATAAAGTTCCTAGAGATACAATAAGAGAAATCAAAGAGGTTGCATCAGGAATAATGGACCCAACAGAGACTATGGAAACTCTTATGGGGACTATCGATTTGTCTGAGATGGTTGGAGCTGTAAACTCATTAAAGAAAAGTGTCGACATTTTAAGTGCAAATATTGTTAACCTTTTAGGCGAAATAGTTCTTGCTTTGCAAGATTTAAAACGCAAAAAATAAGTAGGATTTATGTTCAAATGCAGTTTTACGAACTATGCAAATGCTACAATCTTTTAGAAAAATCGCGAAAAAAATTAGAAATGGTTGATACCCTATCAAACACATTAAAAAATGCAAATTCAAAAGAAATAGGAAAGATTTCACTTCTTACTTTAGGGAAAATTTATCCTGATTTTGTTGGTTTAGAACTTATGCTAGCTGAAAGAATGGCAGTTAAAGCTCTTGCAATGGCTAGTGGAAGGAGTGAGAAATCAGTTTTAAAATATTTGGAAGAGATAGGAGATTTGGGGGAAACTTCACAGAAATTATTAAAAGGAAAAACTCAGTCAAGTTTATTGGTTTTTACACAACAAGAGGAGAAATATGATCCCGAAGTTTTAGAAATCTGGAATTTATTTGACTCTATAGCCAAAATGTCAGGTGAAGGTTCAGCTGATAGAAAAATACGAACGCTTTCAGGATTAATTACTAGAGTTAAACCATTAGAAGCACGGTATATTATGCGAATAGTATGTGGTCAACTAAGATTAGGAGTTGCTACTCAGTTACTGATGGAAGCCCTTTCAAAAGCAGTTACTGGAAGTAGAGAAAATAAGCATATAATAGAACGTGCTTATAATAGAAGCGCAGATATTGGCAGCGTAGCTGAAACACTCTATGAAAAGGGTCTAGAAGCAGTAAAAAAGATTGATATACAAATCTTTGCTCCTATTAAGGTCATGCTTGCTCAAAGAGTTTCCAGTTCTGATGAACTTCTTGAGAGATTCGGGGGGAAAAGTTCCCTTGAGTACAAATATGATGGATTAAGAGTCCAAGTACATGTTAAAAATAGAAAAATAAAGCTGTTTTCTAGAAAACCTGAAGATATCACAAATCAATTTCCTGATGTTTGTAAATTTATTCTTGAAGCTTTAAAAGAAGATAATTTTATTGTTGAAGGGGAAATTGTTGCGTATGATTTTGAGAAGGATAAGATTTTACCATTTCAACATATATCTCAAAGAAAAAGAAAGCATAACATCAAACAGAAAATATCTGAAATTCCAATAAGAGTCTATCTTTTTGACGCTCTTTTTTTCAATGGTAAATCATTACTTGAATCCAATTACATTGAAAGAAGATCATCACTTCATCAAATCATTGAAGAAACAAAGAATATACAGTTTTCACACCAAAAACTTGTATCATCAACTGATGAAATAGAAACATTCTTTCATCAAGCTTTAGAAGATAACTATGAAGGAATTATGGGAAAAAGTATTGGTGAAAACTCCTTTTATCAAGCTGGTGCTAGAGGATGGTCTTGGGTCAAGTATAAAGCTGATTATGTAGATAATCTTTCAGATTCTTTTGATTTAGTTATTCTAGGAGCTGAGTATGGTAAAGGGAAGCGATCAGGAAAGTATGGGACGTTTTTACTTGGTTGTTTTGACATAGATGAAGGTCTTTATCGAACGTTTACACGAGTTGCTACAGGTTTTTCTGACAATGAATTGGATTCTTTTTACACAATTCTAAACTCTTTAAAAACAGATAAACCCAAAGATGTAATTAGCTCACTAAATTCTTCAGTATGGTTCGAACCTAAAATAATTGTCGAGGTCTCGGGAGCAGAAATTACAGTCAGTCAAAAACACACTTGCGCTCAAAATCATCTCGAAAATCCCCAAAATGGTTTAGCTTTACGGTTTCCTCGCTTTACAGGAAGAATTGTTGAAGATAAATCACCAGAAGAAATAACTAGTGTTGAAGAAATACTTACGATATATTTAAATCAAAGAAATAAGATAGATGTGAGTAACAATGTTTAGAAAGAAGAAAGATACGGATTTCATTCCTGAAGATAAGAGTGAAGCTTTAAAGATTCTTACAGCTAACATCCCTGGTTATCTTGGGTATAGGAATTTAGATATAAGAAGAGATTCAGATATTGCATTTAGAACTAAGTTAGTAAATCTAGTTAGGGATACCAAAGATGCCATGTCGCAAGTTCAGGAGCTTCTAATTCATTCACAACTTTTAACATGTTGGGGACCCGCTGGGATAGTATCAAAAAAAATTAAAGATATGAGAAAAGAAGCTTCGAATACAGATTACAAATATTCTACTTTTTTTGACATTAAAGATGTAGAAGGCGATAATGGCATAGATCTCTCAATTGTCTATATCTTAGAAATTGAGATACTTGATAATGCAGAAGAATTTAAAGACAGAATTTTCGAAGTAAAAAACAATCTAGAAGAGATGATGTTAGATACTGTTCAAGATAATATTACTGGATTGATGACCTTAAGTAATAATTTATTTAATAGATTCTACGAGAGAAATGAGCTTATTAGAGCTTTTGAGAAAATGAAACTGTAACTTAACATATTAGCAGCCAACTTGCTTTAGAGTAGATAGTTAGTAGAACTGTTTCTTTATTTTCTTTTCAATCTGTTCCTTTGATGTCCCTTGTATAAAAATTGTCTTATTTCTGGAAGTATTACCTTTAATAATCTTCAATGAGGAAGAAGAAATATCTAAAAATTTTGAAAGAGATTTAAGAACAGCAAGATTAGCTTTTCCTTTATCAGGAGGAGCTTTTACGTATATATCAAAAGATTCGTCAGAAACAACGATTTTTTCTCTGGAAGCTTTAGGATGAATCTTGGTTTCTAAAAAAATAGTATCATTTCTAACAGAAATAAAGGGATAAGATTTCAAGAAGACACCAAGTATTATCGAACCTTACCAGCTAAACGAGCAGTATTAGCAAAGGCAACTGTATTAAGAATTTCTTTAGGAGTCCATGTAACAACAGCTCCTGCCCATTTAGGACATTTGGCAACCATTACATGTCCGTGTCCAGTGGTGCTAGTTGAAATTAGCCTATCAGGAGCTACTGTAATTACCGCAAACCTCATTCCTCCAAAATCCACATCTCTTGTCTGATTCTTAAGTGCTCGAAAAGGAATCAATGGATCCACTCCCCATTCTCCATAAGTATAATAGATTTTTTCATCGTCTCCTATCAACCATACTACACCTATAGATCCTTCTTGTGCAAGTTTAGCTACTTCATCTTGAAAACTCATAACTATTTCACTTATCATTAGTTAACTACATAGTTTTTTTAATGTTTTTTATTGGGGAAATCTTTTGATGTTGTTAGTTAGAGCTTTTTTAAAATTTCATATGTTCAATACTTTCTGGAATGATGTCTCTACGTTTAATTCATTTTTCTCACAACTATTTAGAGAAGCTATCAAGTTACATACATATTAGTTAAACAGCTTTTTCTCTGCAAATGTTATAATTTCAGCTTAATGATTAATGAAATCAATAGGTTTTTAGTCTATTTTTCCCAATACAAATTTAATAATGTCGTCTCCTGAAAATAGCGTTAGTATGAAACGTATTCAAAGATTGATTAGAGATTTAGACCTACGTTATATTAGAGGCTCAATAGACCGTCGAACATATCAGACACTAAAAAATAAATATCTAATAATTTTGGAAAAAGCTGCACCGACAACAGCAATTCAAGAAGATAGAAAAACTATAGCTGAAACTAAAAAATTACTGCCTCAGCTTGAAACAAACATGCACAAGATTCAACCTCTTCCTAAAATACAAGAAAAAACTACCCAATTAGCAGAAGAACCTACATTGGATCAGGTGCAAAAACCAACTGAGGAACATGAAGCAAAACTAGAGACCATGATTGATGAACTACCTCTTCACCAATTCGATTTTTCAGAAATTCCATCGATAGAGATTGAAGAATTACAAATTCGTTATGTTATGCGTTTAGCAATAAGAGGTGCAACCAAGGCTTTTGAAGAAGAAGTAGAGTCTGAACAACAATATTTATCAGGAAAAATTGACGACGAGGAATATTTGAAGATTAAAAATGAAATCGAATTAAAAAGCAATCGCATTTTTGAACATTTTTACAAACTCTCTGATTTGCTTTTCTCAATTTCCCAGGAGCACTTATTTAAGAGAACCCATAATAACTTTTTACTTTATAATAATGAACTCAGCGAAAATATAAATAAATTAAGAAGAAATGAAGTTACTAAAAATGAACTTAAAGGAATAATATTTGATATTAATGAGAGAGTGCTTAAACATCGTCCGATTTTGATTAAAGCAGTTCAGGACACAGAAAAATGGAAAGAAATTATTGCAAAAGAAACAGAAAATATTTTGAATTTTAAGGAAGTAAATAAAAAAAGAATTTCTAGTAAACAATTGGAATCACTGGATCGCAAAATCAGGCAAATAAACATATATGAAGAGCTTTTAGATGAAGATATTTACGATTATAATAATGATTTAGAAGCTATGAATGTGATTTATGGAGAACATCTTCTTTACCAAGAGATCGCAACACCTTACTTCAACGATTTATCATTAGATGTAAGAGAAAAAATACAAAAATTTGGTGAGGTTGTTAGCTCACTACATTACAAACCAAGTTTAGCAATATTATCAAGTTCCGAAACCCGTCAACTTGATTATAGTTTAATATCAGAGCTAAAATCATATTGGAACTTTACAGGACATCCAGTAGTCGATGAACAAAATGATTTAGTAGGATTTCTAGTTGGACCAGGATTTCATAAGCAGAATTTTGGTATAATTATCAAGCAACAGCATGAAATTTCATTATCAATGATTAGAAGGATATACGACTACATAATTTCACCTAGATTACCTTCTGCTACAATTAGCCCAGATGAACATCAAGAACTTTCAAAACAAAGTGAACTACAGAAAAAAATCTACTTATTAAATGAGTTAACAAGAACTATACCAAACATACCATTTTCATACCTAATTCCAGACACAATTTTAGAATATTGCAAGAGCAGCGACATCAAATTATCAGATGAACTAAGAACTGTGTTACTACAACCTGAAAACAATTTGTTTGTTCCTATAGAATTTATAAAGAAATCACCACGAGAGATTAACGTTGAAAGTAATAAAATTGTTCAAGCTGGGAGTTTACTACCATTCTTTGATCCTACTACTAATATTAACATTAGCTCTCATATTTTAAAAAATGAAAATGTACAAGTCAAAGATATCTTTGAAAATGAACTAGGAATCGGTCATTCAATAATTTCGCACCCAGGAAAAGGGTATTTTCTAGTTGTACGTAAAGAAAGCATCTCAAAGGAGTTTTATGCGAAATTATACGATTTAGTTTATGGTGAGACCAAAATTGTTACTGATGAAAAAGAAAAATTACCTGTTGAAGAGAAAAAATGGAGACTTATTTTCAATCTTTCAAGAGAGTATAATATTTCTGAAGGTAAAATTGAGGATCCAGAGTTCCTCAAGAAGGTTATGATTGAAAAAAATACTGGTGTACTTCCAGAAGATATAGAGAACGCTAAATTTGTTCTTTATTCATTAGGTAATGTTCGAATTTTAAGCAATACTTTACAAATAAATTTCGGAGCCCCTTGTTTTGAACTCTCCAATATTTTCGAATTAGAGGGAAAAATAGTTGAAAATGTTCAAGGTAAAGAGATTGGAGTTGTTTACACTTTACAACTATTAGAAAAAACAATTCTTTACCTTTGGACATCTATAGACCTTTTAATTATCGCTTCTTTTGTAAGTGACAACCCACATAAACTTCTTAGTACTGATAAGGATTTTATAGACAATTTAGCGATATCGATAGGAAAACATATGAGTGTAGCCCCCCAAACAGCTTTACGTCCAGATAATGTTATGACTTTCTTCAATTTAATCGGTAAAATTTCTTCATATGAACAGATGAAAGACACAATGAATAATTTTAAACCAACACAAATAGAATTTTCTAGAATAATCTCGGTTGAAAAACGCAAGATTCTAGTAGATATAAGCGAAGAAGAACTTCTAGAAATAAATAGTACTGACGAAAGTAGCTCATCACAAGATGGAGAACAGTTTGTTACTTCACCAGAATATTACCTAAGAGATAATTATACAGAATGAAATTGCTAAAGGTTCATTCAATTTTTTAGATACATTACGAAAAAGTTATGACTAAGAACAACTTCTTAAACTCATGTCGTCAAAAAAAGTAATATTCACTGAAAAGGCAGCAAAACCAGTTGGACCTTATTCTCAAGCTGTTCAAGTTGGTGATTTTCTATTTATTTCAGGGCAAATTCCTGTAGATATAGAATCGGGTGATATAATTAGAGGAAATGTTAAAAGAGCTACTGAACTCATTCTGAACAGCATTAAGGCTATTCTTGAACAGGCGGATTATAGTTTAAACCACGTTGTTAGATGCACAGTTTTTCTAAAGGATATGGACACTTTCAGCGATATGAATGAAGTCTATGCAAAGTTCTTCACTGAAAAACCTCCAGCTCGTGCAGCTGTAGAAGTTGCACGACTGCCAAAAGATGTTGATGTTGAAATCTCTGCAATAGCAATAAAGAACTAGCTTAGTCACATTTTTCTTTCTCTTTTTCTAATTCTTCGAGCATTAGCTTTACATTTTTTTTCTTCAAATTTGATATAATAATATCTATTAATTCTTGCATATCATTACTCATCTGGGAACGACTGTTCATCAGAATCTCTAGAGTTTCCGTGTTTCCAATATATCCAAGTAGTTTTATAATTGTTTTTTTGGAAAAATCCAGTATATCAGCTGTTAAGTATGGATGCAACTCATCTAGAACATAATCTTTGTATTCATGTAATACTTCAGCTGCAGTTGCTCTTACTTCTCCATTTTCGTTGAAAAGTTGACTTACCAATAATCCTTGTGTATAAGAGTTTGGCTTTCTTTTTTTCAGAGAATTAATAGCGGCAATCCTCTTCTTTTGACTAGAATCATTCTCCATAATATTAATCAGTGTCTCACAAACTTTTGCAGATGAATAGTGTTTTAGCTCTCGTATCGCAAAAACAGACAGATCCTCATTAGAATTTTTGATTTCTTTAAGTAAAAAAGACAAGAGCTCATCATTTGAGTAGCTTTTAAAACTATATTCTTCAGGCTCTTTCATTGATAAATGATTGTAAAAAAGGGATAAAAAGTTATGGGAGATTTATCTTTCCTGTCAAGAAGACTACGTCCTTTAGGTCGTAGATGAATTGACTGCGAATTGTAGTCCTTTACCGTAGGTAATCAACTCTACATTCTTAATATTTGAATTAATTGTTTTTCCAACGGAATTGACCAATCTAATCCATTTACCATAATTAAAAACACCTTTAACCTTACAAAGAATATTATTATATCTTACCAAATCATTAGGCTGATATTGGTATCTCTGTCTGCGAATAGAGGGCTTGAAACCTTTTCTATTGGTCTGAATAGAACGATTATTCCGTCTTACTTGTTTTACATCAAAGGACTTTACTCGTTGTTGTTTGTCTCCACCTGCAATAACAAAAGCGTCATTGACATGCGATTTAGATAGACCTAACTTGATTCTATGATATTTAGTGATAAATCCATAGGTATATTGACAGTTTAACTTTTCAACCATCTTCTTACGAACAGTATTCATAAAAGCAACAGATTTTAATGGTTTTTTGGCCTGTTGTTGTATCATAGGATGACCAAACTCTTTAACGGTTTTGTTTCCTTTCTTTAAGTTGCATTTCTTACAGGATAGGGTTAGATTCGACACTCTGTCGGATCCTCCTCTGCTTTTAGGGATAATGTGTTCAATTTCTAATGGTATATTAGATTTACCACAATAAGCACATTTACGGCCCCATTTCTCTAATAAATACTCACGGACTTCGTAACCTTGTAGTTCTCCCTGCTGATATTCAATGCCTTTGATTTCAGGGTTCTGCATCTTTTGAGAGTCAAATGTAGCCACTTCAAGTATTGTTTCTGAAATGGGAAGAATATGCTTAATTCTTTCAATTAATCGGATGTGAGTATCTAGTTTGTGATTGATACTCGGAGCTAGCCATCCTTTCCTCTTAGAAGCCGTTCGGTTAAGAAAACGAGGCTTACGATACCATAACTTGTTTCTACGGGTTGTACGGTACATTTTTCTCTCTGTTATCTTTTTAGAAACATCTTTGCGTAATGTTACTTCCCCTGCGATAAGTTCTTGTTTGTCTGTGATTGCTGAAAAGCCAATTTTAGAATAACCTGCATCAATGCCTAACTTAATGGGTTGTTTGTCCTCGCCTGTTGCATAGTTCAGTTGTATGGTGAACGGTGTACGTTTAACTACTTTCGCTTTCTTCTTCTTTAATAATAGTCTTGTTCTTCTTGGTGTTGTAGGCATGAGAGGTTGTCCTCTCATGTTTAATACATAGACAGATACTCTCAAGTTCTGTCCCTCCGTATTGCTACAGAGTAGGTTCTCTTCGCCAATGTTATCAGCCAGTACTTTGTAAGAGGCACTGAGAGTTTCCTCTCTGTTTAACCGCTCACTTACAGAGCCAGAGACTAGAGAAGTATCTCTGGGTGCGTTCGTTAACTTTCCTGATAACCTTGATACAGTCACGATTTTTCAATCCTTGACTTCTCTGTGTGGCTAATCAACCAATTACTCTTGCTCCTCACGGTGCAAGCCCCTTGCTTTAGCTAGGGGTGATTGACCTTTTCTTCCCATACATAACTACTGCAAGTAAAGCTAAACCAGCAAAAACCATTATTCCGAATGGGAATGGAATTGGGATATCTTTGATATCTTCTGGTGCTACAAGTGTAAAGACTGTTGTTGTAGAGTAAGAATTTCCTGCATTATCATAAACAGTCATTTTAACCCAATGATCTCCATAATAGAAGAATTGAATAGTAATTTCTCTTTCATCTATCAATTCATACAAATTTCCTTCGTCAGTTAGGAGGAAGATGTTTTTGACTCCGCTCCCCCCTATATCTGATACATTAAATGTTAAAGTTACATATTTATTACTGTCTTCAATTTGTGTATTATTAGAGCCATCTGGGTTAACTGTTATAATTGATCCTGAAGGTTTCTCTGAATCAATTAATATGTATACGGTTACTTCTGTGAAACCAGCACCTGCAAAAGCTATTACTGTTATATTATAATCGCCAGAAGAAGCATATGTATGGAAAACAATTTTCAAAGTAATATTTGTTATAGTATCAATTGCACTCCCGTCACCCCATGTTATATTTACTTGGGTGATGTTTATTTTTGGTGCTGAAGCTTCCCAAACTAATTGAATTGTCTTGTTATTTGTAAAAGTGGGAACATCAACTGAGAGTTCTGGTCTCCCATCGACTAATGTAATTATATGTGCTTGATTCTCATGAAGATAACGTCCTTCTTTAGTCAAATTATCAATATGATAGATGAAAGATCTTACTTCAATTTGAGTTTCTAAAGGATATGAATGAGCAAAAGAAGCAGTTAAGTTGACGATGTCACCTGAAGTCACAAGATCAAAAGTTACATTCTCAAAACTCATATCGTGATTAGGAGTTACTTCTCGATATTCTAAACCATATTCTGTAATGTTGTAGCCAGATAATGTAATATTCATGTCAATAGCATCAAACTGAGTATAGTAATCTTGATTAAAATGCGAAGTTAATGTTACATTCGTAGTAATGATATTTGGAATACCTATGTCATCTTCCATATCAAGAAAACCTGCTCTAAAAACAATAAAATCAGAATTCATTTGAAATGTATGATTATAATACGGACGATCAAAACCTGAAATGTTGACTTTTACATCATCGTATGGCATTAATATAGGTTCTGTCCAACTTAAATTACTACCTATAATTCCATCATCCCCATAAAGTCTAGGCAATGTTTCATTAGTACCTCCATCCATTGTGTACCATATTGTAACATTCTGTCCTGGTTCTGCAACAATGACTGCACCTTGATATATAGCATCATTCCTATAAAATAGTATTTCAGTTGCGTTTAGAACATCGTCAATAAGAACAGGTCTTCCAATTGTTGCTTTCTTAGGAATAGTGTTATTTATTTCATCACTTACACTCCAGCTTAAACTTACAAAACTGGAACTTAAAATTAATCCAACAGTAATAATCAATAGTACAGAACCTTGTTTTCTATTCAAGAGCATCACCTAAATATATAGAGATATTTATTTTCAATCTCTGTGAATTACCTATATTTTTAAACTTTTTTAACGTCATTAAGAAAATATTGAAACTTTATTAGTAAGAATGTAAGGGATTACAATGCTATAAGGCGTATTTCGTGGTCTAACAACCTTCCTATCTTTTGAAAACTGAATATCACCTTCGAGTAATTCAAGCATATTTCCAGTGATGCTGAAAGAAGGGAGAGTACCTTTAATTGACCCATTCTCAATCCAGTAAGCATCAGTTGTTGAAATTTTAAAGACTCCAGTTTGCGAATCTGCTGTCATATGTCCTTGCACTGAATTCACGTATATTCCTTCTCCTATATCATCGAACAATTCTCCAATCGTTTCGTTCCCTTCTGAAATAAGAAGATTAGAAGGATTAATTGCTGGATAAACCTTGTAATGGCGAGGAAATTGCTCAAACAATTTAACTCTAAAGGAATTACCTGTTTGAATACTTTGATCTTTAGAAAATTGAGTACTATTCAGCTCATTGATAAAATCACCATTTTTAATTAACACAGTTTTCGATTGGTTTTGTCCTTCATCATCAAATGCTGTAGAATTAGGTAAACCAGGAATTGTGCCGTCATCAACTAAAGTAAAGTCGCTAGAAAAATCATATTTTCCACTTGAATTTTTTTCATTTTTGCAGAGTAAGGGTATAAATGAGAAAGAAAATATATCAGCAAAGGCATTAGGAGAAAAAACCACAGGCACAATCAAATTTGAAATCTTTGCTCTTGTTCCTGCTCTTTGAATAGTCTCAGACATAAGATCATCAATTAAACCATCTAAACTGTTAGGAATTTGTCTACTTGTAAGGTACTTTTCGGAACTTGCTATGATATCTTTTCCACGATACAATGCTCTAACATCAATATCAAACCAGGTACCTTTCTCAAAAGCAAGCATATTTGACGAATTGACGATTATTTTTCGTTCTAAAGAATAAGTAACACTACTGTCTAATATTACATCCTTGATTTGCTCATCTTGTTCATTCAGGGCATAAATAATCGCAAAAAAATCTTCTTCATCTAGAGAAGCTATTCTTTTATCGTAAATATTAGCTATAGATTTAGAATCTTCTGTAATTTGTGGAAAACTGAAACTTTGGGATTCTATTGGATAGATGCTTTGTTTATCTAGATTTTCTATTCGATTTAAAACAGAATTGATAGGAAAACAAGAGAAAAATAGCTTGTCATTATTAAAATATCTTATCGCACAACCTGCTCTGTTTGTTGAATGAAATTCTTTTGGTGTTCTAAATACTGTTCCACCTCTTATTTGCGAAAGAGATTGGATGAAGACTTCAGATTCTTTGAAGTTATATTTCTGTTCAAGTTTATGTATTATTTGAATTGCAATCTCTTTGAGTTCATCATCTGTATACATTTAACTCACCCTCATTTCTGAAACAGAAATCTTTGGAGATACTGAACCAACAAATATTCTCTGGTTATTTTTGACACAACTTCCTGGCTGCGCAAGCAATCGATTTCCAATACCTGTAATCTTGGTCAAAGTATCAAGCATATTTCCACTTACTTGTAATTGTAGAAAATATTCTCCTAATTCTCCATTTTCTATTAATCGTCCATATTGAGCATTCAGGTTAAACTCACCTGTTTGTGTCTCCGCAGAACCTCCTAAACCATCTCCAACATATAAACCATTTTTTGTTTTTTCTAATAATTCCTCAAAAGAGAAATCTTTGGGACTAAAGAAGATATTACTCATTCTAACCTGAGGTAAATGTTCAAAACTGAATGCTTTGTAATTTGCTGAAGATTCTGCATCCATTGCAGCAGCAGTTTCTCGGCTATGTAAAAAGTCAGTATGAATACCTTCCTCTACCAGTAAGGTTCCCTTACCTTTTGTTCCCTCTGAATCATATTCGTAAAAACCGACAGTCTCAATATAAGGATCGTCAATAACCGTAACAATTGAGGGTGCTATTTTCATCCCTAAAAGACCTGCAGTAAATGACCTTCCAGCTAATACATTATCAGCTTCAAGAGAATGTCCAAGAACTTCATGAATACAGGTCCAAGCAAAGTCTTCACATAAAACTGCTTTGTAATTGCCATTCTTTACAAATTTAGCTGTAGGGAGATTATTAACAACTTCTATGAATTCATTAGTTTGTTCAAGATTCTGAAAAGGTAGTGTTTCTAAACCACCCAGACCGCCATAATTTTTGTAAAACTTAACAACTTGGTTATTTTTCTTCACTCTTCCTGTGAGAGTGAGAATAGAGTAAGGGTATTCTTGAAAGATTCTTGACCCTTCAGTATTAATAAATCTTTCAGACCAATTAAAGAAAAGAAGATCCAATTCTATCATTGCTGGTACATTAATCTTCTCAGACACATAATCATACAATTCAGAAATATAAGTATCAAAATCTTGTTTTGTTAAATCTTTCCAGTTTATTTTTGGATTAACTTTGATATTTGCTTCAGATTTTGCAGAATTACTCAAAGATGATGTTCCCCTTTTCCAATTTGACAACATCGATGAAGCTCTGATCGCTTTTTCAACCTCTCTAGGAGCATATTTTATATCAGGAACTGAGGTGAAAGAAGTTATTCCATCAGACAGGATTCTAATTCCATATCCTGTATCTACACAGTTCATTTCCTTTTTGATAACACCGTTCAAAGCTGAAATCCTTTTTTCATTTATTATACCACCTCTGATACCGACATATTCTGCTCCTTTGGTTGAAGATGTTTCTAGAAGTGTTTCAAGGGGATCGATTATGAGCACCTCTTTCTTTTTTAAGAACTTCATCCTATATATAGCTAGTTAAACTCTTGCAGAAATCAATAGTGATAATAGATATCTTTTTGTTTTATCACATCAAGAAATGTTCAATGAAATTAGCTATAGTTTGCGATTTTGATGGAACTATAACTCAAAGAGACACAGGAAAGGAGTTACTCTCAAAACTAACAGCAAAAGATTGGGAATCCTATGACCAATTCGTCATTAGTGGAGAAATGGGTACTCGTGAAGCACTCCAACACCAATGGGGCATGATCGAAAATACATCAGCCAAAGAAGTTTTCTCCATTGTAGATGAAATAGAAATAGATCCATTTTTCAAAGAACTATACGAATTAATCCAACAAAAAAACTGGGGATTTGTAATTGTATCTGATGGTTTTCTAAGTTACATAAAAAGGATTCTCAATAGAAATGGTATAATGGATGAGAATATAAGCATTAAAGCAAATGATTTTGAGATAGTGAAAGGTAAAATACTACTTAAATTTTTAACAGAATCTTGTGAACATGGTTGCGCAAATTGTAAGTTTACACATGTTACAGAACTAAGAGAACAAGGGTTTACTATTATTTACATTGGAGACGGATTATCCGATATATTACCTGCTAAATCTTTAGCTGATTATATTTTTGCAAAAAAGGATGAAGATCTTGCGAAAAACTTGAAAGGTGATAAAAGGCTTAAAACTTTTAAAACTTTGAAAGAAGTTAAAAATGATCTTCTCACGTTTTGATATGCAACAAACGAGCTTTTTGTTTCGTTTCATTTATAGCTTACGAATGGATTATCTCTTTTTTCTTTTCCGATTGTTGTTTCGTCTCCATGACCTGGAAAAACAAGTGTTTTATCAGAGAATTCATACAGTTTCAAAATTGATTTTTCTAGCTCCTCAAAAGAACCTCCAAACAAATCAGTGCGACCAATACCACCATTAAAAAGAACGTCACCTGATATAAGCGAATGCTCAAAAGAGAAACAGATGCTTCCTGGAGAATGACCTGGTGATAATAGCGTTCTAATTTCAAGATTTCCTAAACTAAATATCTGATCATTTTCAATAGAGATATCATGGTTTCCAAGAGATTTGGGATCGAATTCAAACATTTTAGCAAAAAAGCCAAGGTTTTCCATCACTGCAGTTTCTTTTTGGTTATATGCTAACAAAGCTTCAGGAAACACTTCTCTAATGGCTTCAACACCAAGTACATGATCAAAATGTAAATGAGTACAAAAAATGTATTTCATTTTAAGATTCTCAAGTTCAATTATTGACATTAAATTATCTATAGGTCCTCCTACATCAAATAAAGCAGCTTCCTTGGATTCTACATCATAGAGAAGATAGCAATTTGTACTCAAGGGTCCTGTAATTTCTTTTTTCAAAACAGGAGAGTTCATTACCTAAGGATTCTGATACTTGTTATTAAGAACTTTATGATTTGATGTGACAATATAATATATAAAGAATAATCAGACTAAATTTTCTCCCTTTCCTTTTTAATGAATTTGTTAGAAAGATATCCGAGTATAAGAAAAAGATAAGAGAGGGAGAGACTAATATTATGTGTCAATCCCCTTCTAATAAATACTTTAGGTAATTCTGCGTTTTCTCGTAAAGAAAACAATAACCACATATGAAAATAGTGAAATGAATGCTAAAGAGAATAGGGGGGAGAATTTCACCTCATCAGTAGATTGTTCAGTAATATCAAAGAGACTATAGGTTATGTTCATAATACCAGAAGCCATTGTAATAACTGTTATCAATTGTTCTCCTGGCGTAATATCATAAAAGTTGGAACCCATATCTATAGGTCTCCAGAGAGTATAATTGCCATCCGGAAGGTGAGATAAATCTGTTTGATTAATATAAAATCTGATAAGTTCAGATTCAACTGTTATACCGGATTGATATGAATAATGCATAACTGTTTCGTGGGCATGCGCTATTTGATCAATTTCCAATGATTGATTAACAAATGATGCATTAATGAAGGCTTTAGGAAAAAAATCTGCTAATTCAATTACAGATTGATTTTCTTTACCTCTATTTAAGATCTCTACTTCTACTGCGATACCAAAGAAGGTATTATTGGGCTTATAATAATCTGGGTCTGAAATCACTGTAATGTAAATGATTTCAGAAATTCTTGAAGCAATAACTGGTTGATCTCCATTAACTGATAACATAGTAGGAAAAATAAGTATCGGTATTATTATTGTTACAATCAAGAATTTTTCTAATAATTTATTCGTGAATTTTTTCCTCCTTTTTTATTTTATTAAAGATTAGCCCTTAATTGTATATGTACACAAAGAGATATAAAAATTTCTATGCTAATCTCCCCTCCGTATACGCTTTACCATAAGCTATATAGGAATCTGCATAACCATATCCCATTTCTTGGTCAATGTGCTTCCTGAAGTAGCATATTGTAAAATATCTATTTCTTTCTGCACAGAAGGATCAATAGAAGAACCAATACCATTATGATATCCTGTAATAATTGAAGCTATTATAGCTGATAGATAAGTCGTACTAAGACTTGTCCCTTCTCCATATATCCAAGTTCCTCTATAACAATGGAGACTAGAATCATAATAAGGATTAGTTAATATAGGTACACCATGTCCAAGTTCAAGCCAATTAACAATTTGATTTCCTGATGTATAAGGTTCGTACCATGATGAAAGCCACGATTTATAACTATTCCATGAACCATCTCGATTTTTATGAATGTGTAAATGAAATGATAACTTTTTTAATAACGGTACCCTAGTTTTATTGAAACAAATGAGTAAAGGGAAGAGGATTAAAGAAGAAAGTATTGTAGATATAAATGATAAGATGGAAGAAATCGAGTTTATTCCTCTAGATGATGAACAATCTAAAGAGGAGAAAGAAGACGTTATCGATATTTTAACAGTTAAAGAACAACTTGAGAAGGAGGAAGAAAAAGAAATTTCATTACCACTTGATATAGAAAAAAAAGAAGAGCAACATATTGAAGTTGAAAATGAATTGATTGAAGATCAAACTGTGATTACTAAAATAGTGAAAGAAGATTTAGATTTGCTCATTAACACTTTGATAAATTCAAACAGAAACAAAGTTAGACTGGATATAATTGAAAAAATTGGAGAATTTATAGAAGAAGAAAAAGTGAAAAAAGCGTTGAGTAATATTTCGAAAAATGATAAATATCCGTTATGCCGAGCAAAAGCAGTATCCTACCTTTCTGATATTATAGAAGATAAGCAAGTTAAAGAAACCATTTTATCGAAACTTGATGATTCAGCGAAAGTAGTAAGACATTGGGCTGTCTGGGGTTTAAAAGAAGTTGTAAGTGAGAGCGATGTTCAAAAAGCGCTTATTAAAAGATTATTAAGAGAAGAGAAATCACGGAAAATCAAACTTTGGATTATCAAAATTCTTAGTTCACAAATAAAAACAAACAGAGTTGAAGAAGCCTTTTTAGGGCTTTTGAAGCAAAATTTGAATATAGAAACAAAAGGTTTAGTTGTTGATTATTTACTTAATAATTTAAGCGATAGGGATATTTGTTATCAACTCTCTTTATATGTTATAAAAGAGAGAAACAAGGAAATAAAGTCAAAGATTATCCAGAAATTCCTAACTATTGATAACCTTGATGTTAAGTATTCTCTTGAACGTTTAGAAAGAGAAGAAAATGATGAAAATATCCTCTTACTGTTAAAAAATCGGTAACAGAAACCTTATCAACATTCAGAAGCCAACGATTTTAACATATGTCAGATTCACAAAATGACCAAGAACATCAGATTGGTGAACAGGACATCTCGAACTCCACACATGATTCAGAGGAGTTCACGAAGAAAGATGAAATAGCACTTTACTCTAGATCAATAGCTACAAGTACCAATCAAGGTCTAGTTCAACCATTTGTTTCAATGATCGCTCTACGACTAGGTGCAACTGCTGGATTATTAGGATGGATACAAGCTATAACAAATTTACTAAGCACTTTCCTTGATCCTCTTTTTGGTCGAATATCTGATAAGTTAAAAAGAAGAATACCTTTCATTGTCATCTCAACTATAACTTGGAGTATTCCATATGTATTTCTATACTGGGTCAAAGCTCCAGAAGCAATTATTATTATCGTTGCTTGTGTTAATATATTATTGAGTCTAGGAAATCCTGCCTGGGGAGCCCTACAAAATGAACTTTTTCCATATAATATCAGGGCCAAATTAACAGGTAGAGTGTTTTGGTTTAGCTCTTTTGGAAGCATGATAGCAACCCTATTCACGGGCGTTATCCTCACTATTGCTTTTGGAGATATCGATTTTCAAAAATATATTCTGATTCCTGTTTGCATTGGTGTTATTATTTCTATTTTAGGAGTTCTTCCATTTAAAGGTGTAAGAGAACCATTAGCAAGAAGAAGAGATGTACAGGTGAAAGTTGACAAAAACATGTTTGAAAGTCTCAAAACAGTTTTTAAAAATAGACTTTACACCAAATATCTAATTATTTCCTGTATATATGCCCTTTTCTGGTCTTTTGCTTGGCCATTGTTTTCTATCAAACAAGTTAATGTTCTAAACGCATCGTCACTAGAAATAGCTATTCTAGAAATAATCTTTGCATTAACAACTGTCCTGTTTATCACTTTTGGAGCTAAACTGAGTGATAAAATTGGAAGAGTTAAACTTATTTTCTTCAGCCGGTTTTGTATGGCAATTTTTCCTTTACTATATATTTTTGCAACAGAAATATGGCATCTTTATTTAGTTCATTTTTTTGTTGCTAGCTTAATAACGTTTGGCATGACTAGCGCTCAAGCTTACCTTTTAGACATTATACCTCCAAAAGAGAGCGGAACATACTTTGGTTTCTTTACGATGATAACTGGAATATTCTTCTTCATCGGGTCACTGATTGGAGGTTATTTAGTTGAAGGTTTACAAAACTGGTATACTTTAGCTGAATCTTTAACCATAGTATTCATAATTGTAGCAAGTGTAAGGTTTTCAATTAGCTTTCTATTTTTAACACTTAAAGAATACAAACAATTTCCGTATTCGTTTGGAGAAATAGTTAAATCTATTAAACTTAGAAGAAAAGGTTAAGAATAAGGAAGAAATGATTATTCACTTTCTTGATCCTTTTTACCAGAAATATCAACTAAAACCTTTTTTACAGCTTTTTGTACATACAAACTCTCATCATCGACCATTTCAAGTAAAGGAGCGACCGATTTAGGGGTTCCAAACGTTCCTAAAGTTTCTGCTGAACATTTTCTTACATACCAATTGGAGTCATGGATAGCAACATGTAAAAGATTCATGACCACCTCTCCACCAATTTTACCTAGAGATTCTGCAGCTGTTTCTATTACATCATGAATATCGTCTGTCATCATCAGATCATATAGAGGTTGAATCGCTTTTGGGTTACCTATTTCACCTAAAGACCATGCTATTTGCTTTCTGATTTCCTTTTCAGAATCTCCCAAGAAACGAACTAGAATATCTATGTTGAATTTCTCTAATTTTACAATTTCATCCCATTTTTCTTTTGCAATTAAAAGTAGAACATTCTCAGTTTTATCTGATGGTTTCCACCCCATATACTCCAAGACAACTGCAGATTCACTTCTAGCTTCCCAGTTATTGTCTAATAATAGCGCTATTAGTACAGGTTTTGATTCCAGTGCCCACAGCTCTCCTAAAGCCCTTATGGCACTTTTTCTTACTGCTCCACTATCATCCTTCAATTGCTTAATTAAAGGTGCAACAGCTCTTTTATCTTTAATTTTTCCCAGAGCCCAAGCTACTTTGGCTCTAACTGCTGATTCTTCATCTCTAAGAAGTTTTATTAATGACTCAACTGCTTTCGTTCGATTTTTATTGTCGACAATTGCCTCAAGAGTATACATCCTTAATAATGGATCAGCCCCATCTAAAGATTCTACTAATGTAGCAATGTCATCTTCATCTAGCAATTACAAATCCTCAACACTTAAAGTACATTGGAGAATTAAAGATGTTTGCATTTCATAAACGCACGTTATGAAACTTGGTTAAAATTGCCAGAGGCTTTCTAACCGTCGTTTGAAGGGGGTTTCGCCCTTGACCCCTCACGTGCGTTGAGGGGTAGTCCTGAAGACTTTTCCGTTATAGTTAGTTTGTCATCACCACAGAGCTAGCTAGGCTCCCTGTTTCATGGTGAGTTTACTGAGGGACAACCACTTGTGTAGTTGCGAAACAGGTAAGTGATGATGATCACGCTATCTCTACTTATATATTTTTAAATTCATATATAAACCCGTAGAAAAAAAGAGTTAGTTTTTATTCTTCTTCTACATAGCCATTTATGCTGTTAGAACGCTTATGGCAAGATTAGTCAACTTTTCTACACTCAGTGGACGACGGTAATAAAATTCAATAAAAAGAAGATTATAGAAAAGCTATGTAGAGAAACCAACACTTAAATTTGTGATGAAACAAATTATAAATAGTTTTCATTTAATGAAAGGTGACAAAAACGACTGAAGAAAAATACACAAAGGAAGAAATGTTAGCAAAAGCTAGCAAACCAGCCGAAGAGGCTTTAAAATTACACCCTTATTATAAGGGTAAAATTCAAATTGTTCCCAAATGCAGTATTTGGGATTTTGATGCATTTGCTGTGTGGTATACTCCAGGTGTTGCTGCCAGTTGTAGAGCAATAAAAGAAGACCCAGCAGAATCTTATAGACATACAAACAGAGCAAATACTATTGCAATAGTCTCTGATGGAACAAGAGTTCTCGGGTTAGGAGATATAGGTCCAGCAGCAGGTCAACCTGTTATGGAAGGAAAAGCACTGTTGTTCAAATATCTGGGTGGTGTTGATGCAGTACCATTGAGTATTGATACAAAAGATCCTGATGAAATAATTAAGTTTGTTAAATTAATACAACCTTCATTCGGTGGTATAAACTTAGAAGATATATCAAAACCAAAATGTTACAAAGTCTTAGAGACATTACGTAATGATCCTAAAATTACAATTCCGGTATGGCACGATGATGCACAAGGAACCGCTGCAATTGTAACTGCTGGAGTTCTTGGCGCTTTAAAACACGTTGGTAAGAAACTTGATGAAGTTAAGATTGCCATGCTCGGTGTAGGTGCTGCTAATACTCGAACAGCCTACGTTCTTCATGCTGCTGGTGCTCCGTTTGAGAACATAATTATGTGCGATTCCAAGGGTATTATTACCAAAGATCGTCCTGACATTATTGAGCAGAAAGATTACGACACTTTCAAGTATGATTTAGCTCAAAAGACCAACCCAGAAGGAATTACTGGTGATTTTGGTGTCGCTCTCCAAGGTGCTGATGTTCTCACTTCAGCTTCTAAATCTGAACCAGGTACAATCAAGAAAGAATGGATAACCAACATGGCAGAAGATTCTATTGTTTTCACATGTGCTAATCCTCTTCCAGAGATTTGGCCTTGGGATTCTAAAGAAGCTGGTGCAAGAGTTGTTGGAACTGGTCGAAGCGACTTTCCAAATCAAATTAATAACAGTCTTGGTTTTCCAGGTATTTTCAGAGGAACACTCGATGTTAATGCTAGTACTATTACTGATGAGATGTGTGTCGAAGCTGCTCGTGCTATTGCTGAAGTTGCAGAAAAGAGGGGTCTTAGAGATGATTTCGTTATTCCTTCAATGGATGATGTTGAAATCTTCCCCTATGTTGCGAGTAAAGTTGGCATGAAAGCTATTGAACAAGGTGTTGCTCGAATAATTATGGAAGAAGACGAATTATACAAAATTGCTAAAGAACAAATTAAATATGCTCGTGACCTCACAAAAAACCTGATGGATACTAATTTCATCAAACCAAAAATTTAGTTTTTTTCTTTCTCTTTTTTTCTAGCTTGCAAAGACTTTATATTGTATTTTTTACTTTGTAATATTATTATGAATAATCTATCTCCGGATTCTAATTTCTATGACGTGATAGATTCGCTTCCTTTTCCAATAGTGATAATAAGAGGAGATAGATTCATTGGATCAAATAAGCTTTTTCGTAATGAAAGCGGATATTCACTGAAGGATCTTGAAACTAGAACAATTTATGATCTTATACACAAAAGTAACAAAGATATAGCAGATGCTATAATTAGCAGTTTTCATTCAGAGGGAGATATCCCTCAAAAAATTCTTATTAATTTTATAAACAAGAATGATACAATATCTTTAAACATAGTTACTATCCATAAAATCAAATTTTCAGGGGAAGATGCACTTCTACTAATTGGTGAAGATATTACTACAGACCCAATGAAATTTCAATCCTCCCATCTAACACAATCTCTATTTGAATCACTTTCTCATCACAGTCTAATAGGGTTCTGGGTTGATGATTTAAACAATAATACCATTTACATAAATGACCAGTTATGTGAAGATTTAGGCTATACTTATGAGGAAATCAAAAAGAGACAAGTTTCTGATTTTTTCCATACTAAATCTCAACAAGTTTATCAAGAAATGTGTAACCAAAGGAAAAATAACAAAGTACCCACAAGTAATTATGAATTAGTTCTCCAAAATAAAAATGGAAAATCCATTCCTTACAGTGTAATCGGTTCAAATCTTTACGATACAAACAATAAAATAATTGGATCGGTTGGAATGTTCACTAATATTGAGTCTATCAAGAAACTTTCGATTATGCAAACATTCCTGAACAAATATGTTTTACAAAAAGAAATCAAAGATCATTTCTCCTTTTGGGATTCTGTTAGGTCAGATTCAGAAGAGATTTTCGGTGCAGAGTTTGGTCTTGTATTTCTAGATGGAAAAATCATTACTCAAAAAGGAGATATTTACAATAATTTCAATGCCGAAGAAATGCTTGAGAAAATGACCCAAGAAAATAGAAGCGTTTGTTGTACCTGTGAAAGAGCAATCAATTATTTTGAAGATCCAGTCTTATCTGTAATTATTTCAGTTATCAATATAGATGATCAACCTAGTGGTTTCATCATGGTTGCATCAGAAATCAATGAACTTTTCTCTTCTAACGATTGTGATTTATTTGAAGCATTCTGCACACAGATTTCTCTCATTTTTGAACTCCATATAGTAGAGAAAGAGAGAGATAATGAAAGAGAGTTTTATTCAAGCATACTTAAATTACTGACATATGATTTTGTTAATGCAAATACCACCGTGCAGGGATATTTGGAATTATTACAGCAAAATTTATCAGGAGTAGATATTGGAAAAACCGATGAGTATCTGCAGAAGTGTATTTCCGTCGTAGAGAGAACAGAACGAATTATTCAAACTGTTTTACTACTTACAAAGATTCAAAAAGAAGGTGGTAGCAAAAAAACGCTATTAAAACCTTTAATTGAAAATGCTATCGCTAGACAAAAGAAATATCACCATTCACGAGCAATAAACGTGAATCTAGACTGTAGATTAGAACTAAAAGTTATGGGATCAGATTTGATACAAGAGGGTATTGAAAATATCATACTAAACGCTATTCTTTATACAAATGAAAACGACGTTAAAATAGATATCATATGTCAAAATATCCTAATAAAAGATAAAAGGATGATAGAAATTCGATTTACTGATTATGGATCTGGCATACCTGAGGATATGAAACCAATATTAATGGCGAAAATAATAAAAGGAGATCAAAGATTTAAATCAAGTGTTGGACTAGGTTTGTCGATGGCTAAAGCTATATTCGAATTCTTTGATGGAAAAGTGTGGATTGAAAATAGAGTTAAAGATGATTATACAAAAGGCACTGTAGTAATTATTCAGCTAGAAGAAGGAGATTGATAGAGCAGAATTTTTAGGGAAAAGTATTCTTCATTATTATCACTCCACCAAAGTATAATTTAATGTTTAAGTTCAGATTTTTAACAGTACTCCACGAATCTGTGGTAGCTGATCTAATTTTTCTGAACATCTATTGTTTTAGAACTTAACTTGTTTTTAAATGTGCGTAAAAGAAATATTGTTCATTATTCTTCTGATAATTCTAAGTCCACAGTCTCTATTGTCATTTGTTTCATATTTATATGAGTGTCTCTGGATCCACATTTAGGGCATAAGAAATTATAAGCGAATTCTGGGTCTCCCTCTTCTGTTGGTTTTCCAGTATAATCACAGTCTATGCAAGTTATTTCAGCAGCTTTTATCTCCATAAGAAGCTCAGAATCTTTGAATTTTTCCATTTCATGTGTGATAATTTTATAAGCTTCTTGAAGCAAATCAGGAATGATCATTTCGTAAGGACTAGCTGAAACAATTATCTTTTTTACTCTTATAACATTATATTTTTCTACTATTTCTTCAATTTGAGTAACAATTGCAGAAGCTAGACTGTATTCATGCATTTTTATTCTCTCTTTGGAATGTCTATACCAAGAGCTGTTATCAAATCATCAATTCCTTGCTTTGTTTTTGCGCTTGTGCATATAACTTCCATGTCTGATTTAATTTTAGATGCATCTTCAACAAGTGTTTTAGAATCAAAATCTTCTCCTTCTATATCACATTTATTGATAACAGCTATCTGAGCTCCTTTGAATATAATAGGGTGTTTCTTGATAACATATTCACCCTCTGTAATACTCACCACTACAATGTTTTTTGCTGCACCTACATCCCAAGCCGCTGGACATATTAAATTACCAACATTTTCTGTAAAAAATATATCATAATCATCAATGTTAATTTTATCAAACTCTTTCTGCATCAAACTTGCTGTCAAATGACATCCGCCACCTGTATTTATCTGAACTGTAGTAGCTCCACACTTAGCAATTCTATCTGCGTCAATGGTTGTTGCAACATCTCCATTAATGACAAATACTTTATAATAAGGTGAAAGACGCTCAGCTATTCTTTCAAGAATAAGTGTTTTTCCTGAGCCTATGGATCCCATAACATTGAAGAATCTCTTGTTCTTTGTTTTCATTTTATTTCTTATATTTTCAGCTAGTTCATCATTAACGACATAAGCCTTTTTTTTAACTGAAATTTGTTTGATTTCAACCATTATAGTCAGAAGCAGTGAAAAAGTAGAAATTAAAAAGTCATCGCTAGGACATCAATAAACTTTATTACCTTTAATATGATAATAGTTTTAGTAATCGTTAATAGAGGAAAAAAGATGAAATTCAATTTTATGAAAAAAAAGAGAGCTATATCTCCTGTTGTAGCAACTGTGCTTCTAATAAGTTTGGTTGTTGCCGCTTCAGCAATAGTTTTCACATTAGTTGTTCCGATGCTCAAGGGTTCGTCAGATATTGAAATACTTTCAACACAATGGTTTGATACTGATGGTGATTCTGTTGCAGATATTGTATATATAACAGTACAAAATAGTGGAACAGCGGAGGCTATAATAACAGGTGTTAATATAACTCTATTAAACGATATTCATAATACTACCTTAACACTACAGAATGTTGATATAGAACAAGATATTCCATATACTGTTAGTATAAGTGCGAGAGCAGACTTAATAGTAAGATTTAATTCTACTGATGATATATCCTATGGGAGTAACGTTTTTCGAGTATCTCTAACTTTTGGAGATAATAACGTTGCATTTGCAAGTGAAAATTTGAAGCACACAGATCTAATTGAGGATCTTTCGTTAACAGTGATTAACCCAATAAATAATTCATGGTTTAGTGGTGTAATTGACCCCCAAGTTGTTAAGACTGGTGGTTTTCTACCTACTGCTGTCAAATACACACTTTATTATCCCAATGGTACTTCTGTCGCAGGTTATCGGGATGTACTTCATACAGTTAACATTGATACTAATGTCACAGCAATTCCTGATGATCATGGCTATATTCTTTCATTCTTTACTTCTGATGTCTTGGGTTCATTAACTAGAACAAATATTACTATCAATGTAGATAATTATTATCCAACAGTTGCTTTACAACTGAATGGTTCGAGTTTTAATCAAAATGAAGGAATTGATATAGCTTGGACGGTCACCGGAATAGATGAAATTGCAGGAGATTCTCCCTTAATAAGCCAAATTTTAACGCTTACAGCAACAGGATACGATGGAAAAACACTTTACTCTGATGATGGTTCTACAGCTCTAGAAGGTGTTCAAATATCTCCATATGATTTACCTGGTTCTGAAACCTTATACTTACATGAGAATACCTATACAATTACAATTTACGTAAAGGATTCAGCTGGAAACACGAAAGCTAATGGAAAAGATTTTGATTTGGTAGATGATATCCATCCTGAAACATATTTTGTTACTCCTGCTAATAATGATACAGCCTTATCAGATATTGTCCTTTTTGAAATATATGCCAAAGACACATCAGGAATTGACACACAAACGATTTATTTAACATTTTTAAGTACAACAGGTGGAACTGATTACCCATTCACGATAAGTGATCTAAGCTGTTATTATGATGAAAATAATTTTATGTGGATAATATACTTCAGTACTTATCTGGTTGAAAATGACAATTATTATGTCAAGGTAGATGTTTTTGACACTGCAGGAAATGGAAATACAAGTAAACATTATAATGATGTTGATAATACATTTCTTGGAATTAATCATATAATTGCAGATGAAATAGATGGTCCAGGTGGTTATGCTTTACTTTCCTTTGATTTGACTAATAAAGCAAATAGCTCTATTAAAGTGATTACTATATCATTTTCATGGACTTACGATAAAATAAGCTTTATTCATACTGTTTATGACTTTACTGATACGTGGTTAGCCTCACCAGGTCCCTATAATAAAGATATAGGTTATCCTGTTAATAATGGTGATGGAATAATTATTGAACCAGGAGATTTAAGTTATAAGAGGTTAAACATTGGATTCACTATGTCACCTGGCGGAAAAATATTTGACGCTGGTAAAATAACAGTTATGTTCAACATTGAGAACATTGGATGGGAAACACACGATATTTACATTTAATAGACAATATCTTTTCCTTTTTTCTTTTTATAATACATTTTTATTTTACTTTCTTTCTAGTTAATAATTTCGAAAAGCTAATATTCTCCATATAATATCTAACAATAATGAGTGTTATCTATGGAAAATTTCCCAACTTGAAAAAGTTTTTTCAGACTTTAGTAGAGTATATTGCTTCTTCTATGCAAGTCATATCTGTTATGCAATTTGGGGATATTGCATTAGATGATTTCTCTCCTAAATATAGTAAAATTGATGTCATAGTAATATTAGAAAAGAGTCTATGGGAAAAAGATTTTGATCTGATCGATGATATTATGTCAAAAATCCAGCAAACTTACCCTGATTATTCTAGTAATCTAAATTTATACTTTATCCCATCTCAGTTGATTGAAAATCCTCGTATATCTTATCAAGATTTCGAAGGGATGATAGTCACTTCAGATAACCAAGTCCTCATTTCAAAGTATCCATTTACAGCAACAAAAGACTTTCAAATAAGAAAATACGCTGAAACCCTATATGGCAATGATTACAAAGAAACATTTCCCATCCCCCCAACGGATTGTTTTTGGATGGATTTTGTAAAAGGGTTAGAAGAACTTGAAAAAAATGTTAAAGAATATCCATTCCAACTTTCTAATGATACATCAGACGAAAAAGCAATAAATATATTACTTAATTTAACACAGACCATTTATTCTTTGAAGAATAATGATTTCATCGGAAAGACAAAAGGTGCATATTGGTTTGCAAACGAATATCCAAGTGATTTAGGCGATTTTATATTGGAAGTGGGATTAAGTAGACTAAGAAACACTTCAACATCAAACATTATTAGTTTAGTAGAAAAAAGTAGGGATTTCTTCTTATTTTTCATAGAAAAAGTATTCCAAATCAGAGGAATGAAAACTCCAGATTTCAAAAAAACAGTTAAGATTAGTGATTCAACCCATGACTTCACCTTTGTTTTCATGGAAATAAGAAATCTGCTACAATGAAAATCAGGAAGGTGAATTTCATTGAATTCCATTTACAAAAGATTCATTGAATTATTAAAAATTGCAAATCCTAATATGTTAAGTGTGTATGAGTTTAAGAAGCAAATAGCTTTATTCGATCGAATTCTTAAAGATAAAATTGGACTTGTAATTTTAATTCCAGAAGTTGAATATTACACTGAAAATTTACTTATAATTGATCTGCTATATGATAAAATTCAAGATGAATTTGGTTGGGAAAGTGGAACAAGATTCGCTAATTCTTTCTCCAGAGGTTATATTAGAACTCCAAGTAATCTTTGGCATATCAATATTCAAAATCCTCATTGTTTGTTACCTGAAGATATGATTAATCTATTAGAAACAAAAAAATTGATTTTTGGAGAAGAACTGATTTTAGAAGAGGAGTTTCCTCATAATAAAGACGAGATAATTAAGATTAACGTAGGTTTAACAAGAGATGAAGTTGAGAAAATAGCTTTAGAGTACAATCAATATACCCCTTTAGTAGATCCGAAATGCTGTTGGATGAGATTCCCTTTTACAGTTGAACACTCAACGTTCAGTGTAATTAGTAACGAATTAGATTTGCTTATGGAGAATAAAAAACCAGAAAAAAATATTCATTTGTATGGTCGATATGGAGGATCTGGAAAAACTCAGATAATTTACTCATTGATGAAATACTGTAGAGAACAAAATATACCTTTTGTATATAGAACAGAATTCTGGAAGGATGAAAAAGGTGAATATTACGATATTGAAATTAATCCTGACAACAATCCCAAAAAGGTGTCTGAGTGGGTTATATCTAACGCTCCTTTCTCAAGATTTGTCCTCTTTTTAGATGAAGTTGATATTGATATTAATTCATTACAATCAAGCCTTAAAAATAGATTTAATAGTTCTAATTCAAACATTTTTATTATATCAACTAGTAAAGAGATTAGTTCTTTTACTACTGATGGGTTTCTTGTCTATGACATTGTAAAAGATTATCCTTTCGCTGATTCTCAACTAGTCTTGTTATTGAAAAAAATCATTGGCATTTCCCATATTGACAAAGGAGTTTTCTCTGATGAGATTCTGGATAAGATTGTAAACTTGACAAGACTCTGGAATCATACTTCTGTAAGAAAGACACCTACATCTGTTATTTTAACAGCTCATTTGGCTTTCATTGAAGCGATAAGGGGATACAAAGAAGGAAAGAATAAACTAGTGGTGAAATCCGAATATGTTGAGAACTGGGCTTTTTTGGGAACATCTCCTTGGTATCAAGAATATGGAATAAAACACGATGTCCATTCGGAATATTTCATTTTCGATGGAAATGAATATACGGCTGTAGATAAAAATTATCACTTCTCGATGCCATAAAATACTATTGATAAGAATCGTCGTTAAAAATCTGAAAAAGCTGTACCTCTGATAATGGGTTAATATTAAAGCTTGTGAGAACTGCATATAAATTGAAAAAAACATATTTGATTATTGACTACTATTCCATATCTTTAAAAACATCCTTTCACAATTAGTTTTTAGTATAACTAAGAGGTTGAAAAATGCCAGAAGTATTAGATTGGATGCTAGGTAGAGGTGACGAAATCCTTTTCCGCCATCCCAGAACTGAAATTAATTGGGGCGATACGGTAAACGTTTTGCCTAATCAAGTAGCTGTTTTCATCAAAGATTCACAGGTTTATGATGTTCTTAATCCTGGTAGACATCTCATGAAGACAAAGAACATTCCACTACTAACGAGATTGCTCTCTGCAATTGTAGGTTATGACAAAAATCCTTTCAATTGCCAAGTCATATTCATCAATTTAGCAGATTTTCAAGCTAAATTTGGTGGTCGCAGTCAGACTCAAGAATTAGCTCCTTTGCAATTCTTTGGTGATTATTTCTATAAAATCGCTGATCCTCAGAAATTCGCTTTCCAAATTGCAGGTAATCGCAATATCTACAGCACTTCAGACTTTAACGAATTCTTTAGGAATTTCGTTGTTCAAGAATTAATCAGTCTTCTTTCTAAGAAAAGCATTGTTGATGTTATGTCTGATTTAGATACTACTTCAAACAGTGTCGAGAAAGTGATTAAAAGCGAACTTCTTGAAATGGGTATAGAACTCAAGAATCTCAAATTTGGTGGTATTGATACTACTCCAGAATATAGAGACCGATTATTCTGGTTACGAGCTGGAGTATCAGCTGGTGAAATTCAAAAGTACGCAGGGACTGCAAAAGTTGCAGAGAAACTACCTGAAGGTGGAGCGAGTTTAGGTGCAGGTATGATTATGATGAATAATCTATTCAGCAGCCAAGGAGTAGCTCAAAAAGCTGATGATATTAAAACATCAGGTGATGTTGAATCAGCCTTTATTAAATGTAATCAATGTAAAGGTAAATTCTCCCCAAATGCTAAATTCTGCCCTCATTGTGGTGACCCCTCTGATGATGAACTGAAAGGTGAGGCAAAATTCTGCACTAATTGTGGTGCAAAATCTCCAACAACTGCTAAATTCTGCGGAAGTTGTGGGAATCAACTCTAATCTTTTTTTTATTCCCCCCCTTCTTTTTTAAAAAAAAGGTAGGGGTACTACCATTCTGTGATTAATCTACCATTGGAATCTCTATAGCTACCAACTAATATTAAGATGAAATCAATAAATGGTCCAATCCCAAGTAAACCTAATGTAAAGAAATAAAGGACACCCAACCCTATACTTCCTGAGTAGAATCTGTGTACACCATAACATCCGAAGAATATACACAAGATAAGAGTTACAATTCGGCTAAGCGGAGATACAGGAACTTGTCCATATACATGTTGCTGATAGGGTTGGTATGGTCCTTGTTGAACAATCACTTGTGCAGGTGGTGGTTGTACGGGTTGTTGTACGGGTTGTTGTTGTACGGGTTGTTGTTGTACAGGTGGTTCTCGGTCGGTTAGTGTGGTACCACAATTTGGACAGAATCTTATTCCTTGCTCTAAAGCAGCTCCACAATTTGGGCAAAAATATTTTCCAGACATATTCTTTACTCTCTTTTTAAGATATATAGTAAAGAGATGTACAAGTATATAATAATTTTCATATTTTTCCATTTAATCTCTATACACGCAAGTGAGATTTTTTAAGAGTCTGATTGATTTCTAATTTTGTGCGCTGGAAGGAAATTGAATTTTCAAAATACTTTTATTTCTTCTTCAAATAATCACTTATGGCAATAGGTTCTCTCATTTTAGGAATTGTTATAATAACAACTGCAATTTTTGCTCTGGTTATCGTTATTTCATCAAGAAAAATCGATTTTGGTGACAGATTATTTGATCCACAGAAATCTCTAAGATCTCAAATCAGAAGAAAATTTGGAGGAAGAAAATTGAAAATGGCTAAATCTAAGAAAAGCCGATCTATTGATGACATATTAGAAGAAGATTCAATGGATGAAGAGTTAGCTTACGAAGAAGTGTCTCTTTCTAGACCTGAAGCTACACTAGGAGGCGCTACACCTGCCCCACATACTGCTCAAGCTAAACCTTCACCTATTCCTCCATCTCCACCTGGTTCTCAGTATGAATCTGAAAAAGAAATTAAGGGAGAAGAAGAGATAATGGAACTTAAAAAACTTGAAAAAGGGGAAGGTGAAGAATCAGAATTTCTAGATGTTCCAGTAGAAACCACAATAAAAGATTCAACTTCAACATTCAATAGAGATCTTTCTATACGATTACCAAAAAATATGTGCCTTGATGAGGTTTTTAGACTTAGAATAACTATTAAAAAATCAGAAGAATATTCATCAGAACTCACACTAAAAGAACTTACACTTGATGAAAAAGAGGCTAAGTATTACTCTTTGAAAGTTGAGAAACTAGGTAAGAAAATCAGTGAGGCGACCATTATACTTTCTGGTATAACCGAAGCTCCCCTAACAATAAGACCAATGGCGATCGGTGGAGTTGCTCACATAGCTCCTTCAACAAGAACAGTTATGTTTGATTCAGAGGCTGAAGAAACTGTTATTGAGTTCTTCATCACACCTACCAAATGGACTGAAGTTATGAATGTCCTGCGAATCGAATTTGAGCAGAATTATAAAGTTATCAAAACTCTTGAAATACCAATGAAGATTTATAAAAGAAAATTTGAAGCTCTTTTTGGTTTGAACATTTCAGGCGTTCAGAAATATATTCTTCTCATATATTCTGCAATTGGATCAGTAATTGGTTTATATGGTACATTAGCTAACTTTGTGGACTTCTTACCTGATTTACCCTTCTAATTTTTTTCTCTTTTTTCTTCAAAACAATAGAAAGAAAGAACAACTATTAGAAAATAGTTTTTCTTGCTTGTAGATACTCAGCTGCTGATAAAGCAGCTATTGTTGCTAATCCAACAGATGTTGAGATTTGTCTGCTTAATGGATTTACTATTTTTGAAGTTACATCTCCTGCAGAAAAAACTCCTGAAACATTTGTTCTACAATCATCATCTATTTTTATCAGTCCATTCTCAATTTCACAACCTAGGGCTGTTGCTAATTCTATATTTGGAATTATACCAATTTCTGCGAAAATACCATCGGTTTTCAATGATGTGCCATCGCTAAAGAAAACTTCCTCAACAGTATTGGTTCCTTTAATTTCAGATACTTGTTTATTAAACAGAATTTCGATATTTTTTCTGTGTCCAGCTCGGTCTAGATAGATTTTTTCACACTTCATATAATTCGATCTAGAAACCCAATATATTTTTTTCGCACCAACGTCACTCAATGCTAGAGTTCCTGTAGCAGCTGCATCTCCAGAACCTGATACAATTACAGTTTTTTCTTTAAAGAAAGCTGCATCACATGTAGCGCAATAACTTACACCTCTTCCTATGAACTCTTTTTCACCTGGAACACCAAGTTCTCTATGTCTTCCTCCTGTTGCTAAAATTAGTGCTTTTGCTTTATAAGTTCCTATATCACTTTTAATTAAGAAAAGGTTGTCTTCGGTTTTTGTAATGGTGGAAATTTCACCATAAACTATTTTTGTACCAAATTTCTCAGCTTGCTCTCTCATTTTATCTGTTAGTTCAATTCCAGAAATACTATCAAATCCCGGATAATTTTCAATTTCAAGAGCTAAACCCATTTGACCACCATAATCTTTTCCAATACAAACAACTTTGATTGAAGCTCGTGAAGCGTAGATAGAAGCAGTTAGACCAGCTGGTCCCATACCTATAACGCCTAAATCAAATTCTTTAATTTCAGAAGTTTCCTCTTCATCAGGTTTTGGTGTTAACAACAACATCTTATTTCACGATATATATTTTGCACTTGAATAAAAAAATGTTGCTCTTGCAAAAATACTTCAGTTTTTTTCTTTTTTGAAAACAAGTATCGAACAGATAGTAATCACTATCCCAATTAGGATTAGGATTAAACAGTCTAAAAGTATCGTTAGTGTTGAGAAATTTGTAGAGATCAAGTTTACAGATAGTTGAAATACGTTATAAGGTTGAATTCCTTCAAAGACAAGCAAAGAGGAAATAATAACTATCATAAACATAACACCTGCGGATATTGCTCCAGCAGAAATCTGTGTCTTTGTTGAAGCAGATATAAAAACACCTATACTTACATAGGTAAAAAGAGTCAATAAGAATATTAAGAGTGATTGAACAAAAATCCAAGGGTCAGGAACACCTACTAGCAGTACAGAACTTATGTAGAAAACTATTGCTCCTATAACTGTAGCGATTGAAATCAATAAAAAGCGCATTAGCAGCTTTGCTAGAATTACACTTGATGGCTTAATTGGTTTTGTTTGAATCAAAACTAGAGTGTTTTTTTCTCTTTCTCCTGCAATAGCGTCTGCACAGAATATCACTGCAATAATTGAGATGATACTATTAGCATTGCTGAAGAAACTTTCAGTAACCATTATTTCATCTATTTCAGGTAGTAGTTCTTCCATATATTCAGCGATATAAGGCAATGCTTTTAACAATCCAATTGTTAAGAAACTAAATATTGCTAATCCTATGGACAAAGGAATTATCTTACTCTTGACGGATTTCCATTCCTTCACCATTAAAGCTCTCGTTGGGATTGAAATCAATTCTCTCATATGCCATTCACCAATCTAACGAAAAGTTGATCCAAATCAGGAATATTGGGTCCGAATGATTTAATTTTAACTTTTTCTGTGATTTTTCTTATAATCTCATTAATAAATTCATAATCAGATAAATGAAAAATGAGCTTATCTCCATGAATTTTAGCGCTTTTTACTTGAGGAAATGAAACCAAAACATCTTGAGCTGCTTCAATATCTGTTAATACTTGAAGAAAATAAGCATTATCACTTACCCTTGAAAGAATCTCTCCAGGTGTATCATCTAATATTAAATTGCCTTCTTTAAGAATGAGAATTCTTTCACAAAGACTCCAAATATCCGATAGAATATGACTAGAAAACAAAACTATGTTCTCTTTTGATAATTCTCTCATTATTCTGCTAATATGTTCTCTATTAATAGGATCTAAACCAGAAAGACTTTCGTCTAGAATGATAATATTAGGGTTATGAAGAAGAATACTAGCTATTGATAGCAACCTTCTTTGCCCTGAAGACATAAATTTCACAATCTTACTCGGCGGATAGTTTATTCCCACAAGTTCTACAATTTCTTTAACTTTCTTTCCAGCATCTTTCTTAGATAAACCATGCATTCCAGCCATTATTGAAAGGAATTCTTTAGCTGTAAGTTTATCATATAATCCTGAATCTTCGGGGAGAAAGCCTATTTTCTGTTTAATTGATAGATCATTATACTCTACTTTTCCACCATTTATGAAAACATCTCCAGATGTAGGTACTAGTAATCCTGCTATACATTTGAACATAGTGGTTTTCCCTGCTCCATTTGGACCTATTAGACCATATAATCCGGGTTTTGTAATATCAAAAGAAACAGTTTTTAGTGCTGTTAAATCACCAAATTTTTTTACTACTGATTCGACTCTAATCCCAAGTTTCATCTGTTTTTTTCTCCTCTTTAATTCTTCCCATAAACAGATAAAACACCCATCCTAAGCTATTAAGAACCCAGATAAGAATTAACCAAACTATGCGATCTGAAGTTTCTCTTTGTTGCCAAGTTTTTACTAAATTAATAGTAGTGAAAATTTTCATAAACACCTCTATAGGCAAATAAACAGCTAGAAGAACTATAATTGAAGTGTCCATTTTAATCAAGTAATGTGTCTAGGTTAAATTTACTTTAAAAATATATGTGAATAAGCTTATTGAGATTAGGTAGGATTAAGACTTTTCCCAGAAACATCGGTCGAATTCTACAATTCTTTCCCCTTTTTCAGTAATGACAATATCATCTTCTATTCTTATTCCGAATTTATCGGGTAAGTATATTCCAGGCTCATCTGTATGGACATTTCCACGTCTTAAAAGTTCTTTATTACCTTTGACTATGTAAGGTTCTTCATGAACATCAAGACCTAAACCATGCCCTAAACGATGAGTAAAGTATTTTCCATATCCTGCTTTTTCTATCACTTCTCTTGCGGCAAAATCAACATTTTCAGCTGGAATACCAACATGCGAGGTTTCCAGAGCTTTGTTATTAGATTCTTCTACAATAGAATATATTTTCAAAAACTCATTGGATGGTTTACCAAAAGTAGTCGTTACTGTAATATCTGCAAAATAATGATCACTGCTTGTTCCAGCATCTATAAGAACCACACTGTTTTGCTTTAACCTCTTTTTAGTGGCATTACCATGAGGTAGAGCAGAATGCTCATCAAATTGAACTAAGCCCCAACTAAGTTCCCCTGAAAGTTCGCTCATATTTTCTTGAACCGCTTTCATCGCATCTATTTCTGTAGCACCTTCTTCTAAGGATTCTATTGTTTTCATTATCCCTTCCACAGTATAATTTGCTGCGTTTGTTATTCGTTCTAATTCCGCATCACTCTTGATACTTCGCATTTCACTAAGATATTTTCCACCATTAACAAAATTTGTCTCAGGGAAAATTTTCTTCAATTTGTTGTAAACTTCAAAGGTTGTTGTGGGTTCAAGCGCTATTTTACTTGTTTTACAATCAATAGCGTTTCTTAGAATGGTATATGGATTTTCTTCTTCATTCCAAGTAATTATATTATCAAAAATCGTTGAAACTTGCATCCTTTCTTTCTCAAAGTGCGGAGCAACCAAAGTTAGATTCTCATCTAACGTAATAACTCCGCAAATTAGCCTTTCTGATATTCCAAAAAAACCTTTGAATAAATATCCAAAATTCACAGATGGAGTAAGAAGAAACACATCTATCTTTTGCTCTTCTAGAATTTTTCTTATTTTTTCAATTCTCTTTTTATAGTCTAATGTTTTCACATTTTAATAATTTGATTATTCTTTTTTAGGTTTTTTGTATAGATTAAGCATAACATTTATTGATTATTCCAGCTAAACTAGAATTATGTTTGTTCTTCATGGTTATACTAGACCTTTTAACACTTTTGTAGAGATGGAATTAGAGCGAGATTCACTTTATCAAGCCTTTACAAAACTTGATGAACCAAAGGAAATTTCAAAAGCATGGATAGATTTTGCTGAATCTTGTTCAAAAAATCTGTCAGCTATAAACAGTCTTACTACTATGGCGTTTGAAAGAATAAGCGAAGTTGCAAAAACTCTTCGTGAAAATGAACTTGCTGAAAATCCCATCCCATTATACGAACTTCTTTATGGTAATTTGGATAAACAATTAGTAGCTTTAAATGAATTTCAAATTCGACTGAGCGTCCTAACATACGTTTATTCCCAAGTAAGAAATAGAGGGGTCTTTTCATATGCTCCAAAAACTTCTCAGTTCAAATATTACATTAATGCAAAAGAAACTCTAGATTTAATCTTATATAGAATTTTAAACGATGAGATTCCTGAAGAAGAATCTGATGGAACATCATTGCATCCCACTCTATCTGATCTTTTAACAAATCTACAACCATTAATAAAACTGGAAAACATGAAAAGGTTAATTCCTAAGCTTTTAAAACTTCCAGATAGTTCAAAGAATCCTAAAATTCTTCTTAAAATAGGTGAATACGACAGATTACAAGGTCAAACATTACTAACAAACATTCTAGATATTTCTGGACGGGCTTCAAAAGACTTCTGGTGGAATGATCCCATTTCACACCTCTCAATCTTAGCACACGCTAAAGAACATTTTGAGGCAGCGATTAAACTATGGGAGGGTATTCCTGGAGAATTAGGAAAGGGTGCATTGATCTTAAAATCAGATTTTCTTCCTATTGTAGAAGTTCAGAGTACATTTTCTCTAGCAGAACACTTTAAATTATTATCTGAAAGCGCTATGGAAAGTGGAGATCTTAATCATACTTCTAAATATCTAGAAGAAACGGTAAAACAGCTGAATAGCGCGTCTAAAATTGCCCATATGCATGGAAACACCCAACATAATGTAATATTGCAAGAGATTGATAAAAATAGAGCAGAATTGGAAATCATACAAGTATTATCCAAACTAGCCTTAAGATATACTGAAATAATCAATGCTCTTTATAATAATGATTTAGAAGAAGCGACAACAGTTTGCATGGATATGTCTAATTTACTTGAAAAAGCTACTGGTGCAGGCTCACTACCCTATGTTTATGGTGTTAGTGTTATATACGCAACAGCTTCAGAAATTATTAATGAATTACTCGGACAAGATATATCCAACCTTAGTATGATTGATAAATTAATGTCGAAATTTGATTTTCCCATGAAAGCTATGAGTCAAGCAATTGCCAATATAGATTTATCTGAAATACATATTAATGATAATAACCCTATTGAAAGTTTCAAAGCTTTATCAGAACTAAATGAAAAATTGTTTTATTTAGAGAGAGCTATCGAATTATTGCCATCATTTTTACAGGAGAGAGATATCCAGCGAAATATTATACATGCAACAAAATATTATATACAATCTTTACTTACAGAGAATCAAATTTATCTATATGCTGATAATAACATAGTCATGGATTTGACTCTTCGAGCTAGAGCCCATTATTACTCTAAAAAAGCTAATCAGTTTCTTTCTTCAATTAAAGAAAATCCAAAACTCAAAAAAATAATAAAAGAAAGAATGGTCACTACCAAAATTCTTGGAACGATTACAGAATCAAATTTAATTTCTTTAGGTTTACAAACATCATACAATAGAGATGTACGTAATATGATTACAGGTTTCATAGATTTTTATACTCAAGTAAAACAAACCCCAGAATTTATAATTGATTCTGTTTCGAAACAATTTGAAGGGATGCAAGAATTTCAAGAATTACTTGAGCTCATCAGTGTTGACACGCAAGAACTATTTGCAATACAAAAAGATGTGTCTATAAAAGGTAACGAAATTAATTGGGATTTTGTAAAGAGACGCACTAGTTTTATTCCAGCTTCAAAAAACATGCTTGAAGTAATTAAACTGATTATTCTTGGAGAACTTCATGCTGAACACAAACAAAAAGACAAAGCTATTGGGAGTTACAATAAAGCAAGTAATCTATTATTTGAAATAAGTAGTGAACTTGAAAAAGTAGCTCAATATATTGAAGATGAAAAAGAATTACCACAGTTAGTATACATTACCTCTCTCTTTTGTCGAGAAAATGCTTCTGCATTGCGTTCTAATAGGAAGAGACAAGAGGTTCCATACCCAGAGTTAATATCCATATTAGACTATCTTATACTCAATTTGTGAGAATCAAAAGGATTAGGTGTGATATGCCCGAAGGAAATGATTTTTTAAGGCTAACAAAAAAAGGCATTCCTATTGTTATGATTGGTTTACCTTATGCAGGAAAAACTACCTTTGTAAGATGGTTGAAAAAAAAAGAATTTACAAGACCAAAAACTACTATTGGTTTAGAGTTCGAGCAAGTTAAACTTGGTGATGGAATTTTCAATATCTTTGACCTTTCAGGACATGAAAAGTTTAGAGAAACTTTGTGGCAATCGTATGTTCAAACATCTGCTGGTATTATTTTTGTTTTAGATTCTTCAGATAAAAAAAAGCTGAGTGAAGCTTCTAAGTGGTTTTGGTTGATGATTAAAGATTGGCTTTCAGATATTTTCACTAATAAAACAATTTTATTTCTAGCTAACAAATCGGATCTTAAAAACTCACTTAATTTAGATTTTATCATAGACGAATTTCAACTTAATCAAATGTCACTGTATCCACAAGTATCGTTTCAATTTTTTAAAACTTCAATTAGAACCGGATTAAACCTCGATTACGCTATGAAATGGTTTGTTTCAAGATTAAGAAAGAATACAAAAGATAAGACTATTCAACTTAAAGCACTAGTTTTAGCCGATACAT
The DNA here is from genome assembly GCA_019057815.1 of Candidatus Heimdallarchaeota archaeon. Lineage (GTDB taxonomy): Archaea > Asgardarchaeota > Heimdallarchaeia > Heimdallarchaeales > Heimdallarchaeaceae > 18H4-34. Next base: position 61,771 of record JAHLWR010000020.1, read on the forward strand.
TAGGAAAAGTAATTTATGAATACGATCCAGATAGAATAACTCAAGATAAAGATATGTTAATCAGTTATTTTAAAGCCTTGAGTGAATTTGCAAATGAAATTTTAGGTTACGAGATGATAAAAGTTATCAAAATAGATAATAATTATTATTTATTGAGCGAAAAGAATAACATTTTTCTCACAGTTGCTGTATCTAAGAGCAATGAACTCCCAGAAGCAAGGAGATTTTCGCTCCTAATTCACGAATTTATCTCATCAAATTCCTTTAACTTAGAGACAAATAAACTTACTCGATTTATTGAAAAATTGCTTTCTTAAAGATGATATTCCAACTAGAAGGGTGTTATTTCAATATCTTCAAGCATCCACAAAAAAGTATATAAAGACATGAAATTAATTTCTGTTGTAATTATGGTGATATAAAATGGATTGTAGATTCTGCAAATTAGAAGAAATTGAACATGATGAAAGTCTTGGCTATAAGTGTCCTTATTGTGGGTATTCATTCACGGTTTCTAAGATGGCAGTTTTTTATGATAATATGATGAAGATGCCTCTTTCTTCATGGTTACTTGCAACAATTCTTTGGTTTTCAGCCATGCTTACCGGCGTATTATTTGGATTAGGTTTTACTAGTTCTTCTTTGCAAACTACAATACTTTTTCTATTCCTCTATGGAGGTTCAGCGTTTTTATATGGTGGATCAGTTTCAATCGATTACTTTGAAACTGTAGGGAAATACTTGTTAAATCTAATAAGAGGGAAAAGAGTGAGTTTTAAAGAAGTTAAAAAAGAAGTTCAAATCGGTCGAAAAGAAAAAATTGTCAAGGAAATGTCTCAAGGACTAGCTAGTGAGATTGATGTGAAAAAACAATCGAAAAAACATATAGATACAGATATTCGTCCTGGAGAAAAGAAAACTCCAAAAATAGCAAACTCATTTTTAGCAGGATTATGGACAATTCTTCTTGCTATGTTTTTTGTAATCGTCTTTTCAAATGTTTTCCCAACAATCAGATGATTGTTACAATTTCAATTTCTTTTTCTTTTCATTAAATTGATAAGGTAAGATATGTTTTCTTCATCGTTTCTTGTATCATTAATTGGAGTTTCTAAAATCCAAATCTTATTCTGGAACTCATCATTATTAATGAGTGTTTGAAAGCCTAATCTCCCAATTTCGCCTAAACCAATGTGTTCGTGTCTATCTAGATGAGAATTAAGTTTTCCTATAGAGTCATTTGCATGAATTACTGGGATATTCCCTATTCCCACTGTTGAATCTAACATATTCAGCACATTATCTGTACTTCTCTTTGTTCTTAAATCATATCCGGCTGCAAAGCCATGTGCTGTATCAAAACATGTTTGAACATTCTTAAAATCATTTACCTCAGCCAAAATATATTCTAGATTTTTAAAACTCCCTCCAAAAGAATTTCTCCCTCCTGCTGAATTCTCTATCAGGATTTTAGTTTTTCCCCTAGTTATTTCCAGACCTTTCATTATTGAATTAATAAAAACCTCCATACCCTCTTCAAGAGTTCCACCTTTATAAGATCCACAATGAACTATAAAATAAGGTATATCTAATGCTATACATTTTTTCAACTCTATTTTAAAGGATTTTAAGGATTTTTGGTAAATCTCAGGATTCAATGACGTTAAATTAGGTAAATACGAGATATGTGCAATAACTGGAATGTTTTCATATTTTTTTTGATTATTCTGGAACTTAGATACTTCTTCCTTTGTAAATTCTTTGACATTCCAGCTTCTCGGATTTTTGGTGAATATTTGAAAAGCGGTGAATCCATGTTTTTGCGCTCTTTCAAATGATTTTACGATAGATTCCGCAATTGAAACATGACAACCAATTTTAAGAGTTGTATGCATTTCTCTCATACATCCAAGCTAATTTTTCTTATTACATTCTGCATGTTATTAAACTTAATTAGTTTTGTCAGAGATTTACATAACTGAAAAGTTAGCTTAAAACCTATATTGCTTGGATAATTCGTAATATTTCAAAGACAATTCTTTCTGTTTCTGTCTCTTAGCGTCTTCTTTTTCGTGCAATGATTGTGAAAAAAACACTTTCGCTCTGACGAAGGCTCTATATGCTTTATAAAACTGGATGATTGGATCAATGTAATTGATACTTTCATTAACAGTTGCTAAATACTGCTTGATGAACAAATCTGACAAAGATGATAATCCATAATAATCTAAATCCATTGCAAGAAATGAAACTTCTTCCAGAACATCTTGTATTCTAAGCATCTTATTAAATTCTATACAATCAAAGATTACCAATTCTCCTTTATGATAAAAAATGTTTCTTAGAATCAGATCACCATGTCCTTCAACAATTCTACCATTCTTAGCTCGATTTAACCAAAACTGTTTGTTATTGCTTAAGAAATCATACACACGCTTTTCAAAACTCATATCTTCTGGAAAACCTTCATAAGTATGTGTTGTCCTGAAATTTTCATCCCATTTCTCATAGATTGCGTCAAAAACAGAGAATTCAGGATGATAAATATTCTTTTTATGAAAAGAAGCGATTTTTTTTGCTAATTTCAAAATTAATTTCTTATCTAATTTACCTGTTTTATTGATAATATTTACTAATAATGTTTCTTGAGGTAGTTGACGCATCTTTACCAAATATTCTATCGGTCTCCCTTTTCCGCCAATTTCACCATTTTCTGAGAAATACTCTACACTTAGATAGACTGTAGGAGCTAATCTTTTATTGAGAAGAATCTCATTATTACAAGCTTCTAACCGTTTTTCTAGAGTTGAAAAGTCTAGAACATCCCCAAATTTTACTGGTTTTTTCATTTTATAAACAAAATCACCAGTTAATAAGACCAAGCTAACATTGGTTTCTATTAAGTTAATGGTATCTCTAGTTGGATGGGGATAAACTTCTGGTGATAATAGTTTATCCAATACTGTACTTTTTGATGACATTGTCAATTTTCCTAACAATTTCTTGATAATCATTTGTTACATTAACATTTATGTGATGTAAATTTGTAGGTTCAAAAATTTGCTTGAATTTTTCGTAGACAGAAAAATCAGCATCACTTAACGTGCGTCTGTTTCTTTTCGCTCTTTCTTCAAATCTTCTCTTTGATATTCTATCAGGGCATTGAACTATTACTAAAAAAAAGCGAGCATTCCATCTATAGCAAATCCTTTGCACTTTACTTCTTAGTCTTTCTAAATAATATGTACCATCAAGAACACAACCTATTCCATATTTCAGCAAAGTATAAAGAGTATAATTTATTGTATCATAAACTACCTGCCTTTGCGTAGAACTGTAAAATCCCTTCCCGAAATCCTCATGCTTTACATATCTGAATATTCTCTTCCGTACAGAGTCAGTACTAATATGTTCTAGATTATATTTATAAGCTAGATTACGAGCTAAAGTGGATTTCCCTGTACCAGGTAATCCAGCTAATAAAATTACTAAAGGAGCTTGTTTAGGTTTCGTGTTCTCTATTTTTCTCACTTCCGTTTTGAGTGATCTGGGCACACAAGGACAGTTTCAGTTTTAAACAAGCTCTTTTTTTCTTCTTTTTTCGCATGTTGAACACATACAACTTTATTGCAAGTCGAACATTTCTGTAGATGTTCAGTACATATCATTTTGTCACAGAAATAACATTTTTTAGAAAATTCTGTTGAAATTACATTCTTGCATGTTGAACATACTATTGCATGATCTGGGCATATTATGTTCTTAGAATATGAACAATGAATGGTATGATCTTGACATAACACTTTCCCACAAACACTACAAACGTTTGAATCAGAAACAAAAAGCATCTTATCAGAGTGTTTACCAAAACAAATATCGCATACTAAGCTCATCTTGGTTCCAAGAGCTGATTCTGCTATTCCATGTAGATTCAGTTTGTTTCCTCTTTTGTCAGCTATTGATATTTCAGAAATTGAAACAGGTATATAAATAAAAGTTGTGTAGATATCCTTTATTTCACTAGCTTTCGGTAGGCAGAAATCCCTTCTATTAACAATTAAATTGATTTCGTCAATCAGCTTTACTCTAGGTAAACTTTCTTTTAGTTCATCAATTGCCTTAATTCTTGAAATTCCTGTTTCTACATCTTTTACATAGTTTTGAATAACTTCTGGACCAAATTTAATTTTCTCTACTGCTTTTTTATACGAAGTAACATCTCTAGAACCTCTATACGCGTATTTATCCTCCATTACAGGTTTAAGTGTCGCATAGATACTTTTTGCTTCTTCTATCTGAGCTTGGAATTTCTTAGCTTTTTTACGTTTAGTTAGTATATCACTAAAAATATCTCCTCGCTCTTTTTCCAGATTTTTTAGCCATTCCTTTATTTCTTTTTCATGTTCTCTTTCAAAAGAGGACAATTTTGATTCTATTAGTTTTTTCCATTCATTGATATAGAACGTTTGATCATTTAATATTATATCATGAAAAGAAGCTAATATTCTTGCAGGTTGTCTTTGAATTGCTAATCTATCAATTGTTGAAGAAGGAGCAGAAACTAAAGAACCCAAATTTTTCATGGGAAGGATGGAAAGTATTTCCTCAAATACTTCTTCAGATTGGATAGCTATTGAGGATTGTCCCCATATCTTCTCATTATCTTCAAACCTTATTTCGTCTATAAGTGGAAAAACCCTCTTTATTGGGAGTGCTAATGCTACTTCCTTTTGTTTCTCAGTATCAGCGATTGTAAGGTTGACTTTTCTTTTAGCATTAATTCTGAATTCTACATATAAGAAGGGAATATACGCTAAAGAGAGATTGTTTGTACCTAAGTAGCTGATTTTCTGCTCACCAAAGAATTTTGATAACAAATCCCGAAAGTCTGCTGGTTCATATTTAAGAAACTGTTCTCGTTTTTCTTGGAATGTCTTCGAAAAATCTAATTTTTCTATAACAGTATCATCTTTTAATGCTTCTGGGGTAGTTATAATTTCTTGTTCATCGGTTTTTTCGGGAAATTTCTCTTCATCTTTGCTAATATCAACAGTAGGAAACGAAGCTAATTGGTCTTCATCAATTCCTGCTTGCTTATCTAGCAGACTAGGAGTTGAAGACAACCTTTTTATTTTGTTTAAATCCTTTTCAAGATCTTCTAATGTTATTTCTTTTTCAATATCATCAAGATCAATAGCATCTATATCTCTATCATATTCCCCAACTTGTTTGGTCATGATAGGTGTTGGATTTGCATACAATCTAGAAATGTGTTCATCTGAAAGAGTTTTATGAATAGTGTAAAGCCTTCTTGTATGCATCCTTATGGGTTCTTTAAAATTATCTGGTGATAATAAGTAAAATTCACCTGGATTGAATTTTCTCAATTTTCCGACAATAAATCTTGCTTCAGCATTTGATTGAAGCATTCTATCTATTATTTTGAGATCTTGAGGTGCTACAAATCTACCAAATAGAAAAGTACTAACTTGTCCGAATGCTTTGTAATCAACATCACTAACATTTTGTGTTGCTACAAGCATAGACAACCCTAGAGCTCTTCCTTGCTTAAAAAGCAATTGTAACCACTGCTTTGTTGGTGGGTCTTTTGGATGTGGGGGGATAAGTTGAGGTGGGCCAGCTAATTCGTCTATATAAAAAATTAATTGAGGGTTTGGCGATGGATTTGAGCGAAGATAAGTGTAAATATTTTGAGCTAAAGTTGATATGTATAATTCTTTTAGTTTTTGACTTGTAAGAGTATTCAAGAAGATAATAGCGATTCGAATTTTTTCGGGATTAGAAGGAGTAATTAATGTTGGGATAGATAGTTGAGGACCTAAACTAAAAACGAGAGAAGATGCACCAACTGTTTTTGCTTTGATTCTTTTAATTAGAGAGTTTTTCTCGCCATCCGTGATCATTGAACGAGCAGTTTCCGCTAAAACTTTATCTTCTACTTGAAGTAAAGTAACTAACATATCCAAACTCGAAATTTGAATATTCTTCTTCAAACAATGTTCAAAGAAAGATATAAGATAAGCTTTAACAGTATCTCCTTTAACTCTGCCAATTTTATAACCTAAAAGGTTTACAAGATTTGTTGCAATACCATCAATCGCAAGAATTTTCTCTTCACGATCCAATTCTTCAGGAGGCATTATAAGAGGATTAATCGATAATGGAATTCCTTTCTCTGAAGCAGGAGTGAAAATAACAACTTCTATCTTACCTTTAAACTCACTGTAAAATTCTTCAGAAATGCCATATTGCTCCAGATTCTTATATTCCTCTAACATTGCTAAACTGCTTATATCTCCTTTTATATCCAAAATAATTGCAGGTATGTTATTTCTTACAGCTTCTTCAATAACTACCTTACAAGCAACTGTCTTACCACTACCTGTTTGACCAAAAATTGCTATGTGTTTCTTTAAAGAATCTAAAGGGATTGAAACATCTAATCCACTTGTTAGATCTTTTCCCAGAATCAATGATTTCTGATGACCTTCATTCTCTGGCATTTTCTTCAAATTACTATGAATATCTGAAATATATTAAGTAATCGATTTAAAGATATCAATTGGGAGAAAGTGATACTTGCATAGTAAAAAGTCATCGTTTTTTTGTTGATGCTATGATAAATAGAATTCCGCTTATGCAAGTAAGTAAGCCTGGAATCCCTAAACCTATTATGGCTAGAACTACAAGAATGATTCCCCTTGCTAAATCAGAGACATGTAAGTTAATTGAAATAGTTACAAGTGTGCCTATAGCTATACCAATAAATGCTATTACAAGCATAGAGTTAATGTTCTGAAGAATGAAAGAAGATTTTACTATCAAATCATATTCGATGCTTCCTTCTAGATTTCTACCCATAAAATGATAGATTAAAAGTACTAAACCACCTATTACGAACAAAATTCCACCTAAATAAGCAGAAATATTACCCCAACGGATAAATTCATTCTTTCTTGCCATGAACGAAGATAAACATTAGAGTTTTTAAAAATATGGGAAAATATGGGAATCAGAATACTTTTGCTTTTGCAGCAATAATATGAGGACTCACACTTTTTGGAAATCTTACTACGACGTTCTGGTTCTCTGATAAACGCTTACCATGTATTTGAGTAATTTTTCCCACATATTTTTTGACGGATTGAGGAATTTGAATTTCAACCTTCCTTCCAAGATAGTCTTCTAAAGGAATTTCAGTATTATACAAGGATACTACAATAGCACGATTAGATGATTTACCAGCTCCATCATGCATAACATTTTTCACTATCCCAAATGTTTGCTTAATTGAAACAGCCTTCGTTTTCTTTTTCTGTGTTTTTGGTTTAACACGTTTAAGCTTTATGTGGTATTCTTTTGGATAAGCAGCAATTGCTTTCTGTGTTGCGGATAATTCTTGTTTACCAGCTTTTAATTTCTTAACTTTCTTAACTTTCTTAACTGGAGGCTTTTTAGCAACAGTAGGCTTCTTAACAGGAGGCTTCTTAGCAACAACAGGCTTCTTAACAGGAGGCTTC
>JAHLWR010000021.1 GCA_019057815.1 Candidatus Heimdallarchaeota archaeon
GTTCATTTAATCTTGTACATCCTTCTAATGGTCTTAGATCAATAGAAGATAATTGGTTATAATCCAGACGAAGATAACATAATTCTGCACATCTTGTTAATGGTTTTAAATCTACATTTTTTAATCGGTTATTATAAAGGTAGAGTTCATTTAATCTTGTACATCCTTCTAATGGTCTTAGATCAATAGAAGATAATTGATTAGAATTAAGACTGAGATACCATAATTCTACACTCTTTGCTAATGGGCTTAAATCTATAGTCTCCAATTGGTTTTCGGAAAGATCGATCCACTTTAATTTTTTGCACTCTTCTAATGGGCTTAAATCTATAGTCTCCAATTGGTTTTCGGAAAGATCGAGTTGCTCTAATTCTGTACAATTTTCTATTCTTTCTGTGAACTCCTTTCCATCGATTGTCTTTCCTGTTATTATTGCACTCATTCAACCATCCTTCTTTTTCTTTTCTGCTTTCTATTCATGTTCTTGTTAAGATAATCCTTGCTAATTATATTGAAAAACCAAATAAAAACATAATGTTATTGTTACCAGTGTTACTCGTTATAACTATCTGTTCTGTTTCTTTATCGCATTTTCATCATTTTTATGTGAAACTATGGTGTCTAAATATCGTTCTTCAATATTTCCTTTGCTATGTCAATTGAGGCGTGAAATCTTTTTCCCTACCCCTTCCTACCTTCTATTCTACTTATCTTCTCTTTACATATTCCTTATAGTGAAATGATCTTTCCCTATTTAGACAATCGAGTTTTGTTACTCTTTACTTGTGAAGAGACAATAATGCCAAAGAATGACTTAAAAATTTAAAAACTACTCCCTTTTATATGGCTCCATACCTATGGTCATCAGGTATCCTGACTGAAATTTCCCATGTATAAATCTCTGCACTAGTGATGTTTTTCCTACTGCTCCATCTCCTAGTAGTAGCATTTTGAAAGTATATTTGTAGCTTACCATTTTTTCTTCCTACTGAGTTCTTATCTTGCATTAGTTCTTTATTGTTTATTAGTTTTTCTTTGCTTTCTGTTCTTTTCAACTTTTTTCCGTCAGTTTTCTTTTGATGGAGTTAATCATTCAATTAACATAAGTATAATTTACAGATGAATTAGCATAAACAATAGCTAATATGATGAAAATAACCTTTCCTAATACTAACAGTTACTGAAGATTGACGTTCTAAGAGCTCTTCCATCACGAAACAGTCCTCATGTAATTTGTGTATTTTTTTGAATATAAGAAGATACTAGAACAGATGCTTTTACTTTGAATTGGTTTATAAACATCGAAAAATATTTTGGTTAGGATTATTATTGGAAGAATCTATTGCATAAAATATATATCTAATAGAGAGTTTAATTAAGTGTGGTTTCATGAAAATGAAAACAATATTAGTTCTACTAATACTGACTTTGTCAATCTACGCATCGAATATCAATGTACAAATAATTGCTGAAGAGAATAATTGTCGACCTACTCCGTTAGAGTTGACTCCTTATGATCCAATATTCATTACTTCTGATAGTGGTCTGGAAGTTTTTCCAGGCTCAGGAACATCAGAGGATCCTTATGTTATTGAAGGATATAACATTACAACAACAGATATTAGCGGTATTTATATTACTTATACAACAAAATATTTTGTTATTCGTAACTGTTATGTTGACGCTAAATACAGTGGTATTTGTATTGGTAATGTAGCTGATGGTACAACATCTGTCATCAACAACACTTGTAACAACAACGACTGGGGTATCAGGATTCAGTCTTCTGTTAGTTCTACTGTTGCAAACAACACTTTTACTAATTGTGGTTTATATATAAGCGAAGATACCATTGAGGCTTACCTATTGTATACTGTCGAGAATAATTGGGTGAATGGCAAAAAACTAGGTTTTTACACTAACCTTGACTCTATGATAGTTGCTGAACCAATTTATGGTCAATTAATATTAGTCAATTGTACTAATGTTACAGTACGTGACCAAATATTAAATAGCGCTACAAATGGTCTATTTCTCTACTCCTGTACTTATTCAGTTATTATTAATAACACTTGTAACAACAATAGCTTCAGAGGCATCGTGCTTTTCTCTTCTGTTAGTTCTACTGTTTCCAACAACATTTGTAGCAATAATAACGACTTGGGTATCTTTCTTTATTTTTCTGTTAGTTCTACTGTTTCCAACAACACTTGCAGTAATAACAACTATGGCATCTATCTTCACTCTTCTGATTTTTGTTTCGTTACTTACAATCTTCTACAAGGAAATGAAGGCTATGGAATATACTTATTTTCTCGTTCTGATAATCTTATTCACCATAATACCTTTATAGAAAATAATCTAGGAGGAACTTCACAAGCTTGTGATGATGGAGCTAACAACACTTGGCATGACTCTACAACACATGAAGGAAACTATTGGTCAGATTGGTCAGGAACAGGTTCTTATTCCCTTGATGGCTCTGCAGGTTCAGAAGATCTCTATCCTCTCAATGAACCCGCTGAATATTCTACAGATGAAAACCAATTAAACTTCACATTTACTCTCATAATGTTAGTATTTCCCTTAATACTCACAAGGACAATCTCAAAGAAGGCAAAGAAAGAATAGAGCAGCTGTCAGAAACTGCATAGAAAAGAAGTAATAACAAGAGCAAAACCTTCAACACTTCCTTTTTTTATATCTTTTATATATGAGACAATAGATATGTAAATGACCTAAACCTAAAGTCTGCTACCTATCTTTTACTCTTAACCCAATAATTAAAGAACTATGATTTGTGGTAAGTATACCGAGAGTTATTGGGAAAGAAGAGTTAGATCGGAAAGAAAAAGAAGTTTTGGTAAGTGGAAACCGGTTCAGATGAATTTTACAAGCCCTTTAATATTGATAAAACTTTAACTGGGATAGAAATTCTTGGAGAACCAACAAAAAATGGATGCTAAACGATAACATGGATAGAATTCGGAATAAACATAATTGAGATAAATATTGATTCTCAAATTCTATTATCCCTTTTTAGTAAATTTATTAATTACAAAAAAGAAATAAAATATTGCTTTTGTGCAATTAAGTAGTTACCAATGGACCATTATTATATACTCCACACTGACCATTCTTGATTCTTTCTTCGATTCTAAATATTACACTATTTAATATCCAATCTTCATCATTTCGCCAATCCGAATCAATAGTATTAAAGTTATCAACGTAGAAGTGGTAATATATTCCTCTTCTACCAAAGAAATCTAATGAGTACAATTTGTAATCTGAGTAGGTTGACCAAATTAAGTAGTTGAAATTCGCATCATAGTATGCTGGTAGTTTTATGTTTAGAGCTACTGCATTATCAAGAACATTTATTGATATATTAAACGGTGGATTCTCTTCTTTAACTAAATAATATAGCTGGGCACCTTCTTTAGAAGATATATTATCAATAAAAAAAGTTCTATGCACGTAACTTTCATAAAATCTTCGTTCAAAATTCCATCTCGGAGCATATATAATATTCTCTTTTACAAAATTATATTGTTTACCGAAAGCTACCTTAATGGCATCATCAGAACGATTCGCAAAGAAACTCTCCAAATATGTGAGAAAAGGTTGTGGTAAGTAGTCATTCGCATCTTGAGGTGGGTTTGTTATAAAACCTTTATACCTTTCTATTAATTCTGCTTGAGGAGTTCTTACATTTCTTCCTATGTCCCGAATAAGAATCAACTGTAATGGTGTAATATTCTCTAGGTTTAAAGGAGTTTTTCTTCTTGGAAACCTTGTTGGTTTTTCAAGTCTTTTACTGATGAAGTTACCGATATCAAAAGGTTTCGGATCTTGTGTATGACCTGGAGCTGGTTCTGGATTCTCATGACGGTAACCTAAGGATCTATACGTTGAATATTCCTCACATATTTCTTGTTCAACTAAATAATCAAAGAATTTGAAGAGGAGACCATTACATTTCTGTGGTACGTCAAACAAAGCATAACAACCAAAACTTTCTCCGTAAAATTGATTATAGTGACGAGTGTAAGGATGTTCTCTAAAAGCTACTTGTAAATTCGTCATTTGAGCTATATTAGCTACTTTAAAGATAGCATGATAACGAGTAAGTGATAGGGTTTCTGGAGTGAATGTTGCAGTAGCTTTTTTTGTTATATTTCTTTCACAAAGTGAGTTGAACTTTCGTATAAACATCTGCTTAGACATACCTATTCTCTTTGCTAATGAAGAAAATGAATCAAGCGGATGGTTATTCAATGCATTCAATATTTTTCTTTCTAATAAGTTTAGACTATCCATTTTTTTCCCCTTTTAAATATTTGATTTTTCGAACAAACACCTGTTAAACATTAGGGAAACCGCCAGATGTTGCTCTGATGGCTTCCCTAACGTTCTCTTGAGTGGGTGTTCATTAGACGATTCATGTCTAACCGTGATATTTTTTAAAAAATCCTAAAGCATATCCCCAATATACTTCTTGGATTCTTCTCGGATGGGTGTTAATCAGACGATTCTGATTAATATTAGTTTATGAAGCAAGATTCCCTCTAGGGATATTTTTCCCCCGATACTCCTAGAGGTAATTTGCTTTTTGAGTGGGTGTTCATTAGACGATTCTGTCTAATCGCGATACTGGTTCAAGGAGATACAGAAACTGAAATTGGTGTATCTGGTTCTTCTTCTCCTGGTGGATCAAATAGTAAAGAATCACTATAATAGTCAAATTCTCCTATTCTGAAAATATATGCTTTGAGATTGAATATATAATCACCATTTTCAGGAGCACCGTTTATGAAACTGAATTTGAAAATTTCACCAGCTGTTACTGCACAGTAAAGATAATAACTTCTAAATACATATCCAGATGGCAAAACAAGCGAAAATAGTAATAATATTCGCGTATATTCCTCTCCTTTCAAATATATACTAGCCTCTGCATAAACGTCGTCTTCAATATTATCTCCGTCGAGATCTGTGTAATAAGCTGTTATAATTGAAAGTCCAGGTTTTTGAGCTACAGCACTCATAGTTGAACTCATTAACAGTGATAGTAGTATCCCACTTAATATAATACATAATTTAAATTTTCTTTTCATCTAGAACTCACCTAAACCCAAATGTTCTTTGGTAAGTTTATTATGTATCAAAATATATAAAGCTTTTGGAACAAAGTAATGGTAAGTCCAAAATTCGCCGGTTATACCGACTATAATAGCATAATTGTGTAATAAGTGTGCAACATTCATCTAAAATTAGAGCAATTTTTATTTTTAAAAAGGTTAAAGAAAAAAATTCTTTACACTAACCTATTCTTTAAAGATTCTTTAGAATTTCATCTATTCCATGTTCAATTCCTTGAAGATGCATGAAACCTCTGACAGTTTCTCTATATGTTATTTCCCCTGCTACAGGAGTTTGCATCAATCTTTCTACTTCATTAATGTCTCTTGTATGACCTAACACCCATATCAATTTGGTATAAGCTGCGGAAGGCAACATATTTCCTCCTTCAATCACTCCTCTGGCAAGCATATCTCTTCCCGTTTCATAAACTCGAAGTTGAATAAAACCAGTTAATGGTTCAACAACCATTACAACAGGTATTTCTTCTTCTTGGCATCTTTCAAGAGCAGGGTAGACATCTGTACCTACATGACCTAACCCTGTTCCAATGAAAACTACTCCATGGTAACCCATGTCAACCATAGAATCAAGCATATCGGGATTTTGGCCTGGGTAAAAATATAATATCCCTACACGGTCATCAATTTTAACATCCAGTTGAAAGTCTTCTACGGGTGTTCTTGGTTTTACATCCTTCTTAAACCAAGTTACACCTTCGTCATCTATTTTTCCGAGAGGTATATCACTCAGTGTTCTAAAAGTGTCTCTTCGTGATGAGTGCATTTTTCTACAACGAGTAGCACGATGAATTAGATTATAACTGTCACTTGTTCCACCGTGCATATTGATTACAACTTCGGCAAAATTCTCATACCCTGCAAGTTGGGCAGAATATAGAATATTTCTAGCCCCATCTGATGAAGGTCGATCAGAGCTTCTTTGACTACCCACTAAAACAACTGGAACAGGTAAGTTTCTCAAGAAATAGGCTAAAGCAGCTCCTGTTACACACATGGTATCTGTTCCATGACCTATTATTACTCCATCTGCACCGCTTTCAATTTCTTTTGCTATTGATTCTGCTGTCTTTACCCAATAATCAGGACGGAAATTTTCACTTAAAATTTCATAAAGTGTCTTGGGGGTTAGATTTACTATTGAAGATAGCTCTGGAACTGCAGAAAAAAGTTCTTCTGGTGTGAATGCAGGGATTACAGCTCCTGTTCTGTAATCCAATCTAGAAGCTACAGTACCACCTGTGCCGAGAAGTGTTACATTAGGTAATTCTTCTTTAAATTCAACATCAATGTGAGGTAGTTTGTAATTTCCTTTTTGATATCCTATTTCTTCAATTATAGTCGCATCATTAACTAATATTCCCAAATTGTAGCCTGTATCAACTTTTAGAGTAATATAATCATCATCTGTGTGTACGCTTCTAGGGAGTAGAAGACCTTCATAGGTTGCGTTATCTTTTTTTACTTTTACTTTGCTCCATGTGCGGATATTTTCGCGTATTAATCTTTCTCTAAGTTCTCCTCTATATCCTTCAGGATCGTTGTTTTGGCTCATTTATACTACCTCGCTTTATTAAATCAATTACTTTTTCTGCAATATATTTCCCTTCCCGTGAGTAGTTGCTTTTTTCTAAAACAAAACCAGTTATCTTAGTTACAGCTATTTTTTGGTTTATTTCATCAATTTTTAAAGATTCCAAATTATACTTGCTTAGAAATGAAAGTATAAATTCTTCTATTTCTTCATCTGAATGTTTAACCGATTTGATTTCATCTAAAATCTCTTCAAAAGATTTTTCAGGATTTTCAGCTGTTTTGTTAAGAACATTATTAATTTGTTGTGCAATTAGAATCTTTTCCGATATTGCATTACCAATCTTTTCTAGCAGTTCATTAGACACTTCTAATCCTTTTCTTCTCCATTCTCTTGGAATATTAATAAGAAGTCTATATGCGAGATGACCATTTATTCCCCGATTTTCAGTTAAAGAGTAAAATCTCTTTAGTTGCTCATCTCTAATTAGAAGATCAACTTTATTTTGAGTAAAATTGTATTTACTATTCAAATCATCGAAAACCTCCCATGGTCTTTTTCCTACCATTTTCTTGTATTCATTTATTTTTTCAAGGGAGATTACAATTGGTGGTGTATCAGTATCAGGGTAAATTCTTTCCTTACCATGAATAACTCGTAGAAATTCCGTATTTCCATCTGGTAAGAGCCTTCTGGTCTCTTGAGGAACTCCATCTAGTGCCATCTTTACCCTTTCAACTATCTTCTTTAAAGCATGAATAGCTTTTCTCTCTGGTCCAGCAGTAATAATAAAAACATCATTTGATTTAGGTTTTAGAATCGAACAGATTTGTTGGTATTTTTCATCATTGATATTAAAACTAGAAGGGTATTTTGAGCGTTTTCTTACTGCATTAGCTTCTAGTTCATCACTGTGAAATTGATTTTCTCGGTGTATTCCAGATATTAACATACTCTTATCAAAAATGTCAAGTCCAAAATCTTTGTTAGGTTGAACTTCAACACCAAAGAGACCTTTCATATTAGGGAATACTGTTGCGAAGACCTTCTTCTCTCCAAACTCGAAAAGATGAGAAATATCAATATAGGTATGTTGAAAGTCTTCTTTCTTGATTCCTCTTTTGTGCATTTCATCCTTTATTTCTATAAGAGCGTGCTGACGCACGACTTCATGCCTACAAAACTTGTCAAACAATTTAAGATCTTGAACACCTTTAATCTCAACACGATCACCTCCAGAAATGCTAATGTTAACGTCTTGACGAGCTGATCCTGAACCTCTACGACCTATACCGCTGAGTCGAAGAACACGTCCAATCTGCTTAGCTACCTCTAATAAATCTTCAGGAGTATTAATATCAAGGTGATCTGTAATAATTTCAGTTAAAGGAAAACCTAAGCGATCAAGATTAAAATAGACGGTTCTACTTGCTGTATCAGTCCAATTAACTCTTCTAGCAGCATCTTCTTCAATATATACATTAGAAATGCGAACCTTTCTATCGTTAGCTAAAGGAACCCAACCATCACGACCAGAAATAAAGGTACGTTGGAAACCTGTAGTAATAGAACCATCAAGGTATTGCTTCCGATTAACTACCAATTCTTCAGCAAAAGCAGTACAATTAAAGTAAGCAGCAAGAATATAACCTTTCATAATAGCTTCTGGATCAGGACTGAAAGGCGGTGTTTCATCCATCTCATAAGTGCAAGTATTATGTTCACAAGCATAATAAATGACTTTGTAACCCTTCTCAAATTCAACTAACATACCAGGATCAAAATCGCCCATTTCTCCTAGTACGGGTCGGAAGTATCTGTAGAAACTATAATCCATATTTTCTGGGTCATCTTCTAAAATTAGTGGGCAATGGCAGAAAAGTTTTCTCTTCGATTTTATCTGATGGTGAACTTCAATTCCTGCTTGAAATCCTAGTTTTTCGAAGTTGAGGTTATTTGGGTCTAACATTTGACATTCAGACAGATAATAAAACATGTTAAAAACTTTCTTTCTTTGACAAAGAAAGAGAAAGTAGTTGATATTTACAGTTGAAATAACAGTGTAATTTAAGATTTTCAATCACGTATGGTGTGTGAGTTTTTACTCCTTCTTTCACAACTAGAGCAGGTTTAAAGCAGCATTTTTCAATGTCAAACTATTAGAAAATAATATAAGGAATAAAACTATATTATTAAACTAATGAATTCTGGGGTAAAAGATTCTTTAATAAAACTTGGAACCGATGAAACAATTAATATCTTACATATTGATGATGATGATGGGTTCCTAGAACTTACACAGGCTTATTTAGCACATATAGGAGAATCGAACTTCAAACTCGATAGTATTTCTGATCCAGAACAAGTATCTAACAAAGTAAAAAATGCAGAATATGATATCATTGTTTCTGATTACAAAATGCCTATAATTGATGGTCTCGAGTTATTCAACAAGTTAAAAGAGCAAGGAAGCGCTATTCCATTTATACTCTTTACAGGGCATAGTAGAGAGGAAATAGCAATTAAAGCACTGAATTTAGGTGTAGATTATTACATTACTAAAGGAATCGATGTAAAAAGTCAATACAAGGAGTTATCACATATAATAAAAACAATTGCAAAACATAAGAATGCAGAGAGGAAGTTGCGAAGATCAGAGGAATTACTAAGAACTGTAATTGATAATATACCCCAAATAATTTTCTGGAAGAATAGGGATTCTGTATATTTAGGATGTAATAAAAACTTTGCACAAGTTTCAGGAGTAGGTACACCTGATTTGATAGTCGGGAAGACAGATTTTGATTTATCATGGAAAAACTCTGAATCATATACTTGTAGAGAATATGATCGTAACGTAATGGAAAGTGACACTCCTCAGTATCATGTTTTAGAAGAACTAAGACAGCCTGACGGAACAGATGCATTTTTTGATACTAATAAGATTCCTTTACGTGATGAAAAGGAGAATATCATTGGATTACTTGGTACATATGAAAATATTACAAAAAGAAAAGAATCGGAAGATGCTTTGAAAAAACAGAAAGAGGAGTTAGCAGAATATGTTGATTCTATGAAACGTGATTTATGTGTAAGTTTGAAAGAAATGGAAGGTCATATTGACATTTTCAAAGAAGAAAAAAATGAAAATTATTTAAATAAAGTAGTTAAAACCATAAATAACCTGAAAAAAATACTCAAATGATGTTCAAAAATTCTCAATAAATCAATCAAAACCTTTTAGAAGGCTTTTTTTGAGTTTTCTTATATTGATTACTAACTTCGATATACGATTGTTTTACAGATGTCCCATGCTTCTCTATCTTTCAAAGTATGGTCCTCAGAAAGAGAAAAGAATCCATCCGTTAATTCAATCAAGATCAACAAAGCATCTTCATAATTTACCAGTTGAACAAATAATTCATAAGAATATTCGTCAAACATTTTCAAAAATGCAAACAGGTATTAGTGTTTTAAACCACAGTTGGATAGGTTCAGATAACTATGTAGCAAAAACTGAACAATTAGTCAAAGTTTCAAAAGAAAGCATTTTCGATTCTTTTGCGTATGTTCCTTTGTTTTACAGGAAGAATCTGCGATTGAAGAAGTATTTTGTTATGGAAGGAGTTTTTTTGACATTAATTTGTTCAGAAATGCAAGGAACAGAAATAGATTATTTCTTAGTGAAAACAAAGGATGAACAACTCCAAATTGATGTTGAAGACAAACTTGATGTTCTAGAGCAAGATCTTCTTCTGATATCGAATATTGTTAACAAAATTACAATTCCAACACCTAACTATACTCGAGATTGCAAAATATGTGAATGGAAGCAATATTGCAAGAACCTTGCCAAAGTAACAGGTGATTTAACTTTAATCAGTGGTATTGGAAAAAGGATTAAAAGCGAGTTAAAAAAATTAAACATCAACTCTGTTTCTGAATTAGCTTCTGCAAATCTTGAGAATGCTAATCTTGAATTTACAAGTAAAAAACATCTAGAATATATCCAACTCCAAGCACGTTCTTTCGTAAATGATGAGAACATAATTCGAGAATCCATACAATTCCCTGAAAAAACAACCGAATTATATGTCGACATAGAAGGATCACCATATCAAGATTTTGTGTGGATGATAGGCTGTTTAGTAAAGGAAAAGGGCAGTGTTGAACACAAAAATTTCTTAGCTAAATCGCCTAAAGAAGAACAAAGTATGTTTGAATCTTTCTTAGAGTTCTTAAGAGAATATGATACCAATTACATCCTTTATCACTGGTCACAAGCAGAGCCCCAATATTTTCGAAATCTTACAAAAAAGCATGCTATCCCATTCTCTAGCCTTAAAACGATTCTTGACAATTCTCTTGATCTTTTCAAGATTTTCAAAGAAAAGACAATTTTACCTATCAGTTCTTATACTTTAAAAGAGGTAGCAAACTACATAGGCTTTCAATGGGATGAACCTTTATCTGATGGAGCTACAAGTATTGTTTTGTTTGACAAATGGTATAACTACGGTGATCAAAAAGCATTACGTAGAGCTATTCTATATAATTCAGATGATTGCAAAGCTTTAATGATTATAAAAAATTTCATTATTAAACTCCAAAACCCTATAAAAGGGGAATAAGGGCACCTTATAATGTTTTTAAATGATTTTTCAATAAAAAATCTTGCTAATATAGGATGCAAAAGACATATTAGTAAGTAATTTTAGCGAATATTATGTCATCCAAAGAAGACTACCATGGCGATTTAGGAATTATTGGGGGAGGAGTTGGAGGGTTAGGCGCTGCTATCATTGGATCATATAAAGGACTTAAAGTTAAGATATTTGAAGGGGGAAGATACGGTGGTATCGTTTCTACATTATATAGCAGAAAAATTGTTGAAAACTACCCTGGTGCCCCGAGTATACTCGGTAAACGCTTAATAGATGAATTTGTAATTCAATCCCGTGAAGTCCAAGCAGAGATGATCAATGAGCGAGTTATTAATGTCGAAAAAAAAGATGATGAACTTATAGTGATTACTAATGAAGGCCGATATAAGTTTCGAAGCATAATAATTGCTACTGGTTCCCAACCTTCTGAACTTGGTATTACTGGAGAAAGAAAATTTAAAATTAAAGATAGAGGAGTATATAATTTCGTTACTGATCCTGACAGATTTAAGGGTTGCAATGTTCTAATTGTAGGTGGTGGCGATACTGCCATAGATGCGGTTCATGAAATCAAAGATAAAGCTAAAAAAATATATCTTGTTCATAGACGTGATAGTTTCAGAGCTGCTGAAACAAAAGTTAATCAAATTGTCAAAGAGAATCTCGCTGAGATAATTTATAACAGTCAAATTCATGAACTTAAAGGCGAAAAAATGCTTGAAGCTGCCGTTTTAGAAGATATCAACACTCACTTGAAAAGAGAAGTTGAAGTTGATAAGTGTATCCTAGCAGTAGGTATGTCAACAAATCTAGACATATTCTCTGATTTGGGTTTACAAACAGAAGGAAAATACATTAAAGTCGACAAAGAGATGCGTACTAATGTACTAGGTGTTTTTGCAATAGGTGATATAGCAACCCAATATCAACTAATAGTTATTGCTGTAGCCCAAGGAGCTATCGCTGCACATAATTCTTTTGGTATGATACGTAAACCTTATTGGTATAAAGATGAAGGATGGCCAGAAAATATAGAGTAAGGAATTTACTTATTTTCTTTTTCTAATTCTTTTTCATCTTTTAATACTGAAATAAAAGATATAACAACAATGCTACTGATGTTGGGACTGTAAAATTATCAATAAACTTGTAATTAAGAGCTTCAATAATCGTTCCCACTAGACTAATTACTAAAATCTTCCAGTAAATGATTTGGTAAAACATGGAGTTAGCAGCAAAACCTATCAACAATCCAATAAAAATACCGATGAAAACGCTAAGTGAACCCTCTAAACTTTTTTTTTCAATAATTTTATATCTTATCCTCCCAAAAGGTCTTCCTATCATCTCACCTAAACCATCTCCTAAACTAAGAGAAAGTACAGCTCCTGTATATATATACAAATGATTAATGAATATCATTAGTAACACAAATACTGTTGTAGCTGTTAGTGCAGAATTCAAACTCATTTCTAGTTTCGACTCACCACTTCTTGTAGTATATTCAATTACTCTTTGGGTAAATCTTATCTGTGGAATAAATGAAATTAAAATGACTATTACTCCCATTATAGTTAAACATATTAACAAATCAAACAAATTATGTAAAAATACAGGAAAAATTGCTAAAGTGGTATGTAAAACCATATGAGCTATTTTTCTTCTCTGCCACTCACCAAATTTTAAAACTCTTAAAAAAAAAGGGACGTAAAAACTTGCAAATAGGACTATATTTACCACTATAACGAAAACCCAGTCTATCGTAGTTGGATCAAAAAGCATTTCCAGCACCATTTCATGTTTCTTTAGGTTTGCATAGAAGTTCTTTCATTCTTAAATCAAAGAACGTGTGGCTGTGTGCAGCTTTTATTAACCAAGCTGTATCTGCTCCTCTCCCTGTTCCTCCAACCGCAATTACATCTCTTATCTTAATAGCACCCGCATCTGCTGCCATTAAAACAATCTCCACGCACACTTTTGTTCCTTGTCCAAAAATCCTCAAAGCATCAGCTATTATCTCACTAGTTTCCCATGTTCCATGCTTCTTACGTATAGCTCTGTCAATACCAGCTAAGGCGTGAGTTGCTGTTACTACGCTAACTCCCTTATTGTGCAATTCTTTAAGAGTCTCATAACTAATTTCAAGTTCACCTGGATCTTTAAAGCCTGCTTGATGGGTAACAATGACTAAATCGTCTACCGGGAAAAAATTCACTGCTTTCAGCGCTGTTATTCCTGATGTTGTTGCAACAATGATTTTTTCAACATCCCCTACCTTCCAGCGTTCTTGTACTATTTTAAAGACTTGTTCTGTGTAATGCCCTGGTTTAGGAAAATACATTATCATAATCTACTTTTGGAACTATATATGTTTTTTTAGAAGTGATTTTATTAAATTATTTTGGAAGTTAGCTGAATAAGTACAATTTTGTTAGAAATATTTCTCATTATAGAGTAATTCTTTAGAAATCTTGATTTTAAAAAAGATTTTTTCAAAAAAGATTTATAGATAGCTAAATAATTGACTATTAAGAATGAGTAAAAAGTTTGATTGTGAACAAGAAAAAGTCAACATTTTAAAAATCAGCACAAGGAATCTCATACCTGATAAAGTAAAAGCTGATATTTTGACTAAATTAACAGAATGTGTACTCACAGCTATACCTTTACTTGGTAGAGATTTTATATATTCTATTCTTTTAAAAACAACTAGGGAATGGGAAATTGAGGAAAAGCAAAGGTTGAATAATTTCAAATTTATTCACGTTAATGAAAGAATGAAAGCCTTTGATAAAATCTTTACTTTTTTTATCTTAACTTTGAATGATTTATTATTTGAAGCCGTGGACGAACAAACTACAAGTTTCTTACGTAATGCTACTTTAACTAACTACAAAGACTTACTAGAAGCAGAAGGCTATGTTGTCAGTTACCAAATTAAAAAATAATATTAATCTTAAAGTGTTAAGTTATTTCAATTTACTTTTTCTTCCTCTTTTTTGCTTTTTTGATTTTCAATCTTATCCAATCATCTATGGATTCATCATTTAATAGTTCATCACAATATTGCCAGTGACCTCCTGCTATTAACCCCATTAGAGCTAGTTTCCTTGTTTTGGTTAACCTAGTTGTGGTAACAACAATCACAAAAAGGAATCTTGATGCTTCTTCTCTAAGTTTCTTTGTATTCAAATCAGTTCTTAATGATATCTCATCATTTTGTAATGTAATTGCAATATTCCTACTAAGTGAACTCAAGCCTGCAAATTTAACTAATGCTAGTAAGGAGTAGTTCCTTACCCATCTATCCATTGTAGGTCTTTTTACATGACCAAATAGTGAATTTAGGCATCCATATTTGATTAATTCTTGAAGAGCTTTTTTTCGAATTTCATCGTCTAGAGAATTATTAAAGACGATTTTGTTATACTCTTCATAAGTCATGTTTTACTATATGCTTCAGAAATAAATGAAGCTTTGCATTCTATTTGCGAAACTTTTTATTGGACTTAGAAGTTTCAACTTATAATGGATTCTGTAACCCATGGAAGCGTCTCCGTTTTAATAGGATTGATTTTTATCCAATTTTACAAGGATGTTCCTTTAATACTTCTTATATTGGTCATATTTGTTTTTGGTATTTTAATTGACTATGATCATGTTTTTTATTATAGAAAGAATTACGAAAAAATCAAATTCTGGGATATTCCTGGTTTCATAAGGTTGTATTTCAAAACAATTGATCAAAGAGATACGAACATTAACCATAGTTGGTTGCATGAGCCATTTGGTGTTATTATAGTAAGCGGATTGAGTTATCTAATATTTGGCTTTACTCCTTATCCTGAACTTGTAATCTTAGCAATAAGCTGTTATGTCGGTCATTTTCTTGTTGATTTGATATCGGGGAAAATGAAACCTTTATCCCCATTTAATAATAAAATAACTATAGATTTACACATTCTACCGGCTAATTCTTTTACAGCAGCAACTTTATCATTAGTTGCTTTTCTTATAGGTCTGACAATACAGCTATTATTATTGTGAATTTCATTGAAGTCTCGATACATTTTTCAATCAATAAGCTCTAAAATTATTAATGTCTGCAAAAATAGTAGGCAAAGTACCACTTTGGCTTATCAAAATCTTCATAAGAAGAATCATACATCCAAGACTTAACAAAGATGCTCAAGTTGTACCTCCTGAAATTTGGGAAAATGTAGGCAAAGTAATAGATTTTAAAGATACAAAAAAAGGGATTGATTTTGTTCTAGAAAGGGGGAAAATGCGAATATTGTCCTTTAAAGAAGGTATAATTCAAATCCAAATTGTTAAAGAAGACTTCATTTTCCCTGAATCTTACGCAATAGAATTAGACCCAGAGCACAAACCTTCGCTAACTGTGGAAAAAAGATCTGGTTTTATAATAGTGTCACAAAATTCGAAGAATAAAGATAAACTTCGTGTAAAAATTAGTAAGAATGATGGTAAATTTAACTTAATATATGGTAAAAACGAGAAGCTATTTGCTAATGCAATCCCTTTGATTTCTTCAGATAATTGGTATTCTTTACAATATCATTCAGGATCAAAAGATGATCATTACTTTGGTTTCGGTGAAACAGCTGGAGATTTGGATAAAAGAGAGAGTACAATATCCTTCTGGAATAAAGATTCCGTTGCTTATCAAACCACAGAAACGCAACTATATCAAACTCAACCGTTGCAAATTATTGTAAGAGAAAATGGATTCTGTTATGGTATGATATTTGATAACAGTTACAAAAGCCAATTTAAAAATGAAAAACAAGAAAAATTTTATCAAACTAAGTATTCCGTAAGCAATCTTGGAATTAACCTATATGTAATTCTAGGACCTACTGTAGACGGTTTGTTCGAGAAATTATCCAAACTTCTTGGAAAAGCTCCTTTTCCACCTTTATCGACTTTAGGCAATCACCAAAGTCGATGGTCGTATTATCCAGAAGATGAAGTCAGAAAACTTGCGGATACATTCATAAGTAAAAAGATCCCATTAGATTTTATCCATCTAGATATCGATTATATGGATGATTATAGAATTTTCACTTGGGATAAAGAAAAGTTTCCTAATCCAAAAAAACTCTCAGATGATTTAGCAGAACAAGGTATTAAATTAATAGCTATTACTAATCCTGGAGTTAAAATTGATACAGATTCTGTTATGTATCAACAAGGGTTAAAAGAAAAGTATTTTTGTCTTAATCCAGATAAAACCAGTCCTTTTGTAGGTACAGTCTGGTCAGGAAAATGTCACTTTCCTGATTTTTCAGAAGCGAGAACAAGAGAGTGGTTTGGTAAACATTATGCTACATTAACTGAAGCAGGAATATCTGGTTTCTGGATTGATATGAATGAGCCTGCATTTTTCTCAACTGAGGAATACCCAATAAATGATATGATTCATTCAAATAATGGGAATTTTACATCTCATGAAGAATTGCATAATGTTTATGGTCATTTAATGGCTCAAGCAACTTTTGAGGGATTACAAAAAATCCTTCCAGACAAAAGAATCTTCGTTTTAACGCGTTCAGCTTATCTAGGAACTCATAGATATGCTGGTTCCTGGACTGGTGATAATATAGCTGAGTGGACACATTTGCAAGTTAGTCTTCCTATGTTGATGAACATGGCTGTGAGTGGGCAAATTATGATTGGATCAGACATAGGTGGCTTTATTGGAAAATCATCTGGTGAGTTGCTTGTGCGATGGTATCAAGCTTCTATTCTATTTCCGTTCTTTAGGAATCATGCAATAAACAAAACTTGCAGTCAGGAACCTTGGAAAGTAGGAAAAAGGAAGGAAGCGTTGATAAGAAAAACAATAAAACTTCGCTATTCACTAATATTGTATATGTATAATTCAATTAGAATTGCTTGTGAAACTGGGAAACCCGCTTATAGATCTCTCTGGGTTGATTATCCTGATGATTCTAATGTTTATAAAAAAGAATGGGCGGAAACTGAATATTTACTCGGAGATAAAATGTTAATTGCTCCAATACTTCACAGAGGAAAGAGAAAAAGAGAGGTTTACCTTCCAAAAGGTATTTGGTATGACTTTGAGGGTAAAGAGTATGAAGGAGGTAAAACCTATGAAGTATCAGCACCTCTCGATGCTATTCCTATTTTTGTAAAAGATGGTTCAATCATACCCTTTATTCAGGAATATATACAACATACAGGCGAGATAGACAAAGTATCTTTTCTGATTTTTAGTCGCTCTACAGCTGAAGGAACAGTTTATTTGGATGACGGGGATACCCTTGGTTATCTAGATGGTGATTATGAACTAGTTACTATTTCAGCAAAGAAAAGAGGAAGAACATGGAATGTTCACATAAGTAGAGAAGGACAGAAGAGAAAATACGTTAAAATTGGCTCAATTGATATTGTTGGTCAAGATCAAGACAACTACGTTATCTTTGAAAAATAAGCAAAAAAGGAAGGAAAATCTAAAAGTTATATAATTTAGAATATTTTTCATTTAGGTAATCTATCAGATATTTAGGTGTTGGTTCCTCTCCTGTTACTCCCTTAAGTAATTCGGATGGATCATACATGTTTCCTTTTTCATGAATGTTTTCTTTGAACCAGTTAGTAACGATTTCAATGTTACCATTTTCTAATTCTTCTTTCCAGTTAGGAATGTCTTTTTTAAGTTTAGCAAAAAATTGCGCACCAAAAATGTTTCCCATTGAGTACGTGGGAAAATAACCTACCATTCCTCCAGACCAATGAACATCTTGCATTACACCTTCAGCATCGTCTTGTACATCGTATCCCAGCATTTCTCTCATCTTTTCATTCCATACTTTGGGTAAATCTGCTACCTCTATGTTTCCTTCAATCAAATCCTTTTCAATTTCGAATCTGAGTATAATGTGTAAATTATAAGTAACTTCATCTGCTTCTACTCTTATAGCTGAAGATTTAACGCTGTTAATAGCGAAGATGAATTGTTCATAAGTGACATCTTCAAAGATTGTGCCAGTGATTTCTTTAAAGCGTGAAAAGTAGAACTTCCAGAAAGATTCGCTTCTACCAATAATATTCTCATAAAAACGAGAACTCGATTCATGAATGCCCATACTACAATAATTACCGATAGGCTGATATCTCCACTCTTTCTTTTGGTTCTGATCATAACATCCATGCCCAGCTTCATGCATAGTTGCAAACAAAGAGCTTGTAAAATGGTTTTCTAAATATCTGGTTGTAATGCGAACATCATCATAGCTCCCTGTAGTGAAAGGATGAGCTGCTATGTCTAGTCGACCTCTTTTCAAATCATAACCAATAAGAGGAATAATGTCATCTGAAATTTTTTTCTGAATTTCAGTTGGACAATGACGGTGAATGATAGTTTCATCTGGTTTATTTGAAGCATTTTGACATTTCTTAATTAGCTCTACAGTCGCTACTTTCAGAGGAGTAAAAATCCTAGTATAAGATTCTACAGACATACCAGGTTCGAAAAAGTCTAGCATTACATCATAAGGAGAAAGATCTGGATTTAAATAATGAGCATACTTCTTTCCAAATTCAATCATTTTTTCTAGAAAAGGTAAGTAGGTTGCGAAATCATTATTCTTTCTTGCGTTTTTCCAGATTTCATGCGTTATTACGGATTGTTTAGTAAATTCAGCAACAAAGTCAGTAGGGAGTTTAGTTTTTTTATCATACTCTCTTTTCACAAGGTATATGTTCCTTTTCTCAGTTTCAGATATTTTCTCATATTCAGGATGTTCTAGAATTTCCTTAATAATTATGCCAATCAACGGATCTATAGACTTTAAATGTGCTAGTTTGCTGATATATGCCATCTGATTCCCCCTTTGTTCAACTGACCCCTCAGGTAACATTACTAGTGTATCCCAACCCATTAAACTGGAAATCTCTTCAATAACTTGAATTTCCTGAGCTTTTGACATTAATTCTTTGTATTTCTCTTTCATTCGAATATATCTCTTTTTGATAACTTCCATTGGCGCAACTGATAAATTTTTGGAATTAGCATATTAGTACTATTTTAAATAGAAGATTATTCATATTCTTCTTTGTAACATGATTATTTGCAAATAATTGATGTTAGAAGTGGTAATTAATGAGAAAAAGATCTAAAGTGCTAGTATTGTTCTTTATATTCGGTTTAGTATTGACCTCATTGAACTCAATTTCAGCAATGGTCGAGATTGAAATTGATTCTCTTATATTCCACGAATCAGTAGAAAAAGATGCTGTATTCAATTGGGAAATAAAGAAATTCACATTTGAAGGTGAAATATTTAGTACAACTACATTTCCAATGCCTTATCAAGAGGGGGACATATTAACATTAAAGGTCATTAAAGATCCCTCTGAAGCTAACCTTTCATCATCAAACTTGGGGATATTTGAATATCAAATTAATGGAACACCGGTTACTACAGATTTTTTTGTGGAACCCGGATTTTCTCTCCTTGGTATAACTTATTTTGGTTTTTTTATTTCCTCACTGTTACCTCTCCAATTTACTAATAGCAGTGGTACATACGACTTTTTCGAATTTTACTATGAAATGCTATTATGGCAGAAAGAAATAATAGAATCACAACTTGAAAACACAACAATGACAGTTGAGCTAGATAGCAAATATCTAACTAACACACAAGATCTTGTTATGGACGGAGACGATTATTCAATTGAAAGTTATAGTACTATTAAATGGAATAGAAAGACTGGCTTTCTTGAGAAATCTGAAGGTTACACTGAGATAAACTTTAGTGGTAGTCTAGTAACTTCTGAAGTATTAATAGAATTGCAGAAATTCATTAGCATTCCATTCAATTGGTATTATAGTTTATTCTCCGTGTTTATTATTGGTATGTTTGTTCTTGTTTTGAGGAAAAAGAAAATTGTCTAAAATCTTTTCCTTTTTTCATCTTCAAATTAGAAATATTACCAACAATTTGCGATTCAATCCTACATTTGTTTTTTTCAGTATAAATAAATAGTAGTGTTTTTCACTTTGTAATGGATAATTATGCTTCAAATAATTAGAATTGATAAATCAAAATGTATCAAGTGTCAAAAATGTGTGGATGTATGTCCCGTTTCTTTATATTCTGTTAAGAGAGACGAAAAGAAAATGAAAAAAAGTATAGTTTTTAGTGACACTTTGGGTAAATGTATTAGATGTGGACATTGCATAGCAATTTGCCCAACAGAGGCTATAGAATACAAGGGAACTGATCTTACATTTAATTTTGAAGAAGCAAGCTATCCTGAGGAGCTACTAAATTTTGATGATTTTATTAAACTTATAAGAAGTCGAAGATCAATAAGAGTATTTGAAGACAAACCTGTTTCTAAAGAAAAAATCGGATCTATTTTAGAATCCATGAGATATGCCCCTAGCGCAAGTAATAAACAAAGTAGAAAATATATAGTTATAACTAATCAGAATGAAATAGACAATCTATCAAAAAAAATTGCGAATATGATTATTAAAGCAAGATTTCTCTTTAAGCTACGATACATTTTGTTTCCCTTTATTAAAGGTGTATTAAGAAAACGTTTACTAAATCCAAAAACTAAACATAGTCTGAAAATGTTTCTAGAAGAAACTACAAAAGGTAGAGATCTGATTTTTTTCAACGCTCCATGTGTCATAATTTTATATGCACCTAAATATAGTCAAATGACAGGTCCTGATGCAGGAATAGCTCTTACTCACGGAATGTTTGCTGCTCAAGCTCTCGGATTAGGAACTTGTTGGATTGGTTTTGCTCAAGAGTATCTCTGGAGAAGTAAAAAAACTAGAAAACAGCTTGGAATTTCATCATGGTGTAATGTCTATGGTGTAATGATAATTGGGTATCCTAAACATAGATTTGAAAGAGCTCCACCAAGAAAACGCTTGACAGTGCAGTGGTTAGAGTGATGATTTCTCAATTTTAGCAAATTGAAGGAATGGATGGGTGTAGATTATTCCGTCACTCTAGGATCGGTAACTATCTGAACCGAATTACCTTCTGAATCTGTTAAATTGAAGTAAGAAACCATCTTTGGAATATCGACAATGTCTGTTGTTTTAACTCCTTTACTTTCCAAATATTCTTTAGTATCTTCTAAATTTTCTACTGCAATTGTAAACGTTCCCGAACTTGGTTGAAGCTCCTCTGATTCTTTAATAGTATTTAATCCAAGTTTAGGTGTTCCCCCAGGTAAATCTAATTCACACCACCCAGCTTCAGGTGACATATACCAAGATACTTTAAAGTTAAATATGTCCTCATAGAATTTTTTAGCTCTATCTAAATCCTTGACCTTTAGTTGGAAATACATTCTGCTGAAAACAATAGGATTGTCTTTTTTTTCTGACATGAAAGAGGATGCAGATTTAAACATATAAGGATGTTCTATTACCAAAAGAAATATTCTAGATTTATCTAGAAATATCTCTCTTTTTATTATAGATTCACTGCTGAATAAAACGCGATAAATATCCCGACATAAATATTATTAACGTATTTTAAACGTATTATTTGTAAAATTCAATATTAGAAATTTGAAAACTAGAGCTTCTCTAGTTTTATTGCCTTAAATTACGTCTAGAAATTTTTGTCGATAAGTTTTTGCACTTTTTTTCTTACTTGATTAGTAAAAGTTATATTATCTAAAACTTAGTTATCGTTGATAATAAATGACATTTTCAATCGTTGCTTATGATCCAAAGAAAAAAGAATGGGGAGTAGCAGTTCAATCAAAGTTCATTGCAGTAGGTGCAATTGTTCCTTATGCTAAAGCAAATGTTGGAGCTATTGCAACACAAGCTTGGTGCAATACTAGCTATGGTCCAAAGGGTTTAGCTTTACTAGAGCAAGGATTTACAGCTGAAGAAACAGTACAAACCTTAACTAGATATGATCCAAAACGAGAGCACAGACAAGTTGGAATAGTTGATTCCTTTGGTGATGTTGATTCCTTTACAGGAAAAGAATGTTTTGAATGGGCTGGAACCATTGAAGGTGAAAATTATACTTGTCAAGGTAACATTCTAGCATCAGAAGATGTAGTTCTAGCTATGTCTCAAGCATATAAAGAAACTAAAGGAGATTTAGTAGATCGTCTTCTTGTAGCCTTAGAAGCGGGACAAGAAGAGGGAGGAGATAAAAGAGGAAAACAGTCTGCTGCAATTCTGATTGTGAAAGAGAAAGGAGTTTACGATGGTGGGACTGACAATTACATCAATATCAGAGTAGATGACCATCCAACACCTATCAAAGAAGCAAGACGCATTTTCACACTTTATGACTTGAGCCTTTTAAAAAGAGATGATCCTGAAGACATAGTTAAATTGGAAGGAGATGTGTTGAAAACAATCAAAAAAGTACTAAAAACAGATGGTTTCTATGAAGGAGCTATTGACGCTAAGTTAGATATAATAACAAAAGATTCTTTAAGGAAGTGGATGCATACAAATAACTTTGAAGTTAAAGAGAGAGAAGACAAGTATATGTGGGGTGCGGTATACAGATATATTCAAAAACGAAAAGAAGAGTGAAATACTCACTCTATTTTTTATTCATAAAAGCTGTAACCAGAAAAAATCGGTTAATTTGCTTTTTTAAGGATTATTTCACATTGTCGTTGTGTAGCCATATTTGACGTTTAAATGACAGAATCAAACCATGCATATAAAGACATGATAATAAAACGTTTTAAAGATTACAAAATGATATGCAAATATGAGAATACCAACTCAAGTGTTAGTATATCCTGTAAGATACAAAGATGATAAGTGGGAGTACCTTTTACTCAGAAGAATAGAGGTAAGGGGAGGGTTTTGGCAAGGAGTTACAGGTGCTACAGAGAGAGGTGAAAAGTTGATAGATGGTGCAAAAAGAGAATTGCTAGAAGAAACAAGTTTTGTACCAAATTTCATTTTTCATACTGATTTTTCATATACCATTCAATTAGATGAAAACCATGCAGAAGACTATCTTCCAGGTACAAAAGAAATTCTTGAGTACGTATTTATCGCAAGAATAGATCACACAGATAATCCTACACTTGATCCACTTGAACATAATGATTGGAAATGGTGCTCTTTTGATGAAGCATTAGACTTACTTCTCTGGGAGACTAATAAGGAAGCTTTAATCTATTGTAACAATTATCTAACAGAACAAAAATAAAAAAACTCCCCCTCTCAAAAGTGTAATTTTTATTTTCTTCTCTGCATTGATTTTAAGCTGACTAGTGCAGTAATACCAATCAAAATCATCATTGTTGTAAACGGCGATGTTTTTGTATCACCTGTTGTTGTTTCTGTAGATATTGTTGTATCTGATGTTATTATATCATTATTAGCTTCTAAGTCTATATCTAGTAGAAATTCAACTACATTCCAAATTAGATTTTTATTGTCTCTATCACTTAAAGCAAAATCATAATCTGACCATGTAGTAGCTGCGAAAACAGCCATAGAAGCTGTGTTATTTATCTCAATACCTGCCAATGGAATTGCCGTACCTCCTGTATTATCATTTGTGTCATCGTAAATTACTTCTATGGCTGGCGGGCTTCTGTCATCTTGATAGAACATTCTTTCCCCATATATTAACCAATGAGTGTCAAGAGAATCAGCTTGACTGTACAATGAACAAGGTGCGTAGAATTGTACTTTTTTATTTAAAGTTGAAACGATTTCTGAAATTTCTGCATCAGTTCCATATTCATTTGTGTTACAATACCAATCAGCATAATACTCAGGATCTGCAGATGTTGTGTAAACACTGTCATCATTTATTCTAATATCTGATCCTATAGATTCTAGCAATTGATTTAGTGCTTCGTGATTCACATCATAGTAGAAATCGCTCTTGGAACTTATTATTAAATGCCCACCAGTATGATACCAGTTTGTTATAGCTTCTAATTCTGTAGCAGAGAAAAAGGTTGTATTATCGAATATAGCAGTTATTACTAACAAGTCTATGTCTATTAGTGCAAGTGTTGTTATTTCAGCTTCATTGAAAACTACTTCTACAATATCTCTATCTAGTGTATCCACAAAACCTGAAAGTGAATTATCTGTAGTATAATCATTGTCATGATATTTATCTACCATAACTTTTGCTACATCTGTTACTTCTTCAATTACCGGCGGTGTTAGTTCTGAAATGGTGTATTCCCATATTGCTATTATAGCGCCGATAGCTCTCCCTAATTGTTCCTCAGTTTCTGCTCTGATTGTAGAATTAGATGATAACACATCTGTTTCAGTACCTGTTGGATAAGCATTTCCTATGTCCCAATAATATTGATGAGCATGAGTAGCACAATCAATAATGAACTGAACAGGGTCGGTTATTTCACCAAAGTCATGTACAGAAACGGTGAGAGAGTCTAATTCGCTATTGATGTCACTTTCATAAGTAAGATGACCAGGCCAGAAGAGATCTGTGTGGACTGGAATGTTGATATCGGAAGTGTAATGGGAAACAACTCCTAGAAAGAAGAATACATTATCCCAGTCTTCATTATCAGCAAAATTCTTGATAGCATCAATGGTTTCATTAACTTTCCATGGCGCATTGTATTCTTGACTAATCGGATAATAGAGGTGATTATCCCAATCTTGTAGAACCTGATCTGGATAAGTACTACCCCCGACTATTTCTGGTCCATAATAAGCGAAGGCTTCTTGCCATTCTGTGGATATATAGTCAGCTGCAATGTCAACCATAAATTGATGAGTAGCCAATCCCCATGCATAAGTTTGTGTAGCAGATTGATTTTGAAAAGTCAAACTAGAAAATATTAAACATGGAAGAATAAATAGAAAAACTCTTTTACGGTTCATGAGCAACATAGAATAGTTGGTTAAAAAATATTACGGGAAAAAACGAGAAGGAAAAGAAAATAGCAAATCTATTTTCCCCCTATTATTCACTTTGTTTGAAAGATTTAACGATTTGATAAGCTCTTATACTGGCATATGTAGCTCCTATCACTAACGCTATCGAACCATATATGAGACTGGAAAGAGGGAAAAGCAAGAAGTAGAAGAGAATTGTTATAATAGCACTCATACCAAGAAAACCTCCAAAAATCCCCAAAGAAGGAACAAGCCATCCTCGTATAACATATACTTCTGTAAGTATCCCTAGTTTTATGTTTCGGAGATTTGCATATTTCTCAGGTAAGTAGTATTTATTGTTTTTATTTTTTTCTAGTAAACCCAATTGTTCAAGTCTCTGAAGATGATATTGTGCATGACTAGCCGTTTTTAATCCTAAACGCCTTTGAGATTCTCTTACTCCAATATTCTTCCCTTCCTTAACAGCATAAACGAATACACGTAAGGATGTTCCTTTTAAGGAAGAAATTATATCTTCATTAATATCAGTTACCATTTACTTACACCTAAACATCTAAATGGGGCGCAAAGATTATTTGAAGAGTTGATAAGAGATCGTTAAAAGCACTTTCAGGTTCAAGTATGTCTGCTCCAATCATATTGGTATCTCCTGTCCACCGTGTTACAAATATTAATCCATCTTCTAAGATTAGTAGTTGTATTACTGTTGTATTTGCTAAGTATAACTGTATTCCCCAATAAATATTTGCTGTGTATCCCATTGTTTCATAGTCATAAGGAGCAACACCATATGTCCCTATTTTAGTTGTATTGCTAACTGAAGTGAAAAGGCTCTCAGCTATATTGGTAATATCAGGTTCGTAGATTATGAAATTTGTTTCACCTCCAACAGGGGTGCCATTAACAAAGTCAAGTGTTTGAGCACTTACATTCCAGGTTAATAATTCACTTTCCTCAACTCTATCCATTGTAGCCCAAATCAATCTAGAATGTATAGCAATTGTGCCATTACCAACAATTTCAACATGCACAACTTCAGGAATTAAATCCCTTATAGCCATTCCGAGAGCAGTAGTATAGGATGAATCATTATCTGGAATATTATCATCTAAACTAAAATGTAAAGTGATTCCAACTACACTTCCAAGAACAATAGCTCCCATTATACCAATCGCAATCCCTTTAATAAAATCCCGTCTTAAATTGTTCGAAATAATGTTATAAAACGTTTTTTTCTTCTTTGGAGCTTTAGTGATTTTCTTTCTTTTCAGAACAGTTGTCTTAGATTTTTCTAGAGGTTTATGTTTTTTAAGCTTATTTTTCTTCTTGTTATAATAGAAATAAGCACCAAACGCTAATACTACAAAGGGGATTATTAGAAACAATAACCATAGCTTTGATACAATTTCTGATTCGTATCCTTCAGGTGCAACTTTAGGTTTAAGTAGAGGATAAATGTCTTCGGAATGTGATTCTCCATCGATTTTGTATGTACTTTTCCACCCTAAATCTGACCAGTAGTTGCCCTCTTTAAATGTAGGTTCGTACCATGTAGTATTTTCACCATCATCATAACATTGTGAGAAACTTATCGATTGAAGCTCCTCTGCGACATTATCTATGAAACTATTGTAGAAAATAATGTTATTTTTAGAATTACTATTCACATAAATAGCTTCATAGACGTTCTCTTGGAAGATATTGTTGTAAATATAGCTGCTATTAGATGCAAAAAGGAAAATTCCTTGGTGTTTGTTAAAACTAATAGTATTATTTCTGATAAGTGAGGATTCTGTATATGCTAACGTGATTGCGACATCATTGTAACATATACTATTGTTTACCAGTAAGACAAAACCAACATTTCTTAACCGCACTCCATTTTGGGTGTTATTTTCAATAATACAACTATAAATATATACTTCGTCTGATGTTTCGATAACAAGAGCTTCCTCATTGTCTGAAATTGTATTTTCTACTAGAAATATAAATTCTGAATAACGAATTAGCACTGCTTTTCTATTAGGACTGTTATTGTTACAAGTATTTTTTTCTAACATCACGGTATGTGCTTTTTCGAGTATTACAGCATTTTTATTATAATTGCACGTGTTGTTTCTAAGAGTTAACTGAGAACTGTAAACAGAAAATATTCCATATCTATTATTATTACAAACGTTATCTATAACCTCACATTCAGTGCAGAATATTAGTTCAATTCCAACGTCTAGTTCCGTAAGATATTGATTTTTAATAGTTATATTGGTACAATTAATTAGTATAATCTGTCCATATTCTGATGATGAAATAGTGTCATTATGTGAATTAACTAACACTAACATCTCTTTTCCTTTTATGTAATTACCATAGATTTCATTGGATAAATACATATCAAGAATTTCGTTTTTATAATCATCGGGAAATATCATGGGATTACGTAGGAATATCCCCCCCTTGTTGAAAGAGTTATTTGCTATCACTGAATCCTGCAATGCAAAAGTATCTATACCAAATTCTGATGTAAAATTATTATTGCTGATATTAGCAAATCTTGAGTCAAATACTATTATACCGACATAATTTCCGCTAATTGTATTGTCAGATATTAAAACACCATTAGCTTCTTGTAAGTCTATACTTGCTGTAATAGCTTGCTCACTTGAAACAGTATTATTACAAATCTCAGCTGTTCCATTTTCAACCATCCAAAGACTTATAGCTGCATAATAAGAGTCTATCACACAATTTTGAATGACAAAATATCTTGTTGTTCCGCTGATGAATATTCCAGTTGTAGTCGAAACAATGTGGTAATTTTCAATACGATAAGGATTTTCTGCTGTTCCATTTCCTAGAAAATCATTTAGTGCAAAATCCTCATCAGAAGTGATTGAAATTGGTCCTCTTTCCAAAATATCTTTTTTTGGGAAAGATTGTTCAATTATCTGAGAACTATCTATTATCTCTCTGTTCTGATCAAAGTATCCCTCATGTCCAGTATCACCAACTAAGGTTGTTTGTATTAACTGCAATTCTACTGAAAGAATAAATAACGAGATGATCCCAATTGATATGAGTGTTTTCTTATTTGTGAATATTTGTTTCATTTTTTCCACAATGTCTGTTTAATTTCAGAGTTATATAATAAAAGGCTTTGTACAGAGCAATTGCTTTACTGTACAAAGCTTTGAAAGCTAGATGAAACACTTAGATTATTTTATCTAAGAATGGTTCTAAGAAATTATCAAGAAACATCATTATGACGAATCCAGCTATAATTCCGAAAGTTACTTGTCTTGAATATTTTTTTCCATGTGTTTCAGGGATTATTTCATCTGCAACTACAAAAATCATTGCTCCTGCTGCAAAAGCCATTCCAAATCCTAAGAGGAATTTAGTGACTGATACTGCTGCTACACCTAAGAATGCTCCAATAGGTTCAACAAGTCCTGTAAATGCTGCGATGAGAAAAGCTTTTTTTCTTGAGTAACCCTCTCGTAATAAAGGCATGGCTACTGCTGTTCCTTCAGGAATATTCTGTAAACCTATTGCAATTGCTATAACGAGACCTGCAGTCAATTCATCGGTTCCAAAACTTACACCAACAGCTAAACCTTCAGGAAAATTATGTATTGTAATAGCAATGATAAATAGCCATGTTGCGGCTAATCTTTTAGATACCTTTCCTTCTGGACCAGAAACAAAATGTTTGTGTGGTGCCCATTTGTCTATTACAGCAATAAAAACAGCTCCAACGAGAACTCCAGCTGATACAATCCATACTCCTCCACCTAGTGATGGGTCTAATTCCAAAGCTGGAACAAGCAAGCTAAAAGCTGAAGCTGCGAGCATAACACCAGCAGCGAAACCAAGTAATAAATCTAATGTCTTATCTGAAATGCTCTTTTTGAAAAATACTGGGAGTGCTCCGAGAGCTGTAGCTAAGCCTGCACAAAGTGAAGCTAATGTTCCTATTAGAATAATCCACCAATCCATTGAATCAGCTCAACCTTACTAACTTCTTTTTCATTTGAGAATATTAATGTTTCACAGATTTTCATCTCCAAATATTGTTACTCTTCAAGATAAATCAATGACATCTTCAGAAGATAGAGGGGTATTCCTTGATTATTAAATGAGATTTCTTCTCTGATCCTTTAATTTTGGTAAAATGAAAGAATCTACCATAAATTTTTTTATTATGACTTCTATTTCCAAAACATGAATATTTCCACTTTAATTGCTAATATTGGAGAAATTGATGCTCCCATTGTTTTAATCGGTGTTTTTGAGGATGAAGAAAATCAGGTTAGCGTTGATGATTCAGATTCATTTTCAAAACTAATCAAAGAAGTAATAGAACTTGGTGATTTTAGAGGTAAAAAGGGAGATTTCTCAGTTCTTTATACACGAGGAGTCATAAAATCCCCTAGAATCATGCTTGTAGGTTTAGGAAAAGAAGATAAACATAATCTTGAGAATATTCGGAAAACTTTGGGTAATGCATCTAGAAAAGTTAGAGATCTAGGTACTGGAAAACTAGCAGTATGTTTAGACCATTTTATAGTAGAAAAGATGTGTAATGAGAAAGCTACCGAAGCTATTATTCAGGGTATAATTATGGGTAGTTATCAGAATCTAACTTATCGGACAAAAGATTTGGACAAATATAAGCACTTAGACGAAATTGTGGTGTTTAGTTCGATTACAGAAGAATCTGTACTACGAAAAGGAGCTGAGAGTGGAAAAATTATAGCAGAATCTGTAAACTTCTGTAGATCATTAGCTTGGGGTCCTGCTAATTATATAACCCCAACAAAACTTGCAGAAGAAGCAGAAAGATTATCAAAAGAGCTTGGTGTAAAAACAACCATCTTTGAGCGAGAGGAAGCGAAAAATGTAGGACTTCATAGTTTCATAGCAGTAGCAAAAGGAACAGATGAACCTCCTAAATTCATCATTATGGAATATGGAGCCAATAAGAAAGACGTCGATACAGTTGCAATAATAGGCAAAGCCATAACATTTGATAGTGGTGGAATAAGCATTAAACCTAGTCTAGGTATGGAAAGAATGAAATGTGATATGACTGGTGGAGCTGTTGTTATTGCAGCGATGGAAGCAATTGCTAGATTGGATATTAACCTTCATGTGGTCGCCATTGTTCCAGCTACAGATAACATGCCTTCAGGAAAAGCCTACCATCCAGGTGATGTAATTAAAAGTTATAGTGGTCAGACAATCGAAGTTATTAGTACTGACGCAGAAGGAAGAATGGTTCTTAACGATGCTCTAACTTATGCAGCAAAAAATTATAATCCAAAAGCAATGTTTGATTTTGCAACTCTTACTGGGGCAATGGTGATAGCTTTAGGTGAGCATGCTATTGGATACTTTGCAAATGATGACAAAGTTGCAGATATATTAGAAAAGGCTTCTAATACTAGTGGTGATGCTGTGTGGAGAATGCCCCTCTGGAAAGTTTATGATCAACAACTCAAAAGCAGTGTTGCTGATATGAAACATTCTGGTGGAAGACCAGGAGGAGCAATTACTGCAGCAAGATTCCTAAGTAAATTTGTTATGGATGTTCCTTGGGCTCATCTTGATATAGCAGGATTAATGGAACAGACGAGTGATAAAGGTTACAATCCCAAGGGGAGTAAAGGAGCAGGTGTTAGGCTTATCATAGACGTTCTTAGAAATTGGACAGACATTCAATAAATCCCTCTCTAAGAACTGCTACAATTTTTTTTTCTTATTCATTTAAGGAGATTTAGAAAATTTTATTAACGACATGTAATTGAGTTTCTGTATGGCATTCTCATCAAAAGATCCCTTCAAACCCTTTCAAAGCAGCGGAATAACTCTCCTATCCGGTAGATTATTCCTAATTCTTTACTTGGGTATTGTAATGTTAATTTGGCAACTAAAGGGTATGAATATTGATACTTATCTCATTTTGAGTATGTGTCTTAATCAAATCTTTTTACTAATAATACTAGTAATAACGATAATATTCATCACTATTGGATTATCAAGATTATTAAACTCTTCAAATCAAGGAAGTACAATATCAAACCTTAAACTAGGAATTGGTTTGTGTTACGCTATTTCTATTCTTGCT
Organism: Candidatus Heimdallarchaeota archaeon; assembly: GCA_019057815.1. Classification (GTDB taxonomy): domain Archaea; phylum Asgardarchaeota; class Heimdallarchaeia; order Heimdallarchaeales; family Heimdallarchaeaceae; genus 18H4-34. Next base: position 31,403 of record JAHLWR010000021.1, read on the forward strand.
TTACTACAAATAGTAGGTAATATAATTATACTAAATGCAGAAAAAGAAAATGTTCTGAAAATAACCGCAATAGTTACCGGTGTAATTGCTTTGTTAGTTATTTTATTCATCTTACTAATAATTATATTGGTTTACATTTTGTTTAAAAACTATACAGAACTTGGGAAATCAAGATTTTTAAAATCTTTTATTCTAGCCTTTGGAATATTGGAATTCATATCGCTGACTCTAATAACTATACCACAATACTTCCCAGTTACTTTTACAGCTGAGGGTTATTCAATTTTTTACTTCATTTTTACTTCATTTAGTAGTTGTGCTGGAGTATTAGAAGTCATAACAGCAGTTGCTTTGATTATCTATGCTAGGAAATTAGGTTCTAAAACCTAATTTTTCTCTGATAATCATCTGATGTAAGATAGATAATTGATGTTCTAAGGACTTGGAAATGAAGAATATTCTATCATTCTACTCATACAAGGTTGTTAGTTCTTCAACACTCTTTTTTGGTTGAGGGTATGTAGTGTCCCCATGAAGTCAATTAAGCACTTCCACAGGATTTGTACAAAATTCATGTAATAGCTTCATTGAATTACACAAATTTTTTTTTGAATAGAACTTTAATGGTTTATCTCAAAACTGTGTAAAATTAACAAATTGCCTCTTAAAGAGTTAAGAACTAGATAATGTTTTTGCGGTGTTTATATATAATTACATAGAGAAAAAGAGTGAGGGTTATGAAAATTCTTAATCTTGTAAGATATCTAAAACATAGAAAAAAAGGTTCTCCTATTCTAGAGGAGATTCTACTCATTGGTATTGCTGTCTTTATTTTCGTAATTATCTTTGGAATAATAGCCAACTTGCTTAATTGGACAGAATCGGGTATAACTGATTTCTTCTCCTAAAACGTTTAAACGTGTTGATTAATGAACTACCCCTACCTTAAGGAAGGTGAATTCTGCTATCAACAGTAGAGAACTAACGTAAAACTATCAGAAGAGGCTTGTAAGCTTGTAGGAAACCTGATTTTTTCTAATAATCGTCAGATGCTACTGCTTTGATTCTTTCTATCCCCTTGCATTTTTTCATTAATTCAACTACATTCTTTGGAACGCTTGATTCCCATTCTTCTCCACTTTTCATTCTTTCTCTAATTTTCTTACCGCTGTAGTGTTCACGATTTATTAATGGTATCTGCCTGACTTCCTTATTTGATAAATTCTTGAATAATTGTTGTACAAGTGGATTGTTTGTAAAAATAACTTCAAATAACGGGACTAAGTCGATTACGTTCGCTGGCCAGATTGTATTTCTGTTTATGTCTGGTATTGCCATGATGTAGAATTTGCTAATATCGAAGTTATCACTAACAAGCGTTTTTACCATTTCAACTCTCTCTCCTCCAGTGAATGGGTTTAATAAAGAGTAAGCTTTTTCTCCACTTCCAATTAAGATAATAATTTCATCGATATCTGGCAAATTTAGTATATATTCAATCGCTTTAACATGTCCTTTATGAGGTGGATTGAAGCGACCCAAATACAAAGCTCTCATTCTAAGAAGAGTTAGGATTTACAGATAATAATAGTTTTTGCTAAATAGATGAAAAATTCAAGATTTTGAATACAATATTGTAAAAAAAGTATCCAGAAGGTGTTTTAGACTGCTCCATTCATATCATCCTTTGAAGCGTTTCAATTGTTTTTTCTACTGATTAAGAATCTGATAGATTTTGTAAAAAAAATAAATATTAATACTAAACATTCCTTTTCCAATATAATAACAAGTATAGTGATTATATGGATTACTCCAAAGATATTTCCGTTAATAATAATTCAAAAGACTGCTTGCTTATTCTGCATGGTATCGCGGGTACTCCTTATGACAAGAAAGAGATGGTTGAAGCATTAAGTGATCTTCCTTTTGATATTTATGTACCATTACTTCCTTATCATGGGGTTAATTACAAGGAACTAACTAAACCTGATAATGCACAAGAATTTTATGACTGGGGAAGGGAATTAATAGCTAACAAGCAAAAAGAATACAACCGCGTATTTGTAATAGGTTTTTCCTTTGGAGCAGGTATAATCTTTCATTACATAACGCATCATTCCCCTTTAGATGCCATGATTCTTTTAGGAACAGGTGGTATCTTTTCCAAAGCTCTTACATTTATTGCATGGCTATCCAAATTTATCGGAATTAGATATCTTCGAGTGCCCTATAAAAAAATAAGAGAAAATTCGTTTCTTCCTGAAGAATATTTAGAGTGGAAAGCAGAAAACTTTCCTAAAATACCCCTAAAGATGCTTTTTAAAGAAATAAGGAAATCAAAAAAAGAAAATTATTTAATAAGGAAGATTTCTTCTCCCTTTTTAATAATAAATGGTTTAAAAGATCCTATGACAAGTAAACAAGCGATTCCTATTATTCTTGATCAAGCAGTTTCTTTGAAAAAAAGGGGCATATTGGTTCATGGTGTTGGTCACTTTGTTTTAGAGTCACATCGGAGAAATGAGATTATTTCACTTGTTAAAAAATTCATCAAAGAAATCTATGAAGAGTATGAAAATGGAGAAATAACAAGCGAAAGATCATTAATAACTATATAGTTCCTTTTTTCGGAATAATGATACCTTTATTAAAGTAGATTCTTACAGATTTCAACAATAATTTTTCTGTAGGAATTCAAAATAATGACACTTAAGACCTCTACCTCTACTTCTACTTTAGAAACTCCAGAAAAATCAAAACGTTTTTATTTTCTAAACAAAAGATGGTACTCTAAAAAGCACAAATATTGGCTTTTAGGTCATATTTTTGTTCACAAAGGTAAAATTGTTATTATCACAGCTTGTTCTCTTGGAGGTATAGTTCTACAGATTTTTATTCCATTTATATTAGGTGATGTTTTTGAACTATATATCCCATCAAAAGATTTAGAATTAATTATAAGGATGGCTCTATTTATTTTAGGCTTAGGTTTGACAAGGTTAGTTATTAATTTCATCGCTTCTGCGTTAAACGAAATAATGGCTCAACATGTAGAGATGAAAATCCGGTTAGAATTATATGAGAATTTACAAACAAAAAGCATGGATTTTCACGATAGTGCAAAGATTGGCGATTTAATGAGCATGGCAACAGCTGATACTCGCATGATTAATGCATCTGTTTCTCCTGGAGTTAGAATGATGAGTACAACGTTATTCACTTTAGTAGCCACTTTCATTGCTATGTGGGTATCTTCACCAACGTTATCGCTAGTGTTTCTACTCGCTATGCCCTTTTACTTCTACTTCCTTTATAAGTTTGGTAAAAAACTGCTTCCTCTCAGTATTAAACGTCAATCTAGTGTTGCTAAAATGAACGCGGAACTCCAAGAAAATCTTACTGGTGTCAGAGTTGTTAGAACTTTCAGTGGTCAAGAAAGGGAGAAAAAGAAATTTAATAAAACCATCAAAGAATTAGAAGAAATTCTTGTAACAAGAGGTATAGCCTCAGCTTATTATATTCCAAGTTTAATAATAAGCGTAGTAACCGCTTCTATCTTTTTGGGTGCTGCATATCTTATCGAAGCATCAGTTATTGGACCAATTTTGTTTAACCTCTTTGGTTGGCAGTTAACAATTCAACCAATTCAGATAGGAGAATTAATTACCTTCTTGACTTTAGCTGGGTTTCTTGGAATGCCGACGATGTTTTTGAGATGGGTATTAGATATGACTTTATTGGGGTTAGCGGGAGCAGAAAGAATATTTAGAGTGCTTTCAGTGGAGTCTGAGGAAGAGGGAGGAGAAACTATTTTAGATGATCTTGAAGGCTCAATCGAATTTACCAACGTTTCTTTTTCTTATAAAGAAGATAGTCTTTTTGTTGTTAATGATGTATCTTTAAAAATAGAGCCTGGAGAAACTATTGCAATTTTAGGACCAACAGGTTGCGGAAAAACCACTTTAAGTAAACTTCTTTTAAGATTATATAATCCTACTAAAGGTTCAATTTTAGTCGATGGTGTTAATATTCAAGAATGGGACATTACCGCTCTTCGAAGTATAATAGGGGTTATAGAACAAGATACTTTCCTTTTTTCCACAACAATTGGCTCTAACATTTCTTATGGAAAAGGCGATGCAACAAAAGAAGAGATTATTGAAGCAGCTAAAGCTGCTCAAGCTCATGATTTTATAATGAGTTTTGCTGATGGTTACGAAACGATGGTAGGAGAAAGGGGTGTTACTTTATCTGGAGGACAAAAGCAAAGAATTGCTATGGCTAGAGGTTTTATTTTAAACCCTAAGATATTGATAATGGATGCATCTGCTAGTGCTATAGATGCTCAAACAGAAGCCAAAATACAGAAAGCTATCGAGAAACTCTTGATTGGGAGAACAACAATAATCATAACGCATAGGCTTTCTTCACTTAAAACTGCCACAAAAATCGTTTTTATGGATAAAGGGCGTATTTTAAAAGTAGGACATCATGATGATCTAATCAGAACCTTCCAACCATATCGAGATATTTTCAAGAGATACACAGAGTTACCACCTTTAGAAGCAGACAATATAACGAGTGAATCTGTTGCAGAGAATGAAGGAGGTTCTAAATAATGTCACATACTTTTGGGCGTGCAGAAAAAGCTTATTATGATAGAGATTATAGCTTTGGGGAAGTAATCAAACGATTATGGCTTTTTTCTCGATCAGAGAAAAAAATGTTGTTTATACTCCTTCTAGCCTTTGCTTTTAACACTGGTATTAGTATTGGTGTTCCCTTGTTTCTTAGAGTAGCTATAGATGAAATAGCAAAAACAGTTGGTGTCAATTTTGTAAATGTAAAGCTTTACGGTTGGTTTTATTTTGCCGGTACAATCATTACTTGGATTACAATGTATTTAATAATTAGAATAGAATGGACTATCATTTCAAGAACTGTAACAAAACTTCGTAATGATATGTTCATCCAATTGCAAGAACATGATCTTTCATTCTTCGATAGGAATAAAACAGGAAGAATTATGTCCCGTGTTGTAAACGACACTTGGGAATTGGGCAATTTTATGCTTATTTTTGTAGAGATTACAGTCAATTTTCTAAATCTAGTTGTCATGCTAGTTATTATGTTTGCTATTGAGTGGAGATTAACTCTTGGAATTTTAATTATAGCTCCTTTCATTTTCATTGTGATGGGCGTTATGGGTTATTTCTTGATGAAATTTAGTCGAGAATCACGTTTGACTGTAGCTGCTGTTAATGGAGCGATGCAAGAAAGCATTGCAGGTATAGCTATAGCTAAAAACTTTGCTCGAGAAGCAAAAAACAAACAAGAATTTTATGATTTAAATAAAACAAACTTAAGGGCTAATATTAAAAGAAGTCTAACCTTTTCAATATTATTTCCGATATTTGATTTTATCGCATCTGCAATTATTTTTATTATTATTTTTCAAGGTGCTAGATATGTTGTGAGTGCTGTAATATCAGTCGGTGATCTCTATCTCTTCTACATGTATTCTTTGAATCTCATGGGTCCATTGATAGGTGTTTCACAACAGGTTGCACAGTTTCAGGCTGGTAGAGCATCTGCTGAAAGGATTTTTTCTATACTAGAAGTCCCGAGTTTAATGATTAGTGGAACAAAAGATCTTGGTGAAATTAAAGGTCAAATAGAATTTAAAGATGTTTTATTTGGTTATTCAGATGAAAAAACTCTATTTGATGGGATTAACTTGTTCATACCTGCAGGGCAGAATGTAGCAATCGTTGGTCATACTGGATCGGGTAAAACTTCTCTAATCTCTATTCTTGCTCATTTTTATGAAATTATCAGTGGAGAAATTCTTATCGATGGAAACAATATTCGCGATTTAGACATTGACAAATATAGAAAGCATTTAGGTATAGTTCTTCAAGATCCCTATCTTTTCTCGGGTAACATTAAAGATAACATTCTCTATGGAAACCCAGAAGCAACAGAAAAGGAATTAGAACAAGCTGTAAGCGCTAGTCATGTAACAGATTTTGTAGAATTCTTACCAGAAGGTTTGGAAACCGATGTAGGTGAAAGAGGTTCTAAACTATCCATGGGTCAAAGACAACTAATTTCTATGTCAAGAGCATTAATAGCTAACCCCCGAATTCTTATCTTGGATGAAGCCACTGCATCCGTAGATGCCTATACTGAAAGTTTAATTCAAGATGGTTTGGAAGAGTTATTCAAAAATAGAACAAGTATTGTGATAGCACATAGATTGTCTACTGTAATTGGGGCTGATAGAATATTAGTTTTTGAAGAAGGAAAGATAGTTGGTGATGGAACTCACACTGAATTGATGAAACACAATAAAGCATATCAGGAACTATATAAGACCTACTACGAGTTCCAAGGAGTGTTTTAATCAAATTTAGATTTCTTCAAGTTCTTCCAATATCCTTAAAGTAGAGAAAATATTGCTTGGGTTTGGTTATATGGGTAATATTAAGAAAGATCAAAATAATGTTTTTAGCCGAAATATAGAATATAAAAGTGATTCTTCAACCTGTGTTTTGATTTTTCATGGTTTATCCTCTACGCCTTATGATATGCGAGAAATGGCTGAAGAAATACATCAATTGGGAGTAAATGTTTTCGTCCCACTTCTACCATACCACGGTATCAATTATCAAGAAATAAATAGAATAGAAGATAGTGAAGCTGTGTATAGATGGGGATTTGATTTAATTGAATCTATGAAACAAGAATTTGAGAAATTGATAATAATTGGTTTCTCATATGGATCTGGTATCACTCTTTATTCACAAGGAAAAAAAATGGAAACTGATGGTATTATTTTATTTTCTGTTGGAAGTAAGTTTTCAATTAAAGTGCGCTTTCTTGCTATTTTGGCCAAATTATTTGGTTTAAAAAGCATCACTAGAGAACAAAGCGAATATTACACACATGGTGTGTTTTCAGATGAATATATTAATTGGAGAAGAACACATTTTTCCAAATTTCCCATTTCGCAGCTTGTATTTGCTGTTAAATATGTTCGGAAGCATAATCGTAAGTTAGAAAATATAACAGCACCAATTATGATAATCCATGGCACCAAAGATGCAATTACAAGCCTAAAAGCTCCTAAATTTATCATGAAAAGAGTAAAATCAAGAACAAAACTAACTATTTACATACAAGAAGGAAAACACTCTATCCATCTTTCGAATTACAGATTTAAAATATATGAACATATGAGACAATTCATCACTGAAATTCTAGATGAATCACAATCCTTGGAAACTGAAAGAATTATTACAATAAGCTCAATGTTTTAGGAAAGATTACACAGTAAAAGAAGGAAAAAGATATTATTAGAATTTCATCAGATTATCCTAATAGAACAAATTTTGTATGAAAATAAAAGAAGATTAGAGAGAGCGAAGTATGTTATTTAGCTACAAGCGTAGATGAGATTTTCATTTGTTCAACATATTTTTTGAGTATCTCATAATCTTCCGGAAGATCCATGTCCATAGCAAAACCCGGGTCTTCAACTAATATTATATCCACTTTACATTTGAATGCTATTTCAACGGCAATTATAGCATCTCTTACCTTTGCTACTTTGAGCAAGACTTTCAGAATCCTGTACCATGATCTAGGAGCTCGAGCAACGAATCTTAGCATTACAGTAAACGGTCTTTGTTTTCTTCTATTTGACAAATCTTCGACCATGTCTCCTTGTTCTTCTATAATTCTAGGTCTAATTGCTTGCATCTCTCCTTGAACCAAATTATAATCTCTAAATTTAGCCGCTTTTTTTGCGTCTGGAAAAGCTAGCTCAACTATTTCTTGTTCAACAGCACCTAGAAGAACATCATGTTTTTCGTATTTTTGTAACTGTGAGTAGAATGAGTTAATACCTTGGACATCGATTCCTGGGACATCAGCAGTCACAAAAACTATTTTTTCAGGATATTCACCTTTATTCTTCAAATATTCTAATCCTTCTTTAGCTTTAACAACAAAATTAGATGCAGTTTCGACAGGAATGAACTCTACATCTCCTTTCAATTCAACGTCCTCTTCTTTTAAACCCACTACATATATTTTCTCTACAAATTGTGATTTTAATAATTCGTCTAGAACCCATTGAATTATAGGTTTTCCTAACATTGGTAGTAAAATTTTAGATTTGTATTTCTCTTCGGGATCTAGAACTTCCATAATCTTTCTTCTCTTTACATCACTCCCAGCCATTAAAAAAACAGGATATTTGACTACCATATTAAACCACAATTTCCTTTTTTATAGATAAAACTATCTGTTGACTTTCAGATTTAAAAAATACAAATAAATTAAACAATTTATCACTGAAATTCTAGATGAATCACAATCCTTGGAAACTGAAAGCATTATTACAATAAGATGAATGAAGCTCACTTTTACAAATAAGTACTAAAGCCATGTCCTTTTTAGGGCATGTACTAGTGTGGACAAATCACAACGGAAAAGGAAAGAAACAAGAGATATAAAACTTTAAGAAGCGGTTTAATACTTAAATTTCTTCTAAGTTTTTTTAATTAAGGATTCAGTCAGTCAAATGTTTTTTTTAAATTAAAGGGTAAGGATTAAAGAGATTAAGCTAATACTTAGAAAACTTCAAAAGGTTAGATTAGTTATATAATAACTTGATACATACACATGTCAATCTCTACTTACGCTCAAGAAATAAAATTTGAAAAGGGTTCAAAAACATGCATATTAATTTTCCATGGTTTAGCTGATACCCCATTTGAAATGAGAGAATTAGGTGAAAGTTTGTTTTCTTTAGCTGATGTCTATATTCCTTTGCTTCCTCGACATGGAATAGATGCGGAGTATCTTGCACTTATTACAAGAGAGGAAATAGATAACTGGGCCCTAGATTTGGTTTCTGAAATAAAAGATAAATATAAGCGAGTAATCATTGTGGGTCACTCTTGTGGAGCTGGATTAACCCTTCTTTCAACTATTAAGACAGCTATACCAGCTGCAATCGTGCTGTCTAGTGTAGGGGGAATTGTTACAAGAAAATTAAAATTCTTTGTTTGGGTGGTTAAGAAGTTCAAACTTAAATTTCTGCGATATTCTTACAAGAAAGAAAGAAAGATAAAAGCATGGCCAGAAGAGTACATCCAATGGAGAGAAAAGAATTTTCGTAAAGCTCCTGTAAATTTATTCATATCAGCAATCAGTATTTGGCCCAAAATAGCAAAAGATATAGGAAAAATATCTGTTCCAATAATGGTTGTAAATGGAACAAAAGATATCATCAGCCCTGTAGAAGTGGTAGATATCTTAATGCAAAAAGTTTCTTCTAGAAAAAAGAAAGGAATAATAGTAAAGGGAGTAGGACATGCAGTGTTTGCTTCAGAGTACCGTTATGAGATTATTGAACATATTAAATTATTTATTTCCGAAGTTTTAGATGAAAAAACAAAGGAAGGAAAGGAGGTTTTTGTAATTGGATAATCAGAAACTGTGTGTAGTAAATATCTCTCAAACCTTTTGTATTTTTTTGTGATCAAATAGTTTCTTAAACCAAGATGGTTGAAAATACCCAATAAACGCAAAAGGGGCTGAAATCAGTAAGAATGAATGTCCAATGAAATAATAAATTGTGTAATCACCAAAATTTTTTGAATAAAAAACATCAAGAACAACAAAAATAAACGAAATAATATTGATTAAACCATAATAACCAATAAATTGAGCAGAAACTTTTCTAAGAACATTCTTCTCTCTATAAGCAGCACGAAATGCATAAAAGAATGTGAGTCCACAACAGATGATTGAAATAACCCCATAGATTCCATTTACAATAACGCCCATTGCAGCTTCATGTCCTGACCCCTGCTCATAAATTGGGTAAATTATTAATTGAACAAGCATAGAACCAAAACTAAGACCTAAGAAAAAACTAACCATCAATAGAATAGATTTGTTATTCCTAAAGAACAATTGTTGAAGGAATGCAATAATAAAGAAATTTCCTATTACACTGCATAGAATCCCAAAAACAGCGAAAGGGTGTGTATAATAATTCTCAATTTCATATAAATAAACAGCAAATCTACCTAAAAAAATTGATAAAATTCCGAATAAATACCAACTGAAAGATAGTAAAAGAAGAAGTGTAATATTTGATTTTTTAAGAACATAGCGTTTTACTAGGTAAAATACTATAATTGCTCCAATAATGAAAGTAATTCCTTCTATAATTACCGCGCCAATTGGAATGGAACTCATATTATTTCCTCTCCAATAAATAAGAACTACTAAATTGATAAATTAAGAAACAAGCAACTATAACATATGATCGAGTAGCGATATACTCAAAAATGGGATTTCCTTGAATGATTGAAAAGATGAAAAAGAATATTGAAATATTAGAGAAAAGGTTAAAACCAATAAATGGTAAAACCTTGTGAAAATAGCTTTTTTGATTGCGTAATCTTAAAATTAAATTAATATATACAATCACTGAGGGAATAGTGATGAAAGTATAAACTACTAATAAAAGTGTAACGTTCAAATCTTGTTGATTATCAAGAAACACAGCTAATAGTGTGCCGAGAGCACCCGTAAGTATAAAAAGCAATCCTGAACCCATAATAAGATTCCTAGGGAGATAGAGTGTTTTTAATAATAAGATAGTCCAAAGGAATTGATGGGCAAACCAAACAAATAATATTACTACTGTGTCATCTATGAATAATTGCATGATTGAGGAACAAATATAAGCTGATATCCATAAACAACCAAGCAATGATAACATACGGCGTTTAGTAATTACTTTATAAATTAAAAAAAACAGATAAATAATTGATAAGGTTGTAACAACATAGATGTTGACGATGAGTTGAATGCTAACAGCCATCAGCCTCACCAAAGAGCATCATCAAGTAAATCTAATCCTGTTTTCTCTTCTTCTTGATTTCCAATAGATAATTCAAAGGAGACGTCTTCAGATAAGTCTATATTTATCGTGGATTGTTCAAAAATTCGATGTAATTGAGGAAGAATTTTTTTAAGGGAATCAATTGTAATTAAATTGTGAAGTTCAAGTTGAGCTACTAACTGCTCTAGAATACTACGATAAGGAACAGCATTTTCATCTCTTTCTAGTAAAAAACCAATAGAAACAAAAATATCGCGAGGATCCAAAACACCTTCGGGAGCAGGAACAGTAAGCAAAAGACTAGCTATCTGATAATTACCAAGATGAACAGAAATAAAATCACCTTTATTACCTGCCATAGGCATACTTTTTAGTGATATTTCTTTCTCCTCACTTTCAGAAAATGACATTCTTGGTATTGTTAATATTATTTTAGGTCCCATTGTTAAGAATGCAGTAAGAAAAACTGCTTTCATAACCTCTAAAAGTGTATATTTATTATAAAAGTTTGCGAAATGTTTTTCTGAATTCTTCTATTTTTCTTTTTATCAGTATTATTTTGTTTTCTTTTTTGTAACAGAAGATACTTTAATTAGAAAAATTGATATGTTCATATAATCTATTATATCTATGAAGGCTAAGTATCTTTTTTTCCTAATAATCTCTTTTATTCTAATGTCTAGCTTGACTAATGGTAATACCATGGAACATCCTGAAGTTATTGAAGAATCAAATCTTTCATTTTATTCAGATTTAGGTTGGCATCTTAAAAGAATAGATGTAGAAGGAGCCTGGGAGATTACAAAAGGTTCAAAGAACATTGTTGTCGCAGTTATCGATTCAGGGATAGATTTTTCACATCCTGATTTAATTGGTATTGAGTGGATAAATACGGGAGAAGTTGCAAATAATAGCATTGATGATGATGGTAATGGCTTTGTTGATGATATGAATGGCTGGGATTTCGTTTCAGGTGATAATATTCCTGGACCAGAAGATATCGATCCTATCCACTGGCATGCAACCTTTATAGCAGGTATAATTGCAGCACCAGCAGATAACTATGGTGTGGTCGGTGTTGCTCCTAATGTTACAATTATGGATATAAGAGTTTTAAAAGCAGATAATTACAAGGGAACAACTTATGAGGGTTTTGGTGACTCTATAAGGTATGCTGTTGATAATGGTGCAGATGTTATAAGCATGAGTCTGCATTACTATGCTAATGATTCTTCTTATTACGACGATATACAGTACGCTTATGAAAATAATGTATCACTGGTTTCAATAACTGGAAATAATAACGTTGAATATGGAGGAGGATTTGAATATCAGTCTTTTCCAGGAGGATATGACGAAGTTATATCCGTTGGTGCAACAAATTTTTTTAATGAGAAAGCTGACTACAGCAACTATGGTAATTGGACAGAGCTAGTAGCTCCTGTAGGTGATCAAGAATATGATGTAATAAATCAATTAATTCGAAGCTGTCACACTCCATATGATGTTGATCCTTATTATTATGGTTATGGAACATCGTTTGCATGTCCTCAGGTTGCAGGAGTGATAGCTTTAATGAAATCGCTGAAACAGGATTTAAGTAACGATGAAGTTAGAGAAATTCTAATCAAAACGGCTATTGATTTGGGAGATCCAGGTAAAGATGATTTCTTCGGTTACGGAATGGTCAACGCTTCTGCTGCAGTATTAGAGGTATACGAAAGATACATACAGATTGAAACTACAACAGAAACAACATTGCCGTTTGCTTTTTCTTGTTTTGTAATAGCTCCTTTAATAGTAATTGTAATTACTATAATAAAGAGGAAAAAGAACTAACTTTCCTTTTCCTCTTTTTTTGTGTGTCCCTAGAAACACAAGAAGAATTATTATTGTTTTATTTATTAAGTATACTAATAATAGTAAAAGGTAATGTATAATGAGCAAAATTAGTAGTGTACTTCAGAAGAAGATTATTATTCCTATTGTATCTGTTGTAGCAACAGTAGTTATTATTACAAGTTTAATAATCTATATTCCACAACTTCAAGATAATGGTAATGGTAATGGTGATACAAGTTCTTTTCTTATTCCTAATACAGCTTCAACACATCTTATTATTAGTACTTTAGAAACACCTTTTGGAACATATTCTCCCTTAACCTTGGATTATGATCCATCAATAATTCCTACCGAAATTAACGCTGGTTTATCAAATGTTGATAAACAAGGATTGCATTTTTCATCTGAAGTTGAAGCTCTTCTAGAGCAATATGGATTTGCGCTTGTTGACGAGGGAGTGCAGGATATTTTTGAACTCTATAATGGTGAAACATATAATATACCTAAATTCATTACAACTGATTTATGTTTACATACGTATCACGTGTTGTATGATATAAGCTTAAGAATACTCGAAGTAGAACACTTCTTTGATGATTTTGAAACTATGCTTTTTGCGCTTCGTGATTCACAGATAAATCTAAAATCTACAGTAAGCAACCCAGAAGTAATTAATGCTTTAAACAAAAATATTGCTTATCTATCAATTATGCTATATCTCCTAAATGAAACTAATTCAATACCAAGTGAAATAAGTGGTTTAGTTTCTGCGGAATTAGATAAAATAGATCAAGGTGTTAGAGCTGAATCAGCAATCTTCGGATATGATGAGGATTTCACCCAGTATAAAATCAGAGGGCACTATACAAGAAATGATATCCTAGGTAATTATTTCAAAGCCATGATGTATGCCGGTAGAATGAGTTTCTTGCTTCAAAGCCCAGGTGGAGATCCTGAAATGGGGATTGACCATACTCGTATGGCTATGTTGTTAATATCAAGTTTTAATACATCAATCGCTTTAGATACTGTTTGGGATTACTGGGATAAACTTTATCAACCAACAGCATTCTATGTAGGTGCTTGTGACGATTTAACTCCCTATGAATATTACAGAATTTGGCTTAATCATAGCTCTCCCATCGGTGATTCACTGGCTGATGAAGATTTAATACTTGAAATAATTGAAGATGCTAAGAATTATAGAAAACCCAAAATCAACTCAATGGTTGGAATTGTTAGCAATGCTGAAGATAATACTCAAGGATTTAGACTAATGGGACAAAGGTTCATACCTGATTCTTATATTTTCCAACAGTTAGTTGATGACAAAGTAGGTGGAAGACTTATGCCAACAGGGTTAGATGTTTTCTCAGTATTTGGAAGTCCAAGAGCTGATTATTATATGAGAGCAGAGAATGAAACATACCCTAATTATGATGATCAAATTTTCAAACTCCGTGTAGAATTTGGAAATCTTACTGATTATGATTGGACACAAAATCTCTACTGGTTGTGGTTATACTCTCTCTTTCCACTTCTAGAACCTGCTGAAGTAGGTTATCCTGGATTCATGCTCAGTGATGCCTGGTCAGACAAAGCTCTTATGACAGCTATGGGGTCATGGGCTGAACTCAGACACGATACCATACTCTATGCTAAACAATCTTATACGCTGGAAGCTGCTGCTTTTGTTTCAGGTTACTTAGAGCCTTATCCTGAAGTTTATGCGAGGTTAGCTAGCTTGGTTCGATTGATGCAAGATGGATTAGACAGTAGAGGTTTATTATCTACAGTTTTTGAAAGCAAGTTCGAAAGTTTAGCTAATATTTTTGATAGATTTGTTGAAATCAGTATTAAAGAGCTTCAGAATCAACCCTTGAACGGATCAGAATTGGTTTTCATAAATAGAGTGGGTGAAACATTAGGATATATTGCAAGTTTTTACGATCCAGAAATCGATCCTTATACGAGTGAAGCTGATGACAGAACAGCTGTAATTGCAGCTGTACATACCGATCCTAACTCTGGCACAGTTTTAGAGGTAGGAGTAGGTAATCCTTATACTATCTATGTTGTAGTTCAGGATTCTGATGGTAATTTGAAACTTACAAGAGGTGGAACATTTAGCTATTATGAATTCACTCAACCCATGGAAGACAGATTAACCGACGAGCAATGGCAGGAAATGCTAGATACGACTCCACCTGACATTCCTGATTGGATGCAAGAAGAACTTCCTATTACTCTTCAAGGTGCTTTAGTTTCAATGGTTATTTCAAGAAAAGAATCTTAATTTCTTAACTCTTCTTTTTTCTTTTCCTTTTAATAAGTTGCATTTGTGTCTTCTTAAACACAATAAGTGTTAATAGTTATTCTCATAATTGTAATTTAAGTAGGTATTTAGTATGAAAATCCTCCATAAAAGATTATTGTATATTCTATCTTCTTTAGTAGTTTCTGCAGCAATAATAACAAATTTGGTTATTTTCTTACCACATAATCAAACACCTAATTTGTTTGATTGGGAAGGTGAACCAATTATTGCTAATACAGCTGCTAAATTCCAAATATCTTCTTCCGTGTCAACTTCCTTTGGGTCTTATAATCCATCTAGTTTAGATTATATTCCTTCCGTGGTTGTTACTGAGGAAGTTAAACCAGGTCTTGAAAATGTTGATCTGCAGGGATTATCTGTTTCACCAGAAATAGCGGAATTACTAGCACAGTATCATTTCGCTATTGACGCTTCTACGACCGTAAAAGATATCTATGAAGTCTATGATTCAGAAAACGCTGATCCATTCTTTATTACAACAGATTTGTGTTTACACACTTACCATGTATTATATGATATTAGTTTAAGAATAATGGAAGCTGAAAAATTCTTCGATGATTTTGAATTAATGCTTATGACATTAAGAAATTCCCAAATTGTGCTAAATGGAACGGTTTCTGAAAATATTGTTCATGATGCAATTAACAAAAATGTCGCTTTTCTTTCAGTTATGCTCTATCTTCTAAATGAAACGAATACAATCCCTATTGAAGTATATGATTTGACTACTACTGAACTTGCAAATATTAATAAAAGTGTAGGGGCTACTTCAGCAATCTTTGGTTATGAAGAAGATTTTACTCAATATAAAGTCAGAGGGCATTACACTCGAACTGAAACGTTAGGAAATTACTTTCAAGCAATGATGTATGCTGGGAGAATGGGTTTTCTGTTGCAAAGTCCTACTGGAGATCCCGAAATGGGTATAGAACATACTCGTATGGCTATGTTGTTAATTTCAGGTTTTAACGATTCTATAGGCGATTTTACAGTCTGGGATTACTGGAATAGAATTTACGATCCTACTGTATTCTATGTTGGAGCAAGTGACGATTTAATGGCTTTAGAGTATTATCAAATTTGGATAAACAATTCTGCTCCTGAGGGTGATGCTTTAGCTGAAGAATTAGTAGTCCAACAGATAATTTCTGATGCTAAAAATTACAGGAAACCGCAAATAAATTCTATGTTTATTTTTGAAACTGAAGATCATGAAGAAGTTACTCAAGGATTCCGATTGATGGGTCAACGATTTATCCCCGATTCTTACATCTTCCAACAACTAGTGCATACTAAAGTAAATGGGAGACTTATGCCTTCTGGTTTGGATGTTTTCTCAGTTTTTGGTAGCCCAAGAGCTGCTTATTATCAACAAACTGAAAATGAAACTTATCCAGATTATCATCAGCAAGTGCTAAAACTTCGTCACGAATTCAACAACCTAACAGTATATGATTGGACTCAGAACCTCTACTGGTTGTGGTTGTACTCTCTCTTTCCCCTCCTAGAACCTGCATCAGAGGGTTATCCTGGATTCATGTTAAATGATGCTTGGTCAGATAAAGCTTTGATGACTGCTTTAAGTTCATGGGCAGAATTACGTCATGATACTATTCTATATGCTAAGCAATCATACACTTATGCAACTGGAATTCCAACTCCACCCCCAACTAGAACAGGTTATATAGAACCTTACCCTGAAGTTTATGCTAGGCTAGCAAGCTTAGTAAGATTAATGCAAAATGGTTTAAGTTCTAGAGGTCTGTTATTAGAACAATTTGTTTCTAAACTCTCAAATCTCGCTGATTATCTGGACAAATTAACTGAACTTAGTATTAAAGAATTGAAAAATGAAGACCTAAATGAGCAAGATATTGAGTTTATTGAGAATATTGGAGATTCTATGGCTAGTATAGTTGATTTTGCCAGTTTAAATGCAGATCCTTATACTTCAGAAGCAGATGAGAGGACGGCTATAATTGCTGATGTGCATACTGACCCAAATTCAGGAACAGTTCTTGAGGTTGGTACCGGGAATCCTTTCATCATTTATGTCATAGTTCAAGATCAAGATGGTAACTATAGGCTGACTAGAGGAGCAGTTTTCTCCTACTATGAATTTACTCATCCAATGAATGACAGACTAACTGACGAACAATGGCAAGAAATGCTTGATACTAACCCTCCCGAATTACCTTCGTGGATAACAGAATCTCTACCAATGAGCACAATTTCTACAATTGTTATGGTTAGAAAAGAAGACTAAGTTTTCCTTCTTTTATCTGTTTTTTTCTTTTTTCAAGAAAAATTGATATATTGTAAATTTAAAAACTGTTTTACAGAGGAATTATTTGAGGAATAGTATTGAATAATGATGCCCTATTAGAAAAAATTCAGAATCAAATCCCTAATTTCAGAGATTTGGCTGAATTCAATCATTCTTATATCAAACCGAATATGATTTACAGATCCTCATCGCCTATATTTTATCAATCCCTAGAACTTCTTGAGGATTTTCGTAGTTTGGGAATTCGGAATATAATGGATTTGCGGTCTGTTATTGAAATAGGTAATTCCTCATATGATGATTTTTTTATTAGTGCAATCAAATACAATTGGATACATTTAGATATAAGCTTCCCTCCTAAAATAATGGCTGAAAAGGGTTTAACTCATCTATCTTTGTACAAACAATTTTGCTGGTATACCCTTTTTTACAATAAAACCCAGATTAGAAAAATATTCTCCCTTCTAGCTGATGATTTGAGTTATAGAATAATAATTCATTGCCATGCAGGAAGGGATAGAACGGGAGTAGTCTCTTCCCTGATACTTTTGCTTATGAGAGCTCCTGTTGTTAATATTATTCAAGATTACCTAGCTACTGATACACTTACAAAGAGTGAAGACATCGAATATATCTTAAAGATGGTTGAAGAAGTTGGGGGAATCAATGCCTATCTTAATGATTGTGGCATTGATGGAGCTGTTCAACAAAAAATTAGGCAATATTTACTACCATGATTTTCTTTCTATGTCTGCGAATAGTTTTCTTAGTGCTAGATTTCTTTACATCTGTCCTTTTCTAGAGTGTGAAATGAATTGCAGAAAGATGATATATCAAAATATACTGGATCTACCAAAGATAAATCAATTTCTGAATTGGAAATCTAGGCTACTATTATTCTCAATATCTGGTTCAGTTAGCTGATATAGCGATTGTCAAGATGGGTAAATGGTCAGCAATCGTTCTATTCCTTTGCATTGTGACCTCAGGTCGCTTTTTAGCTTCTCTAGGTTTTCTCTTTATTAAAGAACCAGAAAAAACGATTCTAACTTAGTTTCTTGTTATTACATTATTTTAACCTCTCAGCAATTTAATAGAAAATTAATATCAGATGAAAAAGTATTAGAAATACTAAATGAATGTATATATTGCCATATTTTGGGTACTCTCTACTTAATAAAAGATAACTGGAATTAATATGGTGATTGTGATAACATGGGTCACTTTGAAGGGTATATAAAAATAAAGATTAAAGAATTAGAAGATTTAGAAGCCCTAGCAAAAGAATACGAAAGAAAAGCTCAAAATTTGTTTGACCAAGGTAAGAAAATTGCTGCAGATGAGATGTTAAAGAAGAGAGCTAAAATTCTGAAACGAATTTCTAAACAAAAAGCACGTTTTGAGAAAGTTTAAAATTCTTAAGAAACCAGTTCTTCAAGAGCTTAACTGATTTCTAATCCAAGTAGTGTAGAATTATTGATCTTTGCATTGAGAATAAGAATGAATTTATATTTGATGGTTGATAGATTCCTTTGGATATCATGTTTCTCTCTGTTCCACTAGGTTCTCTAATTACTGCTATCTTGCTTGAAACAGCTAAGAGTTTAGGAGGAAAAGTAGCAGCAGAATTCCTAATGAAGCGTATAAAACAGAAATTCAAAAAGAAGCATAAAGTCGATATCGAAAAAGAAGGCGTAACTTTCAAAGATCTTGAACAATTTAGAGCAATTCTCCAAGAAGAATTACTTTCTTATGGTATTAAAAAGAAAGAAATTGATTTTCTGATATTGAAAGGGATTCAAAAACTATCCTCTGAGCATGATATTTTGTTAGACAAAATGGAAAATATAGAGGGTTTACTGACTAAGTTGACAGCAAGCATTCACTATGAAGCCTTTTTAAGTGGATCTGATGTTCCAAGAGAAATGAATAATAAATTATTTGAACAGTTTATTTTAGGTGAAAAAACAGCAGAAAATACTATTAGAGAGTATATAGATGATGATCATTATTCGCAAAAATTCGGTGGTTCCTTAATTCGCTATGTTCCTGTTCAACAAGCGTATATGGCTGAAGATGCGTTAGTAAAAAGGTTTCTTGAACACTTTGACAGAGAATCTAATCAAATTGATCAGTTAGCTCTATTCACTGAGCTTTGGGCTTTAATAGGTTCTAAAAGTGCCTCTAATAGTAGAATACTTAAAGGAATAGTTGTCGAAATTCTGCAAAAAAGTGAATATGCGTTTGACATTGATATCAGTAATATGATTCGTTTCCTCTATCTTCTAGATTTAACTAACTCCTTGGATTTAGTTGATAGTAGAACAAGAGAATTAATAATTGATTTCCTGAAGAAGAATCTCACAGATGCTCCTTACTATAAACAGATTGAAATTTGCTACTATCTTATGAAATTTGAAGACAAAACCCCTGAATTAATTACTACTGTCGAGACAGCTTTGAACAAATTAAGTTCACAGAAGTTTTCAGATAAATTCGTTAAAGAGAGCACTTTCATTAGTAAAAGGATATTAAACTATTTTCAAAAACAAACAGATGTAAATGTAAACAGGTCTGTAAGAGTCCTTCAGAGTCTTGTGAAGAAATTTGAAAGAAGATCTTTTGAGAGGAGTACAGCGTTGTTAGAAGGGCAACTAATGAGAACACTTTCTGAAACAAATATCCTCGCAACAAAAATATCTAAAGAATTTGATGATGAAAGCCTTGGCGCACTAAAGAGAGCTCTGTTAGACCTAGTATGTCGATTACTCCAAGTCTCTGACAAACCCAGAATCTCTCATGAACATCGCATCCTAGTATGGAAAATAATTGATAATTGTGTCTACATTCTGAATAAAGTTGCAATCACTAATGCTGTTAGCACTTTAGATAATTGGGAAGTAAACCTAGCAAAGAAACATGGGATTTACTCTGAAGATTGGGGTGAATACCGTAAGAAATCAAGAGAAGAAATAGAGAAAATGCTTAAGGATTTCAAAGTCACTAAGGCTTTTATCGAGAAAGTAGAGCTCGAGCAAAGGAAAACATCAGCAGAAGAACTTCCTGAACCTCCAAAAGAAAAAACTCGTAAACTAATCAGAGAAAAGCGCTAGTTTGCGATATGTTTATTATTATTAATTTGAAAATCTACTAATAATTTTTAATTAATTGCATTACTTTAAATAATACTAAAAGTATTAAATTGTAACATTAGAAAACGAGATGTTATATTATGAGTAAGAATTTTTGCATATATTGCGGAAAAAGTTTAGTTGAAGGTTCAGATTTTTGCAACAGTTGTGGAAAAAAAATAGGAAAATTTGAACAAAAAGAAACTGAGATGGTTACTAAATCAGATGATTTTGTACAATCAGATAAACCAAAAGAATTTGTAGGTGATTCAGATTACTTTCACAGAAGGCGAAGAAGAAGACATAGAGTGATTCCTTTGGTTTTTGGGATTATAGCTCTATTAACAATTCCATTTATTATAATGACTCTAGTAGGAATAAGTAATGTTGAGTTATTAGGTTCTATACCCTTTGAAGTCGAATCAACAGATGTAGTTAACGTGGATCTCATTATTGATAACAGCGTTGGGTCTATAGATGTAATCTATGACGATACAATGACAGGTCTTTTTGAATCGACATTAAGTGTTTATGGAAAAAAGGACACATTAATTTCATCTGCAAACATCTTTTCAATGGTAAATGAAACAGACAAGCTGATAATAGAATTTATTTCAGGTCCTTTCTATGGTTGGGGATTTTTCTGGAGAGATGACCAGTTTAAATATGATATAGATATTAAAATCAACCCGATAGCTAAAGTGAACTTTGACATTAAAGCGAGCACAGGATCAATTTCTACTTCTTTTGATGGAATAAATGATGTTTACCTGACACAATTTTCTCTACAAAGTAATACTGGTTCAATATTCGTGGATAGCGATGGTGCTGAAAATATAACACTTTCAGATGTTTTTATTGAAACTGATACAGGCATTGTAGATTTTGATTTTGATGAATCTCTAAATACAAAAATAGATGATCTCTATATCGATTCAGATACAGGTAGAGTTACAGTACAACTAGGTACAAATACTACACTAACTGATGCAGAAATAAGTATAACAACTAGCACCGGTTCAGTTTCTGTAAGTTTCACTGACATCTTTTTTACTGGTGATACATACTGGAATGTTAGAACAAGCACCGGTTCAGTTAAGGTGACAATTAACCAAAACAATATACTCTCACTAATATTCACTGCAAATTTCGATTTAAAAACAAGTACTGGTGACGTCGTAGTGGATTTTATCTTTAATGAGGATATCGGTTATAAATTCACAGCACATACAAGTACTGGAGATATTGAGCTTCCTGGTTCTGGTGAATCATATACATCACCAGATTACCTCTTAAAGGATAATAAATTCAGCTTCATTCTAGATACTAGTACAGGAGATGTTTTTGCTTTAGATCAATCCTAAAATCTCTCTCTTTTTTCTTCTACATAATTCTATAAAAATTGAGAAAAGAAATATCATAGAAGTGAGTGAAGATAATTTTTTTCTGGTGCTGATGTATGATAAAATTCCAGAAATGTGTTCATAATGTCTTTTGGAAATTCGTAACCTTGTTCAACAATTTCTTTTGACATTTTTTTTCCAATTTCATCTAA
This sequence comes from Candidatus Heimdallarchaeota archaeon, assembly GCA_019057815.1. GTDB lineage: Archaea > Asgardarchaeota > Heimdallarchaeia > Heimdallarchaeales > Heimdallarchaeaceae > 18H4-34. Next base: position 53,486 of record JAHLWR010000021.1, read on the forward strand.
ATTTTCTAAAGTTGGATTATCTAATACTCTTTCAAACAGTAGATATGTTTCGTCATCCATTCCAAGATGTTTTGCGTGCTCTGTCCACCATTTAAATGGCGGAACCCAGCTTTTTCTTGTGGTGAACCATAGATTAACTGCACTAACAACAGCACGATAATAGTTTAGTTTTGAATCAATTTTAGCTCCTCTCATCTCTGCATGCTTTCCGTACCCTTTAGCTTCTAAAAACTGTAGAAATTTCACTTTAAGTCTTGTTTCATGTTCTTCCTCAGGATATCTAGCAAGTTTCTGTGTCCATTCTTCCAGTTTACCTGTTGGGTCGTAAATCGTAATGGCTTCAACAAAAGCAAAGTGTTCAATATCTAATGGAGAATCAACTTTCTGTTTTAACCACTTGTCACATATAAGTAAATAATCAAAAAGCAGTTTTTTTGGCTCAACAGTTTCATCTACATCTAATTTCCAAATATCCTTTATTTCAAGAGAGCTGTAATATTCATCTGTAACGTAGACAAATCCATCCCAATCAGAATCAGGTTTATTAAAACCAGTCGCTCTACTCCCATTAAATTGAATTCCTAAAACATGTGGTTGCTGTGAAAGTTCTTTTATTTTTTCTCTAACTTGTTCGTCAGTTATATCCGAAATTGAGCGTAATTTTATGTTTGGATTATATCTCATGTCTTTACAAAAACTGAGGACATTATTATTTTTTTGCTATATTTAGCTTTAAAAACCAAAGCTGTTAATATGTGGTAGGTATATTTTACATTTCTAAATTCATTGAATCTATGAGTGTTTTTGCTACAGTAACAGCATGTAAAACAGTTTTTGTACATTTCTCTTTCCTTTTGGGGTTATCTGCATCTATTGTTCCATCAGGAAAGGTGAATTCTTTAAGTATCTCTCTACAATAGAGTGTTTTAAATTCTTGGGAAAATTTTTCCTTGAATGATTTGGCTATTTCAGCAATCTTATCTTCTTTATAACCTTTTTTTGTATAAACTACACTTAAAGCGGATAATACACCAGTAACTGATCCACATATTGAACGCTCTCCAATACCGCCACCGAATGGTATAAGTGCTTTACTCAAAGTGTTACATTCTTGTTCAAAACCGTAATACCGTAATATTCCACAAGCTGCTGAACGTGCACAATTTAGGTTATCCCACAGCTCTAATGTAATTTCTTGTATTGTTTGCATTGTTTTCACACTTTAATAATGGATTATGAGGGGTGTTGCGCAAATAAATAAAAACCTATAGTTTATTTGTAATCAGAATACAAGTGATTTCACTTATCTTTATAAATCAAAAAACTCCTTAGCTGCGGTTAATAATGAATACAACTATGCCTGAATGGATAAAAGAATGGATTGAAAAGGATCGACTTGTTAGGAACAAGTACAAAATAAGCCACAAATATTTAAGACATAAAAAAAGAATTCAACAGATAAATGAGACAAAAGACAAATCTGGGAACGTGATTTCCTTCAAGTATATGGTCCTTTCCTCTAAATATGGTAAATATTGGGTCCGATACAATAAAGGATTGTATGAGTGTAATTGTCCTTTTTTTAGCCATCGTGGCATATGTTCACATATTCTAGGTGTTTGTCAACTTATTGATATTTGGCCTGAGAAAGAGCTTTTATTTCCCTCTAAAGAAAAAGAGTCAAAATGAATTTTTCTGTTTTTTAGTCAAAGTTTTTATGAAATAAGGTTGTACATAAATTGTTAAAATTGACACAACTACTCGGCTTCAACAGTAATATAGCCCTTGATTTTGATTTTGTGTATAAATCGTCTCTAGCTAAAGATAAGCTACCTGATGGTTTAGGTTATGCTTATCATGATTCCAATAACTGGACAGTATGGAAAAAGTTGATAGAAAATGAAGGAAACATAATCGAGCAAGGTTTATTAAATACTCATCATTTTAAAGCAAAGACTTTTGTTTCTCATATTAGGTACGCTTCATTAGGTGTTAAAAAACTCGAAAATACACACCCTTTTGTTCGTGAACTATTTGATAATGAGTACGTTTTTGCTCATTCTGGTCATCTGAGAATGTATAGAACTGTAGAACTCTTGGAGAAATACAAGCCATTTGGGGATACTGATTCAGAAGAAGCTTTTTGCATGATATTAGAAGAACTACACAAACATAGACAATTGAGAAATGATGCTGCTAAAGCTAAAATAATAGAGAAAATTGCCAATGAGTTAGCTAAACAAGGTGGTGTAAACTTCCTTTTAACAGAAGGAAAAACGGTTTTTGTTTATTATTCAGGTTATAAATCCTTGAATTATCTTGTGTTAAAGCCACCTCATACTAATGACGTTATTTGTGAAGATACTGATTTCAAGTTAACCATCAAATGCAAGGATAAACCTGTTACCTTTACATTGATATCATCTGAACCTATTTCAGTTCACGAAAAATGGCAAAACTTAGAACCTAGGAAAATATACTTTTTTAAAGAAGGAATACATATGAAAGGCTATCAAATATGAGCAATGGATACAAGAATAGCCTTTTAATTATATGTGTTGCAGGTTCTTTTGGTCAAGAACATGAATATCTTTATCATCCGACACGGGGAAACCGCCTTTAATGTGGGAGAACATAAATTCAGAGGAAGAGTGCATATACCTCTATCTGAACTTGGATTGAAACATGAGTTATTTTTCCCACTTTTCCCACTTAAGGGTAGTGACGAATAATTTTGAGGACTCTTCCCAACCCAAGAACGTTTAAGGTCGCATCGCATCAAGCAGTAGCGTAGGGGGAGCTTCAAGCTCTGGGATTACACCTCCAACACACAGTGTTAGCGGAGGTGAGAGGGTTCATCTCCTCTCCGGGACTCATTACTGAAGACTATGTTATTGAGAACCTTAGGCTCTCACTCCAGCTCCGGGTGTAAGTAGATGACTCTACTTTGTCTCTAGCCATTGGCTTAAGACAGTACTTTTATTAGATTTTCCTATAAAAAGCTAACAGAAATATGGGAAAAATGGGAAAAAATTAGCATGCTCTATCTCACATATTGTTCTAAAAGAATCTGGAAACTTCAAACTAGTGAAAATCAATGATTGTCACCACTTACAAGATTAAACAGATATTTGAGGAGCTTCTTTCACAATAAAACTATGCTACTGATCATTTCTGCACAATCTTCTATTAAATCTGAACATTCTTCTATATCTTTAATTGCATGGTCAAGTATAATAAGCGCTCCTGCTGGAACTTCTTCAGTTGAATAGGCTATTTCATATTTAAGTTTCTTGTAGTTTTGGTCAATTTTAGACTCAATCTCATCTACTTTTTGGATATAGTTGACAAGAACTGAATGTTCTACCTTAAACATACCGTCAAATACTTTGACAAATGCGTTCATCTCTTCAGTTAACAAGTCAATAATTGCTTCCAATTCTGCAATGATTCCTTCTGGGAAAGTGTGGTTAATTAACAGTAGTAAATTACTCGTTCCTCTTTTTATACTTCCAGCTGCTTTATCTGCTTTTCTTACAAAAGCAAGCAAATCAGCTCTTACGTATACAGGAGTTTTCCCTGAAGAGAGCATTTGAACTATTTCAATTTCCACTTTGTCAGCTGTTTTTTCTTCTTGATGAATTATTTCATACATGTTTTCAGCTGCTTTTTCATCCTTTGCTGTCCAGAATTTGTAAAAATCTTTTGATTTTGCGATACAGCTGTTAACATGAATAAGGTGTTCCCTAACTCTATCTAGAATGCGCGATTCTCTTCTTCTACTTAACCAATGTTTCATTTCTTTTGAATTCATATATATACATCCCTTTAAATTCAGTTAATCTCTTTTCAATATTATTATTGGTATTAATATTATATTTTAGTTGTCTTTTCTTGGTCATTGCTTTCTTCCTCCTCAATAGGAAATATTCTAAAATCATCCTTATCTATTCCACATACGATTTTGCTTCTTTCTTTTAAAGGTATTTTGCGCCCTATAAGTTCTTTAGATTTTATTGTTAAATCATGCATTTTTATATCAATCTCGTAAAATTCCCCTATACATTTTGAGCTAATTATTTGAGCATCAATAACATTATCATAATTAATTTTATCTTTCTCTGAAATGTCAAAAACATTAACTAACTCAGCTGGAACAAGAGCTATAGCTTTCGTTCCTGTCTTCAAGTTTGTATCAATCTTCAGTCTTAATCCGCTTGAATTTTTCAGAAAACTCTCATTATTCTCTATTACAATTTCTCCTTCTATTTGTGAAGATTCTCCTAAGAAATTGGCAACATAAAGCGATATTGGATGATTGTACACCTCTTCTGGGGTTCCAATTTGAACTATCTCTCCATCTTTGAAAACTGCTATTCTATCCGCTACTCTCATTGCTTCATGAGTATCGTGCGTAGCATGAATACAAGTTAAACCCAAATCCTTGACTAGCTTGCGTAACTCTACTTGAAGTATCTCCCTTATTTTAGCATCTAGTGCTCTAAGGGGGTCATCCATTACCAACAAATTAGCATTGGAAACTATTGCGCGAGCTAAAGCTACACGTTGTTTCTGCCCTCCACTAATCTCATCAGGAAAGTTTTGCTCTTTTCCCACTATGTTTAGGAGAGAAAACATTTCTCTTGCAATCTGTCTTGAGTCTGTTAAATCTAGAGCCTTAACAATAGGTCCAAACAGAACATTTGATTCGACGTTCATTCTTGGAAATAAGTTGTATTCTTCAAACACAAAACCAACATTTCGATCTTCAGCAGGAAGTTTTGTTACATCTTTATCATCAAATAAGATACAACCATTGGAAGGAGAAAGAAGTCCAGCAATTAAATACAAAGTTGTTGTTTTTCCAGCTCCTGTAACCCCTAGCACGGCTAAATATTCACCATCATCTATTGAAAGATTGATATTTTCTACTCCTCTATCTTTACCAAAGTACTTTGTTACATCTTTCAATTTTACTTTAACCATACGATCACATCTCTAAAGCGGATACTATCCCCTCTTTAGGATAGCTAAAGCTTCTTGCTGAATCTGGATCTATAATCACTCTTACATTATCGTGTTCCTTAAAATGTATAGGGTTTTTAGCATGAATTTTTGCTTCAATAATCTGCTGGTTTTCAAGTTTGATTTTGATTCTTTTAAGTAACCCTAGGAATTGCTCTTGAATTACTACACCTGGTAAGCTGTTGTGCTTTGAATCTTGTCTTGTTTTGTCTTCAACAGAAACTTTCTCAATTTGAAAGAATTCTCTTCGAATTGCTACAACAACACGTTTACCTCTTTCAATACCCATATTACTAACTTTGATAATATTGTTTCCAACTTTTACTTCAGAATATTTTTCTCTATCATCAACAACTACACCTACTAAGAAATCTGATTCTCCTACAAAGAATGATGTAAAAATATTACTGGGTGTAAAGATTAAGTCAGTCGGTGCTCCAATTTGCACTAATTGCCCTTTGTTCATTACAACTACTCTATCACTAATTGTTAGTGCTTCAGCTTGGTCATGAGTAACATGAATAGCTGTCAATCTTTCCTTTTTAACAAGATTTCTTAAAAATACCTGAAACTCTTCTCGTATCTTTTGATCCAATGCACCAAGTGGTTCATCTAAAAGCAAAATTCGTGATTCAGAAGCTAACACTCTAGCAAGTGCAGTTTTTTGCCAATCTGGAGCGGAAAGTGATATTGGATAAAGTTCAGCTTTATCACTTAATTGCAAGGATTTGAGAGCTTTTTCAACAAGATGCTCTATATCTTTTTTGCTCTTCCCTCTTACAGATGGACCATATGCTACATTTTCCCAAATGCTCATGTGAGGAAATATAGCAAAATGCTGGAAAACAAACCCTATATTTCTATCTTGGATACTAATATTTTCCATTGCAGTATTATCAAAGAATATTCTTCCTCTCGTTGGCAAAATTGTTCCAGCAAGTAACCGTAGTGTAGTTGTTTTCCCACACCCTGATGGACCTATTAGAGAGATATATTCTCCATCTTCAATGATAAAGCTTAGATCTTTTACAGCTTCAACTTTACGGCCAAAAATCTTTGTTACATGTTGGAAGTGTATCTCACTCATTTTTTGTCCTCCTTGTAACAAATCTAAGTACTATTAGCAAAATAAAGGAAATCACAATTAAAATTGTTGCTGCAAACGCTGCTGCCGGAAATGTTGATGCTTCAAAAAAATCTACTAGTAGAACAGGAATGGTTCTTTCAGTACCCATACAGATAATAGTCGCTCCTGTTTCACTCATCGACCTAGTAAAAGTCATAATAGCAGCTGCAATAAGACCATTTCTCAAAAATGGCATCGTTACTGTTCTGAATGTTGTTATTTTTGAAGCTCCAAAAACTGAAGATGCTTCATCATACATTGTGGGTATAGCGTCAAATGATCCGATTAATGGACGTACACAATACGCATATGTGAATGAAACATGAGCTATAATCATCATCATAAAACCTGGGGATAGTATATGCATTCCATTCGAGCCCCATAGGAAGAAAATACTAAATCCCAGAGCTGAACTAGGGATTACTAGTGGTATATCTACTAATGTGTCCAAGAATCCTTTTAACTTCTGATTTTTCATTTTCGAAATTAAAAGAGCCATAGGGGTAGCTATAATTATCGTAATGATTGTAACAATTAATGCGATTTCAAGCGATGTTACCAGCGCTTGAGTTATATCTGCTAATTTCCGGTCAGGAGCTTGAAAAACTTGGTAAATCATTCCTGCTTGAGGGTCACCTGAAAAAGGGGATTTATTCCACCATTGGAATAGAAAGAGAATAACAAATAATGCGGGTATGAAAACAAATACAAAGAATAAGAGCAATGAAACACCGTTTCTTGTTCTAGCCACTTTCTTAGAACTTAATTTTCTTTCAAAACGTGGAAATACTTTATTCCAAGGTAATCCTACTTTTCGAGCAAATATTCTGACTGATGTTAACAATAGCAAACTAATAATTATTAATATAAACGCCAAAAAGGCTGTTGTAGGTATTTTTAATCCTTTCATCCAGCTAACAATTACAACAGGGGCCGTTTGATAAACACCACTAACAATTAAAGTTGCTCCTGTTTCACCTAAAGATCTTGTAAAAGCTAAAATAGTTCCTGCTAGCAACCCTTCTTTTACCATTGGGAGTGATATCATTCTTGCTATCGTAAAAGGAGGTGCACCCAGAGTTCTTGATGCTTTTTCTAGTTTCAGGTCTAAATCCATAATTATTCCCTTAATCGACCTTGTAACATATGGAAAAGTAAATGCAACATGTGCAAGGATTATAAGCATAGTCCCTTGAGAAGTAAATCCTACTTGAGAATTGTATAATCTTGATATTCCATTGTTCGTTCCCCAGAAAAGATAAATGGAAAACCCTAAAGCACTCGTTGGAACAGCCATGGGCATGTCGACTAAAGTATCGAGAATATTCTTGCCTTTGAAATTATATCTAGCTAATATCCAAGCAATAGGAACACCTACAATAATATCAAAAACGGTAACAATTGCAGCAATTTTAAGTGAAAGACCTATTGATTTTAACATTATGGTAAAGGTTTCATTTCCAAGTATGGGGTCGTTGAAAACGGATGTCTGAATCTCTTTCCAATTGACTATGATTTGTAATAAGAGATATAAGATTGGACCTAAGACAATTAAGATAAAAATAGTAACTGTAAGTATTTTACCTATTGAAAGAACTGTTTTTTTAGATAACCAACTTTCAGCAGCAAGGAGCGTTCGTCTAAGTTTTAACTCGATATCCAATTTCCGTTTTTCAACAGTCATTTTCTCACCCTCCCTCTTTTTCTGAAAACAGCTAGAATTATCAAGGTTCCAAGAGTTAATTGCAAAATAGTACTAAGTTCCAGTCCTACTTGCCAGTATTCAGCGTCTTCATCCCTTTCGAGCGTAGTGGCTCGTGTTTTTAACCATAAATCAGGAATTCTGTCTAATAGCTCTCCATCCGTTGGAGTATTAAATTTAGGAATGGTTAAATTTAATGAAACTCCACTCTCTGATTTGAAAACCTGTTGCATCTCATTAATAATATCGGTATCATTTACTAGTGTCTCATTTCCTGGACGAAAACCGAAAGGTACTGCTTGAAGCTGTACTTCTTTACTTAGAAGGTATTTCTCAAATTCTGATGCTGCAAAAGCTTCTTCGGGTGAAACCCAGGAAGCATTTAAGATTGCGATAGGGTGGTCACTCCAAAGCGTTCCTTCTTCTGGATAAACAGCTATAAGATTTTCACCCCATTTTGCGAAAGCTTCACCATCCCTAGCTGTTTCAATTATAAGATTTTCATACAATATTACCACATTAATCGCAGAAGGTCCCAGTTGAACTGCTTGTTTTGCTAAAAATCCTGTTGATGTACCGTAAAGAACGGCTTTAGATTCAACTTTCTCTAACCAGCTTTGAATTGTAATGTTTTCTAGATCTGGTAAAAGTATCTGATCTGGAGGTTTACCACAAGCTGCAGAAACTTCTAGTAAAACAGCCATAAAACCAGAATTTGATTCTTGGGCGGAAGTATGAGCAAGCTTAAGATTGGTATCTGCTAAAGTGTGGAGATCTTGCCATGAAGTAAAATTGTTTTCTTCTTGAAAGCTTTCCCATGTTCCTATAACAATTGGGGATGCTACTAGAGATTTTATTTGATCATAGTTTAAGATTGACTCTCCAAACTTATTCTCCCATTCCCAATCAAACAAAGGAATCCATACTGATGCTGCAGGACTCCAAATCGTAGGCTTACTTTCACCTGAAAGTATTGATAGCATTGTTGTTCTAGTTCCCTGAATCTCAAATCGTAAACGTACCTTTTTATCTGGATTTCGATTTGAAAACCATTCAGGAAATTCAGGCGCAATAGAATTTATCCACCCTTTCTTTTCACTTGTATATAGAATATTTAATACAATTTCACCCTTTTCAGATCCAAATTGATATTGACGGTAAACATCAAGAGCAATAATAGACGCAATTAACAAACCTAATACTATGAGGGTAGAAAATTTATGTTTACCCAATTGTAATCCTCTAATTTCAGTTTATTATTTTTTGAACAATGTTTTATCTGCTTGTTAATAAATAATATGCAAAGTAGAAGATTTTGTAATTTTTATCTTGAGATAGAAATATATAGTCTAATCGGCTTATCATATCATCTAGCGATGACAGACGATACTAAACTTCAATCTGCAATATTCGAAGCTCTATCTCATCCTGTTAGACGTAAGATTTTCGAAGAAATAGCAGATAAAAAGGAAGTATCGTACACCAACCTTGTCGAATTATTGGATATCAAGGCAGGACCTCTTTACCATCATATTAAGAAAATGAACAAGTTTGTGGACCAAACTGATGATAAAAAATACATATTGACTGAACAAGGACAAAAAGCAATTGCGATTTTAAGAGCTAGTGAGATTGATGATATTCAAAAGCTAAGTGGGCTACAAGAGAAGAAAATATTGACCTTCTATGGTATTAGTTTAAAGCCTGTAATAAGCTATTTTTCAGAAAAACCTCTAAGAACTTTAGTGGAATTTCTTATAATTGCTGTTATTAGTGGCTATCTTGCTAGTAATCAAAGTATTCTTCTAATAGGTAATTTTACAATATATTATGAAACAAATCTGTTTTTTTATTATCTAAGCATAGTTGCAAGTTGGCTATTTCTGGGAGGAGTAACAGAATTAATAGCAAGGTTTGTTTTCAAGAAGAAAAGGAAAAGTATTCATTTAATAAGTGTTTCAAGTATTGTCTTTCTACCAATTTTTCTATTCTTTGTCATTTTATGGTTTATTGGTCTTTTTACCGCTTCAGTTGTTGTTCTCCCAGCGATTGTGTTATTAATAATGCATGGGATATTCCAAGTTTGGACTTTTATGGTTCTTGCTACATCTTTAGGTGTATTGAAAAAAATGTCAATCGAAAGAGCAGCTATTTCAGCTATGTTTGTAAGTTATATTCAAATCATGATTACAATTTTCGTCCTAATAAGTTAACCCCCAAAAAAAGGCACTCTTAAGCGTCTCTAAGAACAAATCTACACAAGTGTGTAACTAGAGCTACACAAAACTGTAAGAAAAACTATTTAATAGTGTAAGTGAAACTCTAATAGGCTATAAGAAAAGTGATATATATAGGTGATTACTAAAGTATACTTACCACAAATAGGGTGAACAAACTATGTCAAAAATGAAAACTTTGCATAAAAAGAAACTCCTGATAGGTAGCATGTTCATTATACTATTCTTCTCTGCTATTGTACTTATACCTGTAGCAGCTGATGATGCCGATGATCTTACCGATTTTATAGATGACGATGACGATGGTGTAGGCGACGAGGAAGAAGAGTTAAATGAACGAGAACTTCATGTAGATGTTAGTGACACAGAAGTCCGAATTGAATCTCAACTTAAAACAGGTGAAGTGAAGAACGAATTCAGTATTAAAGTAAAAACTGAAGACGAAGGACTAACCTTTAAGCTTGAATATAACGATGATACCGAAAGTACTGAATTTGAATTGGAATTTAAAGTCAAAATACAAGAGATCGTTGAATACTTAGACACAACAGCTGATGGATTCTATAATGCGTCGCTGGATACTGAAATACAAATATATGAATTTGATTTTCTCCCAATGGTATATGCAGTCAATGACACTGGAAATACACCAATCCATACAATAGATATCTCTACTACAGATGGTGTTTTCACAAGTTCGATTTATTTCGCAACAGAATTTGCTTTAATAGATGGTGTAATTGTAGCTCCAACCCAAATAAAGATTGATGTTGGTATTCACGACTTCCCATACTTAGATGATAATTCTGACTTAGCATTGAAAATCATGCTAGAATCAACAGCAGACGAAGGAGATGGCCTAACATATCAAGAAAATGACCTAACAGAAGACGAAGAACATGGATGGGCAACTAATGAAAAAGAAATTGGAATCTCAAAAGGGGATGCTGAAGGATTCTTTTCATGGGTTGAAACAGCAACTATAGAAGATTGGGATGGTAATGTTGAACCAGTAGTAGTAAAAGCAACTCCACTTGAAATAGAAAATGAAGAACAAAAACTCTACTTGAACTATCCACGAGGACAAGAAATCATCCATGATCCAAAAATAGGTATGTCTAACATTTTACTAGATACATTAGGTATAAGTATTGGGATCGCGCTTCCCATACTATCTAGAAATGGTTACTTGATTGTAACAGCCATCAGTGCACTAGTGATTGTTAGTATGATTGCTTTCGCTTTAAGAAGAAAACCAAAAACTAATTAATTCTTCCAATTTTTTTCCTTTTTTTCTTTTTTCTTTTAAATCTAAACAAAAATGAATGAAGAGTTTTCAGTGTAGCTTTATTCTAAGGAATATCCTCCTTTATATACTCTGTTATATCTTTCACTATTGTTTTGATAACTTTTTTACAAGTCCAATATTTGTTATGGCACAAGAAATTCCAGGAAGTGAACAGTCCTCCCGGTCTTACTCTCTTATCAACAAGTTTTGTTGTAATTCCATCATTTGTCGTAACAGCTTTACATTTATCATAGTCTTCTTGGTTGTGAATTTGAAGTTTTTTACCTTCAGCATTACATCTAGCCAATCTATAACATTCATTCAAATTACCTAAAGGACTTGCTATCACATCATTTTTACTATAGAAGTTCACCCATTTCTTCACCTCGATAATATCTCCAAAATCAGGTTTATCCCTTCTAGATGTCCAGAGTGCTAAAGGATTCCCCATAGTGTAATAAAACTCAAGAGTTTTTGCGTTGTCTAAATCATATTTAGGTTCAATTATATTATTTCCCCAATTTCCTGGTAAATCGGTTTGCAGATCAAAGATAAGGTTATCTACAACAACACTCCCCATACTATGAGCGATTATACAAAGAGGTGAATCTTTTTTTACACCATCTTCCTCTCTAACGAGTTTCTGAAGTGTTTCCAAGAACTTTGCTTGAATCTTGTCATATGTTGATCTACTATTGATTGATTTATAATAAGCAATAGCATCTGAAAGAAAATCTATCAAAAATTTTCGTAAACCTCGCCATATCGTCCTATACTTCAAATTCTTATTTTCACAATTAACTCCATACCTGCATTTGGTAATTCTTTTTTTGAGAGTGTTTTGCTTTTCTTGAAGTACTTCAGCCCAAAGAACGGGAGCAATGTGAAGCTTGTTTAAGTAGTAATTTTCGTCTCTATTTTCTTTTCGAGCTATTTTCTTAAAGCTTTTATCAAATTTTTTCTGCATTTTTGTATAAGATTTTTCAAACTTTGTAGCATATTTCTTAGAGCATTTTGGTTTATTACTCTGATCTCCCATCCCGTGAGTGATTAGAATAACCATCTTTTTATTTATACTAACATTTTCATTTTCAGTCATTTATTCCCCTTCAAGTGTTCTTAAAGAAATAGTGTACATCTGACATATTTAAAAGAATCGGCAAAATGGATAATTGTTATAATTTTCTACGATTATATAACATCATATGAAGAAACGAAACCACTGAAACAGTTTGGAGACGAATACCCCAGATACCAAAAAGAAGTTTCAAAGTGGATTCTTGGATTGAAAAGCCTACAAAGTAAAACTGAAATAAAGAATCACCCAATGTATATCATACAATAAAGTAGAGATGAATATTAATGACTAATACTTCTTCTGATCCTGAAAGTTTGCTTGAAGAAGCCAATAAGATTTTTTTCAATGGTTCCTTCGAGAAAGCTGAGAAGATTTACAAACAAATAATCGATTTAGAAAAAGATAATGTTGGAGCTTTAAGTAAGCTAGGAATGATTGCATTATATTCAAATAAATTTACAGAAGCAGAGCATTATTTACCTAAAGTGCTGGAAAAATGTGAAACTGGAAAAATTCCTGATTCTCAATCAATTATGAAGAAAACTGAACTTCTTCTCGCTGAAACTTATTATCGACAAGATAAATTTAGTTTAGCATCTTTCCTCTATCGAAAAGCTAGATTAGAACCTGAGGCTGATAAATTGGAAAAACTAAGCGAAAAACCACCATATGAAATTACCATTGATGGTGAAGTTGCAATTGTAAAATTTGAGATGACGGACCCTCTACCAATAGTCAAGTTGTCTGTTAATGATAGTGAACCTTTGAATTTTGTTATTGATACTGGAGCTGATGAAGTGATAATTGATTTTGATGCAGCTGTGAAATTAAGATTAGGGATCTTTGGTGAAACTGAGGGTACTTTTGCTGGAGGTCAAAAAGCTCCTGTAATACAAGGTTTTATTGATTCCTTGAAAATAGGCAATTTACATGTATCCAACCTTCCAGTAAGAATTATGAAACTAGATCATATATCTCCTATTTTTGGCATTCCAATCAGTGGTGTTATAGGAACAGTCCTTTTTTACCATTTCATTACAACTATAGACTATCCAAACGGACAATTAGTTCTACATGAGAAAACAAAAGAAAATCTTGAAAAGATTGAAAACCAATTAAAACCAAAATCCTCTGTTTTTCCCTTTTGGATGGCAGGTAAACATATCGTAGTTGCTTGGGGAAAAATCAATAAAGGACGCCCAATGCTTTTCTTTGTTGATACTGGATTAGCTGGTGGAGGTTTTACAGCTTCAAAAGAAGTCTTAGAAGAAGCAGGTGTTGCTATTGATTTAGGTAAAGCTTCGGAAGGAATTGGTGGTGCTGGTCAAGTAAAAGCTGTTCCAATATTGATTGATGAACTAGCTTTAGGAAATAAAAGCGTGAAGAATGTAAGAGGAACATACATAGAGCCCTCTCCTTTACATGGTAGTTTATTCGGTTTCAAGATAGAAGGGTTGATTTCACATACATTTTTTAGAACATTTACTATTACTTTTGATTTCGAAAAAATGAGACTATTCTTGGAGTAAAAATTCGAATTTTAGACGTAGTGAATAATTACTCACTAAGCCTACTAATGAAAGATAGTGACTATGATTTTATTGTTTCATACGATCAAGGGAATGAACAAAACATCTTGAAACTTAATCCAAGAACTTTATTAGTGTTTGTAAAAATGATTTCTTGATATTAATGAAAGTGCAGAAAGTAGGTTCTAGAGGATATTTGTTTACGTTTGATGAACCTTACAAAACTAATCTTTATGTGATAAATGCAACTCATCATCTCTTCATTTGTGATACATTTCTTGGACCTGATCCTATAAAGGATGTAATGAAGTTTCTAGATAAGGAAAAATGCACAACTAAACCAGTCGTTGTTTTCAACAGCCACCATGACTATGACCATATATGGGGTGACCAACTATTCCCTTCAACATGATTTAACGTAATAAAATCTAGATATACGACAAAGTTTTACAGGGAAAACTGGTACAAAGGCTAAATATGCAAGTTTTGTACCCAATATCTATAACAGCGGCACTGCTGAGAGTATGCGTGACCACAGTACGGAGGTGGGAGAAGAGAGGGAGCATAAGAGCGTTCAGAACACAGGGAGGACATAGGGGGTTCGCGTTAGCAGAGATACGGAGAGTGCTTCTGAGGAGAAAAAGGAGAGAAGCACGACAAAAGTGTTCCAGAGTAGTAAGCTATGCTAGGGTATCCTCACATGACCAGAAAGATGACCTCAGCAGACAGGAAGAGACTCTTGTACACTATTGTAAAATGCAGGGACTACATCTTGCATCTACTCATAAAGACATTGGCAGTGGACTGAATAGTAGGAGAAAAGGTCTTGTACAGGTGATGAAGAAGATAACGAGGGGAGGTATCAGTAAACTAGTAATAACGTACAGGGATAAGTTGACACATTTTGATTTTGTATATCTTGAGCAGTTTTTCCAGTGTTTTGGTACAGAAATTGTGACGATTGCGGAAGCGAAGAAGGAAGAAAAGAGCATGGAACAGGAGTTAGTAGAGGATCTGGTAGCGATCATCTCTTCGTTTTCTGGACGGATGTACGGGATGCGGAGTGCATAAAAGAGGAAAAAACTAAAATAGACGCAGAGGGGTTAATTGTTCACTTTCAAGCACCTCCCTCA
>JAHLWR010000036.1 GCA_019057815.1 Candidatus Heimdallarchaeota archaeon
GTGTTGTTGGCAACAGTAGAACTATCAGAAGAGTAAAGATAGATGCCATAGTTGTTGTTGCTGCAAGTGTTGTTGGCAACAGTAGAACTATCAGAAGAGTAAAGATAGATACCCCAGAAGTTATTACTGCAAGTGTTGTTAATAATAACTGAAGATGTACAGAATTTAAGAATTAGACCGGTTGTAGCGTTATTTAATATTTGGTCACGTACTGTAACATTAGTACAATTGACTAATATTAATTGACCATAGACTGGTTCATCAATTATCGTAGAGTCAAGATTAGTGTAAAAACCTAGTTTTTTCCCATTCACCCAATTATTCTCGACAGTATAAGAGAGAGAAGCATCAATGGAATAAGAAGGAAAGAAGGAATCTTCTCTTATTAATAATCCACAATTAGTAAAAGTGTTGTTAATGACTGTAGAACTATCAGAAGAGTAAAGCCTGATGCCATAGTTATTGTTGCTGCAAGTGTTGTTGGCAACAGTTGAACCACCAGAAAAGGAAAGCTCGATGCCATAGTTATTGTTGCTGCAAGTGTTGTTGGTAACAGTAGAACTAAGTGAAAACCACTTAAGATAGATACCGCTGTGGCCATTGTTGTTGCACGTGTTGTTGGCAACAGTCGAATTACCAGACTGCTCAAGATAGATACCATTATCTTCATTGTTGTTGCACGTGTTGTTGATGAAAGTTGCTGTTCCATCAGCTACATCATAGATATGAATGCCATAAGTACCAGCATCTACATAACAGTTACGAACAATGAAATATTTCGTTGTGCTACTAATATAAATACCATTGGCACCAGTTGTTGTAATATTATATCCCTCAATAAGATAAGGATCTTCAGCTGTTCCAGTTCCTGGAAAAACTTCGAAATCGCTATCAGAAGTAATAGAAATAGGACCATGCGGTGTCAACTCTAGTGAAGTAGGTTCATAATCATTCTCTTCTACAGCACTTTGTACATTGACATTCGATGCGTAGATTACCAATGTCAGTATTAGTAGAATTATTATTATCTTCTTTCTCATTAAATCACACTTACTTAAACTCTTTATCGATTATATGTTTTGTGCAACCAATTCTTCTGTTAAGATTCCTAACTAGAATCTCTTTCGAGCTTATATACCAATTTGAGAATAATAGGTCAAACCCATCCGTTCTAATATCTTCCTATCTTCAATAAATCTAAAAAAGAATTACTCACGGGCTTCCCAATCCTTTTTCTTTCTTATTGAAAGATAGGTCTTCTCGGGGTTCCTGTATTCCTTAGGGGTTTTTTTATTTCACTCAATTTTTGAATCCTTTAGAAAAGGAATTTAAAGAACGAATCTGGAAGTTTCTAAAAAGAAGTAATTATAATTAGATAAAATAATCGAAAAGCGTGAGGGAATAAAAATGAATAAGAGTTCTATAACAGGAAAAACATTTGATGGGAAAAAATTCGAATTAATAATAGATGATTGGCTTAATTTAAAAGAAATTTCTCTTCAAGAACATAAACTATCTGAGATAGATTTAAGCAACTTGCCATTTGCTTTAAATTTAAAAATCATAAATTTTTCAGATAATCAAATATCCGAATTAGACACAATTTCATTGCAATATTGTAGAAATCTTGTTTCATTAGATTTGTCAAATAATTGCCTTAGAAAGATAGATTTAAGTCCATCTGCAAATGATCAAGCTACTCTAATTTTTCTGGAAAAAATAAACCTATCAAATAACATAATATCTGAAATAAATATGAATTTTCTGAAGAATTGTATATATTTAAAATCATTTAATCTTAAAAATAATAATTTAGAAGGTTTGGATATAAGTCTTCTAATGCATTGTAAGGGGTTAGAAGTATTTCAAATAGATAAAAAAACAAAAATTGAATGGAGAAACACAAATTTAGATATTGCATCTCTTCCTAAAGGTTTGAAAAAATACACGAAAGATATTGAGGATGCCTGGCAGAAGTTTCAGAAGGAAGTTGATACATTTAGAAAAACAGAACCTAGAATTGAAGACAGATTAATTAGAACAAACTGGCTAGAACGAATTGCTAAAGAAAACGATTTTGAAATGAAAGAATTGAGATATTTCTATAGAGTACTCTATAGAGAAGTAAAGAATTGTTATATATACTATTGTTTTAGAGGAGTAGTAAGTATTGTAGCTTCATTAATGGAATATTTCTTAACAAATGAAATTCCTTTTGAATATATAAAAGAACACAATAGATTTTGGAGAAAAAAACATTTTGATTCAAAATTGATTAATCTCTCTGGTTTAATGAATATTGCAGTGAAAAAGAAATTAATGTCACCACAATTAAGAGAAAAAATTATTGAATGGTCTGCTATTAGACATAGTGTTACACATTATCCTGATGCAACTTTTTCTGGTATGTTAGGTATGAAACGTAAAACAATAAGAGGAAGAGGAACCAAATCAAGGGGAGCAAGTTTTGAAAGTCCGGGAAGAAAACCAATGAGATCTACAAATATTCAAGAAGGTGCAGAAAGAGGAATTATTTTGTTTATGAATTTAGTCCAAGAATTTAAGAAATAACAAAACTAGCAAATTCAAAGTTTCATGAATCCCCCAAACCATCGCGGGGTCTGTAAAAGCCTTGTGCTTTTTCTTTCTTGCTGGAAGATAGGTTTTCTCGGGGCTCTTGTATTCTTCTGGAAGTGCTTTTTGTTTATCTTACATAGTTGATTCACAAACCTCTCCTTCTTCTGAGCAATTTGTTATGAGATATGAGAGAAAACTATTTTAAACCTCAATAACTACCTTATCGAGTTACTAATATGTAACAAGTGATTATTTATGTCATTCTATAGACTTAATGGTATAAAATTTGACGACTTAGGTAAAGAACTACAGAGATTTTTTGTTAGTAATAACATTAAAACACCTATAGTTAGCAAAGGTATGATTACCTTCGAAAAAGGCAGTCTTTGGGCTGTAACATCAAAAAACTTCCTTGTTAAAGGGAAACTTCGGATTCAGTATGATAATCAAGATATTTCATGTAATTTTATGCTAGACCGAACAAAGATCTGGTTAGTTAATGCTATTATAACATTGGTAAGCGCAGCGCTAATAATAGTTTTGAGTGTGGTATCATTTTACCAAGCATTAGATCTACGGATTTACGAATCATTTTGGATTTCTATGGTGGTTATTTTCGTGTTAGCAATTTCAATTCCACTAATTTTTACAGACCTCTACCTTGTAAACGCGGCAGAGAAGAAATTCATAGAAAGTTTCGAAATGTGGTTTGGAGATTACCTCTAGAATTATTTTTCAAATCCGCAAAATTCTTGTCTTCTCGGGGTTCCTGTATTCCTTAGGGGGTTTTTTGTTTCACCCATTTTTTTAATACTTTAGAAAAAAGCAGTGTTTGATAGCTTCATGGTAAACCTTCCTATCAGCATATTCTTCCCCAATATTATTCTCAGTTAAACCAACAAATTCCTTATCACGACTTTTATCAATAAAAACTAATTCTTCTTGGAACAGATTGCTTTTGAAAAATAATTTCAATCAAGTAAATTTACTTTACAACTCTCAAGGATGAAGAATTTGACTTTTTTCTTGAACGCGCACAGAAGAAGCAAAATATCTTGCCACACCAACATATATTTACGTGGTAAGATTTTCCTTCACTTTTTTTGCGCTGTTCTTTAATCTTTAGCTATAATTAAAAACCAGTCTTGAGTTTAATTTCTTGCTCAACTTCCTCACTCATTAATTTCAATTGTTAAACGTTTGAAAGTTTACTAAGTTTTTTTTGTACTCTAAAACATGTTAAAAATGGGAACATCATGTTTATAAGCGTTTAAGGATGGAAAATCTACTGAAGTTGAATGTGACCTATGCATGATTACAATTATCCTATTCAGCGAGAGATTGTTTTTGTAATTCTTGGTTCAGCTTTAATCATTATAGCAGGATTCTTGAATGTTTATAATCAATTTTTTCAAAGTTGGTTTTTTTACTGGGAGTACACCGCATATATCTTATTCTTACTTGTTGCTATCGCTCTTATTTTCATTGCTATAGGAATTAGAAATATCACTGAAATCTATTTCATCGATCATATTACAAAAACAGGTAAGCAAACAGCTATTTGGTTTTATATCTATTCAGGTTCAATATTGTTAAATATGGCTGTCTTTGGTTGGCCTGGTGTATCTGGTTTTGTAGGATTAACTATCGTTTTAGGTAGAATTATGGGCTTTTGGAAGATGAACAAAACACTTGAGAAAATTAAACGAATATTTGATCTAAGAGTTGGAAGTTCTTTCTATCCAATATTTGGTTTTTATTCGGTCATAATAGCCTTTCTGGGAGGAGTAGCTAGTTATGCTGATGATGAAGTTTTTCAGATTTTTCTTTTTACGTTTAATGGTACAATAGAATCATTGCTTCTGTTAATTGTGGGTTTAAAGCTTATCATCGATTTTAGAAGAATAAGTACTTTCATTCTAGAAAAAGATATCAAACCTTACACAAGAAAAAACCATCCGCAAAAAAAAGCTATGATTTCAAAATTACAGCAGAAAACGCAGTTAAAAGAAACAGTTACACGAATTTCAGAACTTCAAGATGATAAGAAGGAAAAAGTTTCAGTGGATACCCCTATAGAAGAAAAAATGGAGTATATTACGTGTCCTCTTTGTGGAGAACTAACTTTAGCTCTACTTAATACTTGTATAAATTGCAGAGAAACTATTTCTAAAGAAAAAAGAAAGATCTTCAGAAGGGAGAAATTAATTCAACGATTAACAATTGCAGGAACTTTTGTCTTTTTTATCATTTACGCTTTTATATATGGCAATTATTTAATCAAGATATTAGCTGGTATTTTAACGATCGTTCTCATTATTCTTGTATCCTTACGCTATTTTCTAAATTTTCTAGCTAATAAAGGATCTGAGTTTGCTTATGGTTTTAACGAGATTCTCTACCTCTTTGTAGGTGTTCCAGTTATGTTTGTATCTGCTACTTATCTCCCAATTGCTTTTTTCTTCTCTTTTTTAAAACCTGATAAAGAATGGGTATTAATTGTCTTATACGTTATGCTAGCAATATTTGAAATCTTGTCGATTTATTACTTATTGAGAAAATACTTACGTGATAAAAAGATGACCTTTTTCCAATATCTAAAGTACATGTTTGATTTTAAGAAACGAGCGGAAGAAGCGCGACTATTTAGGGAAAAAGCTGAACAAATGAATACTTTCTATGACAATATCTATAAAGTTAAAGATAAAGCTGCAAAGCGTATGAAAGAACGTTCAAAGGGATTTAAAGAATTTGATTGGAAATCTAGATAAAAAATAATCAAATTAAATGAATAATTTTAATTTATCTTTGCAATAAGAGCAAAGTAAAGTAAGCTCAAATCTTTTAAGGAAAATCGAACGAATAATAATAGATAACCAAAAACTATTTCTTTTTCTTTATCATGTCAGTTGTTTTCTTGTGTATTCTTTAACCTTTAGCTCATATTTAGAATAACAACCTCAAAAAGTGATTACAATGTTTGACCCTGAAGATGGTGATGAAGATATCACACCTCCACTTTGGAGACCGTAAGAAAGCAAGCTTTCTTCTCTTTTCTTTTCTTTTTTTGAATTCTTTAGAAAAAACATTGTTTGATAGCTAGATGACATCATTTGTCACTTAGTTTCTGTGCTGCTCTTTAATCTTCAGACCATATTTAGATTAACAAACTCAAAAGTGATTACAATGTTTGACCCTGAAGATGGCGATGATGCGATTTTACCTCCTGTTTGGCAACCTTAGCCCTTGAGGAAGCGTTTTCTTTTTCTTTTTTATTTTTGAATTCTTTAGAATAAAACAGTGCTTAATAGCTTGATAACATTAACTGTCAGTTTTTTTCTTGTGTTCTTTAATATCTTCATTTCTATATAAAAGGTGATTATCATGAGTAGAAAACTATTTGACCCTGAGGATGGAGACGAAGATATCACACCTCCGCTTTGGCAACCTTAGCCTTTGAGGAAGCATTTTTCTTTTCTTTTTTTTGTAAAATCAATGTAAAATTAGATGTGTGCTAATATAAAAACTGCAATCTAACTGCAACGTGGTACGATAGCTATTTAAAAACAAAAACAATATTGTCAACTGAGTAAGGTGGTTTATTTGTCACTTGAAGACATGGAAAAACAGATAGAGGAGATAGAAAACAGTGAGGATCTTTGGTCAGCTGTTAAATTTTTACAATTATTTGCATCCAATGAAAGATCTCATGGTGTTGTAGATCTAATTGATCAGACTACAGAGAAATGTAAACTTATAGATGACAAAAAAGCATTAGTAAACCTTTATGGGTTAAAAATACCTGTCATTTATAATTTCCAAGATAAACTTCTAGTAGCTTCTCAACTAATCAATGAAATGCTAACTATTTCCGAAGAGATAAATTATCAAGAGGGTACAGCATGGGCTTATTCTTACATGTGGTATGTTGAAAAAATTAAAGGAAATAAAGAAGAAAGTGTTAAAGCTATGGATAAATCTCTTGAAATTTTGAACCAATTAACAGATTGTGATAAATATATCTATCATTTTGTGAAATATTCTTATGCTATAGAAAAATGGTTAGAAGAACATGATTCTAAAAGCATTCAAATATTTGAGGAGTGTTTAATTTATTTTTATCACAACAAATTTCACAGAAGTTTAGCTCAAACACTTGGAATTTTAAGTGTCATTTATTTTAAAAAACTCGATAATAAAAAAGCTCTGGAAATTAGCATAAAAATACTCGCTAATAGATCTTTATTTGACAAAATGCCCTATGATGTCAAAGGAATCGTTTATTATTTCACTGGTTTAGCACATTTACTAAACTTAAACCTATCTTTGGCTGAAACATCCTTTGCAGACTCATATGCCATTCTAAAAACAGTTAGCGAAAAAAACATTTATTTCAGCAATTTTATAATTTTACACTCCCATTCTTCTACTGTTAAAGCCTTGCAGGGTAAAATCGCCCAAGCCTTTGAAATGATTAATGAAGTAGATAAATTACTTAAAAAAGAATTTTATATTAAGAACCTTGATAAGAATACAAAAAGTCAGATTTTGCATACACTCAATTTAATCAAATTCTACGTATATTCACGCAAAATAGACTTTGACGTAGAGACATCCCAAGATTTAATTGATGAAATAATCGAAGGTTGTAAGAACCATTATAGTAATTTCTTGTTGCTAACGGAATTCATCTTAAATGCTAATTTAGATGACCACACGTTGAAAGAACTATCGAATACAAATTATTTTAGTCTTAACAGAGTAAAGCACATAATCGAGTTCGTGATAGAAAAAACAACAACTGATGAAAATATCAGTGATGAACAAAGACATCTGAATTGTATTGACATTTTAAATAATAGAATAAGAACTGACAAAACCACTTTTATTGAAGATACTTATGCAGATTTGCTTTTAGCTCAAGAATTACTTGATCTACAACTTTTTGACGAAATTTATCCCTTACTCAGAAAATATAAAGATCAACTTCACAAAATCGAAGTTTTGGAGATGAGAATCTTCATGAAGGCCTTTATTCAAGTGGGAGAATTTAGAAATGGTGACACTCTTGCGCCAGCAGTTCAATACATGGCTATAAAGAAGTGTAGGAAGCATCGTTTCACAAAATTGGAACAACTGCTTTTTCAGCATCAACAAACCATGAGAAATTGGGTTCTACCCTCTTATCTTTAATTTCCTTTATCGAATCTAACTATTAAAAGCAAAAACTTGTATGTTCAGTGTTTTGTTAAAGATCAAACTTTCTTGCTCTCATTTAAAGGTTTAATAAGCATTCTAGAACTTAAGATTATTTTGAATACTTCTTACTATACACTAGTATGTCTTATTTTTTCTGTTTACATTTAATATAGTTCTCTACAATTAATATTAGATGTTCAACCAGAAATTAGACAAATATCTCGATAAATGTATTGATGATTTAATAAGGTTAAAATTTATTTCCTATAACTGGAATGATTGTTACTGCTTAAAAGATCGTCTCCCTTATTCTATTTACACTAAACTAAAAGCTTTCTTTGAATGGAATCAAGAGTTCCAAGATTATACAGTTTCACAACCAAAGGAATTGACCAAATCTTTGGTAGAGCTGGGTTTTTGGTCTTTAGATATGGAGCTTGAGAAGCGAAGAGAGTTATTTAAAATAGTGGATGAATGGAATAAAGAA
This sequence comes from Candidatus Heimdallarchaeota archaeon, assembly GCA_019057815.1. Lineage (GTDB taxonomy): Archaea > Asgardarchaeota > Heimdallarchaeia > Heimdallarchaeales > Heimdallarchaeaceae > 18H4-34. The sequence continues at coordinate 8,264 of JAHLWR010000036.1, forward strand.
CTATTTAATGATAGTTAATAAGTTCAATAAGCACCTATTTTCACTGTATTTCTTCAGTTTCAACACTCAAATTAGTTTTTATAAAAAAATATAGTACATAGTTCATCCATAAACATAATAAATAACTATTTTTTATCTCTCTCATGGGATTAGAAAAATGGCTTAATGACAGAGATGTCCAAAAAGTAGAAGTATTAAAGAACAAAAAAGTGATTGCAGTAATTGAAGAATTTCTTTCTCTTTGTAAACCAGATAAAGCTGTAGCTATTGATGATTCTCCAGAAGATATAGATTACGTTAGACAATTATCTATTGATCTAGGAGAGGAAATAAAATTAGAAAAAGAGGGTCACACAGTTCATTATGACTCTTATTTCGATCAAGCGAGAGATAAAGCAAATACGCGTTTACTTGTCCCTGCAGCTGAAAAAGAAAAGTTTGGTTCACATATTAACACAAAAGATCGCGATGAGGGGTTGGAAGAAGTGTTAAGGATTATGGACGGTGCCATGAGAGGGAAAATTGCTATCATTCGCTTTTTCTGCTTAGGTCCTACCAACTCCCGCTTTTCAATTTCAGCTTTACAGATAACGGATTCTGCTTATGTAGCCCATTCTGAAGACTTACTGTACCGTAAAGGATACGAGCAATTTAAGCGTCTTGAAGGTTCAGAGGATTTCTTCTACCTAATTCATTCAGCTGGTGAACTAACTGACAAGAACGTGACAAAAAATATTGATGATAGACGAATCTATATCGACCTAGAAGAAGACAGAGTATTAAGTGTGAATAACCAATATGCAGGTAATAGTCTAGGTCTAAAAAAACTTGCTTTGCGTTTAGCTATTAATAAGGCTGTAAACGAGGATTGGCTTACAGAACACATGTTTATTTCAGCTGTTCATGCATTAGGAAAAGAAAGAAAAACCTATTTCCTCGGTGCTTTTCCAAGCGCTTGTGGAAAAACTTCAACAGCAATGGTTCCTGGTAATTCAATCGTTGGTGACGATATAGCCTATCTTCGCATAAACGAAAATGGAGAGATTAGGGCAGTAAATATCGAAAGTGGTATTTTTGGTATTATCAAGGATGTTAGTCCAGAGGACGATCCTGAAATATATAAATCACTAACTACTCCCAATGAGACCATTTTTTCAAACATTCAAATTACCGATGGAAGACCTTACTGGCTTGGTATGGGAGATCAAGCTAAAATTCCTGAAACAGGTATCAATTGGACTTCTTCTCTACTTGGTGAATGGGAAGCAGGAAAGAAGGACGATGATGGCAACGAATTGATGTTTGCTCACCCTAATTCTCGTTACACAATAAGAATCGAAGAGTTGGATAATTGTGATGAAAAACTTCACAACCCTGATGGTGTAAAAGTTTCAGGGATACTCTATGGTGGAAGAGATAGTGATATTTCCGTTCCCTTTTATGAAACTTTCAGTTGGAACCATGGTGTAGTACTTGGAGCTTCAGTTGAATCAGAAACGACATCCGCCACTCTAGGAAAGGCAGGAGTTCGAACACATCAACCAATGGCTAATTTGGATTTCATTGTAGTCCCACTTGGAAAATACCTCGAAGCACATTTTGATTTTGGCAGAATGGTAAACAAAGAGCATCGTCCCCTGATTTTTTCAACTAATTACTTCCTCAAAGACGAAAACGGCAAATACTATGATGCTATTTTGGATAAAAAAATCTGGCTCCTTTGGGCTGAAGCAAGAGTCCATGGTGAATATGATGCAATTAAAACACCGATTGGGTATATACCTAAATACGAGGATTTAGTTAAGTTGTTTAAAGAAGCATTCAATAAAGACTATAATAGGGAAAGATACGAAGCTGAATTCTCAATAAGAGTTCAAAAATTACTTGATAAAGTAGATCGAATTGAGACTATTTTCCGTAGTGAGCAAGATGTGCCTAATGAATTCTTCGAAGAACTCGAAAAACAAAGAAAAAGACTTGTTGAAGCAAAAGAAAAACATGGAACAGATATTATACCTCCATCACGAATGGAGTAAAATACTTTTTTTACAAGAAGGAAAGAATAGGCGATTTTCTTATTTAATGAGCTCATATAGCATACAAGAGCCACATAGCCAAAAGTCCTTCACTTCCTTTAAGTCAAAATCATCAGGCAGATAATCATGACGTTTTAGCATGGGGCTTCCACAATTGGAGCAGTTCTTGACTTCTTCTTCACTCATACTGAATCCTTTCCAAATATAAATTAACTTTAACAATTAAATAGTTACAAAAATACATTGAATAGATGACTTTAATATTTTTGCATGAGTTATTTTTCCCACTTCTCCCAAATTGAAGGAAAGTTGAAGACAATTTTGAGGACTCTTCCCAACCCAAGAACGTTTAAGATAGCATCACATTAAGCGTAGCTAGGTAGTTTCAAGCTCTGGGATTACACCTCCAACACACAGTGTTAACGGAGGTGAGGGGGTTCATCTCCTCACCGGGACTCATTACTGGAGACTATGTTATTGAGAACCTTAGGCACTCACTCCAGCTCCGGGGGTAAGCAGATGACTCTGCTTCGTCTGTAGCCATTGGCTTAAGACAGGGAAGACACGAAAAGAACTGAGTGGAAAGAACTTTCCACTAACTTGATCTTTGATGGAGTTATACTTTGGTTGCAGAACGTATTTTATCAGTCTTTTAGCTATATTTTTCGCTCCATTCAAGTCTGCATTAAGGTTATATCCACAGGTATGGCAGATGAATGTAGGTTGGTTAGGACGGATAGTGTGATAGGATTCACAACGCGAACAGCAAGAAGAGGTCCACGATTCACCGATTGCTAGTATCTTGTGCTCCTCCCATCCTTGTAAAGAGAGCTTGAATTTGAGTAATTCTACCACCCTCCTGTAATTCCATTTTTGGACATTTTTACGGGAACGAGGGTGGAAATTGCCTCTAAAGTGGTTCTTACGGATATGAATGGGGAAGCCTACCACCACGTAGAGATCATATCTCTTGCCAACAGAGAGAATATACTTTACTAATCTGTTGACATAGGTGTGGTCAGTTAATTTATGCTCTGTTCTTTTTCTCTTTCTGAGCGATTTAAGTTGTTGTAGAAGACTGTTTTTCTTACTTACACTTAAGCTAGTTTTAGCAATAATTTTCTGCAGTTTAGCGATTTTTTGTTCTGTTTCCTTTAATAGTTTTTTTCGTGTCTTATCAGACCAGAATCTGATCTCATGACGATTGATTGTTCCTTTCGGAGTTAAGAGTGCACTTACTGCACGTTTGTTGATTCCTAAGTCTATCCCCAGCACAGCTGGAGGACGAGAAGAAGAATATTTCTCTGGAACATTAAGCAAGATGAAATGTATCCACCATTCCTTCTTCTTGGGATAGTAGAGCACTTCAAGCGCCCGTAATTTTACCTGATTTAGTTTATATTCATGATAGGGTGAACAAGCTAGAGGTAACCACAATTTCTCGTGTATGTGGGTTTTGTTCTTCGTTGTATCTAAGGAGTCTCTTATACCTACCCACCATCGGGCAATGGAATTCGAAGGAGAACAAGTAAGAATAAACCTTTTGGCATGTGATAGCTGTATACGAGGGATTTTTTTTAGTTGAGGATCTTTAGCAGGTGCTGAATTCTTTGCTTGTTGACTATGATAGATAGCTACAGCGTTATCTCTACATTCTTGCAGTTCGTTCTGGGAGCAGCGTGGGAAGTTCTTTTTCAAATCATGTCTAGCTGTATGACGATTGGGTAGTTTATTCTTCTTATATGTGGTAAGAGTAAGATGGTCTAGTTTCGCTTTATTAACCTTCTTTTTACCCTTCTTTGTTGTTGCTAGTTGCTCTTCATTGTGATATATTGCTTTGAGGTACTGTTTGATTATTCTCGAATCTCTCCCCGTAATCTGTTCCAGTCTCTTTCTTTTCCGTGTTGTGATTACGTCTGTTTTAACTCTCACTTTTACAGTCGTCCTCACTCCACTTCTCGTCATTCTTGAATCATTTTTTCTATTAGATTTCGCTATAAAAAACTAACTTAAATGTGGGAAAAGTGGTTAAAAATAGCCATGCTCCTTTCAACAGACTTGCACAGTTTTCAGAGTATAAAACCTATTTCTCAACAGGAATGTTACCAGATGGAAGTAAATCACTCAATAGATGCTTCATTTTCTCGTCATTATTATTGACAGCAATAATTGTTATATCATGGTCATGAAGTTTGGAAAACTCGAGAAGTTTTTGACGGCAAGACCCACAAGGTAAAACAGGAGGAGAACAAGAAGAATAAACAACTACTGTAATAATATCTGTTTCTCCACTATTTACAGCGGAACCAATGGCATTAAGTTCAGCGTGAAGAGCTAAATAATCCACAAATTCAACGTTGCAACCTGTGTAAATATTACCTTTTTTTGATAGAAGCGCTACACCTACACGGAAATTGCTATAGGGAGCATAAGCATGTTCGTAAGCTTTTTTGGCTGAAATAATTAACTTGGATACTGGAATTTTAAAACCCATTAAAATCAAATCTATAATCTCTTTGTTCTGAAATCTAAAAATATTTCTCTTTATTTATGAGTTTTTCAAGAGATTGGTAAACGTTTTGCTCAACATAGTACATCTAATTCTATTAAAAAATCACCGATTACTGTTATTGTAGCGATTAGGGGGAATGCATTTTTTATTTGTAAATTTATTGTCTGTAAATACAAAGAAGAAAATAGGTTTAATGCATTTTGCTGAGATACGAACTGGAGATTTTCTTTTGTATAACACAAACTTTTTGCTACATCAAAGAATGCTAAATTAACGATTTTACACGCTTAGAAGAACTTCTAGTTTCGTACACTTAATTTAAACACTTCTTTTCTATATTTGTACTATTATTTTAAGTAAACCTTTGCTTTTACACTTTTTCTCTTCTCTCTTTTCTAGTAATTTCTTTTCTCTTCTTTGATTTTAATCCTTTCTCGTCTTTAAAAAGGTTTAAAAGTTTCCTTGTTTTGCTGACATTAAGTTCTGACTGCGTTGACCGTTGATCATTAAGTGATCTAACGGAAGCGGTAGAGGATGATATTATGAACGAACAACAACTTGTTGAAGCTATTAAAAGGATGAAAAGTGAGTCTCCTTCTCGAAAATTCACTGAGTCTGTCGACTTAGCTATTAATCTTCGTGACGTCAACCTTCAAGACCCATCTAATCGTTTCCAGATTGAGGTTAAGTTACCTAGCCCTTTAACCAAGGAAATGAAGATTTGTGTTCTTGCAGAGGGTGCTCAGCTAGTTGAAGCACAATCATCTGGTGTATTCAGAGTAATTGATAAGGAAGAATTGGAAAATATTAGTCGTAACCCAAAGATTGCTAAAAAAATAGCCCAAGAACATGATTTCTTTATCGCCAGTGCCCCCCTGATGCCAACAATTGGTAGAAACCTGGGAAAATACCTTGGACCTAGGGGAAAAATGCCTAAACCTGTTCCACCAACTGCATCTATAACTTCGATTATTGATAATGTTAAACAGATTGTGCAAGTAAGACTCAGACAAGCTCCTGTTATTCACGTGAAGGTGGGAAACGCAGATATGGATCTTGAACATCTCAGTGAAAATGTTTTAGCGGTAGTTAGATCTATTGAAAATAAACTAGAGAAGGGCGAATTTAATATTCGTTCTCTGTTCATCAAAACAACGATGGGACCCGCAATTAAAATTAGGTGAGTGACAATATGACAACAATAAAAGTAAAAATATCCGATAAGAAAAAAGCAATTGTCAACAACCTAACAAAAGAACTGTTGTCCTACCCTATAATTGGACTAGTGAAAATTGAAAACATAAATGCCAGCGTCGTACAATCCATGCGTTCCGATTTAAGGAAAGATGCGAAAATAATCATGGCTAAAAATAGTTTTATGCGAAAAGCTATTTCAGCTGTTCAAAAGAAGATTCCAGGAATTGAAAATCTTTTAGGACACATACAGGGCCCATGTGCATTCTTACTTACTAAGACAAACCCTTTCAAACTCGCAACATTCATGGATAAGAACAAAATCCCTGCACCCGCGAAAGCAGGACAAGTAGCACCTAATGATGTAGTTATATTACCAATGAACACAGGAATACCTCCAGGACCCATTATTTCAGAATTACAGGCGATGGGTTTGAAGACAAGGATTGAAGGTGGTCAAATTAGAATTTCTGAGGAATCAGTTGTAACTAAAGAAGGTGAACGTGTTAACACCAGTGTTGCTCTTCTCTTGCGACGGTTGAATATATATCCTTTTCAAGCTGGTTTAAAATTCTCCGTTGCTTTTGAAAACGGTGAAATTATTCTTGGAGATTCACTAGTATTAGATTATGAAGTCTATGAACAAAACCTTCAATGGGCATACAGTTCAGCTTTAAATCTTTCAGTTAATGCTGGAATTTTAACAAAAGCAAGTCTCCCGTTAATTCTCTCAGCTGTCTATCAGCAAGCTCTAAATCTTTCAGTTAATGCTGGAATACTTACAACTAAATCACTACCCCTTATTTTAACGAAAGCTTTGCAAGGAGCACATTCAGTAGCTTCTCTAATCATAAGCAAAGATTCGAGTGCTTTATCGGACAAAGTGCATGAATCTCTAAAACAAACGCGACAAGTACAACAAAAAGTGGAAGTTAAAGAAAACAAAAAAGAACAACCTGAAGAAAAGAGCGAACCTGAAAAAGAAGAGGATTTGGGGTTAGGATCATTATTTGGATAGGTGAAAAATATGGAATATGTATACGCAGCTTTAGTTCTACACGAACTTGGAGTAAATATCACTGCAACAAAGGTCAAAGGTATCCTTGAAGCAGCTGGCGCAAAGATAGACGAATCACGCGTTAAAGCACTCGTAGCAGCTTTGAAAGAAGTTAATGTCGAGGAAGCTTTAAAAACAGCTGTTACTGCAGCTGCACCAGTAGCAGTCGCACCAGTAGCAGTCGCAAGTGAAAAATCTGCTCCAAAAGAAAAGAAAAAAGAAGAACCTGAAGAGGAAGAAAATACAGATCTTGGGCTTGGAGCTCTATTTGGATAATTCTTTTAATTCTTTTTCTTTTTCATTTTTATTTTTTTTATTTTTTATTTTTTGATTTTATTTTAAAGAAAACGGTTATTTTTTAGATAAAATTTGATCGATTATTTTCTCTGGATAGAAAGGTTGAATGTCTTTATATTTTTGACCCGTTCCGATAAAAAGAATTGGTTTTTTTGTAATATTTGTAATCGAAACAGCAGCTCCTCCACTAACATCTGCGTCCATTTTATTCAGAACTGAAGCATCAATGCCAATCTTTTCATGAAAAAGTGTTGCTTGTGAGACAAGCGAATTACCTGTTAAAGCGTCACCAACAAAAACGATTAAATCTGGCTCAGCAACTCGTTTTAGTTTTTCTAACTCCGCCATAAGATTAACATTTGTTTCAATTCTACCAGCTGTATCTATTAAGACAACATCAATTTTTTTTGATTCAGCGTGATTAATGGCATCAAAAGCAACAGCTGCTGCATCAGCGCCATATTCTTGAGCTATAACACGGATACCCAATTTATCTCCATGTTCTTGAAGTTGTTGGATACTACCTGCACGAAAAGTGTCACTAGCAGCAAAAACAGAAGAATAATTATGATCTTGTAAATACTTACCAATCTTCCCTATTGTTAAGGTCTTTCCCACACCATTTATACCAATAAACATTATGACTAACGGTTTGTTTTGTGATTTTTTCTCTTTTACTAATCTTAAAATGTCAATATTCTCTGGAGGTGCCATTATTTCAAACAAAACGTCCCTGAGATTCGAAATGATTAGTGGTTTAGGGCTAGAAAATCTTGTGTGTTCTTTGTGTATAAGTTTATCTTCTAATTTCTTACATATAGCTTTAGCCGTCTTGACAGCTACGTCATTTTGGATGAGTATGTCATTAAGTTCAATGGCTAGTTTTCGAAAAGACTTTGGTGATAATTCTTTGATTGTAATTTTCTTAAAGAAATTTGAAAGACCTTTATTAAGTTGGTTAAACAAAAGAAAAACACCTCTCCTATGTTTTTTTAAACTGATTTGAGGAGCATATCTATCCCGCTCAAACGTTCTACAACTTCATTATAACTAGATTTTATCTGTGAAAGTTGATTGTCAATTTCTGATTTTTTCTTTTGAACTCCTTTAATAGCTTCAGGAAGATTTTTTTCTGTATGAACACGAGCACCAATTGATACAATAACCTTTTCTGCTGCTTGAATTGAAGCATAGATAAAACAACCAGCACCAATGGGAACTAATAGGTTATGTTTATCTTTACAGTCAGAAAGCTCGACTAGGGTTTGTTCTGCACTTTGTATTTCTGTATAATAGCTGTTAAGTATATCAATTTGCTTTTGATATTGTTGTGCTTGTTGTTCGAGTTGTTGAGCTGTATAGATAAGATTATTTATTTCTTCTTTAGAAATTTTTTGAGGTTGTGGTGTTTCGGCCAATTTACTCACTTTTTGAAGGGAATTTTCAAATCGTCTTCAGTCGTAAAAGTTTTTACAACAAAATCTTTTATCTCATCTGGATTGGTAATCACTTTAATATCCTTGGGTTTGATTTTGATAAGATTTCTTTTCACGTGATGTTTACTCCCAAGAATTGAGTACAATTCTTCTAAAGCATCTTTTTTATTTAGGGCTCTAATTTCTTTTCCAAAAGTAATTTCGCGTTTTCCTGATTTGTATACGCCTTTGATTTTGAAAACCTTAACAGAGGTCATTTTTGTAACACCAATACTCCGATTAATAATGTCTTTTTCAAGTTTTTGAAACTAAAGTTTTAGTTTATTATGAAATAAACGCATTTTTGTGGCAATTGTCCACATGCTTAAGGAGATAATAATACTTCGAAAATACGCATAGATTCCGGCCCAGTTGTATCCGATCCAATAACTGCCCCCTTTGAATTTGCTATAATCCCAACTCGAGGGTAGGGTACACCTCTATTCACTGTGCATAAATCGGTTTTTACTCTTAGTATCGAAGATATAGCTCTAGATTCCTCTTCAGAAAGGAGCGGGTGCACAAGCGCACCTCTGTTTGTGGAGAAAGTAAGTGTTCCAACTAGGGGAGATTCCATCAAATTTCCAAAGACAACTTCAGTTCCTATTGTATCTTCAAATTTCTTTTGAACCTGTTTTTCAAATGTCTCACTTATTATTGCCCCTTTATCATTCATTACAATTAAATTTCCTAGGGCAGTTAATTTGCTCTCTATCTCTATTATTTCGACTTTTCCTTCTAGTGGACTTTTGATTAAATTCATCTCTTCAGGACTTATTGTGGAGGGAACAAAAAGAATGTTAGAATTTCCTGCAACCATAGCACCAACTAGCACCGTTCCTCCAACAGTTGTTTGTATTATAGGCACTTCAAGTACTTTTTCTACTGTTTCTAGTATATTTTGCTTGATACTGTAAGGAAGTAAAATATATTTGTCGGTAGCTAATGCGAAAATACCTAAGCTAGAGTTTCCTAGAAAAGTTGCTTTTGCAATGTCCAAATTGTTCCCCTCAGAATAAAAGAAAAATGAGAGGATTATTTCTCTTCTTCAGCTTGTTCTTCAGCTTGTTCTTCAGCTTGTTCTTCAGCTTGTTCTTCA
>JAHLWR010000022.1 GCA_019057815.1 Candidatus Heimdallarchaeota archaeon
AAACGCCAACTCCATCTGTTATAGATGCAGAAAGACCCGTGAGTGAAGTTGCAAAAGAAGCACCAACACCACCTGAACCAATATCCAAACCGGCACCAGAAGTAAAAACGCCAACTCCATCTGTTATAGATGCAGAAAGACCCGTGAGTGAAGTTGCAAAGGAAGCTCCTGTATCTCCAATCCCTAAACCACCTACTGTCGTTGATCAAGTGCAAGGTACTGACGATGTAGAAACGATTGTGCCTAAAACAGAAAAAATAGAGAGAACTGTTCCTGAAACGGAAAAACCAGCAGAATTATTTGAAGAAGCTGTCAACGGAGACAAATCTGAATTATTAAAAGCCTTAAAAAAGCTTGAAGACATATAACTATCTCAACGTAAATTTCTTAAAGTGTTTACAAAGTTTGAGTGATGGTTAGTGCAATAGTAGTTTACATCACTACGTTTTTTGTTCCTCTTTTATTGAGCCTAGTGATTTTACCTTTTCATATACGTTTTATGAAGAAAAAGAAAATTGTGGGAACCGATATTCATAAAGAATCTCAACCAAAAGTTGCTGAAATGGGTGGAATAATAATTTTATTAGCAATGATTATCGGATCAATAATAGCAATTTTCATTGTATCTGACCCCTCAGATAAGTTGACAATTGGCATATTTTGTATCACAATCACGATTGCAGGGATAATTGGTTTAATAGACGATTTCAAACCGCTTAGTGCAATTATTAAACCTATACTTTTGTTATTTGCGTCTATTCCACTTATTGTGTCAAAAAGATACATTCCAGAGCCCATGTTACCATTTGTTGGGAAAATGAGATTAAATATAGTGTATTTAGCTCTACTTCCTTTTGTTGTATCTGTACCAGCAAATGCAGTAAATATGTTAGATGTCTTCAATGGATCAATGGCAACAACCTCTATATTAGTTCTTATCGCGATTGCTATAGCTAGTGGGTTGATTTTTGGCTTTAATTTTACTGAATTAAATCTAACGTATGTGTTTTTGTTAATTACATTAGGAGCTTTACTAGCTTTCTGGTTCTTTAATAGATATCCAGCTAAAGTCTTTGCAGGTGACACAGGAAGTTTAACAATAGGTGCAGCGATTGGTACAATTGCTGTTCTTGGGCAACTTGAGATAATAGTAATTATTGCAATGATACCTTTCATCATGAATGCTTTTGGGACTTTGAGTAGTGTGAAAGGATTAGTTGAAAGAAGAAAAATGCCAGCTAGACCTACTTCAATGACGAAAGATTGGAAATTACAAGCTAATCCAGATCCAAAAGCTCCAATAACATTGGTCGGTATAGTCTTACAAAAAGGCCCTTTACGTGAAGATGATGTTGTTAAAAGTTTCAACATTCTTACAATACTTAGCTGTATATTAGCAATAGTAACAGCAGTTTTGATTAGGGTGACGGTAAAATGAAGTACTACAAAATAGCCCCTCGGTTAACTAGAATTTTAGGATTGGAGATATTTGTCTTTGTGAGTTTCCTAGCTATATGTGCTCTTATTAATTTAATAGCGGGTATTCAAATTGACACTACAACTTTCCTGAATTTTATTATCGGAGCAGGAAAAGTTGTCCTTAGTTTTGTTTTGGTAGGAACCTGGCTGAGTTTATGGTATTATTTGACTAAAAAACTTATTAAAGTTAAAAAGGAAGAGAATCTACCCATAAAAACAAAATAATTGAAATATAGAAAAACTACTACTGTTGAGATTGTAGCAGGTACACACGTTTCTTCAAACTATAATACTTTTTTGCAAACTCAAGACTCAAAATATCATAATCTTCAAATTGTTGCTCTATTACAAAAAGCTGACCCTCAAGTCCTAAAATCTCATCATTTAAATGATTTTGTTTTTCTTGTTCAAGTACTTGAGTTGATGTTTTGCTTACCTTTCTAGACTTCATTTCCATTAATATGCCTCTTTTTTGCTTAAGAATTAAAGCTAACTGATCCTTTTGTTGAGATAGTGAATTGAACTGTGTTTGTGGATCAACCCAATCGTATTCTGCGCCTTTCATTCTTGGGGGAACCTTAGAGAATAGACGTCTAATTTCAACTATTACCTGGAAAAGATGATACGAAGATCTCCATCTAGCAAGCATTCTCATATCAAGTAAACCAGTTTTATCGACATTTGGATGTGATATAGGAGTCAAAACATGTATAAGAGGAGCGCTAGCTGGAAAAGAGTCAAGTAATTGAATCTCAACATCAATAGCATACTCACCTTCGTCTATTCTAACTTGAATGAAACCTCTCCATCTGGTTAAATCTCCATCTTTGGGTTGAAAACCGTATGATCGTTCATATACAAATTGTGCTTCTTTGCTCAAGATACTATCAGGAATAGGCATTAGTAATTTCCGCTCCTACGATATTAATAACACAGTGTTGTATTTATATATTCTCTTTTAGTTTCTAAAAATTGGTTACTAAATCTGTAAATTTTTAAAGTTATAGAAAATTTCTCTAATAATGACGCGAATTGCAGTTATTAACAAAGAGAAGTGTCAACCTGAAAAATGTGGTCATTTGTGTTATAAAGTATGCCCTTCAGTTAGAGCTGGAAGAGAAACAATATCTTTTGACCCACCAAATAATAAAGCCACAATTCATGAATCCTTATGTTCAGGGGTAGCTATATGCGTTAAAAAGTGCCCATTTAAGTGTATAACCGTTATTAATCTTCCAGAAGAACTTGAAAAAGAAACTACACATCGCTATGGTATCAACTCGTTTAAGTTATACAGATTGCCTATGCCCAGAATTGGACAAGTAATGGGATTAGTGGGGCAAAATGGTTCTGGAAAATCAACTACTCTCAATATTCTAAAAGGCAAGATTCGTCCTAACCTAGGGAGATATGATGACCCTCCTGAATGGGATGATGTTATTGAACATTACAGAGGAACATTAGCTCAAACTTACTTTCAGAAATTGGTTAATGAAGAATTTCGAATAGTTTTAAAACCTCAAAGCGTTGATCAACTACCTCGCGTCATTAAAGGAAATGTTTCAGATCTCCTTACTAAAGTGGATGAAAGAGGAATAAAAGACGAACTGATTGAATCATTCTCATTAAAAGAAGTATTGAATCAAAATATCAATAAACTGAGTGGTGGAGAACTACAAAGATTAGCTATCGCAGCAACCGTTGCTCGTGATGCTAAGGTTTATCTTTTTGATGAACCCACATCTTACTTAGATGTACAAGAGAGAGTAAAAATTTCTCAATACATTAATGAAATGAAATCACCTAAACGAACAATTATAGTAGTAGAACACGATCTTGCAATGCTCGACTACCTAAGTGATCAAGTACATATGTATTATGGAGTTGCAGGAGCTTATGGGATAGTTAGTCATCCATTTTCAGTTAGAGATGGCATTAATATCTTCTTAGATGGTTATATACCTTCTGAAAACATGCGATTCAGACCAGAACCGATAATCTTCAAAAAGGCAAGTTTTGATGATAGAGCCACTTCACATCGATTGGCTATAAAATTTGGAGATATGACAAAAGAATTTGACTCTTTTAGTTTATCTGTGAAAGGTGGAGAACTGTTTAAAGGAGAAGTTGTTGGGATTATAGGGCCAAACGGTATAGGAAAAACAACTTTTGTAAAAATGTTAGCAAATGTTTTGAAACCAACAACTATATCAGAAAAAGTTCAACTCTTGACAAATATTTCAGATGAAGGAGATGTACACGAAAAAGATACAAAAACAGATTTTAGACTACTTATAAGTTATAAACCACAATATTTGTATACAGAATCTGAAGAAATTGTTGAAGAATATCTGCGAGACATAAATCCTGTAATGTTATCCAGTGCTTGGCATAAAAGCGAAATTTTAACACCATTAAACATTACAAGGCTGCTTGATTCAAAACTCAATAGTTTATCAGGAGGAGAACTTCAGAGAGTTGCTATTACAGCTTGCTTAGCAAGAAAATCTCATTTGTATTTGCTTGATGAACCATCTGCTTACATTTCGTCAGAAGATCGTGTTACAGTTGCTAAAGTTATCAAAAGAGTAACTAATCATTATGAAATGCCAGCTATAGTTGTAGAGCACGATGTAATGATGTTAAATTTCCTAAGTGATAGACTAATAGTTTTTGAAGGAAAACCAGGAATAAGTGGAAGAAGTTCAAAAATAATGTCATTACAAGTAGGAATGAATGATTTTCTCAGAAAAATGAGTGTAACATTTCGCCAAGATCCAAAAACATTACGTCCCAGGGTAAACAAAAAAGATTCACAACGAGATAAAAAACAAAAAGCAGAAGGAAAATATTTTGTTATTGCATAAATTACTCCAATCTAAAGGAGGGACACTTCTGCCATGTTCTGTTGAAGCATTACGATACATTCTTTAAATGTTCAAACCATTCAGGAAGTTTGATTTTGTCAAGTGATACACTTTCTCCTGGGAGATAAGGCTTAATATCTAATACTGGTGTTCCATCTATTGCATCAATTCGATCTATGTATAATCTATTGTTTTTAACTTTAACTAGTTCAACCTTAGTTAATCCAATTGGATTGGGTCTTGCGGGACTACGACAAGAAAATACTCCAGTTTCAACTGATTTTTCTAGTTTTGGGGGAGTTACCAATAATAGAGTTCTATCTTGTGGATTATCTCTCAAAGAAATCCACCATATAACAAAAATATGACTAAATTTCTCAATGTGTCTTAAACCAGAGACATATGGTTTAAATATTTCAACATAGCAAGCATCTTGCTCTATTCTTACTACACCAATTTGGTGAACGCCAAAAGAAGCCATTGTAATCATAAACTGTAGGGTGGCATAACATTTGAAGTTTTCTCTTAATACGATTTTAACAAAAAACAACTTAAATCATAAGCTTTAAAATTCAACGTTTGAATAGCCATTAACTACCTAGCGAGATGTCCAATCGGGAATCGTTGGTGATTGTATGACAAAGAGTATGTACAAATATATAGGAGAATTCTGGAGAAATAATAAAAGTCCAGAATTTAAAGAGTTGATGCGTTCTCGTATCATTCAATGGCGAAGGGAAGAGACTATTGAAAGAGTTGAACGCCCAACAAGAATAGATAGAGCTCGTTCTTTAGGATATAAAGCTAAGCAAGGTTATGTTGTTATTAGATCTAGAGTTAGAAAAGGTGGTCGCAGAAAACAACGCCCAGTCAGAGGTAGAAAAAGTAGGAACATGGGTGTAAACAAAATAACCCCAAAGAAGAGCATCAAACTCATTGCTGAAGAAAGAGCAGCAAGAAAATATTCTAACCTTGAAGTACTAAATAGTTATTGGGTAGGTCAAGATGGGCGACACAAGTGGTTTGAAATAATTATGATTGACCCACAACATCCTGCTGTAGCAAGGGATCCACGAACAAGCTGGATATCAACATATGAATACCGTGGTGACAAGAAAGTTTACCTTAAGAATCCTACACATAGAGGAAGAGTTCATCGTGGATTAACAAGCTCAGGTAAAAAAATGAGAGGTCAACGAAAGAAAGGGATTGGAACTGAGAAAAATCGTCCATCACTCAGGAGACATAAACGTAGAGGAAATTAAAATCCTCAATTTTCCAACTTTTTTATCTTGGTGTTAATAACAAATGAGTGTAACTATATCTAGAATTACAGTAACTTTCACTATTCACGCAACAGAGGATATGAAAAATAATTTACTTGCTCTGTACTCTTTAATCCCAGAAAAATCCTTAGAAGAGTCTGAATACATAGAAGATCAGCTTGAAGGAGGATATGGGAATAGGATTAGTTTTATCCAATATTCTACTAGACATAAGAAAAACATCAACTTAATTATGAAAAACATTTCGAAAAAAATACCACTTGAAGAAAAAAAGAACTTGTTTTTGGATTTTAAAAATCGGTTTGAACCAGAGAAGAAAAACTTTTACATTCGCTTTGATAAGGAAAAAGCTTTCCAAAAGCGATTTGTTATAACTAATTCCTCAAATGCAATAAAAGTAACAATAAAACTTAATAGTTATTCAAAGGATTCAGACTTTAAAACCTTTTTAGCAGACCAAGGCATCATTGTTGATTGAAATTAAGCATAAAAAAGAAAAATTTAAAACACGTACCTCATAAAACATCCAGAGGTTAAAAGGATGGGTCGTGAAATTTGTTAATTGTGGAAAACCTTTTCTAAAACGATCCATTGATTGCAATAATTATCTTTGTAGGATTTTTTCCGGAGATGAGAATGATGGATGAAAACAAAGTTTTCAAACCAGTAAAAAACATGCCAAATTTCGCTAAAGAAGAAGAGAAGATATTAGATTTCTGGGAGAAAAAAGATATCTTTGGTAAAGCTCAAGAAATAAATAAAGGTAAAAAACTCTTCCGCTGGTTGGAGGGGCCTCCAACAGCTAATGGTCTCCCTCACATGGGTCATGTTCTTACTCGAGCTATTAAAGATGTCTTCCTCCGTTATAAATTGATGACTGGTCATAATATCGTCCCATGGATAGCAGGTTTTGATACGCACGGGTTACCCATTGAAAGAGAAGTTGAGAAAGATTTAGGAATTAAGAATAAGCAAGAAATCGAAAATTATGGAATAAAGGAATTCAACCTAAAATGCAAAGAATCGGTTTTCAAGTATTTAACTGCATGGGAAAAAATGTCAAAAAGAGTGGGTTTCTGGGTTGATTTGGATCGCCCCTATATTACTATGGATGAGACTTATATCGAATCTGTTTGGTGGTCTCTTAAGCAAATCTGGGATAAAGGGTTAATATATTTAGGACACAAAGTTGTTCCTTATTGTACACGTTGTGGAACCCCTCTTTCTACACATGAAGCAGGTCAGGGTATGAGAGAAACTACTGATCCTTCTATTTACATTAAATTTAAATCCCTAGATTTTGAAGATACATATTTTCTTGTTTGGACTACCACCCCATGGACATTAATCAGCAATATTTGTCTTTCTGTTCATCCTGATATTGATTATATTACAGTCGAATATGGAGGAGAAAAACTGATTTTAGCTGAAATCATTGCACAAAGTTTGCTTAAAGATTATAAAATCATTAAAAAATTCAAAGGGAAAGATCTTGAAAATAAGCGTTATGAACAACTCTTCCAATTTATTAAGCCTAAAGATGACGCCTTTTATGTTACACTAGCTGATTACGTAACTACAATAGATGGAAGCGGAATTGTACATTCCGCTCCAGCTTTTGGTGAAGATGATGCTGAAACGGGAAGAAAATATGGATTACCAACTATCAATCCTGTCTTGGAAGATGGTTCTTTTGATGAAAGAATAGTGGATTTTGCTGGATTACACGTTAAGAAAGCGGATCCCAAAATAATACAGAATCTGAAAAATAGGGGTTTATTGTTTAAACAAGCAAAATATAAACATACATACCCATTTTGTCCCCGATGTGATAGCCCTCTTCTTTACTATTCAACGCCTACTTGGTACATCAAAATGACCGAAATGCGCGAAAAGTTATTAGCAAATAATGAACAAATCAAGTGGAAACCTGAACATCTTAAACATGGACGCTTTGGTAATTTTATCGATGGTGTTCGTGATTGGGCTCTTTCGCGTAATCGTTACTGGGGAACACCTTTACCTATTTGGGAATGCTCTAACGGTCATATAACATTTGTGGGAAGTCAAAACGAATTAGCAGATTTCTATGGAAAACCATTTAGTGAGGATTTTAGTCTGCACCGTCCTTGGGTTGATGAGATTACTTTCAAGTGCCCAAAATGTGAAAAAATAGCTTCTAGAGTTCCTTATGTCATTGATTGTTGGTATGATTCCGGATCTGCCCCATTTGCTCAATATCACTATCCTTTTGAAAACAAAGAATTGTTTGAAGAACATTACCCTTTTGATTTTATTACAGAAGCTATGGATCAGACAAGAGGGTGGTTCTATACTTTATTAGCTATTAGCACTGTTCTTTTTGATAAACCTGCTTACCTTAGTTGCCTTACTATGGGGCTTGTTCTTGATGAAAAAGGTTTGAAAATGAGTAAAAGCAAAGGAAACTATGTAAACCCTGATGAAATATTTAATATTCATGGAGCGGACGCAACACGATGGTACTTGCTCTCCAACCCTACATGGTCAAATACTCGTTTTTCTGAAAGGTTAGTCCAAGAAGCACTTAAGAAATTCATTCTTACTTTATGGAATTCTTATTACTTTTTTGTACAAAATGCAAACATAGATCAATTTAATCCTAAGTCATTTATCATTCCACTGAAAGAGAGACCTGAGCTTGACCGTTGGATAATATCAGAACTAAATTACTTGATCAAGTTAAATTATGTGTCTTTGGATGACTTTTCAGTCCATCTGTCAATTCAAGCGTTTGATAAGTTTGTTTTAGATAAGTTTTCAAACTGGTATTTACGTCAATCAAGAAGAAGATTCTGGAGAGAAGATTTAGATAACGATAAAAGATCTGCTTTTATAACAACTTACGAGGTTTTGATCACTCTAACTAAACTTCTAGCTCCATTTATCCCGTTTATTTCTGAACAGCTCTATCAGAATCTAGCTTGCCAAGTCGATATTACTCTACCGAAGAGTGTTCATTTATGTGATTATCCAAAATTCAAACAGAAGAATGTTCAAAAACAACTATCGACTGATATGAACATTATTCTTGCATTGGTAACAGCTGGCAGGAGTTTAAGAATCAATGCTAATATAAAAATGCGCCAACCTCTGTCTGAATTAGTTATTATAACTCCAATTGGAAAAGAACAAATTTTGTACAAATATCAATCAGTCTTACGCGATGAATTGAATGTTAAAGAGGTCATCATAGAAGAAAGTTCAGAAGAACTCGTTAGTTACATTATAAAACCGAATTTCAAAGTTCTAGCTAAGAAAGTAAGAGGAGCGATAAATAAAATCAAATCATATCTAGAGAGCCTGAATTCAGATATTTCAAGAGATTATGTCCTAAAAATAGTTGCTGGTGAAAGCTTCAATATCGAGGTAGAAGGAAACATATACGAATTGTCACCGGAAGATATAATATATCAAATTAAAGTTTCAGAAGGATTTGAGGGTGAAGAAGTAGAAGGATATCAAATACTCCTCAACACAGAAATTTCTGAAGAGTTGAAGCAAGAGGGCTATGTCAGAGATGTTATAAGAAGAATTCAAACTATGCGAAAAGAGATGAAATTGGAATACACCCAACAAATTAAGGTAGAACTTAAGTGTGATGAATTCGGTAGTACTTCAATAAGCAATTTCAAGGAATTCCTGATGGAGGAAACCTTAACAAAAGAAATTTCTTTCAATCAACCTGAAAAAGGACATATTAGAGAGTGGGATTTTGATAAATATAAAATAGTAATAGGAATTCAAAAACGCTAATTTTACCTATTCTTTTTTTTGTTAAATTCATGAGTTTACAAACACCTACAAGAAAAGTGTTAAAAATCTCTGTCGTTAAGGAGACATGTGGCAATGATTTGACCGCTCCAGTCTGAATTTTGATGAACTCACGACGAAATGAGCCACCACATTATTATTATTATTGGGTTTCCTCAAAACGAAATATTCATTACCTATTATGCTTCGTCTAATATGTGTCAAGGAAACCTTTTGATATTATAGACATCATTTACCATAAATCAGGTCATCATAAAGCTGTAACACTGATAAGAGCATTTGAAAATTTTATTGTCACAGGTGGAAAAGATGGTCGAATCATTATTTGGGACTCTAAACTTTCAAAAGAAATCGGTTACTTATTTGCTCACAATTCTGAAGTGACAGATGTGCTCAATGACCCAAATTACAACCTAATATATTCAATTGCTAGAGAATATAATATTAAACTATGGGCGCTCCCAAGATTTCATTATAAAGGTGAAACCAAGGCGCACTCTGCAACTTTGTTAGGAATAAAAACCTGGAATGAATACTTGTTTTCAGCTAGTCGTGACAATTATATCAAAAAATGGATTTTAGAAGATTTAACTTTAAAACAGATAGCAAAAGTTAGCGTTGAAAAACTTAGTGATTTTATAGTTTTTGACAATCACTTGGTTACATTTAGTAGTGATGGTTTATTATCCGTATATAGCTTGCCAAGTTTGGAATTTGAAAAATACTTGAAATTCGATGTTTCATCAGTCTTAAGGGCTATCAGGAAGGCTTCAAAGAATTTTCAATCTATTAATAGAAGTGATGCTTATAATATCCTCTTAAAGAGTTCTAGAGAAAATGGTATTCCAGCATTCAAGGGAGGATTAACCACAGATAAGCTTATTTTAGCCCACAATTTCGGTTTAGTTACCATGTGGTCAAGAAATAAATTG
Organism: Candidatus Heimdallarchaeota archaeon; assembly: GCA_019057815.1. GTDB lineage: Archaea > Asgardarchaeota > Heimdallarchaeia > Heimdallarchaeales > Heimdallarchaeaceae > 18H4-34. The sequence continues at coordinate 10,378 of JAHLWR010000022.1, forward strand.
AAATTCAAAGCAGCTTTTTATATTCATGATGAACATATTACTGACCTCGCGGTATTTAGCAATTATTTAATAACCAGTTCTTTGAACAAAACAATTGTAAAAACAGATCTTAGTTTTAAGACTCCAAGTTCTTATAAAAAATTATCTTCAAGACCTCTTGCATTAGATGTAACACCTTCCGGAAAAATAATTGTTGGCTTAGAAAATGGTGTATTATTATGTTTGAGCAAAGAATTTGAAGTGCTTTTGGAATATAAAAATGTTTCAGCAGTCACATGTTGTTGCATAACTCCAGTCAATATCATTGTCGCCTTGGTGAATGGTAAAATTAAACTAATTAACCCTGAAACCCTATCTGAAAGTAGAACTCATAACATTCACAAAAGGAGGATTGAAGGTATTTTTTATCATAAAAATAAGATTGTCTCTATTGGAAGTGAAAAACTACTAAAAATATTTGATTTGCGATTTAATGAAATCAAAACTATTCCAGTTCCAGCCATTCCTAAAAATGTAGAGGGTGTTGGTAGATATATTGCCATTACCAAAAATCTTGCTTTTGATATAGAAAAAGAGGAATTTATAAAAGGAGAAATATCAAAACAAACAAAGAAGAATTATAATGAGAAACTAGTTCATCATTACAACTATATTAGAGGTGATTGCATCATCAAAATAGATGCTTCAAAGCTGAATTATGTAGAAACTAAGGGTAGAGATGCTATCTATGATGAAGGGACGCTTACACTCTTGAAAAAATTGGTAAAAACAAATACAAAAAAAAGACTATTTACTAAAATGTCCTCTCATACAATACTCAGCTCTGAATACTTAGAGACAATAGAGACGACAAAATAAGAAGAAATTTTGCTGTTTTAAATCAAACGTTCAAATTCTTCCCCTGAATCTTGGGAAAGGTAAACAGGTATTTTTGCTTTTTTCAAAATCTCACGACCATCGGTTCCCATTGTATCTTCAAGAATATAAATAGCTTTAATTCTGGCATTTACAAGAGACCTTGCACACATCAAACAAGGTACGGTTGTGCAATAAAGTGTTGCATTTTCACATGAGACACCATAAAGTGCACATTGTATTATGCAATTTGTTTCTGCATGAACCTCGTTGCAAAGCTCATATCTTTCACCAGATTTGATTAGCCCTTTTGCTTTAAGTTCTTCTCTTGGGCAACCAACTTCCTTTTCATGAGGAAAACCTTTTGGAGTTCCATTATATCCAGTAGCAATTAACCTATTATCTTGTACGAAAATAGCACCAACTTTACGATGTGGTGATGTAGATCTTGAAGCAACTAGTTTAGTCATGTCAAGAAAATATTCATGAAATGAAGCTCTTTTACTCATATTATCACCTATAATTCTGATATTAATCCTTTTAATTCGTTTCTATTACTTTTAATAAGTATTTGTTCGCTTTCCTTATAGTTCCTGTTACATATTCAGGATAGATAAGAATCTCACTTTCATCAATCTTAGTAATTATGGTTAGAGTTACAAGCAACATTGTTAGTGATATGTGACTGCATCTTACTAATCCAATCTTGTTTTGTTCATCAAATTTTTCAAAATATAATCCAGCCGTTGTTGTTCCATCTAGTCCGTATAACAGTTGAAATTTATCCCACACTGCATCTTTTACCATTTTAAACGAGATATTTATTGATTTGCTTAAAATCCGGAAAATGATATACCTATCTCTATATGTAGTTATCACAACTATTCCTCCAACCAAATTCCTTCAATAACGAAGTTTTCGTCGAGTTTTGCTAAATTTGTCAATAGAATTGTAAGTTGTCTCTCAAAAACACAACTTTTTGTTTTGTTTAGTTTTGCGCCTAGTAAAGTAGCAATATGCCGAATCTGCTCCCCATTTCTCATCATTAAGGGTGACGAGGGATTACAAGTTAGAATAAATGGTACGTTCTTTGAGTTGAGGTGAGAAATCACTTTTTTGCCCTTTCTCATTGCAAGCACAAGCTCACCATTCGTTCTTGCTGTAAAAAGAGGTGATATATTTAATTCCAAGCATTTTTGATTTTGTTTTATAAGAGAACATAATGCTGCGTCAACAATTTCTGCTCCATTGATTATATCTATTGAAAGATAATCTACTCTCCTATCATGTACAGCCCATTTTAAGATAGATTTATCATCTGATTGAATACAGACTATTTCATATAATCGTCTATTTTTTCCTAGCTGTTTTTTCAAAGTTTCAATTGTTCTTTCTCTCAAAGTTACTCTCGAAGCTAAGATAATAGTACCACCTTTTTCATTTAAATAAGATTTAAACGTTTTTACTAAATCGGTTAAATCGAAATTGTCCTTCCTAGCATCGTTATACCAGTCTCTAGCTGAAAGAAGTAACAAATCCTTCATTTTTAAAGAAGAGCAGATTTGGTCACGTTCCTTTATAGTAATTGATTCAAGAAAAAGTAATGAAATGTTAAGTTTTCTTGAAATATAAAAGTACTCCATTATATCCTCTAATGTCAAATGCGGAAGATGATTTTCACAGGATAAATTCCGTCTTGTTTTAAATATTTTTGATGTACTCATTTCTCTCCTCTTTTGGTAATTTTTTTAGGGCTTCTCACTTCAAAAACTTTCTGACCTTATGTAATATCTTGGTGTAGGATAAAATTTCGATGTTATCACCATCTCTAATGAAAAGAATTAAATATAGCAAAATAGGACAGTGCTTGAAACGCACATTAAATCTAATCAACAAAAAGTGAGATAATGTTGTTGTGACAAAATGTTTAATACCATATTAAAAGTGTTTGAGTTTAGAAAAGCATAATATGGAGTTCGAGATAAGATGAGTCTTTACGAAACAATCTGGAAAAATGAGAAAAATCGTACACTCCTGATAAGTACCATAATAGCAATAGGCGCTTTAATCCTTTCAATGATTATTGCGTCTTTAAATTATGATAGTGCACCTAATTTCATAAGAGTATGGTATTTTTCCGATCAACAGGTGCGCCACTACAGTATAGGGTTAGTTTTAATTGAAATATTATTATTATCTTTGTTCTATTTCTTCTTCTTAATAGCCATTGCTACTTTAAGTGAAATACGAGCAAATTTACCTTCATGGGGGACAATACTTCTTAGCACAATTATTGCTTTCCTAGTTACTTGGTTTGTAACATCAATCCATCCAAGCAGTGAGGCGCTACCAACTAATTTTACTACAGGAATGCAATGGACAATTTTTGGATGCTTAATTGGTGTTGTTATTTTATCAATAGTTTACTTATCATTTACAGAACCTAAAGAAAAATTAGATAGATAAAATGATTCTAGTAAACTTTTAAATTACTTTTTTATCACAAAACTTTGAAAACAAGATAAGCATATAAAAAAAATATTAAACTCCACCAGATATTAGTTCATCTAGTGTTTTTTGTCCTTTTTTAATGATTTTTAGGTTGATTTGGTAGGATGCTTCTGAGAGTGTATTTCCTCTAACAGATTTCTTCACACGCCTTCCTTTTCTTGGAACGCGGTATCCAATACCACCTCTAAGAAGTAATTTCCTTCTACCACTACCTTGAACATTAGAGCGATAGGGAAAGCCATCACGATCTGTTGCCCCCGTTATTTGAAATTCATAACCAGACAGTCCAATAATATCACCTTTTATTTGATCACCTATTTTTAATCCAATTAAAACATTAGCCTGGGACTCTCTAACAATTTTCGAATAACATTTACCTTCTTTGCTTCCTATGTTTAATTTCATCTCAAGTTGGTCTGAATGTGACAATTTAAACTCTCCTTAATCTTGTTTACGATTATTTGATTATCGAGGTCTTCCTTATTCATTCTCCATCGCCAATTCTTTTTAACAGTTTTCATGTTGAACAAAAGCTTAAATCGTTTGTAGAGTCTAGTTATGAAAGAGTGAAATACAATTCAGCCATATTTAAATAGGGGGGAGCTAAATACTACTTAAACTGTTGAAGATGTTAATATGCCACAGCAATCTTTTAATAACAAGACAAAAGCAAGCAACACTTATTCGACTTCTGAGCAAAAAATAACGCATTGTCCAGATTGTAATTCAACAAAATTAACTTTTGATTCAATGCGAGGAGAAATATCTTGCGTTTGTTGCGGTTTAGTTGTTGAAGATTCTTATATCGATAGAACACCAGAATGGAGATCTTACAACAAAGAACAACACAATAAAAGATCTAGAACAGGATCACCTAAGAATCTTCTAAGCTATGATCATTATGGAACAATTATAGACTACACAAATAAGGATATTTTCGGAAACAGCATCTCCCCTGAAAAAGCAAGCCAGATGTTTAGACTTCGTAATCTTCAAAGAAGAATGGTGTTGCAAAATGGTATAGAAAGGAACCTTCTTCGAGCCTTAAATGAAATAAAAAGAATCGGGAGTCAACTTAATTTAACACAAAAAGTAAGAGAAACCGCTGCAATGATTTATAGAAAAATCCTCAAAATTGGAATTGTTAGAGGAAGATCAACAGAAGCACTCGTCGCAGCATCAATCTACATTGCTTGTAGACTACATCAACAACCAGCAAGTCTTGAAGATGTTGCAGATAACACAAGGTTAAATAGAAAAAAACTAGCGAAAAATTTCCGGTTATTAATAAAACACTTAGATATAAAAATGCCCCTTGCAAATCCTGAGAGTAGCATGGCTAAATTTGCTTCTATTCTGAATTTTCCTCCAAAAGTTTTAACGGATGCTCAAAAAATTCTTGTTAGAGCTAAGGAAGCAAAAATAACAGTAGGGAAAAACCCAAATTCACTCGCAGCCGCTGTATTGTATATTGCAGCTTTACAAAATAATGTAAAATGCCCCCAGAATGATATTGCAAAATGCTGTCAAATTACAGAAGTTACATTAAGAAATAGATACAAAGAATTTGTAAAAGTTTTAAATCTTGTAATAAATTTGAATTAATGTTCGTGAACAAGTTTCACTTCTATTTCTTTTATTTCAGACATTGCACTCATTGTGCTCTGAATTTCATTAATGTCTTCAATTAAGTCTTTTTCTTGAATGAATCCTTCCCACAAACACCGATTTTCAACTAAGCACAGTCCAGTGCTGTAAACAACCTTTGAAGCAATCGCAGATATTTTAGTCATTATTTTTGCCACAATTTCTGGTGTTAATGGAAAAATATGAATACAAATTTTATAAACTCTTGAAGATACAGGAAAGAAATACAGAGCTCTTGCATTCGAAGAATAGACGCTCAAGATTTTGTTTAAAGAAGACATATCTGCTAAATCATCAATTACTTCTTGTGGAATTGATATAATCTTTGAATCATTAAAAATAAGAGAATGAGTTAAATCGTCCATATTTTAATCAACCACCTTTGTTTTAGTAACTAAGAGAGACGTTTTATTGGTATAATATATCTACCTATAACATTTAAATATTATAGATAAAAAACCTTTTCCTAGTTTTTAGAACTGGGAACCTATAATTTATAAAATTACGAACCACCCCAACTTGTGAAAAAATTAAACTTCATCACTCACAATAAGAATAAATACTTAGAAGCAAAAATTTTAGCAAAAGAGTATAATCTTGATATTAATTGGATAAACGTTGAATATGATGAGATTCAACATGATAATCTCGATATGATAGCAAAGAGAAGTTGTGAAATAATGCAGGAAAAGAAAATTGTTGAAGGGAAATTTATTGTTGAAGACGCAGGATTATTTATTGAAAGTCTTAATTCCTTTCCTGGCCCGTATTCAGCGTATTGTTATTTAACTATAGGAAATCAAGGCATTCTTAATCTCATAAAAAGTGAAAATAACAGGAAGGCATATTTCAAGTCAGTAATAGCCTATGCTTTTGAAGAAAGAATCACACTTTTTACTGGTATAACAGATGGAGAAATAACTAATGAAATGCGAGGAGAAAAAGGGTTTGGATTTGACCCAATATTCCAGCCTCTAGAAAGTGACAAAACATTTGCTGAAATGTCACTAAAAGAGAAGAATTTATATTCTCATCGTCAGAAGTCACTTCGTAAGTTGTTCGCTCTGCTCAGCCTTCGTCTCTAAAAGTGGTGAATATTATGGCAAGAATGCATTCAAGAAGACGTGGAAAATCAGGTTCTACAAGACCGTATAGGAGTCAAGCTCCAGAATGGATGGAGTATGATAAAGATTTTGTTGTAAAGAAAATAGAAGAATTAAGAAGACAGGGACTCTCCACAGCTATTATTGGTACTATACTACGCGATCAATATGGCGTTCCAAGTGTTAAAGAAGTATTTGGAACAAAAATGATTAAAATAACTGAAGAATTAAATCTTAAACCAAAATATCCAGAAGATTTAGTCAATTTAGTACGAAAAGCTGTTCATCTACGTCGTCATTTAGAAGATAGAAAAAAGGATCTTCATAGCAAAAGGGGATTACAGCTTATTGAATCAAAAATCCGTCGATTAGTCAAATATTACAAGAGAAAAGGTATATTTGATGAAAAATGGAAATATGAACCTTCGAAAGCAGGATTATTGTTGTAAACCTACGAATACATCCGATATTTTTTTATTTTTGAACGTATATTTCTTTTTATCCAGTGAAATTTCATGCAATCAATTGATGTTCCTTATGAGAAATATACCGAGTTAATGGAATGTGCTAAAAAAGTAGCTAAAGCCTTTGAAACTATCGAAAACAACATAGGTATCTTTACTTTATCTAATCCAGACAACTTGAGTGCAACAGGTATAATTGTAAACATTGTTAGAAAACAGGAATTAGGAGCACATATATCCTTCTTTAAGGATGCGGAAGAACTAAAAAAGAAGCAAAAGAAACTATCTTACTCCAATTATTGTTTCCTCGGTTTTGAAATTTCAGATATCCCAAAAAATATTCTTAAAGAAAAAAGTAGCTTAGTTATAGTGATTAATCACAAGTTGAAATCTCAAGGCAATAAGAAAGAAACAAACACTCAAGAAACAGATAACTTAATTGTTTTTTCTTTGGAAGATTTAAAAATTCAACAAGAAGCATTGTCAACTACAGGTCTTGCTTACTTCATATCTGCAAACTTTTATGAAGACTACCAGAAATTCGCTAGTTTAGCTATAATAGGAGCTTTATATAATGAACAAAAAGACCACAAACAGGAATTAATTGGTTTAACAAAACTAATTTTAGATGAAGGAAAAGAGAAAAACTTCATAACATTAACAAAGGGGACAAGGATACCCGGGAGAGAAAAACAACCAATTCATTTAGCTCTAAAATATTCATTAAACCCATATTTTCCAGGTTTAACAGGTAATGAAAAAGCATGTACAGCATTTATAGCTAAACTTGGTATACCAATGCGAGATACGGAAGGAGAGTGGAGAACCATATCTTCGTTGTCAAAAGAAGAAGTCACAAAATTGAATGATAACCTAATCTCATTACTTATAGAAAAACAAAAACAAGATATCACTGAAGTTTACAAACTAATTGGACCCATTTATCTTTCAAATACAGAACAAAATAATAGTTTAGCTCATAACATTGAGGAGTTTATGTGGTTTATCGACGGTGCTTGCTACTTAAATAAAGAAGGTTTAGCCCTTGCAGTAATTCTTGGAGACAGAAAAAATCTGCATGATCAACTAAGTAGAGAACTACAAGATTATCATGGGATAACCGCAGATTTTGTTGAACAACTAGAAAAAAAACCGGAGATGGTCGAAGACAAGGGTTATTATCGTCTGATTAAAGAAATTGATCATTTTGATAAAAAGTCAGTAGTTTTAAGGATCATCAAGTCACTCGTGGATAGTAGCATTATTCCAATAGACAAACCAATTATAGTACCAATCGCAAATGAAGATGAAATAGACCTTTTTATCTATGAATCTCCTCAACTAATCGAAAAAGGAATACAAGTATACCACATTCTTCAGGATTTGGAAAAAGAAAAACTCATTAAAAGGCTTTCAGGAGATTATAATTTCATTGAGGCTTCTGTAGACAAGGAAAATGAAACAGTAGTTATTAAACGTATAGAGAATAAATTAGAATATCATTTTCAAGGACAAAAGCAATAACGAAACAGGAAGGAAGAAAATGGAAAATATAGAAAGTGGTAATACTCTTCAAGTTTCTCTAATAATCAATTGCTTAAATACAGAAATTGTGGACGTTATCTCGAAGAGTTTAGAGCCTGAAAATAAAATATTAACTGGTAAAACAAAAATAAAAATGGAAAAAGAGAGTAAGGCATTGCGAATTGAAATCTCTTCTGAATCAACAATATTGTCTTTAAGAACAACAATTGATGATATTTTTCATACAATTCAAATAATTAAAAAGGTCTACCAAACCATTCAAGAGCATAAAACATAGATTACCATAGAAAAAACGTTAGTAAACTAAACCGCGTTCTAGAAGAATTCTTTTGAATCATAATCTTTAAAACTAAAAGAAAGTAGAAGGGGAACAACAATATAGAAGGTACTCCAAGTGTCATCCCAACAAGGTTCAAAATCAAGCAAATCGAAAAGAGGAAAGAGTAGAGTAGTTGACAAGTGGAAGAGCAAATCTTGGTATGAGGTTGTGGCCCCCACTTATATAATTGAAAAGTCATTAGGAGAAACACCAGCAAGTGAACCTGAATTACTTTATGGTAGAGTAATAGAAATGGCAAAACTAGGTGTATCAAAAGATCTATATCATGATATTAACCTTAAAATCAGATTTAAGATTACCAAAGTTGAAGGAAATGTTTGTAAAACCGAGTTTGTAGGTCATGAAATAGCAAAAGAACAAATTCGTTCTCAAATCAGAAGAAACCGCTCAAAAGTCGAAGCTATTCTAAATGTAGTAACAAAAGATAAGGGTAGATTAAGAGTATCTTCCATAATCATCACACCAATAAGATGTGGTACAAGCGCTAAGAAAATAGTAAGAACAAAAATAGAAAGAGTAATTAAAGAAGCTGCAAAAGAACAAGAATTCAAAGAATTTGTTCAAAATATGGTTAATGGTACCTTGTCAGCAGCAATCAAAGAAGAAGTAAAGAAAATTTACCCACTGGTCATGGTAGATGTACGAAAGAGTAAAGTCCTAACCCTACCAGAAGGGATGGAAGTTTCAGTTGAATCTTAAATAAAAGCAACATTCCTTTTTTTACATCTTTATTTCTTAATAATTTGTTATTTAGCAGCACTTACTATTTTGATAATATCGTTTTTTTGCAATTCATAATCAGCACCTATTCTTCTTCCAGAAGGAGCAAGTTGTGCATGAATGAAGTTTTTTGCAAAATCTGTATGAATTTTTCCTGCAAATTCAATAGCTGTTGTTCCTTTCGGTACAAGAAAAGCATCTGGTAAAACATTTCCATCATTATCTGTAAACTTTGCTATATCTTCAACTGGATAAACTACTATCATTTCCATGATATCAAAGACTACATATCTCACTATTTCTTGTACTCCAGTAGAACCATACTTATCTAGAATCTCTTCTTTTATTTTTTTTAAAAGAGGTTTTTTCTTTCCCAATTTACCATCATCTAATACTTGATACGATGAATCACCTGTTGAATATGAAATAGATTTACATTCATCCTCGGTCCTTAAGAAAACTTCAGCTAAAGCGCTAGCAGGAAACACTTTATCACCAAGCACTTCTTTCATTTTCTGATAATTATCGTGGGCTGTTACTTGATCAATTTTGTTTGCTACAATTACGATAGGTTTGGCTTTTTGACGCATCATAGTGATTAACTGTTGCAAATTTTCATCCCATGTTTTTGGAGAATCATCAACGATACCAAGTTCTCTTATTGATTCAATAATGGTACCTTTATTAAAATTTAAACCTGATAATTTTTCTGCTAGTAACACTGAAAGACGTAACTTCTCAGCTCCAGCCTTCTTCTTCATCCCTACATAATCTTTTTGAATAATATTAAAAATCCAAGCATCAAATTCTTCTTCTAAGAATTTTACATCTTTAAGAGGATCCCAAAGAGAGGAATCGTCAAGAGCTTGCCCTTCAGCATTGAGCTTCCCACTTGCGTCTACAACATGTATTAAGATATCAGCTTGCCTTAAATCGTCTAAAAACTTGTTTCCCAATCCTTTACCCTCTGAAGCACCAGGCACAAGTCCGGCTACATCAAGAAATTGAATAGGTAATAATCGAATACCATTATTACAAATAGAATTTTTTGGATTATCTTCTACTCCAAGTTTCTTGCACACACAAGGGGAACGAACGTAAGCTGTACCTCTGTTTGCATCAATAGTTGTAAAGGGATAATCTCCTGTTTTAGCTCCAACCATAGTTAGAGCATTAAGAAAAGTACTTTTTCCTGAACTAGGTTTACCAACGATTCCGATTAACATAAGCTACTCATAAAATGTAAAAATAAAAGTTTTTCATAGCATACACTTTTTATTTAAATGTAACAATACTAAATTTGTTCAATGACTATAACTACAAATAGTTATTCTTGCTATTAAATATCAAATGAAAATGATAGACAATAAAAAGAAAGGAGAGGAGAATCTTGGTGATTCAGACGAGGAGATTAAAGAGCACTTTCCTTCAATTTATCGAGAAATTAAAGAAAATGAAAAACTGCTAGAGGAAAAAGAGTTTCGAACGAGTTCTGGTATCAAGAAAATAAGCAAATTTAGTAACTTCACTCCAAGTATTTTGGATTTCATTTGTCGATGTAAAACAGAAGAAGAAGCTATAGAAATTATAGATTTCATTCTTAATAGGAAGGAAATAACTAAAGAATATGCTGAATCTCTTAAGAAAAAATTAGTAAAAGAGGGTTTAGAGAGTTTCGGCGAACATAGGAAAGCTGGATATTACGAAAAAGCTTAAAAAAGTGGAAAGAAAAAAGTGAAATCATTTCATTCAATCTTTTTTATAAGCAATTTTACCATTTATGAAAGTCATCTCGTTTTCCGCATAAAAATCTTCAATTGGATGGGCAGACCAGATAACAACATCCGCTTCCTTATTCTTTTCAAGACTACCTAGTCTATCTCCAACACCGATCATTTCAGCAGCATTAATAGTAACAGCTTTTAACGCTTCATTAATAGGAAGACCTTCCTTTACAGCCATACAAGGTAGAACTTGGAAATAACGTAAACGTGTAAAGGAGTCACTTTGAATAGAAATCTTAACCCCAGCTTTCCAAAGTATATTGGGAGTCTTAAACGAAATATTACGTAATTCAACCTTTTCAAAACCAACAAGAGATGGACCTACTGAAACAGGAATACCCTTTTTAGCAATATACTCAGCTATTTTGTGCCCTTCGGTACCATGGATAATCATCATATCCAAATTAAATTCTTCAGCTAAACGGATTGAAGTGACAATATCATTATTCTGATGGCAATGGAAGTTCAAGGGGATTTCTCTATTAAGCACTTTTACTAAAACTTCCTTCCCTAAATCTCTATCAGGTTCTGAAGGTATTTTATCTTCTTCTCCCTTCGCTTCTGCTAACTTTTTCTTAGTTTCATATTCTTTCCATTTCTTTATGTATCCTTGAGCTTCAACGAAAGCCTTGCGAAAAACAGCTGCTGTTCCCATTCGTGTAGATGGGAGTTTTTTCTCTGTACCGTAGACACGTTTAGGGTTCTCACCAAGAGCTGCCTTTAGACTTGATGGAGTTTTTACTATCAAATCATCAATTATCTTACTCTCACAATATGTTTTGATTATCGTATCTGTTCCTCCTATGACATTGCCACTTCCTGGACCTGTTTGAATCGTAGTAACACCACCGATTCTTGCCTCTACTAAACCAGGATCCTCAGGATTTATCGCATCAATAGCTCTAACATAAGCAGTATTAGGATCAGTCATTTCATTACCATCAAGACCAGCCCAACCAATGCTGCCATCGAACAAACCTTGATGTGTATGTGTATCTATAAAACCTGGTAATACATGCTTCTCTTCTGCATTCACTATTTCATATCCTTCAGGCACGTTTGCATCTTTCTCTAGAATTGCTTCTATCTTTCCCTCAGAAATCAATATTGTACCTTCTTCAATTATCTCTTCACTTTTATTACAAGTATAAATAGTACCATTAACAATTGCATATTTCATTATATATTCCTCGTTCAAATTTATTTTTAAAGTGATTCATTTAGTCATTAACATCTTTTCATAAACTAAGAATTAATCCTCAAAAGAAGTAGAGTTTAAAAAAGCTTGTTTATTCTCTATCATTAGTGGTTATAATGAGTTCAAGTTTAATTAACAGATTGAGAGAGTACGCTTCAAGCATGAAAGATTGGGATAAAATAAAGACAAGTGTCGAAGGAGTTTCTCTTGTTAAGATGCCCGGTGGAGAAAAACTTTCTCTTGAAATAATACCTTTAAATGAAGAAGGAAAACCTCTAAAGAGGAAAGGGTTGTTCGTAACATCAATTGAGCAATTTGAAGCATTCAAAGACATCTTCATAAACGAAAAAGCTCATGATCTTATTCAAGGAATTGATGCTTTAATTGAAAAAAAGGTTGTTGACAAAGATTCTTCTGAAGAAGAGGATGTTTTCGAACTCTAAATTCATTTTTCAGCTGTTTTTGCATTTTTCTTTTCATATTTTCATTAATTTTTTGCGATTTTACTAGCATTAATTCAACAAAAGATAAAAGTAAGCATAAGTTTACAAATACGAAACTAATGAAAGCAGTCATATTTGCAGCTGGACATGGAGTAAGATTACGCCCTTTAACAAATACCATCCCTAAACCTTTGTTAAAGGTTCTTGGAGAACCAGTTTTGTTTCGGTTAATTTCTTCATTAACTGATTTTGGTATAGAAAGTTTTGTTGTGATTACTCATTATCATGAAGACACAATTATTTCTGAAATTTCGCAAAAATTCCCATCTCTTGATATTACCTTTGTCCACCAACCTGAAACCAAAGGGACAGGTAATGCCCTTTTACAGGCTAAAGATCAAATAACAGAGGACTTTTTTATTGCAGTTAATGGTGATTGTGTTTTTTCTCCATCTCTCATCCAACAAACAGTAGAAGCTGCAAAAAGAGGTGTAGTAACACTGGGTGGAAAATTTGTTAGTGACACTGAAAATTTTGGGATTATAATAGTCGATAATAATAATAATCCACAAAAGATTGTAGAAAAACCTGAGAAGGGTTTAATTCTAGAAGGGTATGCGAATATTGGTATATATTCACTTAGTTCAACCATTATTGATATTTTAGAGGATATGGAGACTAAAAATAGTTTTTCTCCCAGAGGTGAGTATGAGATTCCCGAAGCAATAAACAGATTATTAGAAAAAGGGCAGTTTGAATCAGTTTTAATAAAATTAAACAATAATGATTATTGGTTTGATATTGGTAGACCTTGGTCCCTTCTAGAAGCTAATGAAGCTGTTTTAGCTCATACTAGCGAAGTAAGAGAAGGAACAGTTCAAGATGGAGCTCATTTGAATGGTAAGGTGATAATCATGAAAAATGCGATTGTTAGAAGTGGTTCATATATAGAAGGACCAGTTTTTATCGATGAAAATGCGGATATTGGCCCAAACTGCTATATCCGTTCAGGTACATATATTGGTAAAGGAAGTAGAATAGGGAACGCTTGTGAGGTTAAGAATTCAATCATTGAAGAAAATACCCACATAGCACATCTTTCTTACATAGGTGATTCAATTATTGGTCCTGATGTTAATTTCGGAGCTGGTACCATCACAGCTAATTTACGTTTAGATGATAAAACGATTCCAGTAAGTGTTAAAGCCATAAAAGAAGATAGTGGTAGAAGAAAACTTGGTCTTATCTGTGGGGCTCGAGTTAAGACAGGTATTGGGGTTCTTTTCATGCCTGGTGTTAAAATAGGAAATGACACATGGATTGGAGCTGGAACGAATGTACATGAAGACATACCTGCAGAATCAATTTATTATTCCCGACATGATTCTATACTAAAGAGGAAAAGAAAAGATGTTGGTTAAAGAACAAAACTCCATTAGAAAATCGTGGAAATCAAATAAAATTACTATTGGATTAATTTATCCTAATACATACAGGGTTGCATCTACAAGTTTAGGGGTTCAACTGCTTTATTTTCTTTTTAATAGTTGGGAGGATTTTATTTGTGAGAGAATATTCAAACCCATAAATCCCCGTATAACACCCTATTCTTTGGAAAGTCAGAAATCGCTTAGAGAATTTGATATATTAGCGATTTCCTGTCAATTTGAATTTGATTACATCCAGTCAATTGAACTCTTACTTAAAGCAGGAATTAATCCAGATGTTAGAATGAGAACAGAAGAAGATCCTTTAGTTCTTCTAGGAGGACCAGCAAGTACAGCAAACCCGTTTTCCGTTTTATTCTTTCCAGATTGTTTCTTTTTAGGAGATTTAGAAACAGTATCAGATGAACTAAAATCAGCTCTCGGAGAAACTTCCAAAAATAAGAAACTTGAAGCTCTTTCTCTTGTTCAAGGCATAATGGCATATAATTATCATTATACTCAGAAAGGAGAATGGATTGGAAATAGAATCTCAATTCCAAAGGTAAAGAGTTTTTCCGATACATTTTATCCATTAAAGCAAATTATACCTGATAATGTTAAAGGAACAAAAAATGAACCCATTTTAGGGAAAGCATATTATCTAGAAACATCTAGAGGATGTTCGCAGAGATGTAACTTCTGTTTTGTTGGAAATTGTCGCTTCCCAAGAACAGATAGGACTTTTAATGAACTAATAGAAATTGTCGATCAAGCTTGTGAGCTAAATGATTTTGATAAATTTGTTATTTACGCAAGCTCCATGGGAGAAAATCAAAGGATTGGGGAACTAATCGAGTACATCATCGCTAAAGGTTATGAGGTATCTTTACCTTCATTAAGAGCAGAATTTCTTACTGAAGATTTGCTTTATTCCCTCAAAAGAGGAAAACAAAAAACTTTGACGCTCGCACCTGAAACGGGAAATGAAGAGTTAAGATTTGCTATAAATAAAAGAATAAGCAATAATCAATTCTTTACGACTATAAATAACGCGTGGAAAGTCGGTTTTAGGAAACTTAAATTGTATATGATTTATGGATTCCCATGTGAAGGGAAGGAGACAAATAATGAAAACATTGAATTTCTACGAAAAATTAGAAAAGATTATTTTCCGAAGGGGAGAATTTCTGTTTCATTAAATCAAATGGTTACAAAATCTCAAACACCATTTCAATTTGCTCCAATGATGGATATCAAATCCTCAAAAGCAGTACAAAAATGGTATAGACCCAACATCTATAAAATGAAGAACATTGTGCTGTCCACCTCAGCTCCTGAATGGGGAGTAATTCAAAGGATTTTATCACTTAGAGATCAGAGATATTTTGATATTATTATTAAGATAGCGAAGGATCGAAATACAATTGGTAATTGGAAGAAGATTCTAAAAGAGAATAATAAATCTCTTGAATATGAAGGACAGTGGTATTATAATATAAAAGATTCATTACCTTGGGATCCATTGCACAGTGTTCTAGAGAAAAAAGCCCTTATTCAAGCTTATAAGAAATATATCAAAATTCAAAATTGTGTAAAATACTAGATAGACTGAAAAATCGAAATTCCTATGTATATTAAAGCCAAATAGATTAGTATAATTATTATGCGTTTTGCTTGAGATATTACTGGAGTTACATACTTACAGCAATAAACTAAACGCTAATATTTGCCATAATAATGTTTCATTTTATGTAATAGTAGGTTATTAGCGCTAATCAAAAGTTATTAACGAATGTAGGTTTCGTAATAAGTAAGGCAACGCAGGTACAATCTTACAAATATTACAAGAAAAACATCTGGATTAATAGACGCAATTATGCCTCTTCACGCTGTAATAGTTTATTACAAGGATTACGTGCAAGTTTTTAAACTGTGCGAATTATAAAATAGTTTTATTGTATATTTTTCTTGTGTTTAGATAACGGTATAGCGGAAAAAAGTTAAACAAAGAGTTAGTAACTAGTTTATAAATAGATTTTAAGCACATTTAAAAACGAATGTTATAGATGTTGATTTAGTAGCTGAAGGAATTGATCCTATTGGCAGCAATAGCGGTTGAACATACATCTATAAAGCAAGTTTCATTGGAGGGATTGCCACCCTCAGCTGTTAAGATTTACAAGATTGTGCGGGGAACAGGTCCCATCACGAGTAGAGAAATTGTTGATATGTGCGATTTGGCTCCGCGTACAGTCCGTCATGGGCTGAAACTACTTGTAAGATCTAGCTTAATACTGAAGTTACCTCACTTACTTGATATGCGTTCAAGTAAGTTTTACGTTGAATAAAATTACAAAAAGAAAATAGGTAAGAATTTTCACATTTTTATTTTTCGCTATTTAAAGGGGGTTGAAAAAGGGAAAAGGAAGAGAAAAACTATACTTCAATATCACTGCTAGCAAATAAAACATCACGATTTATTGCATTTTTGAATAGTTGGAGTAAAAGTTCGTTAGTTGTACGGATACCAATTGGTACTTCATCCGCGGTTAGGAATGCAAATACTGCTTCATTATTTGAATCAAGTATTCCACAATAGACATCTTTTTTAGGATAGTTTTTCACTTTCATCCCTGTGAAACGTTCAGCTAAAGGACGTAATATTGTTTGGTGCTTTCGAATATCATAGTTCGAAACTAGAGTTATTCTATGAGCTTTTGTGTATTGCATCATTTCTTTTAAAAGATCTTCATCTACTTCAGGAGTTACAATCAAGAGAGAAGTTTTTGCTCTCATTGCGATATCAGTAATACTGGCATTAATCGCTTCTTCTCCAACAATAATCGAAGTATTGTGTTGTCCTTCGAAATTGTATGAGGATGCTGCTTTATCGATCTGCTTAAGCTCATCTTCTCTATTATTTACAACTTGATAATAAGCCATAGCTTTTTCCAACAGAGAATCCATTTGTTTTAGCAAAACTTCATCAACGTCTTTTACAACATTTGCAACTTGAGATACAACAGTATTAATTTGCATTTCCTCAGCTTCATTGACCTGTGCTATTAAATCTGTTTTTGAGTTTTCTTTATGCTTTTCAAGATCATTTTTCAGATTACTAACTTCATTTGAAAAAGTTTGTTGCATCTCTTCTACTACTTTACCGAATTGTCCAATATACTTCTGAATCTTGGATTTAGTGGCATTACCCATCTTCTCTGTATCTTGTCTCGATTTTTCGAGTTCGTTTATTACATTTCCTTGCAGTTTAATAATAACATCTGTATGATTTTTTGTGAAATCTTTGATTTGCGCATTTGTGCTCTCTTCATTTTCTGTGAGTTTTTTCTCAATTGTTTCCTTCAATTTATCTGTAACTTGAGTACAAGATTCTAAAGCAGACAATGCATATTTCTCTATTTCGTTTTGTACAGCATTTAAAACCTCATTTGGTAGAAGGTTCATTTTTTCTACACCATTATCTTCAATTTGTTTTTTCTTTGTTCTTATATTTGTATCTCCACTTATTAAGAAATGATCTAACTCAGTTTTTAGTTGATCCCGTACTTCATTTAAACCAATAACGTGTTGGTCAATTAGCTGTAAACCACCTTCATTAAGATCATTTGCAAGGTCTCTAACAGTATTTCTAGAAACAATAAGCAAATCTTCTGCTTCTTTTTTTGTTTTTCCAATATTTATACGAGAAGAAGATTCTACAGTTTTCAGAGTTTCTGCAATTTTTGTTGTAAGGAAGTTTACTTTTCTATCTATTTGTTCAACACTTCGCCTTAATTGCTGTGTCTGTTTTATCTGATTAGTAAATAGGTCATTGATATTACGGCTTAATTCTTCAACCATCGTCCTTGTTTCATTTGTCCATGATGAATAAGCTTGATTCCAAACTTGGTTATATTGTTCAATAAAGGAATCTTGCAAATCATCTATTTGCTTTATCTGTTCTTTCAGAACACCATCTAATTCCACGGGAACACTTTCTAAATACTCTTTGTGATTACTATTATGAGCATCAAGTCCATTTATTATAAAATGCTTCAAATTGGTTGCAGTTTCTTCAATATTTTCTAAAACTGAATCTAGGAGTTGACTCCCTTTTTGATTTGCAGAATGATGGAATTGTTTAATAAAAGCATTAAGTTCTTTGATGAAGGCATCCAACTGTGTTGAAAAAGTCAGAGGATGCTCTACAACAGCAGACAAATATTTTACTACTTCACCTTGAGTGTCTTTCAGAAACGTTGTTGCGGCAGTTTCTACATAATCAGTACTTGTAACGAATCTATCATAAAGACTATCCAAAAGTTGTTTAACTAAACCTGACACGATATGGATATCGAAAATATGAGTGTCACCTTTAATATCTAGAGAACCACCAAATTTCTCCTTTTCTTGGTGATATGATTCTTTAACTTTTTTCAAAGCTGTGACGATTCCATCAACAGAATAAAGAGTATCACGCTCAATGATAATATACTCTTTCAGAAAAGGCAACAATGCAAAATATTGTGGAGTGTTTCCAGATATTTTTTTAAGGAAACCTAACTCCTCTAGATTCTTTGCAGATTGGATAAGAGTTAGTGGATCCAGTTTCGTAACAACTAATAGTTCACCGATAGTAACCTTACCTAAACATAAGGTCGCAGTATATACTTTAATATCAGTTTCATTAAAACCGATGCGAGTTAAAAGTGGAGGTAAAATATCTATTGATTTAGACATTTTTTTTCAGCCTATCAGTCCTATACAATACTTCCTTAATAATGTTGTCGCATTAGGACACTTTAAAAAACAGGTAGTTTCTTGTAGAGTAAAAATGAACAATGTATCAGAAAGTGTATTTTTCTATTCTTAGTACTTCCGCAATAAGCTTTCTACCTATCCCATTATTAAAACGTCGTCCTTGCTTCTAGCATTCAAACAGATCTTGGTGACTGACCAGTCACCTTTCATAGCCTTTTTAATTATAAGTTCGGGATCACGGACGGGTTTCATTGTAATCATATGCCCCCAGTATTTTCAGATTCTTAACTGTTACCAAAGCTGGTTGGCATAACAGAAGTAATAATTCTCTAAAAAAACTTTTAAGCGAATATCTGCATATCTGATATGGTTAAAATGAAAACAAAAGTACTTTTTACATCAATAGGTTTTACAGTCATAACCTTACTTATATTATCGCTTTTTAATGCTATAAGCGTCCTTGGTTATGATTGGAACAGAACAGATACACAGATTCTCAATGAAGACGATAATATTGGCTACGGTCTATTCAACGGTAGTCATGGGATTGAAAGTCAATTAGTCCAAGTTGATTATGAAACAGAGATTAGGTATGTAAAGGAAGGAATAGGAGAAAAAGAAGATCTTTATGGCAATGATTCCTATAACTGGCAACGTTCTTCTGGTTATTATGATAGTTTCTACACTTTCTCATTTGAAGATAGAGAATGGGTAAACTTGCCTACTTACATACAAGCATTCAACCATACAGGTTTTGGTCCTAATGTCAATATTACAAGTGGAATTGTTAACTTAGGAATTCTAAATTTGGATGAAAAAACAGTCTTAGAAATCGAAAAAGAAATGGTTTATGTTTATGCTGTTGATCTTAAGGCGGGTGAATTATATGATCTTAACTTTTTAGCAACAGAAAAAGATTTAACCTACATGGTTTATTACGAAGGTATCGATATTAGCGGTGAAATACTAAAAAAAGGATTTAATCGAAATATTTCACCTCTATATGCAGTTGAAAGTGGTACTTATCTAATTTATCTCTACTGTAATAAGGATAATAACGTAATTATGGAACCTAGGAAACTTGCAGTCAATAAAGGTTCAGTAGGGACAACATTGTCAGATACATTTGTTAATAACGATGAACAATTTTGGAACGAAACAAGAATGGATTGGCAAGACACTAAAAGTAAGGAAAATGTTCATTCATACTTTTACGAGATTTCAGAAGGTGACTTCCGATTCAAATATGTTCCTTTTGATAATCCTGAAGATACGTATGCGATGTTCATTTCTAGTACTAAATCATATTCTGATTCCTTCACTCTGTCTTACTCAGTTTTCGGGCTAGGAGATCCAGGAGAGGAGTTTATTGATTTCCATGTTGCAGAAGATACAAACATTTTAGTTCTCATTTTTAGTGATTTGGGAACAGGTGTTGAATTTGATTATCTACTTTCCCTTAAATCAGAATCTTTCCCAATTCTAACGCCAGGGGAAGTCTATAATTATCTAGGAGATCTAGTTACTTTTGGAATCAACATAGAAGAAACTCAACTTGTATACCTAAACTCAACAGACACACTATCAAATCCATTGATGGTGGCTAAACATGAAGAAAACAATGAAGTATACATCTTCTCTTACGGACTTGAGAATTTAGGAGTTGATTCAGAGAAAATTATATTGAAACCAGGTTACTACGTGTTCTATCTTATGGAAGAGGACACATATGACTTTGAAATTCAATTGAATGTTGTTTCCATCGATTCCTTTAATCATCAAACAAGTCCAGATTACCCATTTGATCTTGAACAAGCAGATGGTAGTACATCCAACTATAAAGTTTTCAATATTTCAACAAACCTTTGGGAGTTTACAAACTTCAATTTCACATTTCTCACTCAAGAGAACTATACCGTTGATTTAACGTATTTGCTTTATTTCGGAAAATCACAATATGTCTTTACAGGAGGTACAACTACACTAGGGAACCAACAAGATATAAATGGAACCTATCAAGCTTACTTCACCAATAACATACAAAGAATAACCTTCCTTGGCCAAAAAGAAACAAATGACAGGTATATACTCCTTTATGTCAGTGAATTATATAATAATACAGGCTATACGGTAAATGATAAAGGAGATGTTGTTGTGAACCAAACTTTAGTTAGTTTCCAAATCAAGTACGATCCTGGCTATCCTGATGAATTTGACGAAATCGATGTTGATGAAATAACCTTTACTCTAGATAGTATTGGAAGTGGTGAGATTTATAGAGAATTTGACTATGTCACAAGTTCAACTGATTTGTATATCTTGAAAGGAAAACTACCTCTGTACACATGGTATAATTTGAAAATAACAATCACTAATGGAACAATAACTCCATCATCTTATGAAATGAACAATCCTGAACCTAATCGTAATGAGGAAGTAAACGGTGTCTTGTTACTTAATGGATACTACCAAAATTATCTGGGTTCCTCTACATTTTATTATACTTTTGTTCAACCAAACGCTTCCATTCCACTACATGTGTTCGACACACAATTTGGTGTTCTCTCGGAAAACTTCCTGTTCATGTTTTGCATAAGGCATATCGGTCTTAATGGTACAGTTAATTTTGAGTTCATCCCACACAATTGCACATCACTATCACCGCTTGAATATGGTAAATTTGAAGGTTTGAAGAAACTTTCCACAGGCGCAATAGTGGCGATTTCGGTTACAGCAGGAGTTTTAGGAGTAGGAGCTACAGCTTTTGTAATTTTGAGAACAGTGAAAAAACCCAAATAACAAAACCTCTTTTTTCTTTTTATTTTTTTAAATCTTTAATTACACCTATTCGAGGACAAATTGTAGACAAAAAACATTCATTACATAGAGGTTCTTGAGCTCTACATATTTTCCTTCCATGGTCTATTAAAAGATGCGTTATTTTCCCCCATTTTCCCTCTGGAATTATTAACTTCAAATCGTCTTCAATTTTATTAGGGGTAGAGTTTTCTGTCAATCCCAATCTATAAGAAATTCTCTTAACATGTGTATCAACGGCTATTCCTTCATGAATCCCAAACCAATCATTTAGTAGAACATTTGCAGTTTTTCTTCCAACACCAGGAAGTTTTATGAGTTCCTTTATAGTAGTTGGGACATTTGAATTATACTTTTCAGTTAAATGGGATGCCATATCTTTGAGAAATTTAGCTTTGTTTTTGTAAAGACCAACGCTTGAAATTAGAGGTTCAATTTCTTCAATTGTTGCATGTGAAAGAAGTATCGGATCAGGAAAACGTTCAAATAAGTCCGGAGTAACAGCATTTACTTGCTTGTCTGTACTTTGCGCGCTAAGAATAGCAGCTGTTAACAGTTGAAAAGGTGAGGAGATATTTGTTAAAGTCCCTTTACTATTAGGATAATTCTTCTCTAAAAGTGAAAGTATCTGTTCCACTTGCTGTGATACGGAAATATTCATTATTAAAATAGAAAATAAATCATTTATAAAACATATTCTGCTTGGTTTAACAATTACTAATATCAATACATAGGATAAAAGCTAAATAAGAAATTAACAAAAACGTTTTATAATAATGCGCACAATATTTTTTATAGTGATTTAAGTCGTAACAATTGGGCGATGAACAATGGGGATAGGTCAACAAAGAAAAATATTCAAAGTAACACTTTTAGGGGACGGAGCTGTAGGCAAAACAAGTCTCAGAAAGACATATCTAGGAGAAGGTTTCGAATCGGGGTACTCTATGACCATAGGTGCAGACTTTGCTGTTAAACGTCTGAAAATTGACAATAATGATTTTGTTGCACAAATTTGGGATCTTGCAGGACAACAAAGATTTTCAGCTGTTCGTGAAGTCTATTATCGAGGAACATCTGGTTGTTTATTAGTATTTGATATCACAAGAAGGGCAAGTTTTGAGAACATTCCCTCATGGATTGCTGAACTTCTTAAAAACAACTACAATCGTGTTGTTCCTATTGTATTATTAGGTAATAAATCAGATCTTCGTTCTTCTGCCAAAGATCCTGTATTGCGAGAACAAGCTGAAGAATACGGACGATCTCTTTCCGAATGGTCAGGCTTTTCTGTTCCATATATCGAAACTTCAGCAAAAACAGGAGAAAACGTTGACGAATCTTTCAGAACATTGCTAAAAAATATTGTTGTATTTTATGAACGCCTTTACAACAAATAGGCTTGTTTTTTTTCCTTATTTTGTATGGCTTTGATAATATTCATCGTATTTTCGTTAAATTCTGGATGTAGAAAAACTGTATCATCTTCGTTTATCTTTACAATTTCTATTTCTTCCAATTCTCTTATATATTTCTTAGTTTGGGCTAATGATACCCCTAGAACAAAAGAGAGTTGAACAGGAGCTATTATCTTAGTTCTCCTTAAGAGATCAATTATGTTGTAGCGTCTATCAGTAATTATTAATTTAGCTATAATTTTTTGCTGTTCAGACCACTCTAGTTTTTCTTTGTCCATTCTTTCGATTTTCCTTGCAAATTCTTCCTTTTCCAATTCAATGTTTATTAATTGATCCGTTAACTCATAAATCAAATTTTCACGCTCTTCAATCATATCTGAAAACAGAAATAGTTTTTTTTCTAGAGACTGTGATTCGACAATAGTATCACCAGAATCTTCATTTTTCTTTATTGCCTTAATCATATCCTTAGTACCAGTGTAAAACATCTTTAATGGAGGGTCAGATATAAAATTGAATAATTTATAAAATTCAGCTTTCATTTCATGGAGAATTTTCTGAGTAGCATTTTCAATCAATTTTGGAACATCTAAAGGGTCAAAATCTAAAGCTGTTAATTTATCTTTACTTGTTTTTCCTTCTTCTTCCTTCTTTTTACGAGATTCACGTACTTTTTTATCTATCTTTGAAACTTCGTCTGTTAAATTTTTAATTGAAAAAGAATCATCAGAATGTTCGTTTTCCATTGTTATACCGTCCTATATTTTGGATGTTGATTCTATCTTAAATCCTTCTGCTTCAGATGGAGTTACTTCCAAAGTTTCGCTAATATATGAGATTCCCATAAGTTTGGTTATCGCAAAATTGTCTTTAAGCCTACTTCCAACCGTTCTTCTTGAGAAATAAAATATCCCTTGAGCAGCATTCATTATTATTCTTTCTGCAACAGGTTCAAGGATATCTTGTGGTAATAAAAAGAAATGAACCCCACCAATTTTTGTGAAAGATCCGATTACTTCTTTCAAGAACACAATTAAAGCATTTGAATCTTCATCCAGTCTATCTTCCTTCATCCAAAGTAAGTCATCGAAAATGCTAAAACACTGTTTGTTTTGATCTTCTTTTACATGGATCATTCTTTCAATTATTTTTTTTACATAAGTTTTTCTTTTAACCTCAATACGACCAAATTTAAGACTTGAAGTCATAGAGGCACTAGATAAATTATACATATCTTCAAAGAATAAACTTTTACCTTCAAGGGGGGTGACATCCCAATCGTAAGCTTGAAAAGAGCGTTTAACAAGGTTATATGGTTTCTCACTGTGAATATAAAAAACAAGATTATTTTCCACATCTTGAGCCCAATTCAAGAGGATTCTTTGAATAAAAAGTTTAGGAATTGATGTATCGCTAGGGTAACTAGCTAAAACCAAAGATCCATCTGGAATACCTCTTCTAGGTGAAAGTTCCATGCCCAATTTTTGATCTAACGTACGGATTCCAGTAAGAATAAGTTCCCCTCTAGTATCTACTGGTTGGGAACGCTTTCCAATCCGTTCGATATTACTTTTTGAATCGAACCCCAAATAAAACACCAACTATAACGCTAGAATTGTTCCAATTCTCTGAGAGCTAATTCCAAGTCAGAAATGAACTCATCTTGTACTTTTTCTTCAACAGTAGGGGCAACAGGTTGAATAGGTTGTATTTCCTGCTGTGGAGGAGGTACTGGTTTAGCCTCAACATCTAAAATGTTACGAATTTTCTCTGCAGCTAATTTCATTGTTCGTCTAATTAAGCCAAGTTGAACACCAGTATCAGTTATTAAACACAATACAGTGCTACCACAACTAGCAACTAGAACTAAACCATCAGTGAATTCTGAAATAATAATATCTAACTCTTTTAAACCAACATTCTGACCTTGCTGTTCACTTGCCAAATAAACAGCACTAGCTATTGCGCCTAAAGCTTCAGTTTCAAACTCATCAAAGGCAAATCGAGAAGAATAAGCAAGAGTCAAACCAGTTTTATCTGCAAGGATAACATGGTTAATATTAGGGTCACTGACTATAGTCTCATGTAAAATTGCGTTTATCTGATCTGCACCAAACATAGTTGAACACCATAAACATATCTCTTATAGTCTTATTATTGTTATTATTATTTAAAGATTTCAACAGTACCGCTTCTAGATTTTTATTTCCAATCAGATACTGATTTCTATCTTTAAGATATTTATTAATTTAGTTCTAACAATGTTTTTAAACTTCCATTTTTTTGTCCTTTACATGCTTGAAATTGAATTTCCTATTATAATCCTTAACTACAAGAATTATTCTCAAACAATTGGAGAAAAGGGTTTAAAACTCACTAAAATAGCTGAGGAGGTATCTCTTGAACTTGGTGCTAATATAGCTGTATGTCCCCAAACTGCAGATATTAGGATGATTTCAAATGCAGTTGAGATTCCTGTTCTTTCTCAGCATGTCGATTCTAATAACCCAGGAAGCTTCACAGGTAACAACTTATTAGAAACCATTGTTGAAAGTGGTGCTATTGGCACATTAGTCAACCATTCAGAGCACCGTTTGATATTATCAGACATTGAAAAAGTAATTAAGAAATCAAAGGAATATAATTTTTTTACTTGTATATGTTCAAATAACTTCCAAACTAGTAAAGCTTCAGCTGCTATGTCACCTGATGCTGTTGCTATGGAACCCCCTGAACTTATTGGAGGGGATGTTTCTGTTACTACTAAACCTGACCTAGTTAGTAATACCATTTCAGCAATTCAAGACATTAATCCATTTGTACGACCACTCGTTGGAGCTGGTGTGTCCAAAGCTAATGATGTAACGGAAGCCCTTAAACTTGGTGCTCAGGGAGTTCTCTTAGCTTCTGGTTTCGTAAAAGCTAAAGATCCAAAGAAAGCTTTGGAAGAAATGGCCATAGCACTCATTAATGTAAAATAAAATCAAAATTGTGATCAAAAATACTAAAAAATGTATCGGAAAAAGTAGTTTTAATCATTCTTTTTCCACAATATTTTTCCACCTTGTTCCATTTTTGCGAGAACACCAGCTTCTTCCATTTTTTCCATAGATTTATAGAATTCTTCTTTTGAGAGAGGAGGTTTTCCTTGTTTCAACGCTGTAAATTGGCATGCTGCAAAGATAGCATCTTCAAACATAAATTTAGAAGAACCGTAAGTTTCCATTATCAAATCTTTATTGGGAATTTCTACAGTTTTTACTACTGTTCTTACTACGGTTTGTACCTTTTGATTCTCCTTTTTACCCGCATCAACTTTAGATGTTATCAAATCAACAATAAGAGTAGATAGGTTTTTCCCCCCAGCTTCAGCACTAAAACCATATAATTCCGCAACCCAATAAGAGGCGTGTAATATGAATGTGTCTACAGATTCAAATTCATTCTCATCTACAAGATTTTGCATGAAGTCCCAGAGTTTATCGGGTAGTTTTACTTCAACATTTTTCATAATAGAATACTCCAAATATAATATATAATTTTAGAGAAACAGACAAATATTTTAAGGTTTGTGCGCTAGCGTTAAAAAAAAATAAATTAGTTGAAACTTAATAAAAACTAAATAAATTGGTAAAAATATAAAGGCGTCCTGAGTAATTTCTATCATCTGTGCTGAAGACACACATCTACGCCGTCTCAACCAGTCATTCGCCAAATCAAAATAAGATGAAAGTCATGTTAAATTTTTCTATACTACTTTTCTACGACCGCGTTTATATATGGTCATTCCACATTTGCCACAAGTCCACCGGTCATCGTGTCCTGCCATCCAAGTAAACTCAGCACATCTTTCGCATTCCTTTTTTACTCTCACTACTTTTTCCCCTTCTATTTTGTAATGTTTGTGGGCTGCCACCATATTTAACACCTTTTTACTATTATTTTAACTCTTTTATAATTCCTGATCTTTTTAATAGATAATCTTTTTCTACCATTTTAGTTCTTTCTGCGCTATCATAAACATGTATCCTAGCGATACTGTTGCTAACACCATATTTTGATTGTAATTTAATGAGGACAACTTGATTTCTTTCTTTGTTTAAACTTGCTGCAACCTTTGAAAGAACTTGTTCACGTGTTGGGACAGGTTCACCTTCATGTTGAATCCTAACTTCCAATTCATCACGTTCTAAAATCTTGTTTTCAGTTTTTTTAACTATTTTAAAGTCCATTTATTTTTTTCACCATTTTCTGCAATAATTTTTGAATATTATGTCTCTTTTCTAGAGTTATTGTAACCTCTACAAGACCTTCATTCGGTTGTCCATATAAGACTTTTGAACCTAGTGGGGATTCAAGGATAGCTGGGAGTACCAGTAAGTCTTCTTCACCAGTTATTTTTATGATTATTTTTTTATCATGCATTTTCAATGAACCCTTAATTGTATTCCAAGCTGATTTGGAAATTGTTCCTGCAAGATTGATAGCTTCTTTACATTCAAAATGTGAAAAATTCACAAGCTCAACCTTTTTCCTTTTAATGTGACCATCAATTATAGCTAAATCAGGAACTATTGAATAGTTCAAAATGACCCTAGTTGTTTCATCTCCAACAGTTATTATTTTAGAGATGCTTTTATCTATTTTTAATGTGTTAATTAATTCCTCAATTTCAGAATCAGTTTTGTAAAGTTTTCCTAGAGGTACTTTAAAATGAGGTTTTTCTTCTTCTGGTAATATATAGCTGCTAGTTTTCACTTGATTTCCCACAAGTTTCACCGAACTCTAAGTGCATAGTGTCCTTTTTTACCTATTTTGATTTTTTTAGCCACATCACTGTTTTCATCATCTATTATGAAAACTTCGCCCGTATATTCATTAGACAAATCTTGAGTGTTACATATTGGACACATGTTTGAATTTTTGTCAACTATGAGATGACAACGACGACATGCTTTTGCCATATTTAGGAGGCCTCCTTTGCTGAAACAACATCGATTTTTGTTAAACCAGTTTTCCATTCATTAACCCAGTCAAGTGTTCCAAGAGAGTTCTGCCGCATTGTTAACCCTACGCGTATTGTGGTTTTACCGATGCTAACTGCAATAATTCTTGCTCTGACTTTTGTATTGACAACTAAATCACGTTTTGATTTATCTCCACGAAGGACAGCGTTTTTTGGTATATAACGAAAATAATCATCAGCAATTTGTGACACATGACATAAAGCATCGATAGTACCAATGCGCACAAAAGCGCCAAAATCTACGGTTTCCACAATCTCTCCAGCGACTATTTCTCCTATTTCCGGTAAATAACAGAGCATTTCGAAATCAGTCTCGTAATATACACCGCCATCCCCAGAAATCAATTTTCCTCTATAAATATTCTCAATTCCAATAACAGCGACGATGAAACCAAAGTCAATATCAATTTTCCCTTCAAAGGATAACCTTGCAATTTCTATAAGTACATCACTCAAAGGTTCATCAAACCTATTTGGGGGGACACGAAGTGTATCTTTAATTTTTATAAGATAATACAACAAAAGTCATCTCACTGTTTTGCTTACACAGCTGTTCATTTCTACTGTTTTTAAATATAATTATAGCAAAGATTTTTTTAGAGGTATCATTTGCCAATATCTGTTTCAAAAGACACGCTTAAATAGAAATAATTTAATGAACATTTAACAGAAACAATCAGAAATTCTTATTTAAATGAGGTAAAGGCATGATTAAAGAAAACACCCCTGATGAAGAAAAAGAAAACTCAGAAACTATAACAAAGAAAAAACCTGTAGATAAAACAAAGAAAAAAGAAATTACACAGGCTCATGTCACTATTGGAACTATCGGACATGTTGACAATGGTAAATCTACACTAGTTCAAGCTCTTACTGGTAAATTCCCTGATGATCATTCTGAAGAATTGAAAAGGGGTATTTCAATTCGTTTAGGTTATGCTGATACTGATTTTAGAAAATGCACAGTTTGTAATGAATCTTACACAGTTGAGAAGGTTTGCCCAGAATGTAAAACACCAACCAAAGTTCTCAGAAGAGTATCTTTTGTCGATTGTCCTGGGCACGAAGTTCTAATGGCCACACTTCTCTCCGGGGCTACTTTAATGGATGGAGCCATATTGCTAATTGCAGCTAATTCTCGCTGCCCTCAACCTCAAACACGAGAACACCTTGCAGCGATGGAGATACTGGGAATATCCAATATTGTTATTGCACAAAATAAGATAGAACTTGCGTCGGAAGAAGAAGCAGAGCGAAATTACAATGAAATTAAAGCTTTTGTGAAAGGAACAATAGCAGAAAATGCACCTATTATTCCAATAAGTGCAATGCATAAGGCGAACTTAGATCTTCTTATTAAAGCAATTGAAAAGCATATACCAACACCAGATCTAGAAGAAAGTCAAACTTTAGAGATGTACGTAGCCAGATCTTTTGATATAAACAAACCAGGTACAGAGCCAAGTAAACTCAAGGGAGGAGTTTTAGGAGGATCTATAAAATCTGGACAAATCAAAGTTGGCGATGAAATTGAGATACTACCCGGTCTTTCTATAAAGAAAGATAACAAAACCAGTTATTATCCAATTCAAACAAAAGTGGTTAGTGTTTCAATTGGTAAACAAGGTCTTGTACCTCAAGCTCGTTCCGGAGGATTAATTGCTATTGGCACAGAATTGGATCCATCCTTCTTAAAATCAGATAAAATGGCAGGAAATATTATATCATCTCCAGGTATGGGACCACCAATCAGATCTTCATTAACGCTTGAAGTTCAGCTCTTAGAATATGTAGTGGGATCTGAAGAAATTACAAAAGTACAACCATTAGCAAAAAATGAAATGTTAATGCTTAATTCAGGTACTGCAAAAACATCCGGTGTGATAACTGAAATAAAAGGAACAATTGCACACATTAAATTATCTCGCAAGATAGTCGCTAGAATAGACAGTACTGTTGCAATCTCAAGACGTATTTCTCAACGATTTCGTTTAATTGGTGTAGGAAAGATTGTTGATGATAAATAGTTGAATGAGGAACTACATGCTTATTATAATTGATTCATCTATGTTGATGTTACCTGCCGAGAAAAAAATTAACCTATCATATGAATTTGAAAGACTCTTGCCAATTTCATTTAAGGTTGTTGTCCCAGAAGCAGTTTTGGATGAATTAAAATTACTTATTAAAAAAGGAAAACCTTCAATAAGGCAAAAAGCCAACCTTGCTCTTCAACTATCAAAAAAATATCAAAACTTGGAATCAAAAACTGGAATAGAAGTCGATTTAGAAATTGAAAGATTGGCAATAGAGCATGAAGCAATTGTTGCTACTAATGATTCAGAGCTACGTTTAAGATTAAGGAGAAAAGGCATTTCGGTAATTGCTATGTATGGCAAAAATAAACTTGAATTGTTTGGGGATCTTTTTTAAAATATACCCAAGAGTCATAAAAAGTTTGTAAACCTATAGTTTTTTTAAGTTAACCAAGGATTATAACGTTTTAATCCATTAATGTTTTAAAGGTGGTTCTACCTAAAATTTAGAAATGAAGAAAATTAGCTTTGAAATTATAGGTCACATAATGATTCTTCGTACAGAAAAACCTGAAAATCAAGTTTTAGCGTTTGCATCTAGTGAATTGAAGAAAAGAAAAAATGTCAAAACTATAATGTTACAAACTTCAAAAGTTAATGGTGTTAGAAGAACACGTGATTTGAAATACTTAATTGGAGAGAAAAATTTTGAAACAATTCACAGAGAATATGGAAATAAATTTCTTCTTAATCCCATGAAAACTTTTTTTTCTTCTCGTTTATCCTATGAGAGACAAAGAATTGCTTGTCTAGTAAAGGATGGTGATACAGTTCTAAATTTCTTTTCAGGTGTGGGTCCGTTTAGCATTGCAATAGCAAAGAAAAAACCAAAATGCAGAGTTCATAGCATTGAATTAAATCCAAATGCATATGAATATCTTCTCAAAAATATTAAAATCAATAAATGTGAGGATAGGGTTTTTCCCTATTTAGGTGACGCATTTAGTATTGTTTCCACACTTTCAGATTTAGTAATAGATAGAGTCTTATTACCATTACCACTTAAATCAAAAGAAGCCTTGTTATTAGCTTATGACAAAATCAATCATAAAGGTACTATTCATTTGCAGATTTCAGAATATATAAAAGCAAAAAGTGAGTTAACTAGCATTGTTGTAGAAAAAATAAAAGAAATTCTTAATTTCTCTTCGAAAGAGGCTCAAAAAAGCGTTAAAGAAATCAGAATAATTAGATGGTTATCACCACGTATAGGACATATCGCTGTTGATTTGTCTTTTAGTTAACAGAGAAAGAACTAACATAATCAGCTAAATCAGCTAGTTTCTGCAGGTAACTTAGACTCGTAACTATAATTTCATTATCATTACTAAGAATACTCAATAAACCAACTAATTCATCTATATTCACTATTTCTTCCTCTAATAGTAAATCGATGTTTGCTATAACTAGAAAAGTATCTCTTAGACCGGTTATATTGTTTCTAAAATTGTAACCTTTTTTCAAATCAGAAAGATTTAGAATATTAATCACAAAAGAAGAAATTTTCTTTAAATGCGTAATCCAGTGATATTGTTTATCTATAAGAAAAAAATTCACTGGTAGAGAATGACCCTTAGCTCTTATTGCTGTGCCTAAAGCTGTATAAAATGCTTCTTCCCTGTTTCCATAATAAAAATGAATAAAATGTTTCATCCATTTTAACCTTCATCTTCAGAAGATTAGCTCTTAAGTTTTGTGAGATATCTTTTATATCCATCAAGAGTATCTTCTATTCTAAGCAAATGTTTCTGGGATTTAATCATTAGATCTTGCCATTCTTCTTCGTCTACGTTTTCAGAGTTGATAGTTTGCTCTAATTGTTGAATTCTTTCAACTGCCTTCAATCTTTTTGTTTCTAAGTGTGTTATTACATTTTGAATATCAACAGATTGTACGGGTTGTCTTTCTTCCTCTTCAGACTGCTCTTCAATAATTTTGGTTAATTTAGATTTTTCAGATGTTTCATCCTCTTTTTTACTGGAAACGGTAGCTATAGTTTCTTTTATTGTTGATACAAAACTTGCTGCTTCTGTCTTTGATTGTGGCTTGGTTAAAATACTACTTAACCGTGATACAGATTCCCTAAAATCGTGAATATCTTGTATATCTTCTTTACTCATCCCCTCTTCTATTTCAATTTCAGGCATAGTTTCTTCAATACTAACACCTTCTTGAGTGACAGTTTCATTATTTTCTCCAAGTGAAATTAACTTCTTAGTTAAAGGAGTAATAACATTGTCATTGTTAGAATCTAGTACTGTTAGAAGATTGGCTAATTTAGCAAGAGACTCTTTTTCAGTCGTTAAGGATTCAATTATAGGTTTATGACTGGGATCGGGTTCGTACTGAGAGGCTAATTCTATTCCTTCAATCAAATCCTGAACGTTGTTTGCTTTGCTTTTTCCTTTTTCTACTTCAAGTAAGTCTTCTTGCTGTGGTTCTCCCCTTTCGGTTTCTTCTATAATTGTAAGATCTGAATCTATGATTTCTAGAAGTTCACTATCTGGAATGTTTTCTTCCTCTCCATCTTCTTCTTGTTCAGTTAGATCTTCCTCTCCATCTTCTTCTTGTTCAATTAGATCTTCTTGTTCAATTAGATCTTCTTGTTCAGTTAGATCTTCTTGTTCAGTTAGATCTTCTTGTTCAGTTAGATCTTCCTTAATTACAAATGTTGGGATTCCAATTTTTTCAAAAATTACTGGAAGATACGAGTTTATTTTTTTCAGTTCTGTTTGTACAGAATTCACACGCATCTCAAGTGCTTCAAGTTTACTTGAAATAAATTGAAGTGAGTCGGTTTCAACTCCACTGTATCTTTGATATTCAATTTGAAGCATGTTTGCGAAAGTAATTACGTTATAAATAGTGTTCATCATCTCTGGAAGTTCTCTAAACCATGGTCCAGCGCTATCGAACTTCTGTAAGATGTCTTTAGCATCGGAAAAATGTTTTTCATAATCTTCTAACCGGTCAGGTGGTAAAAACGATTTAGCAAAAGAAGTTAATATAGCGAGTAAGCTTATAAGATGAGCTTTAACATCTTCTTCTTCATCTGGGCTGAACTCGCCCTTAATAACACCCCAAAAGATTTTCTTAATTTCCTCAATTGCTTTTTCAAGACTCATTTTCATCACTTCTATTTTTAAAATCCAAGATTTAGCGCTCTTCTTTTTGTATAATCTGGAGGTAAAGAAGTCTCAATAAGAACAGATTCAGCTCTTAAATCCTCTTTCAAACGATTTGCGATGGCCAATTTTTCTGATGAACTGATATTCCAGAAATAAAGAGAATGTTGAACCCCGGAAGCAGTATATTCACTGATTGGTGATATTTCTGAAAGAAGTTGTTGATATTCTGGTGTGTCCACAGAGTTAGGTAATTCACGCCAAGGGTTGACATGAATTATTAATTTGTTAGTAATTTTAGCTAATTCAGAAAGATTCTGTCCAAACGATTCCTGAGAACCGGAAATAGAACCAGTTTCTTCATCTGCTTTAATTATTGTGGCAACATCAATGTTTTTTTGTTTTTTTACTGTGTCAGTTATCTCCCTAAGCGTTTGTGTCACGAATGAATCGCGATACTGATCCCAATCTTCTAGAAGCTTTCTAGATTCCAGAAACTCAAAACTGAAGTCTCTTTCTATATTTTTTTTAGATGCAAAAACGCGACGACATCTATCACAAAAGCAGGCTTTTTTTGTTGGAAACATAAGAGAATCTAGCACTAACATATTAATTGGGTACCGAGAAACCTCTTGGGCAATTGTTGCTATATATTTACTAAAATTTTCTTGACTTGGACAAACATAGAGGGGAATAGCATTACCTTCACTATTAAAAACTCTAAAATCGGTGTTTTGAGATAGAAAATTATCACCATGAACATGTATAAAAGCATCAACTTTGATTCCCATGTTATCCGCTATTGTACAGAAAGAATGAAAAAACACACCACTATTCCGATCTTTTGGAGCACTATTACTTTGGTAGAAGGTAAAACCGGTTCTACTTTTTGCAACTAAAGCTATTGTATCTAATAAATGACCATAACGATCAAGGAAATCATCAGGATCAGTCTGCATTACAGTAGGATCTACCACAAGAATAGCTCCACTATTAAGAACTTCTTGAATCACATCTGACAAGGTAATCACATTGCTCTATTATTAATATGATAATCGTTTCTTTCCTTATTAAATCGTTTGTTTGAGGATGGAAAATCTTCTCTTAACCATACTATCTGGTGAAGTTTAAAAGAAATAATCCAAATTCCTCATCTAAATTTCTTGTTAATAGATTTGATGTTTCTACAATTACAAATTCTCCTGTAACACTGATCATAGTATCATTCATCAGATGACCTCCGAATGATCTGCATTCTCTATCACCTAGAAGCATATGAATATGAATAACATATTCACCTGTATTTGCTTTTTTAGAGACATTACCACTACAATTTAAAATTTCAGCATTGAAATCAAATTTTCTTGATAAATATTGATTAGAAATAACATCAAAATACCCTAGATTCGCTTTTTTTACAGCGCCAATACCGAAAACAAAACCTGATTCAATTTTATTATTCTTGCAATAGAGAATTAAAGAAGGAAGAATATCTTCATCTTTAACCAATCTTATATAATGAATTTGTTTGATTGAGTCTTTTAACGATAACATAGGAAATGAAGTGTTTATTTGGTTATAAATTTACCGTGGTTTTTTTATTTTCAACATCAACCTTATATGTTGAAAAATCAATCCAAATTTAGCCGCAAAGTAAGAGAAATTGATAACATGGCAAAATCTAATTTAGAAGAATTCTTAACGAAAAATATTAAAAAAAGTCTAAAAGAAAATACAAAGGATTCGGAGCAAAAAAGTAAAATCACTGTCAAAAATATCGAACAATCTACAAAATTAGAAAACCCTAAAAAGGAAATAATAGATGGAAATACTGTTGGAAACGCTAAAAATGAGGGCAAAAAGAGTTGGATTAACTCAGAAAATGGAAAATTACTAGAAAAACCCAATAATCACATTATTCTAGCACCAGAGAATCTATCTCCATCCTATCTAATCGATGTAAAATATGATGGCAAATTAGCAAAAGCATACTTAAAATTGTATAATCCAGAAAATGGACAAGTATACCGCTATTATGATAAAACAAATCATTTACCTTACCTTTACACAACCCAAACTAGAAATGAAGTAGAACAAAAATTGAAAAAACAAAATGGTTTTTTGGGTTGTGAAACAATTAAGAAAACAGATTTACTCAATAATAGAGAGATTACTTTAACAAAAGTTATAGCAACCAATCCTTTGGCTATTGGAGGGGGAAGGGGGGAAAGTTTCAGAGAACAAATTAAGCCTTCATTTGAAGCAAATATCAGATATCATCTGAATTATATTTATGATAATACTCTAGTACCAGGATTACTCTATAAAATAAAAGCAGGAAAGTTAGAACAGGTTAATCCTGAAATCATTGAAAATACTAGAACCGCCATCAAATCAATTTTCAAGAAACAATCCAAAGAGATTAATATCCTTTTAGAACAATATCTACCCATATTTTTCTCACCCATCCCAGACATAAAACGTTGTTCAATTGATATAGAAGTTCAAAGCACAAAGGGAAAATTTCCAGATCCAAACGAGGCCAAAGAACCAATTATATCAATTGGATTTGCAGACACTGAGGGTAGTGTATCTGTATATGTTCTTAATGAAAAAAAACAACCAATAAACAAAGATGTCTTTACAATAACTATTTTAGAGTTTACTTCAGAAAAAGAACTCCTAGAAGCTACTTTTGACAAAATGGCTCTTTATCCAATGATGATAACATTCAATGGCGATAATTTCGACTTCCCATATTTGGATAGACGTGCAAAAAGGCTTGGCATCGAGAAAAATAAAATTCCTTTTATAAGAACTAGTTCCGTAGGTAACGATACATACCTTGAATATGGTCTCCACCTAGATCTTTACAGATTCTTTAGACAGCCTTCTATGAGAATTTATGCTTTTGGTGGAAAATATGATAGAGTAACGCTTGATGAACTTGGTTCATCGCTATTGGGTAAACAAAAGTTGGTACATGAAAAAGAAATTTGGGAGTTAAGCTTAGAAGAATTAATCCGATACAATGTTAGAGATGCTGAAATAACTTTAGAGTTAACAACATTCAATAGAAACCAAGCTGTAGAAATTATTTTTATGCTCTCAAGGATAGTAAAGATGCCAATTGATGATTTTACAAGAGCTAGTGTAAGTGTATGGATACAAAACTGGCTTTACTATGAACACAGAAGAAGAAATTATTTAATTCCTCGAAAACAAGATATTTTATATTTAAAAGGTGATACATCAACGGAAGCAATTATTAAGGGTAAAAAATACCAAGGAGCAATTGTTATTGAACCAAAAGTTGGTGTGTGGTGGAATGTTCACGTATTGGATTATGCAAGTTTGTATCCTTCAATAATTAAAACAAGGAATTTGTCATATGAAACAATAAGATGTAAACACGATGCATGTAGAATAAATAACAAAATACCTGAAACAAATCATTGGGTATGTACAGAGAGGGTTGGTATAATATCCATGCTAATAGGATTTATTAGAGATGTGAGAGTGTACTGGTTTAAAGATAAAGCGAAAGATGGAAGTCTAAGTGACGATGATCGAAATATAAATGATGTAATCCAATCTGCGCTTAAAGTATTGATTAACGCCTCATATGGTGTTCTTGGCTCAGAAAATTTTGCTCTGTATTGCCCTCCGGTTGCAGAGTCTACCACCGCACTAGCAAGAGAGGCTATATCCAAAACAAAAGAACATTGTGAGGTAGATTTAGGTATTTCTGTCTTATATGGAGATACTGACAGTATATTTATTCATGAACCTAAACCAGATGATATTAAAGAATTAGAAAAATGGAGTATGGACACCTTCCAGATTGAATTGGGAACTGAGTATATTTTTCGATATTGTGGTCTCTCTTCGAGAAAGAAGAATTATTTTGGCATAACAACAAAAGGATATCCAATAGTTAAAGGTTTAATGGGTAAGAAGAAAAACACACCAATAATAGTGAAAAAAGCTTTTGAAAGTGTTTTGAAAATACTAACTAAAGTTGGAAATCCCGAAGAGCTAGAAAATGCTAAAGGTAAAATAATCAAAATCATACAAAGTACGCTAAATTCAATAGAAAAACGCTTGTTTAAATTAGAAGATGTAGCAATAAGTGTTACTTTATCTAAAAAACTAAAGGAATATGATAGTTGGACACAACCACTTCAAGCAGCGATCCAACTAATTATAGCAGAAAAAGGAGAAAATCCTTCTATTGGATCGTCTATAACTTTCGTAAAAACCAAACCATTCAAAATAGATGTCCCGAAAAATATTTTATCAGATAAAATTAGTAAAAGTGGGGAATGTTCTGTTAAACCTATTGAACTAGCAGAAAAAACAGATGTAGATGGTTCAAAAATGAAAGAAATAATCAAATCAACATTTGTTCAACTTTTGGATACCATCGGTATCCCATGGAACGAAGTTCAGGGTATAAAAGCTCTGGATAAATGGTTTAAATAATAAAGAGGAGAATTTCATGATTAAAACTACAATGATAAGAATATCACAGAAGTCTCTGAGTGCTAATATCTTGAGTGATTTTTACTCAGCCCTTGAAGGAGAATCAATTTCAATAAAACGGATTTTTGATCCTCGATACTCCTTATCCGGTGACGATTTAATTATTGAAGGAGAGATTGATAATGTGCTTGATAAATTATCTCAAGATTTACCGCGTATTGTCTCTCTTCGCTTCCAAATTGAATTAAATGACTATTATGAGATATTTCTAAGAAGATCTGCAATGAATCTTGAACATAAACCAACACATCTATTCTTTGGTTCTACTCTTGTAGACTATAAACACTTTCAAAGCAGACTACGCATAACGGACAATAAGCAAATATTGGCATTACTCTTTAAGTCACAGTTAGGTTCAAAATTATTGCCAATTATACCTGTAAAAATTAAAGGGTTAGTACTAACGAACTCCTCTAATGGAACCGTTGATTTTATTATGCCAACTCAGCGCATTGCAACCCTGAAAGAATGGCTAACAATATTAAAGGAAAAAGAAAACATAGATTTTGATATTTTAGCTGATATTTTCAAGAAAACAGATCCTATAATGAGAAAAAACATGAGTGAAAGTATGGATTGGCTAAATTTAATGCTACCAGAAATCGTCGCAAAATCAGCCTCTGTTGAAAACATAAATATAGTGAAAGCGTACGAAAGAACATTATCACTTATTTAATAAGGCTTTGCAGAATAATAAGAAATGTTAGAATATCTACAACTAATATCGAAGCGCTTTTAAAATTAAAGAGATTTTCATAGTTTGAATAACAAAAAATCTTTCGAACATAAAGAGTTAAAGTTAAAAATAGTTCAAATGTCAAGGACATAACAAGGAGAATTACATATGAAAACAGCAAAACAATTGCTCATTTTAATAGTAATTATAGCGACTTTAGTTAGTATAAGACCGCAATTTGGTTATATTCCTGAAAATACACTGTCTTTTGATCAACAAGTTTTAGCTGATATTGTAAAACTTGGTCAGACACATAGGGTAAATATAGTAGTCAAAAATTTCATGAATATTACAATAACAGATATAAAAATTTCGCTAAATATCTCCACTAATAGCATCCTATCTTTTAATTCAAGCCTTTTAGGTAATTTAGAAAATGATGAAGTCACTTTAAATGAAACAATTCTTTCGTCATCTGAAAATGGTTTTACAGCTTATCCTATAACAGCAGGCTATATGACTAATAAATACTTTGAATTCAATATCTCTCATATTGAAAATGGCACAAAATTTCTTTTCCATTACGATATCGAATCAAATGAAGACGGGAATCAACTTATTCCAAGAGCGGATATGATTTACTATGACAACTGGAATGATAAGAAAGAGCTACGTAGTACCGCACAAATACGAGTTTCATTTGAACCAATTATAACCGAAAGAGATCCATACCTCCCAATTTGGGACGAAGGAGCGGAAATAAAAGCTGGATGGGCATGGATTATGGTTGGAATAGCTCCTATAGCAGCTGCTATTGTTACATCACTGATTGTTAATATTCGTA
The DNA here is from genome assembly GCA_019057815.1 of Candidatus Heimdallarchaeota archaeon. Classification (GTDB taxonomy): domain Archaea; phylum Asgardarchaeota; class Heimdallarchaeia; order Heimdallarchaeales; family Heimdallarchaeaceae; genus 18H4-34. The sequence continues at coordinate 49,723 of JAHLWR010000022.1, forward strand.
TTCGTAAGAAATAAGATTAGTATCAAAGTAAAAGGATTTTAATATTTGTAGAATCCTTCTCCTGTTTTTCTCCCTAATTTTCCTTCTTCAACCATTTTTTTAAGAAGAGGGTGTGTTTTATATTTTTCTCCTAGCTGTGATGAGATATACTCGCCCATGTAGAAAACCACATCTAAACCAATGTAATCGCTTAGTTCAAAAGGACCCATAGGATGATTTAATCCAAGTTTTATTGCTTGATCTATATGTTCTTTTTCAGCTATACCCTCATCAAATATAGAGTATGCTTCATTCAAGAATTGCCATAGAACACGATTGACAATAAATCCAGGTGATTCGTTAGATGGAACAGATATTTTCCCCAATTTATCACTTAATTTTGTGATTGTATCAACAGTTGTAGAACTAGTCTCTTTGCCTTTTACAATCTCTATTAGTTTCATCACAGTTGGTGGATTAAAGAAATGCATACCTATAACCTTACTTGCGCGATTAGTTACAGAAGCTAGTTCTGTGATACTAATGGTTGATGTATTACTTGCAAAGATTACGCCTTCATTGCATATCTTATCCAGTTTTGAAAAGAGTAATTTTTTTGCTTTTTCATTTTCAATAATAGCCTCTATCACTAATTCCACACCCTCCATTGCTTTTTTAATATCAAGCATTGGAATAATATGTGATATTATGCTTTCTACTTTTTCTACTGTTAGTTTTCCTTTTTCAACACTTCTCTTGAGAAGTTTATTTATTTTCTCAATTCCAGAGTCTAACAATGGCTGTTCAATATCAACCAAATGAACATAAATTCCACTTTTTGCAAATAAAAGTGCAATTCCACTACCCATGGCTCCTGCACCAATTACTGCAACTTTAGTAATTTCGGGATTCATAATAACCACTAGTTCGATTAGTATTCTTTAATTTAATAAATCTATAGTACAAAATTATTTTTGATTCTTACGAATACAATTTCTTAATTTACAATTTTATTTAATGTAAGTTTTTAGTAATACATCTTCTTTTATTAATTGTTAGAATTCTTTGTCTAGGTGTCTTTATATGGGATCGTCAATTGACGTAAAATTTCGGGATTATGATGTATACAAGTTAGTTGTCTGTGGTCCTGGAGAATCAGGAAAAACTTCGATTTGTAAGCGTATAATAGAAAATAAATTCTTAAAACAGTACAATCCCACAGTAGGAGCGGAATTCCATTCTTTCGCTTTCAGAAAATCAAAAGAAAAAGCAGTAGCACTATTTTATGATATGGCTGGACAAGACAGGTTTAAAGTTGTAAGGAATTTGTTTTACCCAGGAACGAAGGCAGTTGCAATAGTATTTGACGTTTCAAAAAGAGAATCATTTCGAGAAGTAGCCAATTGGATTAGAGAAATAAGAAAGAATCTTGCAGATTTAGATATTACTATTGTAGGAAATAAATCAGATCTTACTAGAGAAATAGGTAGAGAAGATGCTGAGAGAATTTTTGAAAAACTAGGCTGTAAGTATTTAGAGACATCTGCAAAAACAGGAGAAGGAATAGGAGATCTTTTGAAGAACATGGTAGGTTCAGCTATTAACTTCTCTAAAATAAGAACATATGCAGAATAAACATCTATTCTTATTTGATTAAGCACAAACTTTTTTTGTATTTGAAAAAGATATAATCTAATGAAGCGAAAAAGAAGAATAACAACCATAAATATCTATGTTATTCAATACCTAATTTTTGCATTAGGAGCGATGATGTTTATTATAGGTATTTATCTTTATAATCAAGAGATATTTATAGCAGGTTTCATTTTAGGCGTCATGGGGATGGTTTTTGTTTTTCTTTCATACTTATATGCTCGAATGGGAGCTAAAGTCATTGGAACTAATTGCCCAAACTGTTATGGAACAGGATACATTAATGTTGGAACAGGAAAAAGTGCAAGGGAAGAAACTTGCACTGTGTGTCAAGGGACAGGAAAGATGTACGATAAAGCCAAAATGCACCTAATAAAAGAAAAAGATAAAAGAAATGAAAAATTAGAAGAAAAGAATGAATCTCTCTAAACCCATTTTTGGCCTAAAAAGTTATGTTATCTCCTTATAATAAGTGAGAAGTTATATTATGTCTTAAGAACCTTTTGCGGTAAATAAAAGAACAAAACTTCTTTATAGTTTTCGTATTTTAGTACATTAGATAATCTATGGTTATTCTAGAAACCATTCATGGTACTGGTAGAGGAAAAACAACAAATGCAACTGGAAGAATTTTTTCTGCATTCATGAAGCAGAAGAAAATCTTTGTTATTCAGTTTTTGAAATCTGGTAAAGAGTGTGGAGAATGTTCATTTTTCAACGAGTTTGCAGAGAATAAATGGTTTAGCATAGGTGAAGAAGGTTTTTTCTACGACTTTAGGAAAGAGAACAAAGAACTAAAGTTGCTTATTAAAAGAGAATTAGCTAAAATAATAGAAACTCTAAGATTAGAATCAATTGATGTTTTATTACTAGATGAGCTTGGTATTGTATTATTCTACAACCTAATAGACTGGGACATGGTTGTACCAATATTTGAATATGTGAAAGAAAGGGTTATAATCACAGGAAGGAAAATACCTATTTGGTTACTAGAAAAATCAGTCAAATCCCTTGAGATAAGAGAAATAAAACATCCATATGAGATGGGAATAAAAGCTAGGCGAGGTATTGATTTTTAGCAAAATTTCTCTAACCCCAATTTTACAAAAAGTAATAACAGCTTTTTTAACTTTCGAAGAGGTGTCCCTTCGAAGAAGTTAAAATGTCATTGACACATTGTTAAATTGAGTATAGCTTTAAATAGTTATATCTCTCTAAACAACTAGATTATGGTGGCGGCAGTAAGATGAGTAAAAAAGCTTCTAAACAAGAAAATGATAAATCTAAAGAAATTGAGGATGAATATGAAGAACTTTTAATTGAAGAAGCTCAAAAACAAGAAAGTGAAACAATCAAAGAAGTTCCTGATCTTGAATTGGAAGATACTCCTGGTTTAGGAAAAAAAACTTTGGAAGTCCTTCAAGAAAACAACATTATGACCATAGACCAACTTATGACAACAAGATTACTTGAATTGCAAGAGATGGGAATCCAACGAGCCATCGCAAAGAAATGCCGTGCTGAAATTACTAAAATTGTTCCCAAATACAAATATTTTAAAGAGGAAATTGGTTTGGAAGACCTTCCAGGAGTAGGGAAAACAACCGCAGTAGCGATGAGAGAAAAAGGGTTAAATGTATATCTTATTGAAACAACCCCAATCCGTGAGTTAGAAGAAAAATATGGTGTAACTTCTAGTTCTGCTATAAAATACAAGGAAGGTTTAAAGCAACTAAGGGGTGGGATTGATTTTATTAATGCATTTGACATAATGGAAAAACAAAGAGATGCCCCAGCATTTACATATGGTCTTAAATCCCTTGATGCACTAACGACGATAGAAGAATTAGGTATAGCAGGTGTTAGATTAGGAGAAACAGTTGAAATGTTTGGTGCATTCCGATCAGGAAAATCACAAATTTGTCATCAATTATGTGTTACAGTCCAATTACCACTAGAATTAGGGGGTGTTAATAAAAAAGCTGTTTTCATTGATACTGAAGGTACGTTTAGTCCAAGTAGAATAAAAGCTATGCATGGAAGACTTCAAAAGACGTTAGGTTGGACTAAAAAATTTGAAGACGTTCTTAAAGACATAACATATGCAAGAGCTTATAATTCAGATCATCAAATGAGTCTATCAGAGCGTTTATTAGAGCTGTTTTACCATAAAAGAGATGAATATGGCGTAGTTGTAGTAGATTCTGCCACAGCACATTTCAGAGCTGAATATGCAGGAAGGGGGACATTGGCAGAGAGACAGCAAACAATTAATCACCATCTAAGCATTCTAGGAAGAATAGCAGATACTTATAATGTTGCAGTGGTTATAACAAACCAAGTTCAATCTAATCCAGCAGCTTTCTTTGGTGACCCAACACAAGCAATTGGAGGAAATATTCTTGGTCATTGGGCAATTACCCGATTGTACCTTCGTAAATCAAAAGGAGAAAAACGTATAGTTCGTATTTATGATTCACCATATTTACCTGAGTCTGAAGCTGTATTTGCAATAACTCCTGAAGGCTGTGAAGACATCGAAACTTAACAGAAATCATTTTTATAATTGTAACTTATGTCCACATCCCCCACAGTGTCTCCAGTCAACGTCAATTATTTTACCACAGTTTTTACAAAAACTTCTTTGAGATAAAGGAATATCATCAGCATTCAACATTGGTTTGTAATTTTGGTTCTCATAACCAGATTTAGACACAGAACTAAATCCCAACATCCTCTTTGTATTAGTTTCTGTATGCTCAGAGCTATATAACGAGTCTGAGTTTGTAACATTGTTTCTGTGATCGCTACTATTAGTCTCGGGATTAATAACACTGTGAATATCAAGACTACCTTCATCTATCTCAATATTATCAATATAAGCTTTAGAGGAGTCAAGACTTTTACTAAATGGGAAGAATGTATTTTGAGTATTATTTAACAATTCTTTATTTTCCATTTGTGACACTATTTTTTTATAATCATCTATATTATTTGAAGAATCATAGAATTTACACATTTTAGATAGTTGGCAGCTATTTGTTTCATAGTTTAGATTTGGGGAAGAATCGATGAAACTTCTACCAATAAGAAGAGAATCATTTACAACATCAAATTTGAGTCTATTTTCAATTAAAACCTTAAAAACATCCTTGGGATCATACTTTTTCCCATTTATTTCAATAATACCCTTTATATTATTGAGATTCATAACTCTTCAAGTATACTTAGATATTATGAAAAATAAAAAATTAGTATCATATCGATATGTACGTAGGTATTACGTTTTCTATTCGCCACGTTCGTGCTTTGTTTCAATAGCCTTAACAACTCTTGTTAACCAGTCATCAAGTTTGGCTACTAATTCACTATGAACTTCTGGTTGTATAACTTCAGTTTCAGGCATCTTTCTAATTCGCTGAATCCAAGAGTTGAGTTCATATAGCATGGGTGACATACCAACGTATGCCTCAATTTCTTGTTTTAATTCTTCTAACATCCCTGCTCCTGATGCACAACTAGTCTGTGGACTTAGCATTTGAGATATATGTTTGAATTTAGTTGATATTGCAGTAATTGCAATACCTGTATCGTCTGCAGCAATGAAGGAATCTTCTTCTTCTTCTTTTAATCCTGGAGAAACATATGGTTGCTCTTCAACTATTGGATCTTTCACTTCATATGATGGTTCAAGCACTTCAGAGCTAGAGAGAGAAGGTTTCGTTTCAGTAACAGGTTGTGATGCCACAGTTGTCGCACTATCAATCTTAGCATTAATGGTTGCCAACATATTCATTAAAATCGAGACATCTTTTACTGGAGTAAGACTTTTGGTAATATTTTGCTCTAGAGAAGAAAGTTTACTATCGATATTTGTCATGCCTTCTAGATTCTTTTCCAAGACACCAATTTTCTCATTTAGCATAGCCATTGATTCTTGTACACTTCGCACGAGATTTGATAGCATGTTTATTGAATTTACAAGTTGTACCAACATTTCTTCTGGATTATTCATACATTCTCACACTTAAAAAGAATAGAAAAGGGTATAAAAAGATTTTTAGACTGCTAAACACGGAAATAAATTCTTGTTCTAACAGAACCATGATGAGAGAGACGTAATCTTAATATAGTTAACACCCTTCTGGTAAGTGAGGCTATTATGAGTGAAAGAGATATTGTTGAGTTGTTAGTTAGATGGAGTTCTATCGCCCGAATGCTAGAAAGAAAAGAGTTTAAGGTGTTAGCTGGTGATCAAAAGGGATTAATTGCAGCTTTAGTTCTTATCTTGCTGGAACTCCAACAAAGAAGGTAAAATTTGATAGTATAGTATGAGGGTAAAATAATGTTATCTGAGGAGGAATTTTGGCCTAGAATAGCAATAGAGGCGAATGAACTAAGAAAAGAGTTGCCAACTTTCAATCCTATCAATAACAATACTTTAAAATGGCTCGGTTTTATTTTTGGCGCCGGTCTTTATGAAGGAGGAGTTTTTGTTTTAGAAATAGAAATTCCAAGAGAATACCCATTTAAGCCTCCAAAAGTAAAAATGTTGACCAAGATTTTTCATGCAAATGTTTTCGATACACGTATCTGTGTAGGTGTATTAGGTGCAGATTGGACGCCTGCTAATAACTTAGTTGACGTAATCGAATCCATTCGTTTCATCTTAAGTAGCCCAAATCCAGATGATCCTCTAAATTCAACTGCTGCTAACTTAATGAAGAGAGATCCTAAAGCTTTTACAATTAAAGTCCGTGAATATGTCGAAAAACACGCTAATTTTAGTCAAATAGAAAAATTTGGCCTATAAATTCCAAAAGTTGATATTTCCATTTTAGGAGAACGGTATAATGTAGTAGTGTTTGATGCAAATACAACAATAATCTTCACTCTTGTAAGAAATTTTATTTACTCACACCCTCTATGATAATTGATGTCGGAAGAAAAGATCCTTCACAAAGGTTACATTCAAGAAATTTTCTCGTCCTTTCAAGGTGAAGGGGTAGCTTTCGAAGGAAGTTGCTATGGTTTAAGGCAAATATTTGTTAGATTCGCGGGGTGTCCTTTAGCATTAGGAAAAGAAGGAACTGCTGGTTGTTTATGGTGCGATTCTCCACAAGCTCAAAAAGAGCACCCCAAATACTGCTCTATCGAAACAGAAGCTGGAAGTCAACAATTCACAAAAAAAGAGAATCCTATAATTCTAAAGCATGTTTTGGATAACATTCAACAATTAACAACAAAGGACCTTCATTCTATTAGTTTAACAGGGGGAGAACCATTACACCAACCAAAATTTCTTAAAGATATTATCTTAAACTTAAAACAAAAAAAGTACAAAATATTCCTTGAAACCGCGTATGCTGAAAATCTCCAATTTCTAGAAGAAATAGCTCGTAATATTGACTTTGCATGTGTTGATATAAAAGATAAAAGTGCAGAAGCAACAACAAAGTGGGAAGAGTTAGTGGAAAGAGAGGTTAAGATGTGCAGGATTTTAAGAGATGCAGGAACTAAAGTTTTTTCTAAAATTGTTCTATCTAAATCCTCAAAAATTAGTGATTTCGAGTTGGTCGCAAAACTGTGTGGAGAAGTAAATATACCTATGGCAATTCAATTAGTTTCACCAACAAAGAAGTCAAACGTACAGTCACTTACTTGGGATCAACTAGTTAGTTTCACTGAAACAGCTGCAAAGTATTTGCCTCCTGAAAAAATTGGTATATCAGCTCAGGTTCATAAACTATTAAATATTCTATAATAATAAGAGGTAGATAATCGAATGTCTTTTCACAGTGAAAAAATGTCTGATATTCAAGCTGCTGATGCTAGAATTAAACTTGGCTTAAGGCGAGTTGGAGTTACTAATATACCAAAAATAATCAGAAGGAAATGGAAGGGTCAATATAACGAACTCTCTGCAAAGGTTGACGTTTTTGTAGATTTAATTCCATCTCAAAGAGGAATACACATGTCTCGCAACATTGAAGTGATAAATGAAGTGATAAATGAAGTGACATCATCTTTGATGGGAGAATTAATCAGCAACACTGAAGAATTATGCGCAAAAATAGCTAAAAAAGTATTGCTTGCACAACCAGGTGCAAAACATGCAGAAGTAAGGTTAAAAGCTGATTACGAGGCAGAAACCTTTTCAGAAGCACTTTGGAAGAAAAAATTAAGTGTTCATACTCTTAGAGCTGGAGCAAATGCTGAGCGTACAGAAGAGGGTATAAACATAATTAAGATTATAGGAGCTGAAGTAGAAGGGACAACAGTATGTCCTTGCTCACAAGAATTGTCAAAGGATTATGCTAAAGAACAACTCAAGAAAAAAGAATTTAATGATGAACAAATTAAAACAATTGTTGATATTATCCCCCTGGCTTCCCATAATCAAAGGTCAAAAGCTATTTTACTTTTAGAATTGCCCACGAGTGCTAAGAGAGTTGAGCTAGATGACATCATAAAAATATTAGAGATAAGCATGAGTGCGCCACTTCATGAATTATTAAAACGAAAGGATGAACAAGCAGTTGTTCTTTACGCACATAGTCGTCCTAGTTTTGTAGAAGATGTAGTACGTACAATACTCTACAATGTAGCTTTCAAATTTGGTTATTTGCCTCCTGAAACGGGTATTTATGTTAAACAGACAAATTTTGAGAGCATTCATCGTCATAATGCTGTAGCTGAGATTAGAACAACATTAGAAATATTAAAAAAGCAATTAGAGGGGAAAAAAGGAAAATGAAAAAAGAAGAACTATCACCATATACTATAGTAATTGAAAATTTTCAACAAAAAATTAAGTATGATGGATCCCAAATACTAGCTCATTACACCGCAGAAAAACATGATGTTCTAGGAAACAGTATTTTGCTTTTCAGAGGAAATATGGAATTATCACCAAAAGAGATGGTTGACATTAAAGACGTTCTACGTGAGTCTCACTTGGCAAAGGTGCTAATCAGCTCAGATGATGCTTTACATATAATCATAGAGGAATTTGATATTCAACCTCCCAACTTAGAAATCGTATATTATCGTTTACGTGTATTAGCGCAACTGATTATCGAACAGCTTCAATTGAAGGGAGTTAAAGTAGCTAGAAAAGGCACTGATTTATTTATAAACGAGAAAAAACTAAACGTCGGTATTGCAACGATTAGCCAAACAAGTTGTAAAATTCATTTTGGTTTAAATTATTCAGATACAGGAATCCCTTTGCATGTAAATGCAATTGGGCTCAAAGAACTAGGTTTTATGGAAGAAGATTTAGAAGAATGGTTACTAACAATAGCTAAAAATTATATAAACGAAATTAGTAAAATAAAAAACGATATAGTTAAAACAAAGCCCATCTAGGTGAAATTATGAAACTAAGAGTATCTGGTGATAAACTAACTATTGCATCTGCACACATGCTCGCAAAACATGATAAATGTGCTCGTATGCACGGACACAACTATTTTATAGAAGTTGAAATTGAGGGAGAACTTAATGAAAAAAGTATGGTCATTGATTTTAGCGAATTCAAATCACGAGTTAGTAAGATAATAAAAAAATATGATCATAAAGTGCTGATACCCTTTAACAGCAAAAATTTCAATATTGATATAAATGATGAACAAGTTACAGTTTCATCATGTGAAGGTAAAGTATACCGTTTACCAAGAGATGATGTTGAATTTTTACCTTTAGAATCAACAACCGTTGAGTTATTGTCAAAGTTTATTCATGGCTTAATCAAAAAAGACTATCCACAATTTAAAATAACAGTAATAATGTCAGAAACACCAACAAATGTAGCAATATATACAGAAGATAAATAAATAAAATGGATTTTAATAAAAATATAAGCATTTAAGAGGGATAAAATGAGTCGAGCAATTGTTCTCTTTTCAGGAGGTTTAGACTCTACAGCTTGTTTATATTGGGCTTTAAAGAATTATAATGATGTTATCTTGCTAAGTTTTCTTTATGGGAGTAAAGAAGATAAAGCAATTAAAATATGTAATAGCACATTTTCATCTCTTTTTTCCCTTAAAAATCAAATTATTGATTTACCCTTCCTCTCCAAATTTCTAGCTAAATCAAAATCTAGTTTATCAGTAAAGGGCAGCAAACCCCCTGAGTTCTCATCTTTCAAAGATTTAAAAAATGAAGAAATCATTGCACAAACAGCGAAACAAGTTTGGGTTCCTGGAAGAAATCTCCTTTTCCTCTCTATAGCAGCTTCATTGGCTGATAGTTTCTCAAATCCAACAGACATAATTTTTGGAGGGAATAAAGAAGAAGCAGCCACTTTTCCAGATAATACAATTGACTTTGTTGAGAAAATGAATGATAGCCTAAGATTTGGTTGTATAAATAAAGTTGTGATAAAAGCCCCTTTTATTAGAAAAACTAAAGACGATATTGTTACTTACTTAGCTAAGACTAATGCGCAAGTTCAATTTTCTTCATCGTGTTACAATGTTACTGATTGGGAAGAGAGCAATATAGCAGTTCACTGTGGTGTTTGTGAATCATGTTCAAGACGTAAAAGAGCTTTCAAGAATGCTAAGATTAAAGATGTGACAGAATATAAAAATTGAATATAGTATAAGAAGAACTTTTATTATACAAATACAGTATGTAAACTAATGGTGCTTAGAGTATTTAAAGTCAGAAAAGATGGAACATATAGTGAAATAGAAGCAACAAGGGAAGCGCTTCAGAAAGAGCATGGTTCTTTTTTGATGGTAGATAGAGGAGATAAGAAAATCTATGTTTATAAGAAATTAGGAATCTCAAAATCATTAGCTTATGCAGCTGCTAGAGCAGCTACTAATCTAAATACTAGAAGAGGATCAAAATATAAAGTTGTGAATATCGAACAAGAAGAGCAATTCAAGTTTCTTAGCAATATCTTTGGTGAGACTGAGGAAACTGTCAAACCAATTGAAGAGATATCTCCTCTTGAAACTGTTGAAGCTGTAAAGTCATCTTTAATCTATGGTGAAAAAACTTCAACAAAACGAGCAGTTACCAAGCAAAAAACACCCCAAATATCTGAAAAAACCCTAAAACCACAAGAACAAATCATTATTGCAAAAAAAAGAACTGTTCCAAGTATAAAAATAGCTATAAATGAGGAAGCTTATGATAGCGAAGAGATTGTTAAAACATTAGCAAGTAGAATGCTATATAATATTAATATTGATACAGCAAAAAATATGATCAAACCGCCAAAAGGTCAACTTAGATCTATGCTACTAAAACAAATTGATGCCTTACTCGATGAAATATACTAATTACTATCTCAAACTACTGTAATTTTATTCATTTCTCTGGAGCTTAGCTATAAAAAAACCTTCACTGTTATGTAGATGGGGGTACATTTCTTGTGCCTTATTTTCTAGCAGACTAGATTTGAAACCTATAAAGGGAATAGTATTTCTCAGAGAGAAGTTTTGGTGAGAAGCAAGAAAAGACCTAATTACATGATGATTTTCAGCATGAAACAACGAACATGTAGAATAAACTACAATTCCTTGGTTTTTAACCATCTTTGCGGCTGCTTCTAATAATTCAGTTTGAAGTTTAGTATACAATCTTAAATCTCTTCTCCTTAAACGCCATTTAATCTCAGGTCTAGAATTGAAGGTACCTGATGAGGAACAAGGAGGATCTATCAAAATTTTATCAAAAAAACTCATGAATTTTTCGGGAAGATTTCTTGAATCAGATTGTATAGACTCTACATTCTTAACACCAAGTAATTCCATACGCTCCAATAAAATACGCATCCTATCTTTATCTATATCTATGGCAACCAAACCTTTTTCATCACCCATCATGGAAGCAATTTGCGAGGTTTTACTACCTGGTGAAGCACATAAATCTAAAACATTTTCCCCAGGAGTTGGATCTAAAACAATTGGCACCAAAACTGAAGCTTTTTGCTGTATCACAATCTTGCCATTCTTAAACTCTTGAAGCTGGGGAATTGGTTTTGCGTTAGAATCACCAATTTTTAGTAGACCTACAATGTCTTTATCTTCCTCATACACAATATTATTCTCGTCGAGAGAAGCCTTCACTTCTTCAAGTGTGGTTTTAAGAGTATTAACTCTTATGTAGGTTGGTAAACTAAACAGGAGAGAAGATAGCAAATCTTTTGTGAAACTCTCTCCCCACTGTTCAATAAATGTTCTCACAATCCACGTTGGTGTAAAATATTGAAGTGAAATCTTTGAAGATTCATCTAAACGGTTTACATATAGATCTTCTTCAGTTACATTACTAATTGCTGAAAGAATGTTTAGAAGTTTTACATTCATATATGTAAAATAATGTGGGGATAAAAGATCATAAACTTGGTCCAAATTTTTTTTCTCAAACTTTAGATAATAGGTAGCAAGACGCAATATTGCTCTCATCTGAAAAGGTATTTTTTTAGTTGAGAATGCGGATGAACTTAGTTTAATATAGAGATCTACGACATTCAAACGTTTAATTAATTCAAGAACTGTATAATATAACTGAGACTCATCTGCTTTGGATGCTTGATATTCTTCAATTACTGAACGCAGTGCAACTCGAGCAGATCTACCTGCGTCAATTTCACTCAAACAGTTTATTATGTTAGAAATAACTTGTTCCAAGATTTTCCCTCAGCTATTCCCATATCTATAATCACTGCAAAAACTGAATTTAAAAAATATTTGATTCCTAGAATGTTTTGTCTTGAATATTCTTTGTATTTAATAGATGCTCTGATTCCTGTGAATAAAAATATACAGATTCACCGATTTCCAGTTGTAACACTTGTGAAAATTTCCTTAAAGATATATTAAGGAAGTCAATAAATGGTAGAATTAAGTGGTTTAGTTTATATTGTTTTAGAAAACGCGCTTTTTCTGAATTAAAAGCAAAACTCAATACATTTTCAACTCCCTCTTTCTTTAATGATTGTAAATCAATCAAAGACAAATCATTCTCTGAAAATATAAAAGTAAACTCACTGTTTTTTGTGCTATTTTGCAAAGCAAGCCAATTATTTGTCAAATGACTAAGAGAAGAGAGAAATTCTTCAAAATTTACTTCTGGAATTGTAATTGCTGTAAAAGACCGGGACGAAGGAAGCGTAATTTCTAATTTTTCTATTCTTTTAAAACCTAGTGTTTGAAGAAAATAGCTAATACCATCATTTGTAGAGTATACCCAGTTTTTTGAAAGGGTCACTGTTCGTATGTCGTTAAAAACAAGAGATCGTAACAATTCAAAATTCTTTTCTGAAAGCGGTAATTGACTCTTAAAGAGTGGTAAAGATAAAACAGAGACTGCTATATTCACCTTCTTTTCCGACATGAAATGTAAAGCACGTAAGGTCACATAAGGAGTAACAACAACTCCTTTTACGTTGATTTTATCAAGTTTATTATCTGAAAACGATCCAAATTCAGCCCCATATTCGCTAGAATTAGTGATTTGGCGATCACATAGGTGACTGAGTGTTGTAAGAAATTTACTAAGTTTTAAAGACATTCTAAGAGAAAAGCTGTAAGCACTAATTAAAGGATTTGGGAGGGATAATTGAAACTGAATGATAATATTGAAATTGAGTTAAAAACCTAAAAAATGTAATAATTATAAGTGAATATAAGGAATTTCACAGATATGCAAATCTACCTTTTTTGTTTTCACCATTAATATCAATGGCAATATCTAGATATTTGAATGAAAACACAAAAAAACTATAGCAAAAATAAAAAGTAAAAAAGAGTTAATACTCTTACATACGACGCCCACGGCGCCCACCCTTTCTCCTACATCCATCGTGGGGTAAGGGAGTTACATCTTCTAATCTTAGTATTCTCATTTTTGATCTTTTCAAAGCTCTTAGTGCTGCTTGTGTTCCTGGTCCAGGAGTCCTATTCTTATGCCCTCCTGGGGCTCTATATCTTACATATAGTGCGTATATTCCTTTACTTTGGGCTTCATCTGATGCTGCATTTGCTGCTTTCATTGCTGCATAAGGACTTGATTCGTTTCTATCAGCTTTTACGAACATTCCACCGCTTTTTCTGCTAAAAGTTTCAGCACCTGAAATGTCCGTTATATGAATAATAGTATCATTATAACTTGAGAATATGTGAGCTATACCATATTTGTAATCTTTCCTTCTACTCATTTTTTATCACCATCTTCTGTTTTGGTATCGGTTTTAGATTTAGATTCAACTTTGGGCTCAGGTTTAGATTCAACTTTAGGCTCAGGTTTGGATTCAACTTTGGGCTTAGGTTTGGATTCAACTTTGGGCTTAGGTTTGGATTCAACTTTAGGCTCAGGTTT
>JAHLWR010000005.1 GCA_019057815.1 Candidatus Heimdallarchaeota archaeon
GCCAGCACCACCAGGAACAGCGCCAGCACCACCAGGAACAGCGCCAGCACCACCAAGACAAGGAATTCCAGCTCCAGCAGCACAAGGAATTCCAGCTCCAGCAGCAATTGTTCCCAAAGCTCCTGTAGCAGCTCAAGTGCCTTCTGAAGAAGAGGGAGATCTGTTTGCTAAAAGTACTTCTATCGCTGCTTTAAGGAAGGAAATGCTTAAAGAACTAGATCGTCTTAAAAAATTCATGAGTGACCAACAGTAATAGTGTTATATAATAGAATACTATGAATAAGAACATGAGAGTCTTCACTCTTTTTCCCCTTCATTTTCATTTTTCTAATTCTACAGACCAAGAATATTTTAATAGAGTTTATAGAAAATTCAAGAGAGGTTTTATTGGTGAAAACAAAACCAAATGCTCTGAACGATTCAGAAAGAGGAAAAATCCATGCAGCTAAATTAGTAGCAAAGAATTTTGTCTTTGACAGTTTCACTGTAGGTATAGGAACAGGTAGTACTGTTAATTACTTCATACAAATACTCTCTGAACTCGTTGAAGAAGAAGAATTAGAAATTATAACTGTCCCCTCTTCAATAGAAACAGAAATTCAACTTACCAGAAGCGGATTATCTACGGGAACACTAATTGAATACCCTGAGTTAGATCTATATGTTGATGGGGCAGATATCATTACAAAGGATTTCGTGATAATCAAAGGAGGAGGAGCAGCTCTGACAATTGAAAAGATAATGGCTTCTTCATCACAAGAATTTATTGTAATCGTTGATCAATCTAAATATCCTGCTGAACTTTTAAGTCACCCCGTGCCAATTGAAATATTACCTAAGGCAATAAACACAGTAGTTCGACCAATTTTTACTCTTGGAGGAGAGTTTCAACTTCGTTATGGAAAAGGGAAAATGGGACCGATTATTACTGATAATGGAAACATAATCGGAGATGTATACTTCAAACAACCATATAATCCTAGAGAAATCGAAATATCTCTCAATTGTATTCCAGGCGTTATAGAAAATGGAATCTTTTGTTCACTAGCCCATAAAATTGTCATAGGGAATGCTGAAACAGCTAATGCAATAATAGTCACTAATACTTCTACAGAACAGCTGTAATAGTATCACTCTTTTTTCTTGCCTCGAGAATCAATTTTCCTGTTTCTGTATTTTTAGCTAGTTTAATTTCAGCAGATTTCCCAACAGTTAACTGAACTACTGGCTGTCCATTAACAGTAACAATAACATCCTTACCAATGCAAACAATAGGAAATGTCAAGTGGACACCGTTCTTTGTTTCATAGGTGTCTAGAATAAATTCAGCACTATCTTTTGAGGTAATCGTTCCAAGTTCATCAAAAGTTCGTACATCAATTCTTATTCCCAAAGCATCTTCTATTTCGTGTATTCGTTTTCCTTCTCTGCCAAGAACTTTAGGTCGATCATTGTCGTTAACATAAAGCATCAGATTGTTTGGGGGTTCATACATGTAATCAAAGTCAGTTATAGAATATCTTTTTAGAATCTTCTTCATTAATGTCCTAGTAATTTTAACTTTAGACTCAGAACGGGAAGATGTTGCAAGTTTGTATACTGGAGAAACTACTATTTGTTCTCCAAAGGAATAAATTTCATATTCTAAACGATTAATATGAAAATCTCTTACATCAACCACAGGTCTAGCTAAATCTTTTTCTAACATACCAGTAGGAACTTTAACTTGGAGAGAAAGTGTATAAGTTTTTGAAATTTCACCGTTCTCTATGAAGATTATAGTGTCCACAATTGAAGGTATCACGCCAAGATCTACTCGTCTAATGAACCTTTGAATGCCATCTATAGCTTGTGTTGCGTGGACAACACCTATCAGACCGATACCAGAAAGCCGTAAATCAGCGTAAGTCTCAAAATCCTTAGTTCTTCGTAGCTCATCATAAATGACATAATCAGGTCGCATAAGCAAAACTAAATCAGCAGAAGCCGAAATATCTCCTTCAAACCCAGACATCTGAGTTATTCTTTCATCAACTTGTAAATCTCGCGGATTCTCAAAAGTTTTAACAATTCTTTCCTTATCCGCATAAAATTCAGCCAATGCTGTTGCAAAAGTGCTCTTTCCAGCCCCAGGAGCTCCCGCTATAATAATTCCATCCGCTTTTTTTTCAATGCGTTCCAAGAGTTTTGAATCAAGTTTATAATCTTTAATCACTCTTTTTAATATTGGACGAACCGCGGTTATTTCCATTGCATCGCTAAAAGGAGGTCTAAGTATGACAATTCTTATATTATTAAGTTGTACAACAGTAGTTCCTTGTCGATCAGACTCAATAAAAACATCTTTTTCTCTTTTAGCACGTCCAACAATATCTTTAGCTAACGCTTCAAGAGATTCACGGGCAAGTAAACCGTCTTCAGTAAAACTCTCAAGTTTGAAGGTACCAGGAATACCTTTCTTTGCCATTGGAGGATTATTTTCTCTTAGGTGAATAGACATCGTTCTTTCATCAAAGTAATCCTCAATTCTTTTTCCAATACTCACTGAAGGTTCTTTAAGGTAAACTACTGCTATCATTTCCATCTCCCCCATTTCAGCTTGAATGCGATCAGATGTGACCAAAATAGCTTGATATTCTTCAGCTAATTCTCTGATTTTCGCATCCAACTCCCCACTTGGTGCGTCACGGATTTGGTAACCAGTTGGTCTACTACCATCTATGATTATTTCTACTCCATGTTTAGTGCAAAAATCTTTTATTGATTTAAACTCTTCAAGAGCGGCAATTCCTGTCGCTTTTGCTTTATTGGCCATATTTTCAATTTCAGCTAAAACTACACGTGATAAAATAATTGAATTAACATCAGATTGTTTCGAAAGGTACTTCAAAAACTGACCATTAATCAATACACTTGAATCTGGTACATATTTCATCCTATTTCTCCTCAATTGTTAAATTAATATCTTTGAAATCTAGTTCACTAACACTATAATACGAAACATCCCCTAAACTATCAATGACTGCAAAAATTAACTTTCTGTCAAGTTTACTAGCTTCATTTACTATTTGATCAATATCATCAATATTGAAAAGTTTACCTTCAATCATTGGAACTACTAATGCTAAATGTTTCACTTTATTTGGGCTAGACCCTCTCTCATATAATTCAAAGTAACTACCATCAGAAGGATATGTCTTTACAACATATCCTCTTCCTCTCAACTCTTTGTAAAGAAGATATTGGATTAGAAAATTGGGAACAATGTTTGAATAATGAGCAACTAATTGTGATAATAATAGGGGGTTATTATTGGAATCTATGGTTTCTATACGCTTTCTTTCCAATAATAGAGTGGTCTCATATGGATTTAGTTTTAAATTCCCAGATTTGGTTAATTGTCCAAAATATCCCTGGCTGTACACATCGTTACCTTCCTTTCCATCAATCAAAGCATAGTCGTGCTCTATTTTTGCTTTTGGAGGAAACATTGTTCTTCTAATATCCGTCTTCAAATAAATGTTATTAAGTATGATGTTGAAAGATTCAAATAGTCTATGAAATACAAACAAAAAATTCAATCATTGTTAACAAATAAAATACCTTTCAACCTACTAGAATACTTGCCTTCTAGTTATTCAGTAACAGGAGATATAGCCATTTTTCATAATTTCCCAAAACAATTAGAAAATTACAAAGAACTAATTGGTCAAACAACTATAGGATTGGATCCCAGAGTCAATGTGGTAATAGAACAAATAACTACAGAAACAATTTTCCGAAAACCAATAGTTAATCTCATAAGTGGTGAAAAAAGAACAACAACAATCCATCATGAATTCCATACAATTTTCAATATTGATGTAGCAGAGGTAACATTTTCTCCAGGAAATAAAGGTGAAAGAAATCGTTTATTACGCATAGTACAAGATAATGAAGTTATTATAGATATGTTCGCGTGTATTGGAAATCTATCACTTCCAATTGTTGTAAACAACCCCAAAACTACAGTATATGGGATTGAGATAAACAAAAAAGCGTACGGTTATTTAATCAAAAATATTCAGGCAAACAAAGTTGAAAAAAGGTATAAACCAATCTTAGGAGATAATAGAATAAAAACTCCAGAAGATAGAGCATCTAGAGTCCTAATGGGATGTTTCAATGTAGACCAAAAACAATTCGATAAAGCAGTGAATGCCATTAACAAAGAGGGGTGGATTCACTACCACTCTACTTCACCTAGAAACGAAAATGAACAAATTGAAAAATTTGTAGAAAAAATGCAAGAGATTCTTAGTTTTAAGATTCAACTACTTAGCACACGAAGAGTCAAGAAGTTTTCACCAAGACTTTATCATTTATGTACAGATATCTATATTAAGAAATTATAGAATCAAAATCATATACAGAAAGAATATTGACCCATTCTCGCAATCTGGTTTTGGTGTAAATTGATTCTCATCTTTTACTAGATATAATTGAGAAAGGCAAATACTTTTTAGCTTCTTTATTAATGTAAATAAGATGCCAAAATATGAGGTTCCCACCAATTTTGAAATCAGACAGCTTCACGCTATTGCAGATTTTCAGTTTGGAAGTGGTTCTGGAACAGCTCTTTTTTCAGAAAATATCAAAATAGAACGTTCAAAGGTAACTAAACGTATTCGTTATATTTATCTTGATGGTCAACGTATTTGTTCTTTTAGAGTCAAGGATGGATATTTAGTTCCTTCATTATTTGGAGCTGAAAAGCTCAATGAGAAAGGTTGTGGATTAAAAGTGACAGTACACCCCGATGCTGAACCCTTTATACGCAATGGTAAATCACTTTTCGCAAAACATGTTTTAGAAGCTGACGAGGATATAGCTATAAAAGAAGAAGTTATTTTGGTAACCAAGACAGGGTTTTTTCTGGGTATAGGAACCGCTAAACTATCAACACAGTTGATGAAAGAGATGAAACGTGGAGTTGCAGTAGATGTTAGAAAAGGGATTGATCAGAAGTAGTAACTTATTTTCTTGTTTTTAATCGAACGATGGCTCCTGCTAAATCCCCATTTTCGTCTTCAAGAGCTTTCCTTACCGCTTCCTCACTTGCACCTGTTTGATTCATAACTAGCTGAACATCTGTGTCTGTATAGGCTACACCTAGACTGGTAGCAGATTCATCACTACCTCGAGGTCTTTCCATTCCAGATCCCATCACTTGATATACTTCACTACCAGCCATTACAATCTTACTAACTTCAGGAGAAGGAATCGATATTTCTTTATCCGCGAAGCGG
Source organism: Candidatus Heimdallarchaeota archaeon (assembly GCA_019057815.1). Taxonomy (GTDB): domain Archaea; phylum Asgardarchaeota; class Heimdallarchaeia; order Heimdallarchaeales; family Heimdallarchaeaceae; genus 18H4-34. The sequence goes on from JAHLWR010000005.1 coordinate 5,289, forward strand.
ATAATAACCTCTTCAACACCCTCTAACTCAAAAGTTTTCATTTTCCCTTTCATTTGTTTTATTTGTCTCGGACTCATTGGTCTTTTTGAACCCATCATTTTTTTCACCATAGTAAATTGATTAATCTTCCTTGTTTGTCTCTGTTGTTTCTTCTAAAAATACTTCTGGAGCTCTAGTTTTTAGTAATGTCAAACCAATCCACGCAATGAGTATCATTACAATGAAAACTGCAATGAAAACAACTATCGCGATAGCTATATACGCTTGAAAGATAAGCTCTTGATCTATTATAGGGAGTATAATTGTCCATACAAGCATAAAAACTATGATACCAAGAGATGCTAAAACCATCATAAAACCTATTGTTTTTTCCTTCATTATTTTAACCTCAGATAGATAAAAAATTTGTAGCATATAGATTTTACGCTTAAAATTGGAAAATGCTGAGATGAAATGCAATGTTTTACATTTCCAAATCTATTCCAAGAGCCATTTTAATTAAAGCTCGAATCTTATCTTCAGCTGCTTCAAAATAGGCTTTCTTTCCAGGGACTTCTACAATAACAGGATACGGATTTAGTTTAATTCTTGTCAGAAGGTCTTTATTTGTATTGGCTACCTCTTCTGTAATTATAAGAATTGCTAATTCAGAATCTTCTGCTAATTTGCGCAGAATAGAAGAAGCTTTATCGGGTTCCACGGTATAAGAATCTGTTATACCAGCTAAACTAAACCCTAGAGACGTTTCTTCGTCACCTACACTAATTATTTTCGTACGTTGTTGTGAGCTCATTTGTAATCACATTATATACTACACAATTATGGAAAGGATGTAATCTAATGCTTGCTTTTTTACCTTCCTAGTTTTTTCTTTTAGATTATTATTTTCCAATTCGGACTCATTAAGCATTTTAACATACTCTTGTTCAACACGGTTCTTTATACTTGCAATTATCTTTTCAGCTTCTAACCTAGCTTGTATATCAGTATCTCGTACTTTCAAAACTGCTACCTTTTCAGCTTCCATAATTGCGTCTTGTTTAGTGCTTTCAGCTATTTTTAATTTCTTTTCACATTCTTTTTCTGTTTTTCTTATTTTTTTTAGAAACTCAACACTCATGAAATCGCCATTCCATTATATACAAACTAAATTAATGCCCATAAACAACTTATTAAAAGATTTTTCTCATGCAGCAAGTTTACTTTTAATACATCAACCTATTATTCAGAAAGAATTATATCAAACAATAAGTTTAGAATAATTGGATGAAAAGAAAGTATTTTGGAACCAATGGTATTAGAGGTATAATAGGAGAACTCATTACACCTGACTTCATCATTAGAATGGGTTCAGCTATTGCAGCTACAATGAAAAAAGGAGGCACTGTTGTTATTGGATCAGATGCTCGACTTAGCAGTCCATTCATTAAACAAGCAATCTCATCCAGTTTTCTAGCTAGTGGAATAGAACTAATAGATGTAGGCACAGTTCCTACACCTCTTGTGCAGTTTGCGGTTAAGTATTTGAAAGTAGATATTGGAATCATGGTTACAGCAAGTCACAACCCACCACAGTTTAATGGTATCAAAGTTATTGATAACGACGGAATTGAAATCGATATAACTAAACAAAAGAAAATTGAGGAAATTTATGAAAAAGAACAAACAAGTTATACAAATTGGGAAGAAAATAAAGTTCTTACGTCTATTGATTTAAGAGAGGAATATATTAACCAAATTCTTGGTTTAGTTGATGTTGAATTAATAAAAAGCAGGAAACTTAAAGCTGTTGTCGATGCTGGTAACGCAGTAGGTGGAATAATTACTCCTAATCTACTAAAAAAGATTGGAATTAAAGTTTTTACTATTAACGGTCATCTTGATGGAACTTTTCCAGGTAGAGGATCAGAACCTGAACCTAAAATGCTTATACACATGAGTGAAATAACAAAAGCAGTACAAGCAAATTTTGCTGTTGCTCACGATGGTGATGCTGATAGAGCAATTTTTGGAGACGAATTAGGAGAAGTTCATTATGGAGACAAATCAATAGCTCTATTTGAAAAATGGATATTAAGTTACCAAAAAAATAAAAAATTTGTAACACCAGTTAGTTCATCAAGAGTTGTTGAAGACATAGCCAAAGAAATTGGAGGAGAAGTAGTGTGGACACCTGTTGGTTGTATATATGTAAGTCGTAAAATGATTCAAGAATCAGCACTACTAGGTGGAGAAGAAAATGGAGGCCTTTTTTACACACCTCATATTCCAGTAAGAGATGGTGCAATGGCAACAGCTCTAATGGCTGAAATTTTAGCTAAAACAGGTAAATCTCTTAGCTCACTTATACAAGAATTACCAACTTATTATCAGCAAAAAGACAAAATATATTGTCCTAATAATCAAAAAGAAAGAATAATGCATTACATTGTAGAAAATGTAGAAAAAGCAGTAGAAACTGTAACTATTGATGGAGTAAAGCTAATCTATGAGGATGGTTGGATACTCATCCGCCCATCTGGAACTGAACCTATTTTTAGAATTTTTACTGAGGCATTAACACAAGAAAAGGCTATAGAAAGAGTGAATAAGGGTAAAAAATTGGTGGAAAAAGCGTTAAAAAAGTAACAGATAAATTTTTTCCTGAATGTTTAACTATTTCGCTAAAAACCAGATAACAAACAGAATTGTAACCTTAAAACACATATTGTGATATATTAAGAAAATTCCACCATTTAGATAACCTTAAAAAAAATATGCTGAAAGGTTTGTAGAAACTAGAGAGAAGATAAAATGACTTCTGTAGCCGAGCAATTAGGTATTATTGAAAGAATCTCCGGGCCAGTTGTCCAAGCTTCAAATATGCGAGGAACAAAGCTTTATGATGTAGCTAGAGTAGGAGAAGAAAAGCTTGTAGGCGAAATTATCAGATTAATTGATGATGTCGCAACTATACAGATTTATGAAAGTACAGAGGGGTTAATACCAGGCGAACCAGTTTATCCTACACATTCACCTCTAAGCGTCGAATTAGGTCCAGGCATATTAAGACAAATTTTTGATGGAATTCAAAGACCATTGCCAATCATCAGACAGATGACAGGAGACTTTATAACGAGAGGAATAGAAATTCCAGGATTAGACCATAAGAAAATATGGGATTTTAATCCCACTATCAAAGTTGGCGAAAAAGTAGTGGGTGGAGACATACTAGGTGAAATACCAGAAACTCCAACAGTAGATTTCAAACTTCTAGTGCCACCAAATATTCAAGGAACACTTGAATTTATAGCACCTAGAGGAGATTACACAATTGATGAAACAGCAGCAACAATTAAAACAGTCAACGACCAAAGAATAAATCTTAAATTTTATCACGAATGGCCGGTAAGACAACCACGTCCATTTAATTTAAGATTACCACCAAGTATCCCTTTAATTACGGGACAAAGGATTTTTGATACTTTTGTACCAATTGCTAAAGGAGGAACAGGAGCTATCCCAGGAGGATTCGGAACAGGAAAAACTGTGTCTCAGCACCAACTAGCTAAATGGTCTGATGCGAAAATAGTAGTATATGTCGGTTGTGGTGAAAGAGGTAACGAAATGACAGATGTACTTCGGGAATTTCCACGACTTGTAGACCCTTATACTGGAGGTCCGCTTATGGATCGTACAGTTCTAATAGCAAACACATCAAATATGCCAGTTGCGGCACGTGAAGCCAGTGTTTATACTGGGGTTACTTTAGCTGAATTCTACCGAGATATGGGGTACGATGTAGCTATGATGGCTGATAGCACAAGTCGTTGGGCAGAAGCCTTGAGAGAGATTTCGGGTCGTCTTGAGGAAATGCCAGGAGAAGAATCTTATCCAGCTTACCTTTCTTCAAAAATTGCTCAATATTATGAACGAGCAGGAAGAATTTTAACAATTGGAAGAAATCCCCGTGAAGCAAGTATTACGATTGTGGGTGCGGTGAGTCCTCCAGGCGGGGATTTTAGCGAACCAGTTACTCAGAATACACTTCGTATTGTTAAAGTATTTTGGGCATTAAGCAAAGATTTAGCTGCACGACGACATTTTCCAGCTATAGATTACTTGTTAAGTTACACATTATATTGGTCAAGTCTTGAGGATTACTACTCCAAAACAGTAAACACAGAATTCCCACAATTAAGAGCAGAAGCTTTAGCTTTGCTCCAAAAAGATAAAGAATTACAAGATATAGTTTCATTAGTTGGTCCAGATGCCCTTCCATCAAGCGAAAAAATTATTCTTGAAATTGCCAGAATGCTGAAAGAAGACTTCCTTCAGCAAAATGCGTTCCATGATGTAGATTCTTTCTGCAATATGCAGAAGCAATATCTTATGCTAAAGACTATATTACGTTATTATGATAAAGCTAGAGATCTCTACCAAAAGGGTGCTGATGTAAAAGATATTTTTGAACACTCCAGTACTATCTCTATTGCACGTATGAAATACATTGAACAAAGTGAAATCGAAACGAAAATCACAGAATTGATAACAGAAATAGATGGTCTTACACCTCGTGATTTTGGGGTGGAGGAGGAATATTAAGGTGTTTTAGATGACAACAGAAAAATCTTTTGCGACGAGAGAGTTCAAAACAGTAACTGAAGTTTCCGGACCTCTGTTATTTGTTGATTTGCATGAAAAGGGAGGCGTTTCATATGGTGAGATTGCTGAAATAGAAACTGTCACTGGAGAAAGAAGGAAAGGTCAAGTTTTAGATGTATCAAATAAATTGGCGATTTTGCAAGTTTTTGAAGGTACTACAGGGTTAGAGACAAAAAATACTTCTGTTAGATTCCTTGGAAAGACAATGGAAATTGGTGTTAGTAAAGATATGCTTGGTCGTATTTTTAATGGGCGCGGTGAGCTTATTGACGGTGGAGGTACAATAATTCCAGAGAAGATTCTTGATATTACAGGTTCACCTATAAATCCATCAGCACGCGAATATCCAAAAGAATTTATCCAAACAGGGATTTCTACAATAGATACACTTCTTACATTAGTTAGAGGACAAAAACTTCCACTTTTCTCAGGTTCAGGATTACCTCATAATATGTTAGCAGCTCAGATAGCCCGACAAGCAAAAGTACTAAAAGCGGAAGAAGAATTTGCTGTTGTGTTTGTAGCAATGGGAATCACAGCAGATGAAGCACGTTTCTTCAGAGACGATTTTGAAGCAACAGGAGCTCTTGAACGAGCAGTCTTGTTTTTGAATCTTGCTGATGACCCAGCAATAGAACGTATACTTACCCCAAGACTCGCCCTAACTACAGCGGAACATCTAGCATTTGATCACGGTTACCAAGTACTTGTAATATTAACAGATATTACATCTTATGCTGAATCTCTTCGAGAGATTGCAGCAGCTCGAAGTGAAGTACCCTCTAGACGAGGTTATCCAGGTTACATGTACTCAGACTTTTCAACAATTTATGAAAGAGCGGGGCGCATACATGGGAAAGAAGGCAGTATTACTCAAATTCCAATTTTAACTCTCCCGAATTACGATATTACACATCCAGTACCTGATTTGACTGGTTACATCACAGAAGGTCAGATATTTGTAGACGTAGGCTTAAACAGGAAAGGACTATATCCTCCAATTAATCCATTACCTAGTTTATCTAGACTCATGAAAGACACCATAGGGAAAGGTTCCACTCGTGATGATCACAAATATGTGCAAGATCAGTTGTACGCCCTATATGCAACAGGGAGAGATCTTCGTGATCTCGTAGCGGTAGTTGGAGACGAATCTCTTACAGAAACAGATAAGCAAATTCTAAAATTCGCAGAACTCTTCGAGGATAAATTCATTAATCAAGATTATCATGAAAACAGAACTATCTTCCAATCACTTGATTTAGGGTGGGAATTATTAGCTATATTCGAAGACCCATACAAAGTTCTCAAACGTATTCCTGCAGAAATAATTGATAAATTTCACCCAGAAAAAAGAGATCAAAAAGTAGATTTCAACAGTGTTGATGTCTAATTATCTTTTTTATTTTATTACTACGGCTTTTATTTTACCTGTTATCACAAAATTTTTCACTTTTGGAACAAATACTTGTTGATCGATCTGAATTGCATAATCGATATCGCTAGCAAATCCCATTTCAGCCAATTTAATAGCATTTGGTGAATTTTTAAGTGCTAAAGATATATCAGAATTGGTTTCAAGCAAGTGTTTCGTCTTAAGATAAAACTCTCCCTTACTGCTATCAATTAATGGGGAGTATTGGAGTACTTTATCCAAGATTAATTTACTAGTCACCCAATCTTCAACAACATAGATATTAGAATCATAAAAATAGCCTGAAGGTATAACATAGACATTCAAGTGTTCTTTTTTTGCCAAAGATGCTGCCACTTTTGCTACAGAAGTCAAATTAACTAAAGAACCTATCAAAACATGTTTTACATTTTCAAGAAGTAAAAAAGTTTTAGCTCCGCTTGTGGAGGTAAATATTACTTCATCATTATTAAAATGCATATCACTGAAAATGGAAGGATTATTTCCATAATCAAATCCATCAATTTTTAACCCTTCTTCTTCACCAATTAGAAGGCTTTTATGTGCGTATTTTTTGTGTAGTATTTTTGCATTTTCCCCATTCGCAACAACATAGATTCTCTTGACACCAACACCCATTAACGTTGTTATTGATGTAGTAGCGCGAAAAGTGTCAACAACAACACATACCGAATTATAATCTATTTGTTTCTTTTTTATCATTTCTGGCGTAAGGATTCTAACAAGCATTACTCAATACGTATGTTACTTATTTTTATCAGTTTTGTAGAAAAGATGTCAACCGAAAACATTGGTCACAAATTTTTTAATTAGAATAGTTGGAGAAATATTTGGGATAACTCAAAGAATACTTCTAATGGTCGGATGGCCAAGCTTGGTAAGGTGCCAGGTTCGGGATCTGGTGATCGCGAGTTCAAATCTCGCTCCGGCCACCACATTTTTCATTACTAGTCTATTGGAATACACTTTTTGTATTTACCTCTTGCGTACGTAAGCAAGTTAGGATATGATTTTCCCTTCCACTCTTCATCAATATGAAGAGCAACAACTTTACCAAGGAACATATCGTGAGTACCAAGTTCTATTATCGTTTCTACTTTGCACTCGATGTTCACTGGGCACTCATCAATTCCAGGAGCGTTTACCTCCTTGCTTTTTTTCTTTGTGAATTCACAGACTGCCCATTTATCAATATCAGCACCTGACTTAGTTCCACAGATTTTCACTTGCTCTAGCATTTCTGCTGTTGGAATGTTTACAACAAATTCATTTGATTGTTTTATTAAATTGTGAGAATATCTGGAGTTTCGTATTGCAATACTAACTATTGGAGGATCTGAGCAACATGTTCCTCCCCAAGAGAGAGTTACTATAGTTTCTTTACTCTCATATTCAGCTGAAACTAGCAGAACAGGATTTGGATAAAGCGCAGAATTAATAATGTCTTCAACTTTCATATCATCACAGCTTTTATTTCACTCCTAAATCGTTAAAATAAATACTTTGTTCCTAAAAATTCTTTTAGTATGAAAACAAATTATTGGTGTTTTATATATTCATTTCGTACTATTCAGAGGAAAATGCTGTTTCAATTATCCAAGAGGCGTTTAGCGATATGTTTGCAAAATATAATAAGAAACTTATAAAAAGGGTTTTGAACAATAGATAAATTAAGCTTCACCAAGTTTTTCGGTTGATTTCATCAATTCACCAATATTTGAAGGCGTAAAGAATCCATCAAAATTTCCATACCTTTGAATGTATTCGACTATATGATTTGCTGTTTCAGTTGGTATGGTGAAAATCTGCTTAATGCCTTCTTTCTCGCTACCTATAATATTATTAGTTGTGAATTTTACGCCTTGTGATTTCTGAATTTTTACAACTCTTTCTATATCCCTAACAAGATAAGCAAGATGGTGAATCCTTCCTCCATATTTCTTAACATATTTTTCAACAATTGAATCATCTGTTAATCCTTCACTTACAACTATTACAGGTAAGGTATCATGAAGTTTAACACTGCTTGTAATGGCGTTCATAGATTTTACTATGAATGATTTGTACTCAATATAAGAAACTAGATTGGCTAATTCAGCAATTGTTTTTTTTCTGTCACCTTTCTTGACACGATAAGCTATATGATCAAGTTTGATTATCAAATCACCTAAATCTGTTTTTTCAACTTCCTTTTGTATTAATACCAAATCTGAAGTCATTTCACCACACCCTAAGATTGAGTATTTGACTGTAGAAGTATTTACTAATAAAACTTTATCTAAATAATAAGTTTCAAATATTGTAGAAAAATTTGAAGGAGTAACTAACAACTAAGTAGCTGATAAAGAGTGGTATAGGTTAGTTATTCTACATAAGGAACTTTATTCTAAAGAACAAGTTTTTATTTGAAAAACCATAATGTTCTCTGAAAATAATGGATATAGATGAGATTTTAAACAATTTAAAAGCGCTATCCAATTCAGAAAATATAGAAGGTATGGCTAAATTCGGGATAAATCCTGAGAAGGTTTATGGAGTTAAAATACCGGTCTTACGTAAGATGGCAAAAGAAATAGGCAAAAATCACGATCTTGCACACAAATTATGGAACTTAGGAATCAGAGAAACTATGATTTTGGCTACAATGGTTGAAGAACCTTCTCTTGTTACAGAGGAACAAGTTGAAGAATGGGTAACGTCATCTGATTTTAACTATTGGGAAATTGTTGATCAAAGTTGTATGAATCTTTTTGATAAAACAAGTTTTGCTTATGATAAATGTTTAAAATGGACAAAGAGAGAAGAAGAATTCATAAAGAGAGCAGGTTTTGCATTAATAGCGAGACTGGCGTGGAGAGATGAAAAAGCAGATAATAGTTTCTTTGAGAGCTTACTCCCTATAATTGAAAGAGAATCAACTGATGATCGGAATAATGTAAAAAAAGCTGTGAATTGGGCACTAAGGCAGATAGGAAAAAGAAATAAGCATCTCAATAGGGAAGCAATCAGTGTGGCGAGAAGAATCGAACAACTTGATTCAAAAACCGCAAAATGGGTTTCCAAAGACGCATTAAAGGAATTAACTAGTCATAAAATTCAAAAAAGATTGAAAAATAACTGAAATAAATTCTTTTGTTATTTTCCAAGTTTTTTATTTACTATTTGCGCTGTTTTCTTTTTTATTTCTTCCAGTTCGACTATTTTTACATTTAATACTGCTTTTAATTGGTTGTTATCAAAAGCTTCAAGTCTTTCTTCGCATTTGGCACAAACAAAATTACTATCCATCGCATCTTTAAAAATAACTCTTGGACATTCAGGGTTACTACAAGTAAAGAACATATTAGAATCTTCATATTCCAATCTTGATTTTAATTTATTCAATACTTCGTTTTGTTTCTTTTCTACTAGAAAATCTATCCGTTCAGGATGTAAAATCCAAAAATAAACAAACCACCCTGTTGATTTATCTCGTATCCTTCGAAAAGTTGCTAGTTGAAGATCGTATAGTTTGTAGAGGGATTTTCTCACTTGGTTTAAGCGCATATCCAGTTTTTCTGATATCTCCTCATCTGTGGTTTCTTCTTCTGAATTCAACAACACCAGAGTTACTTGTTTAACTTCTTCTCCACAGATATCTTCTACAACTTCTATTAGTGTTTGTCTTTGTCGTTCGGAGATATTAATTTTGGATGACATTTTTGTAGAGTTTTTTCTCTCATCATCATATTCATTTATTTCACCACTTGCCATTGTGACCCCTAGATATTTATGATAGCAACGCTGAGCTCCATTATTATTGCCAAATCATCATTCTTTAACTTTACCTTCTAGCAGTCTATTCAATATCTATCCACATTTTATGAAAAAACCTCGTACAGTGTTAATCAGTTGAGTAAAACACAAAACCACAAATAAGAGAAGCATAATTGTTTGTATAATGAGCATTGTGAAGGAAAAAACAGACCAAGCCATAAAGATATTGAAAGAATTAGATGTAGATTTGTGGTTGACTTATGTCCGTAAGACGTCTGAAATTATGGATCCATGTTTATATTTTCTTACTGATGAATCATGGTTTACTTGGGAAACAGCCTTTGTAATCACAAAAAAAGGCGAGAGGGTTGCAATTTGTGGGCGTTATGATGTTCCCAATGTTAACAAAAACATTTATGAGAAAATAATAGGCTATGATATAAGCATTAGAGAGCCTTTACATGGGGTTCTGAATGGGCTAAATCCACAAGTTATAGCTGTAAACTACTCTATTGACAACATTGCTGCTGATGGTTTAACTCATGGTATGTGGTTGAGGCTAAACAAACTCCTTGAAGGAACTAATTATGCAAAGATATTAATTTCGTCAGAGAAAATCCTTGGAGCACTACGAGGTAGAAAAACTCCTTCAGAATTGGCATTGATTAAAGAAGCTATAAAAATTAGCCAAGAAGGGCATCTGAAAATAACTGAAAAAATTAAGCTAGGTATGACAGAAAAAGACATTGAAAAGATTCTAATGGAACACACAATGCAAAAAAATGTGAAGGTTTCCTATCCTCCATTAATTAATGTTGGCTCAGATACAGCAATAGGTCATGGGAGAGGTTTATCTCATATTAAAGTAAAGCAGGGAGACTTAATCAATATAGATTATGGCGTGTTTTATCAAGGGTATGCATCAGATATCCAACGATTATGCTATGCACTGCGTGATGGAGAAAATGAACCACCAGAAGAAATTAAAAAAGCATTTCAAACAGTCGTAGAAGCTATTACAAAAAGTTCAGAGGCTCTAAGACCAAGTGTAATGGGTTGGGAAGTAGATTCAATAGCTAGAAAGATAGTGACAGATGGTGGATATCCTGAATTCATGCATGCGTTAGGACATCAAATCGGAAGAAATGTCCATGATGGGGGTTGTTTACTTGGACCAAAATGGGAGAAATATGGACAATTACCATTTATGAAAGTGGAAGAAGGACAAGTATTCACACTAGAATTACATGTTTTTTTGGAAAATCACGGATTTTGCGGTTTGGAGGAAGATGTGTTAGTAACAGTAGAAGGATGTCAATTTTTATCTGATCGTCAAACTGAACTAAAACTGCTAAAATTTTAATTGAAACAATTTCATTTACTTCATCATCAATTTTTGTTTTAGGCAAAATCAATGTTTTGTAAAAACAGTGATAAGTGTTTGATACACAATAGGTTTAATGAGAAAACTAATCAGTATATTCATTGTGCTTAGTTTAACTACAATTATCAATCAAGCACATGTTAACCTAAATTCAGTGATTATACAAGAACAAACCAATCCCGTTGAAACGTATGCTATTCTTTTTGACCAATTTCCACAAGAAATCGATAATGTTACATATTGTTCTGCTATTGAGTTTAAACAAGAACTTGTCAACTTAGGGTGGTTAGAAGAAAATGTTTCCTTATTTTTGGGTGAGGAAAATATGACAAAAAATATTATACTCAATCAACTTAATTTTTTAGAACAAAATGTTGACGATAATGACCTTGTTTTCATATTTCTAATGGCTCATGGTAATACATATTGTGCGGATGTTCTTGAAATGGAAGAATGGTTTCACTTGGAATTTGCAGAAATTCCCACAGATAACAAGATTTTTTTCATGGAATCTTGCCACTCAGGTAGGTTTGTAAGTAATTTATATGGTCGCTGTTTTGCCATGGGAAGTGTGTCAAGTGAAGAGTATGCTATTGGCTACCTAGACACTAGTAATTGGAGTTTAAGTGAACCTCCATTCGTTGGCGGAATATCGGCTCATTTTTGGGCAAAGACACTAGGTAATTTAGAAGCGGATGTATACGCGGATGGAGTTGTAAAATTGAATGAATTGTACCAATATTCGCTCCCCTTAATTAGGAATTGTTATGATGAAACATTCGAAAACTCAGTGGATTTATCAGAGTTCATCCAGACAAATGTTGGTTACATTACAAACTATCCCAGACCAGTTTTAGTTGACAATCTTCCCTATGAATTAACGCTTAATGCAACAGAATTTATACTAAACAATGAAAAATATCAATGGGAAGAAGATATTAATCCACCACTGATTACATGTTTAAACACCATTCCCTACGACGAACAAAATAGCTCTATAAATGTCAAATTCACCATAACAGAAATATCAAGTCACAATTATTATTGTTATCTTAATGGAAGTTTGAAAAACCAAGGAAATAAACCAAAGGGAGGAGATCTCACCTGGGAGTACACATATACTCTTTACTTACAACCAGGTAATGATTATAATGTATCCTTACTAGTAGTTGACCCGTGGGGAAATCGTGCTTGGAATCAGACTATTATTTTATTCACGGGAGAAATAAGCAATAATGAACCAGAAAAAAGCAACGTATTACCAATAATCCTAGGAACAGTAGGTGGATTATGGATAGCTGTTGTTGCAGTGGTTTTTATTATTAAAAGCAGAAAATGAAGAGTAAATTGTTAAACACAGTAATTTTACTACTCAACCAAATATAAAGAAAAAATTAAAAAGAGAACATTTATTACCGAATCGCCGCAACCTAATACCAAGACTACAAAATTAACCATAAATTGTGCGGGGATAATCAAGCGGTCAATTTGTTTGCACTGCTGGGCAAACAAGATTATCGATGACGGGCTCAAGATCTGGCGTTTCAGCCGATAAAAAGGGCCGAGGAGACATCCGTTCCTTAGTGGTTCGGGAGTTCGAATCTCCCTCCCCGCACCAGAGTCTTTTTTCATTCTCCCGTCAATCAAAAGACATTTAAACCAAATTTTTTCTTTTTCAATCATGTCTAAAATACCATATCCAAAAACAAAGTTTCTTAAGGTAAAGTGTTCTAGTTGTAATAACGTTCAAATATTATTTGATTCAGCTAAAACTATCGTAAAATGTACTGTATGTGGTGAAGACATAGCTAGACCTCTTGGTGGAAAAGCTAAAATTTTGGGAGAAATTGTTGAAACTCTTTTATGATTTCACTGTTTTATTTCTTTTAAAGCTATATCTTCAGCTATATCCCTTCTAACTAAACCTATTGCGTTTTCTTTAGGTAATAAACAAACATCTTCAGGTTCAAATGGTCCATAAATATTTCCATCTAATCCAGTTATCTTTTCTTTTGTTTTCTTTACAATTCTAATAGCAACATATTCAATACTATCTCCCGCTTCATCTGAATCTTCATCCAAAATCTTACCAATATCGGTATACGCTACATCTTTAGGAGAAAAAATTTCTTTTCTATATACACCATAAATTGCTTTCAATCTTTGGTAGAAGTTTATTTCCTCTCGAGCTAGATTAACCTTTACTTCATCCCCACGTATCACTAATCGAATAATTTTCATAGAACGAATTTTAATTAAATCATTAACTACAAACTTTATTCGCCCTAAATGCGCCTCTAAAACAGTTTTAATAAGAGGGTTTATCTGCTCTTTGGCCTTCTTAGTCCTTTTTTTCAGATCATCTCTCATAACACTGTAAAAATCAATGTTCATAGGCAATATTTTAGTACCGTCTCGTTCCCGTTTCCATAAATCAAAGATTTTGTCTATCACTAATTACCCTCAATCTTGGTTTTAGAAAAGTAAAGCGTTTTAGTTACTTTCATAATCATCATAATCATCTATGACTTCGCTTTCTTCTATTCTTGGAGCTACAAAGTAGATTAAGTGTCCTTTATCTTCTATATCATAGACTATCCGAAGAGGTTGTTCCTGGCTAAAAGATAGTTTCACAGAGTCAGAAGATCTTATTCCTTTCACGAAATTAGCTAAGAAATCAAGAGAGTACACTGATTCTGATTCGTCCACAACATTATAAGCATCGGTTCCCATTTCTTCACTGATTGGTTCAATGTAAGTACTCATCTCCTTTGTATCACTTTCTGCGCTGAAAGTAACACCATCAGGATTAGCCTTTACTCTAAGATAATCACTTATCATCTCTGCATCCTTTATCACTTGTTGAAGAAAAGTTGCTTTAATTTCAAAATTAGCATCAAAATCTATGTGTATTGTATCAGGAATGGTCCCTTCTTCATGAATATCAATTAAAGACAAAGCAAATTCTCTTTTCTGGTTTTTCCCTAAAAATATCACTTCAAATCTTTTTGTTTTATCATTAAGTGACATTTTTAAGTGTTCAGTTGTTTTTGCTGTTTTGAGAATAGAATTTAGTGTTTCCAAACTTAAACCAATAGAAGCTGGATCATCAACTTCATACTTGTTAAAAGCTTCTTTTTTCATAAAAAAGTCAATCATTGAAATTCTCGTCGCATCAAAAGCTTTAATTCTAATCCCATCTTCAGAGACTTTAAAATTGCTTTCTGAAACAATTGAACTTATTACAGAACTAAGGTTAGCCATTAATTTTGCATCTTCTAATAATAAATTAAAAGTCATCTTAATACCCCTATTACTACATTATGATATTAATAAACAATTATATTTCCTTATAGATATTGTCTATCTTTTGTTTTTCATTTCAGTATATAAGGGAATCGTCAGAGAACTGTATTACTCATTTTCCATTTGCAGATTTCGTTCTAATTCTTGAACTCTATGATATAAGTCAACTTCCACTCCAGACAAATTTTGAAGAAGAAGAGCTTTCATTGGAGGACTCTGATTTTCATCAAAAAAACCGAATACGCGAATTTGAGACCCTTCTACTATTTCTTTTACTAGCACGTCTTGAGTCTCTACACTAACTTGACCTGTCCCATCGTTTACTTCTATATTTCCCTCTGATACAGAAACAACTGTTCCTAAAATTTTATATTTACCCAGCTTCAGCTCTGAAATATTTATCTCTAAAAAGGGTCTCCTACGAAGTGGTTTCTCTTTTTTTTCATTTCCTAACTGGTTTTGAATATTTTTATCCATCATTTTTTCTATAAACTTTCTATTTAAAATCTTTAGGGATAAGGAGATGCAAACATAAAATGAAGGAAAAATTTGACAAAAAGAGGAGTTTCTAATCATATTCACGCCAAGTATGGTTACATTCTGTACATTGGAAAAATCTAGTTGGTGATTCGTCGGCACTTCGCGTTTGTCTTTGCCAGAAAGCAACTTTTGTGTTTTTATCACAGTCGGAACAATACATCACACGTGTTGGTTTAGTCATATCTACTAGTCTTTCATCAATTACCTCAGATTTTATTTCCTCAATTTCATAGTCGTGTTCTATTTTTTCTTCAATTTCAAACTCAGATGAATCTTTAGCTAAATTCCTATGTTTACATCCTAGACATTCCAAGTATATTTTTGTTTCACTTGTAATTTTCTTGGCTCCCATAAGTAGTTTACCACACTTTTCGCAGAAATTCATGTAAATTCACCAGTACTTTTTATGTTATAATAACTATGCTCTACAAAAAAATTTCTTTTAAACGTAAAAAATGTTTTGTTTACGCAAATAGAACAATGTTTTTGAATCTAAGCAATAAGAGGAGTTAGAAAAGATTTATCTATGGTGAAAACGTTGTCAAAGACTTTTACCTGTGAGATGTGTGGAACAGATATATACGGAAGATCAATCGAGATCAAAATAGAGGGAGCTGTATTAGCAGTTTGTGGTAGCTGTGCTAAACACGGAAAAAGAGTAGATAGCAGACCAAAAAGAATTGCAAGACCAACAGTCCAAGTAAGAACTGTGAGTAAACCAAGATCACCAACTCCTCGAACCACGCAATCAACACCATATCGAGGGTCTATGGGTGCTGGCACAGGAGAACTTGTATCAGATTATACTGAAAGAATAAGATTAGCAAGACAAAAAATGAAACTTACGCAAAAAGAAGTATCAATTCAAACGAAAATATCTACAGCAGAACTTCAAAGCATTGAAATTGGGAAAATGCGTCCGACCGATGACATAAGAAAAAGGATAGAGAAGTTCTTCAATATAAAATTAACTGAAGAAATTGTGCGTCCTAGTGCTCAAGAAATGAAAAAGGGAACGCATATACAAACTCTTGGTGATATTGTAGTAATCAAAAAGAAGAGTGAAGAAAAATAATAGCCTTTCACTTTCTTATATAGAAACAACATTCAATTTTGATGAAAGTTCACTTATCAGCTTCTCTGCTTCATTTAATGGCAATTTTATTGTGAAGAGAGTTTTCTTGGTTCTAAATTTGAGCTTAATCTTATCTTTACTACGCTTTGTGATAAGCTCACCACTTTGTTCAATTGTGAGTTTTATAATTTTATCTAATTGGTCTTGTGACGTTATTTCAATTGGCATTTACAGTCGTAGTTGCCTTCTTGATTTTTCTTAAAAACGTTTTGTTTCGAGGTTTAATTTTCTCAAACAAAAACGTCTTAAGAGTAAAAGTTACTTGTCAAACCGATGAATGAAATTGGAATTCCTTCTGAAGAAGAATGTTTAGCTATCCTTAGAAAATATTCCACTCCATCTATTGTTGTTGAACATTGTATATTTGTAAAAAAGATAGCAGAGAAAATCTGTCAAAATATGACTTCAATAAACATAGAACTTATTATTGCTGGAGCCCTTTTACATGATATTGGTAGATCTGTAACTCATTCTATCCAACATGGAGTTGAAGGAGTGAAAATTCTTCAAGAAGAAAGTATGTCAACAAAGATTATTTCCATAGTAAAAAATCATATTGGTACGGGAATTGATAGAATTGAAGCTGAAAAACTTGGACTCCCTCC
This sequence comes from Candidatus Heimdallarchaeota archaeon, assembly GCA_019057815.1. Classification (GTDB taxonomy): domain Archaea; phylum Asgardarchaeota; class Heimdallarchaeia; order Heimdallarchaeales; family Heimdallarchaeaceae; genus 18H4-34. The sequence goes on from JAHLWR010000005.1 coordinate 22,094, forward strand.
AGATGATTATATCCCTAAGACTTCAGAAGAAATTATAGTTTCTTATGCAGACAACCTCGTTTGTGGCAATTATAAGCGCTCATTCAATGAAACACTAAAGCACTTTATACATAAATTTGGAGAAGAGTCTACAGTTGTTCATCGTTTTTACAAACAGAAAGAGTTTATTAATAAATTATCGAAGACAAAGATAACAAAATAATTATATCAAAAAAATTGAGGTTAAATAAAACCTGTTGTATTGCGACCTGCCGTTTCTTTCTCGCTAGTTATCTTTTTAATAGCGTCAAGGAAATCTTCATTTATTACATGATCTCTATTTGCCCTGATTGCAAACATGCCTGCTTCTGTACAGACGTTTTTAATATCTGCACCAGTTGCTCCTTCTGTCATCAGAGTCAAGTAATCAAGGTCAAGACCGCCAGACAAGCTCATACTGTCTAGATGTATATTAAAGATATCTCTACGACTCTCTGATGTAGGCATTGGGATTTCAATAATCCTATCAAATCTTCCAGGACGAAGCAAAGCTGGATCTAAGATGTCAATCCTATTTGTAGCAGCAATAACTTTTACATCTCCTCTTTGATCAAAACCATCAAGCTCTGATAATAATTGCATCAATGTTCTTTGTACTTCGCGATCACCACTTGTCGCAAGATCAAGTCTTCTACTACCAATAGCATCTAGTTCATCAATAAAAAGAATGCTTGGAGAATTTTGTCGTGCAAATTCAAAAATTTCCCTTACTAATCTTGCACCTTCACCAATGAATTTTTGAACTAGTTCGCTCCCGATTAGCCTAATAAATACAGCTTCAGTCTCATGAGCAACTGCTTTTGCTAAAAGTGTTTTTCCAGTTCCAGGAGCTCCATGAAGCAATACACCGTTTGGTGGTTCAATACCTATTTTTTCAAAAAGTTCAGGTTTTAACAGAGGGAGTTCAACTGTTTCTTGTATCTCTTGAATTTGTTGTTTTAAACCCCCAATGTCAATGTATTTTTCTAGTGGTTTTTCAATAAGCTCCATCTTTTGAACCGCAGGATCTTGCGATGGAGGAAGTGCTCTCACAATTGCAAACGTTCTTTGATTTAGAGAAACTCGAGTATCAGGTTTCAACTCAGAAATGTCAACTTGTCGTGAGATAGTTACAATAAGATTTGGACCAGTTGTACTACGTACGATAGCAGTCTTATCATTAAGAGTCTCAACAACATATCCCATAAACAAAGGAGGAGTCCTTAAACGTTCGATTTCTGCTTTTAGGTTGTTAACTTCCCTTTGAAGTCGCAATCTTTCGCTTTCTACCATTTGTTTCTCGGTTTCAAGTTGCCTTGCTTGCCTCTCAAGATGATGAGCATAAGAAATCAAGTATGCCGGATCATTTGTATCCGGTTCAAGACGGTCTTTTGACAGTTTAAACACCCTTTCCTTTCTTAGTATTTTTAGGGTTAAAGTATATAAAAGAGTTTATATTTCCAACTTGCTTGTTCGAAACCAAAGAAAAAAAGTGCGAACGCCAACTTTAAGAGCCCACATTTGGTTTTTACGTTGTATGATGATTGCAGTTCTAAGATTGTCACATCGAAACATTCGTGATAAGAGAATATCGACACATTTAGCACTAACAGCTAGAACATTTGGAGCCGAGGCTTTCCATTACACAGGAGAACACGATTCCCACGTAGAAGAGAGTGTTACCAAGATTCTACAAGAGTGGGGAGGAAAACTTGAAGTTAATCACATTAAGAGTTACAAGAAAGTAATAAAAGATTGGCAAGCTAGGGGGGGGATTGTTGTCCATCTTACAATGTATGGAATAGAACTTTCAGACTCTATTAAAGATTTAAAATTGAGAATAAAGGAACATTTACTTGTAATTATCGGAGGAGTTAAGGTACCAGGAGAAATTTTCAGATTAGCAGATTACAATATAGCAATTGGTAATCAACCTCATAGTGAAGTAGCTGCTTTAGCTGTCTTTCTTGATAAAATAACAGAAGGTCGAGCAAGAACCAGAAACTATTCAAATGCAAAAATTAAGATACAACCCTCTGAGAGGTTGAAAATAGTTGACATAGTTCAAAGGAATGAAATCTAAATGATTGAACTTAAAATATTAGAAAAAACATACATTGTAGCGATGTATAGTTCCGTTAAATCGCTGAGATTCTTACTTGAAAAAGAATTGGAGCAACTAGATATAAAAATACTCAACATTGATTTTGAGAAAGATAGATATGCACTGATAAAATTTGAGGGCCCAGATGAAACTTTTGCTAAAAACTATTTGATTGAAAGGCATGGAACTCAAAGAAATATAGAGGAGATTGAGATTGGAGACAAGGTCTTTGGAAGATTTATAGATGTAGGAAAAGTAAACTTTGGTTTTTTCGTAGATATTGGTATTGAGACATCAACCAAGGGCATTGAGGCGTTATATCCTCTATTTGAAATAAGAAATCAATTGGTTCAAGGCAAAGGAATAGCTCTTCAGAAGATTGCAAAAGCTTATGGGATAGTAGAAAATTTACCAATGTTCTTTGAAATAACAAAAAAGCAAATAATAGGGAGCAAAATATGGGTAAAACTTTCTGAAGAATCATTACAATGGTTGGAGAGTCCTATTAAGGAAAAGAAGGAAACCCTTATTGTGTGTGGATCTAGTAGAAGAGCAATCAAGCAAGCACTTATAAAAACTGGACATTTTGAAGATATTGAAGAAATAGACCAATGTGGGTTACTTGAGTATAGGTTAATTTGCAAAGAAGGAACTAGAGCTGATGGAATCATACCTGAAATAGGTGGTTTTCTTGGAAGAGCAAAAATTGGAGCCCAAATACCAAAACGTGTAAAAAACCTATTTCAAGATAAAAAATAAAAAAGAAATATTATATAAATTGAGTCGATTTCCATGCAAATCATAACTCCTACTCTTTTAGTTGATAAGGAAAAAGTACTAGCAAATATTGAGAAAATGGTGAACAAGGCTAACAAAAACGGGATTAGATTACGACCCCATTTTAAAACCCACCAATCAGTTGAAATTGGGAACTGGTTTAGAAAATTTAACATCGAGGCAATCACAGTTTCTTCTGTAAGAATGGCTCAATGTTTCGCAAAAGCTGGTTGGAAAGACATCACAATCGCGTTTCCAGTAAACATCTTAGAGATAAATGAAATAAATAAGATCGCTAAAGGTATAACTCTTAACATTCTTGTTGACTCACTTGAAGTCGTAAACTTTTTACATGAAAATCTAGAAACGAAAGTAAACGCTTGGATTAAAATTGATGTTGGTTATCATAGAGCTGGCATTTCATGGGAGGATTTTGATGAAGTTTTGGAGCTGGCAGAAGAGATAAAGAAATCTAGGTATCTCTCACATGTTGGCATTTTAACTCACGCTGGTCACTCATATAAAGCAGTATCAAAAGAAGAAATTCTAGCTATTCATAACGATTCAGTGGAAAAAATGGAAAAAGTAAAGGATATTCTTACCAAAAAAGGTTTTAATGTTGAAATCTCTGTTGGTGATACACCTACTGCAAGTGTAGTGGAAGAATTCCCCGGAGTAGACGAAATTAGACCAGGGAATTTTGTTTTTTATGACTTAAAACAATTACAAGCAGGTTCATGTACAGAAGAAGATATTGCCATTAGACTTGCGTGTCCTGTTGTAGCAAAATGTGAATCTAGGAGTGAAATACTTGTTGTAGGGGGGTCAGTGCATCTCTCAAGAGATTTCATTATTGACAAAGAAGGAAATACAATATTTGGCTATGTTTCCAGACAATTAGAGAAGGGTTGGGGAGAAAAAATACAAGATACTTACGTTTCATCTTTAAGTCAAGAGCACGGGACTATTAAAGTATCACGAGAATTTTTTAATGAAGTAGACATTGGGGATATCGTTCTTATTATCCCACCTCACGCGTGCATGACCACTTTTTCTATGAGAAAGTTAAAGCTGACTACAGGAGAAGACATACACGCAAGGTGTGTATAGTATTGAAAGCTGAAATCAACAGAGAGAATGAAATTGGAAGCAACGATAGCATTAACGGTTATAGGGAGGTTAGGGAAACCTACAAACAGCAGGGACTATCTAATTTATCAGAAAGTATAACAAAAAGAGATTTTGAGTAGCTAAAAGAAGATGGGAAAATAGTAGACTTTTTTATTGAAAATTATTTGGGAGAGAAAGGAGTGGAAATAAATAAATTCAAAGATATTGAGAAAGTGAGAGAGTTCTTAGATGAAGAATAAAAAGAAATTTTGGTGGGGCAGAGCGGATTTGAACCGCCGACCTACTCCGTGTAAGGGAGTTGTCATAACCAGGCTAGACCACTGCCCCATTTTTTTCCATAGTTAATCTTACTCAATCTATTCTCATTTTAAATTTTTGGTTTAATATTATTAGTTTTCTTTCTCCGTACAATATTCTTAAATATTTACTCTTCCTTTTACATTTTGGAGATTCAGTTAATGTCTCAACCTACTAACCTTGATTTAAAACTCAAATCCTTAGGATTAACTCAATACGAAATTAAGACTTTTAAAACCCTAATAGCTTTTGCTTCACTTACTGCTGAGGAGATTCACACACATACAGACATTCCAACTCCTCGTATATACGATACAATCGACAGTTTACAAAAAAAAGGTCTTGTACAAATCTTGTCAGGAAGACCAAAAAGATTTGAAGTGGTTGAACCCAATATTGGACTTGATTCATTTATTCGACAAAAAGAAAGAGAATATCAGAACGAACTTGATAAGATGCGAGTAATATCAAAAGAACTTACAGATCTATTGACAGATGAAGAGTTTCAATCACGTCTTAAAATTAAACCTGATGAACTTCTTGAAGCCTATACTACGCTTAAGGATATGGAAATTAAAACAATGGAAATTATTCAGAACGCAAAGAAAGAAATATGTGTCTTTACGAATGTGTTTTATTGGTTCGACAAAGCACAAGAAACTATTGAAAAGATAACTGACAGTGGTATTGTAGTTCGCGTTCTTATGAATATCGAAGATACAACATCAAGGAATAACGCAAAAAAACTAGTAAAGATGGGAGCACAAGTAAGAATTAACACAGAAAGCAGTACACTCGCTCGTGGGACTTTAGTTGATCAAGAACAAGTAATTTTTGTTATTTGGGTATCTCCAATAAAAGGAGAAAAATATATCTACAGACCTCATTTCTCTTCAAATACAGGTATAGTTGAACTTTTCTCAAATAATTTTGAATATCTTTGGGAAAAGGGAAAAGCATTCACAGGTTAGAAAGGGTAAGAATCTTAGGGGAAGCTAAATGATTGATTTAAATGATATTGAACAAATAGAGAAATTCGATAAATCTAGCCAATTAAAAATAATGTCAAGTTGGTCAAATTTAGTTAAAGAAGCTAGAACAAACAGTCTGAGTTTTACATTACCCTCCAGCTATCAATGGAGAGATAAAGTTATCCAATATCAATCACCAACGAATGTACTTATTTGTGGTATGGGAGGATCTGCTATTGCAGGAGATTATCTAGTTCAAGCTTTCGAAAATGAACTTAACATTCCAGTTATAGTCAATAAAACTTATAATTTACCCAATTTTGTTGATGAGCACACTCTTGTTGTTTGTATCAGTTATTCTGGTAATACGGAAGAGACACTCGCACGTTTTCATGAAGCACTTGAAAAAAAGACTATGATTGTAAGTATCTCTTCAGGAGGGTTATTAGAGAAATTTTCACAAACTGTCAAAACACCCCACATAGAGGTTAAAGCTGGACTTCCTCCTCGCAGTTCTTTTCCACTTATTTATATCTCATTAATATCAATATTTGAGAAATTCGGTCTGATTTCAGGTATAGAAGACCAGATTAAGGAAGCAGAAGAAGTATTAATCGAACTGGCTTCTAGTTACTCTCCTTTAACTGTTATTGAAAATAATTCTGCTAAGAAAATAGCTTACGAACTCTTCAACACGTTGCCTATCACCATTGGTCATACAATATTTTCCCCAGTAGCTTATCGTTCTAAGTGTGAATTTAATGAAAATAGCAAAATTATAGCTTTAAGCGAGGTTCTCCCTGAACAGAATCATAATGGTATTGTGGTGTGGGATAATTCAAATAAAGCTCTTAATCACGTTTCTGTACTTTTCATAAGAGACAGAGATGAGCCTAAACCAATTAAAATCCGAGTGGAAGAAACTAAAAAACTTATTTCATCTAGGACAGAGAAAGTCTTAGAAGTTTTTCCAAAGGGTAAAACAATATTGGCAAAACAACTTAGCACAACCTATTTAATCGATTTCATCAGCATTTATCTCGCTATTCTTAATGAAATAGATCCTACTATTACAACTAGTATTAACAACCTCAAAAAGGTATTAAAAAGGAAATTAAACCTTAGGGGTAAGTTTGAAGACAAAATTACTAAGGGTTAAACCACAAAAAAACAGAAACATTTAAGAGTATACTTTATTAACTTATTTTGAGTAAAAAAGAGAGAATAAGAGTCTTATCTGTTAATTTTGACAGCTAACGAAGATGTGTGAACTTATGTGTGGCATAGTTGGTATTGTTCAGAACAATAAAAGTAAAATTGGTAAACAGATTATTGATTCATTAACAAAATTAGAGTATAGAGGGTATGATAGTTTAGGAATTGCATCGATTACTAATGGTGCTCTGCTAATCGCAAAAGACAAAGGAAAAATCGCAGAGGTTACTGAAAAGATCGATATTGAAAAAATTGAAGGGAAGGTAGCAATAGGTCACACGCGTTGGGCTACCCATGGTCGACCTAGTAAGGAAAATGCCCATCCTCACACGGATTGTAACAAACAAATTTCTGTTATTCAGAATGGTATTATTGAAAATTTCATTGAACTTAGAAATGAACTTTTAGAACAAGGCCATACATTCCTTTCTGAAACAGATACTGAAATCATCCCCCACATGATTGAGCAGGTTTTGCAAGAGGAGGAGGTTTCCCTTAAGGAAGCTATTATCAGCGTTATCAATCGTCTTGAAGGAACATACGCAATTTGTATTATTTCAACGCTTGAACCAGATAAGATTTTTTGTGCTAAGAAAGACAGTCCATTAGTTATTGGAATTGACAAAGATAGGATGTTTTGCGCCTCTGACATCCCTGCGTTTCTGTCTTCTACTCAACGAGTTACACTACTCCATGATGAGGAATTTCTCACTCTCACTTCTAGCGGTTACGAAATTCTTGATTTAAAAAGTAAAAAACCTATCAAACGACGGTCTTACACTGTTTCCTGGAAGCCAGAAATGGCACAAAAGGCGGGTTTCCCACATTTTATGCTTAAAGAAATTCATGAGCAACCTCGGGCGCTTAGTGATTATATTCGTATTAAACAGCCTTCTGTTATCAATATAGCTGAAAAAATTTACCAAGCTGAAAAAGTTTTTTTCCTTGCTGCAGGCACCGCTCATTATTCAACTCTTACTGGTCAACATCTTGTCCGTAAGTACGCTCAGAAATCTTGTAACTCAATTATTGCTTCTGAATACGATTCCATACGCAACATAGTTGATGAACATACTGTTATTGTTCCTGTTTCTCAGAGTGGTGAAACCATGGATACCATCATGGCTATCAAAGATGCTCGCAGTCAAGGCGCCTCTATTCTTTCTGCGGTTAACGTTATTGGTAGTACTATCACTCGCCATTCTGATGAAGTCGTTTACCTTTACGCTGGTCCTGAAATAGGCGTCGCTGCTACTAAAACTTACCTAGCACAAACTACTGCTATTTGGGACATCAGTCTCGAACTTGGTCGTATTTCTGGTTATTTAGATGATAATGATTATCGTTCCTTTCGTAACCTTTTTACCTCTCTCCCTTCTGCAGTTTCTAGGGTTATTGCTAGTAACGAAGCTCTTTCTAATCGTATTGCTTCTTGGTTTGCTCGCAAATCTAGCAGTTTTTACCTAGCACGTGGGATAAACATTCAAACCGCTAACGAAGGGGCATTAAAAATGAAGGAAATAGCTTACATCCACAGTGAATCATATCCTGCAGGAGAATCAAAACATGGACCAATAGCTCTAGTAGAAGAAGATTATCCAGTAGTATTTATAACTCCACCAGACCAAACAAGGAAATTAATAATAGGAAATATTATGGAAATGAAAGCTAGGGGAGCAACAACGATAGCAGTGATGGAAAAGGGAGATAAAGAAATAGAAGAAATGACAAAGTGGCAGTTTAAAATACCAGAAGGATACGGGGAAATGTTCTCAACAATAACATATGTGGTACCAATGCAAATGATGGCATACTATACAGCAGTAAGACTAGGATATTCACCAGACATGCCAAGGAACTTAGCGAAGGCAGTGACAGTACTATAATCATTATTCCTAAATTGAAATATCACCAGACATAATTTTTATCTTTCTAGTTCTGTAAAAAGTTAGAATAATTTTGATCTTTTATGATTTTTAACAAACGCAAATAGAGTTCTAGTATAAGGAATCTATTTTCTCTAATCCTGAGTGAACCATATTCATTCCATTTCCTTTTTTGACTATATGGAAACGATAAAATATGTATTTTATCCTTAGAAAAACTTATTTTAGCGTTAGTTTCCCAATAAGAATATAATTTACATCTCAGAAACTCATCTTCACGTTCATCAACAGATTTTTTCACATAAATTAATTCAAAATCTAATTTTGCATTTAGAATCAGTTTATTATGAGTCTCGAAATAATAATCAGCTTGTTCTGGTGTTGACGCTGTTATAATCCACTCAAATCCACCTTTTACTCTATCTGTATAATAGCACTTGAAATAATGAATGAAATCAGGGAGATGGATTTTTATTGGACAAATAATAGGTATATGATTTCCATGGAATATGATTATCGATGTACTATCATACTTTGCGATAACTGCATCTGGAAAAAGATCAGGTAGAGAAATTTCATCCTCGGGAACCTTTTTCTCTTTAGGAAAAACTCTTTTAATTTTACGTAGAACTTTGATTTTTGCCTCGATAGATGTTGGAATATCCTGCATTCGAACAATGAAATAGAATTCGCTAGCGTAATTGACCCGATAAGAGTGATCAATTGTTGTAACCAAAACAATTTCACGAACAAATGTGTCCCTAGTTTTTATTTCAACTTCAAAAAGATCATTTTTCTGGATTGAGAACTCTTCAACCACAGAGTTAGGAAAACGAATACATTTATCTTTTGAAATGCGACTAACAAAGTAGGAAGTAGGTCGGAGAGAAACGCTTACAACTTGACCAATAAGATTGTGGGTCGAACATAGAGCTTTGGGTATGTAAAAACCCTCAATATTTTTGTATTTGGTAAGTTTGCGAGTAAGGAGTAGATAATCAAGAGATGGGAAAGATAGTATAAGATCATACCATTTGCTAGGTGAAACAGTTCCACGAAGATGGGAAGGGAGGGTTAACCACCCTGTCCCCGTAGAATTACCTTTGCTGATTTTCCCTTGCATTACAGTAAAAGCCATTACAAGTAAATAAACAAAAAAGGATAAAAACCCCAAAAAAGAATAATTTTAGTAATTAACGCTCATCAAATACTTTCTTTTCTTTTTCACTATACTATATTTTTAAAGTCAAACCATTCTTCATTAGTAGATGTCTATACTTGAAGCTAACTTTGATTTTGATAAGATTCTTGTTAACTACCTCAATAATAAAGAACCACGAGAACATGAGATAGGGGTTTACAGGGTGAGTGAGGTATCTAAATGCAATAGAGCTTTATATTATATTTACAAATCTAACCCAAAAAACCCGGGAATAAAACAGATGCGCGTGTTTGAAGTGGGACACGTAATCCATGAATTCGTAGAGAATTTACTCAAAGAATATGAATGGTTTATTGCTTGTGAAGAAGAAATATCTAAACAATTCAACGATTTCACGATTATGGGCCACTATGATGCGTTGATTAAAGAAGAAGGACATTTAGCTGTAATAGATTTTAAAACAACAAAGAATATCCCTACTCGTCTCTATGACAACCACTTAAAACAAGTGAATACTTACCTCCATTTGAAAGGTGTAGAAGTAGGATATGTGGTGTATATCGAAAAAAACTCTTTTAAAACAAAAACGTTTCCTATCTATGCAGACAAAATACTTTTTGAGGAAACATTACTTAAAACAAAACATTTGCACAAATGTTTACAAGAAGGAAAGATTCCAATGATGGAAAAAACACCCTTGTGCAACTATTGCGATTTCAAAAAAAAGTGCTTTGACTTGTATTTGAAAGAGAATAAGAAGTAACAAAGAGAGAAAATTTACTTAGTTTAAATACGAATGAATAGATAATTAGTTAGAATAAGTAGACCTCAGAAGTAAGTGGAAAAAATGGAAAAATATGTGTCTGACCAACTACAAACAATATGTGATTGTTTAATAATAGAAAGATCATGTCCGCTGTGTCATAATACCCTTCTAAAAGAGTGGGAGTTAGCAAATCGAACATTGGGTTTATGTTTTATCTGTGGAATGGTATTCTGGAGCGAAAATAGTGAGGTAATCAAGCAGTTATCTGGAAATAAGAAATCATGGGAAGGGGAAGCTTTACGTGCCGTAAATAGCTTCTACTAATAGAATTTTTATTCTTTAAATATCTAGTTGAGACAAGTTTTCTTTTGTATTTATATATGAAATTGTAGTAAAAATAATACCATATCTGTCATAGTTGTGAGGATGAGGGTAGAATGGAGAAAATTGAATCTGACCAAGATTTCCTAGATTGCGCATTTTGTAAAGAGGAGCTAATCTGCCCCTTATGCAGTAATATTATATTAAGAGAGCTGGAAAAACAGGGAAGATTAATTGGTCTATGCTATGTGTGTGGAACAGCTTTCTGGTGTGATACAAAAGAGATTATCAAAAAACTGGATGGTACCAGAGATGGATGGGGCATTCAGGCTCTACTTTGTACCCATCCTTAATAATTAATCAACTATTATTGTTAAAATATTCATAGAGAATCTTTTTATACTTCTTTTGAGTAAAAAAGAGTGAAAACGTTTTGAATCAAAAAAAAAGATATATCAGTGAGAGATTAATGGATAGAATAAGAATGAAAGCAGTAATTTTAGCTGGTGGAAAAGGGATAGATCTTCATCCACTCACCCAAACCAGACCCAAACCAATGATAACGTTATTGGGAAAACCTTTACTCGAATATCTTATAGTAGAATTAAAAGAAGTTGGTTTAACAGATATACTCATTGTAATAGGGTACAAAGGAGAACAAATTCGGAATCACTTCAAAAAAGGAAGAGAGTTTGGAGTAACAATACAATACGCAGAGCAAGGAGAAAAAGAAGGAATCGAAGCAGCATTAATATCCGCAGAAGAGTCAGTCAACAATGATGCAGAGTTTTTACTACTATTTGGAGATATAGTGTCTGAGAATGGATTAATACAAAGAACATTGAATGCGTATGAGAATACTCAAGCCGATATGGCTATGGCGCTCACTTTACAAGGGGATAAGGGTGATTTCGGCATAGTAGAGATAGATTCGATGGGTTTTGTAAAGAAAGCAGGATTAAAGGAAGAAAGGACAACATCATCTGGAAGTTATATTGATGCTGGATGTTTTGTTATGCGTTCAGATATCCTTGAAGACATAAAACAAGGAAAATCATTGACCCAAGCGATTAATACTAGAATAGAGAGTGGTGCAAAAGTAGCGGCCGCAATATGGGAGAAAGAATGGTATGACATAGGAAAACCTTGGAACATTATACAAGCAAATATGATGTTGCTGTCCAAAGTTCAAGAATCAAGAATATCCAAAGGAGTAAAAATAGAATCTAATGTTGTACTAAAAGGTGTTGTAATAATTAAAGAAAATACAGTGATTAGTTCAGGAACCGTATTGAACGGTCCTATATATATTGGTCCCAACACCTATATCGGTAATAATGTCCTTATTAGGGATCACAGTTCAATAGGGGCGGAATCTTTGGTAGGATTTGGAAGTGAAATTAAAAACTCCGTTCTGTTTAATGGAACAAAAATTTACCGTCTATGCTATGTTGGGGATAGTGTTATAGGAGCAGATACAATCTTATCATCAGGTGTTATAACTGTTAATACGGAGACTCCAAGGAAAAAGATAGAGATGACCATAGGTGGTAAGAAAACAAAAACTAATCTTCAAAAACTGGGAGCAATCATTGGAGATAAATGTGAGATAGGTGTAAACACACTCATTTTTCCAGGAAGGAGAATCGATTCAGGTAGTATAATCTTACCCGGTACAAAAATAGAAGAAGATATAGAAAACAAAAACTAAAGGAACTTTGTAAGAAGAAAAAAGAAGAAAAAACAGAGGATTCTTTGGAATTTTCAGTGTACAAGTATCTCAATAATCGAAATCTATTATCTCAAGAAGAGTCATAATCTGAAGGAGTATAGTTCGTGCATGGGCAGGACAATTAGGATCTTGGCTAATTTCATCCAATATTTCTATAGCATTGTTTGCTTTTACGGCTAAACTTAATTCAGGTTCAGTGTCCCTTATTATCTCAAGAGAGTTAACTGCTGCTCTTCTAATGTTTCGGGGAACTGTTGTATCTTCACTTACTCTCTCTAATAGCTGAATAGCTTCATTTACTTGCTGTAACGTTTCATCCTCGCTCATTTTAACACCTCTACTAATGCAATCTCCGGTAACCTCAACATTATATTATTTTTTAATGCTTTCGGTTTATTAGAAATTTTAGACGTTTGTAGGTTAAATTGAACTAAATACTTGGAGAAAGGATTCCTAGTACTTATATTAAAAAAATAATTCAGTACAAGTTCTGAAGATTTTGTAACAATCAGATTTATAAAAGCAGAAATTTCTCTTTGATTTATGGAAGAGAGGAAAAAAGAAGATAAAATTACATACCAATGGATGTTTCCTTTCTTCATAGGACTGTTATCTATTTTACTACGTATTCCTAAAATACCACACATATATGGATATGATGGTTTTGAAATTATCTGGATGGCCCACGCAATCAAAAACGGGGCACTCATTGGCCAGCAAACTTGGTTAATTCATCCATTATCTTATCTTGGTTTTTACCCGTTTTCCCAATATCCAGTTGGATTACCTCTAATTTTAGCGGCATTTCTTGCAATTGGGATCCCTCTAACGTTTTCACTAGTTACAATTGATATTTTGTTAACAGTAATTTGTGTTATTGGAGCATATAAACTTTCAAAGATGTTTTTCCAAAAGGAGATTTACAAGAACACCTTTTTAATCATGATTTTATTAGGAAGTAAGGATTTTTATAATTATACATACTTTACTGTGCATCCAAGAGGAGTATTGTTGGCTTTATCGCCTTGGTTCTTGTATTTTCTTTTTAAAATAAGAGATGGAAAAAAACTCGTTTCATCAATCAAACTACTAGCATTATTTAGTGTTATGATTTTGTTTTATAGAATCTCCTGGCTATACATTATTTATTTAATACCTTTCGCATTTATGGTAATCTTTTCTGTAAAGAAAATAGAAGAATATGGAATAAGAATCCTGGGAAGTAAAGTGTTGAAGATGGTGTTCCTTTTCTCTGTAATTGGAATAATGGTTGTGGGTTTTATTATAACACCTGATTTTGATGTTTCATTACAATCCCCGATTGTTGAAAGCACAACAATAATATCACAGATTGCTACTTTGGGAATGATTTACTTCTCAAGCCTTGGAATTATATCGTTGTTTTTACCAATAGGTTTGTTATCAATTCTCTTCATTGATAAAAGCGTATGTGCAAAAAAAAGGATGTTCTTGTTGGTTACTATACTTTTTATGGCATTATCATGGAAGATTCCCGTTTATTCAATTGTTCTCTTTTTACCAATTTATGCTTGGATTAGCGTTTTGGGGATAAAAACAAGTGTAGACATGATTGAAAAAAGGGTGAAATTTAAATATTCTGCTTACCTAATCTGCTCTTCTGTAATTTTAGGTGCAGCAGTTGTGTTTCATATAATATACTCTTTAGCCATTGTGTCTGTAAAAATCACATACTTTGTTACTTTGGGAGCAATAATAATATATGGGGTTTTTGTCGCTTTTCAAAGGTATATACTCAAAATTAGGGTAAAACATTGGATGCAGATTTTCGTCTTTTCAATAATTATTGGTAATGTTTTCTTCCTTCAGACGACTTACGAAGGACAAGAGAGGTACACTAGTTTAGGGGTGGCTCCATTCACGGTTGATTATTCGCAAAATCACATAACAGAAGACGAACTTCTTGTGATAAACTACATAAAAACAGAGGGAATCGAAGGGATTATTATTACATCTTCAACAGCTTTAGCGAGAAGAATAGGAGGAATGGGTTTTTTACCAACAATTCCTGGTTATCATATTGAACATCCGCTTTATTATGGTTGGGTATCAGAAAAAGAAGTCATAAATAATACACAATTCAACTTAACAGAGTTTATTGATTCATTTAGTCTTAAATATCAAGGTGCATCTTATGAGGATTACATATTATCACAAATTAGGCATCTAAACATTACAAGGGTGACCACAATTATTACTCTAATTTCATTAAATATTCAGTATTTCGTAGCAATAAAAAACCCTAGTGATAATTCGATCTATCCATGTTTATTTCACCCTTATGGTAATAGTAGTTATTACATTTTTGATTCATTAAACAGATTAAATCCAACATTTAGCACCGATTATCTTGCTGTTTTTAAAATCTACTAAGTAGTTAGGAAAATAGATCAGGAGGTTGATAACCAATTGATGTAGTGTTTTATACCCCTTTTTATTGAGATTTTGGGAGACCACCCCGATTGCCTTAATTTTTTAACGTTCATAGAAGTATTAGGGACATCTCCTTTCCAACCGCCTTTCCAACCTCCACTTACATTAAAAGTAAAAGTGACATCCTTTAAATCCATTACATTAACGATCTCATTTGCAATATCAACTACTGAAATAGCTTCATCAGAGCTAACAT
The DNA here is from genome assembly GCA_019057815.1 of Candidatus Heimdallarchaeota archaeon. Taxonomy (GTDB): domain Archaea; phylum Asgardarchaeota; class Heimdallarchaeia; order Heimdallarchaeales; family Heimdallarchaeaceae; genus 18H4-34. The sequence continues at coordinate 37,142 of JAHLWR010000005.1, forward strand.
TATAGTTATCATATCCCTTATTGATATTTTTGGATAGGTGTGTAAATGCCTCAATTGTATCATTGATGTAAAGGTACGATTTTGTTTGTTTTCCGTCCCCAAGGATTTCAAGTTTTGAGGGGTCTTTATTCAATTTATGGAAAAAATCATACATGACACCATGAGTAGATCGTGGACCAAAAATATTTCCCAAACGTAAGCAAACGATATTCAAATCATAGAGCGATGCAAAACTTGAACAATACATTTCAGCAGCAGCTTTAGCAGCACCATAATTGCTTATAGGTCTAAGAGGATAATTTTCAGGAGTAGGAAGTAAATCAGGTTCGCCATATATTGTTCCACTTGAACCAGCAAAAACTAAATTTGGTATATCTTTCTTTCTCATTAATTCCAAAATATTAAAAGTACCAACAGTGTTGATTTCGAAATCAATTTGGGGATTAGTTACGCTTTTTTTTACATCAGGTTGAGCTGCTAGATGAAAAACGATGTCAAAATTTGTAGGTATAGATAGGAGATTATCTAAATCTCTAATGTCATACTGGTAAAAAGCAGTAGAGTGGGCTTTGATGTGTTTTTGAAGGTAGGTGGTAGTACCAGCTGAAAGATTATCTACAACAGTTACAATAATACCCTTTTCAACAAGGATGTCGACCAAATATGACCCAATGAAACCACAACCACCTGTGACTAAAGCGTTTATTACCATTTGTTATTCAACCATCTAAGTTTATTCAATAATTTTAGCAAAATCTTCGAGTGCACTCAGGAAAATTTCAATTTCGTTTATAGTATTGTATATATAAAGAGATGCCCTTATTATTCCTTCTCCTTTAGCTGGGCTCATTCCAATTTGATATTGGAATGGGTGCACACACATATTTCCTGCTCTCATGAGTATTTTATGCTGAGGGAGCATATCGTTGAAGTATTCTGCAATGTCATTATGGTTTATTTCAGCAGATTTTGGTCGGAATGACACTAAAGCTGTCCTTTGCTTATAATCTAAAGGACCAAGCACATCAAATTTATCAATTTCCAATATTCCCTCTAGAAGTTTCTTTGAAAAGACTTGTTCTCTTTGACGTATATTGTCCATACCTATGTTTTGAAGATAGTCTACAGCAGCACTTGCACCCATCATTCCCCCATAGTTTTGTAACCCTGCTTCGAATTTTTGGGGTGGGGGGAGGTATTTGGCTGTAATTTGTCCGTTCTCATAAATTACATCCTCAATTACATCTCCACCAACAAGAAACATATCCAATTCTTCAAGAAGATCATATTTCCCATACAAAACACCAACGCCAGTTGGACCACAAGCTTTGTGAATACTTAACACACTGAAGTCAGTATCTAAATTTTTCACGTCTAATTTTGCATGTGGAGCATATTGAGCCTCATCAGACACAACTAATGCGCCATGATCATGTGCGATTTCAATTATTTCTTTTAGAGGGGCAATTGTTCCAGTTAAATTTGATGCATGAACAAATGAAACTATTTTAGTATTATCATCAATCTGTTTCTCAAAGTCTGCAATATCAAACGTTCCATCATTTTTCGCACGAACTAATCTGAATTCACTACCAACCTCTTTTGAGCGTTTTAAGAAGGGTAACATACCACTGTGATGCTCAAGTGTTGTTGTAACAATATTTTGTTCTTTCTTCAAAGGGATAGTAGCAGCAATTATGTTTAACCCTTCAGTAGCATTTCTTGTCCAAATAATCTCATTTACATCACTAGCATTAATGAATGATGTCATTTTCTTTCTTGCTTCTTCAGTTAACAAACTTGTTTCTAACCCAAGACAATGTGTAGACCTACCAGCCCCCCCACAAGCACCCAAGTATTTATAATAATATTCCATGGCATTCCAGACTTGAACTGGTTTAAGAGCCATACATGCTGAATCAAAATATATCAAATTTTTTCCTTCATATAATTGATTAAGAACGGGAAAATCTTTTCTGATACGAGACCAAACTACCATTTTTACACCTTTATTATTTTTCATATCCTGGATCGCTAACTAGTTCCCAAATAAAGCCGATAGAAGACCATTTTCTTTCAACGATACCTTTTTCCACCAAAGATTTACCAGCTAAAACAACATCACCGCCAGAAGCGCAACCAGCGCACAGCTTGGGGAAAAGGTCCCTCATTGCCATTATTTCTTTAGTTGATGCTGGATTCTTTTTTTGAAGTATAGCCAATACACATTCAATGTTACGATCCTTATGTTCACCCATATTTACCAAGACTATAGAAAAGGAAAATCATTTAAATCATTCTATGTGAAAGAATGTTTCTAGTAATTAATATAATTCAGAAAAAATCAGATAAAGATTTTTGCCTTTTTGCTCTTAAAGCTGTATTAGTAGAAGTAAGACTGTGTCCATATATTTGTGTTAGGTGTGTGCTGTAGTAACTATTACCAACTTTTGTAACTAGTATAGCTCCCTTTGTCCCAACTATTTCACCAGCGATGCTTTTGGTTTTACTGACATCATTGATTATAGGATTAACTGTCAAAAAAGGTATCTTTCCATAATAAGGTGCTAATTCTGTTTCTACATGTAGAATATTAGAAGGACTTGATTTGTAATCAGTTTTTTGAAGATATAAAGAAACTTTTCTTGTTAACTCTCGAAAAGTGTCAATCGATTTTTTGGAATCATAGTTAAGCTTTTTACTTTTCTGATTAACCTTAACACTTTGAGATATTCCTAAGTTTGTTGCCAAATCTCGCTCAATCTTCCTTGCTTCAATTCCATTTATTGCTCTAAAAACTTCAGTTGCCACATCTGCACCTTGATTTATCCACCTTTTAAGAGGATTAAAAGAGACTCCGACTTTTGTTTTGTCCGCAATGAGTGCTAAATATACCGAACAGGCATGTGCTTTGCAATATTCATATGCTTCCTGATTTTCTGTGCAAGTACCAAAAGGTTTAGTTGGATCACAAAGAAGGAAACATCTTTGGAAGTCTTTCTGGCTGCAACCATAACATTGATTGAATTTTTTTTCGACATTATTGAGACAGAAATGATACTTCTCTGAATTAATTTTGTGCCCTACACAAATTTTGTCATCTGATATTGTAACATTAAAAAATTCTTGAGGTAATAGGGGTTTCTTTATAATAGTTTTGGAATCTTTTTCTATATCGCGAAGAAAGAGAAAAGAATAGGGAGTAGTTGTTGGATCCCATTTCATTGCGATAAAATGTTCTGCCAACTTAATCCCTACACCTTACTTATTTAGGTAAGATAATTATGTGTTCTTTGTTTGTTCTTAATTCTTCTTGACCTTGTTCAAAGAAAGTTAAAACCTTGTTTCCAAACGCCTTAGAAATGAAACCTTGCTCTATTAAATTATCAATAGTTCCTGAATCCACTGGTTCAACAACATCATTCTTTTTAACTATAAGAAGTCCAAGATCAACATATCGAAGTTTTCCTCCACTATAGAGTTCAACTGGTGTAACAATTTTTACTGTTTCACCCACAAGTATCTCTTTACGGAAAATCTTAGTGTGAATACTCCAACTTCCTTCTTTAGTTAATATAACAACTGAATCTCCTTGATGAATACCCTCGTTAAGCGCAAAATGTTCTCCCCGAGAAGAGCGAAAACTTCTTTCAATCACCATAACATCCTTTGACCAGTTAAGTTGTCCCAAAACACGATACGTAGGAGCTGAAATTAAGCAATATTCCTGTAAATGGAGTATTGCGTTCTCTGAAAAATCTCTTTCCAATATTGTTTCTTTAAGAAGAGAGGTAAGTTTTGTAGAGTCAACATCGGAAGACAATTTCTCTGCAAAAGTTGTGGTTAATTTGAGTTCAGGGGAGTAAGACATAAACCAATAGTAACTTGGAAGAGTTGGAGTAATTTCATTACGAATTTCACCCAGTTTATCTTTAGCAGCCTTAACAAACACTATGTGGGCAACAGCATGACCTGGTTGTAAAATACCCGGACCATAAGAAGAACCAGAAATAAGAAGATCTAACTCTTCTGCTTGTTGAATCAAATGGTCTATGTCTGCTTGAATTGCCTCAGAAGACGATTCTACTGCGCTTGTGCGCATTATCAATCCATGATCTCGAGGTCTTAATTGCTTCCCAAGTTCGAAAAGCCTATCTCTATCATCCTTTGATAGTTTGCGGGAAACACGAACAAAATCAGCATCTCGCTCAAGAATAACAGCTTGACCAGGAAAATGTACTGTAGTAGAACAAACTGGAAGTTGATCTTCAAAGATATTTAGACTCTTTATTTGAACAACAATTTTTTGTTCTCGTCTATACTGTGCACCAAAAAGGATTGTATTAACATTCTCCCCAATATCAACGATAGATAGATTCTTCTGATCATTTACGTGAACTACTGTCCCATTGTAAACAGCATGTAATTGAACTGGATGTTGAATTGTAATTGCATGTGGTATGGTTTCCCGAATAAGGGAAACTATTTCTGAAACATATTCTTCATCAGCCTCAATTGAGATACCATAGCCATCCATTACATCTGAAATCTCAATTTCGCTTGGATCATACTTTTGAGGAACCTTAAACAGCTTAGACTGTTCAGAGGTAGGTTGACATAATTTGTACTTTAGATTTTCAGTAATCAATTTAATAAGGGGTATATCATAAACACTTTTAACACGAAACATTGGACTAACCATACAAAATCACCATAAATAGAAGAGAAATACAAGCAATTAAAAAGTTAATGAAATAAAAGAGATGACAAAACATCAAAATTTTATTGTTTTAGATCACTTAAAAAATTAAATTTCAAAGAATAAAGCATACACAAAATAACAAAACTGGAGCCAGGACGGGGATTTGAACCCCGGCGCCAAAAGGCAGAGGCTTTCGAAGCCACCGTCATACCACTAGACTATCCTGGCCTTAGAAATCACTCGAAATAAAAAAATAAAATTAAAAAATCCTTCGCTCACAACGTGAAACCTCACATTCGTATATACTTAGTACTTCCACAGTCTTTACATCCTTTTATCGAGCAATTAGAACAATAATAAACCCCACATTTAGCACATTTTGATGTTGCTTTGATACTACAAGATATACAGCTCTTTGCTTTAAGTCGACGATGAATGAAAATGAAACCATATACACCTAAAGCGAAGGCTCCGATACCACCAGCTACTTTTATAACAATCAAAAAAACACCACCAGCTGGCGAGCTAGTTCCAGGAGTTGAATCTTTTACTATTTCAATAATTGTTGTATTATGGTATTCATAAAGAGTAATCGTTTCATCTTCTTGTGAAACGTACCACGAAATTAGATCTTTAGTTTCTCCCAATTTCATGCCAAGTAATTCATTTATGAAGTTTTCATTGAAAGAATCTGGATTAACAACAATAGTCAATGGATAGTCGGGAGTGTAGATATAGGGCTCCCAGGTTTTGTGATCGATTATCCGTGTACAAGTTACATTAACAGTATCATTATATTCAACACCTAGTTTATCATCGTAAGATTGAACAAGAAGACTTGGAAGTATTAAGAAATTGAACATCAACAAAACTACGACTGTATAAAAGGAAACCCTTTTCATCGAGCTGAAAGAGAAAAGGAAACATAAAAGAATTTCGGAAACTGTCTTAATTTCTTACCTTTTGAAATGGATTAATGTACGGCTTTTACAAGCTGGACAACCATTAGAGTAACATCGTTCACAAAAAGCTTTGTTGCATTTTGTGCATTTTCCAATGGCACTTTTCTTGCACACCAAGCAGCGTTTACCAAAAATCTTAGGATAATAACGATAACCAAAATAAACAAGACCTAAAACTGCACAAAAGCCCAGAACGCCAAGACCTATTCGAAGGAAATAATAACCGAATTGACCAAGATTATCGTCCGGTTCTTCCGTCGTTGAAACACCGTTTATTTCATAAATTTCAAGATCATAATAGTATAAAGTTTTACCCTCTAATTCAGGGTGGTAGGGATCAGAAAAAGTGAACCCTTCCTCAGGTAAGACAGTAATATCTTTAGGAGTATGAAGCGCCATTCCAATAAGAGCATTAAACAACCCTTCAGGGGTAACAATGTCTGGAACTAAGCGTTTCTTTACTGGGAATTCCCTATGATAATAATCGATAACTGCATGATCAACTTCCAAACGATAACCGTAAGATAATAAATCTCCAATCTCAACATAAGGTGGAGCGGCTGCACACTGCTCAATATATGAGGGTAGAGTAAAAATTATCATAGACAACAAAAATATAAGGGGAGCTTTGGTTCTAACCATCAAGAGAAAAGAATCGTTTACAAATAAAAAACTATCGAATTCTTGAAAAAAATGTAAAAACAAAAGTTACAGAGCAAAGTTGATAGAAAAATTACATAGAGTAAGAAGCGTTGCATATGTGAGGGGTTAAGTTAATCATCGATAAGTTTAAATGAAAATTATTAAAAAAAAAATTGCACAATATGTGCCAAAAATATGAAAATAGACAGGGGCAGTAGTTTAGTCTGGTCAATGATCGTGGACTGTCAAGCGAGTTACAGCATCTGTAGCCAGTGCTGAACTCCATGGACCCGGGTTCAAATCCCGGCTGCCTCGCCAGATATATTTTCCTGATATTTTCTATTCTCAGTCTCTATTGACCTCTTATCTTTAACTTCTCATCCGCTTTAGAATCCTTTCCACTAAGAATGTTATCCATGCTGATGGTTCTCCTTTTTGGCCAAAATCCCACCCTTTCCAAGCCCGCCATACCGATTCTGCTGTATACCTACCTTTTTCATCGGCTTTTTGTTTTATTATATCTACCATTTCAACTAATCTTTCATCGTTTCTTAACCAAGGAAATTGAGATAAAACTTCAGTAACATGCAAAATATCATACCATATTAAAGGGGCTTTTAATTTTTTGAATCGACTACCCATCCCAAACAAATATGGTTTCCTTTCTTTTCTTTTTTCCCATAATTCAAGTAAAGATTCTGCTCCAATCTTACATTCGTTACTATTTCTCCACTTTTTCATTTGAGAGAGAGCTTTAAGTACTACAAGATTAGCATAAGGGCAAGGATCAGTTTTTCTTCCAGGACCCCTGAACTTTCCTAAATCGTTAGATACAGCACAAGGCCATCCATTTTCTCTTATTAAAGTTACTATATACTTTGCCGATTGTTCAACATTTTTCTCCTCATCTAAACCAAATTTGGCAATAGCATACACAATTAATGGTGCATCACAGAGCATCCACGAAAACTGATTTGTTCCAGATCCCCCAAATCTAATTGGTATATTTACGAGCACTTGAAAAACTCCTTCCTCAGATTTTCTATTGGAAATTTTATCGATTACTAACTGGATACCATCGTCTTCTTGTGTTAACCCCAAATCAGCTGCTAAAGTTAATTTATGTAACAGGTGACTAGCATCATTGTGACGTTTTAACGGTGACCCAGGCCATAAATGGAGCTCTGCAACCATTTTCTTTATTTTAGAGTCCTTCAACATTATTTTTTTGGCAGAAACAACCTCTGGTGATTTTTCAGGCTGGTTAAGCAAATGCACACGAACATTATATTCGACCCAAGGTTCAGATTGAACCAACCATGCTATAACATCTTTCATAACAAAGAATTATAGGAATTCATTTATAAACTGTTTTTGTTATATTCTCTTAATTGTAAATTGAGTAATTCAAAGCTCAACGTTTTTGTTACATCTACTTCATTTTTTTTATTTTCCTTCTACTTTTTTTACTAAAAAGTTATTTTATCTAAGTTCAATTTTTCGAAAATTTTCGATTTTTTCAGCTTACACACCTATTTTTCCCGACAAAAATCAAAAATAATCCTTCTAAAAGCTATTTTTCGAAAATATTTAGGTCTAGAGTTTTAAGGGAATAGTCAAAATATACACTTTAGTCTAGGCCCACTTCTACACGTTTCTTTTCAACAGCAGCCATAAGTTCTTTAGCAAAAGTTATGAAAGCATCTTCAACTTTTTCTCCTGTTTTAGCAGAAGTAATAAAGAATGATTCCTTTGGCAGTTTTAGCTCCTCCACTAGTTTGTAAGTTTCATCATCTGAAATTACAACTTGTTCCTTTAGATCTGCTTTATTTCCAACAACAAAGAAAATTACTTCCTCTTCCACACTATCTAACCCCTTTTTCCACAAATTCAAGGATGTTAATGTATTTTCTCTAGTGAGATCAAAAACAAGGAGGCACCCCTTTGCACCGCGATAAAATTTCTCTCTGACAGAGGCAAATCTTTCTTGACCACCTATATCACTTATCAAAAATAAAACTTCGTCATCACCGACAAACAGCTGTTTACTTAGAATATCAACGCCTATAGTCATCAGATAAGAAGCAGAGAATCTATTATGTACAAAGCGTGTAATAAGCGAACTTTTTCCTACTCCAGGATCTCCAAGTAAGACTATTTTGAAGATGTATTTCCGTCCTTGCTTCTTCTCGACCATTTAGTTTTTCCCCACTTGTTGTATTTTTAGTTTCTCTTTTTATTAATCTTGTGCTTTAAATTCCATATTGACTCTCTAGTTCTTGAATTTTTTAATAAACTCTTCAGCTGTTTTTTGCTCTAGCTTCCCTTGCTCTGGAAACTTAATAATACCATCATTCGACCATCGTGGAATAAGATGGAAATGAACATGAAGGATAACTTGTCCTGCCGCTCTTTCGTTGCTTTGTAAGATGTTCACTCCTTCTGCTTCCGTAGTTTCCTTTAGTTTTTTTGCGATCATTGGTAATTTTTTTAAAAAAACCATATCCTCTTCTGGAACAGAGAAAAGAGTTTCATAATGCTTTTTCGGGATAAGAAGACTGTGCCCTTTTGAAATAGGGTTTATATCTAAAAACACTTTTACATCCTCATCTTCATAAAGTGTATAACTTGGAATCTCTCCTTTTATAATCATGCAAAAAATGCAGTCATCTGCCATATATCATTCACCTTATTTGTTTTTTTAGTATTATATCCTACCTTTTTCAGTCTTTTGTTGAAATTCCCACACCTTTATCTGGATAAACTCTGTAAGCTTCTCTACTACCCTGTATTTATCGCGATCATTATTACTTTCAATCTCATATAGTCAACATCTTTACTAAATAAACAAAGCCTTCCAGGAGCTGAAACGTCAATTTTTTCAGTTTACTCATTCCACTGATTTTGATAAAGTGTGGCTTTTTCTCTTAAATTTTGTAAATCTATAATTGTAAACTGATTATCCTTAAACAAAATCTTACCATCAACCATCACCATATTAACATCTTTCCCAGATGCAGAATAAACAAGATGTGAAATAGGATCATATAATGGAATACAGTTTACATCCGAAATATCAACTTGGAATAGATCAGCTTTTTTTCCAATTTCAAGAGAACCAATTTCTTTGTCCAAGTTTAGAGCTTTCGCACCCTCAAGTGTAGCCATCTTCAACACAACCTTTGAAGGAAGAACTCTTTCATTTAAGTGTTTAACTTTTTGCAGAAAGCTTGCTAATCTCATCTCTCTAAACATATCTAAATTATTGTTACAAGGCGCACCATCGGTGCCTAATCCAACAATAACATCCATGTCAAGGTATTTACTGACATCACAAATACCAGAAGCAAGTTTAGAATTACTGGAAGGGTTATGTGTTATTCGTGTATCAGTTTGTTTAATAAGACTATATTCAACATCATCTAACCATATACCATGTGCTAGAATCGTCTGGTTTCCTAATACATTGAGTTCATTTAACGCCCGTATGTATGACTTGCCATAATATCTTTCAACTTTAGCACATTCTTCTCTATTTTCAGATGCATGAGTATGAATCATAATATCAGGATAGTTTCTCTGAATTTCAGAGAGATTTTTCATTAACTGCGGGGAACATGATAAGAGAAATCTAGCGTTGAGCGAATACTTTATTCTATTTTTTTGGGTTTGGTGGTAATCTTCAATATCCTTTATCACATCTTCAACAATCTTCTCTGTATGTTCAATCATATCATCAGGGAAACCATTGTTTACATCCATAAGCATTTTACCAATTCGTGTTCTTATGCCACTATCAATTGCTGCTTGTATTCCATAATCCGAATGTTTTGTAGTCAACATATCATTACAAGTAGTTGTACCTGTCCTAATCATTTCAGCAAAACCGAGAAGTGAGGAAGTGTAGATTTCATCAACAGTAAAACTCTTTTCACCAGGTAAGATAACTTGTTGTAACCAATCTATAAGAGCTAAATCATCTGCTTTTCCTCTTAAAAGAGTTTGAACACTGTGACTATGGGTGTTTACCAATCCTGGAACAAGAATCTTATTTAAACCCTCTATTACTACATTAGCAGAAAAATCTTTGTGAATTTCTTTTCTTGATCCAATTGCTGTAATTCTATCATCCACAACATACACAGCACCATTTTTTATTACAGCATTCTTTGGATTACAGGTAATAAGATAATCAGCTTCAATAATTACATCAGACACTTTTACCAATGCAATGATTACATTAAGCTTAATAAAGTCTATTTTTCAGATAAAGAGTGAGGAGAAAAGTTTGTCAGAGGTTTCTTTAGGAAAATTAACAGAAACAATGAAAACTTGCATAGCATGTCAGCTTCATAAGAATCGTACTCAAGTGGTTCCAGGAATGTACGGACCAAAAAATGGACTGTGTTTGATTGGAGAAGCTCCAGGATATAATGAGGATCTCCAAGGACAACCATTTGTAGGCAGATCGGGAAAATTACTAGATAAAATGCTCAATAATGTTGGTTTAGTACGAGGGGAAAATCTAAGTATATTGAATGTTGTTAAATGCCGTCCAACAATAAATGGTTCAAATCGGACGCCCACAGCATCAGAACTAAAATTTTGTGGTGAAAAGTGGTTAACTAAACAACTTCAAATTCTTAAACCAAAATTAATTGTCACGCTTGGGGGAATATCTCTAAAATTCTTTTTCCCTAAAGCTAGTGTAACTCGTTCAGCTGGGACAATTATGGTTTCTACTGATGGATACCCTATATTCTCAACATTCCATCCAGCTTATTTATTAAGGAATGGTAGGCCTGAATTGTACGAAAAATATGAGAGTCATTTCAAAGAAATTGCAAATATAATGAATAAGGATTCAAGCACGATTTCTGAAATAGCGCCACTAGAGCCAGCAAAACCTAAAAGTCAGAAAAAAATGACTGATTTTTTTGGGAAGTAAATAATATACTCATGTTGGAAACTTTTTAAATTTCGTAATTAAACGTCAACAAGATGAAAAAACTCGAAAAATTGTTTGGCACAGCAGGAATACGTGGCTTATTTGGAGAGAAAGTGACAGCTGATTTAATTATACAACTTAGCCAATCAATAGCAGAACTGCATCCAGAGAGTGGTATGCTTGTTGGTCATGATGCAAGAACATCGTCAGAAGTTCTAGCTCAGTATGCTTATGCATCACTTGCTATTGTAGGAAAGAGCGTTTTTCAAGTAGGACTGTGTTCTTTTCCCGTCATAGCTAACCTTACAACAACTTCAAAACATGAGATTGCAATTTATATTACTGCTTCACATAATTTACCTGAATATAATGGGGTAAAAGTCTTGCAAAATGGGAGAGAGTTTACTAAGGAAGAGCAAGATAAACTAGAAGAAGCGATTCGCACAAAATTAGATGCTAAAACTGCAATTATTCATAAAGAATGGCAAGGAATAGTTCCACAGCAGAAAATATATGACGCAGACAGACGATACATTAGGAGGTTAAAAAACTATCTTCAGTTTGAAGGAGATGGTAGAACAATAATTATAGATCCAGCTAATGGTCCTATGGGTTTACTCTCTCCTATATTATTCAGTGAACTAGGGTTTAGAGTTATATCCATAAATTCTCATGTAGATGGTTCCTTTCCAGGGCGACCAGGAGAACCTATTAAAGAAAACCTTCAACAACTCATAGGTTTATGCAAGTTAGAAAATGCTATAGGTATTGCACATGATGGAGATGGAGACCGCGTCAGCATTATTGACGAAACTGGTTCCTTTATTGAACTCTCAAGAATTAACGCTTTGCTAGCCAAGTTTGCTGTTGAAGAAGAGGGAGAAGGAAATATCATACTAAGCATTGATTCTTCGACTTGTATTGATAATATTGTGAAATTAACAAATTCAAAAGTTATTCGTACTAATCTGGGTGAACTTCATGGGAAAGCTTCAGCAATGATTGCTAAAGGCGAAAAAGTCATTTTTGCTGCTGAACCTTGGAAACCCATTAATCCTAAATGGGGACTCTGGATAGACGGGCTGTATAGTGTAACAAAAATAATAAAGTTCGTGACATTACATAGAACAACCATAGTCGAAGTAATGAAAACAATCCCAAATCCGATTTCAGAAAGAAAATCATACTTAATAAATGAAATAGAAGTTGACGAGATATATAAGAAATGCAAGAGAAAGCTTGAAGAATTATTAAGAGAGGAAAAAAAGGAAAAACTAACAATCGATGGACTCAGATATGATATGGTAGATGGGACGTGGATACTTGTTAGGAAATCTGGAACTGAACCAAAAATTCGACTATATTACGAATCTCTTACAATGAAAAGATTTGATTGGATAAAAGCAATAATAGAAGAGATTGAAAAAGAAGTTTTATTAGGAAAAGAGTAGATTAGAATGGTTTCAAATGTAATCAAGGAAGAATGGAAAATAGCAAATGAAAGAATTCGTATGACACTAGTTATTCTTATATTTTGGGTTGTTTTGACAATACTTGGTATATCGGGTGCTATAAACCTAACCACGAATTATAACTACTTTTTAGTATATGCAATAATGTCACCATCAGCTATAGTCATCTTACTTCTCGGTATGGGAATACAAATTGAACCGCTCTTAAAAGTGATAATCAAGGGAAGAAAAACAAAGGAAAATGTATGGTCACTGGAAGAAAAACTTCAGCCTAGTATTGAAAAAAGAACAAAAAGAAGCGAAATGTTTCAACTATTAGCCATCTTATTACTACTAATTTCGCTAATTTTTGTTTCTATTTAACTAAGTTGGTTTTAACTTTCTCTATCAAGTTTTTTCTCAAATTTTGAAAGAGATTGGGGTATATCATCCTCTTTCAGTACTTTTGTAAACTCTAATGCAATTAGACCCATCAATCGTTCTCTATTTGATTCATCAGTTTTCATAAAAATGAAGCGCCCATTAGGAATTTGTTTTGCAATTTTAGGATACTCTGTTTGATTGTGGATTCTGTCTATAGTTCCATTAAGGACGAAAACCTCCTCTTTAATCCTATGCAAATTTCCATAGAGTTCAAAATCCTTTACTTCTTCCGCTCCTTTTTTCCATTTCCATGGAACTGCATTGTCTATAAAGGCGATGGTACGTTGCTTCTGAACTTTTTCTTTCATTCCAAAAGTTACTATTCTTTTTATTATTGGTCTTAACAAATTAGCAATAAAAATTGGTAGTATTGGGGAAACATAGCGTAGTATCCATTTTGGAAACCACAAAGTGTGCATAGGATCTGTTGCTAGAATCGTAGGAGCTGTTAGTATACCTTCGATAAGCCCGTGAAGAATAATGGATGAACCCCAACAAGTTCCGTGAAGAACAAAGTCGCTATCGCTTAACTTCAAGTAATTAATTGCATCCTGAACATCCTTTGCTTTCTGACTCATGTCCATTCTGGCTTTTGTTTTATCTAAGATGCTACTACCTTTCTCTCTTGTTTCTATAAAGTAACATTCAACCTTATCGTGTATTGGTTCGTAGAAATCCTCATAAGCATGAGGTATTCCTCCCCAACCAGGGATTAATACCAAAGGTCTTTTGGAAACAGGCTTTATTGGTTTAATATGGAAAACCCTAATTTGACCATCATCAACAGGGATGTAGAAGTTGTTACTAACCTCATCACTCCAAAAATCAGGAGTTTTTATTCTTGTTGCATCAAGCATTTTAGCTACTTCTGCTTCATTTTCTTTTGTCGAGGTTATTTCTGGAGGTGTTGACGAATCATCAACTAGTTTCTTTGGCATAGTTTACATTTAATTTAGTAGGTTTTAATTTTTCTCGTTGAAGTAATTAGACCCCCGTGTTGAATGGTGTTCTTTTGACAACTATCTACTGGATTCCAGTCGAAATATTGGTGTTGTAAATGCTACAGAGGTTATTGAAAGTAATCTACACCTCATTAGAAGAAATCAAAGTTATTAATCAGTTGTGAAGAGAAATCAAACAGTTAAACTAACATTAATAATCAGATTTCGTTCCTATTGTAGGGAGCAAAATAAACTTCCAAAACAGCTAATTAATTGAAATAATATCTTATTAGAAGGGTGTTTGAAGGACAAAGCAACCTTGTTGTTTAGGTCACTTTCTGGGGAAGGGTCCTTACCACAAAGTAAATCTTACATCGGCTGAATCCTTGTTCTATGCAAATTTTCTCTGCTTATTTTTTAGTACTCATAATTTTCTACTTAGACTCAAGTAATTACTTTTGTTTTAAAGTAGGTAAAATTAACAAATTATTTCCTAAAAGGACAAGAAACAGATAATGGTTTTGTGGTGTTTATATATAATTAAATAGAGAAAGAAGTGAGGAAAATGAAAGTTCTACAATATATAAGAATGCTAAAATACAGAAAAAGAGGTTCTCCCATTCTAGAGGAGATTTTACTTATAGGCATTGCTGTTCTGATTTTCGTAATTATCTTTGGTATAGTGGCTAGTTTGCTCGATTGGACAGAATCGGGTATAAAGGACTTCTTTTCATAGAACTCGTTTAAAAACTTACTATAAATCATTTTCTTGGTGTTTTATGTGATTCTTTAGGATTATTTTTGAAGATCAACATTTCTCGTTGGGGGAAGTTATCTTCCCTTTTAGTGAAAAAATGTGGTTGCTCAAACATTTACACAACAATATTTTTTAACGTTCCTTAAGAATTGACTTGATGTCATTTGGTGTAGGGGTCATTTTATCTTTTACCGCTGCGATTGCTTGGGGTTCCTCTATGGTTATTTTTAAAGTGGGGATAAAAAATACTGACCCTTTAGTAGCAACATACATCAAAGGAATTGTTGCAGTACCTGTTTTGATATTATTAAGCTGGATCTTATTTGGTGTTGAATCCTTCGCACTACTTTTTACTTATCCTAATTCTTTATGGCTTCTTTTAGCGACTGTTAGTATAGCCTTTGGGGATTTTTTCTCACTTTTTGCTCTTAAGAAAATTAATGTTTCAATTGCGCAACCCATCTCTGCAGTTTACCCGTTCTTCACAACGCTTATTCTGTTAATAGCTAAAATAGAAGAAATCACTTGGATAATAATTACAGGAACACTCGTAATTATCTTTGGTGTATCTATTATTTCATATTTCACTCAAAAAACAAGTAATCAAGAAGCAAAAAGGGAACATGATAAAAACAACGGAAAAAATACAATTTATGGAATCATACTATCTGTACTCGCAGCTACTTTTTGGGGATTAACAATTGTATTCACAAAGTTGATCTTGAATAGCGAAAGCGTCGAAGTCATATCGATGATGGGAATAAGGAATGGTTTAATGGTAGTGATTGCTTTCATACTCGTACTAATTCGTGCTACTATTAGAAGAGATAATTTCATGAAAAACATCTTTACTCAAAAGAAAGAAGCGTTTATTTTAATGGGAGGAGGAGCTATTGCGTGGTGCATAGGAGGTGTTTCATTTTTTACAGCTGTCACAATAATAGGAGCGGGAATCAGCACGCCGTTATCATCAATTTCACCGTTCATAGTCACAATTCTGAGTTTGGTTTTTCTTAAAGAGAAAATCACAAGAAAACAAATACTGGGCATAATTATCATTGTTGTGGGATCTATACTTCTCTCGTTGAATGAAAATTTTGGCTAAAGATTTCTTCGCACAATTAAAATCATTGTAAGCGCCTTTTCATAAGATAATTCAAAAATAAAATATTAAAAACAGACAAAACAAAAGTCATAAAACAGCTTACTTGAATACAAACGAGGAGGTTAAATTATGACAAAAGCAATAATTGAAACCAATAAAGGCATAATTAAAATCGAATTCTTTGATGAACATACACCCAATACAGTGAAGAATTTTACATCATTGGTGAGTTCTGGTTTTTATAATGGAGTAAGCTTTCATCGCGTAATTCCGGATTTTATGATACAAGGAGGAGATCCAGAAGGTTCTGGGCGAGGTGGTCCAAGATATAAAATTGCAGATGAAGTTGACAATCCTGTTCAAAAACATGTTAATGGAGCATTAAGTATGGCAAATTCAGGACCAAATACAAATGGTTCGCAATTCTTTATTGTATTAAATTCAAATAGTTGTAAACACTTGGATAGGAAGCATACAGTTTTTGGGAAAACAATTGAAGGGATGGATACGGTAAAGAAAATAGTTCAAGGAGATAAAATACTCAAAGTAACAATAGAAGAGGAATCAAATCTTATCAAAAATCATACTCTACAAAAACTGTAAAGATTAGTACCTTAATTGTAATGGCTTCAAATTTATCTTAGAGATTTTATTCTCAAGATACATTTTTAGTTCTTTTTTCACTTTCCTTCTTAAACTACCAAGTGTTATATTCTGTTTAGTTTGTTCATAATAATCGAGAATCTTTTCTTTAGACTCTTTCTGAAGGATAAGCACTCTGGAAATATTCCATGATGCTACTACATTAGATGGATTATACTTCAAGGAAAGAGAGAAGTGTTTTCTAGCTTTTTCAAAATCGGCATTAGAAAAAGCTTTGAGTCCTTGATTAGCTAACCGTAAAGATTCTAAGACAATAACTTCTGGACTAAAGAAAGGTCTTAATTCGGGTTTTAAGCTCTTAAAGTAAGAGAACTCTGTCTCATCAAATTCATTCTCTAGAAGATTGCGCGTGATTTTTTCATTCCAATGAGAATAAAATTCTAGTAATGATAGATTGAAATCATTAGTACTTTTTTTCCAGTTTACCCAATTTGAGAAGAAGAGAGAAGTAGCATTAATAGTAATTAAGTAGTCTAGAATATTTACTGAAATCCTTTCAGTAATACTGCTAGGAAGAAGACTTACGTATATTTTTGCAAGTTTTGGGTGGATAATTGAAAAACATGCAGTTAATAAAGTAATATCACTTATATTCATAGATCCCCTCTTTAGCAAAAAAGCCTCCAAGGGCTTACAACAATTATTCTCAACGGATTCAAGGAATTCAGTATCACATTCTTCAAACTCTTTCAAAACCATCCATCGAAAAGATGTAATTAAATTCAACTTATTTTGCGAAACATCTTGAGGTTTCATCGCTTCTATTCTAAAACTCTTTTCATCATAATAACTAGTTTGTCTTTTCCTTCTTATTTTTTTAAAACCTGTAGAATGAAGCCTGTTTTTAAGAAATGTGGAAGTTAATCCTATTTTATGCACATTACCAGGTACGTCAACTCCAAAAAGGAATCTTAGAGTGCTAACTTTTCTCTTGGAGGATTGGAAAGGCAGTCCTATTACTAATCGAAATAGTGCAGGAGATTCGATTGAAAGTTCACCACCCGGTTCTAATACTCGAAACATTTCTGCTAAAAGGAAGGGTAGTTGAGTAACATCAAAGTGTTCTACAATGTGTGATGCTTCTATTACACTTATACTATTATCCTCATAAGGTAAAGACAGAATGTCAACTTCTTTATCTGCGATTCCTGATTCAAATTTATCTATGTTTTCATAACCAGGTTTGTAAAAAATCCCACACCCTAAATTCAATTTAATAACACAATCATCACTTCTCAATGCTTTATCTTCTCCTTTATTCGTTCTTTTTTTGGTGGTTTTATGTCAAATTTCTCTTCTTCGATTCTTCTCATACAATATGGTGTATTATGTAATTGACCAGTAAAATGTAGTGAAACTGAGTTACATCCCCCTTTACAATCCAAACCATAGAAACAGTCTTTACAATTTTCTCCTAATTGACTTTGATCAAATGAACGATTATATGCAAAAGAATTAGAATCTTCCCAGATATCTACAAAACTCCTTTCTCTTACATTACCTTCAATATACTGATTATTACCCATTGAAAGACAACCTACTATTGAACCATCAGACGTTATACCAATAGAGGAAATACCAGCAGTGCAACCTTTCCATTTCTTACTCTTTGGAAGCAGATGAGAATGATATCCATAACAATGAGCACCTACAACAGGCATATCATTGAACTTGTTCTTGACATTTTCTGAAACAATAAACATGGCTGAAGCATAATACTCTTCAACATCAATAGCCAACGAACGATCGAAATTACCAAAAGGTTCTGCAATTTGTATTTGCCAATTAACTTCTCGCTTTTTCAAAAGAGATCTAAGTTTTAAAAGATCTGAGAAATTGGTTTTGCTTATTGTTGTAATAACAGTAACTTGAATATTTTCCTTGAGAAGCATATCAATAGCTTCTAAAGCTACTTTAAAACTTCCATCTCTTCTTATCGAATCATGTGTTTTTTCAATCCCATCTAACGATATCCCTACAACAGTTGGCTCTAGACGGGAAAGTTTGTCTACTATATTGGGAACTAACAAACCATTAGATACAAACGCAAGATTCATACCCAAATCTTTTACACACCAAGAAATATCATGCCAATCTGGATGAACAAATGGTTCACCACCCATTAAACTAACCATATCACAATTCGCTTGAGCTAGTTCCTCACAAAGACTGAAACATTCTTGAGTAGACAACTCATTAAGTCTTGAACTACCTGCACTTGAACCACAGTGTTTACATCGCATATTACAAGCTAAAGTTAGTTCCCAAACTGCGCACCCTAGTTTTCTCATTAATTTCACTTAATCAATGCTAATTAAATATAATTACTTCGCTGAAGGATTAGGTTGAAAATTTATAAGTATTATTCTTAAATAGATAGGGATTCGTATATATCAATAGAATATTGCATTTATTACACTATCACCCTCTATCCACAAGTTTCGTTGGTACGGGAACATCACACTGTTTATTAAAAATTTAGAGGAAGAATGTAAATGGAATTAATTAACTAATTTCATTTCTTATTAAAAGATAATTAAAAGATTTTTTGCTGAGTAACATAAAAACTCAACTATTCTTTGGTATAAACGCCATATTCTACAGCTTGCCCAAGTTCCATCAATTCTTCAAAGACAGATGTCCCGCCAGTTAATTTATGCAATGAAGCAAAAAGCAGAGCTGAAAAAATCAGACCAAATATAGAAATAAGAGAATAAATCAAATAATGTTTTCTTTTAAATTCAGTTCGTCTTGAAGAGAGGAAGACAGCACTTGGAACAAACTGAATAAGGTAGTTAATAGGGTTAGCAAGAACAAAGACCATATCTTTTGCAAAACTATAAGGATAGGTTGGATGTCCCCAATCGTAAGCAAAACTGCCATGTGTCAAGAATTTGGGAATATGATAAACACTAGCAAGTCCTCCAAACATAAGATAAGTAATGAAATTAGTAAAAATAAAAAAAATCTGAGTAAAGAACTGAATTAATACAAATAAACGGGGAGAGGACATATTTCTAATCTTCTTGAATTTTCTGACAGAGTCATAATCCACACCAAGTTTCTTTGTAACATCATTGAGTTTCTTCTCGTTGATAAGAATCACCATTTACAAATAATTTTCTTGTTATATATTAGTCAGAAGAATTAATAAAATTTTCTCATAAAAATACATTATACTCTATTTAAGCTTATATTTTAATTTCTTGTTTAACTAATTAATCCTACAAATCACAAAACAACAGAAAAAGGAAGAATTACTCGAATTAGAAATAAAAGAAAGCACTTCAAATATAAAAAAGGTTTTTTTTGGTGGCTTGGGGGGGTATTTCGCCCTTTTCTTCACGAGCAATAGAGTTTCGATCCCCCGACCTCAGGATTTCTCATCCTGAGATTTTACTGGCATTCTAGCCCTTTGTTACAAGATTATGAGTCCTGCGCTCTAGCCAGCTGAGCTACCAAGCCATGTTTTATTTTAGTAACTTATTTCTTTCTAAGGTACTCTTTTACTAAATCCTCACCTTTTCCTATCTTATAACTACAAGGAGTGGGGAATCTATCTGATGCTCTTTTTAGTGCATCCAACGCCTCATGATATTTCTCTGGATGGATTCTTACTGTTATCAGTTCTTGACCAACTTTTACTCTTGCTGCTCTATCTGTTGACTTTCCGAAAGATCTTCTCATTCCATCCTGTATTCTATCAGCTCCAGCTACTGCCATCATTTTATTTTCTCTCAAAATGTGGTGAGGATGGATTCTTATTGTCATATGGTAATATTCTGTTCCTATATTTCTTTGCAATTGCCTATTAACAGCTATTCTTGAGGCTTCTAAAGCAGTGTGCCTTATTTGACATCTTTCCTTTGCCACTAGATGAACATGAACTGGAAAATCACCTTGCCTATTTCCAGCATCATAAGAACGTATTCTTGAGTCAGGAACACCTCTCACGAACTTACCTACTCTTGTATTTGCTGGACCTCTTACATGAGTATAACATCTTGCAGGTCTTTTACCCATTTTTCTCACCTTATTACCGTGCAGATAGAGCTATGCGCTCGATTTCTCTTCTCTTCTTAACTGCAACACTTGCTGCATCATTGTTTGCAGCAAGAATCAATTCGTCCGCTACTATCTCTTCAGCACTTTTTATATTGTTGAAACTTTTTTGATAAATAGCAGCTGTTATGTATCGTAATGCGAGATCAACTCTTCTAAGAGGGGAAATATCCACTGATTGATGTGTTGCAACTCCTCCATAGCTTATACGAGTTGTTTCCTCTCGTGGAGCAACATTACAAATCGCATCAACTAAAGCTTGTACTGGACTTTTTCCCGTCCTTAAATTAATTATCTCAAATGCTACTTTTATAATGTTTATTGCTCTTTGTTTCTTTCCGGCATTCTTTCCTTTTCTCATTAGTTTGTTTACAAACCTTTCAACTATGTTCATTTCTGCTTTCTTGAATCGTTGATCTTGATATCTACCGCTTGAATGAGGTAGATACACAGGCTTGAGAGAGATATATCTTCTTAGACCAGGATCATTTACTTCAACTTCTTCGAAATCCCATTTGCCGAAAAGCTGAATTTCTTCGCTCATTTTAGAATCCTCTTTCAACTAATTTAGGCAAGGCATGTTTAGTTTAAAAATCTGATGTTGAAAGACAGAATGATATAAAACTAGTACGACGTTTAATTCTATTAGTTAAAAATGTTGAATATCAAGAAAAAAAGAAGAAGATTTGCTTCTTTCATAACTTTAACACTTTAGCTTCTTTATCAACCATGGAAATAGTAGTATTATGATTGGCCCAAGCAGTGAATAAACTACCAAATCAACAATTGGTTTGGTCGTTGTTACAGGATCAGGATCATAAAATACGTTATCGTATAAGTAAATAAGTGTTATAACAACAATTCCAAAAATTACTCTAACTATAATCTTCCACCATTTGTCTACTTTATTCTCAAAGTTTACAAAATTATCTTCTAATATATATGACATTGATACAGTAATAAAAAAGGTCAAATATTTTAGATTACTAAACATATACTCTTTTTCAGCTTGAACTCCTAAGTCGTGTAAGAAGATTATTGGTAATGCAATTACAACAAGTAGTAAGCCAATATATAACATTTTTATAACAGTTGACTGTTTTTCCAAGTGATTCTCAATAGGTTGTTTTATTGTAAGATATATAGCTATAATAATCAAACCCAAACCAAAACCCATGAGCACATCTGTAAACCAGTGGACAACTAAATATATTCTTGAAAAACCTATTAACAAGGGTAATATTATGGCAACAGTTATCATTCCCCATTTTGTTATGAAAGATGTTAATACACCCCAAAAAGTAGAACTTATTTGAGCATGACCACTAGGTAAACCGTAGGAAGGCTCACCTGGATCAGTATATCCCCAAGATGTATTGGGTCTGTCTAGACTAAAAGCAGCTTTTGAGGATGCATTAATTACTGTTGAGGAAAATACTAAAAAAATAGCTCTGTAAGCTTTCTTTTTATCCCAAGCATAATAAAGAATTAATAGAACGCCAATATATATAATTGATTCTCCAAGATAAGTTATTACTTTCATTATTGATTCTAAGGTACTATTGTCAATACTAAAGAAAAAATCTGCAATTGCTTTATCAACAGGATTAGCTCTGTTTGGATGATACGCATAAACTATAACTAATGATGCGGTTATTAATGCTACTCCTATTCCTAGTATTATTATTGCAACGATGTTTTTCTTTTTCATAGTGCGCAAAATCGTCATCGGTTGCTGATAAATGTTTCTTCTTTCTTGACTCAAAGGTGTTACAAAAAAAAGTAGTCATAACGTATTATTTTTGTATTGTTCATGTACATGATATAGTGTTTAAGAGCGCAATATGTTTATAATCAGCAATATCAACATTGAGTAAGATTTTAACAATAAGTAAATGTTTTTTATTAGTAATCACCTTACTTGAAGTTACTATGAACAGATTATTATTTATATCACAGTCAAGTATTTTCTTTGCATTCTTGTTCACAACAAACATTACTAAGAAATATAACACATAATATTAGTCACTAAAAAGTATCATCATTTTTTATCATTGTAAAATAATCACAATGAGATATTTTTTGTGGAGTGATTTAGCTAGGTCTAGAAACATTTCCTTGATGCTTTTGAAATTTAATTGATGTTATTAACACTGCCAAGACGATCATTTCAGCTCCTATTGCTGTCCACATCTCTGGGATAGTTGAGAATATAATCCACTCCAGCAGAAAGGCAATAACTACTTCAAGTAACATGAAGACACTACTTTCGCCTTCTTTTGCTTTCTTTAGACCTTCCATATAAAGTGCAAACGCAACTACAGTGCACACAATAGCTAAATACACTACAGCACCAATTGACTTCCATGTGAATCCTGCGACAATTGTGTTCCATGATTTATTTATTAGTACAAATGGTGTTATTAACACCAAGAATACTGCGGACCACACTGTTGTTCCAAAGAACACAGTCATTCCTGTTAGTTCTTCATTTTTTTCTAGATGTTTCTTGGAAATAATTATGTATACGGTCCAAAGCACCCCCGAACACAGGGTTAACAAATTCCCCTTTATTGAATCAACTGTGATTTCTTTAAAATTCATATTAGTTGTAACAAAAAATGCACCTAAAAGTCCAAGCATTGCGCTAGCAATCACTTTTATTGTATGTTTTTCCTTTAGGAAATAGGGTGCCAATAGTGGTACTAAAACAACATAAAAGTTTACAAACAATGATGCGTTTCATGCTGTTGTATACTGTTGTCCTAAGAATTGAAAGAGGAAAGATAAAGCGTTACAGAAGCCTATCAATATTATTACTCGTGATGTTATAAGCTTTTTAAGCCTCTTTATTTTCATTATTGCAAAAGGCAAGAAAAGCAACGTTGCTAGACCAAACCTAAGAGAAGCAAAAACTATAGAGTCAATACCTTCTTCGAGTCCCCATCTAATAGCCACAAATGAACTCCCCCATAGGACTGCAGCAATTGCTACCAAAGAATTTCCTGGGAGAGAAAGTAGTTTCACAATGTATTTCCTAAAAGAATTTCTATTGAAAAACATTTCTTTGTCAGAAAAAACCATTCTTCCTACTTTTTAGCTATAAATACATTATTAGGTTTTGGTAACTTTTTTCTATTAGGTTTATATATCAATCTCTCTTTGTATTAGTAGAATGACCCGTGAATCTGTCCTTCTCTTGCTTTTAAAGTACATGGGATACATAAATGGTCGTGTTATGTTCCAAAAACTGCTGTTTCTTTTGGAAAAAAACTATCATATAATTACGGGTTATAATTTTGTTCCTTTTAAATATGGTCCATATTGTCAAGCAATCCAAAAGGATTTACACCATTTGAATGATTATGGTTATATTGACCATGAAGAACTCACTAAGAATGATAATGAAATTCTTCATCGTTATCAGTTGACGGAAATTGGTGAACAGCAACTATTGGAAAATGAAGTTCCTCACATCTATGACCAAGTTGTTCAAGACTTATGTTATGATTTCAAGAATTACAGTGTAAGACAATTAGTTGAATATGTTTATGAAAACTATCCGGAGTATACAGTACACTCAGAAATTATCGAACAATTTAAACCAAAACCAAAACAAGAAGAATTTACCTCAGCTGATATGCTTCTTGATCGTAAACCAATAATTGTACCCTCTTTTGTTAATTGGTTAGATGAAGAGATCAACAAAGCCACAAAAAGATTGGGAATTTCCAATGAACCTCTAGAAAAGAAAGTAGATGACCTTGAAGTTGATGATTTGATAATTGAAATGCTTTATATTGCATACGAAGACATAATGGCTAAAACACAAGAAGTTTCCACACAGCTCATGGTAGAAAATTATAGTGAAGCTGGTGAAATAAATAACAAGTGTTATTTCATTATGGACATTCTGGATAAACTTCTTGGTTCGCTTCAAGAAGGTGATGTAATTGGGGTATACACAGAATTTGCCAATACTCGAACAAATCTTCAAATGCTTGATGAGCTTATAGCCCTACATAAATCTTCTCTACGTTCTGACCTTGTACGATTACTTTTCGAATTCATAGAAGATGTCAACTATCTATTGGATAGTATCGACCACATTGTGTATCTTTAGAAGTTTCACCTCTCTTTTAACCGCTATTTTTCGAAAAAAAGAAGAAAAATAGGAGAGAATTATTTTATTCATTTTCCTTTTTTATTGTTGCTTGTGCAGCAGCTAACCTAGCAACAGGAACTCTATATGGAGAACAACTAACATAATCTAAGCCAATTCGATAACAAAAATCTATAGATTTTAGTTCACCACCTTGTTCTCCGCATATACCTATCTCAAGATTGGGATTGGCTTGTTTTCCTTCATCTACGCACATCTTCATTAGACGACCGACTCCTGGTTGATCTATTGTCACGAAAGGATCATCAGCAATTATGTCCAGTTCCAAGTATCGTGCTATGAGTGATCCAGTATCATCTCTACTGAAACCTAGTGCCATTTGATGTAAATCATTTGTTCCAAAAGAGAAGAATTGCGCTCCATTTTCACCGCCCGCTATCTCTCCAGCAGTTAAAGCGGCACGAGGAACTTCAATCATTGTTCCAACAAGGTAGTCAAATTCTATATCTTCTTCTTCCATTACTTGTTTTGCAACCTTATCTACTATTTCCTTTTGATGTTGAAATTCTTTTGAAAAGCCAATAAGTGGTACCATAATTTCTGGCATTACGTCTTTTCCTTTTTTCTTTACTTTTGCAGCAGCACGAAATATTGCCTCGCTTTGCATTACAGTTACCATCTGAAGAGTGATTCCCAATCTACAGCCACGAAGTCCAAGCATTGGATTTTGCTCATGCATTGATTTTACAACTTCAAGGAGTTCGTATTTGTCCTTCAACATATCTTCGCTCTTGCCTTCTAAACGTTCTTCATATATTTCAGTTATGAGTTCTTCAATACTTGGTAGAAATTCATGTAACGGAGGATCTATGAGACGAATAATAACAGGTTTTCCTTCTGCGACTTCAAATAAACCTTCAAAATCTGCTTGTTGTAGGGGTTCAAGTTTGTCTACTGCTTCTTGTCGTTCTTTCTCTGTTTTAGCTAAAATCATATCTCTAACTAGAGGGATATTATCGAAAAACATATGCTCTGTCCTACAAAGACCTATTCCCTCTGCTCCAAAATCAAGCGCTTTTCTGAATTGATCAGGTTTATCGGCATTTGCTTTTACGCTAATTTTTGCTATGTTATCACACCATTCAAGTATCTTTGTCATACCTTCTGGCAAAGAAGCTGGTGTTGTAGGTAATTTTCCTTTATATACAAATCCATCAGTACCATCTATTGTAATCCATTCACCTTCTCTGATTATCATACCTTTACCATGTAATTCTGTTTTTTCAATATCAATGAAAATACCGCCTCGTTCACTTCCCACTATACATGCTTTACCTATTTGACGAGCAACAATAGCTGCGTGAGATGTTAAACCACCTTTCATTGTGAGTATTCCTTGACTTGCTGCCATGCCATGAAAATCTTCAGGTGTTGTTTCAACACGAACAAGAATGACATCATCACCACGATCAGTGGCGTCTTTAGCTCTATCAGCATCAAAATAAGCTTTACCGCTTGCAGCAGCAGCTCCAGCAGCTAGTCCTGAACCAATAACACTGGATTCCATTTCATGTTTAATTTGTTGAATAGGTGCATTTGGGTTAATTTCAGGCCAATTTACTGAAGGAAATAAACAATTATCTACATCACTTGGTTGGATGCGCATTATTGCTTCTTCTTTACTTATTACCCCCTCTATTACAAGATCATAAGCAATTTTTCCTGCTGCAACACCTGTTCTTTTACCATTTCGAGTTTGGAGAATATACATTTTTCCTTGTTGAATTGTAAATTCCATATCTTGCATGTCATGGTATAGTTTCTCCAGTGTTTCAGATACCTCAAAAAGTTGATTATAAACCTCGGGCATAATCTTTGTCAATTCTTCAATGGGTTGAGGAGTACGAATCCCTGCAACTACATCTTCTCCTTGAGCATTAATGAGATATTCACCATATAACGTTCTATCACCATTTGAGGGGTTACGAGTAAAAGCTACACCAGTTGCTGAGTCATTACCCATATTACCATAAACCATTGTTTGAATATTTACTGCTGTTCCCAAATCATGGGGTATTCCTTGATGGTTTCTATAATCTATTGCACGTTTGGTATTCCAACTACGAAACACTGCGCGAATAGATTTATTCAATTGCTCTTTTGGGTTTTGAGGGAAGGATTCACCTAATTTTTCTTTATATAGATTCTTATTAATCTCAACAAGTTTCTTTAATCCTTCAGTAGGAATATCGGTATCAGATTCAACACCATATTCTTTCTTCATTTTTTCAAGTTCTATTTCAAAATGGCGTTTAGAAAGACCCATAACGACATCTCCGTACATATAAATTAGTCTACGGTAGCTGTCATAGGCGAATCTTTCATTATTAGTTTCTTTCGCTAATCCTTCGACTGAAATATCATTCAACCCTAAATTAAGGATTGTATCCATCATCCCTGGCATAGAAATCGCTGCTCCAGACCTAACAGAAACAAGTAAGGGATCATTGTCACCACCTAATTTTTTTCCATTGGTTTCTTCCAATGCTGCTAGAGCTTTGTCTATTTGTTCAGATAGTCCTTCGGGATATTCTTCATTATTTTCTAAAAAGTGCAAACATGCACTTGTGGAAATGATAAAACCTGGAGGAATGGGAAGACCCAGAGAAGTCATTTGAGTAAGATTAGCGCCTTTTCCACCCAAGAGTTTCTTCATTTCAGCGTTTCCTTCACAATTTTCTTGACTGAAAAATTTATAGACATACTTATTATTTATCATATAAGCACCAGTATATTTCAATACTTATCTTAATTTAAGTTAAGCAAATGTCCTAGTCTAGTTTTTTAACATTATGATAGCGTGGTAATTTTCAGAAAGACTAGTTACGCTACTTTCATACTTAAAACTGCCTAATAGTATTTGAAACATTGTTTTTTACAAAAAAAGGAATTCTTTCCAAAGATAAAGTTTAACAAAAACATCTGTTTTTATTTCTTATGAAACAAAAACTTATTTTGCTGACGAACGACGATGGAATATTTTCTTTAGGCTTACATTCTTTGCATAAAGAGCTAAGTAATTTTGGAAAAGTTTTTTGTGTTGCACCTGGAAACCCAAGTTCTGCTATATCAAAAGCACTTACTTTCCACAAACCAATTCGTTTCTCAACCCATACATTTGAAGACGGAACGACAGCTTACAGCACCACAGGTGCTCCAGCAGACAATGTTCTACTTAGTTTTCATCTTCTGAAAGGGAAACCAGACATAGTTGTGTCTGGCATAAACTATGGGGATAATTCATCTATACATTCTATACTCACTAGCGGTACATGTGCTGCTGCCTTTGAAAGCGCTTTTAATGGTGTACCAGCTATCGCTTTTTCAGTAGATGTTGAGCACGATGTTCAATTAATTGAACAAAAAGGCATTAGTTTTGACTATATTGCTATGATTTCAAGTAAAATAGTAAAGTTCACACTCGAAAAAGAATGGCCAAAAGATCTAGCATTTCTCAATATTAATTTTCCAACAAATGTTACAGAGCATACAAAAATCTATGTCACTTCTCCAACTTTGTATAAATATGATAATTATATGATTGAAAAAGACGATCCAAGAGGATTACCTTATCTTTGGTTATGGGGAGAGATGAAAAAAACGTTTCCTGAAGGAACAGACACATGGGCGGTCAAACACAAAAATGGGATATCTATCACACCAATAGGTCTCAATCTTCATGAGAAGACAGACCAATCTTTGAATCTATCACGTTTTATCCAGGAACAAGTTAAGGATATCCTTATCTGAACTCTTAATTTTTCAACGCCCTTATATATTAATTACATACTATTATAATTGCTAATTAAACAAGCGAGTTTAGCGCCTTAATTATCAGTACTAAAAGAACCCCACTGACTATCCCTAGGTATGTTTAGAATTAGTATAATCTCTCAAAACAATAGTTGATACAACATTTCTTCAGTAGTAGAGAATGTGTGGTGAATGGTTTGTCACGGCTTGAATCCAGAGAATACCAGAACGTTATAGTAAATAGAATCAAGGAACTTGCTTCAAAAAATAATAGTGTTGTTTTGGAACTTGATTGTGGAATGGGTAAACGAGTGCTTTCATATCGTTTAGTCACAGAGGTTTTTGGTGACAAGAAAATTGTTTTTTTCCTTCAGACTCATTCGTCACTCCAAGAAACCGTGTATTACCTAACTAATGAATACGGTGGTGTTAATGGATTAAATGTAATAAAAAGTGGTTTGGATAAGAATTATCGTAAATATTTGCTAGAGAACAACCGTGTTATTTTAACTCTTCCCACAGTTTTTCTGAATACGATAAGGGCATTTCCAGAACTTGCTGGAATGTTTGAAATTGCAATTATTAATGAAGTCGATGAAATCATCCGTCGTTTCACACACCGCAATGTTCTATGTGTTCCTTGGAATAGGTTAATCCCATCATTAACAAATGCTATGTTCATAGGAATGAGCGGTACTTTGCGAGATGATCACTTGGTTCTTGATGAGAGTCAGCTTCAACTTAGAAAGGAACTAAGTACTATTAGGGAATTCATTCCTAATAGCGCTCTTATCACCATTGAAGAATTTATAGACACAGATTTGAGAGACTACATCAAATACTCAGAAGTGCACATATTACCAGTAAAAGACTCGAGAACAGCAGAGATAATATTGAAACTTACAGCACTAATTGATAAAACTAAGGAAGAAATAATGCATACAGTGAGGGAATTTTCACCACAAGATTTTCAAAAACTCCAGCAAAATTTCTTTCAACAGCTACCATTCTTACCAATTGAAACTGAATTGGTAGAAAAATTTAATCGACTTCTTCTTTTAAGAAAGTATGTTTATTCTATGCCAGCTAATACTTATCGCAATTACTTGATGCGATATGGTTTTGAGAAGAATGAGCTTCAAGAACTCCCACCAATTAGTGGAAAAGAAATAATAGTTATAAAAATGGCCAAAAAGCACAATAAAACAGCGGTTTTGTGTTCTTTTCTATCAACTGTAAATTCTCTTACAAAACAATTAGAAAAGGAAAATATAAGGACATTTCAAGTTACAGGCAAAATTAAGAATAAAAATACAATTATTAATAATTTTAAGGAATCACAAGAGCAATCAGCTCTAATTCTCTCACCAGTTGGTGAAAGAGATATTGATATCCCTCAAACCGATTTACTTATTGTATATGATTTAGTAAATTCACCGAAAACAGTTTACCAGAAAATGAAACGAAGCCGTGGTGGGAAAGTAGCATTGCTATTTTATGAGAATACACCAGAACGGGGTAAGGTTAAACAAGTAGTAAGCGAAATTGCTGTACGTTACCCGTGGTCTCTTATTTTCACAAATAACAATGAATCAGCGAGGAAGATATAAATAACAGAGATACTCTTGATTCATAATCTTTTTAATGTGTTAAAAACCCCTCCTCCCGAAGATATGTTCATTTTTGTCCTTATAAGGTGTTTTTAAATGGGAAAGAAAATAAAGAAGGTTAATACCAATAAACGTTGGGTTCTTATGAACTCAATGTTTGATGAACTAGGCTTAGTTCGCCAACATCTAGATTCTTTTAATGATTTCATTGAAAAAGGATTACAGTCCGTTATTAGTGAAATAAAAGCAATTGAACCTGAAGACTCGGAGTTTTATGTTGAATTAGAAAAAATAGAAGTAGAAGAGCCAACAGTCCGTGAAGCAGATGGTTCTCAGAGTCCAATTTATCCAATGGAAGCAAGAATACGCAATCTAACTTATGCTTCACGCTTGTTTTTACACATGAAGCCTATTCATAAAGACCCTTTGACAGGTCTTGAAACACCAAGAGAATCAACTAGTGTTTTTATTGGTTATTTACCAATCATGTTAAAATCAAAAAAATGTGCGCTCTACAATTTATCCGACGAATCCTTGATTAAGCTAGGAGAGGATCCCAAAGATCCTGGTGGTTATTTCATCATTAATGGCAGTGAAAGAGTTATAGTTACACAAGAAGATTTAGCCCCAAATCGCATTCTTATTGAAAAACTTACAAGTAAGGGGAACGTAACCAGTGAAGGTAAAGTTTTCAGTGTAATTCATGGTTTTCGTGCTCCTGTTAGCGTAGAACATACTTCAGATGGTCAATTACGTGTTAGTTTTCCAAGTATGCCTAGAAAAATCTCCTTAATTCTTTTAATGAGAGCATTAGGTATAGAGAGAGACGACATGATTGCGATGATTATTAGCCCAACTCCTAAACTACGATCGCGTGTTATGTCTATCCTCATGAGAGAATCTTCTGAGATAGTCTCAACAGAAGAATCATTGGATTATATTGGAAAACGTGTAGCTGTAGGACAGACCAAAGAATATCGTATTAACCGAGCTATGCAAGTTTTGGATAAATATTTACTCCCCCATTTAGGGAATGATGAAGATTCCAGAGTGAAAAAAGCCTTTTTCCTAGCTAGAATGGCTCAACGTTTATTAGAATTAGAAAGTGGTATCCGAACAGAAGACGATAAAGATCATTATGCAAATAAAAGATTGAAATTGGCAGGAGACCTTCTGTTAATGCTTTATCGTGTAGCGTTTCATGCACTATGTAGAGACATTAAATACCAATTAGAAAGAGTTACAGTAAGAGGCAGAAAACCCAATCTTAAAACAGCCGTTAGAGCGGATCTTATTACAGAACGATTAAGGCATGCTCTGGCTACCGGTAATTGGACAGGAGGTAAATCTGGTGTTAGTCAACTACTAGATAGAACTAATTACATATCTGCACTCAGTCACCTTCGAAGAGTTGTTAGTCCATTAAGTAGAAGCCAACCACACTTTGAGGCTAGAGATCTTCATCCAACACATTTTGGCAAGATATGTCCAAATGAGACACCTGAAGGACCCAACTGTGGTCTTGTGAAAAATCTGGCTTTACAAGCCTATATTAGCGTTGGTATAGATTCTCAAGAAGTTGAGAGGAAATTAGTTGAGGATTTAGGTCTTAATAGAGTTGTACCTAAAGATGTTACAATACCTAGTTCGGAAGTTGCAAAGCTTATTACTAATCCAAATTACTATAAAATTTTCATTAACGGAAGCTTCTTAGGAGTAATAAAAGACGGTATTGAATTTCGAAAAAAAATCATTGATGAACGAAGAAAAGGTAATTTCCATCATGAAGTAAATGTAGCATACTATGAAGATACAAAAGAACTAATGGTCAATTGTGACGCGGGAAGAGTGCGTCGTCCTCTATTAATTGTTGAAAATAGTTCGCCGCATTTAACTAAAGAGATGTATAGCTGGATTAAAAGCGGAAAATGGGAATGGAGCGATTTACTCAGAAATCAAGTTGTTGAATATGTGGATGCGGAAGAAGAAGAAAACTTATACATAGCTATTTCTGAAGATGATTTAAATCCTGACATATCACACATGGAAATAGCACCAAGTACAATTTTAGGAATATGTGCATCTCTTATCCCCTATCCAGAACACAATCGTTCTGATCGTAATGTATATGAAGCAGGGATGGCAAAACAAGCTTTAGGACTATTTTCAGCTAACTACATGCACCGTTTAGATACAAGAGCACATATACTTCATTATCCCCAAAAACCGCTTGTTAAAACACACGGGATGGATGCGATACATTTCCAACAACGACCTGCTGGTCAAAATTTTGTTGTAGCTCTTCTATCTTATGAAGGATACAATATGGAAGATGCTATCTTAATAAATAAAGCTGCTATTGAAAGAGGATTGGGTAGAAGTACGTTCTTTAGAACATATGACGCTGAAGAGAGGAAATATCCTAATGGACAAGAAGATACTTTTGAAATTCCTGATGAAACAGTAAGGGGCTACAAAGATGAATCTGCGTATGTTCATTTAGGTGAAGATGGTATAATTGAACCTGAGATAGGAGTCGATGGTACAAAAGGTGAAGTTTTAATCGGAAGAACAAGCCCTCCAAGATTTTTAGAGGAATATACAGAATTTGACGTCCCCCCTCAAAACAGAAGAGAAACAAGCAAAGCAATGAGACATGGGGAAATAGGCATCTCAGATTTAGTAGTTTTAACCGATACTAATGAAGGTAATAGATTGGTCAAGGTTAAAGTAAGATCTGAAAGAATCCCTGAAATCGGGGATAAATTCGCTTCACGACACGGTCAAAAGGGTGTAATTGGTTTGATAATTCCTCAAGAAGATATGCCATTCACAGAATCGGGTATTGTTCCCGATATCATCGTCAACCCACATGCAGTCCCTAGCCGTATGACGGTAGGACACTTGATGGAATTATTAGGAGGGAAAGTAGCTTCTCAAAAAGGAGAAGCAATATATGGAACAGCCTTCAGCAATACTCCTCTTGATGAATTACATAATGCGTTAAAAGAATCAGGTGTTCATCCCTACGGTAGAGAAGTGATGTATGATGGTAAAACAGGTAATAAATTAGAGGGTACAATCTTTGTAGGTTGCCAGTTTTATCAAAAACTTCACCATTTAGTTTCTGATAAAATACATGCACGCGCTAGAGGCCCCATCCAAATGCTCACTCGCCAACCAACAGAAGGGCGTGCAAGAGAAGGAGGTCTTCGTTTCGGAGAGATGGAACGAGATTGCCTGATCGGTCACGGTACATCAATATTACTCAAGGAAAGGTTGCTAGACGAATCAGATAGAACAGAGGGGTTAATATGTTCTAAATGTGGCTTCTTGGCCATGTATGATAAAAATCGAGATAAATATCATTGTCCAATTTGTAAGGAAGAAACTACTGTTTCCAAAGTTATTATTAGCTATGCATTTAAATTGCTTTTACAAGAACTAATGAGTTTAGGCATAGCACCACATGTGGAACTTGAAGATATAGCATAAAATATCTCTTTTACCCTATTTTTTTTACTTTGTTTTTTTTATCATCAGTTATTTTTTTCAGTAATAAATTGTAGTCTTCAGATTTGACGGTTCTTTCAATATAAGAACCGATTTTTTCACCTATTATTTTAGCAAGTAAGTGATAACACACAATATTAGTCCCTCGGCTTAAAGATCTTATCTGAAAGTCTTTGCACTCACAAAAATTGTTGTCAATAACTAGATAGTTTTTTCTTGTTCCTTCTACTTTCCATAGCTCTATTTCCTCAGTTAGAACTAATTTAAGTAGCTTTTTTTCTTTCAGAATTCGGACTGCTTTTTCTCCTCTTGAGCCAAAAGCAGAAATTATTTCATTTTCAGCTGCTTCAGATAAAATAGTCTCCTTTTTTATGAAATTAAAAATCTCAACAAGGAATTCACTTTCTGAGGAATTTTTGTTTCTCATCATATTAATTCTTGTTTTCATTATTTTATTACCTTTACGGATAAATTTACATTAAAAATATGATTTTTATAACAAAATTTGATTATAAAAAAAATATTGGTGATATTGTTCAATCTTATTGCTGTATCAATACATCAGCCATATCAAAAAATCTAAGAACTAGATTCTTGACTTTATTAATCTTCTTACCATTTCTCCCTATTGCTCTTCCCTTATCTTTGCTGTCAACTGTTATTGTAGCAATTTTACCATTTCTTCTTTCTTGAATAACAATATTTTTTATTACAATTGGATGGAAACAATTTTTGATGAATTTAGTTAGGTTGGATGAGTGTTCAATGATTTCTACATCTTTTGTAATTAGTTCCTTCAACCTATTAATATTAACCCCTCGTTTTCCAATAGCTAGACCCGCTTTTCCCTCTGGAACCACATAAACAATCTTATTGTCCTCCTCGTCAATAATACAATCCAAAACATCTACATTAATTATTGCTTGATAGGTTGTGATATATTGCATTTCTGTTTGGGAGAATTTGACGCTAGGCATTTTTTTTCATCCATTTTCAGACTTTACCCAATTTTGTGTATTATTGGAGTTTACATTTTCTAGAGTAAAAGTACCCTTTTTAGAGATTGTGGTTTCGATGCGCTCTTCCAACTGTACTAGGTATAACATTCACAAATTAGTATCTTAATAATATGTGTTTCCTTGGTTTGTTTACCATTTCTGACATTTCATTCAATAATATTCTGAAAAGAAAGAAGGAATTACTTGTTCATTGCTAACTCAATTCTATTCAATTGCTTTTAATATATCGCTATCTCCTAACTCATATATTGTTAAAGAAGATACAAAATGTGGTCTTCCACAAACAGCTCCTAAATCCAAAGTTGATCCTTTGTATTCTAATACAGGTATTTCCGAGAGTCCTGCATAGTATTCAATTTCTTCTTTTATGGTTTGTGGCGTATTATTGGCAATTACAACTAATTTAGCTTGTTTATTTAACAAAGCCTTTTTTGTTGATTCAACACCATATGAGATTTTTCCTGTGTCAACAGCTATTCTAATGCTTCGATCAATGTCCATAATGCACACCAACATTCACTATTATTTCGAGGGTTTTCCTTAAATTCTTAAATATTTTTACTACTGACACATTTGTTTATGTGTTAAAAACTTTTTTTAGTTTTTGATGAATGCCTACTTAAATCTCGATAGCACCTGAAAAAAGAACATCCCAAGCTTTACTCCATCTTTCAGGATGGGCCACATCAATCCAGAAAACGTTTTTTGGGCACACATATGCCTTTACTTGTTTATCCCTTATAAGTTTAGGAATAATATCGCTAGAAATAGATTTTCCCTCTGAATCTGCAAGATAATCCATAATCTCTGGCTTAAAAATGTAAATCCCTGTGTTAATATATCCACGTATCTGGGATTTTGAAGGGGTTTCCTCAAATTTTGTAACAAGATTTCCATCCTCACTAGTATCATCAGTATAAAAAACACCATAATCAGAATAAAATCCCTTTTCATCGGACTTTCCTATTGCTTGATAATAGTTACTCACCTTAATTCCGCACAATGTTGCGATACAATCGTTACTTTTATCTTTATGAAATTCAATAATGTTTGATAAATTAATGTTTGTCAATATATCAGAATTCATCACAAGAAAATTATCAGTAATCAAGTTTTTCGCATTAAATATTGCCCCTGCTGTGTCTAGTGCGGTTGCTTCGCTCACATAACTTAGATTTAACCCATTCCAGTTTTGCCCAAAATATTTCATTACACGGTTTCCAAGTTTACCTATGAGTAAAACAACATCGATTATTCCGTATTTTCCTAGAAGTTCAAGATTATATTCTAGTAGAGGTTTGTAGCCAACTGGAATCATTGCTTTGGGTATTGATTTGGTTATAGGTCTTAGTCTGGCACCCTCACCTCCTGCTAAAATAAATGCTTTTATTTTTCTTAACTCAAATTCTTTTTCTATTAATCGTATGAGAAAATCCTTTATTGACCCAGGACCTTTTTTCTCTTTGATAGCGCTCCAAATTCGTTCAGGAAACTCCACTGTAAATTTATGAACCATTTTTATTCAACCAAGCAAAGATAGTTTCTTCATTCACAAGATATTCTATCCTACTTTTTAGTTTTGCCTTTCAATCTGTTGATTAACCAATAGATTTTTTTAATTCCATTCGTTTCATATTTTAATTTATCTCTTTGGTGATACAACTGTTTAACAAGATATCTTCAACAAAGTATAGTCTTGAACGCCTAAAGAAACAACAAGACATTGCTGATAAATACAACATTAGCTTGGACCAAATTCTTGATTTAAGTGGGGGACAGAATCTTTTCATTCCACCACATCATATACAGAAGATTATAATGAAGGAGATACAATCAATTGATCCTAGAGATAGCTATCCCATCGATTATTATGCTTTTATTGATGAATTATCTCGATTCGTAGGTGTGAAACCATCAGCGATTTATCCAGGATTAACCCACAGTCAGCTAATTCAAAGAATGTTATCAACGATTACAAATCCAAACGATAACATCTTGTTATTTTCTCCAGATAAGGAAATCTATTTCCAAATTGCAAACAACCAGAGACTAAACATTGATACAATTAGTTTAACAGAAAAATTTGAACTAAATGTGGATGAAATACTTGATAAAATTAAGCAAACTAATGCAAAAACACTAATTTTCTCTTCACCTCACTATCCAACAGCCAATCAATTCGATGAACAACGTTTGTTATTACTCGTAAAAGAAACAGAAATCCCAATAATTGTAGACGAATCTTATGTTGAGTTCGGTAAATATAGCCTTGTAAAACAAGTTCAATACTATAATAACTTGTCAATTGTCAGATCTTTTTCCAAAGCATGGGGATTAGGAGCCTTTTCATGTGCATATTTAGTATCGGACACTTCAGCAGTAAATAATTTGAAAGAGAGATATTTTATTGAAGAGATACCTCCAATACATCTTTTAGTCACTACTGATGTTTTACGAGCACCCTATCGTTTTGTTGAGCTTATTAATGGCTTCATATTGGAAAGAAAAAGAGTAATTGAACATCTGAAAATGTTGAGTGGAATCAAGGTTTATAAAAGTGACACCAACTTCCTTTTTATACAATTTAAAGAGAATATAAAAACGTTATATGATCAGTTATGTAGTAAAGGTATAATCGTACAAACTTTTGATTCTGCTACCTATTTCAAAGATAAGGAAAAGTCATTTTTAGCAACATTGGGAGACAATAATGTCAACGATAGATTCATTTTAGCTTTAATAGAAACACTTGAATCGATTCTTTAACTGTTATTTTTCAACCCTAAAACGGTTATACTTTCTTTTTAAAGCACTTCCACAATCTTGACATTCCTTCATTTTGGTTTGAAAAATACCTCCACACCCTATGCATTTCCAATAGTATTTTCGCTTAGATTTAATTTTAAATAGAGGAGCTTTGAATGGTATTCC
This sequence comes from Candidatus Heimdallarchaeota archaeon, assembly GCA_019057815.1. Lineage (GTDB taxonomy): Archaea > Asgardarchaeota > Heimdallarchaeia > Heimdallarchaeales > Heimdallarchaeaceae > 18H4-34. Next base: position 74,828 of record JAHLWR010000005.1, read on the forward strand.
ATGGGTGACACAGACGTTTTGCACTGCTTTGTCATCGCTAATTATCACTGATTCAGGATAATCAAAATAAATAGCAATAACATCTATATCGTATGTTGATAAGTTAGGAAAATCACCAGATTCTTCTGCATACTGTCTTGCTTTGGATAAAGCTTCGGAAGATGGCGTAACAAATCTGATTTTATTTTCAGCTTCTAACAAACTCAAAGTTAGATTAGCTTTTATAGAACGCATTTCTTCTTTCAGGTTAAAGGGTATTAAAAATTTCTCGTTGTCTTTACTAGTCTCTTCAGAAGGAAGTATATGAATGATTACAGTTGAATCAAGAATATAACAAGGAGCATTGTCATTATCATTTACCTTGTTATTCATTAATATCATCGGGATCTAGTTTTAATAATTTTTCTCTAACACGTTCTACATAATTATCAGAGAAACGTACAAATTTCACTTTTTTCTCGGATTTTGTTACAGTAATTGACTCTCCATATTTGAGTTTGCAATATATTTCACCATCAATAACAACAGTTCCATCTCTATACTTACTTGCATTAACAACTTTAATTTCTGTTTCAGGAGGAACAACTAAAGGGTAAACTCGTCCTAAGAATGGGCAAATGGCTACTATTGAAAATGCATCAACGGTTGGCATTATTAATGGACCGCCTGCTGAGCGAGAGTATGCGCTTGAGCCTGTTGTACTAGCTACAATTATTCCATCACCATTGAATGTGTATAGCTGTTCGCCATTTATTGAAACTTTTAGTGTAATTATTCGACCAGTTTTATCAGGTATAACAATTACATCGTTTACAGCTACAAGATTTGAGCAATTTGCTGCTACAACTGAAAGGGTCGTATATTCCTCATAGAAGAATTCGTTACGCTCAAATTTCTCAATAGCTTTAATCAATTCATCAGGTTCTATTTCTGTTAAAAAACCCACCCTCCCGCAGTTAACTCCTAAAATAGGTAAGTTAATCCAGCGATTAAGTGTTTTTAAAATTGTTCCATCCCCACCGAAAACCAGAATCACATCGATTTTTTGATTAGATTCATCGAATTGCGCTTTTCCACTGTCTAGATTCGAATCGAGAATTACATTATAACCTCTCTCTTTTAGCTTATTAAATGCGTTCAATGCTGTTTTCACAGCTTTTTCTCGTTTTGAACTAGTTACTAGAAAGTGGGAAACATCTAACACTACTTCGCACCTTGAACCAATAGAATGCAAGTGATTAAAAAAGGTTAGGAAAGAACTATTTCCTTTTTTTAAGCTTTGCGATAAAATAACCAATTGTTCTATCTTTTCCCGGGATAAAACGCTGAACAGGGAATTCAAATTCCTTTGATGTTTCCATTTTTGAAAAACGGAATCTTTGCTCTATTATTTTAAAATTAAGTTTTTGGATAGCGTAATCAATTACTTCCTCATTTTCTTCTTTTGTAATAGTGCAAGTGGAATAAAGTAATTCACCACCTTGTTTCAACAACTTCTTACAAGCAAAAAGGATTGCTTTTTGATAATTAGCACTTGACTGTATATCTTTTAACTTTAAACCAAAAAATAACCGGGGACGCAAACCTAGTGCTGTGCAAGGCGGATCTACCATAATTTTATCGAATTTCTGCGACCACTCTTTACTCAATTCAATTATGTCCCCAGCAAAGATTGAAATGTTTTGTATTTTAAATCTTTGAATCTTATCTATTAGTTTCTGAAGCCTTCTTTTTGATCTGTCAACAGCAACAATTTTCGCTTGGTCTTTTGTTAGTTCACTTAAATGAATAGTCTTGTTTCCAGGTGCTGCACAGCAATCAAGAATACAATCATAAGGCTTTGGATCAAGATTAATACTAGCTAAATAAGCAGGAAAACTTTGAAAATAAATAGGTAAATGATGCATGTCTAATTGTTCAACACTAGGTACTTGAAAAGGCGATAGAACGTTTCTTGCTGCGACACCTTTTTTTACCTTAAGCATATCAGAGTGATTCATTGAAGAAATCGCTTTAGCGACGTTTATTCCTTGTTGACTAGTAACAACGATTTCATCATTTCTTTTTACTTTGTTAGCTCTTTTAACACCTGGAACAAAAATATCGGAACCCTGATAAATCATCTCTGCTGCTCTGTTGTCGACTACAATTTGCTTCTGTATATCAGATAAATCTAGTTCAAATGGCCCTTTAGGTTCAATAACAATTATATTTGGAAAAACTGAATGCTGCTGCGCTTTATAACCACAATTTTCTAAATAATCCAATGTCCCCCCAATTTGAGATAAATCACCATACACATGAAGAGTATAATCTTCCATTGGAGTTATTACTTTACGAAGGTAATTCTTTTTAGAACCAGGATCCAATAAAGTAGTTAGATAATTTTGGAGTTCTTCAGAAATTATGGGGAGATTATGCTTCATGTTGTGATTTACTCACTTTAACACTCTAATTTATGGAATTCAACTTTGTTTGTTGTAGTTTCAAGTATTGCAAAAGTTGCTTCACCAAATAAGTTTCCATAGAGTTCTCCAGGATTTATCAGAATTGTCTTTCCATGTGTTTTTATTTCTTTTTTGTGCGTATGTCCAACAATTACATAGTCATACAATTGTGATTTTAGTAGAGCTTCTACAATCAAATCACTAGTACCATGATAAAGCGCAAACGTTTTATCAGCTAACTCTATACGACCAACATACTTAAAGTAGTGACCAATATCTGCAATTAATTCTCTAAGATAGTCTTCATCGCCTAGATTGTTCCCCGCACACACATAAAATCTACCCTTAAAATCTGAAAATGGAAGCACACAAAATGGAGAAATAAGGTCACCAGCATGTAAAATAGCTTCAATATTATGATCTTTGAAAATTTGTATGGTCTTCTTTAAGTTTTCAAGATTATCATGTGAATCGCTTATAATACCTATTTTCATATTTATTACCTAACCAACAAAACCTAATATTAAATTGTCTTCTGGTGCGGGGAGGGAGATTCGAACTCCCGAACCACTAAGGACTAGGATCTGAACCTAGCATCTTTGACCACTCGACAATCCCCGCTAGTGTATTTAGAAAATTTACCGAATGTTTAAATTCTTTTTTGTGTTGAACTTACTTAGTGATTAAATGAGCTTCCGAGAATATCTTAAAACTCTCCGAGATAATAACCTACTAGTTGAAATAAATGATAAGATAGACCTTGAATTGGCAATTACGAAACAGCTTCAGATTAATGAAGAGAAGGCTACACTATTTACCAATATTAAAGAATCTAAATATCAATTAATTGGCAATCTGATTTCTTCAAAAGATCAACTTGGGAAGATACTCGAAACACAAAATCTTTATCATAACAAGTTTCAAGGGTATGTGGAAAACCCAAAAACACCCGAAAAAATAGAATTTAATCCAACATTCAAAAATGAAATAATAGTTAATCTCTTTGAACTCCCAATTCCAAAATTTTTCTCTTCTGATGGAGGACGATATTTAACAGCTGGAATTGTTTTTGCTAAATTTCCAAATAGCGAAGAAGTAAATGGTAGCATTCATAGAATTATGATAATAGGTAAAGATAAGGGAGTTATACGTCTTGTACCACGTGATTTATTTCAAATTCATGTAGAAAATTCAAAAAGTGGAAAAGATACCTCAATTGCTATAATTGTAGGTTGTCATCCCGCAATAGCCTTAGCAACTTCTTTTCAACGATCTTATGGGGAATCTGAATTGCCTTTAGCAAATGCCCTCATGAATGGTTCCTTGAAAACTGCCAAAACGCCTAAGTATGGAATTGAAATTCCTGCTGAAACAGAATTTGTATTAGAAGGGAAAATATCAGCTACAGAACAACACAACGAGGGTCCATTTGTTGACATCACTGGAACAAAGGATACTGTTCGAACCCAACCAACGATTACAATTGAAAAAATATTCCATCGTGATAATCCAATCTTTCAAACCATTTTACCAGCTTATAAAGAACATCTTATTCTTATGGGTTTTCCACGAGAGGTGCAAATTTATGAACGCGTATCAAAAATAGTCAAACAAGTTCATGGTATATATTTAACAGCTGGAGGGTGTGGTTGGTTACATGCTGTAATATCAATTACACCGAAAAAAACTAGGCGCACAAAAAACATAGGACATGCTGCCTTTGCTGCTCATCCATCGTTAAAATGGTGCACATTAGTAGATAAGGATATAGATATTTATAATAGAAAAGCTGTTGAATGGGCAACAATAACACGAGCTGGGGAAGGAGATATAGTAGTAATTAATAGTGTTACAGGTTCAAGTCTTGATCCTTCAAGAAATAAAACGAACAATACTACAATCAAGGTAATAGTTGATGCAACGAAGAAAGGAGAACAAAAAAATGAAGACTATGAAAGAATTATTCCTTTTTAATCAAGACGCTGCTTGAAGATTCAGAAAGAGTAAGTTGTTTAAACACTACTTATGAGATATTTTCTTTGTACAATAGAACTATTTGTTATTATATAGAGCTTATTTATCTAATATTACTTACATAACAACGTCACATCTATTGAAAAAGATATATAAAGAAACTTTGAAATTGCCATTAGAGGTTAAAATATGAAAATAATGAATGACTTATCAAACTCTGATCCTGAAGTGGCGGATACACTCTTAAGAGAGTTGAAACGCCAGGAAGAGGGAATAGAGTTAATCCCTTCTGAAAATTACACTTCTCGAGCTGTTCTTCAGTCTATTGGGAGTGTTTTTACCAACAAATATTCTGAAGGCTACCCTAAAAAGAGATATTATGGTGGAAATGAAATTGTTGATGAAGTTGAAATCATTGCCATTGATCGAGCAAAAGAGCTTTTTGGTTGTGAACATGTTAACGTGCAACCCTATTCTGGATCTCCTGCAAATCAAGCAGTCTTCTTTGCTTTATTAAACTTGAAGGATAAGTTTATAGGCTTCAGTCTTACTTCTGGTGGCCATCTTACTCATGGCAGTCATGTAAACTTTTCTGGGAAAAATTACGTTTGTGTTAGTTATGACGTTAATAGAGAAACAGAAATGTTAGATATGGAAAATATTCGCAAATTAGCTCTAGAAGAAAAGCCGAAGATGATTATTTCAGGTTTAACAGCTTATCCACGAGAAATTGATTTCAAGGCTTTTCAGGAAATTGCTGAAGAAGTTAATGCTTATCATTTAGCAGATATTTCACATATAGCAGGTTTAGTAGTAGGTGATGCCCATTCAAGTCCTGTTTCTCATGCTGATGTAATTACAACTACAACTCACAAAAGTCTAAGGGGCCCACGTGGAGCAATTATCATGTGTAAAATAGAGGACAGATTACATGACCTTCATCATCCCAACTCTAAGAAAAATTTGTCGCAGTTAATTGATTCTGCGGTGTTTCCAGGATTACAGGGGGGGCCTCATGATCATACAACAGCAGCTAAGGCTGTAGCTTTTGGTGAAGCGCTTAAACCTGAATTCAAGGATTACGCTAAACAAATTGTAAAAAACGCTAAAAGTTTAGCTGATGATTTAATGTCTCTTGATATGAAACTAGTGACAAATGGGACAGATAACCACTTAGTTCTCATTGATTTACGTCCAGAAGGTCTAACTGGTAAAGGAGGTCTTATACAGAATGCTTTAGACGATGCAGGAATTACAGTGAATAAGAATACAGTACCTTATGAACCTTCAAGTCCTTTCCATCCCTCAGGACTCAGACTAGGCACCCCTGCTATAACAACTAGAGGCATGAAAGAATCTGAAATGACGGTTATAGCTGAGGGTTTAGCAAAAGTTATAAAATCTAAAGGTGACCCAGAAGTAAGTGTGGTGGTAAAGGAAAGCATTTTAGAACTCACTAAACAATTTCCACTTTATCCAGGGTTATCTATTCTGAAATAAATTTTATTAGTACAGAGATTTTTCTTTTTCTCTTTTTTTCTTTCTTCATTTATTACATTATTTCTTTTAGCTGTAGATAAATAAACTCCCATATTCCCTTAAACAAACCTTCATTTGAAACATTAATTGAAAGTAGAACCATCTTCTCTGTCATCTTTGAAAGTCTTTCTCCCATTCCTCTTACCATTAACTCGTTCTTAATACCAGAAATAAACATAGTAGATGGTGGTAAAATATCGCTTCCTGGTATAGATAGCCCTATTGTTCCTAGTTTAGGTTCACCCTCATATACATAAATCGAAATTGCATTATCCAAAAGAAAAGCAAACATTCCAAGATCAATTTCATCAACTTGAAAAGTTTTCATAATTATCCTTTCATCCATAGTTTTTGATATGTTATAAAATAAAAAAATGTGTTGGATTGAAACCAATTAAATTTCTAACAATAATTAGTGTCAGTCACAATTGTATAATTCTTATAATAGTCTCTTAAACACTCTTTTTGCTCTTTATTATCCCCTGTTTTTTGTAATTCTGCAGCAAGTAACAAGTTCCCTGCTAACATACTTACAGTTGCAGGACCAGATCCTCCAGGAACTGGAGAAATATAACTTGTCTTTGATTTTACAGTTTTAAAATCCACATCACCAACGAGTTTTCCGTCAAGGAAATTCACCCCAACATCAACAACAACTGCGCCCTTTTTCACCATATCAGCTGTAATTAAATGTGCTTTGCCAACTGCTGCTATTAAAATATCAGCTTGACGAGTATGTCTCCCAAGTTGCTTTGTTCGTGAATGACAAATGGTGACCGTACAATTTTCTTTTAACAGGAGATGCAACACAGGTTTGCCCACAATCATGCTTCTCCCCACAATCACAGTATGTTTACCTTCTAACGATATCTCATAATATTTCAGCAACGCAAGAACTCCCAAAGCTGTTGCTGGAACAAGATTAGGAATAGCTTTAGCCCAAGCATGAACATTTCCAGGTGATAAACCTTCAACATCTCTTTCAATACTTATAGATTCTATAACCTTATCCGCATCTATGTGTCTAGGTAAAGGTAGTTGGACAAGAATTCCATCAACATTAGAATTATTATTTAGAGAGTTAATAGTGTTCAATAAATCACGCTCATTGATATCCTTAGAAAGCCTTAAGACCTCTGAATCAAGACAAAGAGTGGAAAAAAATCTTGACTTAATCCTTAGGTAAGATTCAGATGCTGGGTTTTCACCTACCAATATTGTTACAAGTTTAGGTAGTCGCCCATATTTTCCTTTAAAACCTATACAACGCGGTTTTAAAACCCTCTCTGCATATTCATCAGCAAATTTACGTCCATTCATAACAATTGTATCCGAGTCATTAGGTAAGAACATTACATCACCACACATTGCAGTAATACGGGGGATACAAGAATATATTAATGGATTCTTATCTAAAATATTTTGGCTCATTACTGGAAGAAAAAAAAGCTCCTTCTAAATAATTGTCCAAAACTATTGGTTTGAAATCAAAAGCTTTTTATCAATTATCTTAAGCAAATTTTTAGTCCAATATATTTAGTGTAGAGATTCAAAGTTTTTTGGAGTATTAGAATAGAATGAGCTCAGAAGGATATAAAACGATAAAAGGCATCCAATTCGGCCTTTTAAATCCGGATACAATCAGGAAAATGAGTGTTGAGCGTATTATTACTCCCGACACCTATGATTCTGATGGTACTCCTATTACATCAGGATTAATGGATGGCCTTCTTGGAACCATTGACCCAGGTCAAAAATGTAAAACGTGTGGAGCGAGAGTAGGTTCGTGCCCTGGTCATTTTGGCCATATTGAATTATCCCGTCCTGTTGTTCATGTTGGTTATAATAAATTAATTTACAAAGTGTTACGCGCAACTTGTCGAGCATGTAGTCGTATAGTTCTAGACCCTGAAGAAATTAAAGAAGTTCAGGAGAAAATGAATGATTACGAAATGCAATGGGGTATACAAGATTATGAACTTGTTGAAGAGATTATGAAGAAGTCTGCAAAAAAAACAATTTGCCCCTATTGCAGCGAACAACAACATAAAATACGTTTAGAGAAACCATCAACCTATTTTGAAGAAATTGATACAGAAACAGGACAGAAACAAATAAACAAACTTTCTCCATTAGATATCCACACTTGGTTTAAGGAAATTATTGATGAAGATTGTAAATTATTAGGAATAAATCCAAAATATGCTCGTCCTGAATGGATGATATTAGGTGTTCTGCCAGTTCCACCAGTTAGTGTTCGTCCCAGTATCACTCTTGAAAACGGAATAAGGTCAGAAGACGATTTGACACACAAACTTGTGGACATCATAAGGATTAATCAACGTTTACTTGAGAATAGAGAGGCAGGTGCCCCTCAGTTAATTGTTGAAGACTTATGGGAGTTATTACAATATCATGTTAGTACCTATTTTGATAATGAAATTAGCGGTATTCCTCCCGCTCGTCACAGAAGTGGAAGGGCTCTAAGAACGCTTACTCAACGTTTGAAAGGGAAGGAAGGACGTTTTAGAGCTAATCTAAGTGGAAAACGAGTAGATTTTAGTGCAAGAACGGTTATAAGTCCAGATCCTTTGTTAAGTATTAATGAAGTTGGAGTACCTAAGAACATTTCTGAAATTCTCACAGTTCCTGAAAGGGTTACTGAATGGAATATCGAGGAGATGAAAGAATTAGTTATGAAAGGACCTCGTTCTTTTTCAGGAGCAAATTATATAATACGTCCAGATGGTAGAAGAGTAGACTTACGATATGCTAGAAATCTGCAAGCAGTTGCTGATTCTCTTCAACCCGAATTTATTATAGAAAGACATCTTCGAGATGGTGATATTGTTCTCTTTAATAGACAACCAAGCCTTCATCGTATGAGTATAATGGCACATGAAGTCAAAGTAGTACCGTATAAAACTTTTCGTCTTACTCTTCCAGTATGCCGTCCTTACAACGCAGATTTTGATGGGGATGAGATGAATCTCCATGTTCCTCAAAGTGAGGAAGCACAGGCAGAATCAAGAATATTGATGAGGGTTCAAGAACAAATCAGTACCCCTCGTTACGGTGGCCCAATTATCGGCGCTATTCAAGATTTCATTACTAGTGGTTTTTACCTAACACGAAAAGAGGCATGGTATACAAAGAACGAAGCATCTCAACTTATTACTGCAGCTGGTTTGGAAAAGTTACCTAAAGCAGATAAAAATCCTACTCACAATCCAAAGTGGAAAGGAAAGACTCTATTTAGTTTACTTCTACCAGAAGGCTTTAGTTTCACAATGCGCAATAATTTGTGTCAAAAGAACGAAAAATGTAAAAAGACGAAATGTCCAAATGAAGCTTATATTCTTATAAAAGACGGAAAATTAATCTCGGGAATCATTGATAAAAAAGCCTTTGGTGCTGAAGTTCCAGATAGCGTTCTACATAGAATCCTGAAAGAATATGGATCAGATAGAACAAGATTATTTTTAGATAGTGCTTCAAGAATGTTAACCACAAATATCACTCTACGTGGTTTTAGTTTAAGTGCAAGTGATATTGATATACCAAAAGATGCGGAGAAAAAAATTAATGGCATATTATCGAAAGCAAAAGAGGATGTACTTGGTATAATCAAGCAATTTGAAGATGGTACTCTCGAAAGACAAGCAGGTCGAACAGAAGAAGAAACACTTGAGGCTAGAATAATGGAGACTCTTTCCAAGGCAAGAACTGATTGTTCTGATGTAAGTGCAAGTTATCTTCATTCTGAAAATGAAGCCCTAATCATGGCAAAAACTGGGGCAAGAGGTAATATGTTAAATCTTGGCCAAATGAGCGCATGTGTAGGGCAGCAAGCTGTAAGAGGACAAAGAATCAAAAGAGGTTACAGGGATAGGGTTCTTCCATTCTTTAAGCAGGGAGACTTATCTGCAGAAGCACATGGATTTGTTGACAGTAGTTTTAGAAAAGGACTCAACCCTATAGAATTCTTTATGCATGCATGTGGTGGTCGAGAAGGTCTTGTGGATACAGCTGTTCGTACATCTCAGAGTGGTTACATGCAAAGAAGATTAGTAAACGCCCTTCAAGACATTTCGTCTTGTTATGATAATACAGTACGAAATGCAGCAGGTGAAATAGTTCAATTCATTTATGGTGAAGATAACGTTGATCCAGCAAAGAGTGACCATGGGAAGGCCGTCAACGTCGGTATTATTGTTAGCAAAATACTTGACATTGAAGCACCAGATCCACTAATTGAAGAAATTGAGGAGGAATGAAAAGATGTCAGAGCATTTGGAAAAAGCCCAGATTACAAAGAAAATAAGCGATCTCCAAAAAAAGAAAATTGTTCCAAACACGATTATTGAGGAACTGAAAAGTGAATTGAAGGGAAGAGAACTTACGGCAAAACAACTCGATATGATAGTTAAAGAAGTAATTAACAGTTATGAATTTGCTCAAATCGATCCTGGTAGCGCTGTTGGAACTGTGGCAGCTCAATCAATAGGTGAACCAGGTACGCAAATGACACTTCAAACCTTCCATTATTCTGGTGTAGCTGAAATGTCTGTTCTCAGAGGTCTCCCTCGTTTGATTGAAATTCTAGATGCGCGAAAAAACCCTAGTACCCCTACTATGAGAATTCATCTTGAATCAGGAGCAGAGAAAGATGAAGAATTTACAAAAAATGTATCACGACGGATTGAATTAACAACAGTGAACAGAATTGCACAAAGTATTACACATAGTTTCTCTGAGGGAACAATTACTATAAAACTCGATGAAAAACTAATGTCCAATAAAGGCATTGAAACCGAGACTGTTATTAATAAAATTCAACTCAAAAGAAAAGATTGTAAAGTTAAAGTTGATTCTGAAGATAAGTTTAATGTTGTTATTACACCTCAAAAGGAGCTTAAGTTTAGTGAACTACCTAAATTAGCTGAGAAAATCCGTGAGATTCCAATAAAGGGTATTAAAAACGTAAACCGAATAGTAATAATGAAAGATAAAGAAGAAAATTACTTCCTGCAAAGTGAAGGAAGTAATTTTAGTGAACTTCTAAGAATCCCAGGTGTTGACCCAACAAGGTGTTACACAACAGATATTAATCAAATAGCAGAAACACTAGGTATTGAAGCAGCAAGAAATGCGTTAATTAGAGAATCATTATTTGTTATGAAAGAACAGGGTCTCGACGTTGATAACCGACATGTAATGTTAGTTTCTGATTTGATGACACATACAGGTGATGTTCTACAAATAGGCCGCCATGGTGTTTCTGGGAAGAAGAACTCTGTTTTTGCGAGAGCAGCTTTCGAAGTTACCGTTAAGCATCTTCTTGATGCTGCTGTTCACGGTGAATTTGATCCTTTAAAAGGAATAACTGAGAACGTTATTGTTGGCCAAACAATTGCTCTAGGTACTGGTATTGTTGACCTTACTATGAGCCCAAACTATCGTGAATATACAGATGAAAGCAAGAAATAAACTTTTTTTTTCATTCTTCTTACTATTTTTAATATTAGTTTAACATCAAAAGTTTTTTAATGAACTGAGGAAGGGAAAACTTGAGAGAAAGCTGGAAGATGTTCTCCCACTTAAGTTAAAAAAAATATACATAATTAAAGTGACAATAATGACTGGATCCAAATCTCCAAAAGGAGAGTTTGCTGCTAGAAAATTACGAAATAAAAGGAAACATTTCCGTTGGAAAGACATTCACTATAAAAGAAGAGCGTTGAGATTAGACAAAAAGGCGGACCCTCTCGAAGGGAGTCCAGCAGCAAGAGGAATAGTGGTAGAAAAATATGGTGTGGAGAGTAAACAACCAAATTCAGCTCTGAGAAAATGTGTAAGAGTAAGGTTAACTAAAAATGGAAAGCAAATAGGAGCATTTGTCCCACACGATGGAGGGTTACTATATATAGATGAACATGATGAAGTTTTAGTATGTAGCATAGGAGGCGCACAAAAGGGAGCCAAGGGTGATATTCCTGGTGTTAAGTGGCAAGTTACCCATGTTAACGATGTTGCGGTTAATCAACTTGTTACTGGGCGTAAACAAAAACCTCAAAGATAGTTTTTTCTTCTACTATTTCATCTTAATATTCTTTCCTACTTTGTTTAAAAGAAGAAATTCTTGATATTGTCGTCAAGTACCACATCAACAATTTCAAATTTTATTAATTCAAACCAAAAGAGTTTAAATATTCTTATGTAGTCCCAATATTAGAAACAAGCAAAGTGTTATTAGCTCTACACTCTTCAACGCTTCCTTAATTATAGATTACACTTGCGCTAAAAAGACAACTTTGACTTCCCTAAGAGGTAAAATCAAGAGAAATAAATAGGAGATTAATATATGTCAGAACATGATGTAAAACCAATTAAAGCTGGTCAAGTTAAAACAGGATATTACATTATCCACAACGATGATGTATATCTGGTTAGGGATATTGAAAAGTCCAAATCAGGAAAGCACGGACATGCCAAATCTAGGATGAAAATTGAAAACGTTTTCACGGGAAGTAAAACTGAAATAGCTATTCCTGCAGATACAAAACTACTATCTCCAATCATAGACAAAAGGATAGCCCAAATTATCTCTCTAGGTAGAGATAGTATACAATTAATGGATTTAGAAACCTACGATACATTTGAAGCTTCACTCCCTACAGAAGAAGAACTAAAAAAACTGATTGTAGAGGGTGCTGAAGTAGAATATTGGAATGTTATTGGAAAACGCAAAATCATGCGTGTTAAAAGCAAAGCATAAACATCCAAAATGCACTGGATGTTTCTTTTTCCTTCTGTAGATTATTTAACATTTTGTACTTGTGAATCATAACTTTCAATAAGATAATTATTCAATTATTTAATTAATACTGGGCCGGTAGATCAGAGGAAGATCGTCTCGTTCGCAACGAGAAGGCCTCGGGTTCAAAAATTTGTTTTCTGCGCGAAACAAAGTGAATATCCCGACCGGTCCACCATATAAGCCCTTCCCCTTAAAACAGCGATTTTTCAAATGTTAAGCCTTTCTCTTGTTTTAGACCGTTAAACCACTATTTAGAGGGGGGTCATTTGCCAGTTTATTATTAGAGGGGCTAATTAGTTTATTTTCGAAACCTTAAAGAATGCGAAAAAGATTAAACACATATAACATCAAAGAAATATAAAATAATTTAGAGGAATAGTTATGAAAGACGTTTTATCCTTTGTGCGAACTATTCGAGACCCCATATATGATGAAGTACGACTGACAGAGATAGAAAATAAAATTATTGACACGCCTATCTTTCAAAGGTTACGATGGATTAGTCAACTATCTGGAGTTAGAGAAGTTTATCCTTCCGCAGTACACACTAGATTTACTCATAGTGTAGGAGTGATGTATTTAGCGGGACGTTATGCACAAGAAGTTTTTAAATATCATGATGATGTAACAGAAAAAACACAGCTTGCTCGTTTAGCGGGACTTCTACACGATATAGGCCATGGTCCGTTCAGTCATACATATGATGATGTGGTATTCAAAAGAGTTTATCCAAAAGAAGCTCATGGTCATGATAAACATAGGGATAAAATTGTAAAATCTGAATTTATCAAACCTCTTCTTGAAGAGTTCATTAATCCAGAAGAGCTAATGAAAATTTGGGATGGCAGAAGTGAATTATTACATCCTTTACTTCAGGGAGTATTAGGTGCCGATAGATTAGACTTTATGCTTAGAGATTCAACTTTCGCGGGAACACTTCACTTTGGAATAATTGCAATTAATAGAATTATTAACAACACAACAATTCAACAACATCAAGGTAAAGATGCCATACATTATAATTGGAAAGTACTTGATGACATTTATTCATCACTTATCGGTCGTTTCTTTGAATATAAGAACGTGTATTTCCACAAAACTGCACGAGCAGCAGATATAACCATTCATGCAATGTTAAGCGAAGCTTGTGAGCCATTAGGATTAGTTGAGCGCACTAATAATCTTTCGAAATATATCTATTTGAACGAGTACACTCTTGTAGGAGAAATTTTTGCTAATCAGTCTAATGAGCTTGTTAAGGCAAAAGCACATTTAAAAGACCTTCTAGATCGACGACTCCATAAAGCTGTATGGGAAAAAATTATTGATGAATCTACTGCAAAATCTCTTGGAATCACCATTAACGAGCTTTGTAAACTTACAGCTCAAGAATCTTTTATCAAAAATGTAATCAAATATGCAAAGGACAATAATCTCAAGTTGAAACATGAAATGAAGATTGATTCTACCTATAAACTTTCAACAATCAATGAACTGGAATTTCAAACTTCAAACATTTATATCTATGATCCACATAATCGCATTAGCTCAGGAACCAAGTCTTTTACACTTAGTAAGGCATTGAATACTACTAAGTATATATCAACTTTTTCAGGATCAAGCGCTTATCGAACACTATTTACACTATTTAGAGTCTATGCTCATCCAGAAGATGTTAAGACTGTTAACCAAATATGGAATGATATCAGATCACAAGAAGATGAATCATCAATGAATGTATCTCTAACTTCATATTAAGTTGAAATTAACGACTAACAGATAAATTTTCTTTATACACTTCTGTCGCTTTGTTTACTAATTGTATCCCTGATTTCATGCGTGAAAACAAATAATTAAGAGAAGTTGCCGCGCGCTCTATTTCTTCCTCTGCGACATATTGTTGGCTTTGTGATATTGAGTATAATCCAGTGTTAGCGAATGTAACAGTCTTATTTTTGCATAGGTTACGAATGCGATTAGATACTCTTTCAGAAATAACAGAATAACCATTAAAATACCAATCTAAATCATCTAGTTCATCTTCTTTTGCTCTAATTAGAAATAAACTACTATGTATAATTTCCTCGTTTCTCGGTAAAATTTTTTTTACAACACCAAGTATATAACGGTCAACTATATTGCATTCCCCAGTCATTAGAGTATACTATTGTCTATCACTCAAAAATTTCTGTAATACGTCTTTTTCTGCTTATGGGGAAAATTTAGTTTAATGGGAATGTACAAAAGTAAAAGCGCTTTCTAGACATTCACAGATTTTTGATTTCAGTGTTACCTCACTTAGTAGGTCATTATACGATAAGAAAAGCACATTATATTCATTCAATATCTTGAAAGCACCATTTTCTAAAACATCTGCAATGGTAATGCAGAGGAATTTATTCCTTAAACCCGCAATAGAGGAAAGTTCATCCAATATTTCGTAAGCTTGGGTTTGATTTAAAATTCCTTTAAAGATTCTAACAAAAATATAAAAAGAACCTTTTCTTAACACTAAATCATTGTTTTCCTCGAATATAATCGTCTCTTTAAAATCGAAATCTTTCAGAATGTTGCTGACGCGATGCTTGATGAATTCATTGTCTAGTCCATTGTTTAATGGTTGTGTAGAAGGAATAATGACATCATCAATATTGGTGCAAAGGTTTTGGGAATTTTCATTATTCTGTATCTCAATAACATTCTGTTCCACTCGAACATTCACAAAATCGTTATCAGGAACAACGTCCGCTTTTAGGGATGGAAAAGGCTTGTTTTGGTGCACTGTTTTAGATAAGAGATGTTGGGGAATATTAGGTGAAAGTGGTTCTTTAGGTTTCTTTTTTATTTTATAATTATGATCCTTGGGGGGCTTCTTTTGTAGTAAATCATTGATCTTAATTACGTCACTTAATGCACCTTCGTGCTTAATCCAGGGAACAAGGAATCTAAAATTAGTCAAATGCCTTGAAACAGATTTTTTTGAAAGTAAAGAGAGTTTAGAATCAATTTTAGTTGAATTTGCTTTAATAAATCTGCAAAATACTTGATTTTTGCGCTTTATCTCAAGTAAATTATAATCCTCTGATATAAAAAAGATACTCCATCTAAGGGAATTGTTATCACCGCTTTTAGTATTTGGAAATTGTGTCACAATTACCGAGAAAACATCTGTTTGGATAAGAGATTTAGTAAGTTTAGTGAGTGCTTTTTGCGTTTGTGCTGCTTTTTTGTTAACAGAAGACAATATATAGGTTAAGAAATATTTCTTTGTTCCATCTTCAAACAATATTTCAAGTGCATAGTCCTTTTGAACTATTTTTTTAATAGAAGGTGTAAAAAAATTGTTTGTGTTATTCAACAGTTTGAGAGAATAATTAGAAGACAAACGGTGTACAAGATTATGAATATCTGTAGATTTTTTGTTGTTTGTTGAAAAATCATATATTATTAGAAATTGTGAATCACTTGATAATTTAATAGAAAACAAAATGTTCTTAGAAATAAGTTCAGTAATCATGTTTGTTATAACTCTTTCATTCTCCACAAAAGGTATTTCAAGAACACTTATGAATAATGTATCTTTTGGTTGTTTCCACTCGATAATATTACTGTTAGTTTTCATTGCATCAGCATTAGCCATTGTAAAAACCCAATAACTGGTTTGCCTTTTATAATATATACTAATAATATTATATAAACTCCAAAAAACAGGGTTTTGTATCGTTCGGACATTAATTTTCCAATAAGAGAGCCAAAACAGATATTGTGTCTCCTACCCCAACAAGTTGTTGTGCAGATTTTACTATAATTGTTGGGATTCCAACTACTGTGAATGAGTCTGTACTTACAATACCATCTTCAATCTCATCTATACTTTTGTATTCTAATCTTAGGAAAGTGATTAGTCTTTCTATTTCGTCATAGCCACTTTTGGAAATACTACAAGGTACCTTATTAATTTCAACAATAGAACAAATCGAGCTATTTTTTGCTTTGACTGCTGCAAAAACAGCTGAGAGAATTAAAGCTTGTTTCCGTTTTATTGCATATTTTTCATGTAATCTCGATGAAATAGTGAGATAATAACCCAAATAGTGTAGATGAATACGAAGATGTGGATATTTTACCCAAATATTCAATATTCCCTCAAACAGATTTATTGAAGACATTTCGTTTCGTAACTTTTTGTAAGTTGTAACATTAGTAGTTTCTAATATCGAAAGAAGTTCTTGTTCATTTAAACCAATTGAATTTACTAAGGGTAGTAAACGTTGGAAAATAATTTCTATGAGCCTTTTATCTCTTGTAGCTGCAAATTCAATATGTATTTTCAGATCTGGATTGAGCTTTTTCCATTCCTTGAACATCGAGATTATGGGTGCAATGATATCATAGTGTGTTGTATTGTCTTGAGTTTCTGGGTTTACGAGATGGAACCCTGAAACAATCGCTATCGAATATTTTTGAATGTTTTCAAGACTATATTTCTTAAAGCAGTTTTTTATTTCGAGTAAAGAGTTAACCGTGTCATGAGAGGCTATGAATCTATTTTGCCTTGGACATTCAATAGAATTGGATGCAGCTAGGTGGTATATTCCCTTATCGAATTCAAATATATAGTGAATTAACCTTTTATTTTCAAAATCTTGAAGTTTGGTAATAGATTGAACTAAGCATACGCCCTTAGAATCAAATGATATATTGATTTTATCATGTAATAAACCACTAAAGCTTTCATCATAAACTGGAAGACTTAGTAATACATCAGCTAATTCTAGTTTTGTTAAAAGATTAGCCATTATACCTGCTTGACCCCCTATTTTAATCTCATCAATAACAAAAGTATTTTCTATCCAGTCACAAACATCTTTAGCCACAATTAATTTTTCATCTGCTTTTCCCCCTTCAATAGCATTTAGTAAACATAAAATAAAGGACTCAATTGAATTTATATCCGTTGGAATTTTGTTTTGTAATAAAGTTCCATTCAGATTCTTTGATTTTAAACCTCGTAGTGTGTCAGTTCCAATTCTAATTATCTTATCGATATTAACATTAAAACCAATTATTACTTGTTGCGACTCCTTTTTTTTTGATAGAAATGATTCAATCGTACTCGAATAGAGTTTATTCCACGTTTCCATGCTCGTATAGTGAGTTGACGATAATCTTATAAAGTCTTTTTTACAAGAAAATGATGAGTGTGATTACTTGGACTGGCGATAGCTTTTCCTGATTTTTGTACAGAATCTATAAGGTTAGTTTACAGCTCTTCCTCTATAACTCACACTTTCAGTATGTATTTCTCAAAGAAGTGTTTGTTTTGACAAAAAACTTAGGGGGTATGAATATTGGAAAAAAAACGGAATACAGCAGTATTCTTGAAGAATTTGGAATCTCAAAGATTAAGAAAGAGCTCTCACGCATTGGTACAGATCACCTTTTCTTCCGAAGAGGTATTGTTTTCGCCCACAGGGATTTTGATAAAATTCTAAATCGCATAGAGCAAAAAAAGGAATGGGCAATTATCAGTGGGAGAGGACCATCCAATGATTTAACTTATGGTCATCTTATCTTATTTGAACTCATTAAATACTTGCAGGAGAAATACCAGTGTCAATTCTTCTTACCTTTTTCAGATGACGAAAAATACGTCTTTAGGAAAATTGATTCACTAAAATCAGCATATAATTTGGCTTTGAAAAATGCCATTGACATATTTGCTCTTGGTTTTCAACCTAATCAAGTACATGCATATATTTCAAGTTCTACTCCAAGAATTGCATATCTAGCTTTAACATTCTCAGTCAATCTTACATATAATTCCATTAAATCTGCTCTTGGTTTAATTGGAGATGAGAATATAGGCACACCATACTATTCGTGCATCCAAGCAGCGCATATACTCCACCCAACAACTGATTACGACCTCCCTGTTGTGGTACCAATAGGACTTGACCAAGACGTGTTCATGAGACTTACAAGAGATGTAGCAAGGAAAAGAAGAATTACCTTACCAGCTTCATTATACATTAAATACCTAAAAGGATTGGATGGTAGTCCAATGTCCTCTTCCAATCCAGAAAACTGCATTTTCCTTAGAGATGGTTCCCAAATTGTAAAAAAGAAAATCTTAAGAGCTTTTACTGGGGGAAGAGCAACGATAAAAGAACAAAGGGAACTAGGTGCTAACCCAGAGATTTGTACTATTTATGATTTTTTTGAGAAACTCTTCATTAAGGACGATAAAGAGCTAGCAGATATATGTAGAAGATGTAAAAATGGGGAAATCATTTGTGGTCTCGATTGTAAACCTAAACTTATTAGTTTAATTCACGAATTCCAAAAACAATTTGAACAAAGAAAGAAAGGTATAATTAAGAATCTTCACAGATATTTTGATCACGAAATAGATATGTCAGAAATCAACGTTAAAAGTGATTCCAAGTGAATGAAGAAAAAGAGAACCGTAACCCATTTAGAAGGGTTTCTCATATTTCCCCAGTTAAAGATATCATCGAATACTCCTTTAGTCGGTCCCAGTCTGCTATCGCAAAAAAACAAAAAAAACGTAGAACACGTGAAGAGAAAATCGCGGCTAATGAAAAGGCAAAAGTCTCAGTTTTAGCGACAGAATTTATAACAAGATTAGACAATATAGTGATAAAATTTCCTTCAATAGACCAACTACACCCATTTTATAAAGAAATTTGTGATTTAATTGGAGGTACAGACAAAATAAAAAAGATTCTCGGGAGAATTAGTGGAATTTCTAGACAAATCGAAAAAATTAAAGTAGAACTAATAGAAAAACTTGATCAGACAGATCACCCGGTCACAATGGCAGAAATAAGAAGAGAAGCTGGTGGAAGGTTTGTTTCTCTAGTTAAAAAAGCTCAAGGAGATATTAAACAGTTAATTAGATTTATAAAACAATTGAAAGCTGTACCCGATTTTGACGTTTCTCTACCTACAGTGGTTGTTGCAGGAGCTCCAAATGTGGGAAAATCCTCACTTGTAAGAGAAATATCAACAGGAACACCAGAAATAGGAGAATATCCCTTCACAACAAAGAAAATTATCTTTGGACACTGGGATTTACTCTATACAATTGCCCAAGTTGTAGATACACCAGGTTTGTTAGATAGACCATTTAAAGAGAGAAATATAATCGAACTCCAAAGTATTACTTCAATTCGTCACATCGCAGATATTATTGTATTTATGTTTGATTTATCAAAAGAAACTGCACTTCCACAGCAAGAGCAGTTGAATCTATTTAATGATATTATAGAAAAATTCCCAGAAACACCAGTTATCAAAGTCTTAAACAAAGTTGACATTTTGTCACCAACAAAGATTGAAGAAACACAAATATCTTTAAATCAAGACTTCAACATCTCAACTTTAACAAAAGAAGGCATACCAAATTTTACTATTAAACTAAAAGAAGCATTAGATCAAGTTATAAAAACCAATGAGAAATTCAAAAGCTTACTGCAATTGGAAATAGCAGAAGAATATATCTATAAAAGTGATGAAAAAATGGATTACGACATTTAGTAATTTTTCTAAAGATAGTTCATTACTAGAGAAAAAATCTATGGTTTTGTAGGTAAAACCGCTAAAGTTGAGTGCTAAAAAGTTGAACCAATAGATGCGAGATTCAAATCCTGTTTGGAACATTCTTAAACAACTCCAATTACAAGTTGTTTACACGAACATTCCTTTATCTGTGTCGTTTTCTTTTCCTGTCTTTGTTTTACTAGCTTGCAACAATGATTGTATTTCCTTTTCAATTTTTTCCGCTTGTTCAAGTAACCCCTCAACCTCAATTGGTGTATTAAGTACTTTGCTTATCTCTTCAACTGCTACGCTAGCAGCTACTGGGTCAGGTCTTGATCGTTCTGCATATGGCAATAGAGATAATGCAGGGAAATTCTTTAATTCATAAAACATCAACAGATACGCCAATGGTCCTGTAACATACAAACCCTCGTCTAAGATTGGCAAGTCTAAAGATGGATTTTCTTTGAGGAAATTTTGAGTATAAATTACTTTCAGTCTGTTTTCGTCCTGTAGTCTCCTATCTAGACCACCAACAAGTATTGTTTGCTTGAATTTTTCTTCTATTGACCATTCAACAATTGTTTTTGTAAATTTTAGATGTTCTGTTTTTATCGGTTCAAAGATTGGTAGAACAATTACAAGATCATCTTTTCTATATATTTCAAATGGAAATGTGATTTTTTTATTTTTGATCGTGATAAATTGAGGAAGATTATCAGTAATAATAAAACCTATTCTCTCTGCTCCTAATTTGTCAACAATGTGGCTTATAGATATAAAACCACATTCACCAATGCCGTGCCAACCGTTCAAAAGAGTGCAACCTTCAAAGTTTTGTTTCTCCTTAAAAATAAACTGAATATCATCATAGTTACTTATTGATTCCATCTCATTATCTCCTTAACATTAATTTATACCACTTGCTTTTTAATGACTAGGTTTTATGATATAATTCTGTCTTCTTGTCGCCTAACAGAATCTTTCGCGGAGAGCCAAGGCTGGAAACAAAAAGTTATCATAAAATAAAAAAAGAAATAAAAAGAGGAAATTATTTCTTCCCTTTTCTTCTTCCACTTCTTCTAGCTGCAATCAGGCCTACTTTTCTACCTGGTTGAGCATTTCGAGAAACAGTTGTTGAACGAGGGGGTCCTTGATGAGCACCACCACCATGTGGATGAGAGACAGGATTCATAGCTACTCCCCTGACTTTTGGCCAATAATGTCCTTTTGCTTTCATAAGATGATGTTTAACTCCTGCCTTGACGAATGGCTTTTCTGTTCGCCCGCCACCAGCTACAATGCCAATCGTTGCTCTACACCTTTGAGGAATTTCCTTCATTTCACCACTAGGTAGTTGAAGCGTAAGTTTACCTTTATCGCGGCCTAGAATTGTTGCATATCCCCCACTAGAGCGAATTAACCGCCCTCCATCTCCTGGAGTAAGTTCAATATTAAAGACAGGGGCTCCATCTGGAATAGCTTGTAATGGCATTGTGTTTCCTAGGCTAACAGTTGCTTCTGAACCGTACTCTATTGTTTGTCCTACTCGTATTCCTTCAGAAGGTAGAATTATTTTCTTTAATCCATCGTCAAAAAGTATCTCGGCTACAGGAGCACCTCTACCTGGATCATGAACGATGTCTTTTACAACACCAGTTATTATTCCTGAATATTCAATTTTAGCTATTTTCCTATATTTAACACTACCTTTCTTTTTATGGGAAGCAGCTCGAAATTGTGAAGTTCCTCTACCTCTCCTTTGAACAAGAATTTTCTTACCCATTTTATCACCTTCTTTAGAATAACCCCATCTTTGAGGCTATATCAGCAGCATCATCAAATTCACTAAGTCTAACATAGGCTTTCTTTTGTCCTTGAGGTGTTATTAAAGTGTTTATTTTCACAACTTGAACGTTATACAACTTTTCCATAGTGTGCTTTATTTGGTGTTTAGTTGCTTGTCTATCAACTAGAATTACTAGTTTGTTTTCCTTTTCAATCAGTTCAAAATCTTTTTCACTAATCAAAGGTTTAATTACTATTTTATATTCATCCATTTTTCACTCACCCAAAACGTTCATTTAAAGTTCTTATTGCATCATCAGTCCAAATAGTGAGTCTACCAGGGTGAGTACCAGGAGCTAAAAGTTCGGTTGTAAGTTGTTTCACCTCTACAATTGTTGCACCTAGAATATTGTTTCCAGCTTTGATTAGGTCGCAATTGTTATTCCCAACTATTAATAAAGGACCCACAGGAACCTTATACTTGCGCCCTCTTCGTTTTCCTTTACCAGGTCTTATATTCTTTCCATTTTTCACCCTATTCAAATCAGGAGACAAACCTAAATTATCCAAAAGTTTAACAACATCCCTAGTTTTTACAAGTGTTTCAGCTTTAGATTCCACTACTATTGGGAAATCAATTTTTCCTTCAAATTTATGACCTCTTTGACTTACATGTTCTTCATGTATAGTATATGCTATAGCGGATTTAAGAGCTAAGAGATGTTCTTTTCTATTAACTTTCTCAATTATTTTTTTCTCAGCTTTAGGAGGATGTGCTTTATGACCTCCCCTTACATTAGGAATAAAAGCTGCTCTTTGTGCACTATGAGTTCGTGAACCTTTTCGTCTTGGAACTCTTGCAGCTCCTCTACCTGTTCCCCAATTCTCAACAGCTACAAGGCGACCAGCTAATGGACTAACCCCTTTTGGTTGTCTCTTCCAACTTTGTTCTGCAAGAACTGCCCTTCTTATCACATCAGGGCGCAAAGGTGTTCTAAATACAGATGGAAGTTTGATTGATTCTGATTTTTTCTTCCCATTTATTGAATAAATTGCTACATTCATTTTTATCATCTCGCACTTAACCTTGTTGGCTCTCCGTTGAGATGTAAAGAATCCTAGGTTCTTTTTCTGGTTGTGGTGTTTTTCTCATAGGTTCTCTAAGCATTACTGTCCTTTTTTTAGAACCAGGAATTGACCCTTTAAGTAACACATAATTATTTTTAACTAATCCGTAGTTAACAAAACCACCTTTGGGAACAATTTCTGCGCCATCTGATCCAATTTGCATTATACGTTTATTATACTCAGTACGGACATTAAAACCCATTTGTCCATATCGGGGAATTGTCCACATCGTACGACCAGGAGTCCATGGACCTATAGAACCGACACCACGTTTTGTTCCTTTCGATTTGTGTTGAAGGATTTTTACTCCATGCCTTTTTACAGGACCTTGAAATCCTTTACCTTTCGTTACACCAATAGAATCTACAAATTCACCAGGTTTAAAAACGTCTCGTATAAGAACTTCCTTTCCGAGTAGTGAAAGACCATACTCATAACCATCACTAATGCTTTTATAACCAATTTTGATTTCAGCAATTGAAGGAGTTTTCATTCCAATACCTGTTAAGTGTGGTTGAGTATGAACTATAGCTCGAAGTTCATCAATTTCATCAAGCTTTTCCTCGAATATTTTCTTTGTTTTCTCAAAATCATAGTTTTTTGGAGTTTTAACTTTACGTTCAAGTTCATCCTTTCTTTCTAGAGTTCTGAGGTCTGCTATAATTTCAAGACCATAAGGAGTCTTGTTGTATCCACGTAGACCGAAAACGACCATTGGTGGTGTTTCGACTACCGTCACTGATACTGTCACCTCTCTATTTGCCAGATGGCTTCTTGGACGGTCTACAACATAAACACAATGTGTCATCCCGGCTTTGAAACCAAGAAAACCCATTAGTTTTGAGGAGCCATCGTGTTCTGGCCATGCTCGAGGTGAAGGTACTATTCGTCTTGCTCTAACCCTTCGATATCCTAATGATGATCGATGGGGTGCACTTACCCTTCTGTGACCCACATTATACACGTCCTTTCATATTGTTGACTTTTATACGCCTTTCATTTACAATGAAGATGTATCGCTATTTTGTACTAACTTCTATACAAAATGTGCTCTAACGTCGTACTCCCTCAATGATAACATCATATAAATATGTCGTTCTTTTAGTTTTAAAAAACGCTTTTTGAAACGTTCTACTAATTTTTAACGTTTATTAAGTAACTCCCTCGTTCTTTTATAACTTCAATTTTAGATCTAGTTAACTTGTGTATAAGATCAATATTAGTTTTGGTGTGATTTGTAATTTTTCCTGTAAGAATACTGGAGTTTCCATCTGTTAGGGCCATTGGAACGATTAATTGATCGGCTGCATATTCGTCTACTGTTGAATTACCTTCATAGTTTTTTTTCCATTTGTGTGCACATAGTTTTCCTACATGTTCAGAGGTTAATTTTCTATCTCCAGTAACAAAACACCCTGTAATACCACCATTTGAGTAATGACTTATAACAGTTAATCCAGTTCCTGGGGAAAGGCTGTTTACATACTTTACTCTAGGAATTATATCTATATTAACATTAATAGCGCTTAAAAAAGAATTAAGCTGTCTTTCAGCTACTTTTCTTTGTCTGAGAATAGATGACGCTATTGAATAAACCTTTAAACTAATTAAATCACCTTTATCATTTAATATTAAAGGTTCTAGAGAAGTATGCTTGTGAAAAGAAAATTCGCATTTTGCTCCTCCTTTAGGATAAAAACCATATTTTCCTATCTTTAAAGTAATTTGTTTATTCATATTGCTCAACAACGGATAGATTACACTTTCTATGTACTCAACAGATGGAGCCCATTTTCCATGTGTTGCCCCTCCATTAATAACTAACTCTATAGTCCTTGTTTGAGAAAAAGCATAGTATAAAACTGCTTGAGCTACTAAGGGAATGCTTCCCGCAGTTTTTATATTTACTTTAGCTAAATCACACTTAGCTTTTCCAGGAGAAACCTCAATTGCAGAACTACCTATCCTACAACCCTTAATTTTCATTCCAGAGAGTTGTTGAATCGCTCTAACTGCCTCTACATGCTGTGCTTGAAGACCAGGATTTGGACGGTTAGACCTAATATTTTCTAGTTTAATAGGGGTTTTTGTTGTAGTCGCTAAAGCCAGTGCTATTCTTATTATTGACCCCCCTCCTTCGCCTATAGAACAGTCTACTCTATATATCATCTTAAATTAAAGAATTGAAAGAAGGAAATAAAAAAGTTTATCGATAGGATTTCTGAAATCTTGAACGAGAACTTCTTCCACCAAAGTGTTTTGGTTCTGTTCTTCTTGGATCTCCAGAAACTATTGTTTTGTCATATATAACAAACTTTTCTTTAAGACTCAAATCCTCAAAATACTCAATAAGGCCACGAGCAATAGCTGTACGAATAGCATCAGCTTGTCCAATAACACCTCCCCCTCTAACATTTGCTTTTATATCTACTTTATTTCTCATGTCCTCTCCTGCTAGTGAAAAAACTTCATTCACTTTTACCCTACTTAGCTCATTGGGGAGGATTTCTAGGGGGACACCGTTAACTCTTACTTTTCCTTTTCCTTTCTTTATAGTTACACGAGCGATTGCAGTTTTTCGTTTTCCAGAAGAAACAATTACTTTACCCACATCTTTCACCTTTAATCTTGCCAACCAAATTCCTTGCAAAGATCACCAATCGTAATTGATTTGCAGTTTAATTTATCCGCATCTGCATGTTTTGGTTTTATTAATTCTTGCCCTACAAATTCTTTTGGAATACCAATATAGGTCATTAATCTATGGTGGGCCGCTTTACCACGGCTTTTCTTCATTGGTAACATTCCTCTTACAGTACGCCTGACTAAACGATCAGGACGTTTTGGATGAAAGGGTCCCCTTCGAGGATTTGTTGCAGTATGAATTTGCTGGATTTCTCTATATTCTTTTAATATTGAATGTTTTTTGCCAGATATTATTGCCTTCTCGCAATTAACAATATTTACAGCATGTCCTTCTAACAAGTATTTTGCTACTTCAGAACTTAAACGGCCTAAAACGGCATTTTTTGCGTCAATATGTATTTTAGGGACGATGGTTGGCTGTTCTACATCTTTTATTCCTTTTTGCATAGTTTATGCACCATTAAACAATTATTCTAGTTTTACTGATTTCAGGTTTTGAATCCATGAAATCTTTAATTGATAGGAAGGTGCTCTTTGAATTCTTAATTTTCTCTGTTGCCATTTCGGAAGCTTTAAGCGCAGCAATAGTTACTGTATGTTCTAAATCCCCAGAACTTAATACGCTTCCAGGAATAATCACTATGTCACCTTCTTTTGTATTCCTGTTTATTTTACTTAAGTTCACCGACGTTCTTTGTCTTCTGGAATTTTCAAGCCTTTCTGCTACAGTCTTCCATAAAGCTATTTTGGTTTCGGAGGATAGTTTTTTTAATTGATTTATTAAATCTTTTACATTTGGATCAGTGGGGCCGGTTCTTTTAGGCATTTTTATTCACTCTTTTCTTTCTCTTCAATAATCGTAGTTTCCAGTTCATTTTTGAATTCTTCGATTTTAGCTATAAGTATCTCTCCTGCGTTTACCAAAAGTGATGAAATCTCTTGTCCACCATTTGTTTCAAAGGAAAAAATAGTTTTTGAAGCATCATGACCTATTGTAATTGCTTCTGGTTCACATGTAGGTTTGCAATGTTTGCATAGCGTACATCTCAACGGATTTACAACTTTGACGCTGTTTCCGACTTTTTGAAAAACACCTCTATAACAAATATCGATGCAAGCCAAACAATTATTACATTTTTCTTGGTTTATTTCTGGTATTGGAAATTCTTGATATCCTATAGCTGATACAGGTTGCCATTTTGCATGTTCTTTACCACGACCTAGTTGAGCCATACATTCGAGTTCCAATGATTGATTAGGGCCCAACTTAACGATTGGTATATTGTCACTTATTGGTTTAACACCTTCTTGTAATGAAATCAAATCACCACTATACACAATGGATGTTGTTTGATTATCTGTTTCTTTTGAAAGTGTTAGTGTTACAGTGCACAAATTGCAACCAATCCCCCCACAATCACAATCTTCTCTAAAATTTAATTCCAAGATACCTTCATCATATTTAAGTGGAACTAAGCCAAGTCTATGTGCAATGAATTCATCAAAAAGTGGTGATGTATTTTTTAATACATAAACGTCCTCAATTATAAGAGTTGGAACTTCCGCTAAAGTTATACGACGAATAGTGTTAGCAAAGGCTAATGTAATATCCGCCAAGACGAATTTGGTAGAGTTGGGAAACAACTCAATAAGCTCAATATCCATAATTAACCCAACAACAAGTGGTTCTGTATCGGTCGCAATAATCACAATAAAAAAGCTTTTCCATGAGCGACAAGTTCTACAACATCATAGTTAAATTCATTTGTAAAACTAGTAATAACCATCATAAAGTTCTTACTCGCACACTTCGGCATTTATGTTTTAGATAACTATTTTGTTGTGTTTTCAAAATACATATAAATATTAATAATAACCTGTTTAATTAACTCTTTGAACAGCTGTATATCATCAAGAAAATTATGATAGCTTTTGTTTGACAAAAGACAATACTCTGCACTTATTTACAAATAAGAAAAGAGCTCCTTTTGTTTTAATTTTCTTTTATCATTTTCTTTTGATGGTTTATTGCCTTCGCCAAGAATTTTTCTATAACTTCCACAGATATATCAGGAATACTAATTAAGGTTGTTTTACCTCTCATACCTTCGCCAGAAAGTTTAGTATATATGATATCTTGTTTTGACAGTTCTTTTATATATGACCAAATTTGCGTTTGTTTTCTTGGTTCTTCACCATACTCTTCACAGATAAGACAATAGGAACTTATAACATCGCCTTTGGAAGTATAAGCGTTTTTTGTGTGTTTTAGTTTGCGGATTATTGAAAGGAGTACTAATTGTTGATGAAATGACAATGTTAATATTATTTCACGACGAACTTCAGGATGAATTAATGCTTTCGCGGTCCTTACATTATCAGGATAGACAATTGGAGAACACTCATCATCAGCACACTGACCTGCTCCCCATATCAACTCAATTGCATATCTTGCATCACCTGATTTTCTAGCAATGTCAGCAACCAAATCTATTGCACCTGTTGTGATAGCGCCTTCATAAAAAGCCATTTCTGTACGAGATCTAATGATATCACGTAAACGTGATTCTGAATACTTATCTAGAGACATATGATTTGACCGAAAACTACTACGTGTACTTTCGTCAAGTTCATGGAGGAAATTTAGATTTCTAGCAATAAAAATATAGGATAACCATTGACTTGTTGTCATCTCACTTATACGAAGTAAAACATAAAGAAAATCACTACCAACGCGAGATACTAGATAATCTACTTCATCAAGAACCAACATAATCTTTGGTGAATGTAGTTCCAATAAGTGAATAAGAAGTGATTGAAGTTCTTCGAAAGAATATCCTCTAGGAGGTATTGCCTTATCAAGCTGTCTAACTAACGTGCTAATGATTAAATAGGGACTCTTATAGATGCGACAATTAATATAAACAAAAAGAAATTTTTGACGCTTTAGTACATTTTCAAGCATTTGCCCAAATCTCTTGACTAACGTTGTTTTACCAGAACCAGTTGGACCAGTTAGAATAACTTTTCTTAAGGGAGCATCAGATTCAGAGGATATTGTCTTAAAGTACTTAGCCAAAGTACGCAGCTCCTCTTCCCTATGAGGAAGATGGGGAGGGATAAAATTAACAGAAAGACAACTTATGTTTTTAAATACAGAAGGTTTTTTTATTAATGAGTTAAAGTAATCTTCATCAGATGAGTACATTATTATCGTCTCTGAAATAAAAACGAGAAATTCCTTTTTATACTTACCAGACAGACATCTCTGAAAGTTATTTTTTGTTTTGTTTGCTGAATTGAGAGTTTAATGAAAAATCACCGGTCTTAGTTCTACTAATGCATTCCCAACAAAGCGCTAAAACATTGAAAGTATTCACGGTCTAGGAAAAGCTCGAAAACAAAATTGTTATTTTAATGAAATATCCTGAAAATTATTACTGGTGTTAAAGGAACTAAGTCGATAAAGTTAAAAACCAATAAAAATGAAATCATACAACAATTTGCGGAGATTGCCGAGTGGTCAAAGGCGCTGGAATGAGGATCCAGTCCTTAGTGGTCCGGGAGTTCGAATCTCCCTCTCCGCACCATTTTACCCTACGCAACGCAAAAAAACGATTTTTACTAGAAAGCCGTTTTCATTTTAGTTTTTGTCTCTAAAAAAAATGAGTTTTTAGGTTATAGACTTCTTTATCCCATAATAAGCTCAATAACTTGTTAAAATAGATTTCACTTTCAATTTCCTCTCTCTTATAATTAAAAAAGTAAAGTTAGAATAGTGAAACCAGAACAGGTAGAACAGCTATGACAAAAATGGATAATACTTTAATCGTGAAATTCTCAGTAGAGGACGTCTTATCATCTCGTGGAAGAGTAAGAATCTTAAAATTACTTGCTGATTTGGGAGAATTAAATATTTCCGCAATTTCTAGAACGATAAACCTGAATCATTCAGCAGTCAAAGATCACTTGAACTTCTTAGTTAAAGTAGGTTTAATTAAAGAAAAGAAATTTGGGAGAATACTCATTTACCAGTATCAAAATCACAACATACTTGCTCGTTCCTTAAAACAATTGTTCAAGATTTGGGAAGACAACTAGAGCGCGTAACCTTATATTTCTTTGAAAAACTAATCTATGGATTAGTGAGTACCATAGTGTCCAATCTGTGAAATATTAATTTTCAATAAATACACATTATGAAAAGAAGAAAAGTTAAAA
Organism: Candidatus Heimdallarchaeota archaeon; assembly: GCA_019057815.1. Taxonomy (GTDB): domain Archaea; phylum Asgardarchaeota; class Heimdallarchaeia; order Heimdallarchaeales; family Heimdallarchaeaceae; genus 18H4-34. Next base: position 104,957 of record JAHLWR010000005.1, read on the forward strand.
AGCACCGTTCATTTTTGTAGTTTGATTGCCCCGATGGTGTAGCTTGGCCAATCATTGCGGACTCTCAAATTCTGAGCGTTTGCATACTCTGAATGGAAATCTCCGCAGACCCGGGTTCAAATCCCGGTCGGGGCACCAAAAATAACAAAAACACAAACATAAACTTATTCTACTTTTACGAAAATTTCAAGACAATGAGGTATTTAGTTCGTACATACTATGAAGGTGAAAGGTACTATGGTTATCAAAGACAGTCAGATGTTTTAACTGTCGAAGGAACGATAATTAACGCGTTAATAAAGACAAAATACATAAAGGAACCAGACTCTAGCCAGTTTAAAAGTGCAAGTAGAACCGACAGAAAAGTAAATGCCTTAGGTAATGTTTTTGCATTTAATACTAATAAAGAACTTGTTCTTAGTCAAGTTAACAGCGTGTTACCGAAGAATAAATCAATTATTTGTTGGGCATACGCTAATGTTAATAATCTTTTTTCTCCTAGATATGTAAAATGGAAAAAATATTGGTATATACTACCTGTTGAGATTTTAAAGCAAAAAACAAGTCTTTCATTGAGTGAAATTCGTAAAATCAGCACAAAGTTTGTTGGAAGACATGACTTTGAACTTTTTTGTAAATTAGACCATAGAAATACACAAAGAAAAATAAATGAGATAAATATACAACAACAAGGAAATGTAGTAATTTTTGAGTTTATCGCACAATCATTTCTTTGGGAACAAGTAAGAAGAATCATGGCATATTGCATTCAATATCCATTATTAAATAAGAAACTACAGGACACAGAATTTTTGCTTTCATTTAATTCTAAGAAAGAAGACATAAATCTAAAACCAGCTAATCCTGCTTGGCTAACGCTTACAGAACTTTACTACGAAAATATTCACTGGATTTATGACAGAAAAGAAATTGAAAAAATAAATAGAAAAACGTGTAAAGATCTAAAATCATTAAAACAACAAGTTTCTCAAAAAGAAGTAATTCAAAACTTTTTCCACACTATAAACTGAGTATTTTGATTGATAATCTTATAAAAAATGGAGATAGAATATCTTTATTCTTTTTTTATGCTTTCGTTGACTAGTTTTGCCAAGAAAGCGGTTAGCTGAATATTACCGGATGCTCCTTCCGAAATCCGAAAGTCTACCTCTGCAAGATATTCCATAATTTTAAGCTTTTTAGTATCGGAAATTGTTAGATTAGGTAGTTCTCTATAGATTTGATAAGCAACATCACTACCAGATAATCCATACTCCAATATCAAATGTTGAAGAGCATCTCTTGCGGCATAGAAATCACCATTTACAGCACAATTTAACATGTTTCTAGTCTTTTCTGGGTCTGCATGACCAATTGTCCGCAATATAGTAGTCTTTTCAATAGATTTACCGGAAGCAGCAGTGGCTTGTAAAATATTAATCGCTTTTCGCAAATCACCTTCTGATATATAGAGAATTGTATCAATACCCTCTTTATCATAAGCTATTGTTTCAGAGTTACAGATATAATGAAGAAAATCAGACATGTTTTTATCTTTCAAAGGTTTAAATCTGAAAATAGCGCATCGAGACTGGATTGGCTCAATAATCTTACTGGAATAATTACAGATTAGCGCAAAACGACTGGTTCTTACATATCGTTCCATTGTACGACGGAGAGCATGTTGTGCAGCGGTTGTTAAACTATCCGCTTCATCTAAACAGATTATTTTAAAGGGTGCGCCACCAAAAGGTGAGGTTCTCGCAAATTCCTTGACTTTTGTACGTATAGTATCAATACCTCGATCATTTGATGCATTCAATTCCAGAAGATTACGAATCACATTATTTTTTCCAAACAAATCATTAGCAAGTGCAAGGAGAGCTGTTGTTTTACCAGTCCCAGGAGGACCTGCCAAAAGTAGATGAGGGAGATTATTTCGTTGTACAAAACCTTTGAATCTTACAATTATATCTTTGTGTCCTTTGAGATTATCCAAAACTTTTGGTCTATATTTTTCAGTCCACATTACATCATAGCTTGCTGTCATTTTTTCACGTTCTCAAGTATAGTTTTGTCTATTTAAATATATTAGGTAAAAAATAAATCTAATTACAACAAATTCATCCAAAAAAAGTGGTGTTGAAATACTTTTAATAGAACATATACTAGAGTAAGCGGATTTACAATGAACAATCAAGATATTATTGAGAACAACAATAATTTGAACTTCCAAACGTTAAATGAATACAAAATTAGAGGACACTTTGTCTCCATATATCGAACAAATGAAGGTCTATCTTATTCAGCGAAGCCTATCTATAATTTTGAAGAAAAACCGCTATTGTTCGCAGAATTATCAGCAATTATTTTTAAGAACAAAGCAAGATTAGGGAACGAAATATTAAAATTTGAAGAACTTGTAGATACGCTGAAGTCCATATGTATGTGGAAAATATTGGATATAAATGAAATCTCAATTAATCCTGAAATAGTCGCTGAAATTTTTATTTATAAGTTAATAAAACTGAATAAGTTAATTCCTTTATTTTTGGATGATAATGTTAATGAAATTTATATGGATGAACGTGGTTCACCAATTTATATTGATCATCAACTTTTCGGAAGATGCAACACAAACATTATTTTGACTGAAGAAGAATTAAATGCCTTGGTAACAAGAATTAAACTAGAGCATCCTATTTCAATAACAACAAAGAATCCTTCTTTAAAAGTTGAATTTCAAACAAGTTTATTTCACACGAGAATTTCTATGGATTTTCCACCCTTATCTCCTAATGGCCCATCATTTAACATCAGAAAACTAAAAGCAAGACCCTTAGAGTTAAGTGATTTAATTCTTCTGGACACCTTGCCGTCGTACCTTGCATCATATCTGGTTGAAGTGGTAAAAGCAAGAATGAATATTACAGTTATAGGGGAGCCAAACTCGGGAAAAACCACATTAGCGAACGCTATTGATCTTTATACACCAAAATATTGGAGAAAAATAGCTATAGAAGATGCAATTGAATCAATAAAACAATCTTCGTTGGGATATAAGCAGCTTTCCATACAAGTTGACTCTTTTGAATCAAATAAATCAGATTATACAAAAACATCTGAAATCCTTAAACTTCTCCATAGATCACCAGATTGGATATATTTAGGTGAAATACAATCACGTGAGCACACTCAAGCAATGTTCGAGGCGTTAAATGCAGGATTAAAGGGAATACAGACCGCCCACTCTGATTCTATTCAAAAACTCTTCCGCAGATGGAAAAATTCACACAATATCTCTGAAACAGATTTTCTCTCATTAGAGGTCATAATTGTTATGAAGCGCGATATAAAACTTGATGGTATAATTAGAAAGGTTTCTGAGGTTTATGAAATTGGGGAAAATGAAGAACATCTTTTTACAAAAATTTATGATTTACAGTGGGGTAAAAAACAATTTTTTGAAAAAATCAGTAATCAATCTAAGTTAAAACAAAAGATGGATATAATAATTCAGGGAACAGCCGTTTTTGTTTCTCAAACTCATGTGCGTGCTGCTAAAAATGATGTAAACATAGGTGAAGAAGCTGAAATCGTTAACTAAAACACTTCAAAAAGCAAAACTTTCTAACACTAGTTTCATTCCAAAAGAATTATTGCATAGACTAATACTAGGAAAAATAAGAGAACATTCTTCATATTTTATCACTCAACATGATTTAAGAAGCATCAATCTTATTGGGAATGTAGCTTTAATTTGGAGCATTCCACTCTTTATTCTCTTTTATTACTTGACTAATCGAAACATCATAATAGCTGTAGTATTAAGCGTGGCAATGATTATTGCCTTTTTGTTTGTGTCTGGGGATCATGTTCGCTCCAAAATTCTAATAAGGCGTCAAGAATTTGATGAGATTGCATTTCTTATAATAAACTCATTATCTATTAACATGCTCTCCACACAGTCATTTCCAATGTCTGTCGAACTTCTAACTAACGATAATATTAACAATGAACATTATCAAAAATATTTCCAAGAAATACTTTACAAATCAAATTTAGGCGAAAATGAAGACACAATTATACAAGATGGGGGGAAGATGTTTCTTAGTGATAGATATAGACATATTTTTCAAAACATCAAACGTGAAAGGACATTTATTGACAGTGACCCTGAATTCCTTTTGAGAGTTAAAAGACAAGCAGCTTTAATAGAAGACAATATAGTTATTTTTATTGCAGTTACATGTCTTTTACCTTTGGTTCTTAGTTTGGTTCTAGCTTTAATTATGCCACAAGATTCGCTTAGTATACTTTTATTACCCTTGATTTATGCCTTATTTGGGTCGTATATCTTGCGTTATATTCAAAATAAAAATTTTGGTGTACAAAATGGTTAAGCTTAAGTGTACAGACCATATTTTTCTAGTAAAATTAGCAAATCAGATAGAAACAGGGGAAAATATTGAACGCTCTTTATTTCTTATTGATGAAATCCCTCCAGAATTGCACATGAAACTATATCTTGGAGAAGATATAACAGAAATACTAACATCTATAGAATTTAATTATCCAAATATTTTAAACCTTCTTTCTTCAACAAAAAATGCGGAAGTGGAAGAGAACGTCAAAAGAATGAGAACTACTGCAGAATTAATAAGAAAACGCGAAGAAATTTTACAGGAAAAGGAAAATGCAATTAACATTCAAAAAAGAAGATTAAAAATTATAAGATATGTAACATTAATAACCATTGCAATAATAGCAGGATTTTCACCCCTTTTCACTAATATCTATTCACTCATTGAAAATGGAGTGTTTCAAAGCACGTTTACATTTTTTTCTGTCCTTTCTATCTCATTTTTGCTTGTTAATATATTGAATAATTATTTCTTGTTAAAGATGGTTAATGAGAGAAATATGAAATTCAAACTAGGAATTGTTGTAATCCTGCATATTGGAATTGTAATAATTGTAAATCTATTTCTTTCTAACTATGTTCTCAGATGACATAATGTGGTTTTCAGTGTCGAAAATACATTGAAAAATTAACTGAAATTTGAAGAAATCTGGTTACTAATCTCAGTTACTATATCATTATAGTCATACCTGAAGATGAATTCAGCGTGATCTCTAATTGTAAACTCTGCTACATTCGTCGCGTGGGCAACAAGTTTTTGAGTTAGGGCTGAAGAACGACCAATTTTTTTAGCTAAAAGCTTATCCGCAACATAAACCGAAGCTGCAGAAAGCGGATATGGTCTTCTACCCCCACGATCAGAGTTAGGAATTCTCTCAAAAATACGTAAACAAAGAAGTTGAAGTAATTTTTCATATACAAAAACATCAATAACGTATTTTTTTTCAATTCTTTCTTTTGTGGTAGAATCATTACTAACTAGGGAACAAACACGGAAAACATATTCTTCGCTTCTTCGAATACCAGCTAGAGGGGATTTTATGTCAAGTTTTTGCATTAAATTCAATAAATTCTTTCCTAAAACCCGATGGCCCAGTTCGCTGTAAGTTCCTACAATCTCCTTAAGCGTCAAAGGACAATTATGCTTATTCTCTCGAACAGCAAGCAACAAACACAATGCAGATAACAAAACATGATTTGTGATTTTATCCTTGTGCTCTTTTTTATGTTTCCGATACAAGTAGAGAGTTCTGTCGCGTATATTACTAGGTATATGTAAACGAGAAAAAACCTCGTTCATAATTTTAAGTGTTCTATAATCTGTTTCTCTTCCCTTTATTGCACCAGGAATGTGATAGAAATTCTTGAATTTTCTGAACTTGCCTTGGCTATGTTCACCTATTAGCGAACCTTGAGCATCCCTAAATAAGTACTCCTCCACCGCACCAATGGAAGAACCTAATGAGCTTACAACTGCCAATTGATTATTAATCGAAGTGTACTGTTGTTTTTTACGTTGGTCCTTGGAAACAATTGCGCCTAATTGAAAAGAAGAAGATTTTATAACAGGCTCATGAACAAGACCGCAACTTGGACATGTATATAATCCATTTTGTTCAATGATTCTAGAATTACATTCATCGCATTGATAGTCTACCATTTTCCTCAAAAAAACAGCTCTTACAAAACTCTTGAACATTTTTTAGACGAGAATAGAGATTCAAGTATGTTTAGAGACATTGAAAATTATTCAAAGTGCGTTCTCTGTGACAAAAAAAACAACAAGAGGGGGGTGAGTGAAAGTATTTTATCCAACATAAAAAGTAAAAAAGATATAATGCAATTGCTGAAACCAAACAAAAAATATTGAAAAATCACGAATAATTTTCTAACAGCTCTCTCAACGTTTATGTTACCTCACTTTAAATTCAGCTTTAGTAATCAAATATACGAAGTTAACAACTCTTCTAAGCTTGTGAAATTGTTAACTTTACATTCTTCAATTGTCTTGCAGAATTTGGGCGCAGCGGTGAAATCCCCACTTCTATGAGCAGCAAAATACATCATACCTTTAATAAACAACCTTTGCTCTAAAACTTCGATCGTATCCAAGTTATCACTGTAAGGTTTCAAGAGTTTGTTCATCTCATCGAAGCGTCCCATCTCATAATACTGTTGAGCAAGTAAAAGATTAACAAATGATTGTTCTACGAAAGTATCGTCATTAGGGGCTCTTCTTTTCCACAGGGTAACGATGCAGTTTCTTAAAAGTTCAAATGTTTTTAAATCTACATCTGTTCGTGTTTTTTCCACCATAAATGAAGTAACGTGCTTTACTCTTTTTAGACTTACATTATCCTTCTTTTGTAACTCTAATAGTTGTTTATAGGACAATTGAGCATTCAAGAGAAATTCGCTCAACATGATAGCATCGCTGTAATTTATCTGCGTACCAGAATAAATGTTTTCAATTAAATCGCTAGATTCTTCAAAGTTGAAATCCTTTTTCCTTGTCTGAACATAGAATTTTGTCAGATTAAAAGTATGAACAATTTGACGTTTACTAACTCGGTCTAAGTTTTCTTGAATGAACTCATCCTGTAGCAATTTTTCTGTTTCCTCAACTGATTGGGTAGCTTGATCTAGTTTTCCTTGAAGAGCATAAATTGCTGAAAGATAGGAAAGAGTTGTAAGGTAATAACCAAAATATATGCTACTCTTATATGATTCTTTCAGTATTTTTCGCGATTTCTCAAAGTGTGTTTCAGCATTTGTTAAACTGTATTGTAACACATGTCCTAATCCTGCTAAGTAGTAAGTAAATGCTTGAACATCTTTAGATAGTTGCTCAAAAACGCTTTTATTCCCTAATAACCCTTTAGACGTTTCTAGCACTTTTTCACTGTTTTGTGTTCGTTGATAAATTATTAATAATATTCCCAAGGCTTGAACCAAACTTCTATAAAATCCATTTTGGAAGAAGTAGTCTGCACACTCTTCTAGAATATCGGCACTTTTTGTGTCACGTTCTTCTAACCATTTCTCGACTGCATATGAATAAAGTATAAAATAATGTATATATCTATCACAATCTGTTAATTGGTTTAAAATTTCAAGGGACTTATCCATAGCTTTTGCGCTTTTTTTCTCGTTTCCCTTAACTTTTTCAATATACCAAACATACGAATGAGCCCAAGCTATACCCTCTTGATAGTTAATTTCATTTGAAATAATTAACATTTCCTTAATTAATTGAGGAGCAAGTGGAAGCTTTTCTTTAAAATTGTATATAATAGGTATTTTGTAACCATAGAGATTTACTAATGCTTTTTTGTCATCTAACAATCTACAGTTCTCTATGGTTTTATCAATTAGTTTTGAAACACCAAGAGATTTTTCATTAGATGCAAGTAATTGTAAATCTCTAACAGCTGACCAAAGATCCTCACTGTTTTCTATCTCCTCTATCTGTTTTTCCATGTCTTCAAGTGACAAATAAACCACCTAACTCAATTATACTCAGTGAAATAGTCTTTATAAACCGTTGTTCTTAGATTGCAGTTAGATTGCAGTTTTGATATTAGCACACCTCTAATTTTACATTAATTTTACAAAAAAAAGAAAAGAAAAATGCTTCCTCAAGGGCTAAGGTTGCCAAATTGGAGGCATAATATCTTGATCTCCTGGTTCGCTAGGGTCGTACATCATACATCACTTTTAATTGTGTTAATCTGATTATGAGCAAAAAAGATTAAAGAACAACAGAAAAAAAGTGACATAAACCCAAAAACGACACTAGAGATATAAACTCTATCTTAATCACAACTCTAGAACTATTAAACCGTTTCATATAATCTAAATTTCATGAGGTGTTTCTTTGTACATTATTATGCTGGTTTTTATAGTGAAAAAAAGAATAAGTGGATGATGAGTAAGAGAGGGAAGATGCAAGCTTTACAGGCTAATGTAATCGAAAAAACTATATCTCTCGTGATTGTACCAGGAATAGAAAAAAAACTGTTTTTGCGGAAAGTACAAGCGAAGATAGTAGAATTTGCTAACATTCTTCTGACCTATAAGCAAAAAACACAGACTTATAATCTTTTTCACCATCTAGTCTATAATAAACACAAGTATCTTGGTATACACAGCCAACTCCAAGAAGCGGTGCAAAGGAAAGTCTTTGCTGCTAGAAAAGCGTGAAAGTTTAAATCTTTACCCTTGGAATTCAACTTTCCCAGAAGTGGAAAATTAACTTTTTCTACTCGCGGAAAACCCATTTTGTGTCTATCACCATTTAAGAAACGTGTAGCTTTCCCCCTTAAAATCAACGGAGGATGGTATAGATTGACTGACCATCTTAAAGGTGGATGGGAAGCACATAGTTGCAAAGTCTGGAAGGTTAAAAAACAGTGGTGCGCTCATCTAATCATTCGCAAGAATCTCCCACCTACTCAAGAGGTGGAAGGAATCATCGGAGTAGATATAGGAGTGAAAATTCTGGCTTCAGTAACACTTAATCACTCTTCTTTCCCTCTGATGGAACAATATCTTAGGAAGGATCTGGCTTGGAAACAACACCAGTTCCTTAAAAGGAGAGCAAAACTTCAAAAATTTGCTTCTCACGGCAGTCTTCAAGCACGGCGTGCGTTGAAAAGGTTAAGAACACAAGAACGAAAGTATGTTTACACCCGTTGTGGGCAAATAGCCCGAGAAATAGTTAATTCAGCTGTAACTACCCGTTCAGCTATAGTCCTTGAACGTGTCACTCATATCCGGAAAAGGTGGACGCGTCAAGCAAGTAAAGGAAAACAAGGAGCGCAAAAGAGTAGGAAGAAGATTAACCGCTGGTTTTTTGCCACTTTTCAATATCTCCTTCTACGTGCAGCACAGTTAGAAGGTATTACTGTTATACACGTTAACCCCCGTTATACCAGTCAAACTTGCTCTCGTTGTGCGAGAAGAATAAACACTTCTCGCCCCCACAAGGAACCTTTTTGTCTGTGGTAACTGCGGTTTAGTACTACACGCTGACCGTAACGCTTCGCGTAATTTAGCTGTTAAAGGTTTATTTTTCTTTCCTCTCCCCCTCTTTAGTTCTTGGTTTTCCTTTCTCTCTTCCCCGAACGAGCGGAGAACGCTTTCTCCAGTTTCTTCGGTTGAGGTGTTATCGACCATCTCATCTGGCTCAATGAGCGGCTCACCCCCCGAAGGTTGACTCGAGAGCAAGATTTTTGTATAACTATACAATAATCAAGTTGATGAAGTAAAATAAGCATAGATGTAGTTTTGAAAGTAACAAAAAAGAAGATAATAATATGAAAAACGTTTAGTTTTTAATATTTAGTGTATATAAAAAATTGAAATGAGAAAACAAAGAGCACTGGTGATTTTATTAATTTCTTATTTATCGTTAGCATTACTTTATCCCAACTTCATTGGGGTTGAAACAAGTGAGAGCAAGAATTCAAACCTCAAATTATCAGAAAATTCAGAAAAAATGCAGATTATAAATGATAATCAACAACACCCCTATGGAATAGGTGAGATCAAGCACGCGATTCTTCAACCTATTAAAGAAGAAAGTAAAGAGGATTGGGGTAAAAAAAGTACGTTAACAGGGGAAGGGGAAAATAACACAATCGAAGAGATACTTCAAGAATTCAAACCAAATGTAGATGTTATTGGTAAATATCTTGATACAACAATTGAAGGGGAAATTCAAGAGAACAACACAATAATGGTTTTTCCTGAGAAGGGAGATTACATAATTGAAGGAAGTTTAGATGGTTTAAGCGTACAGTACTTGCAAAATTCTGGTGCGGAAACAAATCAATTGTTCTATTCCAATAATGTTCTTCAGGGAGGAGACATAGAAATCACAAGAGAAAAGGATAGTAGAAGTTTTGAAGGAGACTATATTTGGAAATTTTATGCACAGAGCACTGAGCAAACGGTTTTTTCACTCTTCCAAGATGAAATAAATTTGTACAATGGAAATACCAAAATTAGTTACAATTATTTGTTAGAATCAAATTCTAGTCTAAAAGAGGTAATTAATTCTTCACTAATATTTGATTTAGTTTTTGACACTTGCCGTATTATGATCATTCATTGGCATTACACAGATGTAGATCCACCATTGATAGGAGGAAATACAACAGAACCATTTGTTGTTTATAGACTCCTTCAAAACTCAAGCTGGAATAATCAATGGAATAGCTATTCATTAAATTTTTCAGACTTATTTGAACCTGATGACCCATATATTCCCAGAAAATTAAAATCTATAGGGTTTTTTGTCGTTTCACCTGAATATTCAGAGTGCTCTATATTATTAGATAATTTTGAAATAAAAACAAGCTTAACACCAACTGATATAGACCTGAAGATAAACGATGAACCAGTTAGAACAATAGGAGAAGCACGGGGTAATTTCACATTACAGCTACAAATTAGTGAAAGTGAAATTGGACAAGAATATAGTCTGAATTGGTATTCAAACTCAAGTTTTGAATTAAACGGTCATTTTCAAGTAAGTGTAAGTGGTACTGTTGTTATCCCATATACAACAAGCATAGAATTTAATGGTGATATACTAAACTACACAATTTTCATTAACAACCTTAGTTCAAGCATAAACCCGATTAATATTTCATACCCAAACATATGGGATATATCAAATTTAAGTGAGTATTGTGACAATGTTTCTTCTGAAGAATATGGTACTCAAAAAATTGTTACTCTAATAAGAGTGTTGCTTAATCAGAACTTTTACTGTAGTTTTAATATTGAAAATCTTATTGCAGATATAACATATGAACCATCTTTAACAGTATTCGAAACTATAAACATGTCATTTAATTTTGTGTGTCCACCAGAAATCAATGTTGTTTATGTATTTTGGTCAAATGTTGAAAGTGGTAGTATATCTACAAGTCTTATCAACAATAAAATTAGTTTTACTTACCCGCCAGATGTTCCTTGTGGTCCTACCAATACAAAAATTGTAATCATCGAAGAAAATACTATTGGATTTGTGGAAACGCTTGTTAATCTAACAAGAATACCAGCAAAGCTGATAGTTATGGAAGATATCGATATTCCGCAGTATGGTCTAAAAATGGTAGAAGTCACATATGAAAGTTTAGTTGAAAATATTGAAGTTAATAGTTTCAATCTGTATGCGTCATTAGAAGATGAAGAAATTTTCCCAATTTTAGGTGACAATAATTGCCAAATACCAGTTTCAACCTACCTTTTGAAGATAGGAGCATATAATCTCACTGTTTATGCAAGCTCAACCACGCACGCGTCTTTAGAATGCATTATAAAAATTAATGTTTATGAAAATGACATTAAAGTAGACTTCAATTATAAACAACTAGACGGCTTATCTAAATACCAGCTTGTTTTTAATACTACAACCGATGGTTTTCCAATCAGTTTTGCACCATTAATAATTAACATTGGTGGTTATCAAATACTCACAGGAGTAACTGACATAGAAGGAAAATATTGTCATCATGTGACTTTGCCTTTAGATATAACAAGAATAAATGTTTCTATATCTTTAACAAAACTAAATAGTAAAATTCACACTGAACTGTATATACTTGAATTTGAGGTTCTAGAAGCAAAGTTGCAAATAAATGAAAATGAGATTTTCATATCCGACAACATAACACTGAATTTTCAAATTCAATACCCAGTAGAACACGATAAATGGTTTCTAACATTGCAGGATGAAATGGTACCCATCATAGAAGCTTATATCGAAACAGAAACCTACAGAATACCAGTTTTTTGTGAAGAAAATACTGTTTTATGGCAAACCTTTGCTAATGAAAATACTGACAACCATAAATTAGTAATTACAACATCGGGACCTAGTTTTTCTGCGACATATGAACAAAAAGAAGATCAAGTCATAATGCACTTTATTATAGAATCCACTTTAAAAACATTTCAAAAAATTTCAGTGTTATATCCTTTAAATGGAAGTATTTCAACGGCTAAATATCAGTGGAAACTCTTAACAAGTGATGAATATGATGTTACTAGGGATTATGAATTGGAAGTAAATGATCTATACATCTACTTCACTAATGTTAACATATCAGAAGGAAGTTATTTAATTCTTAATCTTGTAGGAGAACAAATTTCCGATGTCAGAAGTATAACCAATATAATCATCCCAGCAGTTTCAGGCTCAAGTGTGTTACTGGGTGCAGTAGCAGCTATAATTAAAGTGTATAACAAGAAAAAAAGTATGATCCTAGAAATTTGAAGATTCAGTCTACTTCTTCTTCTTTTCCTATACTAAAGGCATGATAGAATAATGCAAATAGAACAGCTAAGACGGCTACAAAAACCACCAGTGTGAAAACTACGTTAAAGTTCATATAAACCGATGATGCAGTCTTCTTGGTATTAATAAGGCTTTCGAATTACAATCAAATGAAGGGAAATGGAGAAAAAAGAAAAATCACTTTGATAGCGTTTGATTAACTATTGTCTTTGTGGAATCTCTAAAATTAATTTTTGAAATTCTCGCTAATACAATCTCTAGGCTGTCCAAAAAAGGGTTTTTTTTCACTTTTCCCTCAATTATTTGCTCGGAGTATTCAAAATTTTTATTCTTTAAATAGAAGTAAGGCGCCTTAACTGAATCTACAGCAATTTCCGCGGCTTTTTCAGTTGTTATCCCCATTACATTTTCCGCGATTCTTCCGGCACAAAGAACGTTAATGTCTCCAGTTCCATCATTGGCAGTAAAAGAAAATAAGAGTCTATACTCAGGATTTTGAATATTTCCATCTTCTTGGCAGATGTAATCATCATCCTTCTTTTCTATCTTTTTCCCGCAAGTAGGGCAAAAGGCATACACATACCGCTTTTCAGCGAGTTTGACAACTGTGGCTCTTATTCTTACTTCGTCTCCTTCTTTAACATTTTCAATGTTTTGTATTACTAAACTTTGTTGATTCATTTCTGATACTTCTGTTCCTGATATAAAATCTGGAGAAAGAAAATCACTACTATGGGATACTTTGATAATAGACCTTTTAGTGACTATTAAATCGGGATTGTAACTCGGGTTAACTTTAGTTCTGGCATTTAGTACCTCAATTAAATCCCCGCTTTCCAAGTTCTCTAGTTTCGTAGTGTTATCTCGCCAACAGTTTACTCGTATAACGCCTGTATTATCTTGTAATTTGAATGTCCTAAGATCAATCGTTTCGTTATTTTTTGTAACAATTTGCCTTAAAGGTTCTAGTTCGAGAATCAATCCTCTTACATGAATTTCTTCTTTTTCCTCCGAAATTTCAGAAATATTAGTAAATGCAACTTGATATTGGTTAATAATGTTTGAAGGTGCCGTTTCTAAATCAATTCGTGTTTGTTTCCCACAATATATTTCAATATCAGTGTATTGATTTTTACGTGTATAACCATTTAGTATTGTGATTATTTTGTCAATAGGTTGTTCATCTACCAATTGAACTTTATCATCCCAAAACACAACTCTCATTACTCCTGTATCGTCTGATATAGAAATGTTTCGCACTCTACCAATTGAATTATCATCTCGAGTAAATTCATGTATTGATCCAACAGAAATTATTAAACCTTTTACTGAAACAGTTTTATTGCTTTCTTGAATATGGGCAATCTTTGATTGAGTTTCTACTTCTTTGGCAGAAGATCCTATAAAACCTCTTTTTACTTTAATATCTTTAACTTCTTCTGATTGTACTATTGAAGTAAACCTTGTTGTATGAAGTTCTATAAAACCTTTGAGACCTAGTTTGGCAGATAGTCCAATTACATCGACAATTTCATTGACTTTAAAAGTCGCCAACATTTCCACTTTTTCATTCCAGAAATTCAGATTAACTTCTCCTGTTTCATCACCAATAATTATGCTTTGCCTTTTTCCTTTAGATCCGTCGGAGCGTTCGAATTCGTGTATTGTATCAATTTGTGTAATTTTGCCTCTAACATTGATGTCTATTTCTTCACATTCTATACCATCAATTTTTATGAATAGGGTCTCAAAGGAAGGTAAATCGGTATCTTTGATCCCAGAAGGGCGTATTTGAAGTTGACTCCTAATACCAAGGTGTAATTCCGTAGAACCATCTTTCCCTTGTTTTGTGTAACCACCAATTATTCGAACTGAATCACCAAGTTTACAATTGCTTTCTTTAACTACTTCAGCTTTCTGATCCCAAGCAACAACACGTATTTTCCCTGTTTTATCTTCTACAGTTATTGGTTGTAACTGACCTTCAGTACCATCTTTCTTTTTGAAGGTTATTTTATCATATATCCGTACTATCCGTCCTATTAGAGAAACGTTATTAATATCAGAAACAAGTTGAGCAATTTCTAAAGTAGATGGAACCACTTCTTTGGATTCTTGAGAAATATTAACACCAAGTTCTCTAGCAATTATATGTGCTGCGCCCAATTCAGTTACAAAGTCCCCAAATTCGTTGATTTTTGATTTAATTAATTCATGGATTTTATCGTTCTCCATCCCAGTCTCTGTTTTAATAGTATTAACAATTTCTGTTAATGTAGGGGTATTTGACATTAGTTAACCATCCTAATTATTTTGTATAAAGTTTGTGATTAGTTGAGTGTTCTTAATATCATCAATTTTTAAATTTTTAATCTGGTTTTTGTTTAACACCAGAAAAACTTCAGCTATATCTTTGTGTAAAGAATAAATTGTTTTAAAATCGGATGGGAAAATAGAAACTAAGGATAACCAAAATATATCTTCATTGTGTCCCAAAAGCTCAAAAGACTCTATAAATGGTAGTTTGTTGTACAATTCCACCAATTCATTTTTTGAAATTATTAATAATTGAGTCAATTTGTTCCCCCCAAAAAATAATTTTGGTTGAACAATACCGCTTTCAACTAATTTCGACTTGGTACGAATTAATGTTCGAACTGAAACATCGTTTTGATTAGATATCCTACTTAATTCAGGTCGTTTATAGTTTTTTTCACAGTTTCTCATAAGTTGAAGAATATATTTTTTATTTAATGAATAAATAAAGTCATCAGAATCAAAGTTTACAATTGTTATATTCCTTTTAGCTTTACTAAGTGGAGAATGCCCCCACCAATCTTGAATAGATATACCTTTACTGAGAATACTAGGGTTCCCAATAATTTTCTTTGATTTCACATGAAAAAATGAAGAATTGTCAATATTGGAATAAGTGACTCCATGAAAGAGTGATAATTGAGGAAACAAATCATGTTTCTCCAGAAACACAAACACATCGTTGAAAATATCACTATAGTCAAAACAAAATACTTCTTTTAATCCGATAGAGGAATAATTTACTAAACTTCCAAGATAAATTCCTTTTAGCGTAAGATTTTTCATAGTTGTGGTAATTTTCTTTTCAGAAACACCTAGTTCCTTTGAAATTTTCCTGTATGAAGTTAATGGATCTTTCTCTAAACGCTCTAACAATTTCTGCTCTATATAAGTAAGAAAACGCTCTGAAGATAGTTTAACTAACCGCTTTTCAAAATGCTTTAAAGTTTGATTCAAAGTCATTGATTTTGTGTAAAATACATCATGAAAAATTTTAAGTTCAACCCAAAAATCTTTGTAATCAACATATTTCCATAATTTTGTTATATGGATAGAATGTTTATTAAAAAAATATTTCGCAAAAATATCCGCTGTTTTACACCTGAAACCCGAAGAGAAGTGCGATAAACTGTCACGGAACAAATTAATTGTTTTTGTAGCAGAATATTTTGTAACCTCTAAGCGAAAATCAGAAACATTGATATTTCCAGTTAAAAGTCGTTTAATCAAGGATTTTGTTTTTTCATTAGTTTGATTTTGTAATAAGGAATCCTCACTAATCTTTTCATTCACATCCATTTTCGTCAGTAAAATAACATCACTTGAGTATTTATAACCCAAAATTTTCTATTGTAATACACACAAAAAAATAAAACAAATTGAAAAAATAGAGAGTCTATTTTTCCTAAACACAGAAAACTAGCTCTTAATAATTTTCTGTCTTCTATATGATCGATATTTATAGATAAATATAGATAAGCTAAAAATTACTACAGATAAGCCAACAACAGTAAGTGCAAAATATTGAAACGATAACACTGCTGGAAGAACTTTCTCATAAGGAGTTAATTTTAACAGCCAAGAAACAATGTTGAACCACAATTCTAAGTTTTGTGATTGTTCAACCCATGTTTCTTCTTCTGTTATTTTTAAATCGCTGAACATGATTGATGAACCAGAGATAACTAACCTAGAAGAGCCAGTTTCCTTGACAAATAACCAAGTGAGAAAACCAGTATTAATATCTCTGAAAATTGAATAATCATCACTAACAGAATATGAAGTGATTGGTGTTCTTCCGATCGCTACATCGGTTTCTTCACTACCCAGTATTATTGATGTTGAGTAAAGAGTAATATTTTCAATTTTATATTCTTGATCAAATATAACATGAGAACTTTCGTAATTTGTAATAAAGAGATATGAATCGTTACCATATTTTCCTAAATAATCATCAATGATTATGGTAGAATGAGAGATATTAGAACTGCTTCTTCTAATTCGTGCAGATGTTAATCTATCATCCTTTGCACTTAACAATTCGTTGATGGGTAAAGGATGGCCAGTAATAGATTCATTTTGTGTTAATGGATTACTTAAAACAAATAGTGACCCTCCGAGTTCAGCAAAATCGAGAATAGCATCAGTTTCGGAAGATGTAAAAATATGCTCATCCTCAATACTAGGATTGGTAATGATTAATAAATCCACACCCTGTAAGTTTGTGGAATTGAATTTTCCTTCAGAGTGATAAAGGATTTTTATGTTAATGTCTTCACTTATGTTAGTTACCATCTCATTCAAAGCCTCGATGGCTTTTATCATGTAATTTCTAGTGAAGAACTGACCATGTGACTCATCAAATAATATCACATATTCAGTGGTTGGTTCTCCGATAGCTGTGGTAGGTAACATTGTTACAAAGAACGATGTTAGATAAAGTAACAGAAACACAAATTTACTAGTTTTCATGGCAACTTTTGTAACTGATTTTCTTTTCATCTTTACACCTTTTGCAGGTAAATTTCCAGTAATTCATTTTTTATAAGGGAGTATGCATAGCTCCTATTATTATTGATGAGATACTATTGCCTGTCCAATTTTTTTAATTCGTTCCAAGGAATAGTTGAACATTAAGGCGATGGTGCCCATTATTACGCGCTTGTTAGCAAAATAAAAGATGGGATATTTAGACTTTTCGCCCTTTGTGGAATTTTTAACGCGTGAAATATGTGAACATAATGTTTAAAAGTTTCTTATTTTGTTTTATAATAGATTTGCCTCGATAGCTCAGCAGGTAGAGCGCTTCCTTGGTAAGGCAGAGGTCAGGGGTTCAAACCCCCTTCGGGGCTCCATACATATTTTTCACTAGAAAATACGTAATATGAACAAACGAAATCTTTTTTTCTATCAATGTTAATTGCTAAATGAAGAAAATGAAGAATTTTCTACAAAATGATGAAGAGATAATAGAAGAGATATGTAAATTTATTAAAACAGAAATAGAACTTTCGAGAACAAACGGCACAATTATCGGGATTAGTGGAGGGATTGATTCAGCCTTAGTAGCCTATTTAACTGTTAAAGCTATAGGTAAAAACAAAGTCTGTTTAGTTCACCTCCCTGAAACAGCTCTAAATCCAGAACATTCACAAGATGCGGAGATTGTTGCAAAAGGACTTAGTTTACCTTTAAGAACAATTGATATCTCAACAATTTTAGAGAGTTACATTCAATTATTACCAAATCTAGAAACTAATCGACTCGCTAAAGGAAATTTGAAGGCAAGAATAAGAGCGGTTATATTCTATTCAATTGCCAATTTAGAGAATCGTTTAGTAATAGGAGCTTCAAATAAATCTGAAATTATGATAGGTTATGGAACCAAATATGGTGACTTAGCAGCTGATATATGGCCAATAGCAGACCTGTATAAAACAGAAGTAGTCAAACTTTCTAAAACACTAGGAATAAACGAGAAAATTATCCTAAAACCGCCAACAGCAGGACTTTGGCCAGATCAAACAGACGAAGGAGAAATAGGTATTAATTACAACAAATTGGACAAATTATTGCTAGTAATAGAAAATGTTGAAATAATTGATAATATAAAAGAGAAATTACAAATAAATCAAAAGAAAATTGATCATATCAAAAACATGATTGAAAAAAGTAAACATAAACGCAAATTGCCTAATAAATTTAGCATTAAAAGAGATTAACGCTGAGGATAGAGATTCAAAAAGTTGTGTTTACATTTATCTTAATAGCAAGACGTTCGAAGGTGCGCTCATAAACCATCAAAATCAACTGTTTTTATTGGGTTTATATATCATATTAATAATATAAATTTGAAAAAGAAAAAAAGGTGTTCACTATCGCTACTGATGTTATCACGCGAGCATTTAATCTTGAATTAGTTGACATAGATCAAGAGTTCAATTACATAATCTTCAGTAAACTTTGTTCAACGCACGTTATGAAACTTGGTTAAAATTGCCAGAGGCTTTCTAACCGTCGTTTGAATGGTTCCCCTCACGTGCGTTGAGGGGAGGGAAGGATCGTGAAGATAAAGGTCTACCTTGTTTTTCAGAGATGTTGAGAGCTGCATTGAAGTGAGTATTGACTTTCAGTCCACAGGCTTTGCAATAAGCATAGTCGTAATGACCAGAGTTGCGATCGAGTACTCCTCCACAAACATTATGGAGTAGACTGGTATGGAAGGGATTAACTTGCTCTAGGTTAACATCATAACCTAGTTCTGAAGAAGCTAACCAGACAGCTTTTTCATAGATGAAAGAGTTATCAGGCATGGTGTAAATAGCTTTAGCTAATGCACCTTTCGTACCTGTGGGATCGACGTTTAATTCCTCAATCTTCAAGACACGACTATGGTGTTTAGCTATCACTGTTGCTATAAAGAAGGGTAACCGTCGAAGAATTTCACGCAAAATCCTACTTCTGCGAGTATAGACTCTATTTAATTCCCCAATGAGTTTACAACAGCCATGAGAATCGCGTAATTTACGTTTTTCAGCTAATCCTCTATTGAGTTCTTTGAGAACTTTATCGGTTAAGAGGGTATAACGTTCTGCCAGTTTCAACAAATCTGGGGGGAGCTTAACAGGAGTGTTAAATGTCACCATAAACTCTCCCAAGCGGTTAATATCCACACCTAAAGTGGGGATATTTCCTGAGGGAATAGTAGTCATATAGTGGTGTAAGAGTGTAGTTGAGCGGAAACATTCGTGTGTTCCTTCTAAGACAACATCTACGCGAGGTTTGTAACTAGGAGCTTCACCACTGCTAACCTGCAAGATTTTAATGCTTGTTCCATTATGTAAATATTCCAAGACTTTGGGAGGGAAGAGTACACGGGCTTTAGTTTTCTTTTTTCCTCGTTGAGGGAAACCTAACTCTGTCCATCCTTGCTTTTTAACTTTTGCAGTCAATACTTTAGCATTACCCTCACGGGTAATAACAAACTCTTTTTTCATTAATAGTTTAATTGGTAGTTTTCCTTTTTTCTTTCTTTTAAATGGTTGAGGGATAACCTCTTCTGGTAGGGTAGAAAGAATTAACTGAGGGACACTCTCCATTAGATGATCAAAGAGTGCGAAAACGACTATCAACCTTACAGCTGAGAAGAGTTTTCGGTTTTTCTTACCTATAGATTCGGTTATCTGTTGAGCGAGCTTTTTGAGACTTTTCCAACGAGATTTTTGAGGGATGTTAATCCATGAAGTAACAAAAGAAGCAACTTGTTGTTTCTCTTGCACTAATAACTGCAATTTAGCTAGAAAGGACTGTTGATTAGGGGAAAGGTTGGGAATTGACGAAAACTCATGTATTTTGTGTTTATACGCGTCTTCTATAGCTAAAATAACTTCGTTATGTGTCACAGTTGGTAATATGTGATTAAATTTCACATTGGAAGTTACGCATCTTCGCGCGAACTTTCTGTTCCAGTAGGAGTCTGTCTGTAACCTTGTACTTGTCAAGAGGTTAATAACAAACCTTCTTCCCACTTTCCAATATTTCTGGAAACTGTGCTCAGTATAAGGTGATCGTCCGAATATTACCCATTCTAGTAATTGTTGAGGGTTTTTCTGCCAGAAGTTGAAAATTCCTTGTATTTTCTTCTCTTTATCCACTTTTCCTTGAATGGCTATGTGTAACCAGTGGAAAGCACTTTCAGCTATATTCGGACTTTTACTCACTTCTTTGCATAATTTTCTTGTAAAGAACGTCTCTTTAGGGTTAGAACGGTAGAGTTCCAGAGCTTTTTTCACGATTGCTGGTGTTAAGAGCTTTTTTTGCTCTTTTTCCAGCTCCTTTATACGTTGATTAATCTCTATTCTCTCTATCTTGCTCAAGTGTTCAAACGCCAACTGGTAACTTCTCATCACCTTCGCATGAGGGAGAGAGGGGTGTATTTTTGTTGTTGACTGTACTTGAGTAGACATCATTCACTCAGTAATGTTATGTTTAAATTAATATATAAACTACATAAAAAAACAGCTATTTTCCTTCTTTGTTATTTTCCTCTCCATTGTCTATGTAATCTCCCTGCAAATGAAGAGGCTAAAGCTATCATGTCTTCCACCAATTTTCCTTCAGTTGATTGGTTTAATAGCTGATGTATAGCTACAAGTTTAGTGTTTTGTTATGCTTTCATAATATGAGAAATGTTAATAATAAATATGCTTGATTAATTCCTTGAACTGTCGCATATCATCAAAAAAATCATGGAAAAGTGTTCTGGTAGCTTTATCTATATACGGTCGGTATTTAAGTAATTTTTCATCTAACGCCCAATAACTCTTATCAAGTGTAGAAAGAGCTTCTAGTAATTTAATGTTGTTTTGTTCTTGTAAAGAATTATTCACATTTTCAATTTCCTCAATAATAGTATTAAGATGGTTGACAATATAAGAGGAAAGCATAGAATCATTTTTAATTAAATGAGTAACGATGTCGTTTGCCGTACTAATAAGTTGTTCTCGATACACTTGAACAAAATCGCGATAAAATGTTGCAGTATCAGCATCAAATGTTTGAAGCTTATAAGGTACTTCAGTTAAAATTTCAACAAACATATTAAAATTATTCAACATATAAGATGAATCAATATTCAATGTCATTATTTAACCTTCTAATCTTTTCTATCTTAGAATCAATGAATGTTTAGCTTTAAAGGTTAGTATGCCTATCGTAGTACAAAAAAAAACAATTTCGTAGTACATTCTATAGACTCTTTTTTTTGTACAAGGATAGAAAAAAGCTTTAAAAGAAGAACGGGAGAAGAGAATACTTACAGTCAAGAGTATTACGGGGGCTTAAATAGGAATATTTGAATATAATAATGATGTATCGAGTACAACAAAACCATCTCAGAGCTTTATCGAAAGAAGAGTACTGGATACTGAAAAAACTTACACGATGCTCAAAGAACGTTTACAACCACACTTTGTGGTTGATAAAAAGAGAGTGGGAGACAAACAAAACTTTTCTTTCTTACAACAAAGTATATCTTAATATCAAGACTTATGAGTATTACCAACGTCTCCCTACTCAAATAGCTCAACAAACAGCTAGAAGAGCTGAACAAGCCTACAAATCCTTTTTCAGCTTAATGAAAGTTAAAGAACAGGGAAAATATACTGAACGGGTCAAAGAACCATGGTACTTACCAAAAGAAGGATGCTTTCTACTCTCCTTCACTCCTGATTATTTTAAAGTGCAAGGAAAAACAATTAGACTCTCACTTGGAAGGTGGATAACAAAAAATCTTAATAAACGATTCTTGAGATTTAGCTTCCCTTACCATCTCAGAGGGGAAGAAGTGAAAGAAGTTAGAATTCTTCCACGCAATTATGGGATGTATTTCGAAATAGAGTTTGTTTATTATAAGGAGAAAGAAAGCCTCGACATTGATGTCACCAAATATCTGGGAATTGACCTAGGATTAGATAATTTTGCAACAACAGTTGACACTGACGGGACAGCCTTCATAATCGAAGGACGTGGAATAAAATCTTTTAACCGTTGGTGGAATAAGAAGAAAGCAAAATTACAAAAGAAGTATGATAAGCAAGGGATCAAAACTGGCACTAAAATGATGAAGTTGGAAAGAAAGAGAAGGTATTATTTGCGCAACTTCATGTCTCAAGCAGTAAATGAAATAATCAAACATTGTAAAACAAACAATATTGGCACCATAGTTGTTGGGGAAATGAAAAATATTAAAAAGAATTGTAAGTTGGGTAAGAGAACTACACAGAATTTCCATTATATAACCTACGGTTTATTCAAGCATAAATTGCGAACAAAAAGTGAATTTCATGGAATCGATTATAAGGAAGTTGATGAAGCCTACACCTCTCAAACCTGTTCTCAATGTGGTCTGAGACGAAAAGCCAATCGTAAATATCGAGGGTTGTATGTCTGCAAAAACTGTGGAACAGTCTTGAATGCAGATGTTAATGGTGCATTAAATATCCTCAAGAAAGTAGCCCCTGAGTCTTCCCTTGTGAAGATAGGGGGTAGTGGTCGTCTGAGTCGACCTTCACGTCGCTCTGTTGTTCCTCAACATAGTTACGTTTAAACCAAAATAAGTCTTTTTACAAAGAACTTAGCTCATATTAGAATGATCGCGAGAGTTCTTTACTTATATCAGTGAGTATATCTTCTGTAAAATAACTTAAAATGAATTCTGCACGTTCTCGTATAGTAAATTCTGCTACACCTGTAGCCCTTGCAACCATTTTTTGGGTTAAAGCTGAAGAACTGTTAAAAAGAGGTTTACAAAGATTTTTATCTATTACGTACGCTGTAGCAGCTGCAAAACAAAGGGCATTCTTACCACCCCGTTGGCGAAAGGTTATTCTAGCCAGCAACTTAAGTGATGCAAGGAACAGAATTTTTTCATAAACAAAGATATCTAAACGATATTTTCTTTGAATTCGCTCATTTATTGGGGGATGGGAACAAATTTCAGAGCACATTCTTGCAAGATAATCTTCACTTCTACGAATACAAATTGTAGGTGATTTAACATCAAGTTTTATCATTAATTTGGAGAGATTAGTTCCTAAAACTCTATGTCCCAACCCCCTGTAAGTTTCGACAATCTCTTTAAGAGTTATGGGACAGTTGTGTTTTTCTTCTCTTACTGCAAGTAATAAACATAATGCTGATAATAAAACATGATTCGAGACCTTATCTTTATGTATTTTTTTGTAACTATGATAGAGATAACAAGCTCTATTACGAGTATTATTTTTAATTTTTAAACACGAAAAAACCTTATCCATAATTTTAAGTGTTCTATAATCTGTTTCTTTTCCCTTTACTGCACTTGAAATATGATAGAAATTTTTGAGTTTTCGAAATTTAGCTTGACTATGGTCATCAATTAGTGATCCTTGAGCATCTCTGAATATATACTCCTCAACCGCACCGATAGACGAACCTAATGAACTTACAACTGACAATTGATTATTAACTGAAGTATATTGTTGCTTTTTACGCTGTTCTTTTGAAGTAACAGTACCTAGCTGAAAAGAAGAATTTTCAATAACAGGTGCATGGACAAGACCACAGCTTTGACAGATACATAACCCGTTTTGTTCTATGATTCTGCCATCACATTCATCACATCTTTGCTCTACATGATCACTGTGTTTACTGTTCAATGTATCTCCCCCCAACATTGATAAAAAAGATTTTACTTCCTAATTTTTTATGAGAAAAAGGTTTATTTGTTCCGATCACAAATTCGCCAATTTGTATTTTCTCTATTTGCTTGGAGAGAGAAGTTAAGGCACTAATGATGGTATTTCTGTAATACCTGAGCTGTAAAGCGTGACAACAGTTATTATATTTTTGTTCATAGATAATAATACTATTATCAATTATTTTCTTACTAAGGGGGTATTGATAATACTTCTGAAGAAAATCAAAGTAAGTAAGTATTGTGATGTTCTTTTCATAGAGTTTTATATCAAGTTTCGCTATTAAATCAAATTTGTAACAAGGTTCAATAACTATTAGTAAATTGTCTAATTCTATTGATTTTTGTACGACTAGGTTCAAAGCTTCATCTATTGTTTTTACGTTAAATGCAGAATCTTTTAACGATAGTAGGCAATTTTCCTTTTTGTTTTCATGAAATAGTAGTTGCTGATGCAAGTGTTGGTTATATAACGCTTTTTCATTACAATAATCTATCAAAAATATTTGATCTTTGAATTTTAAATATACAGAATCATCTAATCCAAACAGAGGTTCAAGAAGAATCAACCTTTGCGGATTTTCTAAGGTAATAATATCTTTAATTACTCCTTTAACAAGACTATACTGTATCCTTAATTTGATTTTCCTTCCTTTTTGAATGAACTCTGGCAAATGATCCAAGCCTAGATAAACAAATCGCTCATTATTGCTACTCTGTTGAATAAAAACTACCCTTAGATTTTCTCCACGCCTATTTTCAAAATTATGCAAAGTTGTCCAAATACAATGATAACCATAGTGAGAGTCGTTTAGCCACCAAATTGATTCTTCTAGAGACAGTTCCACACTCAAGTGATATTTGTAAGAGTGTCCACTAACAATCTTCATAGAAAGACCTGTCCAGTTACCTTTCTCTTCTTCGTATACTATTGACACTGCTTCGTTGCTTTCAATCTCTGATGTATATCCATCATCAATTGTTTGAAGTTCTAAGAATCCTATCTCACATTTTTCGCGTAAACTGTTGCGAATCACTCTTACCTTTCTCCCCCTTACCCTCACTCTTTCTAATTCTGCTGGAAATAAAGGATTTAGAACAGTTAAGTGAAACATTGTCTTTCCATTCATTTTCATCTTTCTCTTCTCCACTCCTCTTCAATTTTCACTCTCCACGATTCTCCCTTCTGTTTAGTGAATTCTTGCGATAACTCTTTTTCTAAAAAAGACTTTAGTGCATCTCTGATAACTTTTGACATATCGCTATCTTACTCAACTGCCATACAGTTAAGATCTTCTTTTTGTTTTTCAGGGATCTTACATGTAATTAATCGCCTATTTCCAGATAAGGTTAGGATGTGAACGTTATGGGTATGAATGTCCTCTATAGGTATTTCTCTAAATTTTTCTTTTTGTTCCTTGGTCTGCTCGGTTTTAACTAAGTATTTATTCAATCTCCTACCTCCTTATGTATACTTGATAATAGTTCGTCTATTCCTTCTTCCCTTGTTAGTCTTCTACATCCTTTAGATGTTGTAATTTCGAGTGTTTTTTCGTCTATTAATCTGACAACAGTTTGATTTTCCTTAATTTCAGTTGGTACATCTCTAGCAATTTTTATCCCTCGCCATTGTTCAGTACCGTTTTTTCTTATTGTCCAGTAAATTTCAAAAGGTAATGTCCAATAATGTGCATTCAATTCATATAATTTATCACAGATTTTTTTCATAAACTGTATAGCTTCTTCTTTCCATCTTTTGGTTTCTAAATAACTGTTTTTTCTCTTTTCGATCATTTATTTACCACCTTCCACTACTTCTAATGTTTTCATATTTTTGATGCAGTTCTCCAACTGTTTGATTACTTCCAGTTGAATATCCTTCAGTGGATGAATGGGAATACTTGTTCCTTTCGTTCCTCCTGTGAATATCGAGATGGTTTCACTGGTTATTGCAAACAAAACAAAATACGGATAGCATAGCACTATGTGTAAAACTGTCCATTGTATCGTCCCATCCGTTCTGTTTTTTTTCATCCCAATTATTCGTGGTGAAAGAATACTATACCATATTTTATCATCGTCTACAAAGTCTCGTTTAACTAACTCTCTTCCGATTCTATGTATCAATCCTAATATTTCTTCTCTTCTCTTCTTTATACTTCGTATCTGTTCTAATGTTTCCTCTCTTTTTTCTCCTGTATTTTTGAAAATTGGTTTATCGCTTTCTTCCTTCATTTAATCAGCTCTATCCATATTTCCTTTCGCTTGAAAATGTTTTTGATAATCCTTTTTAGAGAAAAATACTTGTGATAAGATGAATGAAAGGTCGGCAGAAATGAGGAAGGGTTTTTTTTCTCCTCATCTTACCTAATTTTTCACTCTTAAACTTCTCTAGCTTGTGAACACACCGCATAAAGCCATTTACATTCAGAGAGTACTCCAAATTTGTTAGGGGTTCAATTACCATTCTTTACAACCTTTTTTCATATTTCATCAGTATTTGTAAGTTATTTCATATATATTTTTGTATATATAATTAATTATATTTAAACTTTATTATTTTCAAATTTATTTAATATATTCTAATTAATAATGCTCATAGACACTTACTTATCCTTATCTTTAAATAATTTTTAACCTATATACTTAATAAAGAGTAAAAACGTTGAAGAGTAATGAATGATGAAGAAGCAATGGATTTAAAAGAAGTTGTGACAGTCTTTAAAAGCGGCGGTGGGGAAGTGGTTATTATTCCTGCAAAGGTTCGTAAAGAATTAAAAATTAAAAATGGTGATCGATTCGCATTATATGTTCATAAAGAAACGAAGGATATTGTATTAAGAAAACTAAATTAATTTTTGAAAAGTAAACATGAATAAAGGAGAAGAAAAAATAATTTAAACATTTTTAGTGTCTCAAGTAGATGTTAATCAGAATGCAAATTTTAAAGCATCTAGAAAAATTGAAAAAAACAAAAATCTTCTTCCGAAATATTGAAAAAATTGGATGAACTATTATGAACTCTAAAACAGTTGTAATATCTAAAGAGTCTGATATTAAAAATATATCTGAAGTTAAAGGAATTCTGCATTTAATAATTCATCTAACTGATTATTCAAACCTTCACGAATTTCTATCAAATGAATGGAAAATCAAAGAACAAGAATTTCATAATAGATCTTATTCCTTTTTCTTGTTTATCATTATAGATAAGCTTTGCAGAACAATATCAGAGTTGCCTGAATTAACAGATTTTGAATATGATTATAAGTTATATAGAGGATTACAGACTAGTAATCATTTTTCAGTGATAGTTACAACTACAAGAAAAAGTAGAATTTGTTATGAGATTTTCAGAAAGACTGTTGAAATTGTACAAACAAACAATGAATTGAAAGACATGGTAAATAAGCTAAATGTTTTCTATAAATCTATTAGTTCAGCATTTGAAATTTTTACTAACAACACTATTGAATCAAATTTATTCTCAATTAGTAATTACATTGAAAATTTACTAAATCCTATTGATTTACCTTTACAAGCAAATGTTGAATTCATTTCTATTTCAAGACATTTCTTTGAAGACTTTTATGATTACTTAGAATATTTCAAAAATCACAAAGGTGAATGGATATCGTCAAATGGCTTCTTTGCAGCATTAATCAATTCTTATAAATTTCTTCTTGGAGATTATGTTTTTGAAAAATATAAAGAAATTCTTTTGATAGATGAACTTCCTTTCATTGATTTTTCTCCTGAAAAAAATGGTTTCTTCCCAAATTTCATTGGGACTGACATTAATGATCAGAACACTAAAACTAGTGGTGGTTCTATTTTCATAACTCAGAGTGGGATATTGCCAATATTCAGAAAGACACATGAAAAGCTATCAGAATTATATCATTTAATTTTCAAAATATCCCATTCCCATCTGTATAAAAAGTATTGTTCAAAGAAATACGAATCAATTACTATAGATTATCAGCAAATTGAGAAACTGATAAAGGAGATAGATAATTTTCCCAATTATAAAGAGCGATTTAGCTTAGAGAAGTTATTTGATTATAACAAGTTTTTTTCTATAGATTTACATAATTCAATTCAAACTGGTTTAATGTTCCAAATTTTATTTAACGGACTTACTGCTTTTTGTAAAGAGTATGGAATGGATTCAAATATGATTATAATTGAATCAGATGAAAATAATGATTATAAATTTAAATTCGATAAAATAGGAAACATCGTACATGTTCCTAAAAGCTCTGATTATCATATTACATCAGAAAAAAGATTGAAACAAATCTGTTATGAGAAATCAAACTTTGAGAAAATCAATACAAATAACACAGATACTAAAATCTTTGATAATAGAAAATATGGATTTTTTAGAGAGGTTAAAACTTATGGTACATCTGGAAATGATTATACTTTTTGGTTAGGTTCATTCTTTTATGGGTCAATAGATAATACAGCTGAAACAGAGAACCTAGAATTCTTGGTAAATGAAATTAGAAGAAATAGGAACATATATAGAATAGACCATTATATCCTTGATTTCTCTTTTTTCATTTATCTCATGAGACATTTCATAAATATTCCAATACTTGAGCCTTATAGAACTGATCCTTTTAACCTCTTTTTTGATTCTGTTGATGATATTGAGGATCAAATAAAAATAAATAAATTTCAATCCTCCTATTCGGTTTTCTTAGAATCTTTTCAAAAAGAAAATTTAGACAATAAAACAAAAAAGAATGCTTTAGAAAATCTTACGAAAGATCTATTTAATATGTCTAAACAATTTGAGGTATTGAAAGTCAATTTTCTTGATAGTGCTGAAGAAATAGATTTGATTGTAGAAACTAAACCTTTAATTCCTGATCTATCGGAAATCTTAGGTAAAATATTTCTTGTTGAATGTAAAAATATGAACTCCAAAATAACTCCAAAGCAGATCAGGGATTTTGGAAGTAAACTGCCAAAATATACCATTAAAACAGGAATTATTGTTGCTCGTAAGAGTACAACAGGCAAAAATCAGGATAAAGGTGCAAAAAGAGAAATAAGAGATCTGATAAATAGAGGACATCTTATTCTTATTCTCGATAAGAATGATTTGGAAGATATTTCTAAAGGTAGAAGTGTTTCTACTATTTTGTTTAGATCTTTTTGTCGTATGTACTTCAAGGGATTAAAAACAATTCTGAAGTAAGATTCATGTTCACATTATTTTGCATTAAAGTGCAATTCATATCATCTTCTAATTAGGATGATTATTTTATAAGAAGTAAAATTTGTTGATTTATGGGAAAATAATCAATAGAGTGAATTTTTTATATAAATTAACTAAGTTAATATAAGATTTTTTAATGGATAACATAGATAATAATGGATAGATCAAAAGATTGGTTAACTCATGCAGAACGCGTTTTAGAGTAAGCATAGTGGAGTTTAAAAGGAGAAGAGGGAATTAAATCGATACTTGAAGAAATAAAAAAGTATGAGAATGAAATGAATGAAGAATAGTTTCCACAGGAAATATAGGTGTTTCTTAAGGGTTTGTTTCTTCAAATTTTACTATATATTTTTCTCCCCTTAATTCACTGAGTTCGTGTGATAACTCCTTTTCCAGTAGTTTTTTTATTGCATCTCTGATTATAACTGAACGATCACAGTCTTCCTCTAATGCAATACAATCTAACTCTTCTCTTTGAAGTACAGGTAGTTTACATGTAATTAAACTCTTTTTACCTTTTAAACCGAGAATGATTACTTTTTCTTGATCAGGTCTTTTTATGTAATCTTTACTACCTTCTTTTCTTCTTCGATGTTTTGTATTGTTTTCTTCAAACTGAGATGATTTCTGATTCATCTACTTTCCTCAATATGCCTATTTTATATTAATACAAAACTTCTGTATTTAAACGAAACAAATTACAAAAATAAAAAAATAAATTCACTAAAACAGTAGAAAGAATGCTAAGAAATATTGAATAGAAAACATATTAGTATAAGAATAATGAGCTAATATTAATATTTATTAAAATAATCGGAAAAAAATTGTTTAATTCTTTTTAGAATTTGAGAATTTCAGCTTCCTCGAATATTTCAATGGCTTCATTTACATGTTTTTTATTAAAGTGTGGTTTCAAGGTCATAACCTTATCTCTAATTTCGCTACGATTCTTAAATATTTTTGAAAAATATAGTACTGTACTTAACAATTCTAAATCTCTTACATTTGCTACGCTAATCAAAGAACTTACTTTATCAATCTTACTAATATTAATTTTTCCCTTTTCAGCATCGAATAATCTTTTCCCAGCCTGAGTCAATTCTATTTTGTAACCCATATTTTCATTAAGATAAGAAACTTCTATCATGTTAACATTGTCTAAAACATCTACTAAATTAGTTAATTCTTGTGAATATGGTCCGTAAAAATGTATCTTATATGCAAAATCAAGAGCTTTACCTAAGCCTTCTTGAAGTAAGTAAATTCCCTTTTGAATGTATGTTTTACCAACAGGTTGCTCTGCTTTGTCAATTATTCCTAATAAATAAATTATTTTTTTCATACTATTAGTCATTTTGTCACCTGATTTAACATTCACATAATACATACTATGCGTTGAACACACCTAATATATACTTATATGCATATATGTAATATACTAGATTGTTTTGAATATTTAAACACTTTGAATACTTTGAACACTTTTATTCATTTTTATTAAAAATAGATTGATAAATAGCTCTTTTATCTTGTATGTATTTTTTGGAGAATGAAGCAATCTCCTCTACCTTTTCTGATAGAGCATATAATCTTCTAATCATCAGATTTTCTAGTGAATTAACTAATTTTGAAACTTGTCGTATTGGTCGTATTTCGCCATTCATTTCAACATTAATGGTAGATGATTTAATGGGTTCAGTCTCTTCATCAAAGTAGAATCTTTCTGGATATTTATCATTTAATTTCTCAATCAATCCATCCCAGATAATAAGATCAGCTCTATTAAAATAGATGTTATCATCAACAGGTACCAATTTATAGAATTTTCTCTTCAAAAATATATCTCGATAACGTGATTCTGGAAGAAAATTTATTATTTGCGCATCTGTAATCTTTACAAATTCATCTACATTATCTGGATAATATCCATCACCTATTTCTTTTTCTAAATATGATTTAATTAAATGAGACAAGTGATAGTCAAGGATTCTTCTATTTTTATGTAAATAAACTTCAGAATACATTAAATACCTAGCAATAACAAACTGCTCTAAAGCTCGAATACCCCCACTTTCCCAGTAGACAGGAGTACCGCCTATTTGTTTATCAAATGTTTGAATATCGACTTCTTTGTCTTTTTCGTAACGAAATGTCTCCAGAATTCTTTCCAAATCAAACTTACCATACATTACACCTAAAGTATATGAATCCCTGAGTAAATAGTCTATTCTATCTATTCCAACATGTCCAGTTAGTAAATCATGTAGCAAAGTATCATTTGGTGTTATAGGTTCATTGCTTCCTCCCATAATGAAAGAAATTTTTTTAAGTACATTTTTATTAGAATATCTGTTTAAGATATCCTTGATTTCACCTTGTTCTTGGATTATTTTTGCCCCCATAATATCATGATTTTTAACATTTTTAAATAGGGGTTTTCCTTCGAATCTTTCACCAGCATGAGAAAAGGGAGTATGACCAATATCATGGAGCAGTGATGCAAGTTTAAAAGATTCTTCATCTTCTTCCGTTAGATTATGACATCCTTCTTCTTTCAGTCTCTTAAGAATTTTTTTTGATAAGTGAAACACCCCTAAGGAATGTTCAAATCGTGAATGGCTTGCAGAAGGATAGACCCAAAAGCTATTACCTAGTTGACGAATGAATCTTAATCTTTGGAAAGGAAGAGTTTGTATTAGTTCCTTTTCTATTTCATCTAATGAAATAAAACCATAGATAGGATCTCGAATGTTTAGTTTCTCTTCGCTTCTTTTCATTTTTTCACTACTCTAATTATTAATTGTCTTTTCATCTAATAATTGACTAAGTTTATTCATACTCTTAGTGTAAACTTGTGCATATATTAGCAGTATACCTTAAAAATATATAGATAAGAATAATCATAACTCATCTTTACTGGAAATAGCATTAGTTTTATCACAAGCTAAAAATTCCTTTAACTGTTTTAAGTAGAACCTTCACATCCTCTTTAAATCTTATAATTTGATTTAATATATCTAAATCAGCCTTGTATGTTTTTGATTCGTCTTGTATATTGTTGAGATGTATTACTGAACTTTTGTAACCCTCTATGACTCCACTTAAATTTCCATTCTGAACAGCTTTTATCATTATGTCCATGTTTGCTAAAACAGAATATATTTCATCATTAATAGCATCTGGTTGTTTATATTCAGTGTAATATAATTGCTTAGAAATATTATGAGCATCAGTTTCTAGTTCTTCTTGATTTATTTGAAGGAGAGAAAAATAAAACGGATCATGTTTGAAATCCCCAAAATCAAGATTTTTATCAAATTCATATAAGTCGTTTTCATTAGATGTTTTTCTTATCTCTTTTTCTATCCACCTATTAAACTCGTCTAAACCCATCCTAGTTGATAATGTTTACTTTCATTTAAGTAGTTGACAAAAAGAGTGGTAGTGGATTGAAAGCAATATCAATTACTACAAAAACAAAAATAATAATGCGGATGTGAAACAATAAAGAAAGCTTCAATATTAAATAAGATATTTATCATCTAAAGGCTTTGAGCTAATTCTTTATCTGAAGGTTATTAAATCATAGCTATTACTCTTCTTCCTCCTCTTCTACGTGAACTTTAATATTCTCCTCTTTGAAAGTAACTTTTGCCACATTTCATATATTTGTAACCTTGTTCAAGTTCTATTTCTGCATGGATTTTAGTTATAATTTTAAGAGAAGAAGGACAGCTAGAATAAGCTAATAACGCCTTTAACAAAATAGAAAAATTAGAAAAGAATGAAAACTAATTTTGTCAATTATTCAACAACATATATCCATCCTACTAATTCTAAATTCTTCATCTACAACCAAACATTAAAACTTTCAACCACTATTGATAAGGGATAATATCGAATCATGAATAATATTCACAAACTATTATTCGTAAACTTAACTGCTTTTAATATGGAATCAGCTATCATTATTTCACTTTTTGCTCTTGCTATCGCTTTTTTAGGATTCTTCTTCCAGTATCTACACAAAGGAAAGCTTGTATTTGCTGAACCGCACATTTATTATTTATATAAACGAGAATCAGAGTTTTTTATTACATTTCCAATCACAATAAAAAATACAGGATCCCATAGTGTAACAATTGATTATCTAGTGGGAGAGGTCGAAGGTACAAATAGCAAATACATATTCCATGTTGATAAGGATTTAACAGAAACAACCCCAAGACAAGAAAACGAAGATACACCCGATTTTACAGGAATTGAAATAAATCCTAGGTCAAGCCATAAACGTCTAATCAGTTTTGTGTTTAATAAAACTCTACCTAAAGACAAATATATATTTGGTCTAAAAGCGCATATTAATGGTAGCAAATACATTTCTGAAGAACAGGTGATGTCTTTCTTTTTTGAAATAGATAGCGAAATAAAAAAAGAACTGGTGGAAGAAAGTTATCATACAGCACATTTCTATAGAGAGGTGGAATTAAAAGAAATGTCTAGAAACACAAGAATCTTTTATGGAATATCAACTTATGGTGTTTCATTGCTATTTGGTGCTAGCTTGATATCAGCATTCATTTTTTTTGGAAGTTATCCTACATTAAAACTTGGTACTGTTTCTTTGGGAGCTTTCTTCGGCATAATATCATTAGGATTATTGATAATAATGATAATTATTGGTAAATTAACTACAACTGACATGTATAATATTGTTACAAAAGATAGAAGAAAAAAGCATGGTGAAAAAAGATAATCAAAGAATTTTGTTTTCTTTTCTGAAGATATAACTTAAATTAGAGATTTGAATCCTAGATTTCCAGCTAGGAATAGAACTAATGCGATGATAATCGCTATTGTTGATGTTATTTCTTTTGTAGAGACTTTACTGTCTTCTTTTATCTCTTTTAAAATACGTCTGATAGCCGCATTATCTCTCGATTTTTCAATGACTTCATTTTCCTTTTTTTTCACACTGATTGTTTCTACTATATACCCGAAATGTAATACTGCGGATATCACTATACCTCCTCCAGCATAATATTGTGCTAAAAGAAGTGAAAACCAAATATGTACAACAAAATAACTAGCTAAAGAAAAAAGGAGAGATATTGTAGCAGCGAAGAAAATGCCTGATTGACCAAAACAGTTTTCTGAGTATTCTTTAATGTATTTTTCAATATCTTCCATTTCAATTTCCAGTTCTTTATCCTTTAAATAATCTCTTCTACAACTCGTTTTACGCTTTTTATCATCATTATCAAAAATAGAAATCAATACAAAAACACTAATTACTATCACTGTTGTAAGGAAAATTTTTAGAAATAGAAACGGTACAAGTGATACTTGAATTGTTGTATAAAGATCCAAGTTATATTCTGATGAGGCATTTTCTTGATTAAAGTGAAAATTGGATAATTCGACCACAAATAAAGAGGAAGTAGTTTCAGAATCTACATTAGGGCTTCTATAAGCTTGATAGGTTTCAGAACCATCAATTACTTTGAAATTTCCCACTATTAAAGTTAAAGACCTTGATGTTGAATTTTGCCAATCATTAGGTATTTTAATTAAAAATCCACTTGTACTTGATAAATATGAAGTAGCATGA
This sequence comes from Candidatus Heimdallarchaeota archaeon, assembly GCA_019057815.1. Classification (GTDB taxonomy): domain Archaea; phylum Asgardarchaeota; class Heimdallarchaeia; order Heimdallarchaeales; family Heimdallarchaeaceae; genus 18H4-34. Next base: position 140,089 of record JAHLWR010000005.1, read on the forward strand.
GTTCTGTATAATCTAGATTCTTCATCCAACGAATTAGAAGTATAAATTTCTGTATCAGAATCAATTATTAATTGAGCAACCTCAAATTGGAAATAATCAAACAAAGAGTCTCTAAGAAAGAAGAAATCATAATATAGAGGTACAATTTTCGTTTTAAAAGAAACATATTCGTAACCATTTTGGGGTTTATTAAAACCAAAAAGATAAAACACTCTGACTAGAATTTTTTCATCTTTAGAGTATATGTTAAATGATCCAGTTATTGAATAATTATAGTCATTCAAATGATCATGATAAGGATTCTGAGTCGATTCTCGAATCGGAGTTGATACAATATAAGGAATGGCTATAACCCATAGTCCAAGAATGTTTAATAAAATTAGAAGAATAAGAAAAGAGCTTTTAGACCTTAAATTCTGAATTTTACTTTTAAAACCCATAGTTATATCTATAATTCTTATAATTAAAAATGATTGTACTGTTAGATGTTTTTCTTATCTCTTTTTCTTTCCACTTACTAAACTCGTCTAGTACCATCTTAGTTTATAATATCTACTTTCATTTAAGTAGTTGATAAAAAAAGAGTAGTGAATTGAAAGTAAACTGATTAAAGATTAAATAAACATGTCCCAAAACTAGTCTGAGTAGACTAGAGCGCCTTTAAGGGAGAAAGAGCGTTTTAACGGAGAAAAGATGAAAAAAGCAAAAACCAAAGAGTCGAAGTAGTGAGAATTAAGTGTAGTGAGAATTTAGAATTTGATTTTCTAAAAAATTTCGCTTTATAAGAAATTCAAATATATTCAGAACAAATCTTTGAGAGAAATTCAGATGTAGTAAAACACTGAAATTTGCAGTCTCCTAATTCAAATAACTTAAAATCACTATCATTGCTTATAATAATATCTGCGTTTCCTCCGTGTGCACAATCTAAGTAAATCTGATCATCCGGATCGTTTATTGTACATGGAGCAGTCATTGGATTAACATATTCAATCTGTCTATTTTGTTCTAAAGGTAAGATAAAACTACTTTTATAATGAAAATAGCCGTTTGCTATTCGTGAAAATAGATTTTCATAACATTTAGTAACTTCAGGTGTACAAATGACCTTCATCTCGTCCCATTTGTATAAAATACAGTTAAACACTTTGTAAGATTCATAAGCTTCTGTGTCAGGTTCTCTTGTAATAAAAAGTTTAAACAAGATGTTAATATCAAGAACAATTCTTGGCAAGCATTTCACTACCTTTCAAGTTCATTCAATTTCTTCTAAATTCCTCTTCAAGTATACGAAATTCCTTTCTAGAGTGTTCTAAAAATGAAGGAAGTCCATTCTTGAAAAGTCCTTGCTTGTCTATTTCAATAATATCTGCAACAGAGCCTTGCTTTGTCCTCATAAACTCGTAAACAACGACATCATCTGCAGTTAATGTTTTATTAGCAATTTTTGTTTGAAAGTGCAACAGAACATACTCTGAGTGTGTTGTTATAAATATTTGAACACCTTTTTTTGCGGTTTCTATAATTAGATCTATCAATACTGCTTGGAATTTTGGATGTAGATGTACTTCTGGCTCTTCAATTAGTAGTATATCACCTTTCTTGGATAAAATGCATTTTATAATTAATCCTGTCAAAGAATTCATTCCTGATCCAACAGCTTTTAGATTTACTGATGCATCCATCTCCAAATCTATTACATCCATAGCTATCAAGGGACCTGGCTTAGGGATTATCTCAAAATTTGAATAACCAAATTTTTTTATCCAAAACTCTAGTTTTTTCCAGAAATCTAGATATTTCCTATCCTTATAATACATAAGAAATGTTGCAAGAGATTGACCAGAATCATCAAGTGAAATTGTCTCAGGAGGATTATCATCTAAAGCATATACCCATTGTGTAACATGTCTATTAGCTGGTATAATATTTAATTTTGGAAGATAGGAAACAAGTTTAAATTCCAACCAATCTATAACTAAACCCTCTTGATCAAACTCTCTTGTTCTTATTAGATTCCAAAAACCATTAGGAAAACTTGAACTACCACTACCAGTTAAACGACCATACGTAATATTATTAGCATACTCAATTCCAACTTCCTTGAATAGAGCATTTAAATCTGATTCATAATCACCAAAATCATTTGAAGATGTGGTTATAATTCCGTTTTCATTGAAACTTACATGGTTTTGCCAACTTACAATTTTCTTGGTTTGTTGGATTAAACTGCTGTAAGTTTTAAATTCATATATCTGTTTATCCTCTGGAGTAGTAATTGATGAGATTAAAATATCACATTGATATGTGTCTGCTATTGGTTTCTTATATTTTTGATTTCTAGAAACAATAGAATATTCATTTTGATATTCAACTCTTAAGTTTACATTTTTATTGAGATTATGTTTGTTAAATATTCTTTGATATGAACCCCAATCAGTCAAAGGACCTGTGATTTTCATTTCGTTAATAGATTGGAAAAAAAAACCGATTATTTCGTAAACTGAAGATTTTCCAGTACCATTTTCTCCTATAAAAAGATTAATCGATTTGCATTCGAGTTCAATATTGGAAATGCTTTTGAAGTTTTGAATATGAATAGATTTCAGCTTATTGTATAGATTAATTTGTTCAACTTCTTTTTCAATCAAAGGTTTTTCTTCACCTTTATCCTTTTGTGATTCATTCATAAGAAAACAACCTCAGTAATATCATATTATGGTTTATTCGATATAATTATATTTAGATATTTAATAAGATTGTTGTAAAATTTTGATTACAGTAAAAATATATAAACAACTTATGAATATTTTATTGCCTAATGTTTAAACTTCATTGAATTAGTCAAATCTAATGTTTCAGAAGTTAATCAAGTTAATCGAGTCAATTTTTATATGCTTTTTCTTGAAAAACAAGATACCTCTTCTTTTTTAACAAGACAATTAGAACTGAATTAAATAGATATAATAGTTATTTCCTTACTTTTGTACGCTCAACCCCTCTGGAGTTGATCAAGAGGTTTTGGGACATACTTCTTAAAGTATATTTGAATCTCTTAATCTATCTAATGCCTCTTTTATCTGATTTTCGTTGAAATGTGACTTAGCAGTATGAGTTTGATTTATACATTCAGAATCTGTATCTGTTAGCTTTGAAAAGTATAAAGTTGTACTTAGAAGTTCCATTTCCTCAACAGATGAATTTCCGATTAAATTTATAATCTTAGTATATTTGTCTTCGGATATCTCATAATTCTCTTTTTCAGATTCGATAAAGTTTATACCATCTTCTAGAAGATAAATTTCATATTTTTCATTCTGATCATCATAATTAATTTTTAAAAAATCCATATCTTCTAATTCGTATAGAATTTCAGTTAGATCTTCTGAATATGGTCCGTAATAATGAATTTTATAGTTGAGATCCAGCTTCTCTTCTAACCCCTCTTGAAGGAAAAATATACCTTTCTGAATATAAGTTTTCCCAACTGGTTTTCTAGAATTATTAATAAAATTTAGTACGTTCAAAATTTGATTAATATACGTCATTTTTCACATCTTCTATATACTAAGTAATTTTTCACTATATAAATTCTTTATATTATTAATTTATTCTTTATATTATTATATTTTTCTCAATAAATTTTAAAGCTTCTTTCTCAATTTCATCCAATAAGCTCTCCTTAGCATAAAGTCTTCTAGTTTTTATTTTATCCAATGAAGCAATTACTTCAGTAGCTCTATGTAAAAGCGTTTTAGTTTTCCCCTGTTCTACGCGAATATATTTTCCACCCTTATATTCATATGTTGATCTTGTGGGTTTATCAATAAAGTAATTACCTTTATACTTCTTACTAAGATGAACATCAATAATGTTCCAGTTCTTATCTAGTGTCATTTCTTTTTCTCTATTTGATCTGCATTCCTTTCGGAATAACTGGTATCTATTTTCAAAACTTGGGATACATTTGAAAAAATCTCTATTATAGAAAAAGGGTTTGTGCTTTGATTCTTTCAACCATTTGAGGATATCAATATCACTTAATGAAAGATATTCATTAATGTCCTCTGGATATGTTTCCATATTCTTTTTCGTCCTTAGAAAATCTTGAATTGCATTTATTAAATGATAATTTAGAATTCTAGTAGTTTTATGGAAATATACTTCAGTATACATATAATATCTTGCTAGCACAAAATGTTCTAGAGCTCTTATTCCACCATTTTCCCAAAAAAGAGGACTTGGTCCTTCTTGACCATCAGCTCTTTCTCCCTTATCTAATCTTATAGTTTCCAAAATTCTCTCCAAGTCAAACTTACCATAATTAACTCCCACTGATAGAGAGTCTCTTCTTAAATAATCTAATCGGTCAATTCCAACCTGTCCATTTAACAGCTCTTTCGATATCATATCGTTTTCTGTTCCATTTTTACGGCTTCCTTCCATTACAAATATTATCCTATCTACAATATTTTTATCATGATGCTTTAACAATAAATCGTTTATTTCTGTTTCTCGAATAATTCTTGCTCCAAAAATTTCATGTCTATCTCTTTCATTTTTTCCTTTTTTTCTAAAAAGTATATTTTCTCCTACGTGAGAAAATGGTGCATGTCCAATATCATGAAGGAGAGATGCAAGATAAAATACTATTTTATCATCATCTGATAGTACATTGTTCTTTAGACAATCAACAATTTTCTTTGACAAATAGAATGTACCTAAAGAATGTTCAAATCTTGTATGTCTACCAGAAGGATACACCCACATAGTAGTTCCAAGTTGATGTATATTTCTTAATCTTTGAAATGGCCAAGTATCAATGATTTTCTTTTCGACCTCATTAATAGGAATAAATCCATACAATGGATCTCGAATGTTAAAGTCTTCATCGTACTTTGGCACTAGAACCTTATAATTGTTGAACTTTTGAATTATTAAATTTATCTACGTTTAATTTCATTTAAAAAGATGAATGTTTAAATATCAAAAGATAGACCAAGAAATTCTTCTACAGTTCCATCAGAATAATACTTATCTTATTTTTTTGATTGCAATGATTAGACTTCATTAGGGCTTGAGTCTTAAAATTCTTAAATTTCTATTATCAAGGTTTGAATTCAAAATTAATATCTTTCGATGAGTTAATTCAACTCTCTTCTGAATAGTTCAGAGTGTGTCTACTTAAGATATGAAAAACACTAGATGTTAAACGCTGTAAATTTCCTTCTAACCAAATCGTTATTTAGTTCAATAAACAGCCTAACTACGTGAGAGTCGAGTTTTGAAGTATTAGCATATTTAAAGATTTGACCGTCACTTCTTAGATTCCTCGGTCTTTGCTTTATTTCCCCTTTTCTCTGTTAAAACACTCTTTCTCCCTCAGAGAAGCTCTAGTCTACTCAAACAAGTTTTGGAACATGCTTTAATGAATTGAAAGTAAAATGATTAGAGATCAAGAATCAGTCTTACAATAGTATTATTTTAAACCTTCTTTGTAATACTGCTGACCTACCAATATCCAAATATTCCGACAAAACCTGTTTAGATTAGAGAAGATGAGCAAAACAAGAATGAGCGAGAAAGTAGTGTGTTTTTTAAGCAAGTATGGTAGAGTTAAACAATTACTGGATGAGAAAGACAGAATCCCTCCTTTCATTTTGGAGGATGATCTTCAAAAATTTGTAGTCTTCGTCTTTGATTGGAAAAAAAGCGCAGGAACAAACACTATTATCAGGACAGAACAGAGAGCAGAGAGAATGAAATGTGATGGTGTAATTATCATCGCAAATAGATTCAGTCTAAATGCTCTAGAACAAGTTAATTATCTAAACAAAAGAAGGAATAAAAAGACAATCTTATTTAAAAGAGAAGAAATAGAATCAATATTAGATGCGTGTTAAGAAAAACTCTATGGCACATTTTACAGACTTGATATTGCGTTAAAACATTGAGGTTTAATAGCTGTTCTGAGAATCATTATAAGTAGCTGTTATCATGAGGTGTTTTTGTAATATTGTACAATAATCAAGTTGATGGAAAAAGTCGATCAGTATCTTCCAAAAAGATACTCACATTTTTAACAAAAACTTCGATTTGACTTACTGTATTTGAACTTATATCAACTTCATACAAAACTAATTTTTCCCTTAATTTCCCAAGATTATTTCTTACCCAATTTGATAACTCCAAATAAATTCCTAAAAGTGCTCCTTCTTGCAACAGCATAAGTATATCCTCAATAGCTTCTAGAGTAGTAATAATAGTTTTGTTTATGCTACTTACTTCTTTGGAATTATTGGAAGTAAGTGATTTTAAAATTTCATAAGCCTTTGTGATTATTTCTTCTTTAAAAATCAACTTAAGTAGAGAAAAATACAACTCTCCAATTTGGAAGTCATTCGTTTCCATAGTTTTAGGTTCACTAGAAATTCCTAGTCTTTTACAACTTGCTTCAGTCTCTTTTTTTATCCAATCAATGAACACAGGCGAATGAACCATCTTTTCTTTAAGAAGCGCATCTGCGGGAGTAAAATCCCTTAAAGAATTTTGTGGTTTGAAGAATTTTCCTTTAACTTCAGAATAGATGGTATATTCAGGATAATGAGAATATACATAGCTTACTAGTTGACTTGAACTGAAATGACCGAGACGAAAATGTAACTCTTGGATCACTTGTTCGTCGAGTTTGGATATACTTTTTTCAAGTAAGTATTGCTCCCCATATTTGGTAATCTGATAATAGTGATTATTGTTTCTTGCTTCTTCATGAATATATCCATGTTTAACTAATTCTTTAATGTCTTCTTGAATCGCTTGACAATATGGACCAAATCTGTATGGTTTGAATTCATAATTTGTTTTAAAACTATAATTTTTTATTAGTAGAAAAACTATTTTCTGAAAATGTACTCGACCACTAATTATATGCCAGTATTTTAATAGTAAAAGGAGTAGCGATTTTTTCATTTCAATAACTAATAATTAATTTTATTTTTAAAGTAGGTAAAATAAAATTAGTGTGGTGAAAGAAACATCAATCAAATAAATTTAGGCAAGGAGGAGTAGAAAGGGGAGGAGAGAAGGAAGGAGAGAAAAGTATAGTAGTTAAACTTATTCTTCTCCTTCCTAGGAATTAAGTAAATTATTCCAATAGTGTAACATTATTTAATTATATAAAGACAACAAAAATAGAATTTTAATACGAAAATCAAACATTTTACAAGTTTAATTGATATTGTTAATAATAAAAACAGTAAAGAATTTGTAGAAATTAAAAACACATTAATATTAGAACCACATAATACTCATATACATGAGATGTTTGTAGGCTAAATATGGAGATCATGATAAATCTTTGTGAGGATTCAGATGAATATCAAGAAATCCCTCAATTAGAGAATTTTTATCTTAAATGGCATACAATTTAGTTAGTTCACAGTACTACAATAAACTTCAAATTAATAAAAACATTAGATAAAGACAGGTATTTAAAATTGGAACGTACTATTAAAGTCACTAAAAACGTTATTGTAAAAAAAAGAGAAAAAATATATTCTAATGTTACACAAAGTTTAGCTTTTCGAACAAAGGAAATCGCTTTTATTATTCGTTCATATAAAAAGGAAGAAAATGATAGTTATTCACTTATCACAGTAAAAAATTTTTGTGAAAGGAAGAAAATTAAATGGTTTGAACCAAAAAATGAGTTTATAGGAGAAACAAAAATTGAGCAAATTGTTGGTTCTGCATTATTATGCGATTTTGGTATAGCTATATTGCCAAAAACTCCAAATGAAAATGTAGGTCTGGAAATAGGATTACTTATGAGTCTAGCCAAACCAATCTTTATTCTTAAAGGGAGGAACGTCAGTAGAAAGATACCTTTTGATTATGATAGTTTTATTTATATTAAGCATAATAGTACACAACAATTACTTAAAGATTTATTAGCTAAACATGAAACACATGAGCTTAGACATGTACAATATGAAGAACTTATCAATAAAATCCTTAAAAAAGTATTAAAACCTCTTTTTTCCTCAAAAACAGACCAACTAGCGATTGCATTAGGAAAAAGCGGGATTCAAGCACAAAATAATCAAAAAAACATTAAGTTATTTATAGAATCTTGGAAGAAAAATCCACAAAAAACTTTGGAAAGTTTAGAACGAGGAATGATACTTGACCTTGCCACTAGAGTGTGTAAAATCGAAAATGTTGCAAAATCTGGAACAAATAAATTATGTAAAGGAATAAACAACTATCTTATTGAGGAAATATCAAAAGAGAAAAGTCTTTTTCTTGCTTATCAAGGAAAACATGCTATTGCAGATATGTTAATTAACAAAAAATAAAATTAAAATCCCAAAATTATGTATAATTTCTTAATATCTAAAAGTTTTACCATAAAAAATAAGAGATATCTTTACAAGATTGTATAAGCGTAATTATTGTGAAAAAAGTCGATTAATATATTCTCAAATATTAACTACACCTTAAATATATTCTTCAATCTGAATACCTATTTGTGAGTTTATGTCAGATTCATACTGTGCAAATTTTCTTTTAGTATATCAAGATTAATTTTCACATCATCTGACAACATCAAGTTTTATTAATATAATAATCTATTTTCAAAAAATATTCTAATCTATGAACGACAGAAAAAGAGTGTAAATAACGTCTTGTGGGTTCTAATAGTTGTAGTAACAAATTTCAATATTTTAATGTTACTTGGAGATATTACATGTACATTCTATTAATTTTCGAAAAATTAGTACAATAATTAGACCAGTATTAATAATCTGATTTATTCATCCAAGATATCTTCAAGCAAATTCTTTATTTCAGGATCAATTTCATCTTTTCTCATTTTACTTGCCCATCTTGGAATGTCCCTACTTTTTTTGAAGGTTTTGTTAAAGGATTTTTCAAAATTTTTTATGTTTGAAATCATGGTTTTATTTGGGTTATATAGTTTAGACAACTCTTCGGATTCTATCTCCCAATCTTCTGCAATCACGCGCAATGCTCCTTTAAAATATTCTTCTAGATTTTTCTTTTTAAGAATATAGAGATACTTTTTAATTTCTTCCTCACCTATTGTTCTCACTAAATCATTATCTTTGCCTTTCATTCTGTCGGTAATTTCTTGCCTTTTATCATCTGGACTAAAATCATCTCTATCAGTTATAATTATATACTTGAAACATAGTTTCATTTGAAGCATAAAAGAAAGAGTTAAAACTGCAGATATTTCCCCTGAACCACCAAATTTTATTATTCCAACATATTTTTCCTTACCAAAGAGCTCTTTTATCCATTCACTAAAAGCACCATAATCTGACTTTCCTTCTACGAAAATTAAATAATCATAGAATAAGAAGTCACTATTTCTTAGATCAAATTGGTTCTTAAATTCAATATAGTCGTTCATATTTCTTATGGCAGATACATTCATTTTATTTTGATCTTTTGTTATTTTAAAAATTTTTACTCCCTCTTCAATTTCACCTAAGAGAATTGGGTTATGTGTTGATAAGATTACTTGACCTTCAATATCCTCAATAAAAAGTCTTCGAAGTTCTCTCAAAGCTCTCGGATGTAAATATAACTCAGGTTCTTCAATAATTATCACTTTTTCAGGATTGGTGATACAAATGGCAGCAATGATTACTGCTTCCTTTAAACCATCTCCGAGTTCATGCATAGATATTGGTTTTTTTCCCACATTACGAAATATCAGATTTATCCCCCCTCCTGTCTCTGCAGTAATATCTGGTCTTCCTACTGAAAAACTCCATTCGTTGACAATATCCTGAAACTTATGGTATAATTTTTTCTTTTCATCATCCTCTGATAAAGCTACATTAAGTAATAATCTTCTTAAATTAGTTCCGTCATTTATATAATAATGGCTATCTATAATTGCCTTTAACCCTACATTAATGTTTTCACTTATATGTTCAGACTCTTTTATTTGTCTTTTTGATTGAATGAATACTATATTTTGCATTATGAATCTTATTACCCAATCTTCTAGTTTAGTTATTTCTCCTTCAAAATCAGATCCAGAACCAAGCATATCTGATCTTCTGTCTATTTCCTTTCGTAAGAACGTATTGAAAGGAATAGGATCGGGCGATTCTTCTTGCCAAACTCCCAAAAATTTAGCATTAGATATTTCATGTATATCTTCCCTATAATAATCAGGAGTTACTTTAATATTGTAAATAACTAAATTGTGCCAAAAATCACGTTTAGCATTGGCTACTTTCAAAAAAGCTCTTGTAAAATCGTCCATATGTGGAAACAAGTTTTGGATTATTATTTTCACATCATTTTCTTCTAAACTAATACTCAAAATTATTCTAGCTTGAGACCAATTATCTCTATTTATTTCATTTAAAGATATATATTGATTTGTGATGTTAACAATTATGGCGTCTTGTATAGCAGATTTTCCAACATTGTTTTCTCCAATAAAGCAGTTATATTTATCAAATTCGAAGTAATAATCTCCATTCCAGCACTGATAATTTGATAATGTTAAACTTCTTATTTTCATAATAAACCAATATTAGTTGTTATGATTAGTATATAACTTTAATTAATAAAATAGAATTATTTTTTAAGTGTAAAAAGTGATAGAAAAAAGGGACTAATAACATTTTGTGGTCTTTAAATAAGTTGTAATAATAAAAGAATCGATGTTAATCAAAAGAAACACTGATCGCTTTGTTAACATAACAAAAGGTATAATAATTGGATTCTTGATAATTAGTCTCTTAATTGAACCTTGTAATGCAGGATATCCTCGCGGAGAGTTTCATTATTCCAATTTTCTTGAAATTGATCAGACATTAGAATGGGAAGTCCATCTCGAAAAAATTAATGGTTCGTATACTGATTATCATCATTATATTGTAGAGGGCGTAGAATTACAGAATGAGGATAATATAACATTAAAAATTCTACAAGATCCTGATGATCCTTCAAGTAATTATGAATGGTATGATATATATTTAAATGGAATTAGTATTGGAAACTCTTTAAGTATCTTAAAATTGTATCGTTGGGGATCAGGAGACTTCTTTATTTCTCCTGTCACATTCACTAATGAAGCAGGAAATTTTGATTTTTTTAAAGAATACTACAATTATGTGAAAAACGATCACCAATATTGCAATCAAGATATTCAATCCACAAATGATAGCGAAGAATGGATGTTCATTAATGTAACTGAAGCTTTAGAATTTACTTTAGATGAAAATTTTTTCACTTCAAAAAACTATTATTGTGAGAAAATAGACGGGAAATCTTATGATGAAAAACTAATATACACCCTAGAAGTTGTTCAAGAATCATTAGTTGATATTGAAAGAGGTGTTTTAAAATCATTCAGATTTAATGTTGATTACTTTTATAATTATACACACGTTGAAGGATTAATAACATTCGAAGAAGGTTTATATCACTTGCTGATTGTAAATACTGATGAAAGTGTAGGTTATGTGGAGTTTGAGTCCCAATCGGAAGAAAACAGTGAATCTAATAATAACACATCATTCGATAAAAATCTCAATTTATTTGTTTTAGGCTTACTAGTTTTTAGTGTTACTTTTGCAATAATTGTAGGTATCTATAAATCGAAAAAGAGGAAATTATTAAAAAAAGGTGAAGAGTTACACGAAATCAAAAGAGATAAACATAATAATGATGATGGTTTTAGACACGAAGTAAAGCGAATACTAAATGCTAAATAGAATGAACTACCCCCACCAAAAGGAATGGGATTTCTGCTATGATAGCTTAATAAAGGTTTTTTCTTTTTACAAGGGAGTAATAAGAGTAAATAGAAGTTTTTAATTATCTTTTAAACATAGATGAAAAAGTGTGGAGTATTTAATGTATTTTGAAGCTTAATAAGTAATGCGTAAAGAACTATTTGCACTTCTAGTAGTACTCACTGTAGTATGCAATTGTAGTAGTTTAGTATTAGGTGGTTCTGTGGAGGAAATAGAAATTATAAGTGTTAAAGTACTTGAAAGCTTTAACCATGCCGATTTTTTCATTTCTGGAATCGCATTACCAATAGGTTTTCAAGTTTGGTGTAATGGTAATGAAGTAACAGAAAAATGCGAAATCGATAGTTCGCGTGTTTTATTTAGTAATGAACGCATTCTAATCGTTCCCTTGCCAAAGTTAGTTGGTACTTACAATATAACTATATTATTTTACGATCGAAGATCGTCAGTAATTTTCACAGAATTTGTAGATGTGTTAAGCATAGAAACTGAAATAGACTGGATGCTAACGGGGATTGTTTTTGGTTCATTGATTTTTTTTATCGTTATTGGATCTCTATTTGTGCCAAAAAGCTGGATGGATCATGCTGAATCAAAACACAGTGAAATGAAGAATAAAATCTTCATTGCGTTATTCATTTCAATAGCTTTATTCGCCTATACTGCTCTGAATCCTTATTTTAATTATCCCCAAATAATTAACTTCTTTTGGTGTGAAGTATATCGTGATGTAGATTACTTTTCGCGTGCAGCTTTGTATCTAGCCATAGTCGGTTTTTCATATCATTCATTACGTTATGCATTGGGTAAAGAAAAGAAAAGGAATTCCAAACCTAAAACTCAATCACTGACGAAATTTCAATATTTCTTCCGATCTGTGATAGGAGGAAAGGATTCTATCAATGATGAAATCATCAAGGAAAGACGACCTTCATTTGCAGCTTTGGCAAAAATAAGCTTGATTGTTATGTTGTTCTTCACTACCAGAATACTTATGTTAATGCTTTTTAGCACACTCTACAAGTATTTTCCTAAGAATTTTATGTTAGTTACTAGGGACAATATACCAAACCATTCAGTTTTTTCATGGATTAATCTTATTTGTCAAATCCTTTCCATTGTTTTCCTTATTTGTTGTTTTATAAGTATAGCAAAGTTTTCCTTTGCTACTCTACATAATCTAAATCAACTCTCCACCGAAACATCAGATACCCTCAACAAAGAGGAGTATAAAACAAAAACTTTTGAAGAAGAGGAACATAAAATAGATATAAAAAAGAAAACTTCTCCCTTTTCTCTTCGTTGGTTTATTCTATCAATGATTTTTTACGTTTTGTACTTCGGTTTTGCTAAACTTACTGAATTAACATAGATATTAGTCTCTAGCTTAATAACATAAAATAACCTACTCCTACACCTAAAGGGCATAATTTTTCAATTATGATGAAATTTAGGTATATGAACACTCTAAAAGTTATTCCGGATGCAAAAATGGATTACTAACAATTTCAACCAATAATGCAAAAAAAGTGAGAATATCGAATATTCTATACAATATTTACCCTTTTAGATTTCCTTAAATATAAAGTCCTTCATAAAAAGCATAGGTAAAATTTGTATGTGCACCTAATAAATTGCATACGCAAAGATGGCCCGACTCTATAGGTGGTTTTGAATTGCTTATTTCTCTTTTAATTGCTTTTTATATCCATAATAAGCAATTTTAATCGCTTTTCTATTTTCAACCCATCAATTTTGATGATAAATTCTCAATAAAATGTATAATCCAAGCCTCATTACATTTTGGAACAACTGGTGAACCCCATTCTGGTAAATAGTGGTGGCTTGCAATAATATGGATTATTTTATCTAATTTTTCAGACACAATATTCTGAGAAACAACCTTGATACCATTTACAATATGATTCTGTTCAATATAGATTTGTGTCCTTAAAATCGCTTCATTTTCGATTTGGTAGCAATTAATTTTACCTATATCATGAAGAATAATACCTGCTATTATTAAATCCTTATCTACCAAAATATCTTCATCTAGATTCTCAACAACCAATAAAGTAAGTTTCAATACTTGAACTGTGTGTTCTAATAACCCTCCGCGATATCCATGATGAAAGTTTAATGAAGCAGGCGCTTCAAAAAATAATTCGTTCCCAGCAAAATAATCTTTCATTGAAGTTTTCAAAGAATCTTCTTCTACTAAATCTAATAACTGGTTGAATTCTTTTTTCAATTCATTAATATCCTTAGATGGTTCAGTTTTAAACTTGATTGTTTCTAGTATATTAACACCTTCGTAATCAATATGCCATAGATAAGTCTTGTTAAATGTCAATTTGAAAGTGTTTCTAAAATACTCCTTCAATTTTGGATGTTTATTGAGCAAATATGCCGGATTTTCAATAAGTCGAATAATTTCTCCTTCTTTTTTAAATTCAAATCCAATAGGATTATATTTTCTATTTAATCTTGCTATGTTTTCATCTAAATACATGATAATACCTCCTGATCTATTTCGTTAAATAACTTTAATTCAATTATTCTATTTAATTCTTTAGCTATTTCGATTTTCAATTCCTTTCTTTCCACTTACAAAGAATTCTTAGAATTACTTCACGAAACTAGAATTGAGACAGAAGAAATCAGAAAATAAAAAAGTAGTTTAAAAGCTTTGAAGAACTATTACCAGGCAAAATACCAGGTCACAGTCTACAAAAATTTCAGATACTGTCAATGAAGAGATACATGAAATTTCTACTTTACAAGAGAAAAAAAATAAAACAGATATTTTTAATGGAGAAATACATAAAAAAAAAATAAAAAAGATTTCTTCTCTCTTTTCTATTCGTAGGTTTCTTTTATCAGTAATTTTCTTTACCTTGTATTTTGGTTGTATTAAATTAACTGAATTGTTTTGAGCTTCTGTCTCTAGCTTATCAATATTGAATAGGTTAATCAATAAAAATTGTTTTTAGACATACATTAAGAGAATTTTATTACTACATTTCATATTTTTCTCCTTGCTTATAAATGAGTTCTAACATAAGCGGGTAAATACAAAAGATTGAAGAGAATTAAGAATGTGAATTTTCTTCTTTCTTGCGGTTTTGGTAAAGATAGGTGAAAGTCACTGAAAACGAAGATTGAGCAATTAAGAGAAGATTCAAGGAAAAGAAGTGAAGTATTTTCTTTCTTTATATCTATTCTTAAAAAACATATATCACAAAAAGAAGCGAAAAAGAGAAAAACTTCATTTCAGATTAAAATCTTCATATTGTTGATACTTGTATCCATGATTTTCCAAAGAGTTAACGCTGAAGAACATTCTAATTCCTATCTGGAAAATTCCGCTATAACTCTCCTTCCCCAAGATATTGTTTTTGAGTATAACTCAACCTTTAGCAATCAATCTTTTACTGTTGAACTCTCTCACATTGAACTTGATGTTTTTAACTGCTTTAATCTCTTTTTCAAACAAGAAGGGGATAAAACCGATGGATCATTAAAAGTTGTCTTTCTATTCGATGGTGCGGGGATTGAATTTATAATCTCACGTTTATATCAAGACCAACAAGAACATAATTTGACGCAAGCATTTGTTTATCCAGTTAAATTCAACGGAACAATGAATCTGACAATAACTTGTGAAGGTCAAACATCTTATTTTCATTCAGGTTCATTACAAATATTTTGCACAACAGCAATCAAAGCAGTTGAAATTCCTTTTTTATCAGATACAACCACTGCTCTTCCTACTGTCCCCAATTCTTTATCCTTTGGAGGAAGCATTGCATCGCCCGTGTTTAGGAGTATGATGACTGCGTTTTATAACGCGAAAGAATTAGATAAACTTAATGTCTCACTTTCCTTTTCTTCAAATTCCTTTACAGCTTTCTCGCAATATATTGAAGTTGAACTCAACAATCAAGTTGTAGTAACAGAAGAATTTGATGATGGAATAACGACTACTTTAACCTTTATTCTTCCAATAGATACCGGCTTAAACTTTCTTTCCTTCCATTTTGTTGTTAGTAAGAGCGTTGATACTTTTCATTTTACAGACATTCAAATAGGTGGATTTATCTTCTCATTTGAAGATTCCCTTCCAGAGAACATTCTAAGTTATAACCATTGGGAAGGAGATGAAATAAACTATACTTTTGATCTTTCCATATTGAAACCTGTTGCAAGCAACAATCATCAACAGACATTATATATAGAATTGAATTATGGATGTTTAGGTTCAATAATTTCTCCAGCTTATTATGAGCTTTACTCAGGAATAGAAATCTATTCTGGAGAACTGACAGAAAGTGAGCAGAGTCAATCACAAACTATAGAAATTAACACTTATACAACTACTTATGATGTTCCTTTGCTATTTAGAATTCATGGCTCAGTAGAAGGAGAAGGAATATTTTTCATTTTCAATACTAGCACAATAGAAATAAAACCTATTCTCGAATTTACAGATGAAGCAACTGAACAGTTTGAGAGTGTGTTTACCAAAGAAGAAATAATTCCTTCTTCTATTTCTGAAACCGTTACCCGTACTTACTTTGATGTATTTGATACTACGTCTTATGTAACTAGATGCGATCTCTGGTTATCACTTATTTTGTTCACCGAAACTTATTTTCCTGTTGAACAGATTGATATTAATCTAAGAGTTGACAATCAAAAATTATTCTTTGGCAGTATCAAGGATAGAATGGAGATTAATATTACTAAAGAATTAACGATTCTTCGAGGATATCACGAGGTAGAGTTAACGCTTGTAATCTATATGAGCGGGACAGCGATTACCTTACAGAATGTTCGATATACCCTCATTCCTTCCACAATTGTTGGGTTTCCAACTTATAGCAATCCTGTCAATGATGAAACTAGTGAACCAAAGAATGCTATTAACCCCTCAAAACCTCTTTTTATGGGTATTGAATATGGGGTTGATTGTTTAATGATTGTATTTTTTATTTGGCACTTTTTCAGTAAAAAAAAGGAGAGAAAAGAGGATTTGATGGAAGGAGGAGAGATAGTTGAGCTACAAATGGAAGGCTATAACTTGCATCGAGGACACTATTCTAATTTTAGAAGAAGTGTCAAAGGTTGGAGACTTGAAAAGAATATATCTATATTGAAAACAATATTATTACCTATTAGTCTATTTTATCTAACAGGCAAAGTAGTTGTTCTCAATTTTCTAACAGATCAAATGAATATAATAGCAACAAATGGAATATTTGAGCTTAAGTCTCCTTCACTCAGTTGGGGGTATCTAAGTTTCGCAGTTTGTGTATATTTATCAACCCTTGAGTTATTCTGCATTTTCGTTCTTGTTACTCGTTCTACCTTTTATGAAGATTATTTTGATGCGATAAAACTCTTAGGAAAACTCTTAACGTTTCCTTTTATTATTTCATGGATTTTACTCTTTCTATATATTTCCCGTAACACACATAGTTTCTCAATCTGGAATACAGGTCTCCTTTTCCTTTGTTTTCTTATTATGCACTTTTTCACTAAAAAATTAGGAAAAGCGATTATAAAAAAACATGAGTTTGTCTTCTATAATTTCAAGAAAACGGGAAGGATGAAAGTAAAGTTATTAAAAAACGAATCTTACCCCCCATCCCTTAACCCTTTAAATCCACTAGGGAACTCTTCTATTTCTTCTGGTAAATGGAGTGAAAAAGAACGTGAGAAGTACAAAATGCTCTTGTTTACTACCATAGTCTATAAGATTCGTCCAAATGTTCCTGTAAGTCCTCATCGTCTTGCTGATCTTGCTGATATTCCTATAGAACTCATAGAAAAACTTCTTCTTGAACTTTGCAACAACAATCCTGCTCTTGGAAAATATTACCATACTGAACAAGTTTTCATCCGTCACTTAGATTCGAATAAAGAAGCACTTGATTTGAGAAATACCTCTCAAAGACAAAATGATGAAAACAATGAAGACAATTACCACACAACAAAACACGAAATAATGCCAAGC
Source organism: Candidatus Heimdallarchaeota archaeon (assembly GCA_019057815.1). Lineage (GTDB taxonomy): Archaea > Asgardarchaeota > Heimdallarchaeia > Heimdallarchaeales > Heimdallarchaeaceae > 18H4-34. Next base: position 157,918 of record JAHLWR010000005.1, read on the forward strand.
AGCAAAAATTCGTTTCGTTATCCCAATACTGAAGCAAGGAATAATACAAATGAAGTAAAGCCACCTATGAAATTGGAAGAACAATCATCCTTATCCAATTCCAAAACGTTAGTTTTTTATTCTAAAATAAAATATCAATTCAAATCATATTTCACAAAAGATGTCCTTGAACATGTAAAAATTTACGGTACACTTCCTTTCGTAACACAAATAGTGCTTAGTTTATTTCTCTTTCTCCCAATTTTTTTCCTTTCTTGCAAAATTTTCTTCTATAATCCATGGATTAATATTATCTTTACTATTATTGGTGTATTTCTTCTCATTGAGCTGATTAACATAATATTAAGATATATCGTAAGATATGACAAAAAGGGATGTACAATAGAACAAGCAATGATGAAGTGAGTGAAAATGAATATAGTCGCTCTATTCTAGAAGCTGATCCTTTGGAAGCTTTATCAGAAGTTGGTTGGAATAGAGAAAAATTTCTTAAAAGAGGAGGGATTTATGATTGGTAAAGGAAAGTGATTTCTTAGTTCTTATAAATTATTTTCTAGTTCCTTGCTTTCTAACTAAATAGTATTTTTGTTATTGTTTTATAAATAAATTGGATAGTTTGATATAGGTAATGACCATAAGTTCTATTTTTGAAATTATCTCCTGCTACTTCTTTAGAAATTTTTGTTCCGAAGGTTATTACTTCCCATAATACTTTGTGTATTTCCATTTCCAATTGCTGTATATCTTGAAAATATTCATTAATCCTTTCCTTTAAAGATAGAGCTTTGAACGAAACTCCGATGATTATAGGTGTTTGTTGTAGATGAGGTATTTTCCTTTGTAAGAAGCTGTTCCATCTGTAGTTAAAGAAATCAAATCTATCAAAACACAATTCTGAATTTCTTATTTCTTTCAATTCTTCTTTGAATTTCATTATCATTTTTATTACCTTTTTTTTCTTGTTCATTTGCATTCAATAAAGTTTATAGACAAGAAGTATATAAGGAAGTAAATCTTTTTGAATTTCTTAATTAGACATCAAAAAATGGTCAAAAATGGCAAATTAGAATATTATAAATGTTGAAATATAACTATGTTTGTAGTTATAATGAGTGTTAAGATTGCCAAGGATAAAGAAAGAAAGACAAAAAAGAATTATTAATAGTTTTAGAAGATATTAAAGGTTATGTTAATTTGGATTTTACTCATATAAATGAAGAAATTTGTAAAATAAAACTCAAGTTACATATACCTGGATCAAAAATGATTCTTTGCTTAAGATGTGGAGAGATTGGTACTGGTAAACAGATGTTATTAAAACTCGCTAATAATCATTTCCACTTTTGTAAAAAAACAGACATAATAATTGATGTTCCATGCTCTATATATGTAAGAACTTCATATTTAAGGATTGAAAAAGTTTTAGCAAAACAAAATAAAGTCAGACGAATATCATTTATTAAAATATGAAAATTTGAATGATGATACTAAAATCTGTGTATCACATGGAGAGTTTACTGAGGGACAACCACTTGTGCGGTTGCAAAATAGGTAGGTGATAAAGACTACACTATCTTGAAACAGTTCAGTGAGGCACCAAAGGGCTACTCTAAGTTGCGGAATAGGTAAGTGATGAAGACTACACTATCTCTACTTATATTTGTTTAAATTCGTATAGAAACCAGTGGAAAAAAAGAGTTAGTTTTTATTCTTCTTCTACGTCGCCATTTATGTAGTTAGAACGCTTATGGCAAGATCAGTCATCTTTGTTCAGCGGTGAATAAAACAATTTCAATAAGAATAACCTGGAATGATGAATTTTCTGAAAATAGCAGCTTAAAAGCAGTGAAACAATTCAATAATATAAGATGTGGTGCAAATTATTCCGTTTGATGCAGGAAATGACATAATGGAACTTATTGTGAATATCCTTAAAATGGTTATATATTACATAGGAAAGTGCGGGATTTTTTTTGGTATCACAATAATTAGCGAAAAGGTTTGTAAAACAATACTATACAGAGACCAAAGAAATCTAAGAAAAATTGGAAAGGGAGTTGCAATTCTGCTTATTTCACTAATTGTTTTCATAATCGTTACTTAAAAACAAGAAAATAACAATGGTGCATAGTTGGTTATAGAAAAAACTTATCATATACTAAAAATAATCAATATTTGAGTAATTTTGAGGTGAGTTGGTGTTACAAGGACTATTCAAAGGAATTAAAACACCTCGAGGTATAACCCACATAGCTGGCCCTCCAAATTCAGGAAAGACAACTTTACTTTATAATGTTTGTAGAAGTATTAAAAAAAACGAAAAGGCAATTATTTTTGATTGTGAGATGAATTTCAGCGCACAACGCTTAAAAGAAATAATAATAGACAATGAAATAAATCTTCAAAATATTATAATAATAAGAACGCCTGAAAAAAATAGTCAATTTCTTAATATCATGAAACTCCACAATTTTTTAGCACAGATTAAATGCAGTTTTATAGCAATAAACGGTATGACGAATCATTTTCGAATACCGGATAAGGAGGATAATATGATGTTGCCTCACAAAATGCTAGCAATGCAGATGGCATATCTAAATTTAATAAGCAAAAAACTAAGAACGCCAATATTACTTACAAACCAAGTTTTGTACCGTACAATCAACAAAAGAAAAAAATTTATCCCAGTTCTAAATACTATAATTGAACATTATTCAGATAATGCAATTATGGTAGAATTATTAAATAAAGGTATTTGGAGAGCTAAATCAAAAAACAATGAGGTACTTTACAAACTTGTTAGCACAGGAATTGAAATTGTTTGAAATAAAAGAGGAAGAATAAAAAATATGCTTTTGTTCAGTTTTACGCACATTATGAAACTTGGTTAGACTTGCCAGAGGTTTTTTAACCGCCGTTTGAAGGGGGTTTCACCCTTGACCCCTCACGTGCGTTGAGGGGTAATCATGAAGACTTTTCCATTGTAGTTAGTGTTTTATCAACACAAAACTAGCTAGGTTCCCTGTTTCATAGAGAGTTTACTGAGGAACAATCACTTGTGGAGTTGCGAAACAGGTAAGTGATGAAGATCGCACTATCTCTACCTCTATATGTTTAAATTCACATATAAATCCGTAGAAAAAAAGATTTTATTTTTCCTCTACCTTTACATCTCCTCTTATGCTGTTAAAGCGTGTATGGCAAGATTAGTCAGTTTTTTATTACCCCGTTTTACGGTTAAATAATACCATAATTGTAACATACCATATAATGACTAGAATAGCTGCTAAAAATTCAAGTTTTTGTGCGGTGTTGACATCAAAAGCAAATTTTGTCGCATAATCGAATAAATATAAACTTAGAGCGGCAAAAGCAAAAATAAAACCAGCAACCAGTCCTTCTATAAGATATTGATGATGTGGATATGGAGAAACAAAGACAGGGTTATTACCAGATTGACCAATAGCTATGAGAGTATCTTTATTCACTATATCATAAGCTCCACCGCTGAAAATATAGAATACAATAGCATATATCACAATATATAGAAAACTTCTAGGTATCCTTGTGGGTATTCTGAAAGAAATTTGACGCAAACTGAAAGTGGGTCTACGAATTCCCGGAAATATCCAAGGTAATTTGCTAGGCATATTTATCTATCGTTCAAAGAATTAAATACTATTTTAAAGATTTCGTACCTAGTAATAAATAATGTTTAAAGTTGTATTAATGTGAGTTTTAAGGGGTTTTTCGCAAATTCATAGGCATTTTTTCCATCGATTTTACAACACTTTTTCCTCATAACTTGCTGAATAGCTTTCCACCATACTGTTTTTAACCATTATTGTTGGTTAACAGCTATTTCTTAATTATAATTTTTTTCTCCAGTGGATATACTACGATTAAATTAGGATTTTCTTTTACATGCTTCATAATATAAGTTTCAATGTTTTCATCTAAAACACCCAAAGCATTAGCTATGTCACTGAAAGATAATTCAGTTACAGTACTAATTCGCTCCTCTATATGCTTTAAGAATAGTTCTTCAAAGGAATCAGCGCTCATATAAATTGAATTGTCCTTAACAACTCCAGTAATGTTATCCTCATTGATTAATTCCCTAACATTTGCAACTATTTGAGTTAGAGAGAGTTGCATATCATCACTTAATTCACCTAAATTACATTCCTCTTCCACATTTCTTAAAGTTGTTATTATTTTATTTTTCAAATACTGATCCGTAAAGTAATCTTTACTTCCCATTACCCCTTTTTCAATGGATTGTAAAAATGAGTTAATGATTTTAATTTTTACCGACCATTTTTCTTGAAGAATAGATAATCCAAGTGTTCCTTTGCTTTTAAGAGTGGTTTTAAGTCTAGAATATTCGCTATTTTTAATTGAAAGAAAATGCATATATTTTACAATAAGCACGCCCTCTATTTTTTTTGAAGAAATAAAACCATCAACAACAAGTAGTCTTTTTCTTTTTGAAACCTTGCTTGGGATACTTTTTAAATCAACAAATTTCTTTAATTCTACTTCTTCTTTGAAAAGTTGAATGAACCTAGTTTCTTCACTCTTGAAAAAGCCTAACAATTTCCTCAGAAATGCACTCATATCTCTCGAAATAAATAATACAAGTATCTTTAAAATCTTGTGATTCAAAGAGAGGATATGCTTTTGATTAACAGATAGAAATAGTCTCTTTACTCAAACCAAAAATACAAAAATTCTTGGTTTTAGTTGGAGAAGGCATGCATCTGTGTTAAAATAGTTTGAATTAAAGATAAAAGTGTGGAGTTTATTTATGTAAATACAATAAAAGTATCGATACTTATGACAAAAATTGAAAGAATACCATCAGGTATTATAGGATTAGACACGCTTCTACATGGAGGGTTAATTAAAAATTCTGTGAGCTCTATAGTAGGAAGCAGTGGAACAGGAAAAACTACTTTTGCTCTTTCTTATATTTACCAAGGATTATTAGAAGGGGATCATATTTTATATCTTTCTTTTGAAGAGAGTCCTTCAAAACTGATTTCTGAAGCAAAATCTTTAGGAATAAGTTTTGATGATATAACCCATGATGCTTCTGATCTTATTCATCTAGTGGAAAGTGAGAAAATAGTAGAATTTATGACTAATATCCTACCAGCTCTAGCACAAAAACTTAGACATCAAAACATAAGACATACACGCATCGTTTTAGATCCATTAACACCAATCCTTTGGGAATTTCCATCAGAAAAAGAGCAGAGAAAAATACTGACAAAAGCCTATTATCACCTTAGTTCATTAGGAACAGTTTTACAAACGGTCGAAGAACCTAATGCATTTGGTCAAACAGATATTGGCTCAAACGAGATTAGAGTGCCAATTTACCTTTCTGATAACGTTGTTCATATCCAGAGTTTAGGATTAGGAGGAAAATATAACAGGACTTGCAAAATCATAAAGTCCAGAAAAACCCCACACCACGAAGGCATTTATCCACTATCTTTTGTCAATGGTCTAGGAATAGAGATTGACACAAGTTCAATCATTGAACAAGAAAGAAAGGTACTACAAACTGAAAATAATTATAACGAATTACTAATCAAAATAAAAAGCATGGCAAAAGCAAGGGATCCAAAAAAAAGAATCGTTGCTCAAATTGCTCAAAACATCTTGTCAAATAGATCTGGGAAAGAACAAAATTTCAATGTAGAATTAGTAAAAACCTTGACAGATCCACAAATCTTGCAAGAGGTTAGAACATGAAACCAAATTATGGAATTGAATCAGAATTAGAGGATTTAATACATCTTGATGATGTTAACGCTGCAGTTCTCTTCAGGATTGATGGCAGCGTAATGAAATCTGCATTCAATGAACAAAACTGCGACCATATAATTAGAGTGTTACAATGGTGCAAATCAAATGTAGAGAAGGTTTCATTGGAAATGAAAACAAATAACCTGAAAAAAGTGACCTATGAGTTAAACGAAACAAATATTTTGTTTTTTATTGTAGATAATGTTACAATACTAACAACATTAGCAACTCATAATGCAAATATGAGTTTGTTATCTATAGAGTCAAAAAGAAAATCCTCACTAATTTCTCAATATTTATGAGGGAACACCAATGCAAATAAGTACTTCCACCATAAGCCATAGATCTATACATAAAACAACAAAATATATAGTGAAAAATGTTATATCTGATATCAATGGCACACCAAATTTTATTTTGGTAGCATTAACTTCGAGTTATAAAAACAGGGAAGATTACCAAAAAGCGCTTTTAAAAATTCAAGAAGAAAGTGGCACAGAAAATATCATGGGGGGAACGTTTCCAGCTGTGGTCACTTCGGATGAAAAACCTACTGTCCAAGGATGCGCTGTAATGGCAATAAAATCAAACGAGATTCATTTTGAAAAACCATTTGCATATTCCAATATAAGAACTAAACCAAAAAAGGGAGCTAAAATAATACAAGAAAAATATAAAAACACTTTACTAAAATCAAAAATTGGTTTTATCATAACACCAGGACCAAATTTTCTTCCTGGTGCAATGGAAGATATGAAACCCATGGATTCGTTTTTTGCACATAAATTTAAGAGGATTTTCGGAGTTATAGGGGCTCTGATACAAAAAAATATGGGGAAACAAGGATATGGAGTTACTGAATATGCAGATGTAATCCTAGAAATATTATCAAATAACGGTGTTGATGAGTTAATTGGAGGAGCAACTTATGAAATGGATGTAAATCCAAATTTTCAGTTTCAAGGGAATCAAGTATATCAAAATGCACTAGTGGGAACAGTGATTTCGTCTGACATTCTAGAATTTGGTCATAGTTGGACATTTGATAGATCACAAAAATACAAAAACTTCATGGTTACTGATTATTTAAAAGGAGGGTATATTCAGAAAATAGATAATAAATCAGCAAGTGATAAGTTTTTAGATGAAATTGATACGACTAGGGAGCTCTATGATGAGGCATTTAGCAGATATTCATATGCATCTTTGCTATATCTGACAGCTGTGCAGCTTGAAAATGGTGAATATTCACCTTATGTTTGTGCAAGTCATCCAGCATTAAAAGGATTGATCACATCAATTCCAAATAGTAAATTAAATGGTAAACCATTCAAGACTGAGCTATTTACTCAATCAGGATCAGGAATAAAAAGTTCTGCATATGAATGTGCAATCAAAGCTCGTGAAAATATAGACAACCCACTTTTTGGTATATTTGTTAACTGTTCAAACAGGCTAATAATTGCAGGAGACAAGATTGAAGACGAAAATGTAATGATAAAGAAAGCACTAGGAGAAGACGTTCCTTTCATCACACTTTATGGTGGAGGAGAATTTTCACTTATCAATAGACAACCCATTTACTCCTCAGTTTCGCTTCATAGTTTTATCGCAGGTAAAACTAGTTTTTCAAAAAAAAATGTGGTGTTTTAAATCTTTTATGAGGTAAAAGAAATGATGAGTTCAAGAAATTTATATAGCACAAAACAAGGAGAAATTCTGAAAATTGCAATTTTAGGGCTTGGATCTGTAGGAAAAACTACAATATCAAAAAGTTACTCAGGAGAACTAAATAACCCTGATGAAATTACAATGACCAAAGGTGTTGACATTACTGTTAAGAGAGTCATACTACAAAATAACTATTATACTCTACAAATTTGGGATTTTGCTGGCCAAAAACAGTTTCGCTTTATGATAGATGTTTTTCTTAGAGGAATTAAAGGTATAATGTATGTATATGATGTAACGGATATTGAAACACTATTAGACCTTAATGAATTTGTAGATTTAGCTAGAGATTACCTTATTAATAACAACTATTCAAATATTCCTGAGATTTTAGTTGGTAATAAGGCAGATTTAGGTGAAGCAGAAGTTTCTATAGAAGACATTCACAATTTTATGAAAATGTACAATTTGAAGAAACACTTTCTTGTAAGTGGACTCTTTAATGCTAATGTCTCTGAACCTTTTGAACATCTTGTATCTGAAATAATTAAAGAGAAACAGAGTTTAAGTGAGGAAATCATCTCAAAATACAATAGAATTTAGAGAGCAATTCAAAGTGATTAAAATGTTTCAAGAAGAGAAGTATATACTTAAATCAATCACTTGCGAAAAATGTGGTAAAATACTGGAATGCAGAATAGATAAACAGCACCTTAACGATATGAGAGATAACCAGTTGTTCAATTTCGTCTTAATGCATGCAAATGATCATACACTTGTGATCGCCGTTGATGGTAAAGGAAATATTAGAAGAACTAGGATTGCATCTCTTAATTCCAATGATTCAAAAGAAAGGAAAGTTGAATCCTTTGAAAGTTATCACGTAATAAAAGAATCTAATAGTTTAGTGGATGCCTTTAATGCTTTTTTTAAACAAGGTAAAAAGAGTATTTAGTGAATAGTTTCATAATAGTACGAATGAAGTTGCCAAAAGTGATGGAATTTTTTTACGATTTAGCTCTCTTAACATACTAAAAAAATATTAAATAAAAAAAGAGGAAAAAAATGAAATTCACCAAATTTTACTTAGGTGTAACCTTTTTAACAATGCCTACTGCAACCGTTTGTCCCATATCTCTAATTGCGAATCGTCCTAGCTGAGGAATATCACTAAATTGTTCAATAGCCATATCCCTTGTAGGAATCATCAGAACCTCTGCAGAATCACCATTCTTTAAGAAATCAGGTTTATCAGTTGTTACTCCTTTTGCTACTTTATTTATTAACTCAGCAAATCTTACAGCAACTTGTGCAGTACCACAGTGGATTACTGGAGTATATCCTGCAGCAATGGCAGAAGGATGACGGATAACTGTAACTCGAGCTATGAAGTCTTTTGCAATTGTTGGTGGTTTAGTTTTATGCCCAACTACATCACCACGACGTGCATCTTGTTTGGATAAACCTTTACAGCTGAAACCTATGTTATCACCAGGTATTGCTTCAGAAATATCTTCGTGATGCATTTCAATAGACATAACATCAGCTGTTTTACCAGTTGGTTGGAAAATAACCTCATCTTTTGGTTTTAGTACACCCGTCTCAACACGACCAACAGGAACTGTTCCGATTCCTGTAATACTATAAACATCTTGTATTGGTAGCCTTAGTGGCTTATCAATAGGCTTAGCTGGAACAGTAAGTGTATCAAGTGCTTCAACAAGAGTTGGTCCTTTGTACCATGACATTGTTTCTGCTTTTTCATTTAAGTTGTCACCTTTTATACCACTAACTGGAATAAATAAAGTTTCATTAGTGTCGAAACCAAACAATTTTAGGTTTCTTTCCATTTCACTTTTGATTTCTTCATAGCGTTCTTGCTTATATTCAGCAAGATCCATCTTGTTAACTGCAACAAGTAGCTGATCAACACCTAAAGTTTTGGCTAACAAGGCATGCTCACGGGTTTGACCTGTAGTGCTGATACCTGCTTCAAATTCACCTGTTCCTGCACTAATTACTAAGACAGCTGCATCTGCTTGTGAAGTACCAGTTATCATGTTTTTAACGAAGTCACGATGGCCAGGAGCATCAATAATTGTAAAGTAGTATTTTTTAGTTTGAAACTTATAAAAAGCAAGATCGATTGTGACACCTCTCTCTCTTTCTTCCTTCAGTTTGTCTAACACCCAAGCAAACTTGAAACTTCCACGACCAATCAATTCAGCTTCTTTTTCGAATTTTTGGATATCTCTATCAGATACACTTCCACAAACATATAACAAGTGACCTGTCATGGTTGACTTACCGTGATCTACGTGCCCAATGATTATTAGATTTAAATGGGGTTTCTCTTTTGAACTCATTTTTCCTACACCTTTTTTGGTTTTACTAATAACTAGCATAGGTTATACTTGATAAAATAACCAAATTCGTTTTATTAAAAGCATTTTGGTTTTGGTTTTGTATTCATATTTGAAAAAAAACAGAAAATGGTACACAGAGCTGTTTCTATCTACTTTAGAGATAGCAATAATGCTTTTCTTTCCAAACTTATTATTATATAAGAACAGAAAAAAAAGGAGGGAAAAGAATCTTAATTTTAGGAACTAGGATAGGCAGTATCCAATTCAGCAGATAACTGTGCAATGTTTGGAGGATAATTCACTTCAAAGATTCGGACAAGAGGATAATTACGTGCCATATCAGGACTAGAGGCAAGGCCATAACTACGAAAAACTTCATTGAAATAGATGAAACCATCCACACCTTTCAAATTGTAAACAGGATATTCTACCGCATATTCCATCAACCCAGGATTTTGGCCTATAGGGCTGATATCTGATTGATCAAATGCGTGACCGGTATCTGCATCATATGCAATCAATCTGTAAAGAACCGAATCATAGAATTTTCTTTGATAGACATTTGCTGTGTTTTGTTCATTTAATCCGTAGTAATCCTCTTCAACAACTCCAAATTGAGGAACAGTCGCCTCAGCTATTCTAATACACCACACAGCTTTACCTAAATCAGAACCCAATCCACTCATTCCAGCTTGACTATTAACTAATACATACTTAACATTGTATTTGTACATAAGTTTAATTGATTCAGTGAAATCCCACATCAACATTGTTCCAACAACGCCTATATGGGTTTTATTTGTAGTGGCATTATCAACAAGCGACGTGGCGTTTCCATAATTTGTTATCCAGTAACCATAATCCCACCAACTTAAAACCACAGATGGGCTATTTGTTACTATACCATCGGATTGAGCGTTTTGTCTTAACCATAGAAGAGCCTCTTGCCAATCAGTGATTGGAAGACCGTTTTGATAATATACAGGGGCCATCTCAATACGTGCTAAATTATCAGCAGTTGTTATACTGTGTATTGAGAAAGTTACTAGTAAACCGAATATTACAACATAGGCAATTATTGCCTCATCTCTTCCAATAGATTTAGTTATTCGCAGTTTCCTCTTCGTAAGAGCCATTTTTCCGTGAGCACTTAAGGAATAAGGATAAAGCAGTTTATCAATAGCCATAGCACTTAGTAATGAAGCGGCTGGTGCTAGTAGTAAGACTAAACGCACCATTGAGCCTGAAAAATAAATAGTAGTAAGACCAAATACTAGGATAAGGATATTCACATTAGTTGGTTTTTTCAAACAATAGTATATACCCAAGGGAATAAGAAAAACCATTATATGAATATTATTGAAGATTCCACTCCACGTAATAGGTTGATGTTCACTAACAGAAGAAATTATAGGAATATTTAACCTTCCTCCTGGTAATATCACAGCCCAGAATTTTTCAGCAATGTTCGTAAATATTCCAAGAGAAAGGAATATACCTATAAGAATGGCTAAAACAACCACTGACCCTATTGCACCTACAATTAGAATCTTTTTGAAAGTTTTTTCACTTAGGCTACGCGATATATTTTGAATTATACCTACAAAAATCAATAACCCTATCATAAGAACGGGAATCATCACTTCTATATTGAAAAATTGATTACGCACAACTCGTGGAAGTAAAAAACCAATTCCAAGTGAGGTAACTATTGTAATTGTATAAGTTTTTATTAGTTTATAGGACAATTTCCGAGTGAAAACTAAGAACAAAACAGCTAAAGGTAAAAGATCCAATATATATCTATAAGCTCCCCAACTACCAATTAAAATACCTAAACTTATTCCAGATAAGAAAGCAGAAACAGTACTACCACGTTTAATTCCTTTAATAAAGAAAAGGAGGGTAAGTACTAGGAACAGGACTCCTACAGATTCATTGTCATAGAACCCCGCAATGCTACGTGATAAATAAGCGGGAGATAAAGACATGAAAAATGCTGTGAATAACCCAGCTCTTGGACTAATGGCTTCTTTCCCTAAGAAATATGAAACTAGTATTGTTAAAAAACCATAAATAACAGGACTAAAATATGCTGCTTGTTGAATTGTTACATTGATTGATAAAATACCTAAAAACCACTTAATTATTATTGAACTTAAAGGAACGCCCCAGTAAAGTTCTTTACCTGCATGAAAACCATATGGATACCAAGAATCCATTTTAAACCAGCTAATAAAATCTACAAAACCATTTTGACTTATGAACTCTGCACTTGTTAACTGAACATAGGGATCAAATGCCTTGATTAGTGGATCATAACCTCTTATGAGAGGGAAAAATCTAATAATTATACCAACTGCAAGAATAAACAGCAAACTTAACTTATGTAAAAGTGATTCTCTGTTAATTTCATAATCTTCAAAGTGGTCTACGATTCTATCCCAAAAACGACTCAATATACCACGTATACCTGTATCACTGGACATTATTTCACCTTTAAATAACTATAATTAAATTCTATTAGTATTTGAAATGAGTAAAAGAAAGGCGTTTAAAAACATTACTTATCAAGTTGGTTTTAAGAGAAAGCTACTAAAACATGTGTCGAAAATAGAAAATGTGTGAACTTGACAATAAGATTAATTAATATAGTGTCTTCTTAAAAAGAATTAGGTAAAGATGAGATTAGAAAGAAAGGTTGCCTACGCATTAGCAAAAGAATTGAAAGACATAACTCAAGAAGCTAGATTAGAAGCATTGGCTATTTTAACAGCAACAGGGGATAGAATTGCCTTTTATGCAGGTGATAAAAAAGCTAATTCAACCGAATTATCTGCTATAGGTGCAGCACTTGTTGCAGCTGCGAGATTAGCGCTAGAGAGACTAAATTTCTCACCTATTAATGATGTAATGGTTAGAGGAAATAATGGATTCTTAATACTTAAGTCAATTGGAGATTTTCACATAGTAGGTGGAACAAGTGATATAGAAGAATTTAAAACGGCCATAGCTGTGCTCTCAAGCCACGCTACAAAAATTGCTGACATACTTTCTTATGTCCAAATAGATGAAGACGAGATTCTTCAAGAGTAAAAAAAATAAGAGAGAAGTCACTGAATAGTCTTAAAATCAATTGCTGTTCGCTGTAAATTCTTTGAATTCACAACATAAGTTAATCCAGGATTGGGATTAATATTCATGCTTTTTTGATAAGGTGTTTGAAGCTGCAGTGTTCCTGAGTTAATCACTGTGACACCATTGTAACTATCATCTCCAGCAATATGAGTATGACCAGTATGAAAAATATCTGGAATTCGTGTAATAACCAGTTGGTCTATAGCTTCAGGGGCGATAGGGGTTCTCTTTCCATAAATAGGTACTAAATGACGATTCTTAAGCATTTCAATCATAGCAGGTGTTGATGTATCATGTGAAATTTTTGGAATAGCTTCATTTATGTCAATAATTGAATTCCCATGGGACATTAATATTTCAACATTATGAGCTTTTACATAAGCAGGGCTGCCTAAAATATGGATGTTATCGAGTGAATATAACTCAGGTGCAAACTCCTTTTGAATAGGAGTTTGAGGTTCAGCAGTTCTTGCTCCATCATGATTACCAGGAATAACAATGATTTCAACATCGCTTCGTATTTGCTCGAAAAATTCAAATGCAAGTAAATATTGGAGATGTATATTTTCAAATACAAGGTCATCTGCCTGATCTGGGTATATGCCTACGCCATCGACAAGATCTCCTGCAACAAATAAATACTTAATGTTCTCACCTAGACGATTATGTTTGTCAGATTGAAGACTACCATTTAGAAAATTAATTGTTTTTCTAAAAAGGTTCCCATCAAAAAACTTTGAGCCTACATGCATATCAGAAAGAAAAAGAAAGAAAACATCTTCATCTGAGTAATTGGGACGACGTCCATGAGGAATATCAGGCCATAATATGTCACTAATTCTTAATACACCATTTTTCCAATTACCAATAAAACAAAGAACTGAATCATTCAAAACACAGTTAATTTTCTTTAACAAGTCGTTGTTGGGGAACTGCGCACTACCCTTAACTTTCCCAAATGGATCCTCCAATTCAAAAGTTATAGGGCCTCTTCCAGACTTTGTTTTAGAATACACTAGTGCAATTAATGAAATTTTCTCCTTTTCTCGGCTTGCAGAAAGGTTTTCTGTAGTTACCCTGTTTGTTATGTCCCTACGTTTTTTGAAAATATTATTTATAGTATCATACCTGTTAAGAAAATAATCACGAAAACTAGCTGCAGCGGCTGAAGATTTAGCTTCTCGCAGTGAAGAAATTATTTCCAAGTCTGATTCTACTTTTTCTCGTCTAAATTTCGTAGTACTCTCCTTAGATGATTTTTCAGGAATTTTAGCACGAGAATGTTTAATTGTGTCATCTTGAAGAGATTTCTGTTTGACAATTTGAGTGGAGGTAGAAAATGTTTGTTCATCATCGGTTATTTTTTCTGCTTTTAATATCACCTTAAGATCATCAATAGATAGAATCACCTTACTTGGCTTGTCTAGAAGAATTCTATCAATAATTGCATCAAGTTGTTCAGAATATTTACTTATAAAAGTAAAAGCTTCAGGAGATAATTGATAACCTGCAGAAAAAAGCTTACGAAGTTTCTTTGAATAGCTCATTGCGATGCAGTTCTATTTACAACCAAGCGAATAAAACACTTTCGACAATATGGTGAAAAACAGAAACCAGAAAACAAAAAGTTTAAGATATTAACTATATGAGAAGAAACTACCATAACTAGGCCCCGTAGCTCAGTCGGATAGAGCACCAGCCTTCTAACTTTCAAAAAAGAGGAGAAAGTTGGGGGTCGCGCGTTCGAATCGCGTCGGGGCCGCCAACAATTTTTGTATTCAAAGATTGAATTAACTTCAATTGAATATTAAGAGACTACTTAAAATTCAATGGATAAATTGAAAAACTATAAATTTATATACGTTCATTTCTAGCACCCACTCGATTAGTATGAGCAGTTCAAAGAAGCAAAAGACAAAAAGAGACACTAGTCCAATGCCTGCAACTGGTGCAGGTTTAATGAGATACTATGATGAAGATTTGCCAGGTGTCAAAATTGGTCCATGGTACATAGTTATTTTTGCGGTTATTTTAATAATAGGAGTAATATTAGGAAACGTATTTTACACTCCCCCAACGGCATAATTATTCTACTTCTAATCCCAGTTATTATTGAAGGTGATATTATTCAAGAATTTCAAAAACTTATGAAAAATCTATATTTTCCTAAAGACAACAAAAAGGGAAAAGTAAAAACAATGTTAAAACTTGTAGAAGAGATTGGGGAACTTTCTGAAGCCGTTTTACTTGATGATTTGTCCAAAATATCTGAAGAAATTGCTGATGTTTTGGCTTGGACTGCAAGCCTTGCTAACTTATATAATATCGATTTAAAGAGAGTAGTTTACAACAAATATCAAAAGAAATGTCCAAAATGTGGAAATAACCCTTGTAATTGCGAGAATCATTAAGAAAAAGGTTACTTAATATCAGTATTGTAATATCAGCATATTATCCCGGTTAGTCTCAAATTTTTTGTTGTATTTTTATTACTTTGTTATTGAAAATGTATAGAAAAATGAAAGAAATATTACTTTTTACAGCAGATGATTGTCCATACTGTAACGTAGCAGAGACCATATTAAAAGAGGTACTAGAGGAGTATAGTGGTTTATTTGAATACAAAACCATTAAAATTGATAAAAATAAGAATGCGATCATTCTTTCTTTGCCTACTATTATTGTTGGGCAAAAAAGGATAGAAGGATTGCCAGAAAAAGATCAAATTCACTCAGCCCTGTTTGCTTGAGAAGAATAACTACTTTAGATAAATTTTTAATGGTATTTTTTCCTAATCAACGTGCTTGTAATATGCCAGGATAGCCAAGCGGATTAAGGCGCTGGTCTTGAAAATCAGTTCTCGCAGAGAGCCGGGGTTCAAATCCCCGTCCTGGCTCCACGCAGAAATATATTTAATTATCTCATAAAATTTTACATAGTTTGGTGTTTATAACGATGCCCTCCAAAAGCGAAACATATACACTTGGTATAGCAGAGAAAGCTCAAGCTGCTAAGAGAATAGCAAGAGCATTAGATGAAGAAGGGAAACCAAGTGTTGAAAGGTTGTACAATGTTCCTGTATATACTTGTACACGCGATGAAAAAAAGATAGTAGTTGTCCCAGCAATTGGACATTTGTTCACATTAAAACAAATTGGAAAAACATGGAATTATCCAGCCTTAGATTATGAATGGGTGCCGACGCATACAGTGGATAAAACAGCAAGAACAAAGAATTTTGTTAGTGCTTTTAGTAGCTTAAGAAAAAAAGCGTCTAATGTTATTATAATGACAGATTATGATAGAGAAGGAGAGGTAATAGGTTACATAATCCTAAAGTATTTGTTGAAAAGAAATCAAGCCGAAAGAATGAAATTCTCCACTTTAACAAAATGGGACATTTTAGAAGCATATGAAAATAGAGAAAAAGAGCTCAGTTTAGGGTTTTTGAATTCAGGATTAATCCGTCATTACATCGATTGGCTCTATGGAATAAATTATTCAAGAGCACTAAGTTTGTCATTAAAACATGTAGCAGAAAAATTCAAAACAATTTCAATAGGAAGAGTGCAAGGACCAACACTAGCATTTGTAGTTGAAAAAGAAAATAATATCAATTTATTTGTGCCTAAACCATATTGGACCATAGATAGTGAAGTAAGAGTTAATAAAGAAACTTATCCCGCGTTTTATGAAAAAGCAAGAATCGATACAAAAAAAGAAGCCCAGAATATTGTTCAGGAATGTAATAATTTGATAGGAGCTGTGAAGGATGTTGAGGAAAATCAGAAAAACATTCCACCACGTCCACCTTTTAATTTAAGTGATCTTCAAAGAGAAGCTTATAAGCACTTCAAATTCTCTCCAAGTAAAACTTTAGATTTTGCAGAAGTGTTGTACCTTAAAGCCTTAATATCCTATCCTAGAACTGATAGTCAAAAGCTCCCCATGACACTAGGACACAAAAGAATTTTGACAAATTTGACCAAAAATGGTTCTTACAAAACATACTGTATTGAAATTATTGAAAAAAAGAGGTTCAAACCATTTGAAGGGAGAAAAAAAGATGCAGCACATCCAGCTATTCACCCAACGGGGAATTTAATAGGAGAGAACCTTTCATCAAATGAACGAAAATTATATGATTTAATTGTGAAAAGATATCTTGCTGTTTTTGGTGAAAGAGCAAAACAAGTAAACAAAAACATTGTAATCAACATAAATTCTCATCATTTTGAAATACGTGGAAGCCACATTGTCAAAGAAGGATGGATAAGATATTACAAGCCTTATGTTTCATATTCAGATATTTTTATTCCTGATTTTAAAATAGGGGAGAAAATTTTCTTCAATTTCATAAATGAAAAAGAACACTTTACTGAACCAACTAGAAGATTTAATGAATCAACTCTTCTAAAAATGATGGAAGACGAACAAATAGGAACAAAAGCAACACGAGCAGGAATTATTAAAACTTTATTTGGAAGAGGATACGTCGCAGGGAGCGTAATAAAACCAACACCGCTAGGTATGGCAGTAGTGGAGGTTCTACAAAAACATTACCCAATTATTGTAAAGCCCGATATGACAAGAAATTTGGAATTATTAATGGAAAAAGTTCAAGAAGGAAAAACCAGTGTTGACGAAGCTATCCTATCTAAAAAGAAAGAACTAAAGGATATGTTAATTGAATTTCATAAGAAAGAATCAGAGATAGGTATTGCATTAAATAAGAACCTTCTCACTTCAGAAAAAAAGAGTTTTGTCAATTTGGGAGCTTGCCCTGAATGCAAAATTGGGGAATTAAGAATTATCTATTCTAAAAAAACAGGAAAACGGTTCATTGCTTGTTCCTCTTATCAAAATTCGTCGATAAAATGCAAAGTAACATATCCACTTCCACCATATGGGGAGATTAGCAGAACAAATAAAATTTGCCAATTTGATGGTTTACCACTAATGGAATGGAAAAGAGGCAGAAAAAAAGAGCATATTTGTATTGATTTCCATTGTATGTCTAGAAAAGAGGTAGGAAAGAATGATAACAAAGCAGAACAGAATCCTATGTCCAATCTGTAAAAAAACAAAAAACAAGCCAAAAGACGTGTATTGTAATAAACATTCTTTAGCCCAAAAAAGTTTGAAAAAAGGATATAAAGATTGGTTGAAAGCTTATAGCACTATTTCTTGGGATGAATATATCAAAAACATTCTAGATTTTGGTGATTTATTGGGAATTTTAGTTCGAGAAGTCGTGGAATACGAATTATATTTCAAACTAAATTAAGAAATCTCAAAAAATCCTTCATCCTCCATGAGATATTGGAATTATCCTTATAGTCAAATCCTCTATAATAGGAGCTAAAAGTTTTTTTGTGGTTCTTAATTCAATTTTGTTTGTCAACAGTAAAAAACCTGGTTTTATGTTGTTATTCAGTATAAGAAGGTCTGAAAGCTCTTTGTGGGAAGAAAGAGTTAATGTTAACGCATTTAACAAAATTGTACCTTCCTCAAACTCTTTTTTGAGAATCTTTAAATTCGAAGAAATAGATGAATGTAAACGTATAGTAATTGTGTATTTTTTCAATTATTACACCAAGAAAACCAAATAATGAAGACAAAAATCAGTTTTATCCAATTTCTATCTCAAACATTGCTATTAAATCATTTATATCTTGTGATATCTTTTTGTCTTCCTCGCTTAATTCAGCTCCCTCTTCAGGTTTCAGAAATTCTATTGATCGAACAATTCCTTTCTCACATATCATTCTTGGAACATGATTTTTTGAGAAAAATATACCTTCAGGAGGTTCATCGAGTTCCTCAAATTTGTTATCATATGTTTCTGTATATACTTTTGTACCGATAATCACAAGATCGCGATAAAAACCGCTTGGAGCCCCTAAATCTCTTAAGATTTTGAAAGATTCCTTAGTTTGGTCAAGTTTTTCTTCAACAATCGTCTGCGATTTTGGGCTATCAACAACATCAGATTCAAGAGCTGTTAAGATTGTTGGCATTGGACGATTTCCGGGTGCACCCATCTTAGCTAAATGGTTAGGAAGTTGGGATTGAGGAACTTGTGCAGGACGATCTTTAAGTCTACTTTCACCCTCCTCTACAGCAGGTGTTGGTGAAGGTGGTTTAGGCATTGAAGGTGAAGGTTCAATATCAGTTTCATTGAATATATTGATGTTTTTTTGGCGATCCCTTATTTCTCTTACTTTGCTTAATACTTCAGGAGATACTAAGTCTGTTTTACCTATTTTTTCTAACATTATTATGAACTCAGAGGTTTCATCGTTTTGATCGCAAGATTGAGGTATATAAGCAAAACCATACTCATTTTTTCTCAAATCTGATAGAGCCCTACTTCCAACGAACTTCTTTCTTATAGGACAATTAGCGCCTTTCCATAACCATAGTCTCTTTATTTCTTCATTAACAATAATTAGGACTTTTTCAGTTCCAAGTTCTAAATCAGATTCTTCAACTAGAGAGCCATCATCTTGAACTTCTAGAAATCTCATTTATTATTCACACCTTTCTTATATCTATGTTTAAGTTAAACTATTATGTACACAATTCATACTTTTAATAAAGGTTATTAAAGTGTGATAACATCATTTTCAAATTAATTGATATTGTTTTTGAATTATTCACGCTCATATTTGAGGGGCTTTTATAATGTAAAGTGGTAAATTCTTTGAAAATAGGTTACTAAATCTCGTAGTGAGGAGAGAAATTTGGTTAACAAAAGTAATTCTTTCAATAATAAAAAGGATAAATGGAAAAAAAAGAAAAATTATCGTTTCTCTCTTCAAAAAACCATTATTGTATATTTCATAGTAACAATTATAGCAATCATCACATTTGTGCTTTTATTTCCTGAAATTCTCAGTTGGTTATCAGTCAATCAGTTTACATTTGTGCTGAGTAAAGTATCTCTTGCTTTTAGTGATTTTTTCTTAAATATCAAACCCTTTGTTGTAAATCAGTGGTTCATAGGTTTTAGTTTACTTATTTTTCTAATTTTATTAACTGTTAAGAAATTACCCTATTATAATATCACAGGGAAGAAATATTACACACTCAAGAAATTATTCTTGCCATATTATAGAAAAATCAGTGTAATTATTGTTAATTCATCATTAACGAGCAATAATAGGACCCCTATAAACAATTCTTATATGAATAGAACAAATATCACCTTTGTAAACCACCTTCTTTTGCAATCAAAACAAATACAAATGGGTATATTTAGCCAAAGAAGAAGCGTAAACGTTTTTTTTGCTGTGGTTGAGCATGGTTGGAATGAAAAAAAAGTTTCAAAAAAAATTGAGAAACATATCACCTACCTAACACATTCTATTGAAATGTATTACAATTGTAACATTGAAATACTTTCAGAAATACAGATGTCTAAGTTCGTTAAAATAACGGGTGACACAAAAACAAGAGCAAAAATAAAGATTTCAAATGCATCTACAAGAGATCTTAATATAACAGATCATTTATACAACCTTTTACTAAAATTTGAAACCAATAATACGTGTATAATTATTCAAGCTCAAAAAGATCGAAAAAATGAAAGTAAGATTTTAACATCAATAAGCATCTTTTCTGACAAAAAAGAGATAACCTCTATAATTTGCAACACGAGTGATTTTTCAATAAAAAAACCCAACTTATTGTTCAAAAAGCTCAATTTCATAAAAACGCTCACTAAATCGCCAAAAAATAATAAAAAACTCAAAATTGAGAATGTAGCAAACCTAATCCACATCCCTATCAATTATCAAGGAAGCATAGATTCCATGAATCTTATTGGCTTTAATGTAAACAATACCAATCTCAAAACAGTTCCTAATTCAATTATTATAGGAAAAACAATTAACGGAAAATATTCAGGCAGAGATGTAACTGTTGATGTTAAAAACCTGCTATTGAATGTTGAAATATTTGGTATGATAGGAAAAGGAAAAAGTAAATTAGTTTCATCTGTTTTCAGACAACTTTTAGATAAAAAAATAAGTACAGTTTTTTTTGATATAAAGGGGGAACATTCACGCACTTTTACTGAAAATCCCAATGTCAATATATTAACAATTGGACAACCGAGACCATTATGCATAAACATATTTGAAACAACAGATGAGGATGATGTAAGAGATACACTTCTAATTATAGAAGAGATGCTTAAGTCTTCCAATCAAGAATTTACTGCTGCTATGAAAAATTTATTTGAAACTGCTTTATTTTTGACTCATAAATCTCCTAGAAGGAACCTCAAAACCTTCGTAAAGAATCTCTGTAATATTACAACACAATTTCAAATGAGCAAAAACACTACATATTTTCAACAAACGTTAGATGCTGTTCTTAACAGGTTAAACTTCATTTTTAACCCAATAAATTTTGAAATTATAGGTGTTTCAAAAACAACATTAGATTTTTCAGTTTTAGATGAAGGAAAAAGTATAATTTTGGATTTAAGCCAATTTCAAAGAAGAGCTGCTAGACCATCTGATATTTTTTTGATTTGTAATTTAATCCTGAAAATGCTCTATAAACACGCGTCTTCCAAGGGAATGACAGATTCTCTTAGATATATGGTGATAATGGAAGAAGCTATTAATATAATACCTAACTTTTATCATACTGAGAGCTCTGCATCATTAATTACTGCAGAAAACAATTTTTTGTTGGGAAGAAGTCTGGGGATAGGGCATATAACAATCTCTCAGATGTGGGATAGTGTAAGTAACATTGTACATGCAAATAGTTCAACAAAAATTGTCTTTCGTTCAAATGAGAAAACAGAAAGAATAGGCAGAGCATTAAACTTGAGTGAAGAAGAAATTGCTTTGGTTCAAAGACTCCTGACACAACAGTGTTTTGTTCTTTCAGATCAACATGAGCAAGCTGTCTTAACCCATACTTATGACAATAGCGTGAAACCAAGTAGCTATTCAGAGTACATATCAACTATTCTAAGAAAATACGGTAAAAGCGAATTCCCAACACTTTACAAGAACTTCATAGAGATGAGAACAGAACTTTACAAGCAAAACGAAAGAACAGATAATAGAAGCACAAAAATAAAAGAATCGATAAAAAAAACCCTTAATGGGCAGCAAACATTAGAAAATTATTATTCGGGAAAAAACCCTCGACAGGATGAACAAAGTCAAGAATTTGCCACTTTTAACCTGCTAGCCCCAAATCAGATCTGTGAAAAAATGTGTTCTAAAAAGCATAACGAGAAGGAATGTTTAGAAATAAAACTGAGAGCTAAACTAATCAAAAATATTTTGAAAAAGAATTTCCCAAGAAGTGAAATAGCTGCTCTACTACAAAATGAAAAGAACTTGGAAAAACAAATACAAGATACAGCTGAAAATAAGAATATAAAACAAGATGATATAACCATTTTTTGCACAATAAAGGAAATCATCACAGAATTTATAGCGTCAGGTAGAATTTCCGATTTAGAGGCAATTAATATCTTAGTAAAATTCATCCCTAAACATCATACCTTTATATAGCAATGGAATAGGGTTTGGAGAAGAAATATTTTCATTTAAATTATACTTTTTTTTAAATCACAGAGAAACTTGAATAAAAGTTAACTGAAATATAAAAAGAAGGCATGAAAGGTTTCCCCCTCATGCCTCAAGACATGGCTACATCCACTTTACGTGGTAGTACACATATCTATACTTAGATATTTAAACGTTGCTCTTTTCTTATATGTAAATAGCACCCTATCTCAAAGGAAGGAGGATTTTGTCGGAGTTATTTTTAAAGGAATTAGAAAAAGCTGTTTTTATTGGATGGTTTAATACAAATAGACTGAAGTCATTTTTTTTCTGTTGTTTTGTTATAGCTTTAGCTCATAATTAGTTTAACACAATTAAAAGTGATGTATGATGTTAGACCCTGGTGAACCCGGCGATGATTATATAATCCCTCCAGCTTGGACTCCTTAAAAAGGGATTATTCTCTTTTCTTTTTTAAATTATTGACTAATAATGGGTCTGAAATGTAATAAATTTAGAAAATATATGACGAAAAATATAATTTTCTGTATGTCACTTTTTTTCTGTTGTTTTGTTATAGCTTTAGCTCATAATTAGTTTAACACAATTAAAAGTGATGATATGTTTGACCCAGAACCCGGCGATAATGAAACGATGCCTCCTGAATGGCATCCTTAAGAAGAAACCAATTCTTCTTTTTTTTTTATTACTAGCGCAATAATTTAATCCGAAACGAAGATATTTTTATAGTGTTTTATATATTTATTATTGGGTGTTCATTAAAATAATGCTAGACATAAGAAATCTCTTATTTATTAGGTATTTATGCGAAATTATTCCACCAATGCTTTTTCTTAGACTGACATTCAATCAAAATACGTAGAGAGGAGAGGAAAAGAATTTTTGATGTAAAAGAATTTCATAGAGCAAAACAACACTTATTGGATAATAAGGATAAAATAACATCGCTTTCTAAATTAAGGGAATATATTGAAAAATTAGAATTCGTCTGTGCCAACGAAAGATCGTCTCAACTTGCTCAATTATTGGAAGAAATAATAGAAAAAATAAAGCCTTTCAACGATAATTATTCTCTCTTCACAGTATGTTGGGAATTTTTCATCCAGACTTACTATTATGTACAAAAAAAAGAGCAAACAGAGTACTTAATTGAAAATATGAGAACAATAGCTTGGCAAGATGAGAATAACCTACAAAAAGCACTAGTATATACAGCTATAGCCCTTTTCAGTCAATTTAAAGGGGTTTATGAAGATGCTATTAAATATACATTGTTAGCTAAGCAATTAGTTGAACCATTCAAAAATAAATACAAAAACACCTATTACAAAATTTTGTATACATATACACATTTTTTCATCTGGTTCAAGGAAAGAGACATACCATCAGCTGTAGAAAATATGGAAGAATGTTTTTTGTATTATCATCAAAGTTACAACTCTCTAGGTATGATAAAGTCTATCTCCCTACTCTTGCGATTTTATATTTTGTTAAATCAAGGAACTAAAATCAAAAAGCTACTAAAATGGATATTTGTAGAGGAACGAATCCAAGATAATCTAATTGACACACATTTTATTTGGTTATACAGAACTGTTGGGATAATTTTTACAATACAAAACAAACTTTATGATGCTCTAGGCCATTTGACAGAAGCGTATAAACGAATTAAGAGAGAAAGTTTACAACATGAGGTAATGTATGAATATGTTGAAATTTTAAGGTTTTTAAGTCGCTGCTATGCTTATCAAGGTGATTTTCAACTAGCACATAATTTGCTCGTTGAATTGGCTGGTTTCATGGAAACCGATTTTGTGAAAAAAAATTATTTTAAATCAGGTATAAAACTTGCTTATTTCAGCACTTGTTACACACTTTTATTCATTTTTGTACAACTGGATTTAGATATTTCAAACGTACAAGATGAAAAATTAAGGCAAATTTATAAATATACTAAATCGTTTATTTCTGAATCACGTTTATCAAAGGATTTACTTTTAGATTCATATTCAGATGAAGAAGGCACGAAATCGCTGTTAAATGATGAAACAGACAAATCTAGAGAAGAGGTTTACATAACTCTACATCAACTTCTCATTACACACAAACCATATATAGCAACTAAAAAGACTGCAGATGCAATAAATAAAATCAAAAATTATACTTTTGATCCATTATACGCAGATATTTTACTGGGAAAGATACATTTAGCAATGGGAAACTTTGCAGAATTCAAAAAAACAGCAGAAAATGTTAGAAAAAAAACAACAGATGAAAAAGCACCAATTCTGCAAATTTGGAGTGACTTTTTTACTTTGTTGTCCAAATATTTAGAGGAGCCTAGCAATCTCACAATTCTTAAAGAGTTTAAGAATTTAGAAATAAAGTGTTCACAAAAAAATTTCAGGAAAATGGCAGAGGAGATAAAACTATATCAGAAATTAATCTCATCCACTCGAACAATTAAAAAATTTGAAGATAGATTTCAACAAACTGCTTTTATGGATGTATTCAATGAACAATCAAAGAAAATGGTTATAGAATATTTGGATGAGCAAAAAACGAGTTAGTATTCAATTTTAAAAGGTAACTCCTTGTAGTTATTAGAAGAAATAAAAGAAGAACAGACTTCCTACTCAAGGATACCATTCAGGAGAAGAAAGTTATTATCTTCAGACTCTGGGTCAAACATATCATCACTTTTAATTGTATTAATCTAAGTATGAGTAAAAGATTAAAGAACAAAACGAAGAAGGTGATAGAATAAAGTGAAATAAGAAGCACCTAAATTACTCTTAATTGAAGTTTACAAAAAACATTTGATCTTTAAAAGATTAACCAAAGTTAAATCAAATATCATAACATTTTTCTATAAAGACTCTGAGTTTGGTTTGATAATTATGCCATCGAATCCGAATCGTGAATTTCTATTAGAGTTGAGCACCTTAGTAAATAAGCGTGTCAAAATACTGTTAAGCAGTGACAAAATATACACTGGTGTTTTGAGAGGTATTCAAGATACTTCATTTAACGTAGCTTTATCTGAAGCAGAGAGCGCAGGAATAAACTATTTTAGAGTTTTTATAACTGGTTCCAACATTGTTGAAATTACCCTTGCAGAAGAGCCATTTAACTTATCAGGACTAGCAAGCGAACTAGCATCTATGTTCCAACCCCAAAATATCAAAATCTTGGAAGAAGCTGGGATTATACAAGTTTTTGACAGATTTACTGTCAGTGAAGAAGGAGTAAAAGGGACTGGACCTATAGCTGAGAGAATACAGAAAATTTTCGACAAATACAAAGCTCAAGCAGAATCGGAGTAAGGTCCGTGAACCTGCGCTCCCTTTTTATTGTTTTTAGGTGTTACTGTTGGAAGAAATAATTAATTCGGATTTACACAGTCGAATAGGTTCTTTTTCACTTCCCCACGGGAAAGTAACAACACCTACATTACTACCTGTTATTGATCCTAAAGAAAACATTATTACTGCAGAAGAAATGCTCAGCAAATTCGGATTCAATTTTGTAATTACAAGTGCTTATCTTTACTACAAAAGGTATGGAATGCCAAGCAAAACGAAAACAATACACGAAACTTTGATGTTTCAAGGGAATATAATGATGGACAGTGGAGCATACCAAATTTTGGCATATGGAGATGTTGACATAGATCCATTACAATCTTTAGACATTCAATCGAATCTAAGTCCTGATGTAGGAGTGATTTTGGATGTCCCAATCCCGCCAACAGACACTTATGAAAGTGCCCAACTTAAAATCTATGAAACAATCAAAAGAATAAAATTGTCTGTTGAAAAAATTAAAAATCATCCTGAAATCATTTGGACAGCGCCAATTCAAGGAGGAAAGAACACTTCTTTAATAAGAGAGTTTATACAAAAACTCAATAAAAAAGACCTCCTAAAACACTTCAATTTTTACGCACTTGGTAGCGTTGCTCCAATTATGTCCCAGTATGACTATCAATCACTCTTTTCTATGATATATGAAGCAAGGAAATTATTAACCCACAGTATACCTCTACATCTCTTTGGAGCCGGTCATCCAATGATTTTCCCTTTTATTGTTGCTTTAGGTTGCGACACATTCGATAGCGCGGCTTATATCTTGTTCGCTAAAGAGAATCGTTATATGGGAGCTACAAGAACATACCAATTAGCCAATCTAACTGAATTCCCTTGCAGTTGTGAAATATGTTCTAAATGGTCACCAAAAGAATTGATTCAAACCGAAAACAGAATCAGGATTCGTAATTTAGCTCTTCATAATTTATATGTATCAGTTGCGGAAATCAAACAAATTCGTGTTGCAATAAGAGAAGGAAGATTATGGGAATTATTAGAGCAGAAAGCGCTTTCACATCCACTACTATATCGTGCTTATAAGCACATTTTAAAGATTGTAGATAGCAAATACTGGGAATTTGGAACACCTATAACAAAATCAGTAGGTTTGAAGATATTCAATGCGGACTCTTTTCATAGACCAGAATTTACAAGGATAAGAGGTAGAATTCTGAGAAACTACCAAGCACAGCAAAAAAAATTGCTTATTTTAATTTCATCAGGTAAAACAAACCCAATTGAAATGCTCATTCATCGAAGAGATGTTTATGAACAAATAGAAAAAGCTATCAATCATTATGATATAGCTATGTTTCTCCCATTTATTGGTCTTATTCCCGTAGAATTAGTTGAAACTTACCCCTTTTCACAATCAGTCTTTTCTTCGCTTTTGTCAGAAGAGATAATTGAAAAAGCCATTTCAGAAGCATTGAAATTCTTGAAAGCAAAGAAATATGAAGAATTTATAGTTTTCAACATTGATAAAGAAGAAGTTCCTGATAACATATTAACTAGGATAGAAATAGCAATTAAAAATGGTGTACAAAAAGTCAAGAAGTTAGAGAGAATTGAAGATTTAAAGACAATAGAGTAGTTGATGGAAATCAGGGACGACGCAATTTTTTATTAGTGATTTTTTATACTCTATTTAGATTAGTATATTAGGTGAAGAACGAAATGAATGAATCCAATTCTTTGTTAATTCTAGGAAAACCTATTAGTTTCTTTACAGGAGAAATCATATCAATTGGAATATATCAATGGGGAATTGTTGGAAAAATAAGGGTAGATGAGAAAGAGTACAAATATAAGTTGAAGGATCCTGAATTGAAGAAGCAAATGGAAATAGGTATGGACTTAATAGTCAGAAATGGTTTTTGTATTAAAGGAGAACAAGAAGAGGCTGTAGTAACAGAGGGAAAGTTTGGAGAAGTAGAGTTTGATATAAACCTTAATCGCTATTATTCTCAAAAAGAACTTGTGGAAGGAGGAAGGATAATAACAGGGATGTTGAGAGAAATACAAAGTGATGTAAATGAAATAACAATAACCATCGATTCAATAGGTGAGTTAAGTGAATCTATTGATATATTTGGTCCAAATGATGCATTAAATCCACAAGAATTGCACCCAGGAAGCATAATTAGAGTAAAAAATGTGAATAGTGTTAATAAAATACAATCAATCGATTCCATAGAGGTTCTACATAAAGAGCACTTTTGGTATAAATTTTTAATGATTCGTGATGGAAATCTAAAAGAGATTTCAACTTTCTTATATTTGTTTCAAAAAAAATCAAACCTTATAAATCAACATTATGAAACATTCAAGCAATTGTTGTTCAATTTTGGAAGTGAGATTTTAAAATCATCATTGGTCTTCCTCAAAGAGGTTTTACATGAAAAAGTATTTGCCAACAAAAATTACCCTGCTCAAGTTTTAATTTCCAGTGAGCAAATAGATCAATATTTCGAAGGTTTGTTTCTTTTCATTAAGAAAAAGCTTGAGAAGAGTGAAATGTTCAATGAACTGGATGATTTTATTATATTCTTAAAGTATGTTTATCCTCCAATTAAAATGAAATCGTATATTTAATTGCAAACATAACAGCATATTAATTTCTTGAAAAATAAACGGAGAGAATTGTTACAAAAAGAGAATAAATTATTTTCTCTCAATGGCAATTTCAATATGGACATCTTCAGGAACGTGAATACGCATTAATAATCGCATGCTTTTCTCTTCCGCATCCATATCTATAATTCTTTTATGCAGTTTCATCTCTAAATGATCATAGGTTGCTGTGCCGTTGCCACAGGGTGACTTTCTAACAGGTAAAACTATACGCTTTGAGGGGAGTGGAATAGGTCCTCTAATTCGTAGTCCTGTTCTTTCAGCTATCTTTTGGATTTGGTTGCAGATTTTTTGTAAAGATTGAGGATCGTTACCAATTAACCGGATCCTAGCTCGTTGACTCAATAAATCACCTTTTGATAGTAGAATTCTGGAGTGTTTTAAGAATATTTCGTTACTAGATTATTTAGAAGAGTAAAAAATAGTTAGAAGGATGTAAAGGATAATTTAATTATTCACGATGTTCAAGGATAAATTCAATTCGCTTTATTCTTTCTTCGAGCATTTTAATTCGTTCAAGTACATCCTCCATTGAATTATCTATGGCTGAAACATTGGTTAGAGTAGTTTGTGTTTCAGTAGCGGAGACATCTCGAAACAAAATTTGAGCTTGTGTGGTTATGTCTCTTGTTATTTGATCTACCATAAAATCGTTAAGATACATATTTACCTCTGAAAGGACAGCTTTTATATTATCTCTCATTCCCCTTTCACTAACCTCCTTGACCACTGCTTCCCCCTCAACAACATCATCAAGTTTAATTTGAATCATCCATTGGCCCTTTACATTTGTCAAAGCACACACATACCTAGTTCCTGGAATCTTTGCTTCATACATGGTTTTAACCTCATAAGTGATTGATTAACTAAGTTATTGAAATTTATAGTCTTGGTATATTTTCACTATCTGTCTAAACAACTTTGAATATAGTATCATTTTTTAAATTTAAAACATTAACGGATTGGCAAAGATGTATTTTCATTTAATTAATGAGAAATTTGTTGTAGATAAATCTTTAAACTAACAAACATACCCAAACATAATAATGAGTCATTATACCAGAGAAATACTTCTAGCAATGACTAATAAACAGAATATTAGAAATATCAGTATCATAAGTCATGTAGACCACGGAAAAACAACCCTATCCGATCACTTACTCCAAGCAGGGGGGTTAATTTCCCGAATAATGGCAGGAAGTGCAAGAGTTCTAGACTACTTAGATGAAGAACAAAAGAGAGGTATAACAATTAAAACAGCTAATATATCCTTCATCTATAAACTCAATGGGGGGTCATTTCTAGTTAATTTAGTAGATACACCAGGTCATGTAGATTTTTCTGGTATGGTATCCCAAGCTTTACGCTTAGTTGATGGAGTAATTATTGTAATAGATGCCGTGGAACAAGTTATGGCACAAACAGAGACAGTAATTAGACAAGCAATGAAAGAAGGATTAAAACCCTTATTATTTATTAACAAAATAGACAGACTGATTAATGAACTAAAATTAACAAAAAAAGATATCAAAATTCGCATTAGTAACATCATACAAATGACTAACGACCTAATTAACCAGTATGCTCCAAGTCAATTCAGAAAAGAATGGAAAGTAAGGGTTGATGTTGGTACAGTTATTATAGGATCTGCCCTTCATGGATGGGGTATTTCAAAATATTCAGAGAATGAACCGAAATTTGAAGAGATTATTGATTTTTACTCAGAAAAACAAATAGAAGAAATAAGAGAGAACTACCCTCTCATTGAAGCTATTCTGCCGAGTGTAATAAAAAATATTTCAAACCCTGTTGACTCTCAGGTTAATCGTATGAGATTAATTACAAAAGAATTGGATAAAGATGCTGAAAATTATCTAAGTAAGTGTGATGATAATGAAAAAGCAGTTCTTTGTATAGGTAAATTGATGTATGATGACAATAGAGGAATAATTTCGATAATGAGGGTTTTTTCAGGAAAAGTTAAATCAGGAACACTTGTAAAAAATGTAAGAACGGGAGAGATTTGTAAGGTTCATCAAGTATGTATATACAAAGGTCAATCCTTAGTAACGATAGATTCAGTAACAGCTGGAAATATAGCTGCAATCATTGGAATAAAAGATGGAATCATTGGAGATACCTTTATAGAAACAAAAGGGCACATTCCAAAGTTATTGTTTTCACCAATATCTTATATTCAAGAGCCTGTAATCTCAAGAAGAGTTGAACCACGAAAAATAGCTGATATACCAAAATTACAGAAAAATCTAGAAATCTTAACCTTAATTAAACCAAATTTTAGTTATAGTTATGATCAAAATACAGGTGAGATAAAGATTTATGGCATTGGAGAGCTACAACTTGAAATAATTACAGGAGAAATAGAAGAACTAGGAATAAAAGTTGAGGTATCTGAGCCCGAAGTTTCGCTTGTTGAACAAATAGAAAAAGAAGAGAGTATCACAAAAATTGACACATTAGAACTTGTGGAAATTTCAGTGACGTGTAAACCAACGGAATCAGAGTTAAAATCAGAAATAACTTACAAAGATTCGAGAAATAATATTTTAATTGTTGAAATTGAAGAAATAAACCAAGGTATTGAGGAAATATTAATTATAGGGTTTAAAAATGCCATATTAAAAGGACCAGTGAATAATAAGCCAATACGAAATATAACAGTAATTATCAGTGATATCAAAGAATTAGAAAAAAACGCTTTAAGATACGAAATTCTTGTTCCGTTAGTGAAAACAACAATTTACGAAACAATTCAAAAAGCGGATATTGGTGTTTATGAACCAATTTATAGTTTTACCATAACAACACCCATGCATTATTTAGGACAAGTACTCAAAGTAACACAAAAATTTGATTGTGAAATAAAAAATACGCAACATTTGGCAACAAGAACAATAATAGAAGGTAAAATAAGTGTGGAATCCTCTCTGAGAATTGCAACAGAACTTCGTTCTGCTTCGGAAGGATATGCGTTTTGGCAGTTCCAACTTAAAGGATATGAAAGAAAGAAAAATAGCTTTTTATAATTGAAAATGGCTCAGAACTCAAGATCCTCAACATTAAATTCAGTAAAGGGCTAGATTCTTCATTGCCATTATACTCCCCTCTTGCCAGTATTTTTACTTTCCCATTTCTGAAAGAATACGTTGTGAAATAGAAGAACATTTATCAAGAATTTTGTGTTTATCAAGTGTTTGATGTTTCTTATTGAAGTAGACAAACTTGCCATTGACTATTAAATCACTAGTGTCAGAGCTAGATGATGAATAGATAATATTGGACAAAGGGTTATTTTGAGGCCAGGAATGGCTATTTTCAAGTGAAAGTATAGTAATATCAGCTGGAGAGCCTTCTGATAACCCAAATGTGTCAACACCCAATGCTCTCATACCACTGATAGTACCAAGTGATAGTGTATAGGCATTATTCATTACCGTAGGATCATTAGCTAGATATTTCTGTAGAACAGCTGCAATATTCATCTCTTCGAGTATACCAAGATCATTATTTGAAGCACTACCATCCGTTCCAAGAGCAATTTTAACCCCCATTTTTGCATATTTGTGAATTGGTGCTATTCCGCTAGCTATTTTAAGGTTTGACTGAGGGTTATGCAAAACAGTAAAATCGGTAGTCTGCATTATCTTACAATCTTTTTCATTTGTATGGACGCAATGAGCACCTAAAATTTTCAAATCGGT
Organism: Candidatus Heimdallarchaeota archaeon; assembly: GCA_019057815.1. Lineage (GTDB taxonomy): Archaea > Asgardarchaeota > Heimdallarchaeia > Heimdallarchaeales > Heimdallarchaeaceae > 18H4-34. Next base: position 190,200 of record JAHLWR010000005.1, read on the forward strand.
TAGGCCAATTTTGTGGATATATTCAATTGGGGAAAGATCATATTTTATTAGTGATTCCGTTACCTCTTGCTGGGTTTCTGAAAGGTGAATATGAATGGGTAAAGAATGTCTGGAAGCAAAATCAATAATATCCAAAAGATACTCCTTAGGAACAGTATAGGGTGCATGTGGTCCAATACCATATTTTATCAAACCGTTTTTAGAATTTCTCTTGCTCAAAAGAAACTTCTGAACAGATTTCCAGGTTTTATCTAAATCTCCTGATTCAGGAGTATTATCAAAAACTGAAGGACAGATAAGAGCACGGATTCCAGCCTCTTCCACAGCAGTCTCAATACTGGAAGCATAAAAATATTGATCAATGAAACCACTTATACCAGATTCAATAAGTTCAAGGCAACCAAGTAAAGCGCCAAAATAGGCGTCATTTTTTGATAGTCTTGCTTCAAAAGGCCAAATGAAATCATAAAGCCAGTTTTTCAATTTTTGATCATCACAAATACCTCTTAACAATGTTTCAGGAAGGTGAGTATGTGAATTTACCAGTGAGGGGATTGCTACATGTTGTAATCTGTCAATTTGATCATGTCCAGAAAGAAAAATTTTTACTTTTTCATATTTACCAACGGCAATGATTTTGTTATCCTCAATCAGTATAGAACCATCTTTTATGATCTTGTTACACTTCTCACCAGATATAATATATTTGCATCGCAGAAAGATTTCATTCATTAAAGTTAGTTAAGAAAAGATAAAGAAAAAGTTTTCTTAGATATTAGAGTAAGAAAAAAAAGTGTCTTGATAATTGAACGAAATTCACATTTCATGTTCAAAAACCTTCGAAAGTCTAAAATCATTCTCCAAAACTTCTTTGACTTGACCAAGAGATACTGTTAGGTGAATACGCTTTGAGCGACCATATCTTCCTTTGCTTATAATTTGAGCTGTAACAATACCCAACATATCAAGTTCATTTATTAAATCACTAACACGTCGCGCTGTCAACTGATCTAGTCTAACAATTTTACAGAGATTAGAATAAATTTCATAAACATCTCCAGTCGTTATTTCATTTGGGTTTCCTTCTCCAATGAAAATTGCTTGTAGAACAGCTTTAGTTTGTATAGGTAAGGTACTCAGTACTTCAACAACAGTGTTCCTCTCTATTACTTGTTGAGCTTTACGGACATGTACCTCTGTAACTTTAGGATCATTATTCCTGTCAGCGAGCTCAGCAGCCACACGTAGTAAATCTAAAGATCTTCGCGCATCACCATGTTGTTGAGCACCTATTGCGGAACATAAATTAATAACACCATATTCAAGAACATCAGATTGGAAAGCTTCATCAGTCCTTTGAGAAAGTATGTCCCTTAGCTGTTCAGCAGTATAAGGTGAAAAAACGATTTCTTCTTCACTTAAACTACTACGAATACGTGGATCCAAAGTTTCCTTAAAATTAACATCGTTTGTTATACCGATTATACTAATTTTTGACTTCTTCAAGTCACTATTCATGCGAGTAAGAATATATAGTGATTCTGTGTTCTTACGATATAACATGTCAATTTCATCAAGAACAGTTATATGGAGTGTTTCCATCGAATCTAAGGCTTCTTTAAATTTCTGATAAATAATATCAAAATGCAAACCAGTAAAAGGGACGTCAATACCTATATCTTCACATAATTGAGCAAATAACCTATACTTGGTGTCAACATGTTGACAATTCATATAACTATATTTGAATGGAAGACCTCTTGATTCAGCTTTCTTTTTCAAGATGGATAGAACATATTTACTAACAGCAGTTTTACCCGTTCCTGTTGTACCGTAGATAAATATATTTGAAGGAACACCACCTCGAAGTGCAGGTCCTAAAATTTTAGCCATTTCCTCAAATTTATCATCTCGATGAGGTAAAATGTCAGGAACATGATGGGGGCTTAAAACTTCACGTTTAGCAAAGATTCGAGTTTCATCATCTAGATATTTGTCAAAAATATCATCAATATGAGACCCAGATTTTTTTTCCATTTTCTTTCATCACATCTTTAACTCTAAAAGGATATTTTCAATGCAAGTTTAACTTTATCTATTAGTGATGATTCAGATGAATAAATATTTTACGAATGTATTTTGACTTCACTTGATTAATATCAACAGAGCTTGAATACAACTTTTGGTCGACCTCTAGTGCTACGAGGGATAGATTCCTTTTTTATACGACCTTCCAAGATCAGTTTAGCTAAATTATCGTAAAGAGTTGAACGTGGTATCTGAGTAAGAGAAACTAGCTCCCCACGGGTTAATGGACCATTTTCAGCAATAAGATTAAGTAAAAGATTTTCCAATCTTATTGCTTTATCTTTTTCATCAGAATAGACGTAAACTCTACGGCTACTAACGACAACACCTTGAATATCTGTCTTACTTTTCATCTTTCGTTTAAGTAATTGCTTATTTTGACTCATAATATCACGTCTACTTACTAGCGACTAGGGGATTATTGTCGAATAAATAAATCGATATAATCCACAGAATATCTACGGAATATCCATAGTTTATATTAGATATCGGTATAAATAGTAGGATGATTATAGGAATGGAAAGGATAAAAATATTAAAAAAAGAAATCATAGAAACAATCAAATCAATAGAGAGGGAGATTCAAGAGTTAACATGGAGGGATCCTATTTTCGGTTTTATAACAAAAAAGTATACAAAATGTGGGAAAGAAAACTGTAAATGCGCTAAGAGTATAAAATATCAACATGGACCATATTATTATCTGAGAGAGGAGCCTGAATATAAGTATGTGAAATATCTTGGAAAAAAAGTTCCAGAAACAATTAGGGGTAGAATAGAAATAGGGGTAAGAATCAGAGAATTAGAGAATAAACATAAAAAATTACATCAATCAATTAAAAAACTTAGCTAGACAATAGTTGTTGAAAATATATTATAATTTTAACAAGGTATAACTCCGCCAATTTGGCTGTTTTAGCCATTGAGAGAGAGTTTTTCTTTTTCCTTTTCTTTTTCAAACCATTGTCTAATAATGTGTCTAAAATGTAATAAATTTAGAAATATATGACAAAAAACTATAATTTTCTGTGTGTCACTTTTTTTCTGTTGTTTTGTTATAACTTTAGCTCATAATTAGAGTACTAATTCAAAAGTGATGCATAATGTACGACCCTAGCGAACCAGGAGATGAACATATAACTCCGCCAGTTTGGTGGCCTTAATTGGTCACTATTTATTTTTTTATATCGATATTATCCCTCTTTATAAATCAATTGTCGTATAGTAATATGAACAAAAAATGCATATAAATGAAGTAGCAAAAAGCATTAATCATATAAGAACAAAGGAAAAATTATGTACTGTAATGGAAAAGCTTCGACTCATAGTTTATAACGAAAAAACAAACGATCAGGTTTCCAGTTTAATTAACAAGATGATAGAGAAAAGTATAGAATTTAATAATAAAAGGGTTATAATTAACTTATATAGTTTAAAAATAGTACAAAAACATCACCTTAAATCTAAAAGTGAGCAAATTGTTAATTTAGCATCTAAAATCTATTCTTTATCAAAAGAAATTGACTACAATTATGGATTTGCACTATATTATTCCCATATGTGGTATATTGAGAAATTTAAAGGAAATAAAGAAAAGTCAAAAAAATGTATTGAAAAATCAATAACTATACTAGAAAAATCACAAAAGGATGATGATTTTATTTATCATGTTTGTAAATATACCTTTGCGATAGAAAAATGGTTAGAAGAAAGTGATTCAAAAAGTATTGATATTTTAGAAGATTGTGCAGACTACTTCTTCCAAAATGGATTTTATAGAAGCTTAGTTCAAACCTTGGGAATATTATTAATAATTTATCAACGAACGCAAAACAGGGAGAAAGAGCTAGAAATATCTAAAGTGTTATTAGGGAACAAAAGCGTTTTTGAAAAACTACCTAAAGATGTTCAAGCATACACGCACTACGTAGCGGGGGTAGGATATATGTTACAATTTTGTTTGGAAAACGCTGAAACCCATTTTGGAAGAGCGCACAAAATTTTCGAAAACATCCATAAACAAACCATCTATATCAGTAACTATGTTTTGGCTTTGTCCTATCTTTCAATGTCACAAGCACTTCAAGGAAAAATGGATCAAGCTATTCAAGTAATTTATAAAACAGAAAATTTAGTACAAGACGACTTTATTCAAAAAAACTTGGATAAAGTGAATAAGCGCCAAATTACCCACACTTTCAATCTGATAAAATTCTATATTCAAACACGAAGGGAAGATTTTAACATTGAAGAATTTAGTGTCATAGTTAAAAACCTTTATTCTGGAATTCAAATCAATTACAGCGATACTATCATGTTGAGCGAATTTCTCCTGAATGCTCAATTGTCCTATGAACAATTGCAAGAGTTACAAAAGAAGGATAATTCAAGTCTAAAAAGAGTAAAGCACATTATTTCGTTTATGATGGAAAAAACAAGGACAGATGTAGAGCTTACAGCTGTAGAACTTTTAAGAAATTCCATCGTTACCCTGTGGAAAAGAAGAGTTCCTAGGGACGATACTTTTATAGAACGCTCTTT
>JAHLWR010000037.1 GCA_019057815.1 Candidatus Heimdallarchaeota archaeon
TTAGGCTCAGGTTTAGATTCAACTTTGGGCTTAGGTTTGGATTCAACTTTAGGCTTAGGTTTAGGTATAGATTTATCTACTTGAAGAGAACGTGTTGCACCAGCTTTCGGTGAGACCTTAGAAGGAGGTGTTTTAGAAGGCCTACGAGATTGATCAGGGGTTCTGCCTCTCTTAGTTTTTAGAGGTTCAGCTCTAGTAGTGTCACTTTTTGCTACTTCCTTCGTAGATTCAGGTTCAGGCTTTATGTCACCTTTCTCTTGTTCTACAGTGAGATCCACTTGGGTAGGAGGAGCACTAGGTCTAGCAGGATGACTCTCTTTTTGTAAAGAAGACCTAGGAGCATAATCTATTATAATTTCCTCCTCAGTTGTTATTAGTCTTCCAGGGGAGGTTACAATGCAATTATTAATAGCTATATGTCTATGAACAATAAATTGACGAGCTTGATGAGGTGATCCTGCCAATCCTTTGTTATGCACAATAGTCTGAAGACGACGTTCTAAAACAACACGAACATCAAGAGCTAAAACAGAGTCAAGGTCATTACCTTTTTGAAGCATTCCAAAACGAGATAGTTTTGAAAGAAGTTCTTCTGCTCTGGTTTTACGAACATTTTCTGGTAAAGCTAATAAAGCACGAGCTTGTTGTCGAGCTTTTGAAAGGATAGTACGGGCTTTCCAAAGTTCGCGCTTGTTTCTTAAACCATACTCACCCACAAGAGGTAGTTCTCGCTGAAGCCGAGCCTTATCGTAAGGATGACCAGGAGTGACAATTTTTTTTCTTTGTCTTCGAATTCCACCCATTCAAATCACCTTAACGTCTCCTCTTTGTAACACCCACAGTTGAACCTTTTACAGAACCGTGAGTTCGAGTCTTTTGACCTCTAACTTTTAAATTAAACTGATGACGTATACCTCTACGACAGCGTATACGAATGTAACGTTCAATATCCTGCTTGTTTTGCAGTATTAACTGAGCTTCTGTAAGATGGATATCTTTCCCAGTTAAACGATCCTTTCTTCGATTCAGCATCCACTCAGGAACACCTAGATTTGTAGGATCAGATAACATGCTTTCGATATCTTTTATAGAAGCATCAGTGAGAGAACCAATACGTTCAGTGGGAGGAATCCCAAGAATGCGTACAATTGTATGGGCTAAGCGCCTATTCACACCAGAAATCCTACTGAGACCAAGATGAACAGGAAGTGGTCCCGGGAGATCGGTGGACTTAATACGAACGAGATGACGAAACCCGCTTGACATATCAATCACTTTTTATGTTAGTTTACTTTGTTTGGTACCACAATCTATCATTGTGGTGCTCGTAATTCTGAGAGTTTCAGAATATGGGAATATTTAATCCCTTGAGCTTCGTCTGTGCCTTTTGAAATTACAAACGCACCTTGACTTTAAGTTGTCTGTCAAAAAGATTTTTTTAAAGGTTTACTTCAAAGCGAATAAATTTACTCATGAGAGCTTGGAAGAAAATTATGGAGCCAGGACGGGGATTTGAACCCCGGAACCTAAGGCACTAGATTTCCAATCTAGCCTCATACCGCTTGAGTATCCTGGCGAGAACTATAAATTACAATCGTATTGTAATCTAACTCTATTCTTCACTCTTAACTTTTATTTTAAAATGTTTCTTTGTAGTTCCCTAACATATATTCAAAATGTTAAACAAAATTACATGAAAAAGAATACGATAACCTTATCAAAACTTTTTTATCTAATATTAAATGTAGATGTAAAAACATGAAAATCTTTATCCTTGTCGGTTTTCAGCTCACTGGTAAATCTAGCCATGGTCATAAAATGGAAATCGAAGAAAACATTCCTATGATTGAAACTGGTCACGCAGTTTATTATGAGCTGCAACGGCAAGGTTTGGAAACCAATCATGCAAATACTTCTAAAGTCATTAAAGGTTTATTATCAAGAAATCCAACAGTTTTTACTCAAGCAATACTAGAATTCGAGGAGAAAAAATACCAAGATTCATCTATAATGCTTTTCAATGGGATCAAATCACCTGCAGAAATAGATTACATAAAAAAACGATTTGGAAAAGAGAACGTACGTGTAGTGGGGTTTCATGCGTGTCAAATGACAAGATTTGGAAGAGTAAAAAACCCCGATAGGTTTACAGTTTCAGGACGTTTCCAGCAAAAAAAGCAAGAAGATGAAGATTTAGCTCTACTGGAAAATTTTACTAGTCGAGATACAAGAGAGATAGGTCTAGGGATAGGCATTGCTTTTTCTTTAGCAAATGAAATAATTATAACTGAAAATATTCAGTGGCCATATTATGATTTTGAGATATCATATAAAAGTTTCAAAAACTACATCTTTTACAAAAAAAACTAAGGAACAAAGAAATAGTTCTCTATTTTCTAGAAAAGACACTATTTCTTTTTCATTGAAGGATAAGTCCCTATAGGCATTAATACTCTTTTTACACTAGCCACCAAACCATGATTCATCTTTTCAATTTTTTCTGCTTGTAGCTGGGTTTCACCCAAAGCGATTAACTCATTTTTTAAGGTAAATATGCCAACTATGTTACCTTCCTCAAAATTTTCAGTGTATTTGGAAATACCAGGAATAGCTATTGGTGCGCCATGACATACAGAATCTACCGCGTTGTCTTTCATAAAAATCTTAGGTATATGTGTAACTCCATACTCCATTGGTAAGATTATATTTCGTAGGGGTATCTCATCATTTTCTTCTTTAAACCACATAAAAGCATCATACAGCGCTAGTAAACTTGATGAAAAAACATCTTCAGTAAATGGACCAGATCTAATTCTACGTAACTCTTTCATATGAGCTCCACCACCTAAACTTTGTCCAATGTCGTGCGTGTACTTTCGAATATACGTTCCTGCTTGGCACTTTATGCGAAATAGTACTTCGCGATCATGTATTTCTATAATTTCGCTCTCATAAATGGTTCTAATCCTCAGCACTCTTTTTACACTTGACCGTAAAGGAGGTCGTTGATAAATGTGACCAGTATACTCGTCTATAATGTTACGAATAACATCCTCTTCAACATCAGAATGAAGACGCATATTACAAATATATTCTTTTCCAGCAAGAAGAAGAGTATCTAAAATCCTTGTTGCTTTGTCTAGTGCAACGGGTAGAACACCAGTTACTTGAGGATCTAATGTACCTGAGTGTCCAGCTTTTGGAATGTTTAGTATCTTTTTCACTATACTGACTACTTCGTGACTTGTGGGTCTTGGTGGTTTATCAAGATTAATTATGCCATACTGTAACAATTCCCTGATTGTTCTCTTTGTTGGTACTTTTCCATACTTAAAATCAGTAGTATCATCAGATAAAATTTGAATTGGAACATTATCATCTACTAGCTTAATATCAGGTAGGGAAAAGTGTAATGTCATTTTATACCACTAAGTACACAAAAATAGAGATAAAAGGTTTAGGAAAGAATCTATTAAGGAATTATAGCCTTTTCCATGAACTTTTTTAAATCAGATTCTTCAACTGCTGCAAGAACATCTTCATCACTAGCGTCTCGCTTAAGTGATAGAATTTTGTCAGTAGGTTCAATGTGCCTAACATTGCATTTACGACGACGTACTCCTGTAAGTGACTTTGGTCCTGCAACGAGTACATAGTTCTGATTAATTACGTCAATAATTACTCCTTTCTTTCCTGCTTCTCTACCATTTGTTTTTACGATTATTCTTCCAATCTGAATCGCGGTCATTGTTATTCACCTTTGTATAGTTTTTTAAACGCTGTCATTATTATCTGAATACAATTTGAAGCGTCAAACTTCTCTGAATTGACAATCAAATCATAGACAGATAAATCAGCAATATCGATATTATACAGTTTTTGATAGCGCAGTTTTTCAGATTTTTCTCTTATGATAGTTTCAGACCTTGTATACTCAAGCTGCTTATCATCTCTTTGCGCCATTCTTTTAATTCGTGTTTCGAAGGGTGCGATTATAAACACTGTGAGAGCACCCAAATCTTTTAGAAGCCAACCAGCAAGTTGGGCATCAACGACTAAATTATCTTTATCATTAGCCAAATTCACTGTTCGTTCATCTATCTGTTTGTCAATCTTTTCATTTACTTCCGCAACTTTGCTAAATTCCTTAATGGAGAGATGACTTTGATCAGCCATTTTTCTGAACATATTACCAACAGATACGTAAGTATAACCTAAAAGATTAGCTAATCCCTTTGCGATAGTACTTTTACCGGACCCATGAGGACCTGAAACAGCTACTATAGGCAAGTTAGCCACACCCTATTGACTATTGCGTACATTGTTTTTAATTGCGCTTTTAAGGCACATGGAGCATAAGTATCCTGCGTGAATTCTGGAGGGTAAACGCTTAGAGCGATGTAACTTCTTGACACGACTTTGGTGACCGAAGGCTACACCCTGAAGAATGGTGCCACAATTAGAGCAATGTGCTCGTTTGGTTCGTTTTGAAACTTTCACAATTTTTGTCCTTGAAGGAGTGCGAACATTCCTTGTTTTTGCAACTCTTAAAGAAGGTTTAACCATTTTTAGTCCTCACTACTATTTTATTGATTTTTTTACTTTGATGTGGGGGATTTCTTATTAGAAGAAAGTTGTGATTGATTTTGTTTCTGTTTCATTTTGGCAGCTCCAGAAGGATTAGCACCAAAAATACGACTAATCAAAGACCCAAAAGCAAAAGATACCATGAAATACCATAGAGTAAATGTAGCTTTTGAGTAACCTAAAAATCCTTCTTCAACTGTAGGCTCAAACCAAGGATTACCGCCTACGAATGGGAAACCACCCATGCTGAAAGGTAACCAAGCATAATAGTGCCCAGAAAAGGCAGTCCTAACGATAGCGAATATTATAAGAAATGGTACAGTTGTAATGAGCATTGGTTTCATTCTTTTCATCATCATAGATGATTGAAGCTTTTTAATTCGCTCTTCATCTCTTTTAACTTTCAACCAAAGTTTCTTATCAGCCTTAGCCATAGCTTGTTTTTTTTTCTGATTCCACTCATTGACTTTGATCATCGTTTCTTTCAATGCATCTACATCGGTTATTAGACGGGTAGCAGTGGTGGAGATTACAGATATGAAAATTGAAACTAAAACGATAAATATAGCAGATGTTGGACGTTGATTCCAACCATTTTGAGTTATCCAATTTGCTATACCTTCAAACCATGAATCCCAGAACGGGCTCACTTAAAACCACTTTCCTTTCTTCTTAATTACTCTTCCGGAAAGTGTGTCACTTTTAAAAGCTTTTGTCATTAGAGTTTTCAGTTTTTTTCTTTTTTACTTTTATTCTTCTTTTTGTAGAAGAACAAAGAAATTATCTTTTCCATTTTTTCCTCCAAATTTTGAGAAGTTTCTTGTTTTTAACCCACTCGCCTTTATAATTTTTCCTAGTTTTCTTTTTGTGTATAAGTGATAATATCTCTGTGCTATTATTTTTCTCCCATCATCATACCAAGGATGATATAGATCACCTAATCTCCACTTATGATTTTTTATCCGCTTATAAAATGCTAAAAATAAATCGATAATCATTTTCTTTCTTGTATCTTTTTTCCATCTTCTCCAACATGATAGAATCAAGAAACTTTCGTTTCTTAGTGTAGCTTTTACTTCTTTCAATATTTTAACTACTTCTTTCTTTGATGATAGATGATGGATGGCAGCTATGCAAATAGCTATATCAACTGTTCCTGGTTTCATTGGCAACGTTCTCATATCAGAGTTAATAATCGATTTTTTAGCTATAGGTAATTCAACAAAGTTCTTCAGTAATTCGAAAGAAACATCGATTGCTACAAATTCCCATCTTTTCCCTGAAAAGTGTAGAAGGTTTCTCCCGTTCCCGCAACCAATGTCCAGCAATATTCCTTCTAATGGTAGATGTACTATATTTGTAACATACTCCACATATGCTACAAAATCTCTCCAAGGTTTCTGCTTAACTTTCTGATAGAGTGGTGCAATTCTGTTGTAAGCATCCATAAGACTCTGAATTTTTGAATTTCTTGATTTCCACAACTCAGAGTATATATCTCCTAACACTTTTTCAAGATTTGTTTCCCTCAATCATTAAGATTAAATAAGAAACCTTAAATATTATCTTCTTTTGAGTTAAATTGAGGTAAATTCCCGCTCAAAGATGTGAAATCATGAAAAAACTCAATGTTGCAGTAGTTGGTACTGGAAGCTGGGGAAAGAATCATGCGCGTATTTATAGTGAACTTCCTTATGCAAATTTATTTGGAATTGTCGATAAAGATCTGAAAATAGGAAAAGCGATAGCAAAACAATACAACACTCAATTTTTTGAAAATCTTGATGACCTTCTCAAGAATAAAGAACTTCATATGATTGCTATTGCCTCTCCAACCACAAGTCACGCAAAAATAGCTATCCAAGCTATTGAACAGGGTAAACATGTATTCATCGAGAAACCTATGACTAGCACAGTTGATGAAGCTGTGGAGGTTATAGATGCTGAAAAAGCTCATAGTATAAAAATCGGAGTTGGTTTTATTGAACGTTTTAACCCGGTTATCAAAAGATCCAAACAGCTGGTTGAAAATAAAGAACTAGGTAATTTAGTATTAATGGGTGCAAGAAGATTGGGGCCATTTTGGCCAGGTAGATTGAAAGATGTTGATGTTATACGAGATGTTAGCATTCATGACATTGATGGATTCAGGTATATAATAGGTAAAGACCCTATTTCTATCTATGCTAGAGGCGGTAAACTAAGACACCACTACTATGATTATGCAGAGATAATTCTGGATTTTGGCGCGGGTGTAACAGGATTTATAGAAAGTAATTATCTGACACCCCACAAGTATAGAAAACTCTCTTTAACTTGTGAACATGGAATGGTAGAAGCAGATTTTATGACACAAGAGTACATTATTGAAAATGAAGAATTCATAAAAAAGAGAAAACTTGAATGGCAAGAACCATTAAGTGCTGAATTAGGATCTTTTGTGAAAGCTTGCTTGGAAGATAGAAAACCTTTAGTGACTTCAGAAGATGGGTTAAGAGCATTAGAAATTGCTTATGCAGCTATTGAGAGTATTGAAACTCACAAAGTCATCAATATAAATTAATTTTTTAAAAAACAAATAAAAAGGGATTTTTCACATACCTAGGAATCCTGCCAAAGCGGGTACTGTTTCAGATATTTGTTCACTCGCAAATATCTCATAATACTGCCTTAGAATCCCTGTTGTAAGAAGTATTCCTGTGCCTGTTCCTAACGCTCCTAGAAAGTCTGCTACTGCGGCTAGCACTCCAATAAAGAATCCTCCCAGCCACGCAGCTGTTGGAATATATTTGTCCAAATATTTTTCCACTGTCCTCGGAGATCTACGAAAACCAGGTATTTGCATATTTGCATCCAGTAACTGTTTAGCTACATTTTTGGAACTCATACCTGCTGTATCAATCCATATCCGCGAGAATACACCACATAGTATTACCATTAGCAACAGATAAACAAACGCATTCCACGGGTATGCTATGACTTGTTCTGGTCCATAAGGTGCCGTTGTTATTGCTGATAATCCAGATACAGGCGCTTCTTGTCCTCCTGTTGCATCACTAGCCTCCCACCGGCCAAAGAAGTTCACTAAGAAGTTTTTAAAACCAGTAGCTGTAGAACCCCAATTCCGCCACATCAGATTTGAAATGAAGTATATATTTGCAAACAATGCGCTTACTAGGATTACTGGTATATTAGAAGTATAGAGGAATTTTATTGGGTATCTGGCTGGCATTTTGAATTGGCTATGTTGTACAGGTATTTCTATCTTTATTGAATCAACGTATATAACCACTGCAAAAACAACAATTGTTGCTAATAGACCTAATAGGTCCGGAACTCTTCCAGGACGGCTAAATGCTGCGCCTACATCACCTCTTGCTATTCCTTGGAAGAATGCAAGAATGCAACCTCTGTAAAGCCCTCCTGATTCTGGGGAGAAACTAAACATACCGTCAAAGATTTGGAAAGAAACACTTGCTGCTATGAATAGACTAATACCAGATCCTAAACCATAGCCTTTCTGTATTACTTCATCCATCAACATAATAATTATACCTGCTATAAGTAACTGTCCCAAGATAAGTATTTGTTCACTGAATTCTAATTCACCATATGCTCCACCTAGAATGTAAGCAAGTGCTTCAAAGAATGTTAATAGAATAGCCATTATTTTTTGAGCACCAGTATAGAGAGCTCTTTCACTTGAATTAGAAAAGTCAACCTTTATTATTTGGCTTCCCACTAATAATTGCATAATAAGTCCGGCTGTAACTATGGGGCCTATACCTAATTCAGCCAATGAGCCTCGCTGAGATGCCATAATAGCACGCATAGCAAAGAAGGGATCAGACCCGCTTGGGTCTTGTTCAACTCCAACAATGGGTATATTTAACATAGCTAAGTAAATGGCTAATATTCCAAAAGTCCAAGCCAGTTTCTTTTTAAAAGAGGGCTTTCGCTCAGGTTTTCTTACTTCGAATGTAAACCGTTGAAGTGGTTTGAATAGCGTTAAAAATTTAGAGGCCATTTTATTAGTCCTGTCTATGCTAAAAAGATTGCAGACTAATTTATTTATAAGTTATACGTTGTTTGTGTGCAGCATATCAGTTTAACATTATCCTTATTTACTTCACATTATCTTTTAAAAGAAGTTCACTAAAAGGAGTTTCAACAGACGAAGTATGTATAGCAAATATGTGTTCTAGAATATTTTCAAGAGTAATAATTAAAATGAAAAATAAAAAGAAAAGAATTACTCTTTTTCTTCAGTTATAACTTTGCCACCTACTGCTTCAATTTTTGAGATAGCTCGTTCACTAGCTGATTCTACAGTTATGTTCAGTGGTGTTTTAATCTCTCCTTGTGCTAAAAGTTTAGTGTAGCCTAAATCCTTTAAATTAATTTGAAAAACATTGCTCTTTTTCTCTATTTTTCCTTCCTTGATTAGTGTAGGTAACATAGATTCAAGGTGGGAGATATTGATTTGCTTCGTATTTTTTCTAACAGTTGGCGGACGAATAAAGCCTTTCTTACCGAGAGGAGGTCTCTTCCCAGTAACGACTTGTAACCAATGATGAGATGTAGGAGCAGCATTTCCAACTCCACCTCTGGTACCGCTTTTCCTGTGTCGTTTCTGTTTTCCCCAACCATGAGTTCTAGTAGCACGATATTTTCTTATCTTCTTTTTATGTCTTAGTACCATTTCAATCACGCCATCCTTACAATTAGAGGATTTATAGCAATTCCTCTATAACCTAGTTCGCCACCTTCTGCAAAACCTCGTTTTACTCCACGATATCCTTTTCGTGCAGGATGCAATCTAAAGAATTGTTTCATTGTAGGAATATCTTTCAAAGAGGTTTTACCAGCCAATAGGGCATCAGCAAAAGCTGAAATACTTTCATAGTCAGTATTTTCCTTCAAATATTCATCAGTCAGGGGATTACGTCCTTCAAGTTGTCCTCTCTTTTTAAGCACGTGTGCTAACACATCTTTGTTAATCTCTCCCCAAGTTATAGCATCTTTTGCTTTTTTTAACATTCCCCTATAGGAGGAGGAATTAGGTATTAGTGTCATGTAATTTGGTCTTTCAACTCTTAGCATTTTCAAAGTTTCTTTTACCTTCTGTTGAACATTAACAGTTCCTCTAAGCCTTATTATTGCGTAAAGTTCATTTTTTTCTTGTTTATTGCTCATACTAACACCGCCTATTGTGTCCAATCATTCCGATTCATGATTGCATAAGTGTTATGTAACGCTTTCGCCGTTGCCTTTGCAAAATTACTTGTTGTTCTTGTTTCTCCGAAGGTTTTACTCCACACATCTTTAATACCTGCAAGTTCAAGGACAATTTTAGCTGTATCACCAGTTACTAAACCTAACCCCCTTGGAGCTGAAAATAGTAACACATTTGTTGATCCTACCTTTCCACTTACTTTGAAGGGTACTGTATGGGGTTCACCACATGAACATTCCCATGAACCACATCCTCGTCTCACAGGGCGTAGATTTAGTTTAGCGTTTATTATTGCTTTTTTAATAGCATGTCCAATTTCTTTTAACTTTGCTTCCCCTACTCCCACATAGCCATCTTTGTTTCCGACAACAGCTGTTGCTCTGAACTTACGTTTTCTACCAGCATCGCTTTGTCTTTGAACTAAGGAGATGTCTACAACTTCATCCTCAAGTAAATCACCAACTAATATATCAACAATCTCTGGTTCAGCAATAGTAAGTCCTTGTTGGAAAATTTCGTCAATTGTTGTTATTTTGCCTTCTTTCACTAATCTACCTACTCTTGTTCGAGGTTCCCATTCTTCTATTTCCATAAACATTTTTCTACTCATGATAATCACCTTAAAATTCGGAATCTATCTTCGCTTTTGTCTCCTCAAAGTACTTAGGAAGGTCTTCAGGTTTCTTGTTAACTGCTAGATATTTAGAAAAGAATCTTTTATAATTTTCTTTGTCTTCGCTAGCTAGTAGCTTACCGTACTTAGCGATGTGCTCTCCTTTTATTCGTTCTTCAGGAGGTATCATAATATCATTAACAGGAATTTCAACACCTGCATCTAAAGCTCCTTTCAAAGTAGCAAAAATCCTAGTTCCAGCATTTGGAGTGTGGATTCCAATATCTAAAATAGCTTCATTAACGGATTTTATCATTGCCTTTTTACCAGCTAAGTAACCTGTAAGGTAAGCAGCAGGTAGATTAGAAGTAGCAATATCCCAACCATATTCTTTAAGCTCGTGTGACCTTACTTGAATAAGTGTAAGATCTCCACCAATATTAGATTTCACAAATTGAACTAAAACTTGCTTATTAGAGGGGCGTGTTACTAACCTGATTTTTCCAGACTTTATGAGTCTCTTTCTTTGGTGAAAATCAGTTTTTTGCTGTCGTCTTCTTCTGAATGGAACTTTATAGAGAGGGCCGTGTTTTTTTCTTGGGGGCATTTGTCTCTGTTTACGTCTCATCGATCTTTTACTTCTTTTAGACATTTTATTTCACCTTATTAAAGCTCAGGAAGACGTTTTTTGGCCAATCCATGCTCAGTGATGTAGTTTCGTAAATATCTCACGTTACGGAACAACCCACCTTTAGCTTGAAGATAGAGTTTACGATAAATAATGGTTTCAATATAACCTTCATCACGTAACATTTTGAGAAACTTGCGTTGGGCGCGGACTCGATTTATCCATCTTGTTTTGCTTGGAAAACGGGCATTTTTAGTTCCTCTTCTACTTCCAGGACCAATTCTTTGCCCCCGCTTTTTCTTTACTCTAAGAGCACGAGCTCTTCCGCGACTAACGCCTTTTATTCTACGCTTTTTTATATCTCCATCATCAATGTGTCGTCTAATATCCTCACGTGTAATGGCTAAAGCTAAATCTTGTAAACTATCAGGGTCTACTTTGACTCTGTTTGCACCTATTTTAAGCACTCTGGCCGCCATCTTTCTTTGCGTTTTTACGTCCATTTATAAGCCTCTTTACAGTTATTAAAGGAAGAATCAGTCTGATTCTTCTTCATCTAACTCGAATTCTTCTTCAAATTCCGCTGTCGATAAGTCCTCTTCAAATTCGTCTTCAAGTAATTCATATTCTTCGTCCAACTCAGCTTCTTCAATAACTTCACTAATTTCTTCAATAGTAGCTGGTGGATTAAGAATTTTTAAATTCAAGTCAGAAGCAGTATCTAAAATCATTTGGCGTTTTCTTGCACCAACTGTTCTTTTGATCATAATTGCTTCTATCTCACGATTAACGAATTCTAGTTCTGCAGGATTCCCGATATGAACTACTTCATACCCTGAAGGATGCAGACCGCGCACTTTTTTGGGACTACGGTAGCCTACATTGACCATTGAAGGATAACCTTTGCGCCTTTCTTTTATTTTATTATCAATACCCTTAGGTTTGCGCCAAGTAGTATCTACACGCTTGTAACGCCAAGATTCTTGTCTTACAAACTTTGGTCTACGGGCACTAATTTCTTTGCGCTTTTCTAGTAACTTTTTTTTGTCAACTGACATAGGCAATCACAGTAGAATGTTAACTTAATCGTAGTAGTAAGCTATCATCAAGCTTGTGTTTTTAATACTTTTCATGTTTAACAAATAATTTCGTAGAAACTTAAATTAATAGAAGATAAAAGAGAGTATTGCAAAAGGATGTAAAAAAAGAACAAGGAACAATTAAGGAAGTGTAATGAGATAAGGGCTTATTCTTTCTTTTGCCACACCCAAATTCCATCCATAAAAGTCTCTGGATCTTTCTTTCTTTTACCTCTTAACCTGCATTTTTCCTGCATATTCGCAGCTGTTTGACCTACAGCTTGTTTATCTATACCTTCTATGATTACGTCGTCTTTATCTAAGCTTACTTTTGTATTATTCCCCACAATTGGTACTATCAGTATTTTTCTTCCACCATACAGGTTTTTAATTAGTATTTGTCGTTGTTTGTCCTTAATTTCAACAGTTATAGGAAAGTGGCTAAACACTATTTTTGATTTATAGACATAACCTTTAGTTACTCCATGGATCATGTTTTGGATTCTTCCTACCACAGCAAGTGTTTTAGCTTTCTTTTTCTTATTAAGGAAAAAACCTGTAACAATCAAGGCATTTTCTCTTTTTTCTAAATCTACATCATAATTAGTATAATCAGAGGTCAGTACACCCTTTTGTCCTTTAACCGATACTTTTTTGTTTTCGATTGTTATATCTACTTCTTCAGGTATTTCGATTTTTTTTGTTAAATATACTAATTTCATAGTACCATCACCTCAATACATATAGGCCAACAACCGGCCACCAACACCTTTCTCTTTTGCATCTTCGTGACTCAGTACACCTTCAGGAGTTGTTAATACAAGTATACCAAATCCTCTAGCGGGGAGAAATTGCCGTTCCCAAGATTCAAAGTCATCTTTCTTAACAGGGAAACGTGGCTTAATAACACCACATTTGTTTATTCTTCCCATAAGTTGGATCTCAAATATTCCTCCACGGTGATCTTCAATATATTCTAATTCTCCTAAATAACCGGATCTTTGTGCAGTTCTTAAGACATTTGCGATAATCTTGCTTGCGGGTTTAACTTCAACTGACTTCTTTCCTGTTTTTTCAGCGTTCAGTATAGTGATTAGAGCATCACTTAATGGGTCCATTTTCACCATTTTCTTTACCTCCTTATCCTCCTCGACTTCCTGTTTTTTTGAAACCGATTTTGCCATAGATTTCTCTTATACATCTTCTACAAACGTTCAAGCCACCTCTTCGTATAAGTCCTTTATGGCTTCCACATCTTCGACATTGGCGAGATCCTTTTCCGTATTTTATTTCTCTTCTTTCTTGCATTTCGATCACCTTAAACTATTTGAACATTGAATTCCTTTTGAACATATTCTAATGCCTCTTCTTTTGTTAGCACATGATTCTTAGAGATTCTCTGTCGCTTTCGTTGTCTATACTTTAGCCTATAACCAGGTCGTTCAAGTTTCACGATGACATTAAAACCTATTGTCCCGAGCAGTGGATCGAAAGGAGCTTTTTCTATGTCGACGTGTTCAGTTATACCAAAGCTAAAATTACCTTGTTTATCGAAAGAAGATTCTTTTATCATGAAATCTTTTGCATAAAGAAACCGTTTCAATAACTGGTGTGCTTCTTCGCCTCTTAAAGTTATAACTACCGCTATTGCTTCATCTTTTCGGATATTAAAACCTCTAACAGTTTCTTTGGCACACCTTTCCACAGGTTCCCTATCAGTAATCTGACGCAAAATCTCTTTTGCTCTTTCAAAACTAGGTCCGGATTCACCCACACAAGAGTTGATTATTACACTAGCCAACTTTGGTTTTCTCATGGGGTGTTTCTTCCATTCTTCTTCAAATTGAGAAGGAATTAATTTGGTTTCAGCAACTTCATCACTCATTTCCCGTCACCTACATTTTCAAACATAGATATTGATGGGTCTTTATTACCTACAACAAAGATGTATCTGAACAGCGTTACAATTAAGTCACCAGAAGACGATTTAATTGTGACAGTTCTTACATTCTTAGTTTGATGAGTACTTATGTCTTCAATTATTCCATGTTGTCCCATCCATCTTCCACTTGTAACTATACCGTAATTACCTAATTTCAATTCAAAGTTTTCAAGGATTTTCTGGTTTGGTAATGTTATTTTTATTGTATCATAAGTAGAATAGTTTCTTGTTTCTTGCTCTTCAGGAGTTAAAATAATATTTCTTCCATCGTGTAGATTAAGCTGCGTTAAACCACCTTTGATTGTACTTTTGTTTTTTATCTGACATAGTTTAACTTTGGCTTCATCGTCAGTTATTGTAATTGTCCTTAACCCTTTCCCTGGGAGATATACCAGTCTATAATGCTCATTAATTTTTGGGAATGAGATAACATCCATAAAACCTACAGGATATTTTCTGTTACGACGAACTCTTCCGTCAACAACAGTATTTCTTTCGTTAATAATTCTCTTAACTTCACTCATATTTCGAGCATATCCAAACATATCTCGCAATATAATAGCTAGTGGGATACATTCAGATGCAGCATGAGGACCGGGAGAGGGTCTTACTGTATATTTAAATGCTTTCTTAAGGACTGGAATGTGTTTTGAAATTGCCAATCTTTTTAGATGGTGTCCGCCACCTGAACGTGTCATGATGATGCCTCCTCTTCTAATTCATCTACTTCTAAATCTTCAAACTCTTCTTCAAAAGTTTCATCTTCAGTAATATCATGATCTTCACTTAATTCGTCCCTCGACTCCTCTTCATCAAAGACACTTTCTTCAAATTCCTCTTCAGATAACTCTTTCTCAGAACGACGTCGAATGATTTCTCTACGTTTTTTGTCTTTGAGATTTAATGCTGTTATCACTACATTACTTGGACGCATTGGAAAGCTGACTATGGTTCCATCAGCTTTTTCTTTCGAGTATCCTTCAACATGAATAGAATATTTTTGTGGAAGGGTCCTGATCACCTTACCTTTAATCTCTTGGTCTTCTGATTTAGCTCTGAAAACAGTAACTTTATCTCCTTTATGAACAGGTAAACGCTTAATACCATACTTTTCTCTCAATGATTTTGATAGTGGAGCAGTCATTCTTTTGTTTCTGAGATGAAGTGAGGCTTGATAGCGTCTTTTTCTTTGCTTTTTTGGTTGTTTTGTTTTTGGTAAAGTCATATTTTCTCCTCCTAAACAATTATTGAAGCTTGGTGTGCAATCCTTGGCCATTTCTCTGCTGCTTCACGAGAAATAGGTCCTCTTATTTCGGAACCAAGTGGATCTGCAACTTCATTTGTTAGAACGCAAGCATTTTCTTCGAATTGTATCCATTCACCAGAAGGTCTTCTATAAGGAGATTTTTGACGAACTACAATAGCCGGATGAATGGTTTTTCTTCTTTGAGGAGTGCCTTGTTTAACTGAAATAATGACCATATCTCCAACTGCTGCGCGAGGAACTCTATTTAATCTACCTCTATAACCTTTCACAGCTATTATCTGAACAATTCTTGCACCTGAATTATCAGCAACTTTCATTCTTGAACCTACCATCAATCCAAAAGTTCTATGGTTTAATGGACGTCCTACAGTTTTTCGCTTTGCCATAATCAACACCTTAAGACATCTTTTGTATTACAACAAAGCTCACAGTCTTTGACAGTGGGCGACATTCGCTTGCAAGTACGATATCTCCTTCTTTTACATTTAAACAAGGAGGGTTATGGGCAGATATTTTGCCGTGTTGTCGTTCATATCGTTTGTATTTCTTTACATATCGAAGAAAATCCCGTCTCATAACAACTGTCCCTCTCATTTTATCAGAGATAACTTTTCCAGAAAACAGTCTCCCTCTTACACTTAGTTTTCCATGGAAGGGACAATTCAAATCCTCACACTCTGTTGGTGGAGGCATTACATTTTGTATACCTATATTTCTAACTTTTGCCATTTGTATCACTCCGGTAAAGCGTCTTCCACCCATAATCACTCATATTTGGCTAAACACATGAGTGTCAATTTTGGACCCTATTTTAGGGTTAAGACGTCAGATACCTGTTTTACCAGTTTTTTGTTTTTCTTTTTAATCTTTTCTCTGGAGTACCTTCTAAGATTTTACCATCTATTCTGGTTTTTGTTCCATCTTCGAACTCAATTCTGAATATTTGGCCTTTCTTTTGTACCCAGATTTTCTTATTACCTATATTCAACTTCAACATTTTTGCAGTTTCATCTTCAATTTTACCTTTGACATTTTGAAATTCTGGCAACTTACTCTTTATTATTTCGACATTACATCCGCACAATGATGTAATCACTTGTCGCCAAACCTTTTTGTTTTTTTCCTTATATTTGATCATACTTTTTCTTCTTCTTCAGACATAATTGTTAGTATTCTCGAAATTGCTTTCTTATATTCCTTTATTTGCCCTGGATTTTGAATTGAACCACCTGCAGCTAATTGAGATTTAACTTCAAATAGCTTTTTCTTATAGTCTTCTAACCGCTTAAGTCGCTGTTCTCGTGACAGTTTCCTTACATCTTTTGAACTAATTATTGTCATTATTATCACCATTATTTTTCAGTGTCTTTCTTATCAGCGTCTTTCTTTTTAGAAACCTTCTTAGGCTTATCCTCTTTTACTTCAGTGTCCTTCTTATCAGCGTCTTTCTTTTTAGAAACCTTCTTAGGTTTATCCTCTTTTACTTCAGCGTCTTTCTTATCGGCGTCTTTCTTTTTAGAAACCTTCTTAGGCTTGTCTTCTTTTACTTCAGCGTCTTTCTTATCGGCGTCTTTCTTTTTAGAAACCTTCTTAG
>JAHLWR010000038.1 GCA_019057815.1 Candidatus Heimdallarchaeota archaeon
CGTTCTTTTTCTTCAGTCACTCTTCTTCTTACTAGTGATTCTGTCACCCTCTATCGCGTGCGGCGACTCTTCAGAACACTTGCTGAAGGGGGTGTGAGAGTGTAAAAGGCTTATTGCGGAAGTACTATTACCATAGAAAAGGTTAAAAAGGGAAATTTTTTTTTAGAACTAATTAAAAGGTGATTAAAATTCCTACAATTGTTGACGAATCATGTTGCGTTGGTTGTGGCGCTTGCGTAGATGTCTGTCCAGAAGATGTCTATGAGTTAATAGATGATATAGCTAAAACGGTTAACAAAGACAACTGTACTGATTGTGGTTTATGTATAGATGAGTGCCCCAGTGAGTGCATTGACTTTGAATAAACTAGTTAAACTACTTTTTTCTCTTTTTTGTTCCTTTGATCCTAATATGTGTTATTAAGTCTAATTAAAATTCGGGAAAATATTTCTCCTTCCCGTTATCTATTGTTTATGTGACATAATAAAAAAAGAAAGAGAGATTTTGTTTTTTTCTCTTTTTATAATAGTGGTTTTGACATACTCATAGCATTTCCTGTAATTAAAAATGACACAGCTTCAGCGAAGTTTGTACTTTGAGACATGAAACCTACTACTTCTCCTGTTGCTTCATCCGTTGCTGCTATTAGCACTTCTTCTTTTTCCCTTCTAACACCAATGAATTTTGGTGTGTCAGGTCCTTCTCTTAATACTCTTATTTTCACATTTGCTTGAGATTCCAGAACATCAGCTACCCATGGATCTCCTTTGTTTACACTTGTCACTATGGTTATTTGTACTGTACTTGAAAGTTCTTTTATTGCAGCTATTGGTATATATTCCTTTTTAGGTGACATTATCGTTGTATTGTTCTTAGTAGCTTTAATTATTCGTGCAATATGATCCATAACAGCATCTATTCCTATAATAGTTGATGTTCTAATTTGTAGTGCAGACACTTGTTTTGATGTTGCCTCCAGAGTTTTAAAATCATTACTTAGAGATTGAGTAGTGCTTACTAAACTATTTGATAATGTATTCAAATATTTCTCTGATTCCTCAACGTAGTTTTTCGCTTCGTCAACTTCATTTCCTAAGCTACCAGCTATAAGAGTTCTATTTTCCTGCAATCCTGCCTTAGTTGTTTCTACAATAGAGCTAGCTGTATTTATCATTGAATCAACGCTTTGTTGCAAGAAGTTACTTAAGTCAGCAGAGAGTGTAGTAATTGTGTCGTTAAGATTGTTTATAGATTCTTGTGTCTGTTCAACTATTTTTGTTTCCTGTTCAGAGAAAAGTTCATCAAGATTTTGTACTTGTTGTTTCCATTTCTCATCTACGGTAGTATGATTACGATCCAAACCTTGTGTAATTGTTTCATCAATCTGATCTGTAAGCGTTTTGAATGATGCTCTAAACGAATTTATACCTTCAACTATACCAGTTGTATTCTCATTAAGTTCTGATGTTAGATTTTCTCCAAAAACCCCAAATCTATTTATTGCTTGCTCTCTTATATTTTGGACTATTTGTTTATAATTAGTCAAGGTTTCATTAAAATGGGCTTCTAGTTTTTGATTGAAAACATCTCTCTCACTGATTAGATTATTTTTCTGCGTTTGTTCATCATTTTGAAACTCAGTGAATTTTATTGCCATCTTGTCCTTAATTCCAGTTATTGTAGAATAAATTGCAGAGTTTTTATTTTCCACTAATTCGTTTATCGCTTCTTCTTTTACTTGATGTAAATGATTACTCATCGAATCAATTGCTTCTTGAAGTTTTGTTGAAAAATTCGTTACTTTATTATTTAGAATGGTGCCTAGTTTACCATTTAAATCTTCAAGAGATGTAGAAACAACATCCGAAAGCTGATCTATTGTTTCCCCTGCTTTTCTTGATACAATAGAAGAGAATTCCAAATTTTTCTCTGTTTGAGCTTGATTAAATTCTCTTACATCTATTTTTGTTTTATCAATATCAGTTTCAAGTAAACTTGCAATAGAATCAACTTCATTAGTATAAGACTCTGTTAATTGTTCCATTTTTGATTTGATGGTAGATGATACAACCTGGATTTTTTCAATCGATTGTGTAGAACTCTGTTCGACTTTTGTTTTAGCTGATTGTATTTGTGTTGCATTAGATTGTTTAATATCAGAGATTGTATCACTTAGGTTGTTTTGGAATTCTACCATGTTGGATTTAATATCGTCAATAGATCCGTTCATAGAAGATATAATTGAAACTTTCTGTGTTTCTTGTAAGGATGTTATGTTATCTTTAAGTTCATTTGATTTTCTAGATAATTCTTCATCTTGTTGTTTATTGCTATTTTGTATATCTGTAGTAAACTGGGTAAATTTAGCATCTATTTCTGTGCCCTTTTGAGAGACAGAATCTGTTAACTGAGTTCTTAAACTGTCTACAATTGTATGAAAATTAGTTTTTTTCTCTCTTAAGAACGTTGAAGATTCCTTTAAATGTTCTCTTATTTCATTGCTCATTTTTTCGCTCGATTCTCCCAAATAATCTAGAGGAATTCTACAGTAATATTTTTCTATATATCCTTCTGAAAATCCAGCTGCTCCCTTTGCAGCTAATCCTTCTAAAGCTTTTTGAACTATAGAATAATGTAAATTTCCGAGACTACAGATTTCAATTGCTGTTAATTGCCCATAACCCAAAAGAAGTTGGTAGATCTGCTTTTCTTCCATAGTCATTTCTAATCTTTCAATAAACGACATGTTTTTTTCACCAATTTTAATTATTGAAGACTCCTTAAATTAAAGGATTTTTAATCTTTCGAAAGATTGGTATTTTTACACAGTTCACATTTTTGATATCTAAAAAATCAGCAGATTGTAAAATAAGACAAAGATAAAGATAAACAAGTTTAAGAATCATATTTAACTTATACAATTCATCATTAATTCATCGGTAGAAAAATGGTAGAATACGAAATTGTATCTTGGGATCAAAGTTATCAGATGACATTTTATCTATTCCAAAAAATAGCTGAAAGTGGGTTTTATCCTGATGTTATTGTTGGGATAGCTAGGGGAGGATGGATACCTGCCCGACTATTAGCAGATTTTTTTGGCAATAAAAGAACAGCAAATCTTAAGATTGAATTTTACGATAACACTACTAGATCTACAGATGAACCAATAATAACCCAAGAAATTTCTGAAAATGTTGAAGGTAAAACTGTTTTAATTGTAGATGATGTGGCAGACTCAGGAAAGAGTCTTTCTGCAGCCATCAAACATATAAAAGTAAAAAAACCTTTAGAAATGAAATCCGCCACATTGTACTACAAGAAACATAGTATCATAAAACCGGATTATTATATTAAAGAAACAAAAAATTGGGTTGTTTACCCTTGGGAAACAGGAGAAACAATTAGTTTTCTTTACAACAAATTAAAAGATAAGAAGTCCCCAAAGGAAATAAAGAGCTATATCAAAGATATTGGTATTGGTTCACCACTTGTAGAAGCATATTTCTCTCTAATCCTTGAACAAGAGAAAAGGAATGATTTAAATGGAAGAAAAAGATGGAAACGCTAACGAATTATTAGATAATGAAGTTCTTGAGAGAGTTAATATTGGTGTTGTAGCTGTATCACTAAGCATGTATGATGAAGGCATGACTTTAGAAGAACTAGCTGAAGTTACAGGAATCAATGAAACAAGTGTAAAAGATATTTTAGGGGTTCTAGCGAAGAAAGGAATGGTTAAGAAAAAAATCACATCTGACGTTTATATCGTGATTAACTTCAAAAAATTGCTCCACTATCTTGTTGAAAGTGGACTAGTTTTTCCAATTAGTGACTTAAAACAATAATTCATTCAGTTAAAGAACTTCTCTAATGAAGCTTGTGAGGGCTTTTTCTTTTTATCTTTTTTTCCTTTTGTGTCTTTCTCTTTTAATACAGGGGGTGTTTTCTCTGTTTTTTCTAGTTCAGGTTTGGTTTGAGAGAGATCCTTTGTAGAAGGGGTTTGAAGTAGCGCTTTTGTTTGTTTTATTCCTTTCTTTTTGGGTTTCTTTGTAAAGTCTAATATGTTTATTGGTTTTACTTCTTTAGCTTCTCCTATCCATGCTTCAGCCATCTGTTGATATGCCAGCTCATAGTGTTTCATTATTTCTTGAGTAACCTTATTAGAACCACCAGTTAGAAAGTCAACATCATCTTGATCAAATCTAAGCCATACTGCAATCCCTGCAGCCATTCTGGGATCAGTTCGAAAAATTATTCTCAAATACGGATAGATATCATTTTCAAACAATTTTGTTGAGCTATGAAGTTTTTGTGCAGCTTTATCTGACATTTTTTTTATCTTAGCCTTTCTCACCCTGAATTTTCCCATTAATCCCCAATAACTAGGAAAACCGAAATTAGAATATTTAAAGGAAGATTCTTTTACCAAACCAACTGATGATATGAATTGAAAAAAGTATTTTAGAAACTTCCATTCTTGTTTGATATAACATTGTGAAAGATAGAAATCGGCTTCTGAAATAAGCTCGTACATATTAAGAGTCTCTTCATTATTTGCTGCTTGTTTATATGCGTGCTCATAAACATACATCAACAGCTCTCTGTAATCAAGATCAGCACCTTCTATTGCTCTTTTTGCAGATTGTAGATCCTTGGCCATGAAAATGTTGGTAAGAACTTGATTCAAATTTTGTTCTTGATTTCGGGGTGAAAACGTGATATCTTCAAAGGTTGCACTAAAAGCTACTCCTTCTAAATCGTTAATAGCTGAACGCGCATCTCCATGTGAATTTGTTGCTATTTTTGCTAAAATATCTTCAGTTATAGAAAGACTTTCCTTTTTTATTATTCTTTTAAGCAGAGTCAAAATTTCATGATCCTTCAATCTTTCAAAATTAAAAACCCGCATAGATTTCTTTGCTGCTTTAAGAGCGGCAGCTTTAGGATCATTAGCAGTACATATTATAGGTATACGTGCTCTTTCAACAACTTTAGCAAGAGCTTTTGCTCCACCTCTATCTTCATTCCCGAATAGACCATCAGCTTCGTCAACAAGTATTAATTTTTTTACTCGAGCGCCTTGTAGAACAGTTCCTTCCGTAGATGATAATCCTACAGTTCTTTCTATAGCTTTCTTATTTCTTTTATCGCTAGCGTTTACCTCAACAAATTCAAAACCATACTTATTAACAAGGTATAGAACGACACTTGTTTTCCCTACTCCAGCAGGTCCTGAAAGCCAAGCAGTTTTCTTTCTCTCTTGTTTCCAGTTTTTAAGCCAACCCTCTAAGGCCCTAACTTCAGCTATGTTACCTACAAAGTCTTCAAAGGTTTTTGGTCTGTATTTTTCAACCCAAGGGATGGTTATTGAGGAACTTTGCAAAGCCATGATGGTTAAATAAATCAACAATATTTCAATATAAAAAACATGTGGATACTAAATCAGTAAATTATACAAAAAAGTGTAAAGATTGGAATATTTAATTTGTTACTCTTCTGAACTTGTATCATCTACTTTTTCTTTTCTAAACAACATTTTGCCTAAAATACCTCCAATTGCTCCTCCAACAAGTCCAAGAATTATTACAAAGATGAAAGAGCCTACGAACAAAGCGATTAGAAATGTTACAATGAAGAGAGGAAAACCACTCATACCAGCTTCACCCGACTTAATAGAAGCGGTTAGCACAGCAAATAGAAAATCTAGAAAAATGAATGACCAAATTGCAGAAGACATTCCAGATTTTAATCCACCTCTTGAAGCTAACCCGCCCACAAAAGCTCCAATAAGCCAAATGAGAAGTATTAGGAAATATAAACCAGCATGTCCACTAAAAGACGAATTAAGATTGTATTCTTTCAATAATGGAATTGGCAATGGTATGTCAAAATTGAATGGTATAAATAAATTTACAACTACTAACATTAGTAAAATTATCCATAAATGACCAGCAGCACCAGCTTGTTCTACTAATGCTGTATTTGCATCTTTTACTGCTTGTACATCTATGGTTGGCCACAGAATTAGCATCAAACCAACTATCACGGTTGTACAAGTAGTAAAACCGATGAGGGTACGTTTCAAATGTTTAAACAAAAACATAACACTCAATATAACATAGCATATCAAATATTTAGAGTTTTGCTTTCACCTTTGACATTATTTGATGAAGGAATTTGTTCTATATGTGACCTATTTAAAATATAAGGGACAAACAAGTTAAAGCTCCCTCACATTTTTCGAATTCACTCATATCTAGAGATAATACCTCAAAGCCTGTTTCTTTTACCATCTCTACGACATTTGGAAACTTGGTAGACATAACGACTGCACCTTCAATTATCAAGCAATTTGTTGCGTAATATTCCTCATTTGGTACAACTATTGAGTAGAATTTTTCGAGGCAAGGATGATTCTGGTAAGCCATTGTGACAAGAATGGTTTTCTTCCCAATATAATTCACATAGCTTTTGAGGTGTACAATGGTATTATCGATAATTGTGTCAACTTGCACCTTCAACCAAGATCGCATTTGAGCTACTCCTTCCATATTTGTTCTCTGAGTGACTCCACTGATTAAATGAGATGGCAAATGAATAACATCTCCACCTTCTATAGTTGCAGGAGAAAAAGCTCTTTTAATATCAAAAAACTCATCTAATAGCTTTTCTACTTCAAAGTCTTCTCCTCTTCTACTCTCTTTGGCCATTCTTGTTACAAATGCTCTTTTTCCTTGAACCACAGCAGTGTCTTCAACAAAACATGCATCAGGTTTACCATCTATTGGAAGTAACTTTATCACTTCAAGCCCAAGATTGGATAAAGTCTCACAGTAGTTATGGTGTTGCTTCTTTGCTTTAGATATATTGAGAGTATGATGAAGTGGATGGCTAGAAATACATTTTCTATAGTTTTTTCCTGGTTCTCTAACTATAGCACATTTAGCTTTCATTCTTCCACATAATTCTTTCTGGGATTAATTTATATATTTAGCTCTTTTAATTGCACATGGATATCTAATGGTACTTATAGGTCAAACTCTTCAAGCACATAAAGGCTTAACAACTGAACACCTTCTACGTTTCACTCGTCTTCTTGGATTTGAATTATGTGAAATTAACCCAGCTGGTACATCGTTAGAAAATGTAGATAAAATCATCCCTCTTGTAGGTAATATGCCACTAACTTTTCACCTTCCAATAAAAGGTATTGAAAATTTTGAATTTGCACAACCAAACAAAAAAGATGAAATCAAGAGTGTAATTAAACTAATAAATAATAATAAAGAGGACTTAAATCTGATTTTGGGGGTATTTCACCCTCCAGAAGCTGAGAATGGAAACCTTAAAACATTAATTGAAAATTTGAGTCAACTTGATATTAAATTGGTTGTAGAAAATGTTCCAGATTATACTGATAATGAATTTCTTGAGATTTATAACACGCTTAAGGATCATTTAGGTGAACAGCTAAAAGGGTGGTTGTTTGATGTCGCACATTCCTATTTAGTGAATGGTCCTTCAAATTTTATGGAAATTCTAAATATTCTTCCTTTTAAAGAACTGGAGGAAATTCATCTATCTGATTGTCTTGAGGATCGTGATGCGCACTACGCCTTTGGAGCTGGTGTTTTGCCAATAGACGAGATTTTAAGAGAAATTAAAGACAGGAAATATGACAAAATTATTGTAAATGAAATAGATGCTTATCCCTCGATTTGGAGTGTAATTGACTCATACAGAATGGTTGCAAAATTATTCAAAAAAAGCCTTTATAGAAAAGTAACATTCCGATACAGACTCGTAAAACCACTCATTCAAAAAAAGTTGAGTAAAGCTGGCATCTCCTAAAGTTCATTTTTTACCAACATTAGATAAGATTTGAAGAGAGAGATTAATCCATCTCAGGTATGAATTCATGGCTGCTCGTGCAGATACCGAATCTTGAGCAATTATTATAAGTATAAGTTGTTCATCTTCTGTACTCAAACGGACAGATGCCCTGTCATTTGGATTATAAGTTGTTTCCAAGTTTAACGCATCAAATAAGAGTTTACTAACATGTCTGCTCTCAAGTTTTATCTTCATAACTAGTTCAATATCACTAATAAAATTTGAGACCATTTTATTCACTTTATCAATGTATAACTATAATCCATTTTCTATCCTTCTAGGAACAATCCTCAACTTGATTCTAGGACCTGTTTGTTGATTGTCTTTATCCAAGAATTCAACGAAAATCAATCCTTCCTCTTTGTCTAAATAATCAGCATAAACGGTAACATAATCGTGTTTTTCTAATTTACTTATATCTTCAGTTGTTGTATTGAATAACCTAGAAATAATTGTTTCTTCTTCAGAGTTGTTTAATGACGATATCAAGAGTGAAAACCTTGGTGACCTCCCTTCTGATTGTTTTCCATACTCTCTTGAGAGGGTAGATCCCCGAATTTTAATAGCATAAGGCAATTCGTGAGGTGAATCAACAAGATTAAAAATACGAAGGAAATTAGGATTTCCTTTTATGGAATTTATTATTACAGCCGTGGCGCAACCTTGACTTTTTATCATTCCAAGAGAATAAGAAAGACGACTGGAGCCTCTAGTAAAGCGAGATGACCTTGGTACAACTTTTATAATGTCGTGAATGAAAGAACGAGTCTTTTTTGCTGGATTGCGTGATGTTGTAAAGCTAATTCTTCTCATCAATATACACCTATCTCACTGAACAATAAAAAGTTGACTGGTCTTTATATTCAACCTATAGCTATAGGATATGCAATTAAGGAAGGAGAAAAAAATTGAAGGTTTACTTTTTTCTTTGAGTATATAAATGAAATTTAACATGTATAAACAATCTTTCAAAGTGTAAAGAGTAGTTGTGAGTTAAGCATTCTCTTTCAATGCTTCTGAAATACGAGTAATTCTACGTAACATGCTTTTACCAGCACTTGTAGTAGGCTCCCAAGCCCCTCCGGCTCTCTTTTCTCCGCAGGTTTTACAAGCCCATATTCCAAGTCCATCTCTAATGAATGTCGGTTTAAAACAAATTGGACAGCGATAAGAAATCTTACTCTTTTCCTCTATTTGTCTTACCCTTTTTCTGATGGTACTTCCATACCTGGCACCATAACGACCAGTTGAACCTACTTTCTTAGTACGTCCCAAATCCTTTCACCACGATTTGAAATCTTAGCTCTATTTATAAGAGTTATTGTTTTTAACAGAAATTAATCATTGAAATCTAAAACATAAAAATAAAAAAATAGAAAAAAAGAATGATTCTTTTTCATTTAGAAGGTAGTGCTTTCATTAGCTCTTTTCTCAGACCTTTGGATATTTCTAAAGCTTGTTTAACTATTGGCATAACTTCGTCAGGTTTGAGTACACCCTTATTACCTTTTTGAGCTGAAACGATGTGGTCATCCTCATCAAAGGCAAAAGTTAATCGCATATCTGTAACTCTTTCTTCTTTGAATGTGGGATCCATTAACAATTTTTTTCCTATTCGATATGTAGTTACTGATATTGGGTAGTGTTGAATTTCCAATGGAACTTTCTCTTCAAGAACTTCATGTTCGTCTCCAGTAACTTTAACTTTTGGTATTTTGGCTGTAGCTAAAGCCGCTATTGATCCTAATACAGCAGCATCAAACAAGTTCCCATCATGATTGAGAATATAAAAGTCTAGGAATAATATCCAAACTAACTTTCCAGGGATAACACACAACTTTGCGAAGTCAATGCAATGTGACTCTCTAATTGCTCTATCTGTAACTCTAGCTAATTCTATAGCTTTTTCTGAGGGTGGTCCACTTTCAAAAAACGGAGAAGCAATAGGAGATAATTCAGCGCCAGTGGTTATAACACCTGAATTGGGTGAATCT
The DNA here is from genome assembly GCA_019057815.1 of Candidatus Heimdallarchaeota archaeon. Lineage (GTDB taxonomy): Archaea > Asgardarchaeota > Heimdallarchaeia > Heimdallarchaeales > Heimdallarchaeaceae > 18H4-34. Next base: position 9,891 of record JAHLWR010000038.1, read on the forward strand.
GGGAAGGGTGTTCCTAAAACTAATTTTACCCCCACAATAATTTTTGTATCTCCCAAAGATACAAGTGCTGAACCTTCAGCTTTTTCAATATAATTAGTTTCAATTTCCAATGAACGGTATTGAAGAACTTCCCTACCATCAACTCGCTTATTCTGTTCCAGTAGAGCAAGCATATACTCCTTCTCAATTTCGCTTATTATATACTCATCTGTCAACTTAAACCACCTCAGTTTTATCTTCACCTTCTTTAGAAGGTTCTTGTATTGGATTTTCCTTGGACTCCTCAGGAACTTTCTCCTTCTTGGACTCCTCAGGAACTGGTTTTGGAGCTTTAAGGGGAGGTTCTTCTACTTTTTTTTCTTTATCTTCTTTAATTGTAGATTCTGTCAGTTTTGCATCTTGTTCCTTGATGTCTTCCTTGATGTCTTCCTTGATTTCTGTTTTACCCACCAAATTCTCCACTTCAACGGAAACTTCATCTCTAATTTTAATGTATTTTGCCTTTAGAGCTTCTTTTTGTATCTTATGAATATCAGTACAACCTTTTAGAGATAATTTCAAGGTTTCTTCAAATTGTTCAATAGTAAATACTCCATCAAGTTGCAATAAAGATATTTCGTCTAATGTAGGGGAATATCCGACTGGGACATCTCCAGAACCTTTTTGATCTTCAATATTATTCAAATCCAAAACAGCAGTATCATTTATTAAACCACCAGCTACTCCTGCAATTAATCCTTTCATTGGAATACCCGCATCTGCAAGCGCAATTGAAGCTGCTGTTAAACTTGCACAACGTGTTCCACCATCTGCTTGCAATACTTGGAGGTAAACATCGATAGTTGTTCGAGGATAGGCCTCCACAAATGCTACAGAGTTAAGGGCATTGGCAATTATTGAAGATATTTCACGCTCTCTTCTTGAAGGAGCTGGGCTTTTCCTATCACCGACAGAAAAAGTTGACATCCGATAAAAACATTGAATTAGAGCTCTATCTGGTAGAGCTCGATGTTTTGGATGTAATTCTCGTGGACCATAAACTGCTGCAATTATAATATTCCTTCCCATTCGTATTTCAGCTGATCCATCGGCATTTTTTAAAATACCAACTTTTATGCTTATAGGACGCATTTGATCTAAGTTACGTCCATCTGTCCTTTTACCTTTTTCATCTATTAAAATTTCAGTACCATCGCCTGCCATAATATCACCATAATTTTTTAACTTTGTTTTTCAGACAAGAAACTTTGTATTCTGTTTGTTAGATTTTGTGTGAAAGCTTCACGTTCAATTTTCTTTATAGCTTCAATAGCTCGCAATTCATCCTCTATTTTCTTTCCTTGTATCCAAATTCGTCCATTTTGACCAGTTATTATTTGGGTTCGGGTTAAACGTTTAATCATGTTTATCATAGATCCTTTCTTTCCGATTACCCTTGGAATATGAGCTGATTCTATTTCAATTATCCTTCCACCCCTAAGTTTTCCTAATCCTCTTTCATTTGTTACAAGCGACGGATCCCTTGTTCTATCGAAAGCAAAAATTTTTGTTAATATGATATCTCCTATATCAAAGATTTTTCTAACATCATCATTAACTGAATCAAATCTTTTTTCTATTGCATTGTTGGCACTTAGTATTGCAATAAATGGACATGCAATATCGACTATCCAAGATGTAAGACTAATCTCAACAACTTTACCTATTACTAGATCTCCTGGTCTAGGAACATATTTAGCTTTAAGCGCTTTTACTTGTATAAACTCGCCTTTATCTAGAAATAGTCCAACAACCGTCGCAAAGTAGTTGTCTCCTTCTCTTATGATCCCATCACCATATTTGTAACTACCTTCAGCCAAAAGTACGCCAGGTACAACTATATCGTGGTTTTCTATTAATGTTTTAGACATATTTTTCACCGTTATTATTTTCATTCTGCCAATCTTTCTAATATTTTAACTTGTGCCTTTCCTTTTGTTCTAGAGGTTATCTGTTCTAAGAAATCTGCTTGTGTTCCAGATGGAATTTGAATAATTACAGCTAAAGAACCATCTGATAACCATTCTTCTTGCTGTAAATCACCAGCCCCATGGAAAAATCCGTATAAAGAACCAGCATAACTGGGTGGGACTTTGATAGCTAACTTTACAGCTTCAAGTCTGATTGGCATAATTGGTTTTAGAAGATTAATTATTTCTAGTGCTTGACTTTTTGTATCTTCTTTGTAGTGAATGTTTACCCCCAATTCAAGGATTGTATTTTCAATTCTATCCTTAGGAATTGGTGTATTTTCACGAGGGTTGATACAATGAATATGAATAAATTCAACAATGTCCCTTCTTTTTTCCTTTTGTATTTCATCCCTCTGATTTTGAGTCAGCTGTAATTTACCCTCTTTCAGGATTTTAGCAGCTATCTCACGTTCACTGAATCCTTCACCAAAAACGACTACAATATCGTCATCTGTAGCTTTCTGCCCTCTTGATATATTTTCATAAACGTCATAAGTTTCAAAAATATCATCGAGTTCAACTTCTTCTCCTTGAATAAAGAGCCAAGCAGGTTCGGGATTAACAAGTAATTCAAACCGTCTTCCATGAGTTTCCAAACGAACAATAGATTTTCCACTTAAGTCTATTCGTTTATCACGAACACCACTAGCAAAATCTCGTGACATAAATAACACACTCTACATAGATAGTTTACTCATTATAGCTTACTGCGATATATGAGAAGTCAGATTTATAAGAATATCCTTTGATGGCTAACAGCTTTTTATTCATTAAAACACCAGTTATCATATTACAGCAAAAAGATACTTTATTTAACTTTAAGAATAATGTTAGGAACACAGATAAATACAAGATGGTGGATTTAACCAAACATAGCAGGAGTCCCAGTCCTTTAAGTGGGGGTAGTACATTCTATGGTTAATATTTTAGTAACAGGTCAGCCCAGAGTTGGTAAAACAACAATGATTACTAGGATTTTGGTTGAGACAAATAAATCAGCTATTGGTTTTATAACAAAAGAAATCAGAGAAAAAGGTTACAGAATTGGATTTAACATAGAAACACTTTCAGGAGTAGTAAAACCATTAGCATCAAAAAAAGGAAAATCTAGTAAATACAGAGTAGGATCATATAATGTTTATGTGGAAAATGTGGATTTTGTTGTTGATTACTTAAAAGCAAAAATTGAATCTGAAACGAATTATGACCTAATAGTGTTGGATGAAATTGGAAAAATGGAATTGTATTCCAATTCTTTCAAAGAATTCGTATTGTATTGCCTAAAACAGAAAAATGTGCTAGGTACAATCATGATGAGAGATAATGATTTCACTTCGCAAATAAAATCCCGTTCCGATACCAGAATTTTTAATTTAACTGAAGAAAATAGGATTACTATACAACGAAATATCATGGAGCTAATGAAATAGATGCCAGAAGGTCCAGAGGTTGAATGTACAAGACTCGCTTTATCTCCGCTAACTGGAAAGAGAATCGTATCTATCAAATTCACAAAAAACTCACAAAAATATCAGAAATACAAAAATAAACAGCAAGAAGTTAATGGCTTTAATGGACAAAAACTAATCAAAATTGAAAGAAAAGGCAAATTTCTTATTTGGGTTTTTGAAAGAGAAAAAGTTATCTTGAATCATCTAGGGATGTCTGGTAAATGGATCTTACTAAAAAGTGATAAACAGGAATTGCCATCTCACGCTAAAGTATTATTAAATTTGGAAGATTTACCACATGCAGTGTTTGATGATACCAGGAATTTCGGCCAATTTAGAGTCTTCAATAGTTATAATTCAGTATTAGAATATAGACCTATAAAAAAGATGGGAATTGATGGTTTAGCTAAAAAGTTTCCAATCGAAGAATTCCTTGAAAAACTAAACAAAAAAAATTATGCTAAAAGAGAAATAGGTGCTGTACTACTAGACCAAAAACTTGTTGCGGGAATGGGAAACATATACAAATCTGAATCGTTAGCTTTAGCAGAAATCAAGCCAATGAGACTTGTTAAAGAGCTTTCAGAAAATGAGAGAGAATTTCTTGGTATTTGCATTTCAAAAACGCTCCATAAAGCTCTAAAAAGTATGGGAAGTACACTTCAAACATTCAGAACCCCTGATGGTCAAGAAGGTAAAGCACAGAATTGGCATCAAGTATATGGAAAAGAAGGAAATTTATGCAAAAGATGTGGTAGTAAAATTACTAAACTAATTCAAAATGGCAGGAGTACTTTTTTCTGCTCAAAATGTCAAAAATAGAGTGTATTTTAGGGAAAAAAATAAAACTATATAATTCTTTTTAGACATATGAATTTTAAAGATTTACTTAATTCAATAATGGATGAACTCTCTGGTGAAAGAGCAAAGAGAACGGTAGAGATATTGTCTACTTTTCACCGAATACAAGCTAGTTCTGGTTTATTATCAGCAATTAAAGTGATTCAAAAAGAGTTAAAAGCTATAGGGGACCAAAACTGTAAGGTTATTGAGTACATAGCAGATGGTAAAAAACGTTATTATGATTGGAATACTCCCGTCCCTTGGGAAATTAAAGACGGTTTCTTGAAACTTATTGAACCTGAAGAGAAAATACTTTGTAGATTCACAGAGACCCCTGTAAGTATTGCAACTCATTCAAAATCAGTTGATATAATAGCTGAGATTGTTGACATTGGAGAAGGGAGAGAAAAGGATTTTGAAGGGAAAGATGTCAAAGGAAAAATAGTTTTAACATCTGGATCACCTCGATCACTAATAGAAAGAATGCACAAAAATGAGTCAATTGGAATTCTTGGCTATCCAACTGAGCAGAGAGCTGTAGGACATGCACATTTAATTCAGTATTTAGGAATTTGGCCGAATGCAGAAAATGTAGATAAAGCTAGTTTTGGATTTTCACTTTCTAGGAAACAAGCATTAGAGTTATTAAATCATTTAAAAAAGGGGAAAAAAGTAGAAGTTCACGCAAAAATCGATGCCAAATTAGAACCAGGAAATATGCAAATCCTATCTACAAAAATTGAAGGAACAAAAATTCCTGAAGAAGAAATAATTTTAATTGCTCACATTTGTCATCCTTCGCCTTCTGCTAACGACAATGCTTCGGGTAGTGCTTTATTACTAGAAGTTTTTAGAACAATATTTGAATTGATTAAACAAAGTAAACTACCGCAACCAGAAAGGTCTCTAAGGTTTTTATGGGTACCAGAATTCAGTGGTAGCCTTCCTTGGATAAAAGAACAGTCTAAGAAAGAAACCTGGAAACCACAATTTTGCATAAACTTAGACATGGTGGGAGAACACCCTGCTATTATTGGTGAACCATTCACAGTTCATCAATCTAGTATTACAACTCCATTTTACCTTAATGACGTGATCAATTATGCAGTTACTATGATTAAAGATAATGGAAAGGCAATTGAACAAGGAGGGTGGCAACACCCTTGGAATTATCGGTTCAAATCGTTCTCTGGTGGGTCAGATCATGTTCTTTTCAATGACGAACCAACTAGAATCCCAGCTGTTATGTTTGGTCATAATGATCGATTCTGGCATACAAATTTAGACACTATAGAGAAGGTCGATTCAACAGAATTGAAAAGAGTAGGTCTTGTGACAACAATATCTACATTATTAAGTGCCTATATTGCAGAATTCAGTACTGTAATCCTTAATTCTTTTATATCTGGATATTTTACGCGAAAAGGACAATTTTTAGAAACGATAACTACAGAGTTTGAAAAATATGAGAATAATAAAGAACAAGAACAAAAATTAGCCTACTACATCATGCGACATTTGGGACAGGCATTCATATTAAATGAAAAAACCGCATTGAATTCTATAAAAATGTCTTTTAAAAAAATTGATAGTAATCTCTTAAAACTTATAGAAGAGGATATTGAGTCATTTTTAGCGAAATTTGAGACAATTAAACAGAAAATCCCTCTTATGGAAATAAGTGATAAATTAGGGCAGGAATTGATTAAAATACCAATAAGAAAATGGAATGGACCAATAGATGCTAGCCACATATATAGAGTTCTTAGCGACGAAGAAAAGGAGTTACAACCACCTAATTTTGAGATGTCACAAATTGAAAGAATTAAATCCTTTATTCGATCTTCTTCATTTGGAGGAACAATTCACGAAATTATTAACTTAATCAATGGAAAAAGAACAATATTTGATTTGCTTGTCTATCACTCCTTGTCATCTAGGAAAATATCACACTGTTCAACCGTTCTTGATTTTCTTAAACTCATGAAATTAAAGAACTTACTAGAAATCAACTGAAAACTACAAATTCTTATTTTTTTATTGTTATTAGGAACAAAGCAAACTATTTTAAGAGAGAATCAATATATCTAGTTCGTAGATTTACAATGACAAAGGACGAATTAAAATCTCTTGCAAATTCAGTATCCATGCTCAAAAACATGATAGAGAGCATTGTTACCACTGTACAAGACCGTTTTAAAGATAATGATAAGATTATTGTATCATTAAAGGAAAAAATTGAAAATTTTGAAAATAAAATTGATGAAACATCAATTTCTGGCGATACTGGTCAAATAACTGTAAACCAAGAATTACTAAAGAAAATTGAACAAATGGAATTAAGATTAGATAAGTTAAACGAGAGAATTTTACTAGTTGAAGCAGCAAAAAGTGTAAAAACGGAAATTCCTACAGCTAAACCTGTCATTGATATAAGTGCTATTGAAGATATTACAAAGGCTGAAGACAAAACTGAAATTGTCATACCTAAGGAACCAACTCCAAAATCAGAACCTCCACCAGCACCAGATATACCAATACCAGAAGTAAAAACGCCAACTCCGTCTGTTATAGATGCAAAAAGACCCGTGAGCGATGTTGCAAAGGAAGCACCAGCACCGCCAGTACCAGCACCACCAGCTGCTGCTATACCGATACCAGAAGTAAAAACGCCAACTCCATCTGTTATAGATGCAGAAAGACCCGTGAGT
>JAHLWR010000039.1 GCA_019057815.1 Candidatus Heimdallarchaeota archaeon
CATACCCTCCGTAACCCACTCTTTTAAACTGTTACCAAGGTGGGTTTAGTTAACAGTAAGGTATATACATTACAAAAGACATAAAAAAGTTGTTTTTATCATAGTGATAACGACGATACAAAAACATTATACTGATGTTGAAAAGAAGGTTGTTACACAGTATAGCTCCAAAAGCACATCAATAAGGGTTCTAGTTTCTGACGAAGATGGAGCTCCAAGTTTTATCCTCAGAAGATTTGAAATTGAACCTAATGGTAAAATAGGTCTCCACCATCACATTCAAGAGCACGAAATCTATATTTTATCCGGTAAAGGTGAAGTCTTCTAATTTTCATCAATTATCTTATTCTATGTCTTCTTTTAATTCTTGAACCTTCTTTTCATCACCCAAGATGTTTTCAGCTTTACAGAAGGGGCAAGTGATGATTAGAAATTCTCCATCTGTTCGCTGTTCTCCTCCTACTAGAGGTTTACCACAAGAATCACAAAAATCTTGCTGAGGAAAACTAGGCAATTCTTGAAGTATTGCTGAATCTTTTTTCTTAGCTACAAAATCTGCATACAATGCTAAAAATGCTGTAAAAAGGTAAAGCCCTACAATTATACTACTTACTATTACCATCCAAACTTGTTCCATGACGAAACCGATAGAATAACCAGGAGTAACGATAATAACAAAAGCAACTGTCAACCAGATAAAATCTTCTCTATCTATCTCTTCAAAGAATTTCAAGAATTTCATATGTTAATTATGTAGGGAAGTACTATTTATTTATTCCTTTTTTGTAAATGAAAATAATTGAACTATTTTTAAGAAGAAGAAGCTAATTCTAAATACAGTTATTCTGCTGAAAAATGGGTTTTAATGCGCTAAATCTTTATAAATGCCAAATTTAAGCTTTGATTATGACTTTTTATGGTATTCAAATTGAACCTCAATTCGGTTTTAATTTTCAACAAATAAAGGATATAGTTCAAAACGCTGAACAACTAGGTTTTACTCATGCGTGGTTCTCAGATCATTTTATGCTTTCAGCTGATGCTGTTGATACAAATGCTTACGAATGTTTTACAGCTATGATGGCTGCAGCATCTTATACTTCAACTTTAAGATTAGGTTCATTGGTTTTTTGTAATTCCTACAGATATCCTGCTGTCATAGCTAAGCAAATTGCTTCATTGGATCATTATTCCGGAGGAAGAATAGAGTTTGGGTATGGCGCAGGGTGGAAGGAAGTAGAGTATAATGCTTATGGAATTCCTTTTCCATCAGCTGGGACACGATTAAAACAAACCATTGAAGCTATTCAAGTTATTAGAAAGTTGTGGACAGAGGAAAGAGCTAACTTCCAAGGAGAGTATTATCAATTAAACGATGCTGTTTCTTATCCAAAACCTCTGCAAAAACCCCATCCAACAATTTGGATAGGAACTATGTATGCTAAGCCAAAAACCTTGAATATTGCTGCACAGTATGCTGATGGAATTAATCTTGCATGGACTTACACTCTAGAAGTCTTTGAAGAGAAAATGCATGCACTAGATGAATTATGTGAAAAATATGATAGAAAGCCTGAATCGCTTAAAAAATCATATGGTATATGGTCTAGAATATATGAGTCTGAAGAAGAAAAGAAGAGAGTTATGAAGGAAGTAGCTGAAAAAAGAGGATTTACACAAGAAGAGCTTGAAAAACGATATGAAGGGGCAATGCATGGGACAGCCGAAGAGATTGTAGAATGGATCAATTCCTATCAAAAATTGGGTGCGGAACATTTTATTTTCATGTTTCCACAGAACAAAGAAATAGAGCAGATGAAACTATTTCATGAAAATGTTCTTCCTAAACTTTGATTTTATGAATACAAAATAGAATAAAAAGAATCACTTTGTGGCTCCACAGTTTATACAGAATTTATCTTCAAGTTTCATTGTAAATCCACAACTTGTACAGAAGGATTTTGCAGGTTTTTCTCCTTCTGGTTTGATTTCTTCATATGACTGTGGTTGTGCTGGTTGATAAGGTTGGACTGGGTGATAAGGTTGAGCAGGAGCAATAATTTTTTGAGCACTTAGGATTTTGGTTGAACTTATAAATAAAACTACACAAACCATAGCTAGCAGAACTAATTCTGTATAAAAACCGATTGATAAATTAAGATGTATAGTACTATAACTTAAACTGAAGTAGATTATACCAAATAGAAGTTTTGCCCATCCAAAGATTATATAAACTGGGTTGCCTAGACTCTTGTCTACTTTTTTGAAACCAATGTAAACTAACGTGAAGGCAATTCCGTGTATTAAAGAGGCAACGAAAAATAGTCCAATTGAAAGGAATGGGATATCATAAATCCTCCAAAAATTGGTTCCTAGAAAAAGAACTAAATCAAATAATATAAAGGTGAGAATAAGGATTACAGATTGATTCAATTTCTCCTGAGCTTGAGGGAATGAGTTTTTTATTTTGAATAATAGAAAAGCAAAAACTGCATAAGATATGTAAAATACTACAATCCAAGACCAAATTATAGCGGTGTAATTAGTAAATTCTCTGATTAAATTTAGAATTATACTTGCTAAAAACACACCAGCTGAAATTTTAAATATTATGGAGATAGTTACATTAGAAGTTTTACTATAACTCATTTAGACACCCTTCAAAATTATAACAAAGCTGTACTAAAAAAAGAGTTCTATTTTCTCGTTTTTTTTACTTTTACTGCTGCTACAATTGCATAGATGCATATTATCAATATCCAACTACTTCCTAAATTAACTGTTGTATGATTGGAAGTAGTGGTACTAGTCTCAGTTGATAAAGCGTATCCTGCTTGTTCCATATACATTTTTGCTAGCTCTAAATTATATTCATAAGGATTAAGAGAATCATCAAATCCGATACAGCCTTTAGGCATTGGAGTGACAGCTGGACTCCCCACTCCTTCTAAAAGCTCATCTATTATCATTTGGCGAGGTACTATGTGACTAATTGCTTTTCTAACATTGTTAGCTGCTTCAGCTGTTCCTACAGGCGTCAACTCCCCTGTACCTAGAATAGGATGTTTGAGATTGATAGCTATTTCGTTGTTTTCAAAAGAAGGGGCAATTAATGGTTGGATTTCTGATACACCTTTGTAATCATTTAACATTGGTAAATAATTAGCATCAACAATGTCAACATTACCATCTTTTAGTTCAGATATAGCTGTATCTTTTCCTTCAACGAATTTAAAAGCGATTTCGCTAACATATGGCTGTTTTCTGTGGTAGTAAACATTTGGTACAAGTTCAACAAGATTGTTATCCAAACTAAAAGAAGACAGCTTAAAAGGACCACAAGAGGTAACTAGAGCATTACCAACATTTCCAGTTAGAGGGTACTCGTTAAAGATTCCATACCCATAAGTGGAAATGAGCGGTTCCACTGTGGATTTTTCTATTATACCACAACTCATAAGTTCAAAAGCAAGGAAACTTGCTTGATTAAAGTTAAATTGGATATTGTGGGTGTCTAGAATAACTACTGAATCATTATTAATTAAGTATTTTTCCAATAATCCTCTATTACTTGAATAGATTTCAGGGTTAAAATGCAAATCGTATGTGTATTTAACGTCTTCCGCTAAGACAGGGTTTCCATTGCTGAATTTAGCACTTGAATTGATTGTTACATTAAATTGTAAACTATCTGAACTTACAGTATAATCTAATGCGACTACTGGATCATAAAAGTGAAAATCATGTGCTCTTTGAAACAATCCACCATATACACTTTGCATCCATAGAGAATCATAATACGATTCAAGAGAGAAGACTTGTGTATCATAAAATTCAACTGGACTAGCATAGTTTATAATGTGATCATCAGAATCATCCCAATATTCTGCTCTATGTTTCCCGACAGATAATAGAACAGCATCTATGTTAGTTAGGCTATCTTTAATTCCAAAAATACAACCAGGATTAATAATTGGAATCGAAGGTAGATCATCATAAAGAATCTGTTGTACATCTTGTACAATAAATTTTCTCTCTTGAGGATTAAATTCTGACATATAATCTTCTAGCAAGATATCATAATCGGGATTGGAGTATTGATAAAGATTCGAACCATAAGGAGGGATTTCAGTACTATGAAACAGTTTAAAAGGTGACCAATCGAGTCCCCATGCCCAATCAACAAAGAGAACATCAAAACCTCCCTGTTCATAAGTTGGAATGTAATCATAATAATCGGGCTCTCCTACTGGGTAATCCCATGTTCTTGAGAAAATGCTTGGCCATACAGATTGATCATGAATATCGATTCCAATCCCAATTTTTGGCATTTCTTCTTTCATTAGGAACGCCCATTGATTTCGAGATGTAGAAGAAGCTGGTGATAGAAGACTTATTTTAAAAACTGGTAAAACGTCACTAGTCTGACTTTGAGTAAGACTAGAATTGAATAAAAATATTAATATTATTATTATTGATAGGAAAAGGGTTCCTTTTCTTTTCATAGTGCACACTTTTATCTTTTCTTTTTAAGTATACAAGAATATAGGAAGAATAAATATTTATCGGAAAAAAAGAAAAAGAAAAAAACTAAGGATTATTTTCTTCTGATTCTTCTTAGAGTGAATATTGACGCAATAGCTAGGAAATTTATTAGAAGAATCTTAATACTACCGACTGAAACAGTTGTAGAAATCGTAGTAGTGTAGGTGGAAGTGACAATGGAAGTAGAAGTGACAATGGAAATAGAAGTGACAATGGAGGTGGAAGTAGTGGTAACATATCCAGCTTCTTCCATGTATTCTCTTGCGAGATCCATATCATAGGCATAAGGCTCTAATGTGGCATCAAAACCGACTGATGCGTCAGGCATTGGGTTTGAAGCAGGAGCTGCTAGACCTTCAAGAATCTCGTTGACAAGTACATCACGAGGAACTGCGTGGCTGATAGCTTTACGAACAGCTATAGCTGCTCCATTTGTACCTAAAGGTGTCAGCTCTCCAGTACCAATGATTGGGTGTTTCATATTGATAGCCATTTCTTGTGTGCTAGGGTCATCAACCAATATAGCGTCGACACCTAAAACACCATCAAAGTCAAAAAAGGAGGGTATATATTGAGAGTCAACAATATCAACAGCACCAGAAGCGAGATCAGCAATAGCTGAGTCTTTACCACTGATAAATGTGAAGATTAATTGATCTAATGATGGAGCTGTTCCATGCCAGAATGGGTTAGGTTCGAGTACTGCTGTACTGGTAATTGTGTCATAATCACTTAACATGAATGGACCACACGAGGTAACAAGAGCTGTTCCTTCAGGTGTAACTATTGGTTCCATATTGAAAATAGCTTCTCCTTGAGCAACAAAGTATGGTTCAACTACAGACTTATCGATAATTTGGTAGGAGAACAGTTGGTCAACCAAGAAGTAAGGCTTTTTCAAGTTGAATTGAACTGTAGACTCATCAATAACGCCAATTGAGTCAATACTTTCAAAGTATGAATACAGATAACCATATGCACCTGAACTCACAGATGGTGTCATGTGTAATTCATAAGTATATTTGATATCTTCTGCAAGAACTGGGTCTCCATTGCTGAATTTAGCAAGAGGATCAATTGAAACGTTAAATTGTAAGTTATCAGAGCTTACCGTCATACCGGTTGCAATTACAGGTTCCATAAGTCTTGTACCTTGTGCTCTTGCGAATAGAGTTCCATATAGAGCTTGCATCCATTGAGCACCAATATATGAAACAGACCTATATGTGTTGTATTCAGATATTGGAAATGGTAGAGCATATATGATAGTATTATCGATTGAATCAGCCCAATATTCTGCACGGTAAGAGTTTGTTGCGATTAACAATTCATCATAACCAGTAACGTTCTCATTAAATCCATAGAGTGATTTTGGATAGATGAGTGTAATTGATGGGAGATCATTATAGAGTATCTGTTGAATTTGTTTAACTAGAGGGATTCTAGCAGCTCCATCAAGTTCAGAAGTATATTGAAGAAGTGCGCTGTCATAAGCAGCATTACTGTATTGATACATGTTGTCTCCAGCTGGTACAATACTAGCTGTGTCATACAAACCTGTTGGATCCCAATCTAATTCCCAAGACCAACCTACGAAGAGGATGTCATAACCTCCATCTCCATATGTGGGTATATAGTCAAAGGTTACACCTACTGGATATTCCCATGTTCTTGGGTAAATGTTGGCCCATCCCGTTGATTCATGATGAGATATTCCAATACCAATTTTTGGTAATTGATTTTGCATTAGGAGCGCCCATTGATTTCGTGCAGGGTTAGTGTTTGGTGATAGTAGGTTTATAGAGAAATACGGTTCAGCTGGTTCAGCACTCCTAGCATTGCTTGTAGAAAACACAAAACAAAGCACTAGGAAAAAGGATAGTATTTTTATTTTTTTCATATAATCATTCCACTAAGTGAATCAAGAAAGACATTCATTAGATGAATATAAAAATTTTATGCATAATGGTTATCTACGCACTTCTTATGGAAAAAAGGGAAATAAGAAAATAGTCTATTTTCTAAATTTCTTTAAAAAGATTATCGAAGTTATGCCTAAGAATGAGACTATTAGAAGACCAATACTTCCTACAGAGGCAGTTGTGTTGGTTATGGTAGTTGTTTCAGTCGTAGTAAATGTCTCTGTATATGTCACGTTGACCGATTCAGTTTCTGTTACGGTATCTGTTATGGTATCTGTTACAGTTTCTGTCACAATAGGTAAACCCATTGAATAACCTGCCATTTCCATGTATTTTTTAGCTAATTCAACATCATAAATATCTGGTTTAATTCCTTCATGATGACAAACACATCCTTCAGGAGTTATAGTACCTGCAGGAGCTCCTAAACCTTCCATAATTGTATCTACAATCGTCTGACGAGGAATAATATGACTTATTGCTTGGCGGACATATCTAGCTGCTGCTTCTGTTCCTTTGGGAGTTAGTTCACCTGTTCCAAAAATAGGATGTTTCATGTTTAATGCCATTTCTTGATGACCAAATCCAGGGGCTAGTAATGGCAGAACTCCTGATATTCCTTCAAAATCTAAATAATTAAGAACATAATTACAATCTACTATATCAATTGTACCATCAGCGAGATCAGCAATAGCTGAGGTTTTATCACCGATAAATGTGAAGATTAATTGATTTAATGATGGAGCTATTCCATGCCAGAATGGGTTTGGAACTAGTGTTGCTGTGCTAGTAACTGTGTCAAAATCACTTAACATGAATGGACCACAAGATGTAACAAGAGCTGTTCCTTCAGGTGTAACTACAGGTACCATATTGAAAATAGCAGTTCCTTGAGCAAGGAAGTATGGTTCAACTGTCGACTTATCAATTATCTGGTAGGAGAATAGCTGTTCAACTAAGGGGTAAGGTTGGTTCAAATTGAATTGAATAGTAGAATCATCAATAACGACAATTGAGTCATTACTCACAAAGTATTGAGCCAGATACCAATAGTCGCCCGAACCCACAGATGGTGTCATGTGTAATTCATAAGTATATTTGACATCTTCTGCGAGGACTGGGTCTCCATTGCTGAATTTAGCATCCGGATTGATTGAAACGTTAAATTGCATTTTATCAGTGCTTACCGTCATACCTGTTGCAATAGATGGTTCCATGATTCTTGAACCTTGGGCTCTTGCGAATAGAGTTCCATACACACACTGCATCCATAGACCATCAAAATGTGATTCTTGGACAAAAGTGTTGTATTCGGAAAATTCAGCTGGAAGGGCGTAAATAATAGTATTATCTATTGAATCAACCCAGAATTCCGATCTATGACTAGTTGAAACTATTAGTGTGGTATCGATACCACTTATACTATCTCTTATTCCTAAGAGTTCTTTACCGTAAACTAGTGGGATTGACGGTAATTCAAAATCTAGAACAGCTTGCATTTCCATTAAACTTGAAATTCTTTGGGTTGGATTTGAACTTGTCAAATAATCATTATGAAAACTATCGTAATCAGGATTACTGAATTGGTAAAAGTTGTCTCCAGCTAGCACAATACTAGCTGTGTCATATAAACCTGTTGGATCCCAATCTAATCCCCACCCCCAACCTACGAAGAGAATGTCATAACCACCTTCATCATATGTAGGAATGTAGCTATAATTCACGCCTACTGGATAAGCCCATGTCCTTGTGGAAATGTTTGTCCATCCAGTCATGTCATTATAAGATACATTGATTCCTATTTTGGCTAATTCCAATTCTATCAAGTTAGACCATTGTATTCTCATAGGGTTTGTATTTGGTGTAAGTAGACTAATGTTAAAAACAGGATCAGGATCTTGACTTTGAATAGTTTCAGGAATTATCAAGGGTATTAAAAATAAAATTATTGCACTAACTAAAATCATTCTTTTTTTCATATATTCGCCTTTTCATTGAGTATTAATGATACATCGTTCTCACGAATAATAAATGTTTCAGTCAAAAATCATGGAAAATAGTTTTTTTTATTTTCTTTACTCTCTGGAAGATAAAACCATAATGCTTATTGGAGATACCAGTAAATATGTAAATACATTTTACCACAACGATATTGTTGTAAAACCTGATCCTGTTCCAAATACTACAATTTTGTCTTCTTTTTCTATTTCTCCTTTGTTTAAGAGTTTTGGAATTGCTGCTATTGTTGCTGCTCCCTCTGTCGAAAGCATTATACCCTCTTTCTTTGCTAATTCATACATTGCTGTCATTATTTCTTCATCTTGTACAGAGATTGCCGTTCCTTTTGATACCCTTACAGCTTTAAGTATCAAATAATCCCCAATTGCTTCTGGAACTTTCAATCCAGGAGCAATGGTTTCCGCCCCTTCCCAGAAACTTGCCTTATCCTTCTTTTCTTCGAAAGCTTTCACAATTGGTGCACAACCTGATGATTGAACTGAAATCATCCTTGGTCTTTCAGAACCAATTAAACCTATCTCCTCCAATTCAGTAAAAGCTTTCCACATCCCTACTATCCCTGTACCTCCACCTGTAGGATAGATTATCACATCAGGTAGTTCCCAATTGAACGTTTCTGCAAGCTCTAATCCCATTGTTTTTTTCCCTTCTACTCTATAAGGTTCTTTTAGAGTCGACATATTAAACCACTCAGATTTTTCAGCTTCTTTTCTTGCTTCTTTTGCAGCGTCACTGATTATACCATCAACAAGACGCAAATCACCCCCAGTTGCAAGAATCTCCTTTTTGATTATTTCAGGTGTATTAACGGGCATAAAAATATGTGCTTTGGCTTTTGCTCTAGCTGAGTAAGCAGCTAAAGCTGCTCCTGCATTACCAGCTGTAGGAATAACAAACTCTTTAATTCCTAATTCTACAGCTTTTGAAACGGCTGCACATAAACCTCTACTTTTGAAAGTTCCTGTTGGGTTTAACCCCTCATCTTTGACAAAAAGTTGTTTTAACCCTAGATTTTCTCCCATATTCTTTAAATGTAAAAGTGGTGTACATCCTTCACCTAGTGTAAATCTAAATTTTTCTTCATAAACAGGCATTATTTCAGAGATTCGCCAGATAGAACGAGTTCTTTTACAGAATGACTCTTTTGTCACTGTTTCTTTAGCTTCTTCCAAATTATAAACGGCAAAAAGAACTTTACCACACTCACATAGATTAATAGGTCTGTGAATTTCATATTTTTTACTACAGGCTGTACACTTGAGGTTAATTAATTGAGATATTATAGGAGTGGAGCTCATTGAATAGAGTATATTATATGTTATCATAAAACTTTCTGAAAGAATGTATGAAGACTTAGCGTCCACTAAAATTAGACAATTTTCTCCAATTCTCCACTTAATCCAAAAACAATTTTTACCAGATGGTTTGCTGCTGTTTTAACTTCAGGAAATCTTCCTGAATACTTCAATTCTTCAACAGTTTTTCCAAATTTCACTTCAAATCTTTTTAGAAAATCATACAGCTTTGTTCTAGCATTAAAACTATCATTACTACAACCTAAAATCCCACAAAATTTTCCATAGCTTTCGACTAAGAGTCTCTTTCCTTCGAAATCTATACCTCTTAGACCAGATCCGAAAACTTCAGAAGACATAGTCCTTATCGCAGCTACTAAACCTGAGGTCAAAACCTCATCTACAGCTGCTTCTTCATCAAAGTAGTAAGAGAAAATATTCGTTCCCTCATTTGTAAAAACGATTAACATAGATAATTCTGGAAGTCTCTCTGTTCTCTTTGTAAAACTGTATTTTGTTAAATCGTTGATTACTCTAGTCATATCATGAATAATCATCGTTGGTTTCTCAAATTTCCTCGATTGTAATAACATGATGTTTGCATCACATTTGGAGGATAACCATTTGTAGTTGTTTTCATCAGCTAGTTGTTTTGCATTATAGAACATAAGATGAGCGTCAGTATACTCTTCAAGTACAGACAGAAGTTGCCCTTGTAGATAAAAAACATCAGCTAAAATAGGTAAATCTTGTTCTTGGCATATCGTTATAATATTTGCAAGATAATGTTTAGACTTTGTTAAATCGGTCTCAAGCTGGGAAATTTTGTATCTTTGAAGATAAGTTTCTGCTAAATATAGTTGTGATAGGACAACATATTGAAATTCCGCAGTTATAGCAATAGAATTACACTTTTCAAATGAGTCAATAGCTGAAGATAGATCATAAGTCTCTAGGTAGACTCGCCCCATGAAATAATAATAAGTAGCTATCCATCGTCTATTCTTTATCTTCTTAGAAAGAACGCCTCCTTTCTCCAATAGTTTAATCCCATTATGGAGATTTTCTTTTCCAGTTAGTTTCACTAATGTGTAACCAGAAAGAATATTTATAATAGGAGCTAGTTGAGATGACAACTCTTCAGCTTTTTGGAGATATTCATGTACTTCCTCGTATTTTTCTTGTTTTATCAGAATCTCTGCAAGATTAATGTAAATAGAAGGTTTAGACTCTGAAATTTCAGGATCTTTTAGAGCTTCATTACAAAGGAAAAATGCTTTTTCCAAATTCCCTTTAGTATGTTCTAGATCAGCCATATTTGATATAAGAGCTGCTATAAACTCCTTATTACCTACCCTTTCAGCCATATCCATTGCTTTACTAAAATAATCCATTGCTTCATCTAAATAGCCTTTGAATCGGTATAAACCGCCCAACATTGTATAGCAATCAAGCCTTTTAGTTTCCATATGAAAAGCTTCAGCCAATTCCTTGTATATCTCTAACCATTCAGAGAAAGCTTCATCACCTGTTCTAAACTCGCGGTAAGCTAAATCACTTACAACTTGAATTGTCACTAAGGGATAACTCTCAATTAGAACATTTTCGAATAATTTTTCTTTAAATTTTTTTGAAAGATTTTGTATCTCGATCATATCAGAGTTGATTGAGCCAATTTCTAAAGTCAAAATGATGTTGCATACTTCAGATTCTTTCAAGTTAGTCTTCTTCATATCAGTAATAACAGCCAAGAGATTTGCAATTAGAGCATGAATTATTTTCTTATCTCCCACCATTTTAGCAGCTTTCAATTTGAAGAACATTGCAGTGAAATCATCTTTAGGCATGGGATAAATCATAGCTTTTGAATATTCGGATAAAAGGAAATACCCTATCATAGCTATCTGTGCATAAACATCTCTATCTTTTTTAGGGATTGAAGAAGAGCTTGCTAAATCATCACTGCTGTAGACTATAGACTGAAAAAAAGTATAGCCTTCATTTTCGTATCTCTTAAAAATGGGGAAAAACTGTTCGAAGTCTTTTTCAATAAATCTGTTATAAGAAGCAAATTCACTTGGCAAATCGAAGTCAGACTTATTCACAAGGCTCAATACACTATATAGTGTCTTGATTTTTAAGCATTCTTTTAGTACTTGACTAACTTACTGATGTATTTTCAACTTGAAAAACTCTTAAAAAGAGATAAACTATAGTTATTTCGCTAGCAGCAATAATCTACTTGGAGTTTGTTCGATGAAAGAGAAAGGAATAGTTTTTGATATTAAAAAATATGCTTTACATGATGGTCCTGGTATCAGAACTACTGTTTTCTTAAAAGGATGCCCCCTTAAGTGTTGGTGGTGCCACAATCCTGAGAGTCACAAACTTGAACCAGAGGTAATGAACTTTTCAGAAGATAATAACCCAAACAATAGCTATCTTAGAAAAAGTTCAAAAGTTATAGGAAAATCTTTGACAGTTAATGAAGTCTTGAAAGAAGTTGAAAAAGATGTAATCTTCTATGATGAATCAGGGGGAGGGGTCACTTTTTCAGGAGGAGAACCGCTCGTACAACATGAATTCCTTTTAGAATTACTTAAGGAGTCTAAAAAAAGAGGTATTCATACTACTTTAGATACTTCTGGTTATGGTGAGCAAGATATTTTTGAAAAGATTAGTAACTATGTTGATCTTTTTCTCTATGATGTAAAGCTTATTGATGAACAAGACCATATTAAATATACATCTGTTTCTAATGCAAAGATATTAAGAAATTTAGAGATGCTGTCTAGTAAAGAAAAAGAAATAATCGTTAGAATCCCCCTAATTCCTGGTATCTCAGATACTGAAGAAAATTTGATTTTAGTTAGTCAATATCTTTTTACATTAAAGCAAAAACACGAGATTCATCTTCTACCATTTAAAAAGATAGGTGAAGTAAAGTATAAAAGACTCAATATTGAAAATAAGATGGAGAATGTACTTCAGCTTTCTGATGAAAGAATCAATCAGGTTAAAGAATTTTTCGAATCAAATGGTTTCACAGTAAAGGTTGGTGGATAAAATTAATGAAAGAATTGCAAAACTGCGAGAGCAAAGTCTAAATGCTAAACCTTCGTTAACACATGAAAGAGCAGTTTTAATCACAGAATTTTATAAAATTGGAATATCAAATAAAGTTTCGATTCCTGTAGGTAGAGCTTTGGCTTTTAAATATATTTTATCTAAAAAAGAATTATGTATAAATGAAGGAGAATTAATTATCGGAGAAAGAGGTCCCCAACCTAAAGCTACACCAACCTATCCAGAAATATGTGCTCATAGTCTAGAAGATTTAGAAAATCTAAATAATAGAGAAAAAATTTCTTTCAAAATTCAAGATGAAACAAAAGAGATATACAAAGAAACCATCATTCCTTTTTGGAAAGGGAGATCAATTAGAGATCGAATTTTTGACGCAGTTGACGAAGATTGGAAATTAGCCTATCAAGCTGGAGTATTCACAGAATTCATGGAACAAAGAGCTCCTGGACACACAGTAGCTGATAACAAAATTTTCAAGAAAGGATTTGTTAATTTCAAAGCTCAAATAAACAAGAGTTTAGAAGAATTGGATTTCTATAATGATCCTAAAGCGTATGAAAAACAAGAAGAATTAGAAGCAATGGAGATTGCAGCTGATGCTATAATAATTCTTGCAAAAAGATATTCAGAAAAAGCTCAAATTCTGGCACAAGATGAAGAAAATCCTATTCGTAGAAAGGAATTGGTGAATATTTCGTTAATTTGCGAAAAAGTCCCAGCTAATGCTCCTGAGACTTTCCATGAAGCTTTACAACATTACTGGTTTATTCATCTAGGAGTGATAACGGAATTAAACACTTGGGATTCATTCAATCCAGGAAGACTAGATCAACATCTCTACCCATTTTATAAAAAAGAAATAGAAAATGGTACTTTGACTGAAGAAGGAGCTAGAGAACTTTTACAAGCTTTCTGGATAAAATTTAATAATCAACCTGCTCCACCAAAAGTAGGAATTACAGCTCAAGAGAGTAATACTTACACAGATTTCTGCTTGATAAATATTGGTGGAGTTAAAGAAGATGGTGAGGATGGAGTTAATGATCTTTCATATCTTATTCTAGATGTTATTGAAGAGATGAGAATACTACAACCAAGCTCTATGGTACAGATCAGTAATAAAACACCAGATAGATTACTTAAAAGAGCTCTGGAAATTATTAAAACAGGTTTTGGACAACCATCAATTTTCAATACAGATGCACTTGTTCAAGAAATGGTAAGACAAGGAAAAGACATTAAAGATGCAAGGAACGGTGGAGCTAGCGGTTGTGTTGAAGTAGGTGCTTTTGGAAAGGAAAGCTATATTTTAACAGGATATTTTAATTTAGTAAAAATTCTTGAAATTACATTAAATAATGGTCTTGATCCAATAACAGGGGAACAAATAGGACTAAAAACTGGTAATGCAAACGATTTCAAAACTTTTGAAGAGCTTCTAGAAAAATTCAAAGAACAAGTTATCTATTTCGTTAACATTAAAATAAAAGGAAATAACATAGTAGAAAGATTATATGCAACGCAACTACCTTCGCCTTTCCTTTCAATTATCATAGACGATTGTATAGAGAAAGGTAAAGATTACAATGATGGAGGAGCTAGATATAATACAACCTATATCCAGGGAGTGGGATTGGGAACCCTAACTGACTCGCTTACAGCTATAAAATATAACATTTTTGATAAAAAAACAATGCTAATGACTGAATTGTTGGATGCAATTGAGACTAATTTTGAAAAATCAGAACAAATACACTATAAACTCGTTGAAGAAAGCCCAAAATATGGTAATGACGATGATTATGCAGATGATATAATGAAACAAGCCTTCAATATCTACTTCAATGCTATTGATAATCGACCTAACACTAAAGGAGGGAAATATCACATCAATCTATTACCTACAACTGTCCATATTTATTTTGGAAGCGTTATAAAAGCTACTCCAGATGGAAGAAAAGCGTTTGAACCGCTCTCTGAAGGTGTATCCCCTGTACAAGGAGTGGATAGGCTAGGACCTACTGCTGTAATCAAATCTGCAAGCAAAATTGATCATCTAAAGACTGGTGGAACCTTGCTTAACCAAAAATTCTCTCCTCAACTTTTAGAGGATAAGGTAGGAATTAGCAATCTAGCTCATTTAATTAGAAGCTATTTTAAAATGGATGGACATCAAATTCAACTCAATGTTGTGTCAGCGGAAACTCTTCGTGAAGCTCAACAATATCCCGAAAAGCACAAGAATCTTATTGTTCGTGTCGCTGGTTATAGTGATTATTTTGTTGATTTAGGTATTGAATTACAAAACGAAATAATTAGAAGAACAGAACACAATTAGTCGTATTTTCTCCTTGACAAATAGAATCCCTTATAAAACTATATACACAATAACTTGTGTATGGTAAACGAGTATACAAATCCTATTTTTGCGGATAGAATTATTCCAAAATTCGCGCATTATGAAGAAGTCGATAAAACTTTGATTGAGAGTATGCAATGGACAAAAGGTGATGAATTATTTGTTTCTCTTCTACCTATCGTAGATCATTTTCCAGAAAATAAGAGGGGTATCATTAGAGCTTTCATTGCTAATAATTCAGATGAATCTTATAATCTGTCAATCTACTACTCTCTTTCCGGATGGTATAGCAACCTACGAAAAGTTCAGCAAATTAACTTTATTGAAACTATAACCATATCACCTGGCGAAGTGTGGTTTGGTGATATTATTTTCAGGAGTTCTATTAAACAAGGTAAAAACTATTTTCAGTTTCTATTGTACAAAGACACTAACATTTGGGTTTCAAGAAGAAGCGGTAGAATGAAAAGAAAATTAGATATTAAGCAATTTATTACAACGCACATTGAGTATTCACAAATAAGAGATATCAGCGAAAAAGAACATATTGAACAAAATAATTTCTTAGGGATGTCTTCTAAAGCTTATATTAACCCCGAATTTATTAGTTACTGGCTTTTTTATTCGCTTTTTGGTAATAATCGCTACAGTAAAGAGAACGTTTTCATACTAGTGCTGAAGATTCTGGGTGTTTTATCTGGTGTAACTTTCATCATTCTACCTATTATTTTAACGGAAATTTTCCCAACGTATGTCACCCCTCTTGGTATAATATTATCCGTTGTCTCATTGCTGAGTTTTCTTACACTATTGGAAAATAAACATATAAAATTGATAAATAGACTAAATCTCACTTCTAACAACAAGCTTGGTAGTCTCACTAATACTCTAGTAGAAGGAAATCCATGGTTACATCGATATTGTATTAGAGATATTAATTTCGGTGTAAAGAAGGAGGATGGTGCTGTAAGCTGGAAACTAGGAGCTATTAAACTCTATCAGAATCTTATTCCAAAAATCGGAGAGCTTTTAGGTACTAAACAAGAAATAAGTGTTCTTCCTGATATTGTAGAAGATGAAAAAGAAAAAGAAAAGAAAAAGAGACTTAGAAAGCTAGGAATCCAATTTGAAGAGCAAGAAGGCATTCATCTTAAAGATGAGATTGAAGCAGTTATCAAAGAAGCAAAAGGTTTCAGTGAGGATTACAAAGTATTAAAGTCTGAAACATCAATTAGTCCATCAGAGACTTCAATAGAGACAAAAACATCAATTAGTCC
>JAHLWR010000006.1 GCA_019057815.1 Candidatus Heimdallarchaeota archaeon
ACCTGAACCCATTGATGAACCTACACCTGAACCCATTGATGAACCTACACCTGAACCCATTGATGAACCTACACCTGAACCCATTGATGAACCTACACCTGAACCCATTGATGAACCTACACCTGAACCCATTGATGAACCTACACCTGAACCCATTGATGAACCTACACCTGAACCCATTGATGAACCTACACCTGAATCTGAACCCGAGCAACCTTTGATAGTTGAGGAAACTGAAGAAAAAACTCCAGAAACGGTAGCTGAAGAAATTGTAGAAAAAGTTGTTGAGGAAGCTGTTGAATCTGTTACAGAAACCATAGTTGATGCTGTAGCTGAGGCCATTGAAGAACCTACTGAAGTTGCTGAAGAAGTAATTGAAGAAGTTGCTGAAGAAGTAATTGAAGAAGTTGCTGAAGAAGTAATTGAAACAGCATCAGTAGAACTAAGTGACGAAACAGTAGAGGAAATTGCTGAAAAAGTCGTTGAAGATGTAATAGGTGAATCACTCGAAGGCATTGTAGAGAAAGTGGTTGAAGAAAAAATTGACGACATAACAGAAGCTGTTGAAGAAGCTGTTGAAGAAGCTGTTGAAGAAGTAGTTGGGGAAGAAACTGAATCTGAGGATTAAATTCTCTCAATCATTTTATTTTTTTTTTCTATTTTTTTATTTGATTAAGGACAAAAGTAATTTATGGAAGCAAATCTAAACTTAAATGATGAGTGATACAGTCTTAATTATCTTAGCTGGGGGTTTATCCCGTCGTTTCCAAACACAGAGAAACAACTGGGAAGATAAAGCTTTGATTTCTTTTCACGATATACCTATTTTAATTCATCTTTTGAGAAAGGGAAAAGGATTTTTTCCTAAGATTTCAATTTCTGTAAACACACAAGCTAGAAAAAGCCTATATCTCAAAACAATGAAACAATATGAAATATCACCTTCTCCCGGTTTTGTTATTGATAGGAAGAACATAATGTTTAAAGGCGTTCTCCTTGGAATATTCTCTTCTTTAGTGAAATATGAAGATAAGAATATTCAATTCATCCCCTCTGATCGACCCTTTTTGGAATTAGGAATTTTGAATAATATGAGTGTAAATAAATGTGGTACAAGTTTTCTATGTCACGAAAATGGAATGATAGAGCCTTTACTTTGTTTATGTGGTTCAAAAATATATATTCCTTCACAGTTCTTGAAACTTCACTTATCTAGGGCGGATGTAATAATTAGGCTTTCTCCCCATCTGCAGATATATAATGCAACAGAGATTCTTGAAACCAACAATCTATCACCACTAATCTTTAAGAACATCAATCAACCTAGCGATATTCAGCTTATAGAAAATAAAATAGATACTACCACGAATGTTACTGTATTACCACCTAAAATTATTCAACGTTCAAACCTTCTGAAGATTGAAATAGAGGAAGAAAAGGAAAATAAAAGTGAATTCTTACAAACATTAATAGAAACCAAGAATTTTTACGCAGCTTTTCTTTGGGGAATGTATTTTGAGATGAACTCTAAAATCAGTAGAGCTGAGTATCTAGATTGGGCTTCTGTTGCTTTAAAGCACGAGTACCAATATTGGATAGATAACAAATTGCCTTTCCTAGCACTTCACGCTTTACAAGACCTATTACAAACAGTTCCAGAAGAACAAGATGAAAGGAACATTAGAACAATACGTGAGTTAAAAGAAAGAATGGAAATAAGGCCTCGAAAAATATTATGATTTTACGAAGATTTATAATTTTGCAACTTTAATTGCACAAACTTTGAATTCAGGTATTTTTGAAAGTGGATCTAAAGCATCATTAGTCAACAGATTTACAGCTGACTCCTTATAATGGAAGGACATGAATACAACACCTTCCAGTATTTTATCAGTAACTCTTGCAATAGTTTCTATTTTACCTCTTCTAGATTCGATAGAAATTCTATCACCATCCTTGATATCTAGTTGTTCTGCATCCCGCGTGTTGATTTGACTTCTTTCAATTGGTCTGCGCGCATGAAGACCAATTGATCTTCGCGACATCTCACCTGTATGGAAATGGTATAGAATACGACCAGTAGTCAAGATAAGTGGATATTCTTCATCAGGTAATTCGGTAGGGTCAATGTAAGAAATTGTATGGAACTTACCTTTACCCCTGCTAAATTCTCCATGATGGAGGATTTTTGTTCCTGGATGGTTTTTGTCCTTACAAGGCCATTGTAGTCCAATTTCCTCGATTCTCTTGTAATCAATCCCAGCATAAATTGGGGAAATTTCTGCAATTTCATCCATTATGTCACTTGGACTTTTGTAATCTACCTCAATTCCAAATCTATTTAGCATAATCTGAAGTATTTCCCAATCATCCTTTCTGTTTCCTATATGACCTACTGCTTTCCGTACTCGCTGAACTCTTCTTTCAGTATTAGTAAAAGTCCCATCTTTCTCAGCAAATGATCTTCCAGGTAAAATAACATCCGCATATTTAGCAGTTTCAGTAATGAAAATATCTTGCACGACTAGAAAATCTACTTTCTCTAAGGCTTCACGAACATGATTAAGATTAGGATCACTTAGAGCAGGATTTTCTCCCATAATATACATCCCACGAACTTTTCCTTCGTGAGCTGCATACATCATCTCAACAACAGTTAGACCAGGTTTACTATCTAAAGCTTTTACATTCCAAGCTTTCTCAAATTTAGCTTTGATGTTAGGTTCTGAAACTTGTTGATATCCCGGATATACGTTTGGCAATCCTCCTAAATCACAAGCTCCTTGCACATTATTCTGACCTCTAAGAGGATTGACTCCTGTTCCAGGGCGACCGATATTTCCTGTTATCATAGCTAAATTAGCAAGCGACAACACATTATCAGTACCTGTAGTGTGTTGAGTTATACCCATTGAATAAACAATCGCTGCTGTGGTTGCTTGTGCATATAAAATAGCCGCTTTTTTTACATCTTCAACGCTAACATTAGCTATTTTGCATTGCAACTCTAAAGAAATTTTATCTAATGATTCTTTCAGTTCTTTGTAGCCTTCAGTTCTTTCTTCTATGAATTTCTCATCGACTAATCCTTCATCAACGATAACCTTAAGCATTGCATTGATTAATGCAACATCAGAACCAGGTTGATGTTGAAGGAAAACTTCTGAATAATCGGCAAGATCTATTCTTCTAGGATCAGCAACTATTAATTTTGATATTCCTTGTGCAATAGCATGTTTTATTTTTGAACCTATAATAGGGTGAGCTTCCGTTGTATTGCTTCCTATAATGAAAATTACCTCTGAATCCCTAGTTAAATCAGAAATACTGTTTGTCATTGCTCCAGATCCAAAAGCTTTGGCTAAACCTGTAACAGTAGAAGCATGACAAAGTCTAGCGCAGTGATCAATATTGTTGGTTCCAAATCCAGCTCGAGCTAGCTTCTGCATGAGATAGTTTTCTTCATTGGTGCACTTCGCAGAAGTTAAGAATGCAAGGGAATTAGAACCACTTTCCTTTTTAATTTGCTTAAATTTTTGCTCAATTAAATCAAAAGCTTCTTTCCATGAAGCGTCAGTGAATTTACCATCCTTTTTGATTAAAGGAATATTCAATCTCTCGGGGTGGTGTACAAAATCCCAACCATATCTACCTTTAACACAAAGAGCTAATCCATTAACAGGGTTACTTCTATTTGAATCTATGTACTCGATTTTATTTGTTTGTCGATTGATTAATATATCAAATTGGCACCCTACACCACAGTAAGTACAGATACTTGTGATTCTATCTAATTCAAATACCTTATTAGATTTCTTATAATCATGTGCAACGAGGGCACCTGATGGACAAACTGCAACACAGCTACCACATGAAACACACCCAGCTTCTTCAAAGGTTTTGCCAAAATCAGGACTAGGATATGTATCAAACCCTCTATGAGTCATAGTTAAGACACCACAAACCTGAATCTCATTTGCAGCTCTAACACAAAGACCACAACGAACACAAGCAGAATAATTCAATTCAAAAAATTCATTGTTTTCGTGTAGATTTACTCTTGGTCTTGTGCCTCTATACTTTCTAATATCTGTTTCTGGAACATATTTTGTTGCTAACTGTTGTACTTTACAAGAACCAGTTTTTTCGCAAATTACACAATCTGAACGATGCGATGCAAGAAGTAATTCAATTACAACAACTCTAGCCCGTTTAACGCGCTCACTTTCTGTATGAACAATAGCTCCTTTTTTCACAGGAGTATTGCATGACGCTATTAGTGTTTTTTGTCGCTCAACCTCTATTACGCAAACTCTGCAAGCACCATCTGGATTTAATTCTGGTTCATGACAGAGTATCGGAATTTCTATTCCATATTTTGTAATAGCTTCGTAGTAAGTTTCATCTTCAAAACACTCAATCTCTTTACCATTAACAGTTATAGTTATTATTTTTCTCTCTAACATTTGCCTCTGCTCTTGTATATGGCTCCTTTTGGACATCTCTTGTAGCACATCTGACAGTAGGTACATCGGCTACAGTTGATCTTGAAACCTGTTTCTCTTGATCCTGTAATTGCACCAGCAGGACAAACTCTCTTACAAATGCCACATTTTATGCAACTGTCTTGGTTGATAATGAAAGTATACAATTTGGTACAAACTCTTGATCTGCAACTTAGTGTTTTAATATGTTCTTCAAAATCTACTCTAAAATGTTTTAATGTATAAAGAACAGGTTCTGCACCTTGTTGGCCTACTTCACAAAGAGATGCCTCTTTCATAGTCAAACAGATTCGTTCAAGATCATCCAAATCCTCTAGTTCTGCTTCTCCGTTCCTAATTTTTTCTACCAAACCTAGTGCAATAAGAGAACCATCGCGACATGGTACGCATTTACCACATGATTCATTTAATATGAAAGATAACAGATAATTGGCTGTTAAGTCAACAATACAGATATTTTCCGCAGCAATAAGACCATTTAAGCTTGCAATAAGCTCCGCTTCTTTTTGTGTTACAGAATCAGCTAGGATGTTTAAAATTGCCTCCTGATTTTTAAAAAACTCAATATCTGTATATTTTTCTATCTTCTCACCTGATTTAGGATCTTCATAAAATAACTCTTTTACTGGTTTTTCTTGAACCAAATGTGATTCAACTATTTTTTTCACGTCTTCAGGTTCAACCTTACAATACAACGTCCCTTCGGGTTTTATAAAAACCAATGGCCCCTGATCGCAAAAACCTTGACAACTTGTCAAACTAATATCTAAGTTTTCTTGAATACCAGCTCGAACAACTTCTCTCCCGAAATTTTTGTGAATTTCGTCGGATTTGGATGATAAGCAATTTTTACCCTCACAAATTAAAACTTGACGTGGCATAGGGGTTGAAGCATTGTTTTTTAATACTTTATTGTTTGATGCCATCTGACTTCTCCTCTTATTTCTTTCTCAGAACTCTTTTTACATGAGAAGTTCGCACTAAAGGTGAATGAAGCATAAGCTTCAAAAATCTTTTCCCAACTCATTTCCATTCATTGATTTAACTATTTTAAATTTAATCTGGGAATAAACTTAAAACTAGTAAAAAGAATTAGTTTCTGAATGATAACATCCCATAAGATTTATTTCAAAAATTCCCAAGATATCAAAGAAATTGAAGATGAAACAGTAAATTTGATGGTTACAAGTTGTCCTTATCCCATGATTGAAATGTGGGATGAAGTGTTCTCCTTGCAAAATTCAAAGATAAGAAAAGCCTTAGCAAAGCATGCAGGTGATTTAGTTTTTGAATTGATGCATCAAGAATTAGATAAAGTCTGGAATGAAACATACAGGGTTTTGAAAAAAAATGGTATAGTTTGTATTAACATAGGTGATGCAACTAGAAGTTTGGGCGATGATTTTAATTTATATCCGTCTCACACAAGAATTATTTCACATTGCTTAAAAATCGGTTTTAAGTGTTTACCGTTTATTATTTGGACCAAGCTAACTAACATTCCAAATAAGTTTTTAGGGTCAGGTATGCTACCCCCTGGAGCTTATGTTACTTTAGAACATGAATATATTCTTATTCTTAGAAAGGGAGGAAAAAGAGAATTTTCAACAGAACGAGAAAAAAAGAAAAGATCTCTAAGCCCATATTTCTGGGAGGAACGAAACGTTTGGTTTTCAGATATATGGGATCTTAAGGGAGTTAATCAATCTATAAAAAACACCAAAGTAAGAAAAAGGAGCGCAGCATTTCCTTTTGAGCTAGCTTATCGTTTAATCAATATGTTTTCACTCAAAGGGGACATAGTTTTGGATCCTTTTCTTGGTACAGGAACCACTACTTTTGCGGCAATGGCTTCTGCAAGAGATAGTATCGGTGTTGAAATTGATGAGAATTTTTGCGAAATTATTCAAACAGGCATCAATGAAATAGTTGAATATGCAAACGAGTATAACAAAAAAAGAATCCAAAGGCATATTGAGTATATTGAGGAGAGAATAAAAAATCAAAGAAAACCAAAATACACAAATGAATTTTATGGCTTTCCTGTAGTCACTAAACAAGAAATAAAATTAAAATTAAATGAATTAACATGCATAAAAAAACTTGAGGAAAATTGTTTTCAAGTAGAATATTTTGATTAATCTCTAAATATAAAAAAGATTATTATCTTGCGTTCAGTATCATAAAGATGTGGTTAAATTGTTCATTAAGACAAAAGTAGTGATTGTAATTCCAGAACCTGATATAGCTTCTAACACTATTTGGAAAGGTCTTGAAAATGGTTCATATTTCAAGGAATCTGATCAAACATTTGATAGTAATATGGTCTTTCAACATGAAAAGTCTCCAGATGACATTAAGGTAGTTTTTTCAAAGAAAGATGGAGTAGAAAGTAATCATCTTGAAAAAAAAATACAAGCAGATTTGTTTATCGTCGCCAGTAGACACAGAGCAGCTTCAGGAACCCCTGCTTTATTAATCCATCCTACTGGCAATTGGTCAAAGATAACACTTGCTGGAAGAGAGCGTGAACTTTCCTACACCTCGTGTCAAGCATTGAAATTTGGATTATTGCATTTGAAAAACAAAAAGGAAGAATATAGCTTAGAGAATTACAAAGTTGATTTGGAAGTTACACATCACGGACCAACCAGCATGAAATGTCCACTAATCTTCATGGAGTTAGGAAGTAGTGAAGACCAGTGGAAAGATGAGAAAGCAGCCAAAGCTGTGGGTGAAGCGATTGTTGAAACAGCCCAACAGTTCATAAATACCCGAAATTTCAAGGGTGAATGTTTTATTGGTCTTGGTGGAAATCACTATGCTTATAGATTTCACAAGTATTTAATGCAGAATGAAAATGTGTATATCAGCCATATGGCAGCTAAACATACTCTTGACAATTTAGATAAAGAAAACATATCTCAAGCTTTTACAAAGACTCTTGAGACACCGATTGGAGCTTTAATCGATAAGAAAGGAGCAAGGTCCGAACAGAGAAAGAACGCAATTGAATTACTTGAAAGTCTTGGTAAAGAGCATTTTTTGATATAGTGTGTAGTACAATAAGTGTGGTTTTTTTATATTCTTGTTTAGATAAAGCTTTGATTCTATGACTTATCAAAATATGACCATTATTATTACTGGGGCTTCTTCAGGAATAGGAAAAGCTGTTTCGCTTGCTCTGATCCCATATAAGCCTAAATTAGTAATTGTTGCTAGACGAAGTGACAAATTAAAGGAAACAGCAGAAGAACTAGATAAAGCCAATATCGATTTCTTACCCATAATTGGGGATGTTAGAAACGCAGAAGATAGAAACAAAATCATTGATTTAACATTGCAAGAGTTCGGACAAATTGATGTTTTGATAAACAATGCTGGTATAGGAAAAGCAAATTTAATCGTCGAACAACCTGAAGAAGAAATAGATGAGTTGTTAGAAACCAATGTCAAAGCTCTTATCATGCTTACAAGAAAAATCATCCCTATCATGAAAAAGGGAGGAGGAGGACACATTATCAATATTTCTTCATTCTTTGCTTTGCTCCCAGTTTACCCTTTTGCTGTATATTCCGCAACAAAAGCAGCAGTGAAAATCTTTAGTGATTGTATTAGAGAGGAAGTAAAAAACTATGGAATAAACGTTTCAACTGTACTACCAGGACCTTATAATACAGAATTTAACGTTGTTGCAGGGATAGCAACTGGTCGATGTTTAAAATACGATGTTAATCCTCTATCAAAAAGAATAGTGAAACTAATAAAGAAACCAAAGAAAAACGTAATCCAGCCACTGATTTTTGTTTTGTTAATTAAATTGATAAGACTTATCCCTCCACTTAAGGGCGTCATTACGAACAATATAGCTAAAATGATAGCACGAGAAAGAGCAAGTATGAAAATAACTGAACTAATAAGAAAAAATAAGGAAAAAGAAGAAATAACGACTTTAACCCATTAAAGAGGCTAGAACTGCCATAACTGTGTGGAGACGATTTTCAGCTTCATCAAAAACAACAGAATTCTCTGATTCAAAAACTTCTTCTGTAGCTTCTTTGTGCTTAAATGGTAAACAGTGCATGAATATATAATTGCTTTTTGCATTTGCCACTAATTCTTTAGTTATAACATATTTTTTGAATAATGCAAGCTTTTTCTCAGCCTCAGCTTCTTCACCCATTGATACAAATGTATCAGTTACAACAACATCTGCATTAGTGACAACAGCAATAGGATCATTGCTTATAACGATTTTTACTCCATTGTCTTCAGCAATATCTTTGGCTAATTCTACAATTTCTTCAGACGGTTCATAACCTTTAGGAGTGGCAACAGACATATCTATGCCCATTTTTGCACAACCAATAAGAAGGGAGTTACAAACATTGTTGCCATCGCCAACCCAAGCAAGTTTCAATCCTGCTAGTTTTCCTTTATGTTCTTCAATAGTTAATAAATCTGCCAATATTTGTAATGGATGATATTTGTCAGAAAGAGCATTAATAACGGGTATTGATGAATTTTTTGAAAGTATATCAACATCTTCATGTGCATATACTCTAGCTAAAACGCCGTCTATCATTCGAGATAAAACACGTGCAGTATCTTTAATTGATTCACCTGCGCCTAGTTGGATATCATCTTGTCCAAGGAATAGCGCGTGACCACCTAAAAAGAACATTGCAGTTTCTGTAGAAACTCTTGTTCTTGTCGATCTTTTCTGAAAAATCATCCCCAATGTAAACCCATCTAAGACTCGATTTCGCTTATATGCTTTAAAATCAGCTTTGAATTTTTTAGATTCGTCAAGAAGATAACGAATTTCCTCTGGTGTGTAATCTTTTAGACTTAAAAGATGACGACCGCTTAAGTCCATACACTCACCTCAAGAGGTAGACATTGCGAGACTTTAAAAAATGTTCGATGAGGCTCTATAGCTACACACCTAAAAACCTTGACCAATAAAACAATAATTTCATATAAATTAATTGCCTTCAAAAATATGTTCAACAATCCATTTTTAGTTATATGAAAGAATTTTTAAGAATGTTTTAAGTCTTAACTACTATGAACTATAAACGATTTGGTATAGCAACTCTAACAGGAGCACTATTAGGGGTTTTATGTATAATTGGTGCAAGTGGTCGAATTGGTGGTTGGACAGGTAATGAAGTAATACTTGTAGGGTTATGGTATAACCGCGTTATTATGGGCATGATTATCGGTTTAGCTGGTAATTTAATATTCTTCTCTGGAACCCCTACAAAAAAGTGGTTAAACACAGGAATGCGTGGTTTAATGTTTGGTATAATTGTTAGCCTTCAATTCTTCTTATCTTCAGATTTACTTGATTGGCCAACCTTCCTAGCAGGTTTCGCTTATGGTATAGTAATAGACCTCTTAGCCACGGCTCTTGGTGAAAAAAAATCAAGAGAATAAATAAAAAATAAGAATCAACATTAGAAAAAGGTTGGTTCTCCTTCAAATTGTCTTTTTGGAGGTTCCATTTTAGATGTTTCTTCAGGGGATAGAATCTCAATTATTTCGTAATTTGAAGTACCTATACCCATTTTTTCAACAAATCGTACTACTTCATAGGGATCTTTGTATGGACCATGAACTCTTGTAAATGGATGAAGATCCTTTTCAGGATCAAGATTTGCATTGTTAAAGAATGGAGGTATATTTTTCTCAATTAAACCTTCTTTCTTGATAAGGTCTAAAGAAGCAGTTTCAATCGCTACGATGTCAGTTGACCCCACTACACCTATATCATTGACAATAAATGGCTGCCCCATACCTAGACAATCACAATAAGCAGTAATCTGAAGAAGGAAACTAATGTAAAATACCTTTTCGGGTATAAATGTCTCAAGTACTTTTTGAGTTGCTATCGCCATCATTTCCTGAAAGGCTGTGTAGCTTTCTCTAGGAAGCTTTACAGCCCCCATACCTTGATCAACTTCTAAACAAGTCATACATTGTCTACAGTCGTGATAATTTCTTCTTAATTCGTGTTTCTCTTCATTATAATTTAAAGCATGATAAGGACACATTTCAACAAGTTTCTTAGCTAATTCCGGGGTGCCTTTCTCTTTGTCCCACATGCTAGTAGAGTAGCTAGCACCATGAATTCGTGCCCATCTACTAGGTCCTGAGTATCCCCCAAGGGCCAAGTTTTTTATTGCTCCCCCAAATCCACAAGCTCCATGTCCTTTGATGTGGGAAAGATCAACAAGAACATCAGCATCTTTTAGAGCACCCGCTAAATCTAAGGAATCAAAACCTGCAAAACCACCGATTCCCACGCTAGAGACATAGCCATCTTTTACACCAGCTATGGGTATAATTGGGCATCCACAAGTGTACTCAGTATACCCTCTGTTAACTGCATTGTATACTGCGGTGGGATTGTCTGTTACAAATGGAAACGCTCCTGTTTTCTTGATTTTTTCCACAATCCGTCTAATGAAAAAAACAGGTATTGTTTGGTAACCATCACTGAAACCAAGGTGCATCTTGATAGCTACCTTGTCTTTTGGTTCAATCTTAGTTTGTTCAATCAATATATCTGTGATTTTGTCTACTTTTGCTGCAAAAGAAGCAAAGGGTAATGCTCTTCCGTGCTGAACAGAACCAAAATAGACTCTCACCTTCTCAGAACTCATATAAATAAATTTGAATTCATGTAATAAAGTCTTCGATAAAGTTTTTGTTTGAAAGAAAAAGGAAAAAAAGCTTAAGGTAATTTTGATCCGCAGTTTTCACAAAATTGTGCTTCAGGAATTGCTTTATGTCCACAGTATGGACAATATTCCGTTTCACTTGAAGGAAATATTACTTCTAGCTGTTTCTTTGAAGGAGGCTCAACAAATTCTGGGGCTTGGCGATATTGTATTGATTCCCCTAGAAGTATTTCACCTGTATTTGAGTCATAACTATATTTAATCAAACCCTTAACTCGAAGGTCAACTAACACTCGTAGAATATCATTGGGTTTAATACCCATTTCTTTAGAAAATCGATCTAAGTTTATACGATTACCAGTTGTATTTTGAAGTGACAGTAAGACATGTTTACGTAATCTACCATCACTAAAATAATCTTTGAAAGCCCCCAAAGCAATAAAGAAAGCAGGAATAAATAACCAATAACCCCAATCTGCTAGTCCTATGAAATCGATGTCTATATATCTAAATATAAGTGATATTACTCCAACTAACGCAAAAACGAAAGCAGTACCAAAAGCAGAGTAGCTTCCGGTGTAGCTTTTACGATAATAATATCTTTGTTTGGGCATGACTTATCCTCAAATTTAAGGCGCATAACTATGATATAAAGCTTAGCAAATCAAAACATAAGCGTAAACTTTTTAATAGAACTCGATTAGAACGAAAGTAACATCGAAATTTATCTAAAACGTGCCTTGATAGCTTAGCGGGAGAGCGCTGGACTGAAGATCCAGTTGTCGCGTGTTCGAATCACGCTCAGGGCTCCATCCTTCCTTTTATATTTTTATGTCCTTCTTTCTTTACAAACACTCTTGGATTTCCATTCACACCTTTTAAAGCATATTATTTTTCTTCTAACAATGCTATTATTTCTGAAATAGTAAGTTAAGTGGAGTTTTATAACTTACAATTATTGAAATAAGTTTGAAACCGTTTAAATACTATCGTCTAATATAGTATCTTAGAAAGGATTGATATTAATGAACCCATCAAATAAAAACCAACATCTAAAAATGATTAACAAGCAAAAAATAACAATAGAAGATAAAAGAAATGAACAGATCAGAAGAGTAGTTCCATATGGTGGGCAATTACTAGTTCTCTAATTTCCTTTTTTCTTTTCTTGCTTATAATTTCTTTTATTCCTTTGAATATACTACTTAATTTGCTTTCAATATTAATGAACCTAGATTAAATAGCTAGGTGCTTAAACAGGTATTATTTTTACGGAACAATTTTCTACTCTAAATCTAATATTATTAAGTATTTTAGCAGCTAAAGAGTTTAAAAAGGATAATCTTTTTATCTAAAAAGTAGCTGTTCTTATTTATGAAATTCAAAAGATTGGGTTCAACAGGTATCAAAATATCCCCAATAATTCTGGGAACAATGCAATTTGGGTGGCGAATAAATGAAGAAGAATCATTTAAAGTAATGGATAAAGCAATCGAACTAGGGATTAACTGTTTTGATACTGCTGATATTTATAGTCGTAGGGCTAATAGTTATCCCGGCAAATCAGAAGAAATAATTGGAAAATGGTTAAAGGACAGAAAAATAAGAAACGATCTCATTCTTGCCACCAAACTTCGTGGAGCAATGAGTGATGATATAAATGATAAAGGATTGAGTAGACGCCATGTGCGCCAAGCAATAGTTGGAAGCTTAAAACGATTACAAACCAACTGGGTAGACCTTTATCAGATTCACAGTTTTGACAATGACACAGAAATCGAAGAGACGCTCCATGCACTCAATATTCTAGTAGATGAAGGTTTAGTTAACTATTTAGGCGCATCAAACGTTCATCCTTGGCAATTGGTGGAATCTTTTTGGATAAGTGAAAAATATGGTTATGCACGATTTGAGACCGTACAACCACCCTATTGTATAATACGAAGAATGCTCGTTGAGCATCAAATGTGCCATGTTATTAAGAAATATAGAATTGGTGTTATTTCTTATAGTCCTTTGGCAGGCGGTTTTTTAACAGAACGATATTCTAGAGAGCAATCTCTTCCAGATACCCCGAGGGGTGAAGGAGCTCAAAAACGATATTTTACGGATAAACGATGGAAAATACATGAGTCTGTAAGAGAAATTGCAGAATCAAAAGATGTGAAAATGACGCAAATAGCTCTAGCGTGGGTACTAACTAAGGATATCATTACTGCACCTATTATAGGCGCAAACAGTGTTAAGCAATTAGAAGAAAATATTGGCGCACTGGAAATCAAATTGGAGGAAAACGAAATAAAAAAATTAGATGAAATATCCGATTGGATACCTGATTTTGAAGCAATTAGATAATTGGAATTAATTCTATTTCCAGAATTGCCACCATTTCTTCTTTCTTTCTTCTTTTTTATCTACTGTTCTCCTTAATTCCATCATTCCGTCTTTTAATGCAATTTTATAAACTAAACTTCTGAAACCTTCTGGCTCCTGTTCTTCTTCAATAGTATAGATAAGGGGTTTTCTTTTTCTTTCTGTATCTAGTATTCTAGATATTTTTCCCGCTTCATATTTCTCTCTAACTTGGCTGTTTTTACCTATCCACACGTATATTTTATCATAAGCGTCGAGAACAAAGGCGTTTTCAGATTCAAAGGCCTTATATTCGATTGGGGCTTCTTTTACATTCAATTTCCCCGTTTCATCTTGTTCTATTTTTAACAATCGAAAATCTTTTTGGTGTTTTTTCTTGAGGTGTACAAGAAAGCCTGGAGTATCCCCAACCACAACTTCGTAATTGATGAGACTGTTGAATTCTTCCGGCTCATCTCCCTCCATAATCGTCTTGATTTTAAGATTTTTATTTTGTTCTTCAACAACTTTCGCTCCCCATGCCCCAACTGCTTTGTCATCAGCATAAGATTTTGATCCTATCCAAATCCAAAGCGTCTGATCGGTTTCAACAACGTAAACGTCTCCGTTAAGAAATTTGTAAGGTTCTTTTTGAGGAACTAATTCCCTATACATTACATGATAAACTTTCATACATGTAATAGTTTCTTATGAATTAAAAAATTTATGTGCTAAAATTTGTATTTCAAGAGCTTTTGTGTTCTTCGAATACAAGTATTTTTTGTGGTGTTTATATTGTTTTGTCCTTTACAAAATATGGTGTAACTGGTCATCTAATGGGCACTTGTTCTCATTATGTTATTATTAGGTGACCAGTGCATAGTATACCCCGGTGAAAGGAAATGAAAACAACAAGAAATTCTAACCAAACTGAACATGTTGAAAAAGAATGGAGATATCAGGTATTAGTGAATGAGGAACAGAAGAAAAACATTAGCGTGTTCAATGGACAGCTTGTGATTTATTAATTCCTTTTTCAATCGAAATCTAAGAACTTCGAAAATCTTTTGTATCTCATCCCAATTTTTTCTTATGAATTTAAGTGATTTTGAATCAATTGATGCTTCAAATCTCCTTATTGTTATTGTAGATCCCCAACCACGTATTCTCTCAGCTACAATTTCACATGAAAAAGTCCTTAATAATATTCTTCTTCTGATAAGAAGCGCAAGAGAATTTGAAATACCTATCATAATCACTGAACAATATCCAAAAGGGCTTGGAAACATAAGTGAAAAAATAGCGGAATTAGTAGATAAAGCAACCCCCATAGTTGAAAAATTGGAGTTTGATTGTTTTGAAAATGAAAAGTTTACTGAAACGATTCACTCTTTTTCATCTCGAAAATATGTTGTACTCGTTGGCGTTGAGGCTCATATTTGCCTCTTTCAAACAATTTTGGGTGCAATAAAAAACGATTATATTCCAATTATTATCTCTGATGCTGTATCATCTCGAAAAGAATCGGATTATCGAACCGCGTTTAATTGCTACAAGTCTTTAAACATCCTTATTCTTTCAACAGAAATGCTAGTTTATTTCCTGTTAAAAAAAGCAGGTACTCAAAAATTCAAAAATTTGCTGAAACATCTTAAGTAAGTAGCCCCCAAGTCGAACCTCACGTCACTCTATTGTTCCTCAACATAGTTACATTTAAACAAAAATAAGTCTTTTTACAAAGAACTTAGCTCATATTTGTTTACTTTTCTCAATTTTTCTCTAAATTTAAAGTTCTCCTAACATTTAAATTCGCTTTTTTCCATCTCATTATAGAGGAATTAGATTGATGAATCTCCAACCACCCATTAGGATTGGTATTGATACAGGAGGAACATTTACAGACTTTATTATAGTATCGGGAGGAACAGGTGAAATTCGAGCATGGAAAATTCCTACAACACCAAATGATCCCAGTGAATGTATTATTAATGGGTTAAGAGAAGCTATGAATCTATTCCATTTTGAACCACAAGATATTGAGCTTCTTATACATGGTACAACTATAGGAACTAATGCTTTTTTGGAAGATAAATGCCCAAATATTGCATTTGTAACCACTAAAGGG
This sequence comes from Candidatus Heimdallarchaeota archaeon, assembly GCA_019057815.1. Lineage (GTDB taxonomy): Archaea > Asgardarchaeota > Heimdallarchaeia > Heimdallarchaeales > Heimdallarchaeaceae > 18H4-34. The sequence continues at coordinate 15,672 of JAHLWR010000006.1, forward strand.
TTCCATGATATAATTGAAATAGGGCGTCAACAGCGTTCGGAATTGTATAACCTAAAGTTCAAGCAAGAATATCCCCTATCTTTCACAAAAGATGCTATTTTTGAAGTGGAAGAAAGGATGGATGAAACTGGTCAAATCATTAAACCTCTAAAAGAAAAATCTTTAGAAAAACTACTTAATCTTCTTAATTCCAAAAAAATAAAAACTGTAGCACTTTCATTACTTTTTTCGTTTCTTAATCCAACACATGAAGAAAAAATAAGTTCTTATTTGACTGATAGGGGTTTCAATGTTTTCCCATCTCATGAAATAAGCCCCCAAATAAAAGAATATGAAAGATCCGTGACTACTATAGTTAATGCAAAAGTCAGTCCTATAGTAAACAATTATCTGCAAAGACTCCAGTCAAAATTGCTCAGAGAAGAAATCAACAAGCCTTTGTTAATAATGCAGTCCAATACGGGAATGAGTGATGTTTCAACCATTAGTCGTTCTGGGATACAGACACTTTACAGTGGTTTGGCAGGGGGAGTAATTGCAGCAGCAGAAAGTTTGAAGCATTTAAATCGAACACATCTTATATCCTTAGATATTGGTGGAACTTCAACAGATGTTTCCGCAGTTATTGACCGTCCTATAATCCTCCGTTCAAGAATATTCAGCGGTTTCCCACTTGTGGCAAATATGGCAGATATTGAAACTATTGGCAGCGGAGGAGGATCAATAGCTACTTTTAGGGCTGGTTTGTTAACAGTTGGACCAGAATCTCAAGGAGCTAATCCTGGACCTGCTTGCTATTCGTTAGGAGGAAATGAAGTAACTTTAACTGATGCAAACATGTATTTGGGTTATGTCCATCAAGATAATTTTGCTGGAAACTTATCAATAGATGCAAAAAAATCTCTTTTCTACTTGAAGAAACTCCTCAAAGAAATACGTTTATCGCCCTTTCCTTTAGAGCTAGAATCTGTCGATCATTTGGCTCTATCAATCAGGAAAATACTAAATCACAATATTGCTCAAGCTATTAGGGTAGTAACTATTCAGAAAGGTCTGGATGTAAGAGATTTTGGCCTTTTAGGCTTTGGTGGAGCTGGACCAATGCAAGCTTGGGATATAGCCCAAGAGCTAGAAATAGAATCGGTTATTATTCCTCCTTTCCCTGGTGCATGGTCAGCTTATGGACTTGTTGCAAGTAAAATAAAACATGAAAAAACTCATTCTTATTTACAAGAAATAAATGAAATAAATCTTGATAAAATAAATAATAAATTTGAGTCCATTCAAGAAGAATTAAAAGAAATCTTAGATAAGGAAGGAGTGGAAAGAAAGGATCAATCGTTCAATTATTCGTTGGACTTAAGATATTTGGGTCAAGCAGAATTTCTAACTATTTCTATATCTTATCCAGTCATTAAAAGTCAATTATTCCCAATTGTAGAAGATTTTCATAATTTACATCAAAGAAACTATGCTTGGAAGAGTGATGAGTTGAGCGTAGAAATTGTGAATTTGTCTGTCGAAGCTATTGGCGATGTACCAAAAATTGAAATCAAGAAATTGACTTCGGGTTCTACGAACCCTCCGGAGATAGCTTATAAGAGAAATAGAAAAGTTATGTTTGATGAAAATTGGTTGGAAACAGCTGTTTATGCTAGAATTGAACTAAAAGCAGGTAATATTTTGGAAGGTCCCTGTATAATCGACCAACTAGATAGTACAGCTGTTATTCCTCCTAATGTGTATGGAGAAGTAAATAAAATGGGTTATATTTTTATGAAAAAAAGATAATTGTGCTCAAAATTTCTATTCAATAAAAGTGAAAATAGCATATTTATTCTCAGTTTGTTCTAATTTTGCTGTGTAATAGTTTTCCCATTGTTGTTGATCTTCAGGGGTTGTAGTATCTAGTATACCAAAACTCAGCCTGTCTTTCTTTTTTGTTCTTTTGATGATAATTACATTACCATTACTCTTAATAACTATTCTTCCCCTAGAATCCAGCTCTTCAAACGAAAAAATACCAATACTTTTTGTACCATCATCATAAGTATTCAAAAGGTTTAATTCGCCAATATCCCAATTAATTACAAGTTTATATGCGTCATGTAATTTAAGATTTTTCTGACTCATTTTTATCACACAGGTTTTCTAAAATTAATTTAATCACTAATTAATAAAGAAATAGATATTTAAACCTAACAAAGAACCAAGAAATAATAAAAAAAGTGCTGACATACCAATGACTAAATTCTCTCTCATTGAAGTTCAAGTAATAAATCAAGCACTAAAAAATGTAGCCTTAGAAACTGGGATTGTTCTACAGAATTCGGCATTCTCTCCAAATATAAGGGAAAGATTAGATTTTTCTAGTGCAATTCTTGATTCTGAATGTAGACTAGTAGCTCAAGCTGAGCACATACCGGTTCATTTAGGGGCAATGCCAGAGTCAGTGAAGTGTATTGTTTCATATATTGGTTTAGATAACCTGCTTGAAGGGGACATCTACATCGGAAATAACCCCTACTATGGTGGAACACATCTGCCTGATATAACTGTTGTAAAACCAATCTTTTACCAGCAACAATTAGTAGGTTACATTGCTAATCGTTGCCATCATTAACATGTGGGGAAAGAAAATATCATCTTAATCTCAGACTGATAAGAGAAAGATATTGGGTTGATTTTTTAAGTGTTTTTTATGAATGATAATCGAGTTACAAGGTAGAAGATTATACTATAGTTACAGATGAAAAAGAATCTATAGTTACTCAAAATACTACAAATGAAGGCATTAAAAGAGGATATTAGAAGGAAAATTCTTTCCCGAAATATCTTTAATATTCTTTTTTGTGATTTTCTGAGATTAGAGTCTATTAAAAACGATTGGTTATAAAGAATCATAGTTTACATATACTATAGATTAAATAAATTATGGTTAATCTTCACTCTGTTGGCTATCTAGTGTTTGGAACGTTTACGCAGGTAAACCCAAACTGGAACAGTTATGATAGTTACCCATACAGGTAGAAGGTAGAGACCAAACAATCGTCCTAAAAAGCGTTTTGTTGGTGTGTAACACTTACACCCGTGTTCTTCACCATCGGTTTGACCATTATTATCACTATCAGGATTGTTGGGATCAGTTCCAAATACATTTATCTCTTCCCAATCACAGAGACAATCTCCATCCGTATCAGGATTAAAGAGAGAAGTGTGGTAAACCATTGCTTCTTCATAATTAGTCAACCCATCTCCATCCTTATCCTTAGAAGCATCGTCTTTCAAAGGGTTAAGACCAACTTGCACTTCCCAACCATCTAAGAATCCATCTGAATCAGTGTCAGGGTTTGAACTATCAGTCCCATAAAAACTCTCTGTCAAATCATCCAGATAATCGCCATCGCTATCCATCCAACCTGTACGAAACATGGACCCTTGAGCAGTACGCCAAGGAGCAGCATTCCCATATGTATCGTTTAGTAAAGATAAGCAGTAAAGATTATAATTGTGAGAACCAAAAAGTATCTCTAATCTACCATCCATATCTAGATCTGCAATACATGCAGAAGGGCCTACATAGTCACCCACAGGGAATGACCACTTGGGCGTTCCTTGATGATCAAGACAGTAGAAATTATCACCATATGACCCGACAAGAATCTCCAAAAAACCATCACTATCAAGGTCAACGGCACAAGGATCTGAAACCCCTCCACCAAGGTAAAAAGACCATTTCAACTCCCCTTCCTTATTAAGACAATATATTTTGCCATCAAAACCTCCTGTCCCCACTAATATCTCTAAAGTTCCGTCTCTATCAAGATCACTTATTATGGGAGATGTAACTATACTATCCGGAGTTGTATAATTCCATTTCTGTTCACCATTCGAGCTCAAACAATAAAGATGTTCATCCCAGGAACCTACAAAGATTTCAAGCAATCCATCTTCATCTATATCTGCAACACATGCAGATCCAGTTATTATTCCGTGAGTGTTATATATCCATTCCATCTCCCCTGTGTGACTTACACAGTAGAGTTTTCCATCCCACGAACCAAAAATGACCTCTAAAGTACCATCATTATCTAAATCAGCTACACAAGCAGTAGAAAAAATAGCTTTGCCAGTTTGATAAGACCACTTTTTCTCACCATCAGCAGAGAAACAATACATTTTACCATTATCAGAACCAATAAGAATCTCCAATTTCTTGTCCCCGTCTAAGTCTGCAATAGAGGGAGATGAGTCAATATTACTATAGATCGAGTAATTCCATTCCTCTGTTCCTATATGGCTAATACAGTGAAGTTTAGTATCCAAGGAACCAACTAGTATTTCTAGAGTACCATCGTTATCTAAATCTGCAACTGCAGGAGAAGTTACGATGTTTGAACCTGTTTCATAGGACCATACAACATTACCTGAATAATCCAAACAATATAGGTAGCGATCATTAGATGTAATCAGAACCTCTAGTAAACCATTTCCGTCAAGGTCAGCGACAGCTTGACAAGACCTGATAGTGCTATTTGTTTGAAAAATCCACTCCAGTTTGAAATTGGAATCTTGATCTTCAATTACACTATCTACAATAAAACTTGCTTCATAATTAGGCATATTGTTAATCATAGATAATCTGGATACGACAATCATAATCAATAAGGTAGTCTTGAAAAGTCTTCTAGTCATCTCAATTAAGAGTCATTAACAAAAGATGCTCATAAATCTTATGGTTCTAATATTAAAGCTAAGGATACTATGTTTTTTGATGGTTTTAAGACAACATAAAACATCAATCATGTGATAGAAAGAAAAAATAATTCTCTAATATACGAAAAGTTTATAGATTTAATAAACTTATTCCATTATTATGAAAATTCCAAAAAACTTTATTCTAATATTTCTTTTAGTTTTACAGATATTGACACAATCGGTTCCTTTATCATCCAACAATTCGACAATTAACTACTCTATTCCCAATTATCTGACAAAAGAGATAATTTTTCAAACAGAATCTTTTTCAGATACACACCTTTCTAGTCAGTATTTTCTCTGCAGTGAAGGGGATTATTATCTACCTGACATGGAGATTACAGCTATCACTCCAGGTATTGATGAACTTTCATGGGGAACGGATTGGATAGATGCAGAACTTGTGTGGGGTGGAACAGAAGATGCAACCTCTGTTTCTCTTAATGAACCAGCAGGAGAAGGAATTAAGATAGCTATTATTGATTCTGGAATGGACTTCTTGCACCAAGATCTTGATGATAATTTTGTATTAGGTTACAATGCAGTCTATGATACAGATGATATTACAGAGTCTGGTAGCCATGGAACATATGTTTCGGGTGTTATTGGCGCAGAAGACAATAATATACCTAGTACAATAGGTGTAGCACCACTGGCATCGCTTTATCCTATAAAAGTAGTTGATAATAATGGTGCAATATTCAGTTCATACATAATAGATGCAATAGAATGGGCTATAGCGAACGAAATGGATATTATTAATATAAGCTTGGGGGGTCAATATTATAATCCTAGTGTTCAAAATGCTATTAATGATGCATGGAATGCAGGTATTGTTATTGTAGCAGGAGCAGGGAATATAGACTCACAACATCCCAATCCTGATATCTTGTATCCTGCAGCATATGACAATGTTATAGCTGTAGGGAGTTTAATTCCTATATATAATCCTTCAAATGAGGTAATAGCTGTTGAACACAATCCAAGTAGTTGCCATGGAGCTGGAATCACTTTAACTGCCCCAGGTTCAGCAATCCTAACAACGCAGAATGGAGGAGGATATGTTGAAGTAGGAGGTACTTCTATCGCCTCACCTATGGTTGCAGGAGTAGTCGCGCTGATGTTTAGTGCAAACTATTTTCTCACTCCTGATGAAGTATATGATATTCTTACTGAATTTGCTTTTGATCTAGGTGATTATGGCTATGACCTATTATATGGATATGGACAAGTGCGCGCTGATATAGCAGTTTATGAAGCTGAACGAACTAATCCATCTGATTCTGATGGCGATGGATTATATGATAGAGAAGAAATGAGACTAGGAACTAGTTATTCTAGCAGTGACAGTGATGACGATGGGTTAACTGATTATGAAGAAGTAAACGGTGTATATGACATGAATGAGGATGGAGATTATCTGGATGCAGGAGAAAACCATGGTTACATAACTGATCCAACTTTGATTGATACTGATGGTGATTTATTAAGCGACTATGAAGAAATAAACGGTAAATACGACTTCAATGATGATGGAGATTATGATGATGCAGGAGAAGACCATGGTTACATAACTGATCCTAATGATCGTGATACTGATAATGATCTACTATTAGACTATTTTGAGATAACCTGGTATTTCACTAATCCTCTTAATCCAGATACTGACAATGATGGCTTAACTGATGGGGAAGAGGAGTATACTTACGATACAGATTCTCTTGATCCTGATACTGATAATGATTATCTTAAGGATGGTTGGGAAGTGACTCATTCATATCAAGGTGTGGATTTTGATCCATTGGATGGTAGTGATGGTTGGACAGATCACGATAATGATGGTTTATATACTGGTTTTGAAGTTAAGTTCATTTATACTCTCTGGAACGATCCTGATACAGATAATGATGGATGGGATGATGGAGTGGAAGTATACTGTGGTTCTGACCCTCTTGATATTAGTGACACTCCCCTCTCAGATTATGATGGTGACGGAATTACGAACTACGATGAATGTTATCTTTATGGTACCGACCCCTATGATTCTGATACTGATGGGGATAACTTTAGTGATTATAGAGAAATCTTTTTGCTGGGCACTGACCCCTTAGATCCAAATGATCCCCCAGGAGGCCCTCCAGGAGGAGGATTTTTCCCTTAGTTCACTTTCCTTCCTTCTTTTTTCCTTCTTTTTGATTGTTCATGTTTTTCACAGTTATTACAATATACTGATAGTGCTGGGTTAACGGATTACAATGAGATAGTAAATAGAGGTAGTGAAACCACAGATTCTACAAATCCTTTAGGAGATTTGGTACTATAACATGAAATAAGCATACTACTACTTTTTTTTCATCTATAAATATAAGACAACAAATATATAAATTGATAAAAACACCACACTTAACCTATCTTCTTCTCAATCCCATCTTTCGAAGTGTAAGGCTAACATAGTAAAAAAAACGTAAAAATTAATGGGAAAGGATAAACATGTCTGAAAAAAATCTTGATATTGAAACTATTCTCTATCAGTAATTAAAGAAAAAGAAAAACAAGAACAAAAACCCTCAGAAAATGCAAAAGACAACTTATTAGAATAGAAATGCTATAGATTCGTGTCTTTATAGAGGTTTTAATGCTAGTGGGAGCATTTAGAAACAGAAATTCTATTTAATCGGTTTTTCAGTATATGAATATAGAAATTATTATTATGCCAATACTAAGCGAATTTTATTACTATATTACATTTTTTCCTCCTTGCTTATAAATGAATTCTAACATAAGAGAGTGATTACAAATGGCTAAAAAGGGTTAAGAATATACATCTATTCTTTCTTGCGGGTTTGGTAAAGATAGGTGAAAGTCACTGAAAACGATGATTGAGCGATTAAGAGGAGGTTTAAGGAAAAAGAGTGAAGTTTTTTCTTTCTTTATATCAATTCTTAGAAAAAATATATTACAAAAAGAAGCGAAAAAGAGAAAAACTTCATTTCAGATCAAAATCTTCATATTATTGATACTTGTATCTATAATCTTTCAGAGGGTTAATGCAGAAGAACATTCTAATTCTTATCTGGAAAATTCCGCTATAACTCTCCTTCCCCAAGATATTGTTTTTGAGTATAACTCAACCTTTAGCAATCAATCTTTTACTGTTGAACTCTCTCACATTGAACTTGATGTTTTTAACTGCTTTAATCTCTTTTTCAAACAAGAAGGGGATAAAACCGATGGATCATTAAAAGTTGTCTTTCTATTCGATGGTGCGGGGATTGAATTTATAATCTCACGTTTATATCAAGACCAACAAGAACATAATTTGACGCAAGCATTTGTTTATCCAGTTAAATTCAACGGAACAATGAATCTGACAATAACTTGTGAAGGTCAAACATCTTATTTTCATTCAGGTTCATTACAAATATTTTGCACAACAGCGATCAAAGCAGTTGAAATTCCTTTTTTATCAGATACAACCATTACTCTTCCTACGCTCCCCAATTCTTTTTCCTTTAGGGGAAGTGTTGCATCACCCGTATCTAGGTGTGTAATGACTGCGTTTTATAACATGGAAAAATTAGACAAACTTAATGTTTCGCTTTCCTTTACTTCAATTTCCTTTACAGCTTTCTCGCAATATGTTGAAGTAGAACTCAACAATCAAGTTATAGTAACAGAGGAATTTGATGATGGAATAACGACTACTTTAGTCTTTATTCTTCCAATAGATACTGGCTTAAACTTTCTTTCCTTCTATTTTGTTGTTAGTAAGAGCGTCGATATTTTTCACTTTACAGACATTCAAATAGATGGATTTATCTTCTCTTTTGAAGATTCTCTTCCAGAGAACATTCTAAGTTATAATCATTGGGAAGGAGATGAAATAGACCACACTTTTGATATTTCTGTACTAAAACCTATTGCGAATAACAGTCACCAACAGATTTTATATATAAATTTGAATTATGGATGTTTAGGTTCAATAATCTCTCCAGCTTATTATGAGCTTTACTCAGGAACAGAAATTTATTCTGGAGAACTGACAGAAAGTGAGCAGAGACAATCTCAAACTATAAAAATTAACACTTTTACAACTACTTATGATGTTCCTTTGCTTTTTAGAATTCATGGCTCAGTAGAAGGAGAAGGAATATTTTTCATTCTCAATACCAGCACAATAGAAATAAAACATGTTCTCGAATTTACAGATGAAGCAACTGAACAGTTTGAGAGTGTGTTTACCAAGGAAGAAATAATTCTTTCTTCTATTTCTGAAACCGTTACCCGTACTTACTTTGATGTATTTAGTACTTCATCTTATTCAACTAGATGTAATATCTCGTTATCACTTACTTTGTTCACCGAAACATATTTTCCTGTTGAAAAGATTGATATTAATCTAAGAGTTGGTAATCAAGAATATTTCTTTGGAAGTATCAAGGATAGAATAGAGATTAATGTCGTTAAAGAATTAGCGATTCTTCGAGGATATCACGAGGTAGAGTTAACGCTTGTAATCTATATGAGCGGAACGACGATTACCTTACAAAATGTTCGATATACCCTCATTCCTTCTACAATTGTTGAGTTACCAACTTATAACAATCCTGTTAATGACGAAACTAGTGAACCAAAGAAGGTTATTAACCCCTCAAAACCTCTTTTCATGGGTATCGAGTATGGGATTGATGGTTTAATGATTGTAATCTTTATTTGGCACTTTTTCAGTAAGAAAAAGGGGAAAAAAGAGGATTTGGTTGAAGGAGGAGAGATAGTTGAGCTACAAATGGAAGGCTACAACTTACATCGAGGACATTATTCTAAGTTTAGAAGAAGTGTCAAGAGTTGGAGGCTTGAAAAGAAAGTATCTATATTGAAAACAATATTATTACCCATTAGTATATTTTATCTAACGGGTAAAATAATTATTCTCAATTTTCTAACAGATCAAATGAATATAATAGCAACAAATGGAATATTTGAGCTTAAGTCTCCTTCACTCAGTTGGGGGTATCTAAGTTTCGCAGTTTGTGTATATTTATCAACCCTTGAGTTATTCTGTATTTTCGTTCTTGTTACGCGTTCTACCTTTTATGAAGATTATTTTGGTGCAATAAAACTCTTAGGAAGAATCCTAATATTTCCTTTTATTATTTCATGGATTTTACTCTTTCTGTATATTTCCCGTAACACACATAGTTTCTCAACCTGGAATACAGGTCTCCTTTTCCTTTGTTTTCTTATTATGCACCTTTTCAGTAAAAGATTAGGAAAAGCGATTATAAAAAAACATGAGTTTGTCTTCTACAATTTCAAGAAAACGGGAAGAATGAAAGTAAAGTTAATAAAAAATGAGCCCTACCTCCCATCCCTTAACCCTTCAAATCCACTAGGGAACTCTTCTATTTCTTCTGGTAAATGGAGTGAAAAAGAACTTGAGAAGTACAAAATGCTCTTGTTTACTACCATAGTCTATAAGATTCGTCCCAATGTTCCTGTAAGTCCTCATCGTCTTGCTGATCTTGCCGATATTCCTATAGAACTCATAGAAAAACTTCTTCTTGAACTTTGCAACAACAATCCTGCTCTCGGAAAATATTACCATACTGAACAAGTTTTCATACGTCACTTAGATTCAAATAAAAAAGTACTTGATTTGAGAAATACCTCTCAAAGACAAAACGATGAAAACAATGAAAACAATTACCCCACATCAAAACACGAAATAATACCAAGTAGCAATAATTCGTTTCGTGATCTCAATACTGAAGCAAGGAATGAGACAAATAAAGTAAATTCACCTATGAAATTGGAAGAACAATCATCCTTATCCAATTCCAAACTGTTAGTTTTTTATTCTAAAATAAAATATCAATTCAAATCATATTTCACAAAAGATGTCCTTGAACATGTAAAAATTTACGGTACACTTCCTTTCGTAACACAAATAGTGCTTAGTTTATTTCTCTTTCTCCCAATTTTTTTCCTTTCTTGCAAAATTTTCTTCTATAATCCATGGATTAATATTATCTTTACTATTATTGGTGTATTTCTTCTCATTGAGCTGATTAACATAACATTGAGACATATCGTAAGATATGACAAAAAAGGGTATTCAATACACCAAACAACAAACAATGTTGAAGCGAGTGAGAACTTAGAAAGAAAAAATATGTTATTTAAATGTGAATCTGAAAATGACTTAATAGAAGAAAGAAGAGGTGATATTGTAATCAATGATGCATTTGAGGGAGAAACAGTTATCAAAGAAATGGAAGATAATAATCAATTGGAAATTACTAAATTACCATATTTTTCTTGTGATGGTCAAGCTAGAATATTCGATTCAGTAGGAATATCTACAAAGATGATTAATAGATATAAATTTGACAATTCTAGAATAAGATACAGTGATCATTTTATCAGAAACCTTTCATCAGTTGATTTTACACTTAATTTCAAAAATTTTAGTAACTCAGCAAATAAACCTTCAATGATTCCAGATGAATTATTAGTTAAACTTTTTGAAGCTAAATTTATTTCATCCACTGAAATTTGCACTTTTCTTAAAATATTTCAGCTTGATACATCTAGAGGATTTAATTCTTTAGAACTGTTAGCTGAGTATCCTGAATTTACAGCAGAATTGGAAGCAATTGCAAATAGAATTATTAATGATGGTTGGAGAAATCTTGCTTTTTTACAAATTGCTTGTATATATAGCAAGTTTATCAAGAATGAAGGAATCTCAGAGATCAGAAATTTACAAACATTTAGAGGAGAACTTCCTTACTTTAATGTCTTATATTTATTCTATCGACTAGCTTTTTATGCAAATAGATATATAAAATACAAAATTTCTTCATTACAAAGTTTTGATGAAAAAAAACTTAAAGCAATAAGTATTTGGGAAAATACAATTATTCCCAAACTGCGCTTTGAATTAGGAAATTTGATTGTATTTGGACTTGGTAAGAAAAATCAAGAAACAAAACAGATATCTGGTTTTAATAGAATGGTAACAACACAAAATGGGATATATTCTTTCAATATAGATAAATTAGACAATGATTGGGGTCCTATAAGCATAATCAAGAGTGAATTAAGTTATACTCATACATCCTACACTGTTTCTATAAAAAACATATATGATTTAAGAAAGTTTTATCGTCTTAGAAACGGAGTGGATTTACTAACATGGAATGCTTTAATCGAATTCAAAGATTATGATGTAAAAAGTAAAGAGAGTACTTTAAGAAAGGGTTTTAGCCCAACGTACAATTTAGCAGAGAAGTTAGAACTAGGGGCAATACCATCTTTCTTTGTCGATAAAAAAGGTACAATAATAGACTTAACAAAATTTAATGCAACTGAAGTATATAAACTTCTAAAGCTTAGAATGCTTTCTGAAGGATATTGGCAATTCTTTGATCAAGTTTCAATTAACAATTTTAGGTTCACTCCTCAGGGTAAACAAGTACCACCTGAATTAATGTATAGACTTGCAACAATGATTGATATTTTATGTGCTTCATCTGGATGTTTAAGAATCAAGAAGGTTTTCTTTAATGTAGATGAAAATAATATTGATAAAATAACAAAAGTTAGACAATTCTCTTTAGGAACACCTTTTGCAAATACTGTACTCAAAGAAATAGACATTCCTGCTGGGTTCTATATTTCAGTTAATATCTCTATATTAAAAGAATGTATTAATGAAATTGATTCAAATATATTAGAAAATAAGACAATTGAATTTGCATTTACAACCCGAGTAAGACTTCAATCTAACATCTATAATGTGCAACCTATAATCATCTATGGGCTAAAGGATAGAAATGGTAAAATTGACATTGTTTTTTCTGATTATTGGGAAATTGCAATTATAAATAGAGATCTTAATAAAAATACAGCTCAAGGAAGTAAAAGATACAATAATTCTCTTTCGTTAGAAGAATGGTATATGTATGGTACTGATGAAGCAATTGGAAAGGATATATGGATATCTAAAACAACAGATTATCAACAACAAATCAAACAATTGGAATTTGTGGATCCAACAAAACCAAATGAAGGAATAATTAAGAAAGCATTCATTAGTATGCTAAGCTTTTATGAAAGACAAAAATACAGTAAAAAAATCAGATTTTCAAATAATGATACTAAAACTAAAAATATTCCTTATCTGACATTACTCAATACTGATGGGGCACCAATTTTTAGCAAGTTTAAAATAGATATGTCTAGGGGATTAATGGCATGTTTTGATCCAAAAAGATATAATATATCTAACATTGCTCCTATCATTTTGCATAATGCTAGAGAATTTTTACAACGATTTATAAGAACAAGAAAAGTACCTATAGTTCTATCTTATTATGATGAAGTCTCTGAAATCTGGGAAACTACTATAGATTGGAAACATATAAATGATGCAATAAATTGCTTAGAGGATCTAAAGAATTTATTTGCTGTTGAATATAACAATATTGGTAAAATAGATAGTATGCTCTCTACTCAGAAGGAATCGCGTTATTTATACTATTCAATATTCAAATACCTACGTGATATTCAGCTTTCTATACCTCTAAAAACTAAATGGGCTTTAGATAACGATAAAGATTATGGTTTAAAAATATTATATGCTAAAATACTTGATACAATTGACTATTATCAAGATCTGTCAAAAACTCCCTATCTCAAAATCTATTCCCAAACAAAGAGAATAGATTCAGATATTAGTACTGCCATTAATATTATACCTGATCCAATGGAATATGTTCATCATTGGACTACAGAGGTATCAAATAAAGAAAACAGTGTAAAAAACACAGAAATGTCGGAGTTTATAGAAAGAATATATGGTGCTTTTTATCCATTGCATGATGGTCGTCAAGGTCGTGAAGGAGATATTGTAAAACAATTATCAATTCTAGAACCAGATGGTTATTATATCAATAGAATGACTAAAATGGTTATAAACAAAGACATTAATCCAATTGATATTATTGGTTCACCGAGTGACTACAGATATTTTTTAGCTGCTACAATAGATTATCAACATATAAAAACAAGGTCAAACTCTTCTTTCTCTGCTGAATATATTGACAAAAAAATTGGTGTTGATGCCAATCACTTTTATAAATTAATAACTTCAGAAGACTCTATTCAAATAAATAGAGCAAAATTCTGTTTAGCTTCCCAGAACATGTTACATGGTGGAATAGTAGCAGGTTTGGATTCTAAAGGTTATTATTTCAATTACTTACTAAAACAACAATTGAATGAGGTATATAGTAAATTTACATCTAACATAAAATTTTCATCAAGAAGTACAAAAAATAAAGCTATGGATGAGTTTGAAACTAGACTTGAAGATTGTTTATTTACCGGACCTTTTAAGGATTTAAAGAAAAAAAATATGATAAACGTATATCGACATAAAGATATTGGTATAATCATCTGGTGGATAACTACGCAAACTCTTAAAGATCATCATGTGTGGACTTCTTTACCCATATTTAATTCGAAAGCGGATTTCAATGCCCCAAAAGTCAACATTGCTTTATTAGGATATTTCAAATATGCATTAAAAAATAGAAAAACTATTCTGTATAAAGTAATTCTAAAAAGATTGGGAGTCGATGTTATTGATGAGATATTAGACTGTATTACTAATATAGAAAACTATGTAGAACCATATACCACAAATCCTTTAGAGAAGGATGATGCAATTGATTCAGAAGAAATACGTTCTTACTTTACAATTAAAGCACATATGCCTAATAAAGAATTCAAAAACGTTGTAAAGATTCTCTCATTAATAGATTATATATTTAAAGGTGAATTAACACTTCCTGAAATAATATCTGTTGCTTATACTTTTGGTAAAAGACATGATGCAAGAACAGATGGCGCTACTCCATCTTGGATAAAAGGAACTTCACAAAAAACATTCTTAAATTTCACAGATTATGTTGCATTTAAGATTCAAAAAACTGATGATACAAGAAAGATTTGGTCAATTGAAAAAATTACTACTAAACCCCTCAAAAAACTATATTTTAGTTTTCTAAGAAATTCCGACGGTTCTTTTAAAAAATTATCAACCAACCAGAAAATCTTGTTGAATTCTCATGTTTTGCTACCTGGTTTGGTTTTAAAAAAACACAAAGATGAAAAATTATCTTCGACTTATCAGCTATTACTAGAAGCGATTATTGACAAAAAATATCGCGATGACAAACAATTATGGAAAAGGAAGAATGAGGAATTATTTGGTATTAGTCGGACATCTATAATAGACGATGATACATTCTTTAAAAGGTTATATCGATATTGGATTACTGCGTTTTCTGGAGGTTGACCATGTTTTGAATATAAGCTGTGAAAATATTTATGGTAAAACTAATTATATGTTTTATTCTTTATTTCTTAATAATGTTAAAAATGAATCTTTTGGAAACTCAAATCATAAATCAAGCTCTGATAGCTGTAGCTATTGAAACTGGAATTGTACTTCAACGTTCAGCTTTTTCTCTAAACATTAGAGATAGATTGGATTTCTCAAGTGCAATACTTGATTCTAAATGTAGATTAATTGCGCAAGCAGAACATATACCAGTACATTTAGGGGCAATGCCAGAGTCAGCAAAAGGTATTGTTTCATACATTGGTTTTGATAACATGCTTAAAGGGGACATTTATATTGCAAATAATCCTTATCTTGGGGGAAGTCATTTACCCGACATCACAGTTGTAAAACCAATCTTTTACCAGCAACAATTAGTAGGTTACATTGCTAATCGTTGCCATCACGCTGATGTTGGTCCCATTCACGGTGTCCCTGGGTCTATGCCGGGTGGTAAATATCAATTACATGATGAGGGTTATATCATCAATCCAACTGTCCTTGAAAGAGAAGGGAAGTTAAATCAAGAGTGGTTTGAAAACTTTTTGAGTAATGTTAGAGTACCAAGAGAAAGAAAAGGAGATATTCAAGCTCAACTGGCATCAACAAAAGTTGGAGAAAAAAAATATCATAGTATTCTCTGTAAATACTCCTTAAAACGCGTTCAAAAGATAATTGATTTCTTAAATGTAAGATCAAAACGTGCAGCTGTTGAACTTATAACCAAAATTCCTGAAGGTTGTACTGTAAAATATACAGATTATATGGACGATGATGGTGTTACGGATAAACCAATTGCAATAACAGCAGAAGTAACGCGGAAAGGAGAAGAGCTTATTGTAGATTACTCAAAGACCGATCCTCAAGTTGAAGGAAATATCAACGCCCCGCGCGCTGTAACTCTCTCTGCAACTTATTATATTCTTAGATGTTTGGTTTCGAGGGAGTATACAACAAATTATGGATTATATGAACCACTAAAAATATTAACTAAGAAAGGAACTCTAGTTGATCCAATAGCTCCTGCAGGAGTTGCAGCAGGGAATGTTGAGACAAGTCAAAGGATAACTGATGTTATGTTAGGGGTGTTTTCACAACTATTTCCAGATGATGTACCAGCAGGAAGTAGTGGTACTATGAACAATATAATAATTGGTGGTTTAAGTCCCACCGGTGATGAATTCACATATTATGAAACTATTGCTGGTGGAATAGGTGCGGGGAAGAATTACCATCCTCCAAATGCAACACATAGCCACATGACAAATACGCGAAACACATCAATAGAGGTACTGGAACGATATTACCCATTACGTGTGTTAGAATACTCTATTTTGCCTGATTCGGGCGGTTCTGGGAAATGGTCAGGCAGTAATGGAATACGTAGATCAATTCAATTGTTGACAGAAGAAAGTATCCTCTCTATTCAAAGTGAAAGAAGAAAATATCCCCCATTTGGCTTATTTGGAGGGAGTCCTGGAACGAAAGGGAAAAACACCCTTAAAACAGCTAATAGACAAGACATACTCCCTTCCAAAGTTACAAGAAAAATAAAGAAAGGTGATATTGTCATTATCGAAACACCAGGTGGTGGAGGATATGGTGTTAAAAGTTGAAACATGTCTTAGTATTTTGAAGTTTTGTTAAATTCAATATCAATTATTCTCAGTTTAGCATAACTAATGTTCTTGTCAGGCAAATTCCATTCTACTTCACCTTCAGTTGGAATTCTTACGTTGTTTATTTTCTTGTATTTTCTGCAATAACAAGACCATTTTTCTTTTTTTAATTCACCTTTTTCTTCCATGAATCTGTCTTCAGTTGTTAGTTTTGTTATTTGCCCTTCTGCATTGAAATAGAAAAGGAATGATAAATTACTACCTCTATAATTGACAATAGCTCGTGCTGTTTCACTATCAATTGGTTCCCAATTCAAGAATTCGTTTGGCAATAAAGCTGTTGGAAACCACACAGATTCTGCAATATATCTAATAAATTCCGATTGATCGCATTCTTCTCCTTTCAAATTGACCACTGTAATGATAGACAATAATTTGATAATTAAATTTCCTTTATTTTGAAAATAACTATCTTTTCCTGTTATCCAGAAAAAAGGCAAAGGCTTTATTTTACAATACCAGAGAAAAGCAGGATTTTGAGTGGTGAAGTACTGCTCTGCTATAATAGGTATCCATTTCGAGTTCTCATTCATTTTAAATAAGCCGTCTTGTTTTAACCTAACATAACTAATATATTCTTGTCCCTCCTTTAATGCATACTTAAAGTACCTTTGAACAGGATCTGGAAGACTCTTTATCTGATCATAAGTAAATACTTTGTCTGAAATATTTCCGGAGTTTGCAAATAGGCTTTCAATTTCTTTGCTTTTATTGTTCCTTAACATACTACCATCTACACAGTTATACTACTGAAATATGAAAAACAAATAGTAACTTTACTTACTTTAAGTTTTTTAAATACACTTTCCTTCAATCTAGAAATGTAAAAAAAAAGAAAATGTTTGTAAAGTGAATCAATGCAGTTTACTTTCCTTTCCACATTTCAACTACTTTTTCCGCTTCAATAACGGGATCAATTCTACATTTGACTTCAGGCGCATAGTGAAGTACATACTTCAATAGTTCATCTGGATTATCTGCTTCAAAGATTTGAAAGCCAGAGAACTCTCCACCAATCGCATAATTGGGTGAGATAGATTCCAAATTTTCAACTTCGACATCTTTAATCTTTTCCCATTTTTTAATGACGGCATCCATATCAGCGGGATCAAATTCCCAGAATAGCACATATTTCATATCTTTATAACTCCTCCATCATTGAATAATTATCACTCTTCAAAATTTCATTTAAACTTTTTGTATTCTAGACCTAGTGTATCATTCCAAAATGATACATATCTTCTTCTTCATAATCTTTTGATTAAAAAAGGCAGACAAATTTCAAATTAGTATTGTTTTCATAATTGCCTTTTTGTGTTTTTTTGAACATAAATTTGTTAGCATCTGAAAGTTTTTAATAAACTAAACGTATTTTTATCGTATTATTTATGTAATGTACTCGTTCTTAATTCCCTAATTACACTATGTTCTTACATCACAGATTGCAATTGTTGTTAACACAGGAAAAAGGGATTTTACAAGTGATTATTATTCCCAAAAATTTAGATAAGTGTAATCAACTGTTATTGTATGTCTGAAAATGAGAAGTTAATAATGGTAAAGAAGGTAGGTGTACATAATAATATTGCACTCATTATACTCAATCGCCAAAAAGCTCTCAACTCTTTTAATAATTCTATGTTGAAAGAACTAGAACAAGTTTTTCACTCAATGAAAGAAGATCCGGAATTGCGTGCAGTTATAATAACCGCTGAAGGTAAATCTTGGTGTGGTGGTGCTGATCTAAAGTGGATGTCAACATTAGATGATAATAGTTATGAACAGCTTATCAAGTGCGGTCAAGATGTTTTTGAAATTATAGAAACGTTTCCTTGTCCTACAATTGCTGCGATAAATGGTTTCACATTAGGTGGTGGTATGGAATTAGCTCTTTGCTGTGATATCCGTATCGCTTCAGAAAATGCTGTGCTAGGACAACCTGAAGTCACTCTTGGGCTTTCTCCTGGTTGGGGAGGTACATACCGCTTGCAAAAAATAGCTGGCGTGGGAGTAGCTAAGGATCTTATTCTTACTGGGCGGAAAGTTTCTGCTAAAGAGGCTTTGCGTATGAATATACTAAGTGAAATATGCCCTCCAGAAAAGCTGAAAGAAAAAGCAATAGAATGGGCTGAAATAATTGCTAGAAACGCTCCATTAGCTATTACTGAAGCTAAGAAAGCAATTAATGATTCAAGAGATGGAACCATTAAAGAAGGTTATATGAATGAGGTTCAAGGAGCAAGAAAATGCTTTGCCAGCCAAGACTTAAAAGAAGGCATCGCTGCTATATTTGAGAAGAGGAACCCAACGTTCAAAGGAAAATAACCCTCCTCTTTACAAAGAAGGTGTAGAAATTTGGCATCTGATGATATCTCTCACACAGAGGAAGAATATTTGGAGGTCTTTTTTTGGTTTTTAGAGTATGGTAGTAGTCACGTTAAGACAAATCAAATTGCTGAGATGATGAATGTCCACCCAGGTACTGTAACATCGATGCTACGAAAGTTATCTAAGAAGAAGCTGATAAAATATACACCCTACTATGGAGCTGAGCTTACTTCTAAGGGGAAAAAAATTGCACTCAAAGTTGTAAGAAACCACAGGCTTGCTGAAAGTTTTCTTTACTGGTTAGGTTTACCATGGTCAAGAATACATGAAGAGGCTTGTAAATGGGAGCATGTATTAACAGATGAAATTGCGGCAATGATTGAACAAAAAATCAAATTACCAGAAAGAGGTCCTTCTGGAGCATTCACACCTAAACATGATGGAACTGTAGAAACTATTCCTACCAAACAACCTCTTGCTCTTTTTGAAGAGGGAAATAAAGTGGAAATCGTAGAAATTCTGGAAAGAGTGATAGTAAGACACATGCCTAAAACTCTTGATTTGCAGGATATATTTGAGGAGTTAGAAGAAAAAAACCTTCTACCAGGGCAAAAATTGACAATCATATCAGTAAAGACTAGAACGGATGTGAATATCGAAATGTGGTCACATCTCTATGCTACAGATATGGTTTTAGAAGGCAAAAGTACAAAAAAGATTAATGTGCCTTATTACCTTGTAAATATGATATTGGCAAGAAAGGTGAACTGTGATTAGAAGATTCATTATTTGTTTTGTTCTGTTAATTTCCACAGTACTCTCTTAGGTGTATCCTCTAAAGTAATATCAGCTTCTTTCAGAACATCCCTAATTTTATCACTCATTACCCAATTTTTATCTTTTCGAAATTCTTGACGGATGTCAATTAATAAATTGACAAGTTTTTCAACAGTTTCAATAGAGTGATATTGATTAATATCTTCAAATAGTCCTAGAACGGACATGAATTCATCAAAAAGCTTTTCAGATTCTCTCATTAGGGCACCATTTATCTCTTCAGTATTCCTGATGTAATCGTTAACGTCTCTAGAATAATTAAATACAACAGCAAGACCATTGGGAGTATTAAAATCTTCATTCATGGCTGTAATAAAATCATGTCTAGCTTTTTCAATTTTGGTAAACAGATTAGCATCAGTGTCATTCAAAACATCCTTGATTAATTCATTTGAACCATCTGCGAAATTCTTTGTTAGTAGAACAACATCAAACAATCTGTTAGAAGTAGTTTGAGCTTGTTTAATGGCGTCTTCATTGAAGCTAATGGGACTGCGATAATGGGTCTGAAGGATAAATAAGCGAACAGCATCGGAAGAATAATGTTTTAGTAGATCGAAGATGTTAACGAAATTACCAAGGGACTTACTCATTTTCTCTTGGTCAATATTGATGTAACCATTATGGAGCCAATATCGAGCAAAAGGTTTACCAAACAAAGATTCAGATTGAGCGATTTCGTTTTCGTGATGAGGGAAGATAAGATCTTGGCCACCGCTGTGAATATCGATAGATTCACCTAAATAGGTCATTGACATAACAGAGCATTCAAGGTGCCAACCAGGTCTTCCGTCTCCCCATGGTGATGGCCAGCTTGGTTCCCCTAGTTTTTTTGCTTTCCATAGGGCAAAATCTGCTGGATGGTGTTTATTGGGATTTTCAGCATCTTCAGTGTCTAGTAAAATATTAGCTAATTTTTGATTAGAGAGTTTACCGTAGTTATCAAATTTCTGGATGTCGAAATAAACATCACCATGACTCTCATAAGCGAAACCCTTCTCAATAAGTTTGATAACAAAATCTATCATAGGATTGATATGGAGCATAGCACGGGGGCTGATTGTAGCTGGTTTAATGTTCAAACTTCGCATATCTCTGCGGAAATAGCGCAAATACTCCTCAACTAATTCCAAAACTCCACGCTTTTCCTGTTTAGAAACTTCAATAACCCTATCTTCAATATCAGTGAAATTCATAATATACTTAACAGTGTAACCTCTGTATTCTAAGTAACGACGAATAGCATCAAAAGCAACAGCAGAGCGAGCATGACCGAGGTGCATAAGCCCATTGACAGTCGGTCCACAATTATAAAAGCGGACAACATTGGGTTCAAGAGTAGTAAACTCTTCAAGTTGCCGTGTAAGAGTATTGTAAATCTTAATCATAAGTGAACAACAAAAAGGGCTTAAAAAAGCGTTTCGTTAGGTCAGAAGTTAAAATTTGTTGTCTTCTACCAATAATTCTTTGTTTTACTGATGTAAGTGAGAACTTTTTAAATAACTAGAATTAAAAAATAATTGAAAGTTATGACTATTTTAATTACTGGAGCAACAGGACTTGTAGGTTTTCATATTGCTAAATTAATACGAACTCAAAAACCAGATATTTCAATTAAATGTCTTATTCGCTCTAATAAAGTACACAAGGATTTGTTAGGATTAGATATTGAAACTATAAGGGGTGATTTGTTAAATAAGGAATCTTTGAAATGCGCTTTATCAGGAGTGGAAACTGTGTATCATGCAGCTGCTGAAGTTAGGGAAAATGCGTCATCTGATGCTTATTACAGGACAAATGTAATTGGCACTCAGAATTTAGTTGAATCATTTGTTGAAAATGATGGTAAGAAATTTCTGAATGTTAGTACTGCTGGTGTATATGGTTATCGTCTTCCAAATCTGCCGGTTAAAGAAGACTATTCAATAGAAATTAAACATCCCTACCATATAAGTAAATTAAAAGCTGAAAATGAGGTCTTCAAGAGTGCGAAGGAGTATGGTTTTTTTACAAGTGTTATCCGCCCTCCAATGATTGTGGGACCTGGAGACAGGCATGTTGCTCCAGCATTTTTTAAAATGGTAATAAGTCAAAAAACAATCCCCTTAATTAGTGGTGGTACAAAGTCTGTAATGTCTTTTGCTCACGTAGAAGATGTAGTACAGGCTTTAGTAGCTTGTGGAGAAACAAACAATGCTAGTGGCGAAGCATTTAATGTATGTAGTTTCGCCGCAGCTCCAAAAGAGATTTTTGATACAGTTGGTAATGTCTGTGGTGTGATGCCAAAATATCTTAAAATAGGTTACTCAACAGCTTATGCTCTTGGTATCCTTAGTGAGTTTTTAAGTAAAATTTCTGGAAAAAAGAATCCTAAGATAACTCGTAGAAGAGTTAAGCAATTAGGAAGCACTAGAATGTATGATACTACTAAGATTGAAAAAGTTGTCAAATTCAAACCCAAATTTAACATGAAAAAAAGTCTTGAACATGCCTATCAATGGATGAAAGAGGAACACTTAATTGAACAATGGAAGCAATAAAACATCTAAAATCAAGCTAATTCAGAAGATAATTGCGCCAATAATCACCGTGGGATTATTGACGTTTCTTATCTGGAAGTTTGAACCCAGAAAAATAGCTGGATCTATGAGTCAAGTTAATCTCTGGTATTTGTTAGGTTCATTTGGAATTGTGGTACTTATATTCCTTTTGAAGACTCTTCGTTGGCATTATATTCTCAAAAGGCTGGATGTTAAAATAAAGTGGTATAAAACCCTCTGGTTGATTTTTATTGGGATGTTTGGTGCAGCGATTACACCCTCAAAAGTAGGTGATGTAATTAAAGCCCATTATCTCAGTAAATGGACAGGAAGAAGTGAAACTGACACATTTTTTAGTGCGGTTTTGGATAGACTAACTGATTTAGCAGCTGTCGCGGTTTACTCATTAATAGCTATACCATTCTTCTTTGATCCCTTAGACAATGTAGTAAAATGGGCTGTTTTTGGTGGGATTCTAATTATAGCAGCATTAATTATTCTAATGTTTAACGATAAAATTGTAAAACTTATTGTTACTACATTAGCAAAAATGAAAAAACCAAAGAAAAAACAAAAATCTGTTAAAGAAAGCGAAGGCGAACAATCACCAAAACCTTCAACAAATAGAGTTATAGACGAATATTACGCGAATCTTGTATTCTTTAGTAAAACTAATTATATAATAATTTTTTCAATCTCATTTGTTATTTGGTTATTATTAGGTTTCCAAGCCAGTTTACTTCTCGTTGGTATGAGTTCAACAATAAAAATTGAAAGTGTTTTGTTAGTGATGACAGGAGTTGTTGCAGTAGCAGCTGTTGTTGCTCTAATTCCAATAAGCATCAGTGGTATAGGAATTAGAGATGCCACAATAGAACTTCTAGCTGTTTTCAGTCTAGGAATTTTACCAGAAGTAGCAATAAGTGTTTCATTTATACAAACCATCTTAAATGTCTTCATACCCGCATTAATCGGCGGAGGCGTGCTTCTTTTCCTGAGACGGAAGAGAAGGAGGGCAAAAAATTCTTAGATTATTTAATCTTTTTCTATTTCTTCATGTATTTTTTTAATGTTATAAACTGAAGATGGTTTGATGTTTTGTCTTGCACTAAGTTCAGCTAAAAACCCTGTCAATATAAACTGAAATCCTGCTATTCCAAGAAGCATGGTTAACAGTAATAAAGGACGAGTACCTATATCTTGATTATATACAAATTTCTCAATAAGTAAGTATATTCCAAGACCTAGGGCAATAAATAGAAAAAGTGAACCGATTTTTGAGAATAGTTTGATAGGTCGTTGACTATAATTAAAAAGGAATCTTAAAGTAATTAAATCAGTAAAACCTGCGAATAATCTCTGAAAACCATATTTTGTTTTTCCTCTAGTACGAGGTCGATGATTGACTTTGACTTCTGTGATTTTAAAACCTTTATGTGAAAGAATTGCAGGAAGATATCTATGTTCACCACTTACTAAAACTAAGTTAATTACAGCTTCACTCCTGTAAGCGCGGAAAGTGCAACCACTGTCGTGTATTGATAGTCGGTTAAGGCGTCTATTGAGAAAATTTGAAATTTTGGATGGAATTGATTTCAGAATGAAAGAGTCATTCCTCTTAAATCTCCAACCACAAACTACGTCAAAATCGTCTGTAAGCGCGGAAAGCAATATAGGGATATCATTAGGGTCGTTCTGACCATCTCCGTCTAAAGAAATAATAATGTCTCCCTTTGCAGAATGGAAACCAGCTACAAGTGCAGCTGTTTGACCAAAATTTTTTCGTAATTGAACTATTTTAAGATGCGAGTCCCTTCCTGTTAGTAGAGAGCATAACTGTGATAGAGTAGTATCAGTTGAGCCATCATCAACAAAAATAATTTCGAAATATTGCTTCTGGGTGGTCATTACATGAACGATTTCGTTGTAGAGAGGAATAATATTCTCCTCTTCGTTATAAACAGGTACAACAACAGATAACATATAATCAAAACTAGATTCATTTAAAGGAAAAAAAAGCTTTCTCAAGAAGAGTTTGGTGGACCGGTCGGGACTTGAACCCGAGGCCTCTTCGGATCTTGAAATAAAGTGTTACTTTATATTTGCAAGCGAAGCGATCTTCCAGCTGATCTACCGGCCCTGTAAAACTTACATTATTCAATCGGGAGACCCTTTTTTTAAGATTTCTATATGCAAGAGTTCGTTTAGAACAGCATTTTACAGAAGTACACAATACATATTAGCGTTTGAATTGTTTTTTGAAAATCTCAAATCTTTTCCTTAATAAACTCGTTTTTTACTTATTTCATCCTTGCTTTATTGCTTTGAGTTGTTTTACAGCTATTTTGACCTGGTTATTTATTAGATTTAATATCACATCGTAAAGATGGCATATCTACGACATTATTATCTTGGTATTACAAAACCCGACAAAAACACGTTCGAAAAACCGTGTTAGGCGCGCCATACTCACATTCTGAGTACAAAAACGCTTGAAACAGCCCATCCCCATTACTTCCAGTGGAAAGCGCGGTTTTTGGGGCTTAAAGGCTCTAATACCCGCGTTCTTGAGTTTCCTTCATTAAATGCTTTATTGCTAAAATTTCTAATGGAAAAGTAAAGCATTAAGTAAATATAATAGCTGAGTATTTAAGTAATGTTATCTTGCTATATATAGAGAAAACTGGAAGTAGTAAGTGAGGAAAATGGTAACGATAAACGAAGCACAAAGAAAACTGTTGGAACTGATAAATAGTAGAAATAGTGTTAAACAAATGGATGTGTTGAGCATTCCAAAAACACCTAGCCGAATACTAGGTGAAAGAATGTTGAATGTGTTTGCAAATCAGATAATGGATGACTGTGTGGGATTAGAATGTGATCCTGCAATAGAGGATGAACTGGTTGAAAGTTTGTTAAGCACACTAGCGCTTGCAGGAATAGTAGGAATAGACTTAGAAGGCAAAATTGATGAGATACTAGGGTTAATGGAAATAGTCACAGCTGATAGTGCTTAGATAAAAATAGTTGTTCCTCTACTATAAGACAGTTTACCACAGGGCGGAGGTATTATTTGTATTTTTCGAGCGAAATTTATTAGTGATATCAGATATAAAAAATAAGAATAAAGGTGAGAACCATAGGAAGAGCTGTGGATGAGATTATTTTTCCTCCTTCCTTTCCATAATTTCCTGAAAGAAGATGGGAGAAGATGAAGAGTGAGATAGGGGGGTTTCTTGCTTCCCATCTCCCTTAAGGATAATGTTAATGGGCTTCTTATGTGAGAAACACTTTTTGTGATTCTCAAAGAATTTACAAAAGTTAAATATATAAAAGCCACAATTTTTCTTTTAAATGTTAGTGATGTATTGAGCTAAAAATAAATAATGAATAGAGATTCATTGTCTGGGGATTGCATTTCTTATTCTCTGCCTAAATGTTTCCTTATTTTTTATTTCATTTAAAGCCTCTGTTTCCTTTCTTTGTGTTTTTACACCCTTTTTTCTGATATTGTGTATTCTTGCATAAATGATGAAAAGAAAAATAATAATAACTGATGTAACAATTAAAATGATAGCTATTGGGTGCATTTTGTTATATATAATACAACTACTAATTATTTAAATATTTATATTTCTTGTATTAAAATGTTTGAATAAAGATATTTTGTGGAGCCCCGGGGGGGAATTGAACCCCCGACCATCTGATGTCTTGATATGAAAAAACACAATACAAGTCAGACGCTCTACCTCTGAGCCACCGAGGCTGTATTCTTTTTAATAAATTTTTGGCGCCACCCGCAGGACTTGAACCTGCGACCGTCCGGTTTCTGTGTACTGTTTTTTCTTAACAGCCGAACGCTCTACCGACTAAGCTAGGGTGGCTTGTTATTTTATTGCCGTTTCTTCTTTTTCCCTTTAACTTTTAAACCTTTTTTTCTTATGGTTTTACTTTTTCTACTCAGAAGTTACATTTAGCATTGTATGAATTTGATATTATATATTTAAAGAGCTTTATTCATAATGCAGATACAGTGCTCAGTTTTTGATATCGTGTGAAAGATTTTTGTAAGATAAGACATAGAAGAAATTTGGATTTGAATGAAGGAAACACACAAAGTTAATGTCTTATGCATTTGGCAACCTAATGAACAACTGTTAAATTATCTGACGGATGGATTAGCAAAATATCCACAGGTAAATCTGATTATTCCACCTGATAGAGAAGAGGATTCATTTCTTGAACTTATCAAAGAATATAAACCAGAGATTATTATGGGTTGGAGACCTACAAAGAGGTTATTAGAGGAAGCAAAGAATTTGAAATTGTTCATCAATCCAGGAGCTGGGGTTCAACATCTTATACCTCTGTTTAGTGAAGTCACAAAGGAAAGAGAAATAATTCTTGTAAATGGTCATGGTAATTCCTATTTTACGGCTCAACATGCTGTTGCCTTGTTGTTATCATTAACTAATAAGATAATATTACATCATAATTGGATGAAAGAAGGTTTGTGGAGACGTGGAGACAACTTTGCTGAGTCAACTCCACTATGTGGAAGAACAATAGGTTTACTTGGTTATGGAGCTGTTAACAAGAAAGTTCATCGTTTTCTCTCTAGTTTTGATGTAGATTTTAACATTTTTCGTAGAGATTGGAATAAGAAAGAAATTACTCTACCAACACAAGTTAAAACATTTGGTTACAATCAATTACATGAATTTTTGGAAGATGTTGATGTTTTGATTATAGCTGTACCTCTTACTTCAAAAACTGAAAGAATGATTAGAAGTAAAGAATTGGAGTTATTAGGAAAGAATGGATTGCTTGTCAATGTTGGGCGAGGTGCGGTAATTGATGAAGAGAGTCTGTTTGAGTCTCTTAAAGACAGAGTTATTGCAGGTGCAGCTATAGATGTATGGTATAATTATCAACCTGAACCTGCAGGAGATGGCAAGAAATATCCTACGAAATATCCTTTTCATAAGATGGACAATGTAATTCTCTCACCTCACAGAGGAGCTTCTCCAATGGGTGATCTTAAGCGTTGGGATGAACAAATAGAAAATATTGCTCGCTTTGTAAGAGGAGAAAAAATATTTTTGAATGAAGTAGATGTAGAAGAAGAATATTAGGTAATCTTTAGCAGAAGAAAATCTAGAATCATTGTTCTTCTTTTTTCTTCTTTGATTTCCTTTTAAACCTTTTAAAGAATGGAAATCCAAGGATGTAAATATAAAATTCGAAGAAAAATGACCCCTTTTCAGGTGGTAAACCATGTAACCTGCTCTCAAAAGCATCAAAAGTGTTTCCTAATAGATTGCCAATTGTTATTATCTGAATGAATAGGATGATATCATTCGCTTTTTCCTCTCCGTAATGGGAAAAAAGTTTTTGGTAAGCTTCTTCAGATGGCAATCCTTCTGTTTCTGCATAACATTGTGCAAATGCAAGACCAACAACTTCATAGGGATCACAAGAACTAAAATCATGGACCATAATTTCTTTTATCTCCTCATTAGTGCAACCTTGTTCAAGTGCTACTTTTGTATGAGCCCACTCACA
This sequence comes from Candidatus Heimdallarchaeota archaeon, assembly GCA_019057815.1. Taxonomy (GTDB): domain Archaea; phylum Asgardarchaeota; class Heimdallarchaeia; order Heimdallarchaeales; family Heimdallarchaeaceae; genus 18H4-34. The sequence goes on from JAHLWR010000006.1 coordinate 43,790, forward strand.
ATATACACACTCATTTACTGCGGTTACAGCTAGCATAATACGCTCTCGAAATTGAGCGCTAATTCTCCCAGAATCCATGGAATCGTGGATTCGTGAAGATTTTCGAAGTAACCTTATTACATCTCGTGTAAAACCACGAAAGGTATAGCTGCGTTTTTTAAAATACTGAGTAGCTAGCATCAATTTTAGAAAGATGATACTCAATAAATATGTTATCCTTAAGCAAAATAAAATAAGAAAAGGAACATAACTGTTTAGATTTCAGGGAAGAAACATGCACAATAATGATTAGGACGAATCTCATCTAGAGTTGGTGATTTTTGAGAACATATTTCTTGAGCTTTCCAGCATCTAGGATTAAATGGACAACCAGGTGGTGGATCTATCGGACTTGGTACATCTCCTTCTAGTAGTATTCTATCCATTTTAATTCTTGGATCTGGTCTTGGAATTGCTGAGAGAAGTGAAACAGTATAAGGATGAGCTGTTTTTCTAAATAGATCTCCCGTTGGCGAAAGTTCCATTATTTTACCTAAGTACATTACTGCTACACGATCGGAAACGTGTTTAATAACACTCAAATCATGAGCGATAAACATGAATGTGAGATTAAGCTCCTTCTGCAAGTCATGTAGTAGATTAAGGATTTGTGCTTGAACTGAAACGTCTAGTGCACTAACTGGTTCATCTAGTAACACTACTTCTGGGTGAATAGCCAGTGCTCTAGCAATCCCTATTCTCTGTCTTTGCCCCCCAGAAAACTCATGGGGATATCTAAGTGCGTGATAATCCTCTAATCCTACTTTTGCTAGTATTTCAAGCACTCTTGATTCTTTTTCCTCATATAGCATGTCTGGGAAGTGTATGTCAAAAGGTTCCTTAATGATGTCAAGAACCATTTTTCTGGGATTAAGGCTTGAGTAAGGATCTTGAAAAACCATTTGTAATTGTCTCTTAATCACTAGTTCTTCTTCTTTTGTCATTGGTTGAAAGATATCTACACCTTTAAAATAAACCGAACCTTCAGTAGGTTCTTCTAGCTTAACTGTTACTCTAGCTGTAGTGCTCTTACCACAGCCTGATTCTCCAACTAGTCCGAGAGTTTCTCCTTTGTTTATAAAGAGTTGAACACCGTCAACAGCTTTGATATTAGATATAACTTTGGAAAATAAGAGTGATTGTTGACTAACTGGGAACCATTTTTTAAGGTTGTTCAATTGAATGACTGGTTGCTTTTTAGAGTCCCAAGATGCAAATAAATCGATTGTTTCGTATTCTTCAAATACTGATGACGCCATTTTTACACTTCTTCCTTAATTTTTACTCGTTCTCGCATTGTTTCTTCATCTACATCTAAATCTAGTTCTTCGTAGTGGTGACATGCAACACGTCGTTTAGGGCCTAACCAGACATCTTCAGGTCTTTCTCGAGAGCAGATTTCTGTAGCATACTTGCATCTAGGATGGAAACGACAACCTTTTGGTGGGTTGATTAATCGAGGAACATTTCCTGGTATTGTTTCTAAACGTGTTTTATCTTTTTCAATAGATGGTATACTATCAAAAAGTGCCCTTGTATATGGATGTTGAGGATTGATGAATACATCCTCTGTTGGACCTGATTCCACCACTCTTCCACCATAGAAAATATGGACTCTTTTAGTAATTTCTGCTACTACCCCTAAGTTGTGAGTTATGAGCATCATAGCTAAGCCAAGTTTTTTCTGCATTTCCTTAATAATCTCAAGAACTTGTGCTTGTATTGTTACATCTAGTGCAGTTGTAGGTTCATCCGCAATTAACAAACTTGGTTGAAGTGCTAAAGCTCTTGCGATTAGTATTCGTTGGCGCATTCCACCAGAAAATTGATGTGGATAATCATGTATTCTTTTTTCAGCGTCAGATAGTCCTACTGATTCAAGCATTTCTATTGCTATATCTAAAGCCTCTTTTTTGTTAACTTTTCTGTGTAAACTAATAACTTCTGTCATCTGGTCGTCTACTCTGAAAATGGGATTGAGACTTGTCATCGGGTCTTGAAAAATCATAGCAATTTCTTTACCTCTGATGCTCCTCATTTGGTTGTGGGTAAGGTTGAGGAGATTGATTCCTTTGTAAATTATTTTTCCTTTAATTGTTTTACCGTTCTTTGGCAATATTCTAAGAATGGAATGTCCTGTAACGGTCTTTCCACAACCTGATTCACCGACAATACCAACAGGTTCGCCTGCTGTCACATCAAATGATACTCCATCAAGGGCTTCGACTACACCCGATTCTGTGAAGAACTGGGTGTAAATGTCTTGAATTTCTAGTAAGGGTTTTTTTTCACTCATCTTTATTACTCCCTTAGTCTTGGATCCAGTGCGTCTCTTAACGCATCTCCTAGTAAGTTAAACGCTAGTACTACAAAGAATATGGCAAATCCTGGTAACAAAGCTAATTCTGGATTAAGTTTAAGCTCTGTTTGTGCTTCATTTACCATCTGTCCCCATGACACTGTTGTTGGGCTACCTAATCCTAGGAAGGTTAACCCAGCTTCTGACAGTATTCCACCTGCAATAGCAAGAGTTCCCAATACTATAATTGGTGCCATAATATTTGGCAATATATGAGACATTATTATTCTTTTATTACTCGCTCCAAGTACTCTTGCAGCATTTACGTAATCGAGGTTGTATATTTGTTTTGTATTTGCAGCTACTAGCCTACATAGTCCTGCCCACCCAAAGACTCCTAATACTATGATGATAACTACTGATTGAGGTATTTGTCTTAGGAATTCTAACGTTCCTCTTTGTATGAAAGAAACAGCGAGGATTGCGATTACTAAAAATGGTAAAGCTAGGAACATATCCGTTATCCTCATTATAACTTCCTCTGTCCATCCTCTATAATATCCTGCTAACGCTCCGAGAGTTACTCCGATTAGTAATGAAAGAATGCTTGAAAAGATTCCTACAGTTAAGGATACTTCGCTTCCTGCGAGTAATCTTGAAAATTCATCTCTACCTAGAATGTCAGTGCCCGCAGGATATTTCATATTTGGTCTCGTTGTTGAACCTCCACCGTTCCATGCATCAAATAATGGTTCTGTTCCAACAGGACCGAATGGCATTAAAATTGGGTAAAATATTGCTAGTAATACTGTTATCGAAACTAAAACCCCTGAAAGTATGGCAACCTTGTTTTTACTGTACCTTTTCCACACTAATGACCATTGCGAAGGGCTTCTTTCTCTTAATGTTCCATCTTTAGCAATTATGATAGTCTCTTTTGCACCAAACAGCCTTTTAATAGCTGTAAAACCATCATTAATGTAATAAGCGCATATTACCAAGAATCCTGCCCAAATCATTGATTTTGGGAGTCTATGCTCATACATGTACTTATCCAATTTCACGGTAAATGTTACTCTTGTTGTTTCTAATCTTTGCAATTTAATCACCTTAGTTACAATTCTATTCTCGGATCTACTGCAACATATACAATATCTGTTATTAAATTCCCAATAAGTATCAATATCGTCAACACCGCTGTTACCCCGAGTATCATCGGGAAGTCAAGATTAAATATCGCTAGTACATACCGGTAACCCAGTCCTGGCCACGTGAACAGTGTTTCTGTAATTGGAGCACCAGCTAAAGCAAACGCTAAGAAAAGTCCAATATATGTCACTATTGGAATTAATACATTCCTAAATGCGTGTTTCCAAGTTATTGTTCTTTCTGATAAACCATTAGCTCGAGCAGATAGAATATAATCTTGTCTTAATACTTCTAACATCGTTGATCGGACAAGTCTAGTGTAAAGCGCGAGAAAAGTGAACGTTAAAGCAATTGTAGGTAGAATCATATGTAGAATTGAATCCAAAAACCGGTCCGTAAACGTCACCCACCATATGTTAAACCCTTCTCCTGTAATCACCACCGGTGTTGGAACTCGATGAGCTTTTGCAGCAGGTAACCAGCCTAACCCTAATCCGCTGAATATGAAGATTAAAATCAATCCAAAGACGAAGATTGGCATTGATAGACCTAGTAGAGCTATTGTGCTTGAAAAAGAGTCTATCCATGTATTTTGGTTCTTAGCTGCCCAAATCCCAAGTGGGATGGCAATTATCAGCGCAAAGAAGAAGGATGTAAGTTGTAACTTTAGAGTTTCCCAGATCAGTTCTCCAATCATTTCATTAATTGGGCGTTCAGATCTATAACTATTCCCCATATTGAAATGGAGAAGTTTGTAAAACCATAGAACAAATCGTGCGTAGACTGGTTGATCTAATCCCAAATCCCGCGTGATATTAATTTTGTCTTGTTCAGTAGCTCGCGGTTTACCAAGTAATATTAGAGCTACTGGATCCCCCATTCCATTTACCATTACATAGGTCATTACACAAATGGCAATAAATAGCGGGATTAGTGTTAACAATCGACGAGTAATGTAAACAGATAGTCGCATTGTCAAAATATTCTTGATTTTTTGAAAAACTTTCGTTTCACCTAAACCTCTGAGCTTGGTGGAGCTAGTTGGTTTTTCCCAGTCTATAGGCAGGAACAAGCTAGTAACAACCATCATAATACCGATAATATAAACATAAAATCCAGGAGCAAATTTTCCTATAAATGTTAATTCAAAGTAAGCTGGAGTTGCTTCATTAGGGTTGAATGTAATCGGGCCCAAACTAAATGCCTCGTTACCATCAACTCTCATTTGATAATCTTCTGAAATGATGTTGAAACCATTATTCATTGCAATAACTGAAACTATCAATGCACCAAGCAGGAGAATAGCTGCTGTAATATCTGAAAATATTCCACGCTCTCTAAAACCACCACTTTGGAATACTTGACCTAGAATAGCAAATAAAATTGCAAAAACTATTAGAAACCAGAGTGCTGCAGAAAGAAGTACAACCGCACTAGCCATCTCAGTAGGCCTAAATATAGATTGAACCGCATTTATCGTGTTTCCTTCAGTATCAATACCTATAAAAATTAGCTGTTGGACATCTAAACGAGCTCCAAACAATTGAAAAATTAAGCCTTCACTTTCTAATAACTCTTCAGATCCAGGTAATCCAAGTATTGGATCAGAATTAAAAGCTACCTCGTATAAAGGTATAAATGTACCTATTATTATTAAGACGAATCCAAAAATTTTGAGAGCTATTGATACATTTTTGTCCATACTTTTATCAACTCACTGGTATATTTAAAATATATTATCCTCGAACAACAGACATAGAAGTTTTTATAAATGTTTTCTGTCAATGTGTCAACTTAAGGAAGAAAAAAGTCGAAAAGAGAGAATATGTAACGAGTAGGATGAAAAAGATAGGCGTTTATACTGAACTATAGCTAAATTTATGAAAGTTAAAGTTTTATGAATGGAATCAATAGATTTGAGATATCCTCAAACTTTAGGTACACTCTGTCATCAAGTAAAGAATCTCTATAATAGGGAAAATTTTCTGGTAAAAGAGCAGCTCAAGAAGAAAGGAAAAATATTTTTCTACAGTAATCTTAACAAACTGTTAAAACAGGAAGGGTGTTACAGGATATTACCTGTACATACTGCCCAACACACTCTCAAACTTCTTACTCGAAACTAATAAATATACTCGACCCTCCGTTGTCTTAGTTGACATGGAGACAAAAACTCATCATAAATGTTTTCTAGATAATTTTGGGAATTATTTCGCAGAAAACCTATCCTTAGAAAGTTCTGTAAATAGATTGTTTTTTTTTATTAGAAACACAACAATGAAGTGATACCACTAATAAAAACAGTATTTCACAAAATATGCTGTTTCAACAAGAATTAGATTGAACTAGTATTTCTTGTATGATTAAAAGATTAAAACAAAAAATATTTAAGCAAAAGAAGAAAACAACCAATGGAATTAAAAACCTCTGTTAGAAAAAACTCTAACTAAGGGGTGGTGATCTAGCCTGGCTATGATACCTCCTTGACGTGGAGGATGTCGCAGGTTCAAATCCTGCCCACCCCACCATACATTTTCTGGGTTTTGAATTACTGATACGTTTTTTAATTAAAGTATCTACTAAAATCAATGATGATTGAAGTATTAATTGAGAAATTAGCTCGTATACCCCAGTTCTATATGACCAACCTCAACCATGCAAAGGATAAAATTGCCTTCTATTGGGATATTACGGGTCGTATAGAACTATATGTAATGGACATTGAAACTAAAAAACATATACAAATAAGTCACGGTGAAGTACCTCGTGCACTTCGTTCTGGTTTTGTTTGGACAAGGGATGATAAATCCATCATTTTTGTAAAAGATAAAGGTGGTAATGAGCAACATGATCTCTATCGTCTTGATATTGAATCCGCTAAAGTAACTCAGTTAACTAACACACCCAATTTTCAGGAACATGTCGTTGATACAAGCCCAAACGGCAAATCTCTTCTTTATACCTCTACAAAAAAAGGTCAAGTGAACTTGCATTTTTATGATTTTGAAACTAAAGAGGACAAAGCACTCACTAATATGCCCACACCTGTGAGAGGTGGTAAATATGATCCAACAGGTTCCTTTATTGTCTTTGGCTATAATGACACACAAGATTTCCGAAATTTGGATATTTGGATAATGAATTCAGATGGTTCAAATCAGAAGAAACTTCTAAGCTTAAAGGATGGTTCTAGAGAAATTGTATCTGATATTTCAAAAGATGGAAAGATACTCGCCATTACTTCTGATTTTGAGGGCACATCTCGTGCAGGTGTTTATAATTTGGAATCAAAAGAACTCAAATTGTTTGGTGAAGGTGCACATGAAGAATATTCTGGTAAATTCACAAGCGATGGCAAATATCTCGTGTGTTTACAAAATTTCAAAGCTACAATTAAACCTATTATATACAACTGCGAAACAGGAGAAAAGCGTGTATTGGAATTCCCATCAGGTATTGTTGCTGGTACCCAAGTTACATCTGGAGACCGTTACTTAATCCTTTCATTAAATACTTCTACTAATCCAAGTTCGTTATTGAAATACGATTTGAAAGAAGACAATTATGAGGACCTTATCCCAGTTCAAATTGGTGATATTGGCACTAATTTCTTCGTTGAAGACGAATATGTTGAATACGAATCAATAGCTGGTCTTACAATAGGAGCAATTCTTTATAAACCAAAGAACATAGAACCTGGAGTAAAACTCCCTGCTTTAGTTGAAGTTCATGGAGGACCAACCGGGCAGTATTTCAGAAACTTCGCTATGTTTTCTCAAATAATAGTAAACGAAGGCTTTGTAATAATAAAACCAAACTTCAGAGGTTCAACTGGCTATGGGCGAGCGTTTACTGATATGAATATAAAGGATATAGGAGGTGGAGATTTAGAAGACGTAGCAGCTGGAGCAGAATATCTGAAAACATTAGATTACGTAGACCCTACACGAATAGGGATTTTTGGAGGTTCATATGGAGGTTATATGACTTTCATTGGAACGGTTAAAAAGCCTGATTTTTGGAAAGCTGGTGCTGCTTCTCAAGGTATAACTAATTGGCTAAAACTCTATGAAGAAAGCATGCCTCATTTCAAGTACTATTTACACATGCTACTGGGAAAACCAGAAGAAAATGAGGAACTCTGGAAAGATAGAAGCTCGTATTATTTTGCAGAGAATCTAAAATGTCCATTACTTATAATTCACGGTATTAATGATCCAAGATGTCCAATATCTCAAGCTAGGATTTTCAGGGATAGACTTCTTGAGTTAGGGTGGAAGGAAGGAAATATAGGAGACAAAACTTTTGAATATCAAGAATTTGGTGATATAGGTCATGGTGGTTTCACCGATCAAGAGTTTAGAATACGAAGTTTTAAGACTATTTTAGATTTCTTCAAGCGAAGATTATGATTTACCTTCTACTTTTTTCTTTAATAAAATTGAAATATGAAAATAGATGATACAGATTCTTAGTTTACATTTTCTCGTTTTTCACCGGAAAGTAGAGTGGATAAATAAGTCTCGCAAAGTTCTGATATGCTTCCACACTATAATCATTTTCATTGAGTAAAACTTCAAGTTTAATAATTTCATATTCGCTGTAGCCACGCATTTCAGGGAAAAGGTTTGAATCACCGAAGTCGAATATTTTGTAAACTACATCTTTTAACTCACCTAATTCTACATATGCTTCAACAAGTAAGTGAATGTGAGGTGTAAGTTGTTCTAGTTGGTTATCTTCTTTTACCGATTTTGCAATTCGAATGATTGAATGTATAGCTGCTCTACGTGTGATGTAATCCTTCACGTAAATGACATTTTTAAGTGAATATAAAACATCCACATCATCAAGAAAACCTATAGATCTAATTGCTGCATACTGTAAATCATAATCACTTTCTTCTAGAATTTTGGCTATAATTTCTTTTGAAGAATAATCTTGCATTTTACCTAGAACTTCTAATACAACAAGTTTAACTGATAAAGAAGATATATTGATTAAATCGTGAAGGTGGTTAAGAGTGTTCCCTTTATGTTCAGGATAAACTTCTATCAGTTCTAGCAACGTAGAAGCTGCAGCGTTTCTAACATTCCAATCACTATCATGAAGGAAAGTATAAACTAAATTTAAATCAGTTTCTTTTCCTTTTTCTTTCAAATAAAACAAAACTTTGAGCCGATTTAAAGCGTTTTCATTATCTTTTTTACGAAGAATAATTCGGCGTTTTAGGAAGTTAAACATAATTTTCCCTGCTTATAAATTATATAACCCTTCTTTGATAAGATAGGCTATTGCTCCTCTTTGTGGTTGCGTTAGTTTCTTCAAGTATGTGTAATCAATGTTTTCAACAACTGTCTGTTCCTTTTCTTCATCTAAGTCTGATATATATGCATCTTTTCTCTTTGATACTTGAACTGCTCTTGTCACAACGGGAAGATTGTAAGGACTTAGAGGTTGTTGTTTACCTATTTTATGTACTGCAAAGAGAGTTGCAACATGCATTCCTCCAATTTTCTTAATGGTAATAATATCAGCAAAAGCCGGTAAAATTGTTCGAAAGTCCTCTCTGTATAAAACCATATGATTATGGAGTATCACAAGCTGATCCAAACCTATACCGTGATCATTAACCTCAAACACATAGACTTTCTTTTCATCAGCATTAACATAACCTTTCGAAGATATTCTAGGGTTATCATCAAGTAGTTGTCCAAAGGTTCCATATTTCTTTCGATAAGTTTTTTTGATGTAATTATCTATTAAATTCCAACCATAAGCGTAAATTGACCAAATGTCAGTATAGTGGCTTTTAGTTGTATGCCATGAATCAACGACAGTTTCAGAGTGGGAGTTCTTTTGAGTTGATAACCAATCTTTAAACTCATTCCAAGTAAAGTTTTCGAAGAATTCTAAGTCTGTTTTGAAACTAAATAGCTTTTCAAAAAGTTCTTTTTCATCACGTAGTTTTACAGCCAATTTGTCAACAAGGAATAGACTAAAAACCCCAATGGGTGGGGCCATGTACCCTTTCAATTCTTTTAGATGCTCCTTTGGTGAGTATTCTTTACTCTCCTTTAAGTATTCTATGTGCTTTCGTTGAATATAAAAAGCAAAACCTTCTTCAACAAAATCATGTAAGTGCTTTTTTCTTGCAACATTTGCTCTTTCTTTGAGAACATTTATAGCTTCTATTGAAAAATTATTAAACAATGTATATTTTCGGGCATCTTCTGGAGGTTGATAAAAATCTTCAATCCCCGCCTCTGTAAATAATCTGATAACCGCAACTAAATCCTGATAGTATTGCCAAGCCCACATATGTTTTTTTTCAGATAAATCATTGAGTCTAAAAGCATTATTTTGGAATAGTTCCTTCAATATTATGTCAAATTGGTATAACTTAGCCAGTGTTCGAGCACTATTCGATGAAGATTTTTCATTCATATATGTGTGTGCAAATGCATGCACTAACATTACCCGCAGAGTGTACTTTTGCTCATTAGAAAGTTCATAATTTGGAACAGAAAGATAAATTAAAGTTGGTAAGGAATTGAATGTTGTTTCTTTTCCAATGGGCATGAACTCACTTACTCTCGCAGATCGCAGATGAGTTATCTCTTCAGCGGAAAGAATTGCTACTGGAGTACCAGAAGATTCTAACACTCTATTAACAGAAATGTGTATCTCAGGATTAAGAAAAACAAGCACTCTATAATTCTCTGGAGTGTCTTCAACAAGAGTTTTGAAATCTTCTCTCGCTTTCTGATAAACGGTAATTATGTCAGCTAATTCAGTTTTAAGCATTTAGAATACTCTCCCTTAGTATCTGTTCTCCTAGCTGCTTTATTTGCGCTGGGTCAATCAAGATTGGTCTAGTAATACCTTTTAACATTCTTTTTGTGTGGCTGTAGATTTCTCTTTTCCTTAGTGCTTCGGTTCCCATCAAAAAGTAACTAATGTTCCAGTTTCTAGCGTGATCTCTCTTTAGATTTTGAAAAATACCATTTAATTGCACTAAACATTCGATTGTTTCTAGTTTTGTTTTTGTATCTATTTCATTGAAATAACGTTTGAGGTCAGAACTAGTTTTATGTTTAAATGGATATGTTGGGACATTTGGCATACCGTCTGTTACTATTGTAAATTGAACATCTATATTTTTCTCATTATACTGCTTCTTAGCGTGTTTAATTGCTTGGAGAACACTTTGAACTGTATATGTTTTTCCTTTAGCTTTTGCGCTTAATAACAAATTCTCCATCTTGTAGTCATCATCAACAACGAATGGATTGTTTGTGATAGGTACAACTGCTAGCTTAAACATGTCGTAACGTTTCCTTTTCCTGCGATTTAATATTTTAAAGTAATAATACAGACTTAAAGATGTTAATAAGGCTCCATCAAGACGCGACATACCGCCTTCAAAAACTGCTTTTTGCATGGATTGGCTCAAGTCTACAATGAAATAAACAAGACTTTTTCGATCTTTTTTTACTCGTATAATGTCTTCTTGTTTGACACTAGTTGGTGGAATGCTTTTTGAACTCAGAATTGCACTTTTATATGTTTCCTTCAATTTTATTGTTCCACGAGGACGCTTTTGAACATCATCGATTGGTGAAACATTTATTTGCTTCATTAAATAGTTACCAAGAAGTTTTCCTAGAACTTCCATCACGTCTTCTCGGCTAATTCTTTTTTTCCTCCCAAAAGCATCAGTGATTTCAAGATCAACTATTTCTCTAAGTTCTTTCAGCTTTTCAGCGAGCATCTGTAAATCTGCAAATCCTTCGTATTTTAAGTCATGAAGGAGTGTATTAATGTACTTCATAATATCTTCAACCGTCTGAAGTTCATTTCTATTAACTCTTTCAAGCACATCTGGAAGAATTCTGTCCCCTATAAAACGTAATAATTTGAGTTCATTAACAAGCCTTTCTTCCTCAGCTTGTGTTAAGTGGGTTGTCATTATTTTTTGAGCTATGTTAGCTATAGCTACAGCATTTTTAGCTCCTAAAGATAGTACAGCTCCTTCACGTGAACTACGACCCAGATGTGGGTTCCTCCAAAGTCTCAGGAGCTGTGCAGCACCTTCCCAATCGAGAATAAATTCTGCATCACCAAAGTTTTGTAATGGGTCCCGAAACTCCGATTCTGTAAGAAGGAAAATACGGTGAGGCATCTTTGTTTGTCACCCTTATGGATTTTTTATATATAATCAACTTTTAATAACTGCTCATAGCTTGACTTAAGATTTTCAACTATAGCAGGAATCTCTTCAGTTTTGTAATAACGTTCTAGATTTTCATATTTAACAATTAAACCAGAAAGTTCTTTGTCACTTAAAGCTTTCATTTTTGATATATCTTCACTTATATCCTCTGCTTTGACTGCGATTTCAGACTCTTTGATATTGCTTCTCAAGTGTATTTTTATCTCTTGTAAAGCATCATTAATCATTGAAACAGGAATGTCATAATCATTAATTATCTGTCTTACATGTTCCAAAGATATTATATTGAAACCATCATCGTCAACATCTTTTGTTCGATTGAGTAGAACGCTACCAACAATGTTTGAAGTAGTACGAAGGTCTATATGGGGATTACGTTGAGGATCGTGAATTTCATCAAGACCTGCATAGAAATCAAGTCTTTGAACACGGCTTTCTGATCTTATCCCTCCACGCTTTAATGAAGGGGGGAGCGAATTGTTTCCAATAAACGATAGAAAATCAATTGCTAACCGACTAACATAATCTTTTACGCTTCTTTCTCTTTCATATAACTGGAGAAGTGCAGGATTTGCAGTAATTCTCTGTCTCGAAAGAATTACTTGCTCAACAAACATATCTCTAACAATTTGGTTACGATTTTCAACTGACCTTGCTGGCCAAAGAACTTCGGGAATACGGTTAATAATAGGTTGGGATTCTTCTCCAAATACTGTTAATGGGGCATTTGAGGTGAATATAACTGCACCATCTATATACACAGGTTCACCTTGAATATTATATTTAACAGAGCTTGTGTCTTCTAAGAAACCCATTAGTGATTCCAACAACGATAGTGGTAATCTTTGAATTTCATTTACTACAATAAAACCTTGGCTGAGTACACCAACTTTATGCGAAGTAGCAGTGTACGTTGTACTAGTTTCTTTGCCAAAAAGTTCTTCGAGATTTTCAACACCAGCTAAAAGCATGTAAAGACTCTCTGGATCAGTACGAGGATCCAATTGTGCTTTACGAACAATCGTTTTTTCAACTGCTAGTTCCTTTAACCTTTCAACAAACATAGCAGGTTTTATTTGGAGTATACTACTAGTATCATCTAATAGTACCCCTTCTCCCAAAACTTTCTCAATATTAGCTCTACAGAATGGGCATAATGATTGTAAAACCCTTATACTACCAAAAGGATTAGCTTCGAAATCTTCAATGATATTGATGATATAACCAGCATCTTCAAGAAATGGACATTCAGCAATGTGTTGCTTGGAATTGTTTATTTCTCTGACAATGTGATCAAGAAGTATTCGTGCAAACATTGATTTTCCTTCACTTGTTACACCAGTTATCAGTACTTTTCCTCCAACTGCTAATTTATCCATTATGAGATTCTTAGCATCTATGTTTCCTCTAACACTTGGATCATTTATTACTCTTTTACGAAATTCTTGATCCATTAAAATATGTCTAACTGAATAACCTTTGTAGCCATCTTCAATTAATTTAGCAACTGTATGTGTCATGCGCCTATCAACCTTTTTTTTTCAATTGTAAATTTTATTTTTGAGAATCTTGTAAATCCTCTTCAATAACTATTTCAACGCGTTTTTTTGCGCGTTTTTCTAATAATTTTTCTTTTTTCATCCAATCCTTTTTCCAGCCTAACCTAATTACATCCTTGAGCCAGTTCATAGCTTCAAGAAGTTCCGAAACCTCTGGTGTTTCAAATATTTGCCAGTTTCTATCAGTAAGTCGAATAAGCGAGAGGTTTTCTATGAGTTCTCCTCGAGATAGTGCACCTTGAAGGTTTGAGTTGTAGGAACATATTGCAATTGGAAGATTCTTAGTGTTTTCAGACCAAAGTAGTTTCTCCCATAAGAAAATTCTTTCATATTTAATCATATCTTCTTTTGATGCATCAATGAGATAAAGTATGCCTTCGAATGGTTCAAACAAATTTGGTTTGAACTTAAATCTTTCGTTTATTGGTAATTTATTGAGGGAGTCATCGATAATAAAATCAGATGTTGGAGCATGTGTATTTAAAAGGCGAACTCTGTTGCGCGTTGCAGGATTAGAACAACCAATAATTAGTATAGAAACCTCTGGTTTACCTAATTTTCTACGTAATTTCTGTTTTAAAGATGATTTGGTCATGCTAGTCATTGGGTCTCGCTATTGTGCAAAGACTATAAATGTTTAAGAATGTTATGTCACCAAACTCATAAGTGTACAGACTAGTTCAATCAATCTGTAATGGGTTTTACTTCCCATATTTGTAGAGGAGAAAAAAACATGCTATATAAACAAAAGATTCTCAATGTTGTTGTTGCTGGTATTAATAATGAAGACAAATGGCTACTAATTAAGCGTAAAAAAGGGGATTACCAAGATAAGTGGGCACTTGTTGGGGGAAAAATGGAATTTGGTGAAACAATTAAACAAGCTATACTGAGAGAAATTAGAGAAGAGACAGGATTAAACGTCGTTTGGAATGGAGTAAAGGCTCTAATTAATGAAAGATTACTAGAGAAAGAATCAGGACAACAAACGAAACATTTTCTAATAATATTATGCCACACTGTTACTGAAACTGGAAAAGTGAAACCTACAGATGAAGGGTTATTACAATGGTTTAGTTTAGATGAGATTAGAACAATAGAAGAACAAATAATTCCTTCTGATTTTTATATGATAACAGAGTTGTTAATTGCACAAAACATGAGTGGAATTATTGAAATTGACTTGGAACAGGAAGAAGGAAATCTAGAATTAAGTAAACTAAGTATTTATTAAAGAAGGTAAAAGAAGGTAATGAAATTGGATGTCAAAAAAGAAGTTTTAGACGCGGAAATACGCATAAGAGACTATATAAGAGAAACTCCAATCGAATATTCCCCTTTTCTAAGTAAAAAGGGGAAAGGAAAAGTTTTTCTTAAACTGGAAAATTTTCAGATAACAAGTTCTTTTAAATTACGTGGCGCGTTAAATAAACTTCTATTTTTTAAGGAACAAGGCATTAAAGAAGGTTTTATCACTGCTTCAACAGGTAACCACGGGGCCGCATTTGCTTATTCATTGGAAAAGCTTGGATTGTCTGGGTCTATCTATTTACCTAAAACCACTTCACCTGCTAAACTCGAAGCTCTACGGGATTATAACGTGGAACTAAAATATTATGGAAATGATTGTATTGATACTGAAAAATATGCTAAAAAAGTAGCAGAAAACGAAAATAAACATTATATTTCTCCCTACAACGACCCACAAATCATTGGTGGTCAGGGAACAATAGGAATAGAACTTGAGAGACAACTTGATGTCTTAGATGCTGTTTTTGTTCCTATAGGTGGAGGAGGGTTGATTTCTGGTGTTGGAGGATATCTCAAATCTATTAATAATGGTATTGAAATCGTTGGATGTCAACCACTAAACTCTCCTGTTATGTATGAATCTCTGAGAAAAGGGCAAGTTATTGATATGGAATCAAAATCTACTCTCTCTGATGGCACTGCTGGG
Organism: Candidatus Heimdallarchaeota archaeon; assembly: GCA_019057815.1. Taxonomy (GTDB): domain Archaea; phylum Asgardarchaeota; class Heimdallarchaeia; order Heimdallarchaeales; family Heimdallarchaeaceae; genus 18H4-34. Next base: position 59,029 of record JAHLWR010000006.1, read on the forward strand.
GGTATAGAAAAAGATTCAGTAACTTTTGATATATGCAAGCAGAGTGTTGATAATTTTGAACTTGTTTCCGAAGAAGAAATAAAAAGAGCTATACATCTGGTTTTTGAAAAACACTTTATGACTGTTGAAGGAGCTGCAGCTCTTACTGTTGCCTCGTTCATCAAAAGAGAAGAACAGTATTCAGAACAAAACGTAGTTTTAATAGTTAGTGGAGCTAAAATAAGCTTGGATGTAATGAAAAAAGTTTTTTGTAAATAGATTTAGATATTTTCAAATAGTTTGTGAATTAGGTTTATGAACTACACCACCTAAAGGGAGATAATTTATACTGTGTTCAGTAAAACATATTTAATGTAAAGATAATGATAGACAAATGAAAGCTATAGAAAATATGATAGAATTAATTGGTAACACACCTTTGTTGAGATTACGAAAAGTTTTTCCTGATTCCAAAATTTTTGGAAAGTGTGAATTTATGAATCCGTTAAGCTTGAAGGATCGACCAATTTTACAGATTTTCAAAGATGCTGAAGACGCAAGTAAATTGAAACCCGGTGATACCGTAATTGAATGTACAAGTGGTAACACAGGAATGGCTGTTGCTTTCATTTCAACCATTAAAGGTTATCATGCTGTTTTAGTGATGTCTGAAATCCAAAGTATTGAAAGACGTCAGATTCTGAGAGCGTTAGGAGCCGAGTTGATTCTTACTCCTGCTGAACTTGGAACTGAAGGAGCAAGACAAAAATTAAAAGAGATACTCGAAGAACATCCCGATTATTTCTATGTTGGACAACATATTAATTCCTCCAACCCAAAGGCTCATTATTTGACTACAGGACCAGAAATATGGACAGATACTGAAGGTAAAATAGATATTTTAATTGCTGGATTAGGTACTGGTGGAACAATATGTGGTGCAGGGAAGTATTTAAAAGAAAAAAATCCCAATATTCGTCTTCTAGCCGTTGAGCCTTTTGAATCACCATATATTTCGAAGGGAATCTTTCATCCCCACATGATTATGGGTACAGCACCTGGTTTTTTCCCAAAAATACTAGATGTAGAGATAATTGATGAAATTGTTTTAATAAAACAGGAAGATGCCTTTCAGATGTGTAGAGACATTGCAAGAAGAGAAGGATTATTAGTAGGTATTAGTTCTGGAGCTGTTTGCAAAGCTGCAGAGAAAATTCTTCAATACACAGAGAATAAAGATAAAATTATCGTTGTTGTATTGGCTGATACTGGACAGCGTTATTTAAGTGTTGAAGGGTTGTTTGGGTAAGCTTCTTTATTATAAGTGGTCCACATTACATCTTTGATACTTAGATCAATTTCTTCTTCGAGACCTTCCGGATTATGTTTGATTTTGTAATTTGATATAAACTGATAAGTGATTTACATTTATTGATATTTCATTTTCAACAATCATTTGGACTGTTCAATTGTATTAACTTTGTAATACACGTTTTTATTAGATACAAATATTATTGTTGGATGTGGAGTTTCTTAACTACTTTGATGTTCAAAGCGAAGAAATTGAAAACAAAGATGTCAGAAACTACTTAAAAAAACTCTATCAAGAAATTAGTGCTCCAAAAGGAAAAGTTTCCTCTTGGCAGATACTTTCTCATCCGGACGAAGGCATGAAGCGGATTTCAGTAATTTACGATGTAGAAGGAATAAAAAATCTGAAATAAAAGTTGTATTTTCAGCTTTAACATTATGTTTAACAACATTTTTTTGTAAATCATTAAAATAACCTTAAATTGAAGATAAAACTTCACTTCTTTTTAAGGTGAAATCATTCTGTTGAATAAGCAGACTTTTCAATCTGAAAGAGAGGTGAAAATGAGGATGCCACTAAAAATAGAAACATCAATGAAACCCAAAGGAGACCAACCTAAAGCAATAAATCAGTTAGTGGAGGGTGTGAAGAAAGGTGCGAAATTTCAAACACTGATGGGAGTGACAGGATCAGGAAAAACAGCTACAATGTCATGGGTTATTGAACGCCTTAATCTTCCTACTCTTGTTGTTGCTCCAAATAAGACTCTTGTGGCTCAGCTTTATGGTGAATTTAAAACTTTCTTCCCTTCTGCTCGCGTGGAATATTTCGTTTCATTTTACGATTATTATCAACCTGAAGCTTATCTTCCCTCTAAAGATCTCTATATTGAGAAAGATGCCGATATCAATAAAGAGATTGAACGCTTACGTCACTCAACACTTGAAGCTTTAGCCACCAGAGAAGATGTAATAATTTGTGCTACCGTTTCTTGTATTTATGGCACGGGTAATCCTGAACTTTATCGGCTTAAAAAAATCTCTTTGGCTGTTGGGGCTCCTTTTGATCGTAAGGATTTAATGATGCAACTTGTATTGAATCAATATCAAAGGAATGATATTAACCTGGTTAGAAAGAGTTTTCGCGTGCGTGGAGATTCGATTGATATCTTTCCAATGTATGGTGATCATGTATATCGTATAGAGTTCTTTGGAGATGAAGTTGAACGCCTAACATCTCGTGATCCCATAACTAATGAGAAAGTTAGAGATTTAAGGTATCTAGATCTCTACCCAGGTACGCACTATTTAACAAGTGAAGTGTGGTTTGATGATGCTTTAGAAGCTATCAAAATTGAACTGGATATGCGCTTAGCTGAACTAGAGAAAGAAGGAAAAATTGTCGAAGCCCATAGATTAAGACAACGAACACTTCATGACTTAGAACTACTAAAGGAAACACATGGGTGTCCAGGAATCGAGAACTACTCTCGACATTTTGATATGCGGAAGAAAGGCGAAAACCCCTTTACTCTCCTAAATCACTTTCCTGAAGACTTTCTTCTAGTTATTGATGAATCGCATCTTACAATTCCCCAAATAAGGGGGATGTTTAAGGGAGATTATGCTAGAAAGAAGAATCTCATAGAGCATGGTTTTAGACTCCCTTCAGCTTTTGATAATCGTCCTCTTAAATTTGAAGAATTTGAGAAATATATCAATAAGACTATTTTTACCAGTGCAACACCTGGTCCATATGAAGAGAAAAACTCGTCCCAAATTGTTGAACAAATCATACGTCCAACAGGATTAATTGATCCTAGTATTGAAGTTAGAGCAACTGAAGGGCAGATTGTGGATCTTATTTCAGAGATAAAACAAAGAATATCCAATAAAGAGCGTGTTTTAGTTACAACCTTATCAAAGAGTATGGCTGAAGAATTATCAGGATATCTTATAGATATGGGAATAAAATCTGTTTATTTACACCATGAAGTTAACACATTAGAGCGAATAAACATACTTAAAGATTTGAGAACGGGTAAATATGATGTTGTAGTAGGAATAAATCTTCTTAGAGAGGGATTAGATTTACCTGAAGTAAGTTTGGTTGCTATCCTTGATGCAGATAAAGAAGGTTTCTTGCGCTCTAAAACATCACTTATTCAATTAATGGGACGAGCTAGTCGTAATATTCATGGTCATGTGTTACTTTATGCGGATAAAGTGACCGACTCAATGAAATATGCTATTGTTGAAAATAATAGAAGAAGACAGATACAACTTGATTTCAACCGAAAATACAATATTAAACCAAAAACTGTCACAAGCGAGATCAAATCAATAGTTGACGCCTTAATGCAAGTTTCACAGGATGATGAAACAATAAAACTTCCTAGAGAAATGTCAAGCTCTGATATACCTTTTATTATAGACGATTTGAAACACAAGATGGCGGAAGCAGCTGCTGAACTGAATTTTGAACAAGCAGCTTCTTATCGCGATAAAATAATAGAACTTGAAAAGATGAGGTCTAATTTATGAGCCTTTTCTCCGATTTAGAATCTTTACCTGATGTTCCTGGGATTTATTTAATGAAGGATGAAAATGAAACAGTTATCTACGTTGGCAAGGCTAAAAGTTTGAAACAAAGGGCAAAACAGCATTTTGCAATCACTGAAGATTCAAAAGAACTTCAACTTCAAACATTAACAAAAAGAGTCGATTGGTTTGTAACAAGAACAGAAGCAGAGGCTATATTATTAGAAAAAAGGATGATACAGCAATTATCACCCAAATTGAATGTTAAGCTTAAAGATGACAAATCGTCTCTTCTAATCCGAATAACAATGGAAGAGAGATATCCACAACTTTTGATAGTTCGGGATACTGACTTAAAAATGAGAAAAAGCCTATATTTCGGTCCATATCCAAGCGCGACTGCACTTCGTGAAACTGTTAAGCTGATTTTGAGACTTTTTCCTATTTGTAATTGTGGAAAAAAAGTTGAAAGGATGAGAGAAAGGAAAACTACTGTTAGGTGTATGCGTGCCAGAATTGGACGATGTTTAGCTCCCTGTATGAACGATGTTTCAGTAAGGCAATACAAAAAACACGTTCGTAATGCCATATCTTTTCTTCAAGGGGAGGTTGCAGATCTTTTTGATAGCCTTGAAAAAGAAATGTGGGAAGCAGCAGAACAAGAAAATTTTGAGAAATCTTCAGAAGTTAGAAATCTTATTGCAACTATTCAATCGTCTCTGTTTTTCCAGAAAGATACAAGATCAGAAGTGCGTGATGTTGATATATTAGCATTTGAAGAAGATGAAAATATTATTGTTTTTTGTAAACTGGAATTTCGTGCTCACCGTATTAATCATTTACAAATTTATACACACATGAAAGAAGAAATATCTCCAACTACCATGAGAGAAATATTCTCTCTCGTATATGGTATTGAGCGTCCAAAAGCTAAATTACTAATAAGTAAAAAAATGGTAGAGCGGTTTGTGAATGATGAAAAAATAGATTTCTCTACTCCAACCGATGAAAAATCAGAAGATTTAGTTGAAATTGCAAGGAAAAATGCAAAAACTGAGCTCCTAAAATATATGAGAGACGAAAAATATAAGGAAGATTTAGTCAAAACTCTGATGGAAATGCAAAAACTCCTACGTTTACCAAAAAAGCCTGAAATAATACATGGAATTGATGTGTCTACTTTGATGGGACGTTTATCTGTTGGATCATGTGTTACTTTTGTTAATGGTATTCCTGAAAAAAAACTCTACAGAAGATTCAGGATTAAAAACCCCTATTCCAACTCTAATGATTATGCTATGATGAAAGAAGTGATTACTAGAAAATATCGTTCTCCTCAATTAGAATCTGATCCATCTCCTGATCTCATCGTGATAGACGGTGGAAAAGGACAATTAAATGTTGCACGAAAAGTAATGATAGATCATGATTTGCCTTTTCCCGTTGTAAGTATTTCAAAAAAGCATGAAAAAATTTTTGTTGAATGGACCAATGACCCTATAATTCTCCCTAAAACATCTCCAATGCTTAAATTAATACAAAGAGTAAGAGATGAATCTCATAGATTCGCAATTAGTTACCACAGATATTTAAGAAAAACGACTATGCAAGAATCCATCTTTGAATCTATTAAGGGAATTGGAAAGCAAAAAACGCGAATACTATTTACTAATTATAAGAATGTAGAAGAAATTACTGAAGCAAAAATCGAAGATATTGCTAAAATACTGGGAACAAACGAAGAAATAGCGGAAAAAATTGTTGAACTTGCAAAAAAACTCAAAAAGACAGATTATTAGCTAGAAAATTTTCTGCTATAAACATAGGTATATAAGATTTTGATTGAATCAATTTAATTGGTGAAAAACTAAAATGCAAAGAAAAGTTTTAATCGCAAGTTTTCTACTCACTGGGATATTGGTTGGAATGATGGTAAACCCAAGCTTTGCAGCTACAACATGGGGAATTGAAATCAATGAAAGATATGAGTTTACATTGAAAACATTCAAGTTTGGCTCACCAACTGACATATCATTTATGCTGAAGGAGAATGTTACTTTTGAAGTCGAATTCACTAGCTTTAACGACGCTGGATACACGTATGATATCTATAACTCATCAGGTCTTATGGAATCTGGGGTTTCAACACTTTTTGAAGAAATGGAAACAGAATTAGGGAACATTACTATGCCTCTAGGTATTCCAATTGCTATGCCATTAGCAATAGGAACAAGTTCCAATTATCTATTAGAAATCGGAACTATAGCAAACCAGACTTCAAGTATGATAGGATTTGAAGATTTTGTCAATTTGACTGAATTTGGAAATGATACGGTTGTTAATGTTTATTCTCTTCTTGATGAAGAATATTTGAAACTTAAAACCGATATTTACACATCTAACTTTAATGATTCGTTATTAGATGAACTCATAGGAGACTTTAGTGGCCAACCTTCAGATTTTCCAATAGATGATTTAACCTTAATAATTCCTGATATTATATATGAAATGACGGTAAATATTACAATATCCATTAATGCCAAAACTGGTCTATTTGATACATTAGCTTTGGTACTTAAGTCTAAAGGAGAACAATCGGGTTTTGAAATTGATTTCGATGTTGATATTCTATATGGTTATGAAGCTCCAGTTGTAACAACTCAAACAACCGAATCGGTTGAAACAACAGGTACGGAAACTACAGAAACTCCATATTCTTGGCTCTTTATCACTCCGTTTACCCTTGTGACACTCGTATTTTTAATGAAGAAGAGAAGAAAATAATTTATCTCACTCCTCTTTTTTTCTTTCCAAATCTTTTTTAATTGTACTTTAAACACATTTGTGAGCTAATTTGATACTATCAAACGCAGAATATCTAATTCTGAAAGAACTTTTTCGTGATCCTATTCTGCCTTATAATAAACTAGCTAACTTAGTGGGTCTTTCTCCACCTACTGTAAAAAAGAAAATAGAGGGTCTTCTAGCCAAAAATATTATTAAAAGTTTTTATGGGGAATATTATCCGGAAGCAATTGGTCTTGAAAGTCATATGTTTCTTCTTAGGGTTCAATCAGTCGATAAGCTTCGCTTGGTTGAAAGGATTATTGACTTCTTCCCCTATCTTGTTAGTAGATCTAGGTGTTATGGTTCAATTTCAGGGATTTATGTCAAAGTTCATCTTCCCCTAAACTCTCTGAATAGATTCATGTTTCTCCTTGATTATTTGAGTGATGCAAATTTGATTGCAGAAATTATTCCTTCTAGCACTATCGGTCGGGGAATAAAAACGCACACTGATCTTACATATTGGGATCAAAATACTGGGAATTGGACATTTGGGTGGCATATGTGGGAAAAAAATATAGATATGGTTGACTACATTCCACAATTTGATTATTTCCAAAAAGTTTCTAGTGAAAAACCTAAAAACGTTCTAAAACATATGCATTTCCATGACTTTGAACTCCTTCGTGAATTGGTTTCTAATCCCGTGCAAAAACACATTCTTCTCGCAAAAAAAATTGGTCTACCTCCTTATAACTTCTCGCGAAGAGTCAAGTTTCTGAATGAATACGTAATTCGAAAATATATGGTTGACTTTGATCGTAGCTTTTTTGGTCTTGAGGATGATTTTGTATTCAAAGCAATATGCAGCCCAAGAGCAATGGCAAAAATAATCTATCTGATGCATAATTTGGACTTACCATTTAAATCTGATTTTAGAAATACGGAGAGAGGTTTTTTGTGGAAAATATTGTTACCTCCAAAGGATAAGCTAGGATTGATCAATATACTTTGGTCTCTCTTCCCTGATTTACAAATAATGATGCGTGATCCTCATGAAGCGGCAGTAAAACCCTTTAATCCCAATAATTATTCTTTTATGGATCATTCGTGGAAAGACTCAGAAGAATATATGGTTGATCAAGTCTTAGAAATGGCAAGAGGAGAGTTTATTTTAGCATAATAGCAGTTTTCAAGGAATAAAAACTAAATGAAGAAATTATCTTCATTACTCTGTGATGCGAAGTTCATGAACAATTTCAAATTTAGTCTGTTTTCTAATTAAGGGTATTATTGTTATTAAAGATGCTAAGATCAATGAGAAAATGGCAACTAAAAGCATTAAAATTCCAGGTTCAAATACGATTGGTACTATTTCTCTTGGAATTAATAATGGTTTTATGAAACTCAGAGAGCTAAGTGCAGTAAGAAGTCCTACTGGTACGCCTATAAGTATAGCTGATACAACAAAAACGAGAATTTCCCCTATAACAAGCCCCCTTATTTTAGTTTGCTTTCCACCTAAAGCTAGTAGTACTGCATATTCTTTCCTTCTTTGATTAAGAATAAAATCTGTTGATATCATAATGTAAACTATTGCTACAAAACTTAGAACAATTATTCCCAACATTAAAGTAACTGATACATGTGGAATATATTTTGTTATAAAATAGCCAATATAATTTGGATTAATTTTCTCGGGGTTAACAATTAATAAAGGACTAATACTTTGGATTTGTTCTATGATTTGATCTATGTCTACATTTTTTCCAACAGATAACAAAAATAAGGACCCGTTCTCTACTCCTATTGATTGTAAGATTTCTTGGTTTACTAATACATATTCATCAGCACTTTTTACCATTTTTGGGTCATTACCATGTGCCACTCCCAAACCTGGAGCAGAACTTATTATTCCTGTAATTAGGAGCGGTAGGGAAAATGGTCCGCCTTTGAAATCTGTAATAAACATATGTCGACCAATTGATAATCTCAATCTGTTGGCTGTATAATCGCTTATTATTAGTCCATCTAGAGTCTCTTCTAAAGCTGTTAAAGCTTCTTCCACTGTTGTATTCTGGAAACTATGCTCTATCCAATTTCCAACACTCAAATATTTCAAGGGGTCAACCCCAAAAACTTCTACATCTTGAGTTCCTATTGTTGCTCTAAGAGAATAGAACCCTAAAGTATCTTCAATTCCTTCAATCTTGCTAAATCTCTCATTGTATTCTGATATGTTAATTGGTACTGTTGTCTGAACTCTAATATCTGATCCGTTTCTATAATTATTTTCAAGTTCAATATTTGTTTCAGTTATGGAACGAATTGAGATAAGAAACGTCAATAAACTAATGATTAAAATTAAAAAGAAAGTTAATTCTGTAAGAGTTTTGGTTTTCCTCTTAATATTATGGTAGATGAAGAAACCTCTATTTTTGAAGATTAGTCTATAAACTTTAGGTGTTTTTTGTAAAAGTAGTACAATTCCCATTGATATATAATAACAAATGAAAAAGATTACTCCCATAAATGCTAGAAGTACCATAGAGCTCCTTTCGATAGAGTCAAATCCATAAGTGTCAAAAGGATCAAATACATTGCGGAATTCAATTAAAAGTAGGATAAAACCAACAAATACAAGGACGAAAACTGCAATATTTACTCCAAGACTCAATATTCTTTGACCCTTGCGTGTAATCAAAAGAACTTCTTGAACATCTTTTTTTACAAATGAAACTATGTTTACAAATGTAACACCAAGATATATCCCTAATACAATAATTGAAAATATTTCAATTTCATATGCTGAAATGTCTAAATATTGCATAAATCTGGATAAATTATAAGCAGTTATTGATTTTCCTCCAGCAATCAATGGAAACGCTGCAGCTGTAATGATTGATAACCCAAAGCTTACCAACAATGAAAAAATTCCGATAATAGAGTACTCACTAAAGAAAATCCCAATTATTTGAACACTGCTTGCGCCTCGTGACCTTAGCAAAGCTATTTCTTTTCCTCTTCGTTTTATTGTCATCTGCGTAGCTAGTACTGTTAATATTAATGCAGCAGCTATCGCTGGAATAAATAATGCCGCAGAACTAAAAGTTCTCTTATATTCATTGGCCATTGTTTCGATTTCATGTTTTAAGATTCTACAAAATGTATGATAATAATTTATTTCAATTCTTTCTTTGAGAGCAAGTAAGTTATCAGGCATTGTTTCAATATTACCTGTTCGTAATTTTTCTGCATCAGTTTTTACTAGTAATTTAGGTAGTAGACCGTTAGTTTCAAAAATATACAAATCTTCATAAGTTAAGTCTTCCATTGGAAATAGAACAGAATCAACTATGTTTCCTGCTCCTTTCGCACCTATTAATTTGTCAATAATGCCGTCTGTTCCTGTATATTTAAATATCCCAGATATTGTGTAATTGTAATATGTTGTTTCATCTATGTCAAAAAACCTTAACTCGTCTTCACCAATATCCGTGTTTGGAATACGTCGAGTTATAGCAACAGTAATTATTTCTCCAGGAGTTATAGTTTTCTTATATGTTTTTTCTAGTTCCTTAGCTTCAGAATAACTTACCATTATTTCTCCAGAGTTAAGACTAGCGTTACCCTCTATTTCTAAATTTAATTTAATTCTTTCAATAGCTCTTGTAGGGACAATAATTGCATTAGTGAGCGATATTGGATCTTCCAAATCATCTTGTTCAGATTCGGGAAAAACCGTGTAGTTTTGCTCCTTGTTTTCAAAGTTGAATAAAGCATATGTTACATATTGCCAATCTACCTGTCTGACTACAGAATCGTCAGATAGATAATCATAAACTTCATTCATTGCATTTGGGAGAAAGGTGTTAATATACATCTCATAGTCCAGTGTTTCTATATAATCATCAGCGATTATTTTTTGTGATGTATGAACCCATATTGAGCTGGAGAAAAGTATGGTTAAAGAGAAAATTAAACCTAGAGCTATAATAATCGCACTTTTTTTTCTGTGTTTTAGATTTTTTAAAATCAATCGTAAATTAAATAGTGTGGAATAAAGGAATTTGCTGTAAAAATTAGATTTGATTTCTGTATCTGTTAGTTTGTCAATCTCGTTCAAGCTTTGTCACCTTTAGGTCGATACAATTGCTCAAAATTATCATAATCAAAACTTATAGGGTCAACTTCTTTTTCCTCAAAAACCTTGCCTTGATGTAAAATTAGCACTCTATTTGCAAGTTTCGCAACGTATGGATCATGAGTTGTATAAAGCATGGTCATATCATATTTCTTTATCAATCTCAATAATAATTTCATGATTCCATCTCCTGTTTTGCTATCTAAGGTTCCTGTAGGTTCATCAGCAATAATAAAGGAGGGATTATTAGCTATAGCTCTAGCAACTGAAACTCTTTGTTTCTGACCAGTACTTAGTTCATCAGGATAATTCATTGTTTTATCGCCTAATCCCACTGCCTTTAGAAGTTCTAAGGCTCTTTCTTTTGCCAATTCTTCTTTATCATCGGCTAATATCATGGGAGTCATGACACTCTCTATCGCTGTTAAATGTTCTAAAAGATAAAATTCTTGGAAAATTACACCTGTTGTTTTCAACCTGAAAGCATGTAATTTTTCTGTTGACCATTGAGTAATATTCTTACCATTAACTATAATTTCACCTCCAGTTGGTTTATCAAGTCCTGCAAGTAGATTTAGAGTTGTTGTTTTTCCAGATCCAGAGCGTCCAAGAAGGCAAACAATTTCCCCTTTTTCAATTTGAAAACTAACTCCACGTAATACAGTAAGATTTTCGACTTTTGAAGTAAATGTATGCTTTAGGTTATTGACTGAAATGAAAACGTCTGCCATTTAACTAACACACAAAGAGTATAGACATTTAAATTGTTTTAGTTCAACAAAAAAGACGATTTCAAGAGAATATACCTTTGATTACATAATAGCCTATAATAATAATAAAAGCAAAAGCAATAACCATGAAGAATTTCCACCAATCTCGGCCTTCATATTCTTCATCTATAATATCATTGGGCTGGGTTTTTTGTGTAGTATCTTGTGGTGATTTTTCTTTTTCTGACATAATTAATCCCATTTCTTTGAAATGTGTAAAGTTAAGTTGTAATAATTCTGTATATTTTATTTATTTATTTTTTGCCATTGTTCTTTTTCTCTTTTGTATCAACATCTTGTCGGGAAGTTAAGTGTTTCGTCCCTAACTCAAACTTTTTTTAACTGAAAACCTTCAATAAATCATGAAATCTTTTTCTGAGGATGAAGAAGTTTATAGGGCGATACAAATTGAGGTTTTAACTGTGAGTCCTGATATTATTACTTCAGAAGAAGAGAGTAAAAGAGGAAGATTAACAGAAATACCGCTTTTAAGTTTTGAACTTGAAAATGGTGAAAATTTTCTTATGGCTAACATACCTGTTTCTATTGCAATTGAAATTGCGAGTAGACTTAATAATTTAGAAAGTAATGATTCTCGGCTTACAATAGCTGAACTTATTCCTGAGGTGTTAATTGTTGAAAAAGTAGTCATTGATTCCGTTGTTCCTTATTCAACTACATATCAAGCTACAGTGACGATTCGTTTAGAAGGTTTTTCAGAAATTCAACATTTCCAAATGGTTCCAAGTCACGCTACTTTACTTGCTATAATAGCTGACACCCCTATATACGTTTCAAAGAGCGTTTTATCTTCTACACCAGCCGTGAGAAAATGACACAATTTTGAACTGAAATACTTTCATACTTCTTAGAAAGACTAAAGGAAAACTTTTTGTGCTTTGTGTGAAAGAGAATATTGTGACATAATGAGTATCTCTAATCAGGTTCCTAACCCAGAAAATGAGCGAATTACTACAATATTAAAAATGTCTATATCGGCTTCATTAGCTAGTTTAGGAATAGTTTTATCATCTTTCGTGATATTTGTACCTAACTTTGAATTCATATCTGTAACCATTTTCTTAATAGCTTTACTCCTTGGATTTCGTTATGGTATAATTTCAGCAATGATGCTCTCACTTGTTTATGAGCTAATAGTTACACCGATTTTTGGTTCGGCTGGTTTGCTAATACCTGTAAAACTCTTATGTTATGGGATACTTGCTCTTTTAGGAGGGACTATGAGACACGCGTTTCTAAAATTGTCTTTCTGGGAATTAGGTGTCTTTGGTGCATTATTTGCTTGTTTTTATGATATTTTAACAACTATATTTGGACAATTGGTGATAATTCAAGAACAAATAACTTGGAACCATCTACTAACAGTTCTTATCTTTGGAATACCTTTTACAATTACCCACATTGTAGGGAACTTTGTTTTATTTAGTATGATTAAATCAATAATAAACCGGATAGAATCAGCATTCAAGTATAAAGGTGTTAAGTTTTTCCTTATTAGTGATGCAGCAGATTCTTCTGGAAACATTGAAACAACCTGTGAGGAAACTAATAAATGAATCGCACAAAATATTTTTTCTTGAGTTTAAGCATTATTTTATTAGTTGTTCTTGGATGTGGCCTCGGCTTTTATATCATTAAACAGATTAAACCTCAATATGTAGAGGGGAATATTGTGATTACAGCAATAATTGATTACGGAAGTTTAAGGGTAGATAACTATGAAGAATATAATGTTACTATTTCGAACGGTAGCACTGCTTTACAAGTTTTTATGAAAATTGCTGATTTGGATATAGTTAATCATACGTTTGGTTCTTATATTCGAGGAGTGAATGGGTACAAAGAACAACTGCCAAACTACTGGGCTTTTCACTATTTTAAACAAATATCACAAACATGGTACTATTCCGAAGTTGGAGTAAGTGCTTATTATGTTCAAAATGGTGGAAAAATAAAACTTGCATATACTGGTTGAATTTATGAATATAAAAATGAGTTTGAAAAACACATATTATAAGTGAAACAACTGGAGTTTTGGATCTATGAATTTCCTTTCATTAACTTATAGAGTTGAGAAAACCATTTTCATTCCGATTTCAATCTTATTAACAGTCAGCGGTTTAATAGGGTGGTTATATTCTCAAATTAATTATACTGTAACATTCTTTACAGAAGGAGAGGGTGGTTATGGAGCTCAAACCATAGAAGGGCTTTTTCTAGCATTAATGGCCATTTTAGGCGGATTTATAATAGTTTTTATCATGCGAAAAAAGTTAATAAAAATTCTACAAGTTTTTTATTCCTTGGGAATATTTCTTTTGATAGTAGTTTTTTCTTGGTTACACAGTTATTTTCTAAACAATATGTTTTTTGAAGGATACTTAGTTGTAGAAATTGTTGGTGTACTGTTAGGTATAATAGTAGCTGCGACTGCGTTAATAACAATAGTTTTTGGTAAGGGTAATCAATTTGTTAAGAATGTTATAATCCTTGTAGTGAGTATTATAGTTGGGACTGTGATGGGTGTAATTTTACCTATGGGTACTTTTCTCACTCTTATAATTATTATCTCATTATTTGATATATATTCTGTCTTTAAAGGACCCATTTCTTCAATCTTTAAACAAGAAGAAAAACCGTCCCTTTCTAAATATTCTAAACAAATAGGAATTTTTGAAATGAGGATAGGAATTGGGGATTTAGTTTTTTACTCTGCATTGGTAGTTTTTTCAGTAACATATTTTAATCCCATTTTAGGATTTGCTGCATGTATAGGTATTTTAACAGGTGTAAAGATAACAGAACATTTTCTGTTAAAATTTCAAAAGTTTCCAGGCTTACCCATTCCTATCTTTATTGCTCTTTTTCTAGTACTAATTGGGTGGATTCTTGATAATTTTGTATTATTTTTTTGAATTTTTCACATGTGTGTCCCCAATTTCATTATGCTCACAAAAATCAAAAGGTTTAAAATGAGAGCTAAAACGTAGTAAATCGGAGATATACGTGTCAGCTAGGAAATTTAAATATAGAGGATTTACATTGGATGAACTTAAACAAAAATCCATGGATGAGATCCTTGAATTACTTCCCTCTAGAAGAAGGAGAAGCTTATCTCGCCAAGAATTCTGGACAACTCGTAGAAAAAAATTATTAGAAGACATAAGGGTATCTGTAGAAGCAATTGAAAGAGGAGAACAAATAACCGTCAGAACACATATAAGAGATATGCCTATACTTCCTGAAATGGTGGGAGCCACAGTTGGCATTTATAATGGAAAAGATTTCATTACAGTGGAAATCAAACCACAAATGATAGGTCATATACTTGGTGAATTTTCTCCCTGTACAAAGGTTGTGCGACATGGATCACCTGGTATTGGAGCAACAAGGTCTTCTCTTTATGTTCCGCTTAAATAAATCCATTTATCGTATTTTAGTTTTCCATTTTTTATGCAAAATTTTTAAAGTAACCGTGTTGCAGTAAGCATACAATGTCCCATTCAGAAGATAATGTAGAACTTGAAGAAATAAAAGATTCAAAAGCGTTTCAAAGACTTAAAAAGAAAGTAACAATTGACCTACTATGGATTTGGGTTCTAAAACTGCTAAAAGAATCACCTAAATATGCTTATGAATTGAAAAATGAGATGAGTAAAAAGTTTGGCTTCACTCCAGCAACAGTTACTAACTATAAAGTTCTTTATCTTTTAGAAAGAGAAGGTATTGTTAGGAAAGCTGAGATGAGGAGTGGTACAGAAAGAATAGATAGAAAATATTATGAGATAACTGAGATTGGAGATAAACTACTAGTAGAAGCAAAAGAATATTTTATACAACTGTTCCAAAAACTATTTCCTGACGAATAATAGCCCAAACAACAAAGATTATTTCGAGATTAACTGTTGTAGTTATGTTATTTATAAACATCAGCTGTTTTTTATAAATGGAAAATAATTTTGATACTTTTGGGGTGACTAACTGTTTCCATAAACTTGGACAAACCTTGTGCTCATTTTTCAACAGATTTAAAAGTTAAATTTTAAAGAGATGTTAGGTTATTATTATGAAGGTGATTTAAGCGTGCCTAAAAAAAGAAAGTCGGGCGGTAGGTCCGGTGGTAAGAGAGGTCGATCTAAACTTGTACAATGTCACTCATGTGGTCAACTTGTTGCACAGGATAAAGCTAAAAAATTTACAGTTTTTACAAGCGCTGTTGATTATCGATTGGCAAAAGAGCTTCGAGATGAAGGAGCTATTATCCCTCGAGTAAGTAAGATTGTTTATTATTGTGTTTCTTGTGCCATACACAGACATAGGATCCATATCAGGAAAAAGTCTGATAGAAAAGGAAAAGAAAGGTAAAAATTTATTTCCTTTATTTATCCTCTTTCGGGGGATTAGTTTGTCTCCACAATTAATTTTTATAATTCCGACACGAACTGTTCGTTTGGATTCTTCAAAGAAAATTAGAACTGTAGTATCTGGTAAGGAACGTGTTGATGTTCTTGCTCGTTGTCTTTTTAGTCTTCATAGATGGCAGTCACGATTGAAATATGATATAAAACTTGTTTTTTACTTATCGCATCCTCAGGAAGAGAAAGCGATTATTATTCCTTTGCACAATTTATCTGAAAAAATTGATGACGAGTTTAAAGCTACTCACCTTATGATACACCTTCTTTCATCTCCTGAAGTTTTTAACTGTGAAACACAAAAAATTAGTTTCGAAGAATTATTACTTCATACTTCTGCTAATTCAATCATTTATTATTTGACACCAAATGGATTACCATTTTCAGATGTGAAAAAAGAGCTATCTAGAAGTGATTCACTTTGCTTTGTTTTGGGAAGTCAACATGATTTGACTCCTGAACAAGAAAGTGTAATGTGTAAGATTGGTGCTCTTCAGATAAGTTTGGGTCAACTCAACTATCTAGCTTCTCATGTTCTGACAATTATTTGTCACTGTTTGCTTGATACACTTTAAAACAGTAGCCTTTCTTAATTAAAATACAAATTTATCTTTTGAATATAGCGTTTTCGTGACCAATTCTGTGGAATCAGATATAATCACATCAAGTATTTTTCTTCTACTAGTTTTCTTAATTCATTTTTACTATTATTTCAAATAAAAACAGAAATAAATAAATTAAACATAATATGAATCAATGGAAGATGTAAAAGTGGACATATGTTATTATTGCGGGAAAAAGCATGAAAATCATCAAACCTTATTTCAATGTAAGAATTGTGGCAATATCGTTCGAATATGTTCAAACAAGAAAAACTTCTTTGTTTATCTCTTAGAATGTAAAAATAGAACAATCTATACTGGAATAACTACAGATGTAGAGCGTAGAATCTCTGAACATAGAAGAGGTTTGGGTTCTAAATATGTTGTGAAAAAGGGAGTAAACAGACTCTTAGCTACATGGATTTGCACAAACAGGAGTGAAGCTCTACGTTTAGAATACAAGATTAAACAGTTATCACACGCGGAAAAAAGGCAAATGGTTTCTCGTTGGAATAATATCGAAACAAAAGAGCCTTTTCCAAAAAACTAAATGTAAGTTTGTTAGAAAATCAATTTGGAGATAAACCATATACTGAAGATAAGTCATGCGCTTTATCTCTATTCTAGATTACAGATCCATAGTAATATGTTTAGGTGTACAAGCTAATAAAATAGTCATTAAAAACAAAAAATGGAAAAAAGAATTAAAGAAATCCTTTCTCTTTCAAGATGTCCTCTAAGGTAGGATAACCGATTTCGCTAAGTTCATATTTAACACGAACTATAGGTTTGTTGACCTTAACTAAACGGGTAATGTCGATTGGTGTAGCTGAAACAACAACATCACAGTCAACAGCGTTGATGGTCTCTTCCATATCCTTGAGTTGTTGATCGAAATAACCCATCGCTGGTAACAATACACCTATTTCTGGATATTTTTCAAATGTTTCTGACATTGATCCTACTAGCCATGGACGAGGATCGATTATCTCTCCTGCTCCAAAACGCATAGCTGCAACTATTCCTGCTCCAAAAGCCATTTCACCATGTGTTAGTGTTGGACCATCTTCAATAACTAACACGCGTTTTCCTTTGACGAGTTCTGGTTTATCGACAAAGATTGGTGAAGCTGCTTCGACAATTATAGCATCAGGATTAATCTCACGAAGGTTCTCTTCTAATTCAAGGATATCTTCATAATCAGCAGTAACAACTTTGTTGACTATGATAACATCAGCAAGATTAACGTTGATGGCTCCTGGATAGTATTCCCTTTCATGACCTACTCTGTGTGGATCTGCAACTACAATGTTCAAGTGCTTTTCAGAGGTATAGAATGGGAAATCATTGTTACCACCATCCCAAAGGATAATATCTGCTTCTTTTTCTGCTTCACGTAAAATAGCTTCATAGTCAACACCAGCATAGATTACAAGACCTCGATCTATATACGGCTCATATTCTTCACGTTCTTCGATGGTAGTTTCGTGTTTATCTAAATCCTCATAGGTTGCGAATCTTTGAACAGCTTGCTTAGCAAGGTCACCATATGGCATAGGATGCCTAATCGCAACAATCTTCTTACCAGCTTTTCTTAACGTGTCAACAATTTTTCTACTAGTCTGAGATTTACCACAACCAGTTCTAACAGCACAAACAGAAATTAATGGTTTGTCCGTCTTTACTTGTGTATCCTTTGTACCAAGCATGGAAAATCTTGCACCAGTAGCATTAACTAATGCTCCCTTGGCCATGACATAATTATTTGTAACATCGCTATAACTAAAGACTACTTCATCAACATTGAGCTCTTTAATCAAGTGACATAAATCTGCTTCATCATAAATTGGTATTCCATTGGGGTAGAGTTTACCAGATAGTTCAGTTGGATATTTTCTATCCACAATGTCAGGAATTTGTGTTGCTGTAAAAGCAACTATTTCGTATTTTGGATTATCACGATATAAAGTATTAAAATTGTGAAAATCTCTTCCAGCAGCTCCCATTATGAGCACTCTGATTCGATCTGAAGACATATAAAAACCTCAAATTAACTTCTAATCGTACAAGTTACTGTACCATGACCAACTTAAACAAGAGTTTTTTAAAATTTCTGATTTGACATTACATTTTTAGTGTTTTTTAGATTTGATTTGTATAGATTGGAAAACAAATTGCTGCTTTATTCTTGCGTTTTTAAGTAAAAATACATGAATCCATTAAAATTTTTTGTTATTATTATTGGTTTTTTATCATCAACCCATCTTGGTATTTCTATACCCTTCTTAATTAGACATGATTTTATTCCTATATTATAAGCTCCCACGATGTCTGCTTCATATGAATCTCCAATCATGAAGGCTTGTTCTTTTGTTACTTCTAATTTGTCTAGTGCGTGAATAAAGATTTTTTTGTGAGGTTTTGGTTTTCCCACTTGTTCACTTGTTACATATCCATCTACAACTTCTAATAAATTCGTTTTTTTGATTCGTTGTTCTTGAACATAATGAATGCCATTAGACACTATAAAAAGATTAATTCCTCTATTTTTTGCTTTTTTCAACAAACTTAGTGACTTCGGATCGAGCGTAGTATTTTTTATCAAATAACTAAGGTATTCTTCATCGATTTTCTTAGGACTATCTTCAAAGGCATATTTTTCCTTCATTTTCTCAAATCTCTGAATCCTAACTTCTTCTAATGTAAGAGTGTTTTTCTCAAACTCTCTCCAAAGGCTATTATTTATCTTTTCGAAATCATTTTTTCCAGCCTTCAAAACTTTTTTTGGTAACTTATGCTCTTGAAATAATTGTTCAAGAGCTTTGTCTGCAGCTTTTTTATAGTCAACAAGCGTGCCATCAAAATCAATTAGGAGTGTTTTTGTTTTTCTAAAAACATCCAAAACATCATTTTTCGTGAAAGGAAGGACACAATCCATAAATATAAGAGTTTTAGTTCTTAAAAAGTTTAACTAATAAAGGAGGTATTATTTGTTTATCTATAAATTCGGTTTTTTCTTTTCTCCAATCTTTTTATTTATTATTTTCTGGATGATAAGTAGACCTATAATGGATAGAAGTAATCCTGTTAATGTTCCTGCTATCATAGCAATTGCTTTTATTTGAGTTGGTGATTCTTTTGTAGCAAAAAAGGCTATTGCCATACCCATGATACTGAAAACAATTGGTGCGGCTAGTCCATAAGTTAACATCTTCTTTGTTACATTAAATTCTGTTTTCTTCTCAGTCATATTTTCACCAGTGATTGAAGCCCTATCATAACTTGTTTTAATATATGTCTTTACTTTTTCTATTTCCGAAAAGATAAGAAAAAATAGGGTAATGTCTACGATTTGAAAGAAAATATCTATGAATTAGTTTATTTGCGAGAAACAATCTGATTTTTTTGAAACTTACTATTGTGATTATACTGATCTTTCTCATTCTTTTTCATAGGCACTTCGTTTTGTGAATATTCTAGTATATCTTACATGTTCATGCAATAACGTGTGTCACAAACAAAATAAGATATAAATCCCTTCATTTTTCTATATTTGCTGATAATCATGTCCGATATTGCGATAAACTCCAATGGCTTAATTGGAGAAGGTTCTGATGTTCTTATAGTGTTGGATGACAAAAAACGTTGGATAGTCAAGGTGAAAAGCGGAAAACAATTTCATTGTCACAAGGGATATTTTGACTATGATGAAATAATTGGGAAACCCTATGGCATAAGACTCCTTACTAGTAAATCCACCCCTTTAACAATTTACAAACCTCTTCCAAGCGACTATTTGAAAAATATCTCCCACAGTTCACAAATACTTTACTCTAAAGATATTGGCGCAATTTTATTGAACGGTGGTATTTCTTCTGGTTCCAAGGTAGTAGAAACTGGTACGGGAAGTGGGGCACTAACTTCTATTTTAGCAACTTACGTCAAGCCTGAAGGACATGTTTATAGCTATGAAATAAGAGAAAACGCCTTTAAAACAGCAACAAAGAACATTGAGAAACTTAATCTTACACCTTATGTTACATTAAAACATAAAGATGCTAGTTTAGGGTTCGATGAGGAAAATGTTGATGCTGTGGTTCTAGATTTGGGTAATCCTATAGAGGTGATACATCACGCTTATGATGTTTTACGTCCTAGTGGCTTAATGTCTATATTTCTCCCAACCTATAATCAAATTGAGAAAATTTTCGAGCAACTTAAGCTGCTCAACTTTGGTGATATAACAGCAATAGAACTAATAAAAAGAGAAATACAACTTAAGAAGAATGCAATACGTCCTAAAACCTGGATGGTGGGACACACAGGCTTTCTAATATTTGCAAGAAAAATGCACAAAAATAATTTAGAAAGATAGAAAGAAAAAAAGTAATACTTTTAAGAGTATTTCTTTTTAGCTCTTCTTTCTTTAAGCCACCCGTAGATTAGATAAAGTGCGACTATACCTATACCTATCGCGAAAATGGTACCTATTAAAAGAACTGCACCTGATGAACTGGATTTAGCAAGAACTCTAACCTCAAGATTATTAATCAAATAAAAATCTCTTGCAACCGGTCCTACTGTTGAATTGTAAGGATTCGCAATGACAAAGTATATTGAAACATTGTACGTTGCTTCATAATTGGTTATTTCTGCTTGTAATGTTGCAGTATATGTCTCGTTTGGACCAATTGTTCTATGATCAAAATCTAGTCCGACTGTGTAAGTTATATCGTATTGGGTGTTATTTTCAGAGTGAATAAAATCTGCATTAAGTGATATAATTTCCACAGAATCGTCCCCTAAATTTGTTGCCGTACCATGAAAATTCACTATAGAACCTCGTGTGATAACTGTCTCAGAGATAGAGCCATCCATTACAATTATCAACTCCTCTTGTAGAGCATTAACATTATATGCAACGCTTGCAAACGCCATAGCTAGAAATATAACTAGCGAAATAATTTTCCTATTGCTTATTGTATTCATAAAAATCAGCTTTATTCTTTTATTAACATCAATGAGAGTTCTCTTTTAATATCTTCATCATACCTTTCTAGTCTTTTTTCATAGGTGTTGTCGATTCTTATTTTACCATCTAAAATCTGCAAAATGACACCACCTCTGCAACTTATAAACTTATCAGCTAAGCTAAATTTTGTATCAATTTTTGCATCTTTTTTAAGCTTTTTAGAAATCCCAGCCAAGAATTCTTTTGTTAAAAGTTTTTCATCTTCTTTACGACAGCAAATTACTAAATCTGGCTCTTCTAGGGTACTAGCTGCATCAAAAATCAGTTTCTCTAAACTTTTAGAGTATTTCTCAGTCTTGGTTAAGGTTTCTATTTTTTTTAGAGATTCCTCAATAAGATCTTCAACTAACTTATCTTGAAATTTAGTTTTTTTTAGTCTAATTTCTAATTTTTGTTTTGCTTTCTCTTTTTGAAATTCTGATTCAGCTTGTTCAGAAGCCTCCTCTATTATCCTCTCTCTCAATTTTTTTATTTTTTTCTCAGTTTCTGATGAAATACTCTCTATAGTTGCTTTTTGTTCTTTATCAATTTGTTTTATCTGAATTTCTGTTTTTGCTTTGATTTTTTCGATTATTTCTGGGTTAAAATATTCATCGCTCATTCTAAATACCCCTATTGGTCAGAGATGTTGTTTTGGAGTTCAATACACATCTTATAAGAATTGTGGTTTGATTTTTTTAGCAGGAAAATTCTGATATTTTACCATTATTTCAAATAAAGTGTAGGATAGGGGAAAATAAATTTCATCTGTCAAATAGTGTTTCGTCGGTGGCAGATTTATACGCGTATAAGAAAAGAGCAAAGAAAAGGAATCCTGAAAGACCAATAATAATTGAAATAGCTCCTGCCCAGAAACGAGCAACGAAATTTATTGCGATAAAGACTGCAACCATAAATGACCCTCCATTATTATTATCAGCTTTTGAGAATTTCTTTCTCCATCTTATTACCGTTTCTAAGACCCCTAAAATCACTGCAACTATATTTATTATATACATTGATGTGTGTGCTGGATCCCATTTAGATACTAAACCATAAAGAAGAACAATTCCACCAAGTAGACCCCCTTTAATGAATAGAACTACTCGTGGTTGAACTGGTTTAGTATAAGATACTTGTGATGCTCCTTCGCGAAGAAAAACGAAAAAGTTTCCAATAGCTATAGCACAAGCCAAACATAAAACAGCACCATAGAAAATAGGTGCAATATCTGACCACTCGCTAAGAATTGGCACTATAACTAGCTGATATTCGCTGTAAAACGCAATTGTGACCATTAATGGGATTGTAGCTAAAAATAATCCTGGAATAACAATAAGAATTGCCGGAACATGTTTCTTAATACCAAAAGCGTATAAAAGCAATTTTACTGCGAAAAATGCTCCGAAAACAGCTAATATGGGTCCTCCAAATGGTAAAATGAAGAAAAATAAGCAGAATATAGCATTAACAAAGTAAAAAAGACGAGTATCAATTCTAACTTTCCCTAAACTTCGCCACATCAATTCATAAGTGTCAGATATTCTGTTAGCTTTAACAATCGAGAAAAGTGTAAACGGGAGAGCAAATATGAGAGGTGAAAGTATTTTTAAAATAACTAATTCACCTGTACCTGAAAGTGGATTACTTCCCCAAAAGAAGAATTTGTCAAGTGTCAAGTCTTTCATCGGTCCCAATAAGAACCACACATAAAAATAAGCAGGAAAAACAAAAATTTGTATCAATACAATTAACCTGTTTACCATTAATCCTCTCAGTTCTACCATTTTCTCGTCTCCTTTATAGAAAGGTATACGCAGATAAAAAAACATTTCCTAATTGAGCAATCCTTTCTTAGTGATATAGGTTCTTTATAGGCTAGTTTTGTGCAACAAATCTAGCTTATAGGCCTTATATTGCTATACATATTTAGTTCAATAATAAACTAAACTTTATTAATTTAATCTATAATAGATAAATAGAGTGTGATGACTGAACAAACAACTACCTTGGAAGAATTACTTTCCAAATATACTATACAACTCATGGATTTGGAGTACATATTAAACTTCATGAAGAACGAGAATATTTCACCCCAACTAGCTATGCGAAGAATTAAGTTATTTGAAAAACTACAAGAAAAGATGTCTCAAGTTCAATCTGATGAGAAAGTACAAGAATTAACTTCTGAATTAGATCATCTTTCCAAAATAGTTGAAGAACTTCAAGAAGAAAAAGATAAGCTCCAAGAAGAAAAAACGCAGTTAGACAAGGCAATTGAAGATAGTAAACTTCAGCAAGATTTGTACGATGCAGAACGTGAAGAACTTAAAATGCAAATGAGTGCTCTTTTGGGTTCTGTTGGTGCTTTAGAGGAAGAGTATTCCGAAGAGACTGACCTGAAAACTGAAATACAAGATTATAAGAAGCAAATCGGGCTAATGACAGCTGCTTGTCAAACAATGAAAGAAAAAGTCAAAGAATTTGGTCTAAAATATGAACCGCTCCAAACTTTAAGTTATGAAATCGAAAAAGGTCTAGAAATTATATCAAAAGGTAAAGAGTTACCAAAAAATTTAGTATTCGATATACCAGGTGATTTTTTAGTTTCTGCTCAAAAAGCAAAGGTGGTTAAAACTAAAGAACCCTCAATCATAGACGCAAAAAAAGAGGAAACAATATCTCCTGACCAAATAAGATTTGTACAACCTTCAAAACCACCATCAGCCCCTTCCAAAACCGCGGTTTCGACTTCTTCTACATCTCCTACCGTTCAATCAGATAAGGTTTCCACCACATCTTCACAACCTATAATTAAAGAAAACCTATTTGCTGAACCTGAAGAAATACCTAAAGCTCCTACACCCAAACCCAAACCTAAACCCGAACCCGAACCCGAACCCGAACCCGAGTTAAAGAAAAAGGAAACGCCTGAGAAAGTAGACATTGGGATTAAACCCATTAAAGACGAAAGAGAAGTATCACCAAAAGTTGAAAAAATACTCAAACTCTTTATTTCCTATGTTGACCAAGCTGATTCAAACGAGAATTTTAAAGCTAGAGTATCTGCTATTTGTGATATGGATGAAGCTTACATCGAATTGGGTGGTTTGGCAATGGCTCAGATATATTCTTATCAAACACAATCAATAAAGAAAAAGAGTGAATTTGAGCGTCTGATAAACAGTTGGATTGATAACGGCTTACCTCGGTAAGTTAAAATAATACAAGCTTGAATTCACCTATCATTTTTATTTACATTACATTCATTAATCAGAAAAGATAAAAATAATGATGTAAAAATCGACAAATAAGAAGTGGGCGAGTAGTCTAGCTCGGATAAGGCACCAGACTTCGGATCTGGAGGTCGCAGGTTCAAGTCCTGCCTCGCCCGCCAAAATAAATCTAAGAGTCAGGTTTCAACAATATCTTAAAACAGAAAGGTGCAACTAAATTGTTTAAAACTATTAATATTCCTTTTAAAATAACTATACTCTTTGTTCTGTTGATTTTGATTTCTTCCTTGAATGCTAGAGCTTATTTCGTTTTTGAGATTAATATAGGTGACACAGTAACTTATAACGTTGTTGCATCAAGTGAAACAATCAATGGTTTTTGGGGTAGTTGGCCTCCTGGAACTTATTTTGGTAATTGGTCTGTTTCAAAAGGTGATAATATTTCTTACACAATTTTAGGTGGCATTGATACAGACTATGTGGGTAATATCCAGCTTGGAAATTATACTTTTGAAAATGTTAGTGATGTTGATCTCGCAAGTGCTTTGATTATCAGCATTTATCCGTGGAGTGGTGGTTTCTTTGCAAATTTTTCCGATTGGGATTCAATAGAGAACTCTGTTGTTTCAGCAAATACTACCATTGAGAACAAAAATGATTTGAGTCTAGTTATAAATGGTAAACAACATACATTTAATGCAAAAATTTTCCATGTTCAGAACTATTATGGTCAATATTCAGATTTATATTATGATACTACAACTGGTTTATTTTTAAACGGGACTACTTCTTTTGGAAATTATTCTCTCAGCCTTGTTCTCTCTAAAACAACTTTCGAGGTTGAACTTATTTCTGTTAAAGCGTATTTAGATTTTCAGTTAATACTAATAACACTTCCAATTCTTATCATTTTGATAAAGAGATTCCAGAAATTTAAATAGAAACATGGAACTTCTTGTTTCTTGTAGACATTTTCCTTTTAGTTTCCTAGCCACAACAATTATTAATTACAAATTGGTAATAGGAATTGAATAAATATGAGTGAGAACACACAAAAATGCTCCAGTTGTTCTGAAAGTGTCCCTTTGGAATATTCTGTCTGCCCATTTTGTGGTTTTGGTTTGTTAGAGTATGAAATGAAGAAATTCGCCTACAAACCTTCGATAAAAGAGGTCTTTATCCGTGTTTATAACTTCTTCCGTCATCCTTTTCCTACAATAGCAGAGATGGGAGTAGCAACAGAAACAAAAGGGGGGAACTTACTTATTCTCATATTCTCACTCTTTCTGTCATTACGTTTTTATATTCTACTAGTCGTGAAAACAGGATTTGATTTTGCTTTCGTAATAGATCCAGGCGCTCCTGGAAAGTTCCAAATCTCACTGGGTTTTATCATGTTCCTACTAAGTATCCTGTTTCTACCGTTTACAATATGGTTGGTCTATAAACTTCTCTATTCTATGGGTACTTGGTTTATGGCCAAATTTGCTGCGATGTTAGGTTCAGATCTTTCAACCAAACAGCTCCGTACTATCGTTGGATATTCTATTGCTCCTGTTGTTATAGGGGAGTTTTTAGGTATCTTTTTTACTTTGATGGGTCCACCAGGCGGTTTAGGTACTTCTACTTCATTCAATGCAATACTCAGTTTTTTAATTGTGTTTAATAGCTCTGGTGCAATCATAGCTTATAAATTCATAATGATAGCTTTATGGCTAATTGTGTTAGTTTACACATCTTTTGGTTTCAGAATTACAGGAAAAATGGCTTGGATAAATGCTTTCGTCGCGGCCACCGTGCCTATAGGCTTGTTTGTGTTCTTTTTCTACATACTAGGGATGTTTGGTGGGTAGCATCATTTCCTTCCCTTCTTACTTCTTGGGCGATTCATTAAAAATGTGAAAGGGTAACATATATCAGAAGAGCATTGTAATCAAAAATAGCTTGGAAACAGATTTGTTTGAGGATTAAAATGAGCTTTGAATTTAATAAAAGAATAAAAGACATAGGAGAGCGGGTTTTTTTGGCTAAAATTGCAGGTTTGATTGATGATGATATTTTAGGATTTGATGATGATGCTTCTGCTTTCCTTCTACCTTCTGGAGAGATATTAGTGTTGAATGTAGATATGTTAGTTAAGAAAACAGACGTTCTTCCTAGTATGTCACCTACACAAATAGGTAATAAAGCTGTAACTATGTCTGTAAGCGATATTGTTGCAAAAGGAGTAAAACCTTTAGGATGTCTAGTAAGTGTTGGGTTCCCCTCAAACATGGGTGTTCAAGAAGCAATGGCAATACTTGAAGGAGTCAAAGAGCAATGCACCACATATAACGTGTCTTTTCTCGGTGGAGATTTGAATGAAAGCTGTGATGTTATTATTGATGTTGTTACATTCGGACTTAGCAAAAAAGAATCTTTAGTATCTAGAAAAGGAGCAAAGAACGGTGATTTAGTGTATAGCACTGGTTTGTTTGGTTGGACTTCTTTAGGTTTTAAAATTCAATTAGAAGACTTATCTGTCCCGTCTAGTTTAGCTGAGAAGAGTAATAAATCTGTTAATCAACCTGAAGCAAAGATATCTTATCTTCCACTATTCAGCAGTTCACCAATTATAGCTTGTATTGATAGTTCTGATGGGCTTTTCGTAAGTCTTTCAACATTAAGCACATTAAATAATCTAGGGATTAAAGTTAATCACGTTCCAATTGATTCTGAAGTGGCTGCATTTGCAGAAAAAAGAGGTTTGAACCCATTGGAACTCGCATTTCAAGGTGGGGAGGAGTTTGAATTACTTTTTGTTGTGTCTCCTAAGCACAAAAAATATGTTGAGAAAAAGGCTAAAAAGTTAGGATTGGATATTTATTATTTAGGAACGTTTACTGAAGAACAAAAGGGTGTAGTCATTCTTGATCCGCTTTTCAGTAATTATGTGTTACCAAAAAAAGGTTTTGAACATTTTACAGAGAATGATTAAGACTCAACCCAAAAATCCTTAATAACTTCTTTTTACATAGAAACTTGATTGATATGGTAAAGATTACTAAAATTATCCCACGAGAAATAATAGATTCAAGAGGAAATCCAACAGTTGAAGTTGATCTATATGCTGAAAACGGAGCTTTTGGACGTGCACTGGTACCTTCTGGGGCTTCAACGGGTGAATATGAGGCGTTGGAATTTCGTGATAAAAATCATAGATTTCTTGGAAAAGGTGTTTTGAAAGCTGTAAAGAGTATCAAAGAGATAATCGCACCCAAAGTTATCGGGTACGAAGTGACAGAACAAGAGAAAATAGACAAGTTAATGCTTGAGATAGATGGAACGGATAGTAAATCTAAATTGGGTGCCAATGCGATATTGGGTGTTTCACTTGCTGTATGTAAAGCTGCGGCAAATAGCTTAGGTATTCCAATATTTGAATATTTGAATAGAGAAGCTTGTACTTTACCTGTTCCAATGTTGAATGTTATTAATGGGGGGAAACATGCTGGTGGAAATCTTAAAATTCAAGAATTCATGATTTTACCTCACGGTTTTACCAATTTCAAAGAAGCATTAAGAGCAGCATGTGAAGTATATCAAGTCTTAAAGGTTAACCTCAGGAAATTCGGTCCTTCTGCAATAAATTTGGGTGACGAGGGTGGCTTTGGAAGTCCAGTAGATACTGCTCCTGAAGCATTAAATATGTTAATGGAAGCAATTGAAGGTGCAGGATATGAGTCAGGAAAACAAATATCTATAGGACTAGATGCTGCAGCCTCTGAATTCTTCAGCGATAATCTCTATGAGGTAGATGGAAAGAAGTTAACTGGTGAAGAATTAGTCGATTATTATGTTGATTTAGTAAAAAGATACCCACTAATAAGCTTAGAAGATCCATTCGATGAAAACGATTTTACAACTTTTGCCAAACTTAAAGCTAGATTGCCAGAGATATCAATTGTTGCTGATGATTTAACGGTAACAAATCCAAAAAGAATCCAAATGGCAATAGATCAAAAGGCTGCAAATTACTTATTATTAAAAGTCAATCAGATAGGAACGCTTACAGAGTCCCTTCAAGCAGCAAACTTAGCAAAAGATGATGGTTGGGGCATTAATATATCTCATCGTTCAGGAGAAACCTGTGATGATTTCATTGCTGATTTGGCAGTAGCAATTAAAGCTGAAAGAATAAAGACGGGAGCGCCAGCTCGTGGCGAACGCACAGCTAAATATAATCAACTTATGCGTATAGAGGAATATCTTGGTGAGAAGGCTAAGTATTTAGGTACATTATAAGAAGAAAATCCTTGAAAACCAAGTAATACCCCTTTTTTCTTTTTTTAATTTTCAAAATTTTTATTGCTTCAACTTCGTTGATAATCTTTTTGAATATCTAAGCAAATTTGAAAATGAGATTAAATGAAATCAGCATATGAACAACTATTAGAAAGATATCAAGAAATGCAACTTTTTGGATCTATAAGTGGTGTTCTTTACTGGGATATGAATACTTACATGCCACCATCAGCTGTAGAACATCGAGCAAAACAATTCAAGTATATTAGTCAAAAATTACACAAAATGTGGATTGATTCTAGCTTTGCCGATTTATTATTACAAAGTGAAAAGATTGATTCATTAGACTCTCTTCAGAAGCGCAACGTAGAACTTATACGCAGATCTTATGATAGTCGAACAATACTTACTAGTGAACTAGTAGGCCAAATGGCCACTCAATCAAATAAAACGTTAGAAACATGGAAAAAAGCGAAAGCGAAGAAAGAGTTTCAAATGGTACTTCCTGATATGGAGAAACTATTTGCACTTAATGTACAAGTAGCTGAATTGTATGCAAAATCAAAAAATATGCACGATTCTTTTGATGCTTTGATTGATCATAGAGATAAAGGATTTAGTGTGGAGAAACTAACGAAACTCTTTGATGAGGTAAAAGTGTTCTTAATCCCATTTATTAAGAAATGTACAGAATCAGAAAACCAACCAGACAGGTCGTTTTTATCAAGAAAAGTACCAAGAAATGTGCAAGTTAAAATGGTACAAGACCTAGCAACTTTCCTAGAATATGATTTCTACTCGGAAAAAGCAGTGGGACGAATAGATGAAGTTGAACACCCATTGACAATAGGGTGTGGGTTAAACGATGTACGAGTGACAGTGAAGTATCATGAGGACAATGTGCTATCTGCTTTTCTAGCTGGAGCACATGAGTGTGGTCATGCTTTAAATGGCTTGCAAGCTAACCTTGAATGGTTTGGGCAACCAATTTATGCTTCGTCTTCCCCTAGCTTTGGTGAATCCCAGTCAAGATTTCTAGAAAATATTATAGCTAGTTCAAAAGAATTTTGGACTTATTATTACCCTAGATTCCAGAAAGTGACTGAAGGGGCATTCAACGATATTGATATGGAACAATTCTATCAAGCTCTCAATGCAGTTACTCCTGGTTTTATTAGAATTCAAGCAGATGAGGTAACCTACATTTTACATATAATTATCCGCTTCGAAATAGAACGAGACTTATTTGCTGGAAAGATAGAAATCAAAGACTTACCTCAAATTTGGAATGAAAAACACTTTAAATATTTAGGTGTAAAAGTGCCAAATGACACACTAGGTGTGATGCAAGATTTACATTGGTATAGTCAATATTATGGTTACTTCTATGGTTATGGTATTGGTGATTTAATTTCTTCTCAAATCGCTACTAAATTAAATAATGAATTATTCAACTGGCGAGATATTCTACAAAATGGTTCCTTTACTCCTATTCGTCAATGGCTGGCCGATAATATTCATTTAAAGGGTGGTTTTTATGATGGTCTTGATTTGGTTGAAAATGTCACAGGTGAACCTCTTAATATTAAATACTTTGTAAACTATATTGAAAACAAGTATAAAGAACTATACAAGTTGTAAATCAATCTTGTTCTCTTTTCTTATCGATGTAGATTATTGCACTATTCTTCTATTTTTGGTTTGACTAATAAATTGTTAAATAAAGAATATAAAAAAAAAGAAGAAAAAATTAATCTTCGATTCTAATTGTTGCTTGCTGTTGTCTTACCGGACCATCTGCTCTGATATGTAGAGTTAAAGTAATAGTTTCGCCAGTGTTAATGCGCTTTATATGACATTTTACATTACTGCCCTCAATTTTCACATCTACTGTAGGTGGAGTATGACTGGAGTATTGAGCATTGAAAATAGGTTGCGTGATAATCACATTTTCTAGAGCCATTTCACCGCTGTTTGTAATAGGTATCTTTATTTCAAAATCCCCTTCTTCCTTCTTTGTGAAGATTGATGTTAACTTGTACGAACGTTTCTTAAACTCAATTATAAGAGTTGGTTCCTTCCCTTCCATTTCAGCTAGTGCTACATGTGGTTTTGTTGGTTTTGTTGCATATGCTTTGATTTCTACAGCAGCTGATTGGGGACCTACTCCTCTTGGTTTATTAGCAATACCAATTGTTTTTAACTTTATAATTTGTCCGGGGTTTATGTTTAAATCGGAAATGATGTAGTGGTATTTGCGTACTGTAGTGGTATCTTCTGGTATTTTTTCTGTTTCTTCTATTTCTGTTTCTGGAGCTAATTCAGGTTCTTGTTCTAGAGCTTCAAAAGTTGCTATTTCTCTTTCTTCATCCACGACTGGTTTTGGCTTAGCTTTTGGTCTCTCAACAAAATCCACCTCAATTGTATTACCTGAGGTTTCAGCAGAAACTTGATGGAATTCAACATAACTTGGAATTGTATCTTCGATTTCTATTCTGCCTACGTTTGCAGTGCCTGTGTTCACAATGTCAATAGTTGCAACTAGATTAGTAACTGCGTAGGTTACAACTTCTAGTGGATCAAAATATTTCGTTGCGCTTGTTTTTAACACATAAATTTGATCATTCTCTTTTTCAAATACTATAATAGAATGCTCTGTAACATCAAATAAAGTATAATAATCGAAATTTTTTGTGATTTCTGGATATCCTGTTGATTCTACAATAATACTTTGTTTCCAAATAGGCTCGTCTTCAAATGTTTCTAATTCTTCTTGGGGCTTTTCGGAATATTTTTCTTCACCATTAACATGTATGTTAACATATTTCAGGAATATTTCAAAACCACTTGCATTTCTCAGACCAAAATTAATTTTCCATTGATTTGGAGCTGAAGTTTCGATAGCTTCAATCGATAAATCAACATTATCACATTCTCCATCAATTGTTGGAACAATTGAGCTTAATATGTGATCAGCTTCACATCGGCAGATAATAATTCCTGTTTTGTATGGTTGTACATTTGTAGGATGACAAGTAGATGAAATAATTAGCGATGCAGATTCTCCTGCTTTTAATTCAGGAAGAATCCATGTCACAATTCTATCACTTTCAGTTATAGTTATTTCGCCTGCAAAAGGTTCTATAGCTCTAATATCTTTTGTATCGGGAAGGAAGTGTTTTTCTAGTGTGATGCTTTTTAAATCAAATTCAAAATTGTTTTTGATGGTGATTTTGAATGCAAGACTCTGGTCTATATTATATACTAAATCTTTGTTATCTGGGTTTACTTCATCTCCATCAAAATTTGTGTCGAATATCTCATTGATTTCAAATAAAGCCTCTACCTTTGTTTTGTAATCGCAAGTATATTCTTTTCCCGCTTCAACATGTGGTATAATTTCTTCACTAAAATCTTGAATGTCTTCTTGATAATCAGCTTTTAAGTTGATTCCCCAAATAGTCGTTTTTGAGCTTGTGTTTATAATGCTTAAAACGCCTTGTGACTCAACAGAAATTGTTTCTCCTTTTGGTCCTGATTTGACATTTAAGTTTTCTTCTAGATGTATAATTGCCTTCATTTTCTACCCTTCGTTTATTACTCTTCGTTTATTTTTAATGCTTTGATTTATATAGAGATGGGTTAAAACTTATTATGTTATTTCTTCTAACATAACATAATAACTTTATGTTAGTTTTCTCTGTGGTAGCTTTCTTGAAAACCAATTTTTCAAAAAAATCTCACTCAATTTTGAGTGAAGGACTATAACATCTGTTGGATATTTTTTCAATAAAATTTTAGTATATCATTGAAAGTATATGCTTCAAATCTTTCTTTACATTTAGGTAAAAATAGCTTTTTACCTTCTTGATAGTACTTGTTACTAGAAAAAAAACAACAGATAAGTTGGGGAAAAAAGGGACCTAATCTTCTAATAGACTTAAATGAGAGATCAAGAACAATTGGAAAATGCGATTTTTGTAAGGTAAAAAGAGGGAAACATGTTAAAGCTTCAAAGCCTCTTCAGCTATTTTTACTGGTTCATTTTCCAATTTTACATTATCTGTTATCAGCAAATCTTCTACATAATAAACTGTCCCATGAATTTTAGTATTGGGACCTAATTTTACAATCTTACCTTTGACATCTCTTTCTACGTATATATCATCAATTTCTACTTCGTTTTGAGCGAAAATATTACCCTCAACAGTTGAAAGTTCTCTTCGTCTAAAAAGTCTTATCTCAAATGCAAATCTCTTTGATTTAAAATAGACATTTTCACCCACAACATCACCACTAATTGTAGCTCTTCCTGTTATGTCAATAGTTTTCTGTGAAACTAAGTTACCTTCAATAGTAGATGCACCTGACAGAGTGACGCCATTTATTGCTTGAACGTTGTCTTCACACTTGAATGAGCCAGATGCTTTCAGGTGACCTTGAGCTATTATCTCACCAACAACTTTTGCTTCTCCGCTAAAGATTGCATCCTCATCTGTATGAAGAAAGTCTTCACACTTGAATGAGCCAGATGCTTTTACTATTCCATGAGCAGTAATGCTTCCCGTACTTTTTACAGCTCCTGCGCATTTGATAGACTTACATTCAATATCACCATCAATTTTTCCAGCTCCGGCTATGCGAATATCTCTCATCATCTTACCCCCCGGTATTTTTGCAGATCCAGAAACCGATAAAGAATCCGGTGTGAGTGTTTGGGAGCCAGCCACTTTGATCTGTGGAGCTCTTTCCAATTCTTCAAAATTAGTTTGTGCGTCTTCCAATTTCTTCTCATATCTCTTTTTTAGCTCATTAAAACTATTATCGTCAATTTCCCCTTCTTTATGTCTCTTTTCGAGGAGTTCTAGTAATTCTTTATGCATTTCGATATCGTTTTCACTCATTTTTATCGCCTCAAGTCTTTTTTATCACCACTTTATATAATATTTTGTTTAATCATTTAACTACACCCCTAAAATGCTGGGTTGTAAGCTTTAGCTATTCGGTTAATACCAAAAAAATATAAATGATAAAGCTAAAAAAATTAACAATGGTTAGTGAAACTACTTATCCTCCCATTGTCGATTTATTATTTTCAATTTTTAGGGATACAACACGTAGAAGAGTTCTTTACCTATTGAATAACATGAAGTTAACAGCTGACGAAATTACAAAAGAATTGGGGATTTCAAGACCAGCTGTTGAAAAACATCTAAAACAAATGCTTGATGTAGGTTTAATTGAGAGAAGAGCAGAAACCTTTCCAACCTTAAAATACCTTTACTCTCTTCCTGCTCACGGAATTGAAATAGTGTCAAACTTAGAAGATGCAATAGATCAATATATTACATCGCTTAAAGAAGAGTATAGTCGTCGCCTTGAAAATGAAGAACAATTATTCTTACTTGGTCACTCTTCTAAAGATAAGTATGAAGCTATTAAAGTATCATATAATCACATTTTAGAAAAATTACAATCAGAATAAATGA
Source organism: Candidatus Heimdallarchaeota archaeon (assembly GCA_019057815.1). Lineage (GTDB taxonomy): Archaea > Asgardarchaeota > Heimdallarchaeia > Heimdallarchaeales > Heimdallarchaeaceae > 18H4-34. Next base: position 93,619 of record JAHLWR010000006.1, read on the forward strand.
AACGATAGCTCAAAAAGGAGGATTATCATGCTTGTTAAATCAAGGAATGTTTTATCTAATAAAGAGAACAAACAACTAGTTGTTGATTTATTGAATGTGCTTGGAGAACAAGCTCAAACATTTTTTAATAAAAAAGATAAACTTGAAAAAATCAAAACTGATAAAGGTACTTTTGTGGTTAAAGAAAAAAAAATTTGGTTGTTTCAATGGAAAAACCAATTCTTTCCCTCAATTCATTGTTTACGGGAATCTAAATTATTAGTGCACAAAGTTGTTGTCGATGTAGGTGCCATTAAATTTGTTTTAAATGGTGCTGATATAATGTTTCCAGGTATAGTTTATTTTGATGATGTAATTGAGAAAGGAGATTTTGTGGTTGTTCGTGAAGAGAAAGCAGATACAATAATCGCTGTAGGAATCTCCCTAATATCTCACAAGGATTTCAGCAAAACAAATAAAGGGAAGGCCGTTAGGGTTATAAATCACTTAAGGGATGAAATTTGGAATTTCAGGTTGTAATTACCTATCTTAGTCTTATTGTTGAACCATTTTTTGGTGCTAAACTCTCTCTTTTTGCAGCTCTGTAAACATATGAAGCAAATTTTGTCGTTTTTGATTCCTCACCGTGAAGGATGATGAATCTTTCTGGTTTTGGTGAAACCTTGGCGATGTAGTTCTCTAATTCTCTTCTATCACAATGACCTGTAAATCCAGTTATACTATGAATTTTAGCCTGGATGCTGTACATTACAGTTTTTCTATCCTCGATTAGCTGGATTTCAGTTATTCCTTTCTGTATTCTTCTTCCAAGCGTTCCCTTACCTTGGTAACTCACGAAAATAAGTGCGTTTTTCGGATCCTCACATAGTTTCTTGAAATAGAAAATACTTGGTCCACCAGATAACATACCACTTGTTGCTAAAATAATAGCTGGATCACCATTTACTATGAGCTCTCTTTCTTCGCTAGACGAAACATGTTTCATCTGTTCAGCCAAAAATGGATTTTGACCAACATGGAATATTCTTTCACGTAAGGATTTTGAAAGGAACTCTGGGTTACATATTGTTATCGCCGAAGCTTCACGAACCATGCCATCTGTATATACTGGAACTTGAGGAATATCTCCATTTCTCATCAATTCTTCTATAACAACAATAATCTCTTGTGCTCTTCCAACAGCTAGCACAGGTATGAGAACTTTTCCTCCACCACTAATAATTTCCTTTATTATGTTCTTCAACTGTTTCTCAGATTCAGACCTAGATGGGAGCACATCTTGTGGTTTTCCATAGGTAGATTCAATAAATAATGTTTCTAATCGTGGGAATCTAACTGTTGCGGCGTCTAAAAGATTTGATTTTGAAAATTTTATGTCATGGGCGAAAGCCATGTTATATACTCCTTCACCAATGTGGATGTGAGGAATGGCACTTCCTACTATATGACCAGCATTGTGGAACGTTAATCTTGCATCGGGTGATATGTCTGTGACTTCTCCATAATCCAAAACCACAGTATGAAGAACCGCTTCTCTGATATCTCTTTGCATATAAGGGAGAGTTTTTCCTTCTTTTGTTGCAACATCCAGATAATCGATATGTAACATAGTCATCAAGTCCCTTGTGGGTCTAGTCACATAAACCGGACCTTGGTAACCATATTTAAACAAATAAGGAATAAACCCTGAATGGTCTAAGTGCGCATGGGATACAACAACTGCCTCCAATAGATCTACATCAAATTCTGGCAAATCAAAACGTGGAAACATATTGTTGGGTGTGTTGCTGCCTACATTTATTCCACAATCGATTAGTATGTGGCTTTCTCCTGTTTGAATAAGTGAACAACTCCTTCCTACTTCGGAATATCCTCCCAAAGCTGTTACACGGATGGTATCATCTCGATAAATTGGTGGTCGGTGAATTCGTTTTCCGATATTTCTCAATATTTCTAATCTCTTTTTAGAGTGCTCTTGGAATAGATATCTAATTGTTTTGATAACTCTCGATTCAATTGGAGGTGTCCTCATGACTCTTGGGCGCCAAAATGTTTTTGCTATGATTGTTCTTAACATTTCACCAGATTTTCCAATTATTACTCCAGGTTTTAATGCCTCGATAATCACTTCTCCAACTATATTGTCAAAATCAATAGAGGTTATGTTTCCTGCTTCTCCAACTAACTCATTTATAAGATAAATAGTCTCGTCTTTAGGTAACCTTACACTTGGATCAGAGCGGATAACAATTCTTTTTCTAAGTTGTTTTGCAAGCTCTTTCACAATGGTTTCATCATTTACTAACACTCTAGGATTTTTTGAATAAATAGCTACTTCAGGACCTTCAAATTCAATTTGTGTTATCTCTGAATTGTCAGGAAGTTGTTCATGTATTTGTCGTGTAACTTTATTTAAAACTTCATTAAAACTCAATATGCCCCACCTTTAACACTCAACAATGTACAAACTATATAGAAACAATAGCTCTCCTTTTACATTTAATGGTAATAGGCAAATAGAGATGAAAAAACGTATTATTTATATCTTTTGTTTTAAACCACGAGCCGGTTTCTTTATACAAAGAAAACTATTAATCTTTAGAAAAAGGATCTAACCAGCTTTTCTTAGGTAATAACCTCTATCAAATGGTTTTTGTTCATAACCTTTAATAAAAACAGTATTAGGTTCTACTTCTATTAGATTCCGAGAACTAATCTGTGCCTTACCTACACCATAATGTAGTCCATCTTTACCAATTACTATAACTGTGTCATTTTTATTAAATTCTCCAAAAGCCTTCTTAACATTACTTGTAAAAATAGGTTTTCCATAAAGGAATTGGTCGGTTTTTATTTGAACAATTTTGGAAGTGAAGTCTTTCATCAAACTAGATCCTTCTACTTCAAGTTGAAATTTATTTTCCCAAATACTACCTAAAGGAATGCCAGCTGAGAACACTTTCACTCTAAGAGCTGATAATATTTGGTTGACTTTTTTGTTAACTACAAATACCTCTTTTGTTTTTCCTTCCTTAATCCACAAAAACCATTTTTCCAATTCTTTTAATGATGCTTTTCCGAAATATTTTTCGAAAAACGAGTAGATTATTTCCTTTTCTTTCTCATCACTTCGTTGAAAAACAACTTCGTTTTGCATCATATTTTCACCATTTTTACTATAAAAAAGCCTTCTCCATTTGTTTTATGTGGGTAGAGGCGTTTAGCTTTGCTCAATTCAGGATTTATTTGGTAATCTTTGAACTTTGTCAATCCTGTATCTCCACAAATTTCTATTGTTTTAAGCTCTAAATCTGCTATCTCAAGTACCTTAGAAATAACAATTTCATTTTCTTCAATTTCAAGAGAACAAGTACAATAAACTAGTTCTCCTCCTGATTTCAAAACTTCTAGAGCTTTACTTAGGATTTCTATCTGGTATCGATTGAAATTTGTGAGATCGGTTAGAGTCTTTGATGATTTTCTTGTGTGATCTGTAATAATGATACCTGAACCCGAACAAGGAACATCTAGTAAAATTTTATCAAATTTAAGATTAAGTTCTTTAACACCTCGTGCATCCATATTTAAAACAATTGTATTTGCAACTCCCATTCTTGATAGATTCGCTTTTAAGGATCTGCAACGTTTTGAACTTATTTCAATTGCAACAATAGTGCCTTCATTTTTCATTATCTGAGCTAAATGAGATGTCTTTCCTCCTGGTGCAGCTGTAAAATCGCCCACTAATTCGTTTGATTTAGGATTAAGTAACATCGCAGGGTATAGAGAATTTTTTCCTTGTAGCATATAATATCCATTAAGATACTCAGGAGTGGCTCCTAGAGGAAAAGGTGATTCTAATACTTCTCGTCCCTCTGGTAAGTGTTCATCGATTTTTTTTAATTTAATGCCCTTTTCGTGTAATTTTCGTAAAATTTTGCTAAATGGTGCTCTTAAACTGTTTAACCTTATTGTTTTAGGAAGTTTTTTTTCATTAAAAAGAAGTAATCTCTTTGTACTTTCAGTACCCAACATTTCAACATAGCGTTCAATCATATACGGGAGATAACCATATTTGTCACCTAAATCATATACGTCTGCATGGTTATCGTTTGGTGTCATTACATTTTCATTCGCTTTAAGATGTTTAACTTTTTCCTCTCATAGTTAAAGTATAAAAACTACCTATGTATTTTACATTACAGAGATGAATAGCGTTAATAATGAATTCAAACACATTGTGATGCCACAAATGCTATCTTTGGGAGCTAATATGTTGCAAAGTTTGCCAGAGATTATTGATCGTTTATCACTTGGTAACAATATTCTATTAATAACAGATGATTACCTTAGAACAAGACTTGCAAAAGATGTAGAAAGTATTTTAGAAGATAGTGCGAAAAATGTTACTGTTAGTATTATTAAAGACAGTACTCTTGAAGAAGTAGATTCTCAATCAGAAATATTGCAAGAAGCTAAAACAGAATTTGTCTTGGGTTTGGGTGGAGGAAGACCTATTGACATTGCAAAATTAATTTCTTTTAAAGCGAATCAAAGGTTTATATCTGTTCCAACAATTTGTTCTCATGATGGTATTGCAAGCTCGAGAGCATCAATAACTGGAAGTGGAAAAAAACACTCTATTCAAGCGCTTCCACCTATTGCTGTAGTTGCCGATACTAAAATATTGGATCAATCACCTTATCGTTTTTCAGCAGCTGGATGTGGTGATATTCTCTCAAAAAAAACTGCTATAAAAGATTGGCTTTTAGCTCATCGTTTAAAAAATGAACCAATAAGTGAGTACTCAATAGCACTTTCTCAGATGACTGTTACTTTAATCACTGAAAATGCTGATGTTATAAGAAGTCAAGTAGAAGGATACACTAGAATTGTAATTAAAGCTCTCCTTAGTAGTTCTTTAGCAATGTGCGTTGCTGGTTCTTCAAGACCAGGGAGCGGGTCAGAACATATGTTCAGTCATGTATTAGACGCCATAGCTGTAAAGCCTGCTCTTCATGGAGAACAATGTGCTCTTGGTACTCTAATAATGGCTTATTTACATGATTTGGACTGGAAAAATATTAGATTAATTATGCAAAAGATTGGACTCCCCATTAAAGCAAAGGATTTGGGTCTATCTGAAGAAGAAGTGATTGAAGCTCTTAAAACTGCTCATTCTATAAGACCTGAACGCTTTACAATTCTTGGCAAGGAAGGGTTAACTCATAAAGCAGCTATTCGTGCAGTCGAAACAACTGGAATAATAGAAGATATATCGTAAGGGACAATATTAAAAAAGTCAAGTCTTAAAAATGTCTCAGAATGGTTATTACGCTCGTAGAAAAAAACATAGCAAAAATTGGATATATATTTACACATGTTGGAGAAACACAAACCTGTGAATTTTGCCTATTGAGGCATGTTTGTATCGATTCGCTTGAAAAAAACAAATCTTATACAATAAAATCCATTATGGGGAAAGAACATACTTACTTAATTGATGATAGTAAAATGATAGTGTGTAATGTTGAAGAAGCTAATTATAAGATAACCATTCAAAACACAAAATTTTTGGACAATATTGTTATAAAAAGAGCATCCATTAATTGTAAAGAAGTTATTTGTGAATATTACGAAAACTGTTTGCATCCAAATTTTGAGGAACAAGCCAAGATAAAAATAATAAGGAAGATTAAAAAAATCAAGTGCCCACTTGATTTAAATCTGATTCTTATTGAAGCCAGAAAAATAGACGAATAGTTCATTCTATTTCAAAGCTTTCAATGAAAGTAACATGGGTATATTTTTTACTAATTTCACCAAGATCACGAGCTACTCCTGCTCGTGTGAATTGAATGAATTCCATGAAGCGAGTAAATTTTGGGAGTTCAACTATGAGTTTTTTATCCTTAATTTTAATGATGGCTTCGGAGAAATCTACACCTGGAAGTCTTTTTTCTAATAGGCAGATAAATTGCTCCTTGATATCATCTATCTTCTTTACAACTTCTACTTCATATATTAAATCGATGCCTGCTAAATCGTGATTAAAATCAACCTTCACTCTACTACTAGATACCTTCTGAATTGTACCTCTTTCACCGTTAAGTTCAACTTTAAGCCCTTCTTTTGGTTTAATTGACAATCTTTGGAATTCTCTTCTTTGTATTAGCCTGATTTTTGATCTATCACGCAATCCAAAACCCTTTTTCGCTTCCAGACTTATAGTTTTTTTCTCTCCTTCTTTCATGCCTATTAATTGTTCTTCCAATCCCACAGGCAACCAGTTTTTTCCTAAGATGACTGTAAACGGTCTGTAAATGACTTTTTCATCATAAATGTTTTCGCGTTTTGCAATATCCTCGGAAGTAGTGTCAAATACCTGATTCTCTTGTTTTTTTCTGCCTGTATAATTGATTTTTACCATATTACCTGCTGTAAGTGTAGTCATTAAATTCACTAGTGTATAATCTTCGTTAATTATAGTTTGTGCGAATGTATATTTAAATTATGTTTTTTGTAATCTATTAATATTCTTTATTTGTTGGAAAATTCTTTCGTAATCAGAATCGATGCATTCGGAATCTAGCCCACTGATAAATGACTTTAGAATTACACACTTCCTATGAGCAAGATTTTTTGTAATACGAAAATGCATATGCGAAGGAAGTTTAAACAATTTCTCATAAAAATGTTCTTTTGCCTTCTTCAAATCACGTTTGTGTTCAATGCTATAGCTTATTGTACGATACAAACCTATTGATCCTAATGCATCGAGAGCATCTGCATCTTGGAGAATCTTTGCTTCCTTTGTTTTCGGTTCAATCTCTTTACTATAACGATGAGATAGAATAGCTTCACTAACTTCTTTTATTAACGGCTCTAAACCCCTTTTCTTTAAGAATTCAGAAACAATCGCTGCGCTAACTTCTGCATGGCATTTTCCAGTTTTTTTCTCAACAATTCTCCCCACATCATGAAATAAAGCTGCAAGGATTACTACATCTATAGCTCCTCCCAGTTTCTTAGTTAATTTAATACACGTGTTTGTAACTCGAATTGTATGCTCAAGTGAATGTGAATCACTACTTTCGTCTTCTGCAAATTTATCTACAACGTAGTTATATGCCTCCAGTATTATGCTGGTAAATTGATTGTGATCTGAAAAATATTTTATTCTGTGTCTTTTTAACATTATTTACATCTCTTTAATGTCGTGAATGTTGTAGATTTTTCCTGTAACAGTGTAAAGCTCATCAATAGATATAATCGCATAATTTCCTATTGTAACCGGTCCTGGGTTGATTAGAACACAATCATTAATTCTTGATATTACTGGTGACTCATGAATGTGTCCCGCAATATGAAGGAAAATGTTAGTATATTTTTCAAGAACATTTCTTACTACCAACGAACCTCGGTGTTTGTTAAGTGAAACTAAATCTGTTTCTGTTCCATATGGAGGAATATGGGTAATTAAACAAACCTTTTCCTTCCTTCTATGTAATTTTTTTAAAGAAGCTTTTTTTATTTTGGGTTTATGTGTTCCAAAACCCAAGACTGTAAAGAAATCTAGTTTATAGAAGTGAGACTCTAATAGAGTTGCCGGTGATGAAAACGTTTTATCTACTTTTGGGTCACAATTCCCTAGCACGAAGTAAGTTTTTGCGATGTACTTTGTTATTAAATTAAGAACATTTTCAAGATCATTAATCGTTCCAAAATTTGTTATATCTCCTGCGATAAAACAGAAATCAATACCTTTCTTCTGGTTTCTTTCCAAAATAGACTTTAAGGCAATCACCTGTCCATGTATGTCTGAAAGAATTAAAACCGTTTTTTGCAATAAATCACCTTATTATAGATAAGAAAGTTCCAGGAACACAGCTACACCTGAATATTGAAATTGCCCTGCTGTAGTGTCGAAGCTCCACAACTCAAAAACAACTTTAAATTGATTATTTTCTCCTAAAAATTGTTTTATATTCTCATTTACATATAACGAAATTAATGTAGGTCCCCAGATATAATCTGCTTCAATAGTTTTCGCTACTTCTTTCTCTGCTTTGGTTGCTGAAGGAAGAATTTTTTCGAAAGTGTTTTGAGCATATAACATGTAACACTCTGAAGGTGGTACAGCGAAATCTAAACTTATTATTTGTGAAAGTTCTGTAATTTTAACTCGAACTTCGTAATAGTTAACTTTACTACCATAATTTTTCACCATGAAAAATATGGTTTCATTTTGATCTGTATTAATCACAGTAGGATAATTCGTAGCCAAAAAACTATTTTCTGTTGAATCATACATAAGTAAAGATAATTCAGAAAAATCATTTTCAGGGAGTGAAGTGAAGAAAACCGCAGCAAATGTTGCTACAATAACTAAACTAGTGAAAACTATAGCGAACTTTACAATGTTTTCTACTTCTCTTTTTCTAAACATTATTTTTGAATTTTTATTTATGTCCAGTTTAATTTTTTTCATTCGCTTTCTTCACTTCCGTGTCAGGATAAATAATCTGGAGTTTACCATATTCCTCTTGTTGTTTTTCTTTATACCATGGATAAATCTTCTTTTTAGTTATAATCCCAAGAAAAACAAGGACTGCACCACCACATACTCCAATTATGGTATTGATGATTTTTTTATTATTTCTTTTTGTGTCAATTAGATTATTGATATCGTCAGTAAGTTCATTTAATTGTGATATCGCAAGGTTAGCTTTTCCAATTGCTGTAGTATAGTTTCCGTCTTGAAAAGCTATGTCTGCTTCTTTAATTATATCTAAAACGTTGTCTGCTACCAGAACACTAGCTTTGATTTCTATGTTTTGCAGATAAGCTTGTTCCAATAATATTATAACCTCAATCAACTTTTCTTGTGCTTCTTGAATTAGATTCTCAGCTTCTAATTGTGATTGTGCCTGCGTAGTTTGTAAAAATGCAAGCGATATGAAGATCGATAAAATGATAGTATTTTTTACAAAAGTGTGAAGTTTTTGCGAATAATGGTTCATTCTTTTTCGCCTTTCTTTAAAATAACTTTGTTAAAAACTGTTTCAAGTTTTCCAGAACCAATTAGAATTCGTAAGGCAGAAGATAAAAGAAGTAATACAATAGTAACTAAGCCTATAGATACAACAAAAGAATAATCATCAATCACCCAATAAGTATCAAGCGATATCCCGGTGAAAATGACGATACCGATATTAACCCCGAGAGCTAATAATATTCTCTCAAATTGATCTATTGTCTCGTACAATTTTGGGAAAAGAAGATTAGCAAAGGTCCATCCAGGGATGAAAAGGCAAAACAACAAACCAATTATCGTGCGTAAAAAAATGACAGGGGAATCCCTTTGGACTAAAAGAACTAGTGGGAAAAAAATTAGAGTAAAAGATAATATGACCCAGAATTCAACTGAATAATAATGGAATCTTAAGAAGAAATTTCTTAAAGTAGAAGGAAGATTTCTTTCAATTCTAGTGGCACCTAAATGTATCTTTTTTTCCTTCTCCATCTGTTGAATTGCACCATATATCTCAGTTTTCTCTAAATCAGTCTTTTTTTGAACAAGATGAACCAATCTTCTTACAGTGTTAGGGCGCTCATCCCTTAGAGTATCCTGAATCAATTGCTTAGTTTTTGCTGTTTTTCCTGTCATATCTTCAAACACTAATCGCGATGGAATAAAAAAATGTTTTTGAGGTGTTAAAATAATTGAGCGACAAATTTGCTTCTATTCCTCTATTTTAGCCAACGCTTCTTTAAGAGCATCAGTTTTATCAGTTCTTTCCCATGTGAAATCAGGATCCTCTCTACCGAAATGACCATAAACTGCCGTTTTCTTGTAAATGGGTCTCTTTAAATCCAATTCTTTTATTATGGAACTTGGTTTGAAATCGAATACTTGATTGAATGCTTTTCTCAGTTTTTCAATAGATACTTTCTCGGTTCCAAAACAATCTATATTAATTGCAAGGGGTTCTGGTACCCCAATTGCGTATGCTACTTGCACTTCACATTTGTCTGCAAGACAAGTGGCTACAATATTTTTAGCGGCGTAACGAGCATAATAAGATGCTGATCTATCTACCTTTGAAGGGTCTTTCCCTGAAAATGCTCCTCCCCCATGACTATCAACTCCACCGTAGGTGTCAACGATTATTTTTCTTCCCGTTAAACCTGAATCTCCTTGGGGTCCACCTATAACGAATCTGCCTGTTTTGTTGATGAGAATCTTTGTTTTCTCATCTATCATCTTTTCTGGTATAATTGGCATAATTACTTTTTCTATGATTCCTTCTTCGATTTCTTCTATTGTTACATCTTCTGTGTGTTGTGCAGCAATAACAATGGCATGCACTCTTATGGGCGTTCCATTATTATACTCTACAGTCACTAAACTTTTTCCATCTGGTCTGAGAAAAGGTAAAATGCCTTTTTTTCTTACTTCTGCCAGCTTTTGAGTTAATTTGTGAGATAACACAATTGGTAGAGGCATATATTCGGGCGTGGTATTTGTAGCATATCCAAACATAATCCCTTGATCACCAGCTCCTTGTTGTTCAGAGCCACTTCGTTTAATCCCTTGAGCTATATCTGATGATTGAGAATGAATAACATTAATTATGGCACAACCTCTGTAATCAAAACCAATCGATGAATCATCATATCCAATTTCTTTGATAGTTTCTCTGACAATTTTCTGATAATTAATATTGATTGCATTTGTTGTAATCTCTCCCCCTATAACAACTAGTCCAGTTGTGACAAAAGTTTCACAAGCAACATGAGCATCAGGATCTTCTTTCAGTATTGCATCTAAAATAGCATCAGAAATTTGATCACACACTTTGTCTGGATGACCTTCTGTTACACTTTCACTTGTAATAAATCTTCTTGTACTCATTCTCTAGGCAGCTCCGTCTTACTCATATCTCAAAATGAGTTCGTATACTATAAAATAATTATGTTCTATAAGATTTGGTGTATTAGAAAAATTTTGCCAAGATAATTTGTATTCTGTTTCAGATTTTTCTCTTAACCTTAACTATCTATGTTTGTAAAATCTGACATCATTCTCAGCCCCATAATTGATTCAGCTAATTCCTCTTTTGAAGGAATATCAATTGGATTGGGATTCCGAGCTATGTTGGCTAGTTTTGAAGACACTTTTTCAATTTCATAGAGGTATCTACGGCTTTGACCTTTTTCTAGTAAATCATCTCTGATATCAGCAAGATATTTTGAAATTTTCATTAAATCTTTAAACAAATCTTGGCTTTCTTCAATTAGCTCTAGAAGATAATCAAAACCTTCCTTCAAAGAACCCTTTTTCGGGTTCAAAGTGTCTTCTAAGTGATTTTCTAAGCTTTCCACAAGTTTTCGTTCACAGCTTTCACGTTGAGTCTCTCTCTCAACATTGTTTTTTTCAACTACTGCAGTATAAAGGTGTTTAAATGTTTGCTCCAGCACTTCTTTGGATTGAAGTTCAGGAATAAGGTGTATTAATTCAGTTTTCATTAGAATTCTTCTTTCATTTTTAAGAAAATAATTATAATCTATTTTGGAAATCTTATCTTCTGCTACCAATTTTTTAATTTCTTTTCGAAATGACACTCTGTTTCCTAAACCCTTCCAAAATGAGGGATTAATATTTTGCTTTATTGTGTCTGAAAGTTCATCTAAGGTTGTCTTTGATGAAGGCATGAGTAAACCTTTCTATTCTCGTTAATAAGAGTTTCTTCCTTTGAAAATGTAGTGAATATTCTGTTATTTTATCACAAAACATATCAATACAAATATTTTAGTGAATACAGATGAAAAACACTGTTGGGGTTCTGTTTTGTGGTGGAAAAGGAATAAGAATGAGACCCCTTACCTATTATATCCAAAAAGTTATGCTTCCTATTTCAGGGAAACCAATTCTGGAACATATTCTTATTTACTTCAAGAAGCATGGTGTTACTGATTTAATCCTCCTTGTTGATCATATGAAAGAACAGATTCAAGGATATTTTGATAATGGTGAGAGATGGGGTTTAAATTTATCCTATGTTCCCGATAAATCTGGACCAAAAGGAACAGGAACAGCCTTGTTAAATGCAAAACAATACATTAAGGGTCGTAGAGTCATTGTTTATTATTCAGATATTATTACAGATGCAAACTTAAATGAAATGATACAATATCATCAAAACCACGGGAAATGGGCAACAATTCTAGCTACTCGAGGATGGCAAATAAGAGTTGGAACAGCTGAAGTTGACGAAAATCAATATGTTAAGAGTTTTAAAGAAAAACCAAAATTAGAATTGCTAGTTAATACAGGGATTAGCATCCTAGAACCAGTAATTTTCGATTATCTGAATGAATTTGATTCAAATATTAGCATAGATTTATCAAGAGATATTTTTCCTAATTTTGTAGAGAAAAAGCAAATGAAGGCTTATATTCCAAAGAAATGTTATTGGGAAGATATTGGATCTATAGAAAGGTATGAAAAATTTGATGTTGAGAAAATAAAAGGCATAATGGAATAAAAACCTACTTTGTATTGAACGTGATAATAATGAAACATAGGTTGCTAGATTTGTTAGCGTGTCCAGTAGAAAAAGCGTGGCCACTAAAGTTAGAAGTTGTTGAAGAAATAAAAATATCAGAGGCTGTAAAAATCCCTGAGGCAAGCAAAAAAACACAAGTTGTTTGTAATTATTACTGTAATCTCAAAAATTTTTATCTTGTTGAATTGAAAGAAAATGGTTCTGAGATTGTGAAAGATTTAGAGGACATTAAAAAAGAGGTAACAATAGAAGATTGTAAACACTGTTTTCAAATAGAGATAAATAAAGGAAAACTAATTTGTAAAGATGATCCAGATAATCACATCTATGAAGTTAAAGAAGGCATACCTGTTATGTTATCGAAAGAACAGATTGCAGATCTTTATGGGAAAAAGAAATAAAAGTGTTAGAAAATATTTCCAACCTGCATTAGGATTTCGATGAAATTTCTTTCTTTAATCCTTTTTATTTGGGTTTCAATAGTTTCAACACTGATGGTTGAGTGATTTCTGTTATTAGATGCATAGCTAAGTGTGTTAGCAAATTCAATGCTGATTTCATGCAATTTGTTATTAATGCTTTCTTCATTTTCAAATATTCTTATTCTTGACACATTTTGATATTCGGAACGGGACTGGAGATTTGATGTTACCATTTTATATCACCTTTTCTTTGCATGATACTTCAATCAAGGGCCATATATAAATGCTCTAATATTTATTTCATAAAATGTAAGTCGATTTTGTAATGTTATTTACAATATTGTAAATAACTTCTGATGTTGCCTTAAAATTATTGTCTAATAAAGGAAAAAAGAAGATTATTGCTCTTTTTTTACTTTCTTGTATACTTTATATGAAAAATGTGCTATCTCAACCAAGATTCCTATTGACAATAGTATATTTACTGTAATTATTCTCCCTTGAAAATCTTCAAAAGAGTATAAAAATCTTTGAAAGGTGAGAAATATTGCGTATGCTATTAGAATCAATAGAATCATAAGTAATTGTAGAGTGAGAGTTTTATCAAGAAGCGTTATTCGTTGTTTTTTATCTAAATTATCTTCTGTTACCATTACTATTACCTCACTTGTAATCTCTAAGGAAAAGCTCTTCCAAATATTTAGCGTTAAGGATAATAAGTGTTGGTCTGCCATGTGGGCACGCATATGGATCTTTTTGCTTTAATAACTGTATTATCAATGACTCAGCTTGATGTAAATTAATGCGGTCCCCAGCTTTTATTGATCTTTTACACGCAAATAATGAAATAATTTCTTTGATAAAACTCATATCTTTTAAGTCAATTTCTGCTCGAATTTCAGTTGCATAATTTTTGAAAATATCTACAACATCTTTTGCTGCTAGGACGGAGATTGTTTTTCCAAGTATTGAGGGTATTGAACGGATTACCACTTCTCTTCTTCCAAAGATATCAACATCAAAACCAAAAGTTTTGAGTTTTTCTTTCAATTCATTATATAGTTCTATTTCTGAAGGTTTTATCTCAATTGAAACTGGAGCTAACAATTGTTGAACAGCAATTTTCTTATTTTCAATTTGATAAAGGTATTTAAGATAATTTATTTTTTCATGTGCTGCATGTTGATCACATAAAAGGAGTCCTTCTTGTGTCTCAGCAATAATATATGTGTTTTTTATTATTCCTAATACTCTTATGGTCCTCCTCTCTTCTGTTTGGGGATGTATGGGCGATTTTTTCTCTGTTTCTTTGTGTATGTATTTCTGAAGGGGTTGGTCTCTTTTGCTAATAAGCTGAAAGGATGATTTCTCGAATGATGTTACAGAACCTGACTTTAGTGATATTGGTGGCTTAGTTTCTAGTCTTTCTGTTGAAGTCGGAGTGGTTTTAATAAACTGAGTCTGCGAATGGGGATGTTCAACCCTTTCAAAAACCTTCAACCCACTTTTCTCTAGACTTTCTCTAACACCTGTTTCAACAAGACGAAAAATTTTAGTTTCATTATTGAATCGTACTTCCCTTTTAGTGGGATGAACATTTACATCTATTTCATCAGCTGGTAGATTTATAAACAGAAATACGATGGGAAACCTTTTATCAGGCATTGAAGTTCCATAGCCTTTTAAAATAGCATTTGTAATTATTTTATCTGTTATGGGTCTATTATTGATGTGGATGTAAATGTAATCCCTAGATTTTCGTGAGTATTCAGGTTTAGTAATGTACCCTTTAAGAAAATATGATTCTTCCATATTGTTGACGGGAAAACAAGCTTTAGCAATGTTGTTGCCAAAAATTGTAGCAATTTGTGAGAGTAAATCACCTTTTGGTACTGTTATAATACTTTTCTCATTATGTTTAAGCGAAAAAGCAATCTGGGGATGAGACAAGGCTAATTTTGTTACATATTCTGTTATATGGTTGACTTCTGTAGCTGTAGTTTTCAAGAACTTTTTTCTAACTGGTACATTAAAAAATAGATTTTTCACTAAAATTCGTGTTCCAATGGGAATAGAAGTTTGTTCTTCTAGAGTGGTTGTCCCCCCTTCGATGATAACATGAGTGCCAAGTTCTTCTTCCTTTGTTCTAGTATAAATATCGACAATTGCTACACTTACAATACTAGAAAGAGCTTCACCTCTGAAACCTAATGTATGAATAGCAAACAGATCATCAGCCGTTTTGATTTTACTTGTTGTATGTCTTTGTAGCGATAGAATAACATCATCATGTGGTATCCCTACACCATTATCGATGATCTCTATCGCTTTTTTCCCCCCTTCTTGGATATTGATTGTTATTTGAGTACTATTGGCATCTATAGAGTTCTCTATAAGTTCCTTTACTACAGACGCTGGACGCTCTATAACTTCTCCTGCTGCTATTTTACTTATCGTAGCTGTATCAAGCTCAATAACCCGTTTTTCCATATATGTAAACCTCAAGAATTGACTTTAAAAGGATTTCATGTAATTAATGTTGTTAAGAAAGAGAAATAATTTATTTTATTTTATTGCACAAAATTCTTTTAATTTTTATTATTAGCTGATTAAGAACATTTATCGCTTCAATCGGTGATATCTCATCAACATTGATATTGGAAATCTCTTTCATGAGATTATCTTTTTGTGATTTTTTGATGAGTAAAGTCTCTGTAGATTCTTTCTGAGTTTTCATTTGTCTTTGAGCTAATGATTCTTTGTCATTTTCAGTTTGTGTTTTTTCTTGATTACCCAAATGCAATTCTGATAGCATTTTATTAGCGCGCTTTATTACACTATCAGGCAATCCTGCTAAGGAAGCGACATGAACGCCATAGCTCTCATCGATCCCGCCTTCTTTAATCTTATATAAAAAGTGGATTTGTCCATTTACATTCTTTACAGACACGTGATAATTTTTGACACGTGGGAGTATTTCTTCTAATTCTGTCAATTCGTGGTAATGTGTTGCTAATAGAGTTCTTGGACCCTTATTCCCTATATTATTATGAAGGTATTCAGTGATAGCCCAAGCAAGAGACACCCCATCAAAAGTAGAAGTTCCTCGGCCAACTTCATCTAAGATTACTAAACTTTTTTCTGTAGCATTGTTAAGGATGTTTGCACACTCATACATTTCGACCATAAACGTAGAACGATGTTCAATAAGAACATCGTGAGCACCGATTCTTGTGAATATTCTGTCAGTTAATCCTATTTTTGCGCTCTCTGCAGGAACAAAGCTTCCTATATGCGCCATTAGGGTAATTAGTGCAATTTGTCTAAGATAAGTCGATTTTCCAGCCATATTCGGACCTGTAATTACTAAAACTCTGTTTTTATCTTCACCCATCACACAATTATTTGGTATGAATGAAGATGTAGGAAGTATTTGCTCAATAACAGGGTGTCGTCCATTTTTTATTTCTATAATCTCTGTTTCTGTAATTTGTGGTTTCACATAGTTATGATATGCAGCGTTCTCAGCAAAAGCTGCCAAAACATCTAATGTTGCGCAACACTGAGCATTTTGTTGAACTTCTGCAGAAAACTTAGATAATTCTTTAAGTATACTTGTATACAATTCTTCTTCTATGACAAGAATCTTCTCTTCAGCATTCAATATTTTTTCTTCATATTCTTTTAATTCTGGTGTAATATATCTTTCCGCATTAACTAGTGTTTGTTTTCTATCATATTCGGGAGGGACTCGATTGATGAAGGATTTTGAAACTTCAATATAATAACCAAAAACCTTGTTAAAGCGTATTTTCAGAGTCTTAATTCCTGTTCTTTGTTTTTCACGTGCTTCAAGAGATGTAAGGAACGATTTTCCTCCTTTTTGTATCTGACGAAGACTGTCAAGGTCTTCATTGTGTCCATCCCTTATTACATTTCCGTCCTTAAGGCTTGTGGGAACTTCCTCTGCTATTCCTTCATCAATAATTCTTGTAAGGTCCTTGAGAGGATTAAGATTCTTTCTAATTTCGTTTAGGAGCGGTGACTTAAAATTTGATAAGTTATCAGTTATAATGGGGATTAATTCGATAGAGTTTTTCAGAGAAATTAATTCTCTTGGTCTAACACGACCCAAGCAAACTCTTCCTATTATGCGTTCGATATCACTCATTTTGCTAAGAATTACGCGCAAATCTTTCCTCATTATTATGGTATTAACAAATTCCTCCGTTGCATCAAGTCTTTCTTCGATTGTTTTTATGTTTAAGTTAGGTCTTAGTAGCCAGTAAGTAAGAAGCCTTGACCCTGTAGATGTTTTAGTGTTGTCTAATACCTGTCTAAGAGTCCCATTTTCTGAACGATCACGTAAACTTTCAATCAATTCTAGACTTCTAACTGTACTATAATCTAATATCATGAATTCTTGTGATATAATTGGGTTAATTTTTGTGATATTAGGAAAGCTTTCACAAAGTTGTGTCTCTTTTAAGTAGCGTAAGATAGCACCAGCAGCGCCAACTGAAACACTAGAGTCAACAACACCAAAACCCTCTAAACTCAAGACGTTAAAATGATTACAGAGTTCCTGTTTACCTTGTTCTACATCAAAAAAGCAATCGTTTTTGTATGTAAAAGTGCTTCTGGACATGTCTATTTTTAGATTAAGTCTTTCCCACAAATCTTTTTCAACTAAAACTTCTGCTGGATTCAATCTAGTAAGTTCAATTTCAAGCAAGTCTTTGTCATTATAATTTGATATTATGAACTCGCCTGTAGAAAGATCGATTGCAGAGAGACCTATTTCCATATCTTCACTATTGATTGAGACTAAGTAATTGTTCATCTTGTTTAGGGATTCAGGTTCAGTAATTGTACCACGAGTAATCAACCTAACAACACCCCTTTTCACTATTTTCTTAGTAAGTTTTGGATCTTCTAATTGTTCAACAATTGCAACTTTGTAACCTTTTTCAATCATTTTACAAAGATAAGAATCTAAAGCGTGATGAGGAACACCAGCAAGAGGCCACTCACTATCAGATGTCTTACGAGAAGTAAGTGTAATATTAAGAGCTTTTGACATCTCCACAGCTTGTTCTCGAAACGTTTCGTAAAAATCTCCCAGCCTAAAGAAAATTATGTATTCTGGATATTCTTTCTTAATTTCTATCCATTGTTTTTGCATAGGTGTTAAAATAGGCTTTATCTTCCTATCGTCGAATCTTTTCATTTTTTCCAGCTCTTTGTTTTATTTGTACTCATAAAATTGGATTCTTTTTTCAATATAAAAATCGTAGACTTCTTTTGGTTGTTTTTTAGAATCTGCTGCACTCCACGAATAGATATTCTCTTCTTCCTGTTCTGTTTCTTCAAACCAACTATCTTCTTCTATAATTTTATTCAGTGAATCAATAATTTTTATTCCTGCGCTTGCCCCAATACGATTTGCTCCAGCATTTATCATTCTAACAGCAGTTTTAGCGTCTCGTATTCCTCCTGCAGCTTTAACACCAAAGTTTGAATCAACTGTTTTCCGCATGAGTCTTACGTGGTCAACAAAAGCTCCCATTGGACCGAATCCAGTACTTGTTTTCACAAAATTTGCTCCTGTATTTATTATTAGTTTACAGGCTTTCACTATCTGTTCATCTGTAAGATAACCAGTTTCCAAAATTACTTTTACTTTTGCTCCACCAGCTGCGTTTACTACTTCTTCTATGTCATTCTTAACGTAATCGTAGTTCCTATTGTGGAAAAATCCCACATTCATGACCATATCTATCTCTTTAGCTCCCATACTTATCGCTTCTTCTGTTTCAACAGCTTTTGCTTTGGTTGTACAAGATCCTAAAGGGAATCCGATTACCGCTGCTATTTCAACATCTGTGCCATCTACCTGTTTAAGACAATGAGCAACATAAGAAGAGTTTACACAAACAGCTGTAAATTGATGTTCTATTGCTTCGTGACATAATTTTGTTATATCATTTTCTGTCGCATAGGGTTTTAGATTGGTGTGATCGATCATCTTCGCTAATTCATCAGGTGTTATCTTTCTGCTATACACAATGAATTGTTTAAAATAAACTACAAAAATATTCCTAATATTATGAAATACTCTAGGTTTAACTATATCATACCAAAATAGTTTTTATAAACTTAAAATGGTATTCAATGCCAAAATGTTTAAAATAGTTTGCTCAGCATTTTGGACAATACAGAATTTATGAGGTTAGTGTTAATGCAGATGACAATTTCAAAACGGAGTTTAATCACATTATCGTTTCTTTTAATTATGTGCGTTTCCTCCCTTACTGCCTTTAGTATAGGCATGACAAATCCCGAAACAAATTTCAGCGACACTATTCAAGCTAATAGTGTCGCTTATCCCGCTAGTGATTTAATACTAAGTGATGTTACTAATTATGTTGCTGAGCTAAATGCAACAGTAAAGTCTAATAGAACTATCTTCCTTGAAACATATGGTGTCGCATCATTTAACGAAACTATAGTATTTCATAATGTGGGTGAGGATTCAATTAAATACTTCAATTATACTTTGCCCAACATTAACACTGAAAAACTCACTTTTATTGCATTTTATATAACAAATGAGTCATGGGCAAATATCTACACAGCAAATGCTTCACGCTCATATGCTTTCAGTAGATATGTAAATTATACAACTTATAGAGTTCCATTTACACCTACAGGTGCAAATATAGAAATAGATTCCACCTACAATATTAGAGTGCTGGTAGAATTTGCTCAACCTTATGAAGTATCTTTTGAAGAACATGAGCAATTATTGCATTATCAAGAATATTTAACCCCTCTAATTGACAATGTCCCTATAATTAATGGAACAACACTTGTTAGGAAACAAGGAGGAGATAGGTTTGAAGATACAAGATACGAAATTACTCCTACAAATGAGACTACAGTTACAGTATACCTTGATGCAGCTTCTGGTACCTTAAAATGGACTAATATTACACGCGCTTCTTTCAATATTAGTCAATCTTATGAAGATGACTTTTTGATGAATGTGTATTTATCTTCAGTCAGTAATACTCAAGATGTAACTAGACTGGCCAATACTATGCTCTTTAAGGCAACTGAAGCATATAGAAAAATTGAGATTGACCCATATGGCCTAGTAAGAATTACAGAGAAACAGACAATAGAATTTCTAGGTCCAGAGTTTCCAGCGGAAGACGAATTAGACACAATAAACATGTTCGCTCTTAATGCACTTGTTATAGTTTTTCCTCAAAATGTTACAGTACTTAATATATTCGATGAAGTTGGAGGATTAAACCTTAAATATATGATGAATGAACAACAAATGTGGGAACGTGGTACGTACAACTTACGTGAAAGCACATTCCCCGGACATCAAGGTTTAATCATTTTTCCAAGAACTCCATTATATAAAGGAGATATAATGTGTTTTACAATAGAGTATAAGCTACCCCTTGAAGATGTATTATTCAAAGAACAAGGAACTATTAACTATGATCTCAAAATTTCTCCTTATTCCATAATTAACTGGACTATAGATGATCTTACACTAGACATTGTACTTCCTAAAGGAGCTGTATACCGATATCACACATACAATAATCCTGATCCATATCAACAACTACACGTGAGTTATGAGAAAAAATTCTACTTTGGAACCTTAGGCTTTAAGAGAATTTTGAATTTCAAAGCTACTGCTTTCTCGGGAAATGATAATACCCCACTCATTATAAACTTCAACTATTCTCGAATGAATGTATGGATTACTTACTTAATCCAGATACTAGCTGTTGGGGCTCTAATTGCTGTATATTTAGGTTTTAGGTGGACAAGAAAATTCACTAGAGAAGTTTCAGGTGAAGTGGATAAAGAATTCATACCTATTGATGAAATAAGAGAATTTGTTAAACAATATGAAGAAAAATTAGGTTTACAAGACAGAATACGTGAAACTAGAGCTAAGATTGCTGCTAAGAAACTTAAAACAAGAGAAGGTAAAGAATTACGATTTACACTAGAGAAACGTCTTCGTAAGATAGAAGAGTTACTAAAGACAGCGAAAGTAAAACTTGTTGAATATAGAGGACGATATAAAGAAGCAGTGCAAAAGGTTGAGATTAATGAAAGAAAACTTTACGAAGAGAGGAGAAACCTAATCATACTTCAAAAAGAATATCGTACTAAGAAAACAATGACAAAAGAATCATACATACAATTGGTTCGAGAGAGACAACAAACCATTGAGAAACTTAAAAATGATATTGATGGAGAATTAGTCAGCTTACGATTATTAACAGAATCCTAGGCTTTTTCTCCTTTTTAAATATCGAGCAAAAATATTTTTGTTAATCCAAAAAAGTTTATAAAAACGATAGAGAAGTTAAACCAACATATTTGTAGTGTAGAACATGCACCTTCAAACTGACGAAGAGAACGCAGAATTACTTAGAGCTGAAGTTCCAGGACTAGCTGAAGTATCTTTAGAATTATCTAAATGTCTAAAGGAAGCAAGGATCTTATTGGACAGATTGTTTAATATATGTTCACAATATAAAATTGATATAGATTTGAACACAGAAGAACAGGGCGAAATATCGCTTAAAGTTGCTTTAGTGACCGATCCTCAACAAATGATTCAATATGCAAAACTTGTTCAACTTGTTTTTCAACTCAATTATTTTTCTAAAAGCTATTACAAGGCTATTAATAGTAAGAAGCTGCCCCAGATTGTAGAAAAAGAAGCCATTGAAGTGTATAATCAGATTGAAACATTTCGCCAGATGATTGAACGAGAATATGTTGCTACAATATAACATTAAGTACAATATTTTTGAGGCATACAAAATATGGGATAAGATATGATATCTACAAAAGAAAATAGAAAATATGATAGACAAATCAAATTGCCTAATTTTGGCATTGAAGGACAAAAAAGGCTTAAATCTAGTAAAATTCTTGTTATTGGTGCTGGAGGTTTAGGATCAGCTGTTTTGTATTATTTAACCTGTGCAGGTGTAGGGAATATAGGGATTGTTGATCCGGATAAAGTTGACTTAACAAACTTGAATCGACAAATTCTTTATTTTGAAAGTGATTTAGAAAAAAGTAAAATCTCCTCAGCGATAGAAAAACTTTCCCAATTAAATCCAGATGTCAATTTTATAAAATACAATCATTCTTTGTTATCAGACAACGCAGAGAAAATCATAAAAGAGTATGACTTTGTTGTTGAGGCTAGTGATAATTTTAAAACAAAATTTTTAGTAAATGATGTTTGTGTAAAATTGGGGAAACCTTTCGTTATAGGAGGAGTCTTCCAGTTTGAAGGGCAATTGATGACAGTATTACCTAAGAAAACAGCTTGTTATAGATGTGCATTCAAAGATGCTCCTGAAAAAGGTAGTTATCCAACAACTAGTGAACATGGTATTATGGGTACCACAGCAGGTTTTTTTGGGATTGTCGAAGCTAATGAAGCAATAAAATATATCGTCTTCAAAGAACCTGAAAAATTGCTGTTAAACCAAATATTATACACTGATCTTCTTCATAATTCTTTCGAAACCTTTGCAATTCAAAGAGATGAATCATGTTCTGTTTGTTCAGATATTACTCTCTAATTTTTCCTTTATTATTTGACTAAAAACAATTGTTTAAAAACCTCTTTTGGGCTCGTTAATTGACTGAAATGGAAATAGAAAATGAGACTTTAGATACAAGTGAATATGCTCATTCAACCTTTTTGAGAAGAATAGTTGGTCATCATCTCCTCGATTCTAAGAGTTATCAAAGTATGAGCACTGTTTATTTAATAATTATACCAGTAATAATTTTGCTAATTCTAGTTAGTTTAAGACTTGCTATTTTTGCATCATTAATAAGCAATATTACATTTGATCCTTCAATAGATGAAGTTTTCAAAAATTTTAAGGAAAGTTACTATATAGCAACCCCTCTATCTTCTATATTACAAGTACTATTTTGGGGAGTGATTATGTTTGGGATTTTTCGCTATCTTGGAGGAAAAGGGAAGGTTGGTAAAACTCTAGCTATATATTGTATATCCTTAATTCCTGTAGTACTCGGAACAGCAGTTTTACTCATTTTTGCTTCAACACAACCCAGTCTTTTAATAATTTCAAATTCGACAGATTTTGTCATTGAAGGTTCGTTTAAAGGTTTTACCGGTTTCAATCTAGCAAATAATATTCTAATTCCTATAGTTTACCTTTATTCACATATTATTGCAGCTGTTGGTTTAAGTGTAGAGCACAAAATTCCCCTTGTAATAGGTGGGTTAGTAACGGGAATGGCCTATATTGCTTCAATGGTTTTTTACTTTTTAGTGTAAACCCATTAAGCAAAGCTTTTATTTCACTACTCCTTTTTCCAGTAATGAGTAGCGACAAATTTTTTGTTCATAGTAGCGCTTTTGTGGAAGATAATGTAACCATAGGTGATGGAACCAAGATATGGCACCAAACCCAAGTTAGAAAAGGTGCAAAACTTGGGAAAAAATGTATATTGGGTAAATCTGTCTTTGTAGACTTTGACGTCTCAATTGGCGACAATGTAAAAATTCAGAATTTGGTTTCTGTTTATCATGGTGTTACAATTGAAGACGATGTGTTTGTGGGACCACATGTTTGTTTTACTAATGATTATCTCCCCAGAGCCACAAATCCGGATTGGAAACTAGTTGAAACATTAATTGAGAAAGGGGTATCTATAGGCGCGAATTCAACAATTCTTTGTGGAATCACGCTAGGATCTTACTCAATGATAGGAGCTGGAAGCGTTGTGACAAAAGATGTACCAGCATTTGCTTTAGTTTTTGGAAATCCTGCAAGATTTCAAGGATATGTATGTTATTGTGGGAGTGTTTTGTTAAAAACAAAAGAAATCCTATCAATTGGAACCATGTTACAATGTGATAACTGCAAAAAAACAGTTGAACTCTAAGAAAGGCGAAATTACAACAAAGTTTAAATGTTTATTTTGGAGAAACTAATAATGTCGATAACTGGGGCAAATATGATGGTGTTACAAATGTATAAATGTAACAAATTCTGTACCATTAGTGATTCATAAGTGAACAAGAAAAATAGGTGAACTAGAGTGAATTTAATTTCTATCCGACTTCCGAGTGAATTTGTTGAAATTATAGATGAAATGGTAATGCAAGGAAAATTTGCTTCAAGATCCGAAGCCATTAGACTTGCACTTAGAGACTATTACCGTGAACACTATTCTAATCGACAATCAACAGATTTCAGCTTTCCAAATGTGGAATATGCAGCTTATCGTAACATAATCTATAAGGAAGACTAAGGCGTGGTTTGAGGGGTTCAAGCAAAAAGTCTCCTTTTTTTTTCATAGTTTAGGATAAACGTTATCTTTAACAGAGAGAAGAAGAATTTTTTAATATCTAAACAAAATGTTGATTTGTAGTCACAAGTACAATATTAACTGTTTCTTTACAAGGTGAAATTAAGTGGAGAACGATTCCAAACAAAAGCATAAGGTGAAAAATAAAACAACTATTGAATCAGATGATTCTGTAAAAAAAGTTGACATTTTTTACCAGAATGTAAAGCAAAGTCTTAATCCTATTATGCACTTTGCTAAAAAGAAAATTGTTCGTTATACGCTCTCCTTTCTTATTTTGACTATCGTTGTTTATTTTTATGTTCTCTTTGAAAGTAGAGGAACATCAAACCAAGTACATGTATTCTTTTTTGATATGTCCCCCGATTTCTTAGTTCCTATTGGTTTAGTTCTAGCACTTTTAGCTCTTTTGTATGTTAGTTGGGATGATGAATTCTTTAAAAAATACCGTGGAGCAGGTTTTTTTCTTATCGTACTAACAGCTATTTTCTATACTTTTATTTTCACAGGAATTGATCAATATCTATTTGACCTCTCAATAGCAAAGTGGTTAACACGTTTAACAGGAACTATTGTTACTTCTATACTTATGTTATTTGGGATGAATATAACTGGTACTACTTGGGATTCTGATCGTGGGATAACAATTGTTTCTTTTAATGGTCCAAGCGATGCTTCAGTCATAGGGATTGACGCTGCTTGCAGTGGTATTCACTCTTTGACAATCTTTATTGTTGTATTTTTTGTTATGATTTTAGAAGCTCGGAAAAGGCTAGCATGGAATTATAAAATAGCTGTTATAACTCTTTTCGGGATTTTAGGAACCTATTTTGTCAATCTTATAAGGGTAAGCATAATCCTTACAATTGATTATTTTAAGGGTTGGGATGTTGCAGGGCCAATTCATAATTATCTAGGGTATGTGTTCCTAATGGTATGGATTCCACTCTTCTGGTTTTTTGTACTCTCGTGGGGGCAAAAGGGAAAATCAAAAAAAGATTTGATGGAAACCATTATTACAGATACAGATTCTGAAAAACCAACAGATACAGAAGTAAAAGAAGATACAACATCAAAGATGATTCATGACATGGATGCAAATTAAAGAGTTCTTTTCTTATATTATGAGTCTGAAAGAAGAAAGACTAACCTAGTATTTTTTCATATATGGTCTGAGTTGCTGCTGCTGTATTTTTCCATGAGTATCTAAGCGCTATTTCTTTAGATTTCTCTCTAACTTCGATGATTTTCTTAGGATTATTGTAAAGTTCAACAATTTTTTCTGCGAAACTATTTACTGTTCTTTTGCAAATACTTATAGTATTATCATGTTCAAAAGTTACAGCATCAGGCGTTGAAACTATTGGTGTCTGACATGCTAGTGCTTCCAGTAATGTTAAGTTCATTGCTTCATGACTAGAAGGAAGTAAGAAAATATCAAGAGAGCTGTAAAAACTGCTTTTTTTACTGTCACCGTGGATATAATCCATTACTTCAATGTTTTTGGAAAGATTGTATTTTTCGGTTAGAAAATCGATTTTCTTTGTAACATTAGAGAAATCTCCTGCAAGGAGTAGTTTAACTTTAGGTACTTGTTCTTTCACTTTACTCAATATAGGAAACAATAACATCGTTCCTTTTGCAACCATCAATCGCCCCATATACCCTAAGACAAGATCATCTCCTTTTTTCTCGTAAGTTTTTTGATCTGTATAATGTATATTTGTCATGTCAACACCATTTGATATGACAGCAATCTTACTTTCTTCAATCTGATAGTGTTGGATGAGTTCATTTTTAATGACATCGCTTACTGCAATAAGGTGGTTCGCTCTTTGTAATAGTTTTTCTTCTATTTTCTTCAACCAAGGAAAAGCAAAAAACAATCGTTTCTCAACCCAATTTAAAGATGAAAACGATTCTCCTTGTATTCCCCTTCTTTCCCTTGTAAAAGTTGTATGAATTGTTTCTACGATAGGATACTCGTTTTTAATGCCTTTTGATGCAAGGAGATTCATGTTTCCATGTACAATTGTTGGCTTTATTCTGTCAACTTCCTTCCTTGATTTTTTCCAATAACTACGAGAATAGAAAAATTTGGATTTCGATGTTTCTACTAATTGCAAATTAAAGGGATATTCTTCAACTTCCTGTCTAGATTTATCATTTCGAAGCGCACAAATAATGTGCGATTCCCATTCTCCTAACTTCACTAAAGCTTCTGCTAAACGTGAACAATAAACCCATGTCCCACCTTTTTTGTACTCTTGGGTGAGCATACATACTGATTTACTGTTCATTTTTTGTTCCTCCACTTACTAGTGAGCTCTGATTTAGTGTTGGCCAATTTTTTTTAGATTTAAAGAGTGATGAATGTGTTATTAACTTCATATCATATTTCATAGCTTTTTCGATGATTTTTGATAATACTTTTTTCATTTTGACAGGTTCAAATATTGCATGTACATAAAGGCAAACATAATTCTTTCCTTGATCAATGTATTCTCTAAATCGTTTTTTATAGAACCTTTCTATTTTTTCCGTTGAATAACCTCGCTGTAATAGTTGTTCTATTGTAGGTTCTGTTACAGGAAATTGAATTACTGATTTTTCTTGTTCCTTTTTTTCATCATTTTCGTATTTTAAGTAGAATGGGTGAGGATAGCAAAAATCAGCTGCAAACTCAAAACCCTTATCGTTTAATATTTGAAAATAGTATGGATTTACAATAAAATTTGGAGATGCATTTCCTCTGGGAAATTGGTCAAAAACCTTATGAAATTCTTGTTTTGTAGCTTCAAGAAAATATTCAGTTTGTTCTTGATTGAATGAGCTGAAATGCCTGCTCCAGTTAATATGATTATAACCATGAGCATAGAATTCTACCATTTCGTTTTTTTCATACTCTCTCAATTGTTTTGCTTCTTTCATTCCAATATATTTAGATGGTAACACGATTCCACGCAAAATATCCTTCCAATGATTCCTATTTAATATTGAAATCCTTCTACCTAAAACTTTCTCCTTCTCCTTAAGTATTCGAAATATATTCCTCCCAGTTGCATATTTTCCCATACTCAAGTAAAAACTTGTAGGACACTCGTGTTGGTTTACAAAATAGACGGTCTTTGGAATACCTTTTTTTATTCCTTCAAAAGTATCTACGTCGACTCTTAAACAGAAATTTGTTTCAGTTTGCATTACTTTCACATTTTTCTCTTTATTTTTCTAAAGCTCTTAAGTAAATTTGCTCTATTTCTTCAGCCTTTTTCTCCCATGAGTAGTGTTTTAATATTTCTTCATTTCCATTCTTCGCCATTTCTTCAGCTTTCTCATTTGATTGTAGAATCTCAAGTGTTCCCTTGGCAATTTCTGCAGGATTCATTGAGGGGACTAGCACACAATTTTTCCCGTAGTTTGAAATTTCTCTTATACCCGGGATATCAGAAGCTACAACTGGTTTTCTCATAGCCATTGCTTCTAGAACACTTATGCTCGATGCTTCTACAATGCTCGGTACAACAACAACGTCTGCTGCGGAGAGATATGAAGGTATAGTAGAATTAGGTAACATTCCTATCAGTTCAACATTAGATTCAAGATTCAGATTTTGCACTTCTCTCTGAATTGTTAATTTTTCTGGACCGTCTCCAATTATTATCAATTTTGAAGTAGGGAATTCCTCAATTATTTTCTTGAAAGCTTTAGTTAAAAATAAAACACCGTTTTTCACCACTAAACGACGCGTAGTCATTATTATTGGTCCTTTTTCATCTATAAGCTTCTCATTAGGTTTAACATTTGAGTTGAATTTCTTTGTGTCTACTCCATTAAGAACCGTTAAGATTTTGTCGTGAAATTTCGGTTTGGACCAACTTTTTACTAGATTTGCAAATTCGTAATCCGTATGAATCTGGTAGTGACATTTTTTTGTTAGTAAAGGTGCTAATCTACGTTCCATAGATCTGTATAAACCAGCAACAAAACGGTTTTTGGTTAAATGTTTCCAGTGTTTATAGTAAGAACCATGAATCGTGTTGATAATTTTTGCTCCTCTTTTTTTCCCTAGTAAGTAAGCAGCTAATCCTGAAGAATAAATGTGTCCGTGGAATATGTCGAAATCCTCCCATTCTTTCAATTTTATGGATTTAATTGCTACTTTAGTTAAGAAAAATAATTGGCGTAAGAATTTCAATTGTTGTGGATCATAAGCTCTCCGAATCAATGAACAAAAGTCGAGTCTCTGGATATCAATACCTTCTAACTGTTTTTTTTCTTCATTGTCCGGAATCGCCCCAGTTATGTACGTGATTTTATGTCCTCTTCGAGCTAGTTCCTTTGAAAGGTTATAAGCATGTAACTCTACTCCTCCTCCAATACTTCCTGCATCGTCAGGACCGAGTTCGAATAAAGTTGCTATATGTAAGGGCATTGATTTCACTTTTCATTTGATTTGAATATTTCTTGTAAGATGCCAATACTCCACCATATATGACCAATTATATACATGATTGGAAGTAAATAGAGAAATTTTGCTTTTTTATATTTAATAGTTAGAATGACTGAATAAAATAACAAAATCACAATATACAACCCCACATATCCACTGAAAATATATAACAATATGTGCTGGATAAAGGAGCATATTCCAAATAAGAAGCTTATTCCAAGTAAGATTAGTGTGATGTAATGTAGTGGTGGTATTAAGTGCCAGAACTCTAAACCTGTACGATGAACTCTAAAGAATTGTATTTTGCCTTTTGCATATTTTTTCGATTTATTTCGTAGAGATTTGAAGTTTTGGGGTCTTTGATGAAATACAACTGCATCTGGTGTAAAGAAGAGGAGATACCCTTTTCGGATTAACCTGAAATTAATATCTGTATCTTCCGCAGTTATTAGAGATTCATTGAAAGGCATCACTTCTTCTAGATATTCTTTCTTGTATGCAACATTACATCCTGCTGCACTACTGACATATCTTTTCTTTTTGTTGAAAATACTTTGAGACTGTTCAGACCAACTTCCACCTATAAATGATTGGTATACCGCACTTACTGCTTTCCCAAAGGTGGATTCATTTGGATATTCAATATTGGGACCCGTTATAGCTACTACTATTCCTTCATGTTCTTCAGAAAATGCTTCAACTAAAGTCTCAATCCAATCTTCCTTTGCAATACAGTCAGAATCAGTAAAAATAATGATTTCTCCTTGAGCTTGTAGAATTCCAACATTACAAGCAGCTGCTCTTGAACCTCCATTCTCAAACAAAATCTTACAACCAAACTCTTCAGCTATTTCAACGGTTTCATCTTTTGAATGTCCATCAATTATGATGATTTCATCTGGCTTTTTTGTTTGATTTTGAACAGATATAAGGCATTCTTTCAATGTTTTTGCGTTATTGTAGGTTGGAATGAGAATAGATATCATTGTTAAGTATCACTCTTTGAAATAATTATATCTTCTTCAAGCAAAAAATGTTTCCTCTTATAGCCACCAGTTTCATACATAACTTGTTGATATTCATGGATAGTTTGGGGACTATTTTTGAGCATTTGAACCACAATTTCCTTTATCTGTTGCCTCAATTCTTCTGTACCTAATTGTTCTGTTAACGGACAATACCATGTTAACCATCTCACAGAATATTCGTTTTCATTTTTTTTCTTTAATTTGAGAAAGATTGGAAAAAATTTACAATCTAAGGGTCGGTGATTATATATAGAGCACAATCCTTTCTCTGTTAGAAAATAACAGTCTTTGGTATCACCTTTTTTGCTGACTACAAAAATGGGCTTTTTGTACGTGCCAATATTTAATATCCAATCTCCACCAACTGTTTTTTCTTTAATTATCTTAATGTCCTCAGAAGTTAAGCCTGGAGGAGTACTTCTACAACACTTACTACCGCAATTAGTTCTACATATTTCGATGCCTGATTCTTTTCTCATTTCACACACTACTTCCTGACAGAACTAGCTAAATTGAAAGGCTTCATTAACCATAGTTTCTAAATTATCTGCTGATTTGATGATTTTTAATAAACCAGATTCTTGTAATTCATAGACAGCTGGTCGAGGATATCCAAATTGCTCACTCATTGAAAGTGTGTATGCTCCACAGTTTAAAATTACAAGATAATCTCCTTCCTCAATTTTGAAATCAACTGATTCATTTGATAAAACGTCAACAGGAAGGCATAAAGGCCCACCTATGCGGCAATATTGTCCTTTTCCTTTATCTTGCATTGGAAGGACTCCATAATTGGTATACCGCATAGGAATTAGAGTGTTGGCACCAATGTCTGTAAATGCCCATTTTCTCCCCCAAGTTTTTTTTGTTCTCAACACTTTAGTTATAGCGATGAAGCTGTCTCCAACAAAATAACGCCCAAGTTCAAAAATGATCAATTTATTGTCAATATTAGAAATTATATCAGTTATTTGGGATCCTAATTTCTCTAAACTAAACCCATTAGATTCTAATTCAGAGCGTGAAGTTAAACCTCCACCTAAATTGATTTCTTTAATTAGAATTCTGTGGTTTTGTTCTAGTTCTTTGATATAATCATCTAGAAATCTTAAAAGCTCTTCATAAAAACTGTGAGACGCAATATTGGTTCCAACATGGACATGAACTCCTAAAGGTTCTAAGAATGGGCTTTCGCTAGCATATCTGTAAAGTTTTACAGCACGCGCAAAATCTATTCCCAGTTTACTGTTCTTTTTAATTAACATTCTTTTTTCTGTTTCTTTTCTTAAATTAGGGTGTATTCTGACTGTAACGTGTTGAATTTTATCACTTTTTTCCGCTATTTTTTCTATCAGTTTTAATTCATTAATCGAATCAACATTTACTCTATCAATCCCTAAATCAGATGATAATTGCAATTCTTCCTCAGTTTTAGCAGGTCCATTGAAGATAATATCTTTAGCGTTAAACCCGCATTTCTCAGCAAGTTTTAATTCAAACATGGACATAACTTCAACACCCATACCAACATTTTTAGCTACTGATAGCACTCTACCAAGATAATTGGATTTTACTGCATAAGAAATCATTAAATTCGATATATTCTTTGATAAAGACACTTTAAGATGATTATAATTATCTTCAAAATGTTCAGGTAAGAAAACAAAGAAAGGCGTTTTTATATTCTTAGTACTGCTCTCAATAGATGCTCCACTAGCATAAAGAACATTGTTTTTGTATGATAAATATGAATATTTCTTCACTAAATTTTTCATTACTTTCTACCTAAACAGACCTTACTGAGTTTTTAATATATGACAATTGTGTTTATCTGCTTAATTAGTTTGTTTACTTCTAGTAATTTAGTTTAAAATAGCATAGAATTTTCCATTTAAGTTTTATCAGTTTATCGTTCTAGCCACTAGATTTTTGAATGAAATTTCTTTCAGTATATTATGGACAGACAACAAATTCAACTTCAACTGTCCGAAGTTCAAGATAAAGTACTTTTAAGCGAGGGTGTACGAGGACTACTCAAATTTTTAGCTGTTATTGATCGCTTTCCAAATTCGGGAATACGAAGAATATCACGAGAAACAGGTTTTCCAGTTCCTATTTGCGTCGCAATAAGAAATGAGTTCGTAAAGAAAGGTTGGTGTAAGAAAGGTAACGGAACTGTTGTGACTTCTGAAGGAAAAGATATTTTTCTATTTTTCAGCTCGCAGAATACAAGTTTTAGATGTGGAAACTGCGAAGAATATGGTGTGTTTTTCCCATTAAAGAACTATGAAAAAGAGTTAGAATTAATTAAGAAGTACACCCAATTAAGAGGACAACCAGATACAAAAATAGATCAGTCTTTCGCTACATCTCGAACTAGTCTATATAGAGCGCTCTATATGATTCATAACTATGATCTGTTTTCAGGTGATTTTGCTTTAG
The DNA here is from genome assembly GCA_019057815.1 of Candidatus Heimdallarchaeota archaeon. GTDB lineage: Archaea > Asgardarchaeota > Heimdallarchaeia > Heimdallarchaeales > Heimdallarchaeaceae > 18H4-34. The sequence goes on from JAHLWR010000006.1 coordinate 125,945, forward strand.
TAGGTGATAGTGATTTAACAAGCATTGCAATCTCTCAATTTATCCCGAAATCTTCGAGAATAACGGTGTTTGATATTGACTCTAAACTTGAAAATATTATTAACACTGCAAACAAGGAACTTTCAAACAAGATTGAGTTTGTAAAACACGATTTGTACCAACCTATACTAGAATCTTATCATGGAAAGTTTACGTGTATACATACAGATCCACCTTATACCAAGCAAGGATGTAAATTATTTATATCGAGAAGTGTAGATTTGATTAACAAAAAAACAGGTGGAGCAATATATTTGTCTTTTGGGAATAAACCACCAGTTGAAATGAAACAAATACAAGAAGATCTTCTAAAAATGGGTTGTGTAATAACTAATATTCTCCCTAATTTCAACAAATATATTGGTGCTCAAAAACTAGGCGGTGTTTCGACCTTTTATAGATTACAAGTTATTCCTTCAGCAATCCCTATCATAGATGGTAGATATGAAGGTATGCTTTACACAGGGGAAGTCAACCCCACTATTAGAAAATATAAATGTCAAAATTGCAATAGGACAACAACTGTTGGAATTACAGAAGAGTTTTCAACAATTGAAGAGCTAAAAAATAAAGGGTGTCCCAAGTGTAAGATGAGCTCTTTTACAAAGATTAGCGAAAAAAAGAGGGAAGAATTTTAAAACCATTAGAAGCTATTATTGTTATAATGAGGATATTTGAGACTATCCACCCAATAATGGGTGTGGGTAATTCTTATTTAATTTTACGTGAAGCTGAATGTGTTTTAATAGATACGGGATACTCCAGAAGTGCAAAAAAAATAATTAATGCAGTGAAATCATTTGCCTCTGATAGACCTCTTGCAACAATAATAGTAACCCATGCACATCTTGACCATATTAGAGGGTTGGAAACACTGAGTATCCTATTTGGAGCAGAAGTAGTTGTTCATAAAGATGAAGGCAATTTTATAATGAAATTAGAAAAATTTCCTCGCGCACAAGGATTTTTGTCAAATATTGTCACAAAATTAACTGAGTTAATGTCTCCCCCCCCATATCCTATTGATCGTGTGGTAACAAATGGAGAAGTAATACATGGACTGAAAATTATACATGTCCCGGGGCACACCCCGGGTTCAATAGCTTTGCTGGACAGCGTGACTGGTGTATTGTTCTCGGGTGATGCAATTACAACTAATAATAAAGGCTCTAAGATCTTGCCACCCCACAGACTGTTTTGCATTGATATTAAAGAAGCTAGGAAATCTGCATTACGGTTAATAAATGACACTCAACCTAGTGCAATATTACCTGGACATGGAAAACCAATTTTGGATCCAGAGGAGCACATGTCGGCATATAAAACTAAGTTTGGTGGATGATTTCGTGACCAAAAAATCATTCGTAACATTCCTGATTCTAAGTGAGATTATCGCACTATTTCTAATCCTGTTTTTTAATATTGGAATGTTTGGTTTTGATGCTTACATCCATCTCCAATACTGCAGCGCGATTTTAGAGAACAAACATATTTTACAACTAAGTATAGCAAAGAGTTATTATGACTTCGTAGGCTTCCATATCTTTATTTCTGCTATCGCTTCTTTAACAAGTATCCCTGTATCTGCAATTTATAAATTTGCGAGCGTAATCGTGCCTATATTGGTTTTTAATCTAACAATAATCGCATTTATTCGTCATGTTGAAAAGAAAAGGAAAGGTTACATTTCAAATGGTATTAATTTACAATACTTGTCACTTGTTCTCTTGTTTCCTTCTTTGATAGGAATCCAGATGTTTTTTGGTCGACCAAACTCTCTTGGTATCGCATTTTTTAGTCTTTGTCTCTATCTTTATCTGTGTAAAACAAAAAGTTTCAAATCTCAATTATTGGCAGGATTGTTAGTTATTGTCACTGTAAAAATTCATCATTTATCTGCTATATTCTTACTACCTGTTATATTCTTTACAAGTATATTTTTAGCAAGTAATTACAAAACTATATTGTCTTTAATCTACACTTTTCCAGCGGTTATAGTCGTAAATACAATTCTTGATTCAAGAGAGTTTAATATTGTTAACTTTTACTTATCAAAAAATGAAAATTATGTCATTTTTTATGATATTTTTATCTCAAATCTTGCTGTTTTTCTAATTGTATGGTTAGCATTAACTTTGTTAGGATATATCGTCCGTTCAAAATATCAAGAAAAGGTTGTTAACTTCTTTGCACAACGTAAATTGAGTAGAAAATTATTTATTTTATTTATCGGAAGTATAACAATATTAGAAGTTGTGGGGTTGTATCTTTACACAACTCAACTTTCATCGTGGTATATCAGTGTTGAATTAACAATCTTATTTATTTTAAGTGGAATAGCTTTGTTACCCTCAAATAATGTCAGGAATTCTCTTTTTACTTTAGGGTTCATCTTTTATGGTTTAACCGTTGTGTTCTCTCTTGTTTTCAGTTCTACACAGCACGAGCTTTCATGGATTGCTCCAAGAACTTTTATTTTCGCGATTATTTTCTTTAGTATTTTATCATATGTATCTATTTCAGACTTTCTTATCTTTTTGAAGAAAAAATGGGTGGTATTATTTATACCAATTCTTCTTTTCAATGTGTATGTAAGTTTTTCTTATATTGGTAGTCATTACATTCCAGAATATAATCTGAATAATAGTTACGAGAATTTAACTTTCGCTTACTGGATTGAAGCAAACACTAACACTTCTACTTTTACAGCTAGCATCCCTTTTTCTATAGCGAAATTTATTGATGGTGTTGATATTTATAGACTGCAAGTGTTGCTAGATATACATTCCACTATCTCGCAGAATACTATTAGGTTAACATCTTCGTATCTAACGTATATTACAATTGGAGCAACAATGGATCAATGGTTGGGCTCACCTTTACGTCTTTCTTCAGAAAATATAACCTATTACATAAATACATTATATTATAATCAACCAACTTTTCACTGTATACTTAGCAATGGGAAAAACTGTCTCATGTACAATTGGTGATTACTTATGACCCCCTTACGTATCGTTCAAGTGACACCTTTTTTTGGTTACAGACAATATGGTGGAACAGAGCGCTTTGTTATGAATTTGTCTGAAGAACTAGCTGATAGAGGACATCACATCGATGTTTTTTCCACAAAACATTCAACAGAAATCCCTTATCAAGAATATTATAAGAACTTAACAATTCATAGGTTTTATAGCCCAGTAAATTTTTTTGGTATAAATCCTGCTTGTATAATGTTACATAAATTATTGAAAGTTAAAGAAATTGATGTTTTTCATGTACATTCTTATATCTATTTTACAAGCATTCAAGCTGCATTAGCGAAACTATTCAGGAGAATTCCTATTCTTTTGCATATTCATGGTGGGATTGGACGTCCACCCTATAAGACGAGCATGTTGCGTCATTTTGCCAAGCTATTTTATGATCAGACTTTTGGTAGTTTTGTATTACATCAATCAGATCTTATTGCCTCAGTAAGTGCTTGTGATGCTGAAATATTGAAAATTTCCGCTCCTAAGAAAAATGCTAGTATTTTTATTATTAATAATGCTATTAATGTAGAAAATTTTCCTGAAGTAACTCCAAGAGTGCAAGATAATTTTGTTGTAACATATATAGGAGATCTTGAACCTTGGAAGGGCGTTGTATATTATGCCCGAGTGATTAAAGAAGTATTGAAGAATAACAAGAAAGTAGTTTTTTGGTTTATTGGAAGCGGTTCTCTGTCCTCATCACTTCAAGATTTCTTCAAAGGTCAACAAAGGGTAAAATTCTTTGGCACTGTTAACCACAAAACAATACCTTCATTATTATCAAAGACTAATTTACTTGTTCACCCCAGTTACTGGGAAGGTTCTCCAACAACAATTATTGAAGCAATGACTATGGGTATCCCTATAATTGGGTCAAAAGTTGGAGATATTCCACGTCTTCTTAGATATGGCAAAGCTGGAACTTTATTTGTTGCAGGCAATGAAACCCAACTAAGAGAAAAAATAGAGGATGCGCTTACAAATTATGACGAAATGATCTCTACTGCTCAAAAATATCGAAGAGGGTTTAGAGAGGACTTTTCACTCAAAGTTGTTACTGACAAAATCGAAAAATTATATTATACACTTAGCACCAAAGAGAACTTAAAACGTTAAACAGAGCAAATTAATAGACATTGGACTCCAACAGATTTTTAAATAATCATATATCAAATCTATCTGGAGTGTGATTAAGTGGTCTTATCGAGGGCTTGCGAAATGCTCGTACAATAGCAAATTTGACTTATCTAATCAAGCTATTGAAGATCACAACATTCGTAAATATTTGCAATGCTTTTTTATTTCATATGATACTATTAGATTATGTTCTTCAACCAAAATGTTGAGATATCTAAAATTTTTTAGACATGTTCAAAATAGTGCCAAATCAGTGTTGTCTAACGGAAAAAAATAGTGTTCAAATAAAAAAGTAAGAATCTATAGCGAGGTAATGAAAAGTGAGTGAAAGATGGGTAATAACAGCTGCATGGCCATATGTAAACACAGTACCACATCTAGGTACTATGTTACAATTGTTGAGCGGAGATGTGGTTACTAGATACCACAAATTAAGAAAACATGAAGTATTGTATGTGAGTGGTAGTGATATACATGGTACTCCTATTGTAGTGGCAGCTGAAGCTGAAGGAATAACCCCAAAGGAACTAGCATTAAAATATCATAAAATAATTTTACAATTATTAAAAGACTGGAATATCGAGTTTGATAGATATACAACTACTGGTAATGAAACACACATCACTTTTGTACAAGAATTTCATAAAAAAATACATGAAAACGGGTATTTTGATCTAAGAGAAACTGAGCAATATTTTTGTGAATACTGTAAAAAATTCCTTCCAGATCGTTTTGTTGAAGGCACTTGCCCAACATGTGGTGAAGAAGGAGCAAGAGGAGATCAATGCACCAATCATGAATGTGGAGTAGTACTTAAACCAGTTGACTTAATTAATCCATACTGCTCAACATGTAATAATACTCCAATTCTAAAAAAAACAGAACATTGGTATTTTGACTTACCCGCATTTTCAGAAGAACTCAGAAAATTTATTGAAGAGAATCCTCATATCCCCTCTTTTGCAAAAAAGAAAGTTTTGAGCATGATTGATAAAGGGTTAAAAGAACGACCTATTTCAAGAGATATGCAATGGGGGATACCAATTGCGCCTATCTTTGGTGAGGAATTCAAGAAAAAAGTCATATATGTTTGGTTTGAAAATGTTTTAGGATATCTTAGCACAGTCAAGTTAATAGCCAAGGAACAAGGAAAAACCGATTTATTTGAAAATTTCTGGTTAAATAAGAACACCAAAACCGTTTTCTGTATTGGAAAGGATAATATAATTTTTCATGCATTATTATTCCCTGCAATGTTGATGGCGACAAAAGATTCGTATCCACTGCCACATGCAGTAGCAACAACGAATTTCCTAATGTTTAAAGAAGGTCCATTTTCGAAGTCAAAAGGAATCGGGATATGGGGAGATGAAGCCATTGAAATTGAAAAAGCTGATTATTGGCGTTATTATCTTATTTCGACTAGACCAGAGATGAAAGATACATATTTTGATTGGAGAGAATTTGGTAATGCTATTAATGTTGATTTGAATGATGTTATTGGTAATTTTATTCATCGAACAGTTACATTCATCTCTCAACACTTTGACGGAAAGATTCCTGAAAGAGGAAAGTTAGGAGATGAAGAAGAAAAATTACTTTCAGAAATTGAGAAAAGTGTTCAAGACTATAAGAATGCAATGGATTCTTTCAAACTAAAGGAGGCAGCTAACGCAACCCTAGTTTTAGCAAGAAAAGGCAATTTGTATCTCTCAACTACACAACCTTGGCATTTAATAAAAAAAGATAAAGCGAAAGCTGGGCAAGTGTTGAATATATCTGCAAAAATCGCTGAGACTGTTTCATTGCTTTTATGGCCCATTGTTCCAAGTGCAAGTGAAAAACTGTGGGAAGTTATTGGATTTAAGGGTATACCACCAGACACAGGGATTGATTATCTAGATATAAATTTAACTAATGATGGTCAAGAAGTAAAAAAAAGCCAACCTATATTTGGAAAAGTAAAAGTAAAAGAAGTGGAAGAAAAATTAACAAAACTAAAGGAAGAAGCAAAAAGGAGAAATGAAAATGGAAGATAAAAGAAAGGTAAAACAAGAAAGGATAAGTTTCACTGAATTTCAAAAGATGAAATTAAAAGTTGCCACAATTAAACATGCTGAAGAAATAGAAAAGAGTAGGAATTTGATTAAACTAATAGTAGATCTTGGAATTGAAGAAAGACAAATACTAGCAGGAATCAAACAATATTACAAAGCTAAAGATCTAATAGGAAGACAGATCGTTGTTATTGTAAACCTAGAACCTGCAACATTAATGGGAGAAAAATCTGATGGTATGCTAATGGCTGCGGATATTGATGGAGAGCCCATACTACTTCAACCAGAGAGAGAAGTTCCACCTGGTACACCAATCAAGTAGAATGCAATTAGCCGTTATTATATCTTAACATTTTTTCTCCTTCTCTCCTTACTTCTTTCTCTGAAAATGTATTCCTTTGTTTATCACTCCATTTTCAATTTAAAACGAGTAAAATGGTATTTTCGTTGGTTTTGCAAACCCAAAGACTACACCTGGATGATAGCTGAAGTAAGTTTGATATGTTCGCAGAGTATTACATTAGCTCATAATTAGTCACACAAGAAATAATTAGGTGATAAATGATGAAACTAGTAACAGTTCATCTTCCAAGTGAATTCCTCCATGACCTTGATGAATTAGTAAGACAAAAAAGATATCCTAATAGAAGCGAATGTATTCGTGTAGCGATTAGAGACTTGCTTAAAGAAGAAGCATGGACAAAAAGGGCCGCAATCTAATCATAAATAAGGGCTAGTAGTGCACGTACTTTCTACTATAAGTGAATTTGAAAAGCTCTGATGAACTTTTCGGGTAGAGATAAGTGTGCTCCTTCTCCTTTTGTTTTTCTTCTCCTGATAGATTCTAGTAAGTCATCAATTGATTCAATTCCTTTTGGACAAATTGTATATGCCATTCCTACATCTTGAATTCTATGGGAATCACTTCCCCCTGTTTCTGGTAAATTTTTTCTTCTGGCGAAGTTTTTTGCTCTGTTATTGAAATATTGGAGCCAACATGAACCATTTTGTGTCTCTACAAAAATTTTTTCTAATTTAAAGATCCTTTTACCTATTCCTTTCCTAGTAACATCAAAAGGGTGGGGTACTATCACTTCTCCCCCAAAATCTAGTATGTTTTCAATTGTTTCTTCAATTGAGAGCCTTTTTGGGATGGTGTTTTTAATACCTAAACCAATAATGTGTCCTTTATTAGTAGAAACCTCAATACCGGGTATTATTAGTAAATCGGTTTCTATTCTTACTTTATAATGAAAATCTGTAGTGTTGTGATCAGTTATAGCTAAACCTGATAAACCGCGTCTTTCAGCTTCTTTAATTATACTCTTTGGGTTACTTTTACAATCTCTGGAGTAGTGACTGTGAACGTGTAAATCAAAAAAATCTTTTTCTTCATTCCTCCAGTTTTCCATTCTTCCCCTTCTCTCCCTATTCGCTACTCTTATTTTCTTGTTTTTCTTGTTCAAATACTATTCTTTCCAACTCATTCAAATCTGAAATTGAAGCTAAATCTTCTTCACTGTCTGCTGCAATCCACATTTTTTGTTTATTCTCTTTCAATTCTCTCATTTTACGCTCTATGAAACCATAAACTTTGGTGTGTTTCGAACCATTAATTAATTGAATTATTGCTTCTCTAACTATATGCATTTTTTGGAATTCTCCAATTATACTAATAGTATTCCCAAAAACTGATAGGAAAACACCTGTTGATTGTTCAATAGTGTTTCTTGTTCGTCCCTTTTTTCCAATAACTCTAGATCTTACCTCTTGAAGGGCGCTTGGCTTTGTACCTATTATATCTCTAATTTGGATTAATTCAAAACCGAAATCTGATCGCATTATCTTATATACTTTATGAGGGCTAAAACCTCTTCCTATAGCTTTAACCATATCTCTTGCTTTCCATAAAGCAATAGGATCATCAATTTCATCTTCCATTACCACTAGTACATTACCATTATCGCTGTTGACAATCAATTTGCAACCAGTTAGCTCTTCTAGACGCTTCTTTGTAGAACCCTTGGGTCCAATAAGGACAGCTACTCGTTCCATTGGTACTCTAACTAGAAACTCACTGGTCATTATATCACCGATCGATTTCATATAATTCTAATCTGGGGTTAGGTTTAACTCCCGTTATTTGTTCAAAAAGGTCACTATTGTTAAGAGTTTTTACGCCCAATGATGAGAAGTATCTATTGATATTGCTAACATCACGGTATAAGAAAAATGCTGCTTGAGGATGATCTAGCAAAACAGCTTGAGACACGTCAATTATAATGGGTTTATTGTTGTGATATAAAATATTGTACTCACTTAAATCAGCGTGTACCAACTTAGCCTCATTGTACATTAGCGATAGAATATCCAGGATTTCTGAGTAAACTTTTCCTGGTTTCTTTAAATTCACTTCACGTATGAGTGGGGCCGCATTCTGTTTTTCCCCTATAAAACTCATAATAAGAATATTTTTGTTAACAATTTCTGGTTTAGGAACAGGAATGCCTGCATTTAACATCCTTTTCAGATTTTTAAATTCCTTTTTTGCCCATGTGTATATGAAAGAATATGTGCCTTTTTTGTATTTTTTAAAACGAGGATCACCTTGAACATAAATCCAGTTTCTTTTAAATTCAGCAGTGGTTGTGCGGTAAATTTTAATCGCAAATTCTTCTTTTTTTGAGCCATATGCGTGATAAACATTAGCTTCTTTACCAGTAGAAATAACAAAACTGATATCCTTGAAAATTCCTTTATTCATTAGCTTTACCAATACCATACTTGTCTGAAAATCAAATACACTTTCAATGACTTTTCGAGCATTACTATCTTTCTCACGAATCCGCTCTTTGTCAATTTTTCCATCAATTTTGTTAAGATCTTTATATGACATTGGTGCCTAGGGTCCTCCTTTTCACTTATTGATTTATTTGGCTATAGATTACTATTAGGAGAGTAGGAAGTGCAACTTTGCTATGCCTTTTCTAATATTTCGTGCTGTTTATAATAAAACTATTGCTTTGGCTGAAAATAAAGAAATATTAAATAAAGTTATAATTGTTTCCATCTATTAAGAAATTTTGTACAAAATTACAGTCATGCTTGTTAAAAGGGATGTTTGAAGTTAGGAAACAAAATCACCTGGGACATATTTATTAGCAACCAACCACTGTACCTGGTTTTTACGGAAACGATGAACTAGCTCTCCTTTTTCATCAGGTTTCATCCCATATAGCGGCATGATTATAACTAAATCACCAATACGACACCACATACGTTTTCTGTACTTTCCTGGAATGCGAATTTGACGCGTAAATCCATCCATACATTTAACAAGTAGTATACTAGCACCAAGAATTTGTAATACAATACCAAAAACTTCTCCTTCCCCTGGCAACTGAGCTCTTATAGCATCTGAATCTTGAGTTACCCAGTCTGAACTAACTTTTCTATATCCCTTGCCTTTCGAAGGTTTTTTGCCTTTCTTGCCTTTCTTACCTTTCTTACCTTTTTTACTCACATGAAATCCTCATTTACTATTCTACTGATATTTTAAGAACTCGTCCTTAAAATACTTTTGTTCTATTAAGCGGAAATAATGAGTAAATAAAAACTATCTCATATGAGGAAAAACTTTAATGTTTAAACGATTAAACACAACTGCCATGGAATACAAAGATTTGCTTGCAAGAGCAAGGAAACAACTGCCTGAAAAGGTATTTGAAAAATTCAGATTCGAGATTCCAAATGTTCAATCCGTAATCGAAGGAAACAAAACTTTCGTTGTTAATCTCAGAGACATTCTAGAGATCATCAATAGAGATGAAAATCACTTCCTTAAATTTCTAGCGGGAGAACTAGCTACATCAGTAACAGTAGAAGGTCATAGAGCTATTTTTGCAGGAAAACACGCTAAAGTTACTTTGCAAACATTACTTGAGCGTTATACAAAAGAATTTGTTATCTGTAATGAATGCACAAAGCCAGATACAATTCTTGAGTCACGTGATAGAATATTATGGAAAGTATGTCACGCTTGTGGCGCACAATCCGCAGTAAAACCCTTAAGAAAGTAATATAAAATCCCTTCAAGGTGTTATAATAATGACTTCATTCTTTATGAAAGTACTTAATCAACGTGCAGAGCGCTTGATTACAGCATGTGATGAAGAAATAATGAACATACCCTTGATGTCTCATGGTGTTAAAATTTGTGCAACACCAAGATTTTATGGAAATGAGCTTGTTACAGAGTCTGAATTACTTGAGGAAATTAAAGAATGTACTTCAGCTAATGTTATAGGTACACGTGTAATAGAATTGCTTCTCAAAAATAGAATGATACATAAAGATGCGATTCTATGGTTAGAATACTCAGATGACAAAAAAAAGAAAGTGGGACATGCCATTATAATAAAGTGAATGTACATTTCCTCAGAAAAAAAGGTGTAAAACTAATTTCAAGACAATTTTGTGCAATTTGCGGAACCTCCGAGGATCCTTTTGTTGACAATTTGTGTGAGACATGCTATAAAAAGGAGAAACCATTGGATGTTGAAACCGTCAAACAAGTTGAAGTGGAGTTATGCTCATCCTGTGGAACAATGAGAATCCAAGGAAAACGATTTGATCCTGAAGACTTTGCGAATATAGAGGAAGCTATAAGAGAAATAGTTAGAGGTGTAATTTTAGAAAAATTAAGGATTGATGGTCCTTACAAACATGATTATTCAGATGATATTGATGAAGAAAAAATTAATTATAAACGATTAAAGCGATTCAATGTGTCGACAACCATTACTGCGAAACCGCTTGGAGAATTTGGTGAATTCACGGCTATTTTGGATACAAATGTAAACATTAGTCGAATGACTTGTGATACTTGTTCAAAATATAAAGCTGGTTATTTTGAAGCAATTCTCCAGGTGAGGGGAGAAAATCGCCAAATTACTGAAAAGGAAGAAGCCAGACTAGAAGAACTAATTAACATAATAATGAAAAAATATGAAGGCTCAAGAATGGCTTACATACTGGAGTATGATATTGATAAAAAAGGTATAACAGCTAAAATTAGTACCAAAATGTTAGCAGAAGAATTGGCTAGAGCTATCAAACAGAAAACAGCAGGAAAATCTACAACTGCTTATGAATTGAAAACAAAAGCGAGAGATGGAACTGATGTTTATCAAAACACTTACTTAGTCAGATTACCTAAATATGCAATGGAAGATGTTATTGAATTCGAAAACGAAATTTGGGTGATTAGAGGTATAATAGAAAACCAAATCAAATTAGAATCATTAGAGAATCATATAATCAAGAAATTTGATAGAAGAAGAGTGGAAACAAATGGGAGAAGAAGATTTTACCAAATTGTAGAAAGAAAGTTTATGGTGATATCCTTCAAAGGAAATCTGGCTACAATAATGGCTATGGATAATTATGAGAACTTTGAAGAGAAAATAGAAAAATTACCGAAAAGTGTTAAAGAAGGGCAAAGTGTCAAAGGTTTTCTTTATGAAGATAGAAATTATTACTTAACACTTATAGAATCTGAAGATGTCTGATTTAAAACATAGAACATCCTCTTCTTTTTGATTCTATGTGAGTTGATTTATAGGAATTATTTCTTCTAGGAATAATTAAAATATCTAATATTGTTAATATAATTAATGAATGAAAACAAAACCATTGAAGAGAAGATAGTAACTACAATAAAAGGGCATAAATCTCAAGTAAACGACATCTTTACAGATAAAAATTTTGTATACTCTGGTTCAAAAGACGGTTTCATTAAGGTATGGGACAAAAAGAAATGGGACGAGAAACATTCTATCTCTGTTGGAAGATGGTGGATAAATTCTATTGTTGTTGATTCACAACATGTTTTCATTGGCTCAAGTGATGCTGTAGTTAGTGTTTTTGATAAAAAAAATTGGAAAGATGTAGCAAATTTTAAACATTCAAGATTTTCAACTATCAATTCAATTTCTATTGATAAAACCTATGTATTTGTTGCTTTAAACGATAGAACAATAAGAATTTGGAACCGTGAAAATTGTGAAGAAGAGCACAAATTGAAGCATAAAGCTATTGTTCAATCAGTGTTCTCCAATACTAAGAATCTTTACGTTGCTTTAAGTAATGGAATGGTAAATATTTGGAATAAAAAATCTTGGTCACTTGAATATACAATACAGCACTCAACCTTTCGAACATTACATTCCATTGCAATTGATAAGAGTTTTATTTTTACAGCAACAAGTAAGGAAATAAAAGTATGGGATAAGAAAACAAAAAATTTAGTTGTTAAATTAGATGGAATGAAAGGAATAAAATCAATAATTATTGATGCAGATTATGTTTTTGTGGGATCTAGCGATAAATTCATCAGAATCTGGGATAAAAATAGTTGGAATGAAATTCAGCGACTAAAACCCACTAGTAAAATAACCTCTTTGTGTGTTGATGATTTGTATGTGTATTCTGGAGATTCTAAAGGGTTCATTACAGTTTGGAAGCATCCTTTATATGATCGAAAAATGAAGCAAAAAGAAACAAAGACGACTAAAAAATCTCCAACAAAGAAGAAAGTAAAGAAAAAAGAGGAAACTTAGAAAATCATTAGATGTCTACTTTTCAACTTTTCACTGATGTAGAGCAAATTTTAAGAGATGTTCAAAAATATAAGGAGATATACTATTAAGAATAGATAATTAAATCAGTGGTGCTTAGTATTTCAGCTAGTGCAATAATAATTTCTATCTGCTTTATTGTTGTTATAGTTATTATTTTCACTGAAAAAATAAATAGGGCAGTTGTTACTATTACTGCGGCTTTAATTACTTACTTTACTTTAATATTCATAGAACATCTTGAGTTTTCAACACTCGTTGATTTATTAATTGGAACAAAAGATGATGGTTTTGTAAATTTACATACACTAATTTTGATTGTGGGGATGATGTTCATTGTACAGATTTCTGATGAAGCAGGTCTTTTTCAATTCATCGGAGTTCTTGCAATAAAAATGTCAAAAGGAAAACCAATAGCTTTAATGGCAATATTGTGCACTTTATCTACGGTTTTTTCTGCTGTTATAAGTAATATTTTAGCTGTTATGATTCTAATACCTCTTACTATAACAATATCAAGAATGCTGAATATTGATCCGACACCTTTTATCTTAACAGAAGCTATAATGGTTAATGTCGGTGGAACCTTCTTTTCTATTTCATCAATACCTAATATATTAATTGTGACTGATACTGGAATTAGTTTCAATGAATTCTTTATCAACGTTGGGTTGTTTTCATTGCTTGTAGCTGGTTTAACACTGTTATTTTTTATTTTTCTCTATAAAAAAGAATTGAAACCCCCTACAAAAGGCATGGTTAGTACTTTAAAAGAATTCAATGTTTGGAACTTTGTGCAGAATCGTCGTTTATTATATGCGTCAATGTGTTCTATAGTTGTTCTTATGATTTCATTCGTTGCTATTCCTTCCGATATTATTCCTCCTGATATTATCGCATTAACAATTGCTATGTTTCTAACACTTTTTAGCACTTTTAATGGTTTAAACCCAAAAACAATAATACAAAAATTTGATTTTGAATTGCTCTTCTATCTATTAGGAATTTTTGTGGTTGCAGGAGGGCTAGAAGTTACTGGAGTAATTGACATTATTGGAGGAGCTCTGTTCAGGATTGGTGCTATAAGCCCCTTCCTTAATGTAATAGTAATAATATGGGCTGCTGCGTTTCTAAGTTCCTTAATTGATAATATTCCAATAACAAAAATTATGATCCCAGTCGTGGGGCTTATGTCAGACCCTAAAACTTCAACTCCAAATCAAAATTATTACGCACTAAGTTTTGGAGCTAATTGGGGAGATAATTTAACACCAATGGGTGACAATATTTTAGTTATGAATATAGCTGAACAACATAAACGACCTATAAAAATGAAGGCTTTTTGGAAATTAGGTTTTACAACTACAATTGTCCAACTAATTTTAGTAACAATCTATTACACTGTAATCTATTATACAATCATTGGAATTACAATAATATTGACTATAATTATCCTACTTGGAACAGTTTTTATATTTTCAAAGTATGGTAATGAACAGACAAAAAGAATAATTGAAAAAACCTTTGCAAAATTTAGAACTAAAGTAATAGGGTAGAAACAAAGATGATGGTAATAAAGACTATTGAAAGAATTAAGAAAACCTTACCTGAAGTTGAACACGTAATTCTATTTTATAATGATGGTACAGTTTACCAAACAACGTTTGAACAATTCGAAGAATCGGTCAATATACCTAAACTTGGTGAGAATCTATCTGAATTACTCACACATTTACGTACGTTATATTCACTTAGTAATTATAAGTTCAAGGGCTTTAATCAACTCCTATTTAATACAGATGATATAAGTGTTTTAATTATAAAACTAGGTGAAGATAGTAACCTTGCGCTATTTTACCGAACAACCATGGAGAAAGAAGAACTTCAACTAGAATCTATTCAACGTTATCTTGTTAGGATTCAAAAGTTGACAGATATTGGAAGAATAGAATTAATAGAACGAGAAATAAAGGCTAATAAAAAGTTTCTTAAGGAGTTACACGGTGAATTAGATAAAAAATTAGAAAAACATAAATCTATACAGAGTCTGCTGGTAGTATCAACAAATGATCAGAACAACATTGAAAAAATTGAGCAAGATATAGAAGATATAACAATTGAAATTACAAAAAAAGAGAGTGAAGAATACCTAAAAGATGAACAAATAGAAAAATTAAATGAAAAGTTAAAATCAGAAAAGGAGCAAATTCAGTTAGTTATTCAAGAAATAAAGCTTAAAAAGGAGAATGTAAGAGATTTAAACAAAAGCTTAAAAGAAAGAAGACAAAAGCTAAGAAACTTAGAAAACATACTTGATGAGGAAAAAGAAGAAGATAAAATCAAGAAGAATATTGAGGAAATCGAAGTTCTAGAAAGCGATATTGAAAAAGCTAAAACGCAAAAGAAAGAGGAAGAAGCCCAATTAGAATCTCTACAGATAAAATTAGAGGAAGAGGAAAAAAGAATAGTTCAAGCAATTCAATCAAAAAAGGATTTAGAAAAGGAAAAGCAAGAACTATATAAGGAATTGGAAGAGAAAATAGAGAATGAGAGGAAACTCAAAATCAAGATTGAATTGAAAAAAGATGATGATAAGCTTGAAGAAGTAGAAGGTGAAAAAATAGAACGCTTAAAACTACATATGAAAGAAGTTAAGGATAGTGCCGCTGAAAAAAATGAACAAATAAAAGATTTGAAAACAAGAGTGGAAGACATAGAAAAGAAAATTGAAAAAATTAAAAAAGACGAATGTAATCGATTAAGAGACAAAGAAGACTTAGAAAAATGTATTGAAAATGTAAATGAGAAATTGCTAGATTTAAAAACACAACTAGAAGAAGTAGAAGTAAACGAGAAAAAAGCGAATAAATTAGAGAAGGAAATAGAGAAATGCAATGACGAAATAAAAAATTATCAAGAAACTGTTAGGCATAACGAAAAAACCGAACCAAAGGCGAAGGAGCAATTAAGTGAGTTGCAGGATCAAGTGGAGAAGGAAAGAGGGAGAATAAATCGAGCAGAGCAAGAAGTAGATCTTAAAGATAAACAAATACAAGAATTATATCGACAAGTAGAAGCAGAAATAGAAATACAGAAAGTTCTTATCGATAGACAAGATAAAGAAAGTGAATATAGGAAATCTCGAAAAATATCAGAAGAAATAGATGATTTGAATAATGAGATTAAAACTGTGAGAGAGGCTATAAAAACTAATCTTGAAGAAATAGAAGAATTGGAAAAGAAATTAGAATAGGTTAACAAAAATTAAGATTTCTTTCAAAGTACTTTTTAAGATTATTATGAATAACAATGTTTTTTACTATTATCTAGTTCTATTCTTAGATTGCAATGAGCGAAAAAGAGGATATTTCGTGGGATTTAACTGGTATGTTCTCCAGTACTGAAGACCCTGAAATCAATGAAACGATGGAAACTCTAGCAAAACGCGCAGATGATTTCATAATAAAATACAAAGGAAAAATTTCAACTCAAGGTTTTGCTGCAGAAGATATGTTGAAATTAATCAGTGAATATGAAGATTTCCTTGCTGATTTGTTCGAAGTAAATCAATTTGCAAGTCTTTCCTTCTCAGCAAATATGACAATAAAAGAAAACCAAGTTTTGTATAACAAATCAAGGGATTTTTCAACTACAATACAAAAAAAATTGACATTCATCGACCTTGAAATTGGACAGCTCTTATGCGATAAGGAAGATATGATTTCTGACCCTAAAATGGGTGATTATAAGCACTATCTTGAGAAATTAAGTAGAAAACACACATACAAATTGTCAGAGGTTGAAGAACAGCTAGTTCTCGAAAAAGATAGGTATGGAGTGCAGGGTTGGCATGAAATACAAAGCAAATGGTTGAATACCAGAATGTTCGAAGTTGAAGTCGAAGGCGAACTCAAAAAACTACCTTATGGTGAGGCAAATGGTTTACTTAATCATCCTAATAGAGCAACGAGAAGATCAGCGAATAAATCAATATATGGCTTGTTGGGAAAAGATGAAGAAATTTTTTCAACTGCTATTAGGAATATTTGTGGAGATTGGGTAACTATTGCTAAAAGAAGAAAATATCCTTCGCAAATGGAACAAAGTCTTTCAGCTAATGATGTAGATCAAGAAACCATCGATAATTTGATGAAAGCTATCGAAGATCATGTAGTTCTATATCAAAGATATCTAAAATTAAAAGCAAAAATTATGAACCTACCAAAACTCAGTTGTGAGGACGTAATTGCTCCTTTACCTGATGCTCCACCAACAACTTACACATGGGAAAAAGCTCAGGAACTCGTCAAGAAAGCTTATGGGAATTTTGATGAATCGTTCTTAGAAGTCGCAAAAGAAATGTTTGAAAAGAGCCATATAGATGCAAGACCAAGATTCGGAAAAAGGAATGGAGCCTTTTGTTCAACATGGTATAAGGGTAAAACTTCTTTCATTTTACAGACTTTTACGGGGACGCTGGCAAACATCTACACATTAGCTCATGAATTAGGACATGCAGTACATGGGTATAAGGTAACGAGAAACCAAACAATAGTAAACGCAAGGTATCCAATGGTAGCAGCAGAAACAGCTTCAATATTTGGAGAGTTATTGTTAACACGGCTTTTGCTAAGTGAAGCCGAAACTAAAGAAGAGAAGAAAACCATTCTTTCAAGAGTTCTGGACGGAGCGGGAATGGCACTCTTTCAAGTGAGTTCAAGATTGTGGTTTGAACAGAGTATGTACGATGCAATAGAAAAAGGACAATTTTTGGATGGTAAGACCATATCCAAACTATGGCTGGCAGGGCGAGATAAGGTATATGGAGACGCAGTAGAGTGGTTTGAGGAAATGGATTGGGAATGGACAATGAAAGGGCATTATTACATGCCTAACTTCAGATTCTACAATTATCCATATGTATTTGGGCAACTGTTTACCTATGCACTCTATCAAGTATATCAAAAAGAAGGAGAAGCATTCATTCCAAAATTCAATGCGATGTTGGAAGCAGGAGGAAGTAAGTCGCCAAAAAAAATGGCTGAAATGGTAGGATTAGATATAACAAAACCCGAGTTTTGGTCGCTAGGAATGAAACAATATGAATATTTTGTAAACGAACTAGAAAAGTTAGTAGAAGATAATTAATATCAGTTGTCTCTTTACTATCATTTTGATAACAAAAGAACATGGATTATCTTAAAGGTACAATAAAGGCAAGAATATTGATAATGAGATTTTGTCGTTGTGTTCTTAGAATCAGCTTCCTAGGGGTGCTAGTAATGCTAGTATCATTTCAAGAACAAACTATTTAAGACAATTAGCTATTAATTTATTAGGTGTTATTGAGTGGATTTTGAACAAGAAAATAACAAAGAAAAAATAGTTGAGAACCTTATAGTTAGTATTAACAATGATCTTGACGATGGTCAACTAAAAGAAATTTTACAAGAAATTATAAATGAGGATGAAAAGGTTGTTTTACAATTTTCAAAGCAAATAGCAACTAAAATTGATCAAATAAGTAATCTTGACAAAATTGGTTTTTGTCTTTCCGTTCTTAGTTTAAAAAGTAAGTTGGTATCCTTTTCTGTAGTCAATAATATTGATATTGAAATACTAAAAAATAAAATAGATCAAAATAACATTTTTAGAATAAGAGACTTAATAATCGCAATAATTAAGATAAGTGAGGAAATAGCCTTACAATTAGTAGGGAATTTGGCTAGGAGAATCGATCAAACGAAAGACATGGTGGCTATAGCTTACTGTATTTGCGATATTGAGAAAGTGAGTGAAAAGGTAGCATATGCACTAGTTGACCAAATAGACTTTGAACGTAACTTGAAGATGATGAAAGGGAAGGGAGATATTGAACATTTATCTAATCATAAAGGTGGTCACTACTATGTAAGATTTACTGAATAATTAAAGAAATAAATTTTTAATTAAATATAATTTTAAGGGAGTAATTTAGAAAAAGAGGGTGAGAAGAAAATAAAAAGATATATTCTTTTAGTATTATTTTCTTGATATTCGATCCCATTGTTTCATAAATTCTTGAACATTAACCCAAGAAATGATCCATCTAGCATTAGATAATGCGTTCTTATTAGTACCAAATGTTGATTGAAAATCATCAAACATTTTAGACATTGCATTAAATTTATCGCTGATACTTGCTCTTGCTCCTATTTCTCGTAATGATTCCCAAGCATTTACTAGAGCCATCCCTGTCCATAGTTCAAACTTATTCCATGGTGTAGTATTGTCATTTATTGCTTTAAGTTGTTTTTCTGAACGTACTAATTCATATAACACATGGTAGAACTTTGCAGTCTCCGAAACCACAAATCCTATTTCTCGTCCATTTGCATCTTTTCTTATTAATCTGTTTGGAACCGTTGCAAAGGGGTTTAGTGCTAATTGTATCGCTTTCAATATATTATATTCTGTAGTATCTTTTGCAGTATCCTTAATTTTTTCGTCAATATACTCAGCATAACTTAACTTCTTTTGTGTTGATGCTTGTCTGACAGTTTGTCTATAATACTCTATAGCAATACTTTCCTTATTTGTTGCTAATTTAACAAAAAGTGGGGTATCATCTTTCCAAACTATCACGTCTTTGCCAAATTCCTGTTCCATTATACTTCTACTCACTGGTCTCCATTGTCCCCCATTGGTGATAGCATCATATATTCTGGATATGAATGGGGCGATAAGAATGTTTGCTAGTTTTTTATATTCAAGTTCATTTAAGATTGAATCTGGACCTCTTCCGAATGTATATCCGTGCTGACCCATACGCATTATTTCTACTATTATATCAATCATTTCTTTTATTGTTTTAATTTGATCTGTATTTGATATATATTTACCTTCAGAATAATATCTTTTATTAGATAGATAGATTTGGAGGGCACCCTTTAATTCGATTTCATTATCGAGTATGTCCCTAACAGTTAACTCTTGGGGTGTTAACGTCCCTTTATATATATCATATGTTTGTTTTATTTTCTCATGTGCGTTCTCTTTATTGAAATAATAAGGCCCAAATTTGCATCTTCTTGGTATTTCATCTTTTAACAGAGCATATTTTAATAACCTCCTCGCACCAGGTATTGACCAACCTAATCTCGTGGGGCTTCCTTCTTCAGTTTGTGTTCTGAAAGGAGTATCAAATGGCATTTCACCATCATTTCCAAAACTTATACTTTTTGTTTCTATGTTTTCTATTGCATTGATAATATACTGATCTAAGGTTCCACCCTTATTATACTCTTTTAAGTATTCTAGTTTTATTATATTAGTACCTTCGGTTTGTATATACTCTTCATTACTTGTATAAACTTTTGGAGCGTTACTCTTAGTCATTTGTGACATATGTGATATTAAGTCATCTAGACAGATTCGGTCTTCTTCTCCTATTTTTCTCTTTGATATTTCAAGAAATTGCATAATATTCCCTTGAGAGTTTCTAACCACTATACATTGCGTACTACCACCTGCATACAGTGTTGTTTCAGCTAATCTTATTAAAAGAACAGTAGATGATACTGCACTTACAAGATTATTTATTTTTCCCATTTCTTCTAATTTCTTTATTTGGTCTTGGAACCTTTTGTTTGTAGTTCGCATATGGGTATTTTCACTATCTATATTTTTTGTCGATATAGTGATTTTTTCTCCCAACATTTGGTCCATTTCCGAGTCAAAATCCAACGAACCTTGGACATTCATTAACATTTTATCAGTAGTACTATAGCGTCCTACACTGCTAGTATAGTCAGTAAAAGCATTTGCACCATAAAGAAGTTCTGCTCTAGTCCTTCTACTGCTTTGTGGTGTTTCAAACATCCCATTTTCATTCGTTTGACGTTGTAATAGTAATGATGTATGTGTATCTACATTTGGTGAATAGTCAAGGTCGGAATGAGCTTTATGTACTGTTTCAAACAGATTTAGTTCCCATCCTCTTCTAGTGTTTACGTTATCATAGTAACCATTTGTAAGTCCGTTAATCAATCCTGTTATCATTTGTCTCTCAAATTGTTCATTTATTGCCATATATTGTTTCGCTACAGAAGATATAGCGGGTAAGTTATTTTCCATGTTTATATCTAGCACTGTTTTTAATTCATCGATTATTTGTGCTCTTAGGTTTTGTGCACTATCAGCTAACCACACACTTCCATCTTGTTTGAAAGTATAGTACTTTCCACTTTCTTCAGCATAAAAAATTGCAGGCGTAACTTGGTATTTTGTTCCATCTTTTGATTTAAATTCTAGTACGTTTCTATGTGTAGGATTGTTTGAACGAACAAATGATTCAGCATGAAGATTTATGCTTGATGTCTTACCATCAAATTCTACTTCAGTTATCTCTGTAGTTGTACCTGGTAATCTTATTGAATAGACTTCAGTATGGGCTCTATATTTTATCATGTCAATGTTTGTGCCTAGATTGTCCGAAGAATGAGAAAGATGGAGTCTATAATCGCTGGGGGTTCCTCCGCTATCATACTCAATGATAAAACCATTTTCATCCCTAATAGGAGCTAATTCTCCTTGTGCAAAAGCGGTTAAATCAGATATAATGGCTTGTTTTTGTAAGTGTTGAATGATATTATACCCAGCATCCGCGTTTTTAGCATCTAATGCAACAATAAGATCTGCTACTGTCCATCTATTATTTTTTCCTGGGAAGACATCGTATTCTCTCTGTACTGTACCTATAATATTTTTTGTGTTTAGTGTTCCACCATTAGGTGTAGAATATTGTTTAACGAATAATTCATTTTTTTCTGTTACGCCATATATTATACCCGCATGTCTTAAGAAAGATTGTGCATCTAGAGATAATTCATTCACAAATATGGTGTTTTTAGTACCAGTCAAATCACTTATGCTGTATTCACCTGAATAACATTTAGCTTCAACGTTTATCATAACATCAATTTGTTCATAAGTTATTGTTGTCTTATGTGTTTCAGAATTATAATGATATGTAGGAATAAGCTTCTTACCTGCTATGAACGCATCTTTACCTTGTTTTTCTCCATGATATTTTTGGTCATCGGTTTTTTCAAACAACCATTTCAAGGATTCTGTTGTAACTCTTCCTGTACCATCTACTTCGAAAGAAGGAATAATATCAGTAACTTTACCATTTTCATCAACTACAGCTCTCAACCAAGGACTTATCAAATCGTTTGAAGGCAAATCTTTTTCCGCACGATCGTGAATTGTATGTTCGACTTTTTCCATCATTTGTTGTTTTAGAAGTGGTTCTTGTAAGACCATCATATCTCTGTAGAAAGTTGATGCAAAATGTATCTTTTCTTTAGAACCAGTATGTTCGAATCTGAACTCATAATAAAGGTTCATCATTTCCTGTACTAGGTTTCTAAAACCTATCTTATATATATCATTAGTATTGTATTTTTTACTTTTTTTAACCCATTCAATAAAATCTTTATATCCAGCTTGTTCTGATTCCACCCATTTTCCAAACTCCTTCATAGAGACTTTCTGACCAACATTGTTTAGAAAGTCGTCAGTGATTACTTGTTCGAGATCTTGAGCTTTTTTAATAATGTATAACATATCAAAGAGAGGGGTATTTTCATAATCCTCTGCAGAAGACCATTTTATGAAATTATTAACAGGAACATTTCCAGGTATTATTTTATCAAGAGGAATTAGAACCCTACCATCACTTGTAGTTATGAAAGAAGATTGTTTAGATGTAGTATCTTTCATTATCCAAATATTTAGAAGTTCATCTTCTGGCTTTGTTCCTGAATCTTCCCAATACCTTTCATGTGCAGACATCCACTCTTTCGTAATGTCTCCCTTTTTAACAGTATCTCGAAGCTCTTGAATATACGTTTCGTCATAGATTATTCCACGTGAGGTTACACTTCTAAGATACTGTAGATAGAAGTTCAGTCTTTCTCTTTCACAAATAGACTCTTTAAAAAGTTCTTTATAAGTAGGCCTTTTTGGTTCACTTTCATCTACAGGATTAACTTTATAGTTTTCTATTTCAATACTGCCATCTGTAGGAACATCTGTATTCAAACTAAATTTATAATTAGGTGGTGGTACGTAATGATCCCAATCTTCAATTTCTATACCAAGAGTGGGCAAGATACTTTCTAGTTCACTTATATCTTGGAGATCATACATCCATTCCATGACATTATGGAACCAGAAAGTATGACCAAATGATTGACCTAATTTCCAAGCATTATTTCCTCTTAATTTCTGAGGATCCATTCCTGAAACTATTCTCGCTAGTTTTGTCTTGCTCAATGGACGCATCTTGCAGAAAAGTTGTAATCCAGTCATAACAAGAGCTTCAGGAAGTCCCATTACCCCTCCTAAAACTTTTTGATAAAGCATTTGAGGGAGAAATATACCCCAATTAAGAAATTGCATTACTGCACTGGCTGTTAGAAGGGAGTAGAGTTTCCTATTTCTAATGGTTTTTTGAATATTCTTGTTGTTTTCCCAAACATCAGAAATAGTTTCGAATCCATCTCTCACTATCTTCCTTTGGGGATGAACAGGAACAGAAAGTTTAGGAGACAAACCTAAATCTTTCATATCCTCAGTAACTTGACCCATGTATTTCCTCCATGCTTGTCCATCTTTCAGCTGTTGTTGTAAGACGTTTTGAGCTTCTGCAATTGGATCAGGACCACGACTGACTAATGCAGCAATATCTCCAGGTATTTGAGCCATAGCAAGTCTTCGATAAAAATCATCAGGATCAAGGAACATATCTCTGATATCTTGCCATAAAGCAATAATGTCGAATTTAGCTAGAAACATTTCCATTACTCCCATAAAAGTAGACTCTCCCATTCCAAGACCAAAACCTCCGGGAAGTATGGCATTATCACTTAATCCCATAAACCACTCATAATGCCAAGTAGAGTCAGGATTTGATTCATCATCATAAACTTTGTAAATGACTATATCAGATTCTCTTACTGTTCCATCGGGAAGATAATTAGAGGAATTGTTCTTGGTGAAAGGAACATAAATAGAACTTGTATTAGCGCCAACAGTTTCACTAATGGAAACCACAAATCCAAGATTGCGTAAAAGTTCAGCTGCTGCTGCAACACGCGTATCATTACTCTCCCAATGTTCGTCATCATAAAAACCGATTTCATAATTGCCATTACCTTGTTCTTTTTGAACATACAATCGTGCAAAATTAACTAAAAGAGCCATAAAGGCGTTTTCTTCTCCCACTTGCCATTCATGAGAACCAAAATGTTCGTCAACAAATTCAACGTTATGAGCTCTATAATTTAAATGTAATAGTTCATCAGTATTGGAATTAACAAATGGATATTCATAAACACTTGAACCCCCAGTACATCCCCCGATCGTCAAAACCCAAAACAGTAGAAAAGTAAATTTTCTAAGTATAGCTAGTTGAGTATCAGCATCACCGGACATAGATTTAACACCTGCTTTAGCCCATCCAGCAATGGCTTTCCAAGCAATAGTTAATTTCTTCCAAATATTCTGGAAGAATCCAGAAACACTCTGCCAAGAACGTTCGGCTACACCTTTCAAATAAGCCATTTTATTGTTGAAACTGAGTTCATGGGAGAACAAAACATTAAATGTTGTTGTAATGAACTTCCAAGCATCAGAGAACCAAGCAACTATTTTATCAATCATCACTTGGAATTGGTAAGTTAGCCCCTCAGCTATGAAATTAGGATAATTGAGCATATCAAGAACGATCATCCCTACAAAGAGAGCTCCTTCAATCCACAGACCTATAACAAAAGCACTACCTATCATCCCCATAAATGGTAACCCAACAGTTGCTAAGTATGGACATACAACAAATCCTACAAGATAAGTAACAAACATTAATCCTGCCATAATCGCATAAGCATCCTTATGTTCCCAAATGTTCTGCCAGAAGGTGCTATTAGGAGTGAATAATTCATTAAAGATGAATTTAAAGGCGTTAAAAACTTGTTTTATAGGACAAAGGACTTCTCGTTGAATAAAATCATGTAATTGTCTATAAAGAGACTTACTTAAAGCTATGAAAGCACCGAAATAGTCGATACTTGTAAGATATTCACTGAGTGTTATACAAGCTTTTGATAGAGTTTGTGATGGAGAAAGTGGTCGTGAATCAACATCGTCTACAGTGATATCAGTAATAATAAACAAACCAGTGGAGCTTAATATAGCATCTCCATAAGAGGATGAGACAGATATTGAAGCTTTACCTATTTCATAAGCGAGAGCATTGCTCCCATATAGAATATGTAGTTGTTTAGTAAGCAAATTTATAGTTATAACTCTATTATGGAGAGTTATTCGCATCTGAGAGCCGGAAAAATCAGTGAAGGAGCCATTTTTAATGGTAATTGTAAAACTATCCTTAATTCCCAAATGAACATGTTGCTTGCCTACATCCCAAATTTCAATATCTACAACATTTTGTAGTTCAATATTCATACTGCTTCCAATACTTTGAATATTGAAATCACTTTCTTGAAGTGTTAAAACGTTAGAGCTTTCGCCCGTAATAGTATTAACAGCTTGAGAAACAAAAATCTCAGTATAACCTAAAATATGTGAATTGTAAGTAGAAGATTCTAACCCTAAACTCTTCATTTTCGCTAAAGAGTTAGTTTCAAGACCACAAGGAGCAGTGGATTGAACTTCTACCTTCTGAATATATATCTCTTGAGCTTCATGATTGGTGGATTGATCATAAATAATTGCTGCAACTACATATCCAACCTTATCAGTATCATCATAATCAGCGACACCTATCCACACCATTCTTGTAACATGAAACATGAAACCATCGTAATTGACACTGGAATAGAGATAATCTTTAGAAGTATAAGGTCGTCTAGCAACGTCTGTAGTAGAAGAATAGGGGATGTTTAATCCGCCTTTATATTCATCTAGAACTAGATATAACCTGTTTTGTGAGAGTTTTTCAGAAAGGTCCAGACTATAATCGGTAGGACCAGCAAAGGGTATAATAGCATCAGTTAATCCTTCAATAGATATAGAGAAGTTGAGAGTTTCACTATTAATTCTATTTAGGAAGAAACTGAAAGAATGGAAACCCTTTCTATGCCAAGAAGTATTGAAAGTATCTCCAAGATAGGAATCATAAATAGAATAAGGTTCTCCCATTATTTCAAGTTTGAATTTATCATTAGTATCTGTAATAGGAAGCAAAGTATCAAAAGAAGTACCATTATATGCTGTGGGATAATGAATAGCGACACCATCAACAAAAATAGCAGCAAGTTGATCAATATTTAAGTTAGAATGTAGTATAAATGAGTAAGGATCAACTATATCAGCTAAAAGGTAGAGATAGAAGGTACATAAAATTTGAGAGTTGTTATCATATTCTTCGATATCTCCAAGAGACATAATATTCCCATATTCGTTGATTTTAGAGCGCTCAAAATATACTTCTGCTTTTGAAACATTGTTAACTAATATATCTCCAGGAAGAGGAACAGCTCGTTGTAAGAAATCATAAATTCCAAAAGACATAGAATTATTATCATAGAAATTGATCCATGGAGAACCATTGGGTGCCCATTCTCCTTCCATATCAATCCAAGTACTAGGTGTAGAGACAACATATTCTGGTATGAAAGTGTTATTTAGTTCATCTCTCTGTAGTTCAATTGAGTTTAATTGAGGGAGAAAGACATGGTCAAGAATAACATCTACTTGGAAGAATAGAGTGGTATCAAGAGAGATATTCTGCATACCATGATTCATGACTCTGAAGATAAACCTGGATAACCCACCATAGACATGAATTGGAAGAATATGTATTACACTATCATATTCTCCCAGAATAGGTGGTTGATAAGAATACATCGTTGGGATAAGTAGTTCAAATTCCATATTAGTATTAATGACAAGTGAACCATAACATTCAGAGACAGTTTTAGTCGTGAACGAAAGATAGAAGGAAGTATCGTTTCCAGGATAAATATTGAATAAATCAGTGAAATCAATTCTTCCAAGATTATTTGCAGAAATCTCCTTCCAATGTGAAGCAACAGGCATAGATACGCTCTCTAAATCTTCTGAAGGCCAAACAGCTGCAGGAGGAACATAGAGAGCAAAATTATCAACAAAAATAGAAGAACCAGTATTTGCTGTAATAGAGAGAGGGTAACTTCCAAAAGAGGTATATTTAGCAATGGTATAACAATTCTTAACTAAAGCCATGGGTTCTGATGCATCTAATTCTGTAAGGAGATCAATTAATTTAGATTCTCCAACAGGAAGATATTCAACATATTGAAGATAAGTGGTAAAAAGAGATTGATAATGGTGCCAAGAATCATCATCAACGATAGTATCATAGATTCTTACGAGTTGATAATCATTAAAACCTTCAGTGTAAATTTGCTTATCTAATGAGCTATCTCCTGAAAGAACAAGTTCAATTAAGAGATTCCTTGAATCGTAGTTATAATCATTAATATACATAGCTAGAGTAGGAATAGAGATAATAATACTGTCCCCATTTGGGATCTTGTAGTAAATCTCTAATGCTGTAGCTGGTTTGATGTCAAGAATGAAATCACAATAATTATCACCGTTGAATAACTCTGTTACATTCCCCATTGTTTCATCATTTACAATTGAGATAATATACTCTTCAGGTGAATTGAAATCTATTTTATATATAGAATCGATTAACTCATCTACATCTTCATCAGGAGCTGTATACAACCAGTCGGTTATTGGTATAGACTCTCCTAAAGCCAACCTATCGAGTTCAATAAGGTTATCAAAATGTAAAGTATACAAATGTAACCCTACAGTATCAAAATTTTGTAAACTTATTAATATTGGATGGAAACTTGCCATAGGTGAATATTTAACCATTTTTTCACCTATTAATTGTCCATCACCATAGACAGTTATCTTTGTAGGACCTAGTAAGGGGTTGGCAAAAACTTGTAAATAACATGTAGTATTAGAATACTCATTAGAGAAGAGGGGTTCATTAAGTTGGGTGTCATATACCCAATTATCCATATTACAAGTGGTGAAATAACTATTAAGAGTATCAATAATAACTTCTGCTAGAAAGAGCATTCCTTTAGTAGCAGATATTTCAATATCGTAGAGATATCCTTCAATAAGGGTAGTATTTTCAGTGAAAGACCAACTTATAGGTTCTTGTGAGTTTTTGGTCGTGTCGATAATTGTTAATTCTTGATGTGTTTGATTGAAAGAATAAGATAGATCGTAAAAATGCTCATTTAAAAAGATAAAATCTAAGTAACTATTATTGAAATAGAGATAATTATCAATAATAGAGATGTTGAACAGATTTAAACTATTATAAGAACTAATAAAACTTGCATCAGTGGTACCGTTCATAAGGAATAGAGCATTAAAAATATTAAGTGTTGCATTATACATGGTGTAAGTAGAAGAGATAGAGCTCTCATCTAGTAATAAGGAATATTTGCTATCACCTTTCAACCAGTAAGAAACTTCTCCAGCACCCCATAGTCCTCTACCATAAGCGTAGACCAAGTCACTTGCTTGCATTTTTCCATTTGAAATGTAATCAATATATGCTAAACTATTAACAGTTGAAATGGATAATCTTACATCTGCAACAGAATCCATACCAAACATGCCTGTATAATACTTAGTTTCCCGATGTTCATAATCACCGGCTTTCCAGACAGTAAAAATCACATCTCCGTGATTTACACTAACAGCAACAAAATAGGGTTTATCATATTCGTTAGGATTAATCTCATAAAAGGCATCAACGGTTCTGTAACCAAAGAAATCTAAACTATAAAGATGATCATCAACATAAGTTCCCCATCCATATCTACTGAAAATAATTTCCCTTTCTTGACCAAGGTTATTTTCAATAGCAATCTTGATGTATTTTTCTTTGTCGAAGGAAACAATATTTTGTTGAGGGTTAAGGATTGAAATTATAAAGTTTGTATCGGTATTATCTTGATAAGGTGTTTCAATAGTTCCATCTAACCACAATCCATCACTTGAAACATGGCTTGAGCCACTATTAAGGTTGACATAATCTCCTGAATCGTTAGCTAAAAGGGGTGAGATAGAAAGGTAATTGTAAGTGAAATTAGTATTGTTAGCATACAAACCTATTTGTCCTTTACTTCGCATGTCGTAATCTATTTTACTATTATCACCGAACCAACCATTATGACACTCATATATTCCATCGTCCAAATATTGAATTTCTAATAATTCTTCAATACCATATCTGGGATAAGTTCTATAAGTCTTAGCGAAGATATTTAGACTTATTCCTGTTTCTGAAAAAGTTTTAACAATTGTAAGTTTTAAGGGAACTATTATATCTTTATTACCATCAAACGAATTACCAAGTTTAGTTATTTCATTTAGATACAGGATATCATAAGATGAATCAGAATAATATCTTGCAACGATTAATGACACAGGATAAGTCCAATCATCATAACTGTAGCCTTTTACAGTAAAACCGACGAAAATGGAATCAAAGAACAAGTTATCTGGATCGCTTTCAGGAATATTAATCATTATTCCTGCTGTAGAATTGTAATAATTCCTCGGATATACCCCCATTTCAAGTTGTATAACACAATCACCGTAGCTTTGAGTGTTAAGATAAGCAGAAGAATAACCCGTTGAACTATTTTGAACAAGAACATAATCATTATTCGAATACATAAAATCACCATAAGTTGGGACGAAGTTATGGTCATATTCTAATTTATCAGGTTCATCAAAATTAAAGATATGTGGAGAAGTGTCTATATTTTCAGTGATAAAAGATATTTCATCAATAGAAACCATCATGGTTTCATTCACCACAATAGAATATCCACTAATTTGTTGAATGTCATATTTATTCAATTCAATTACATCACTAGTAACAAAAGAGATATTTTGACTTTCAATCTCGAAAATAACCTTATCGGAAGTGCCAACAAACATGAATTTGTAAGGATTAGTAAAACTGAACTCTTTTTCAAGTTTAATGGGACCTCTTAAAAGAAGATTACCGAAAATTACGTCATCATCGGTAGGGGGTATAAAGACTTTATCTAACAAACACATGAATATAGTGATATCCGTTTGAGCCATGAATCCATAACCATATCCAATGAACGTAGAAAGCCAATTTTCGTAGAACATTAGAGGATTAGTGATTATTAAGTCTCCATGTTCAGTTTCATTGTATTCGACTCCTTCAAGATTGACATATCCTCCTACCCATTCTCCTATTGATGATGGAAGACTTGAAGCATTAACTAACCAAGTAGCTTCATATTGATCCATACCTATATCCATACCAAACGAACTAATGTTAATCGCTACAGAACCACCTATTTGTGCAGAATCAATTAGTCTCCCGCTAAATTTCTTATAATCATCATATGTTAGTAAATGAAGCGAACCGTCCTCATCAACTCCTCTCATAAAGGGTTCTGTACCTACCCATAGCAAGTAGTTTCCTACATATTGCCATTCTTCCAAAAGAGTTGTAATAAAAGGTCTTCCAAAATGGTCATAGATGTAATATTCTTCTATTAGTTTTGTAGGAATCTCATCAAAAATAGTAAGAATAACTTGTTTATTAATATTAATCGAATTATTAAACCACTGGATAAATTCTGGATCGTCAGAGTCGAAAGAAATAACTGGGACTTCATAAAGTGATTGGATCATTGTAACAAAATCTTGTTCTTCAGCATATCTTTCAGGTGTGCAATGACTTCCAAGCAAAAACGTCAAAATAGTATTAGTACTATAGTGCACTCCAACATCTGCTATTGAGTCAACGGTTGATACAACAGAAGAATCGTCGTAATGGAGGTAATTATATCCATAGATTTTGTATATCATAAAGTTGCGTAGAAAGATTTTACACGGAGATGTAACCTTAATTGTTATTTCCCCTAAGAGATTATTTGTGAAGGGATAAAGGATCTCGTAAAGATTTTTCTTAATTGAAACAAAACCTAATGTAGTATCAATATTTGGAGTTATATCAAATGTCATGTTTTCGATAACAAGATAAATTGTTCCTTCAGGGAATTTTTCCTCTGTCATAATATCAAAGGAGAAAAAGGGATAATTGCTTACATTAAGAGGAGGGATATGCAAAGTTGCTTGGCAAGTTTGTGTAGTTGTGTGATCAATAATCATAAGATTGTTGGAAAATTGAATTTCCATTCCAGATGCTGTCCAAAGTGAACTACTAAGTGTTTGTTGAGATAGAAAAATCTCTTTTGTCCACACAGACTCATCCCATCCAGTAGGAGAAAGATAGCCTTCGAACTCTTCTTCCCATCCAAACATATCAGAAGAATAAACATAATCCTCTTCAGCCTCTGCCCATGATTGAGGATAGCCTGTTTCCAACATGTAAAGACTGATGGGGATCATTCTATCAATACATATTATTACCTCAAACAATCCATTGTACCCTATAATCATTAATGAATGAGTGTAAGTGTCAATATCATTATCCAAGAAAATTATGCCACCAACAAAATAAGCACTATTGATATCAAAAGACTCTCCAATAGGTAGCAAATAGACTAACAACTGTAACCTTTCTGTGATATTTTCAAAAGAATAATAGTTTGACAGTGCAGTTATGCTTAATTTTGTTTCTTCCTCTATCCACATATCATAAGAAGCAATAAAGTTTTGTTCTGTGGGTATTTCCCTACTTAATAATCCTGTCTCATCTTGTTGAGCAGTATTAATCATGATATTACTGATGATAAATTCGTTAGGTGTAATTATTCCAGTATAAGGAGCAGCTTGAGTGATTCGTAATCCGAAAATGTCAGAATGTAATGAAGGAAGAGATTCTAAATCATAATCAAATGTTTCTGATACAGGTATGAAATAATCTCCTCTACAAATCGCAAAAAGAAGATTATCTCCCTTTCTAGCAAACCTAAACCATTTATTTACCTCTGTTATACCATCATCCTCGTAAGATAAGACAAGTTTGTCATATAGATAGATATCAACTTGTAAAGTGTCATTAAACACCATTAATATCGTAAATACTGTTTGATAAGAATTATCTAAGAGTTCAATTTTTAAAATCCCAATATTATTATATTCAAGATCGACTAAGGGTTTAAAAGATAGGATAAAATCTTCGACACATATAATATCTTTGAAATAGCTTCTACCTCTAAGTCCTTCTGAAGGAGTGTTGAAATTGAATAGAGTTTTAAGTCCTCCAGAATGAGAAAAGGGAACATCATCTGTTGATGTTTCACCATAGGTATGAGTTGAAAAGTCATCCATAATTACAAAATCAGTTTCATATATTCTTGGAACAAATTCTGCAACAGTTATTGGAGGAACAGGGTTAGAAACAGGCATATTTCTTGCATTAAGATAAATTGCATCAATTAACATCGTATGAGCCGTGTAACTTTTAGCTAATTGTTTGAGTTTTATTCTATCAATATTAATATTTTCTATTTCATTAGTATATTCGAATATTTTATTGAGTTGATTAGAGGAAATATCGCTGTATATGGAAAGAGTATTCCCTATTCGTTCAATACGAAAAACGTTTTGATCAAGTTTTTGACTTGTAACGTATGTATCTTGTTTAATTCCATCAATTAATAAAATGATTTCTATACTACTTTGAGATGTGGATATTATATCTAGTTGGAATAAATTGTGATGACGGATGGAATTTTCTAATACTAAAGATATTATTCCTTCCGAACCATCAAGTAGAAAAGATAATCTTATATCAAAATAGAAATCTCTCTGGAACGAGTGTTTGTAAGAGTAAGTGTTGCCATACCAATTACTTTTGTTCACTCCAAAATCAGTTAGAAGTTTTGTTCCATCGATAAGTGAATAACTGTTAGTATAATATCCAATACCATTTACATCCCAATTCAAGGTTTGAAAATGGTCATTAATAATGATATGTCCATCAGACCAAGGAGATAAATAAGCATTAGCAGCAGAGTCACTAAAAACAACATTCCCAAAGGCGAAGGTAATAGGATTATTAGAAGGGTTTGTGGTAATCTCAAGTTTAATATTGTTTATTGCCTCACTGTTTGAACTTATTGAAATCATGGGTTCAAGCGAATATAAATGCAAAATGTCCGAATATAGCACAACAGATGTTCCACTTTTTGTTATTCGTAGTGTATTGTAATTTAATATAGTTTTATCAAGAGTAATGGTACTTGTATCAGTATTAGACTCTAAAGTGAATATCATATTTGTTCCACTAAAAACAACTGTAAGTTTAAGTGTTTCATCATTTAATAAAAGCCTAAATTGTCCAGTATTTAAGTTGGCAATAGCACTCATTAATATATCAATTGTGAAATCGGTATCAGAGGCATTAAGATTTCTAGTAAATGTTACATTTGCTGTAGTAAGTGAAGGATTAGTGGGAATAATATATAATAAGTCATCTTTATTGCTAATTGAAAAATCTGTTTCTGCACAGTTTGTATATGTTTCTTCCCATATACCTGATAACCATGCTGGATAAAGATCATCGTTGAATATTGTATTAATGGAAGATGTTTCATAACCCATCTTATAATAATATTCGTCAATTATAAGATCGTTAACATAAGCATCGATATAAGGAGTATTCTCATAAGCTGTTTGTTTAAGTTTTATTTCATCGAAGATAAGTTCACTAAAAGATAAATCTATAGTAACCAAATCACTCCATGAATCCCTATCATAAAGACTTATTTTACAATCATATTCTTCTTTTACTATCCTGACAACATAGTTTAGTATTTTGTTCTCTATTATGTTTTGATAAACGATGGTTTCACCGTGATGTATCATAAGATATGTAGCTTTTGAATTCTCATCAGCATCCTGTAAAGTAATCGATATGACATCGTTTCCTCCAGAACTAAGAATAAATGTTTGTTTTCCTTTAAATGCTGGGTATTCTTGTAGTACATCAAAACCATATTCAATAATTAAATTAGGTGAAAAAGCTTCTTCATGAGTAAGTTCTATACCGTGCCACCCTGTACCATAATCAAATGAAGGTATCAATTGGGAGTTAGATAATGTAACGTTGTCATTATTTTGAGTATTTAACGACCATTGTGACAAATTATCATTGAATCGTTCTTCAAATACTCTGTGCCTTAAAATAGTATAGCCATTCTTATACGAAGCTGTTACAGCTCCTACAGCTATTGAAAAACCATCTTCAGTACCTAAAATTATCTCCATCATTTTTGATTGTTGATATAAAGATGGTTCGTCTAGTACCACTTCAAAAATAGTTGTACCAGATGTTTCAAATTTGAGAGAATCATTAGTTTTAGTTAGTTTAAATGTAAATTGACCTCCACTGAAACTAGTAGTATCTTGAATATATCTCTCATATCCGTCGACCAAAATATAATAACGATTCCCCTTTCGACCAGCAGCTAAAAATGTTTCATCCTCATCATTAACTAAGCCTAATTGTATAATATCAGATGAAGAGATTTCTTGAGCAGTAAAGGTTATTTCAATTTTTACGTCGCCTGCAACATTAAAGTCAATATAAATTTTTGATCCATAGGTTTCTATACTTGTTTTATTAAAATCAAAAGATAATTGTGTTTCACCAGTAGGTGCACCTTCCCAATCCCCAAAATTAGTAATGTTTGAAGCTATTTCTCCACAATAATCGTTGTAAACCGTTTGCCAAGTCTGTGTGGAGAATTTTGGATAATAAATTTCATTAGTGGAATCAGTGTAGTCAAAAAGCGAAACATATCCTGATGGTTCATCTCCAGCATATATTAACATGTCATGATCAATATAAGTTGCTGTTCCTCTTCTATAGTAATCCCATGCAAATCTTGAATTTCCGAAAGGAGTAGCGCCAGTAAAACCTATAGTGTCAAGATAAATAGGCCAAATGAAAGGTGTTATGATTTCTATTGTAAGAATAGCTCTGAAGTTTAGATATTCAGGGTTAATTGGTGTAATATATTGGTTGAGTCCTTTTCCATGTTCTATGTTCATTTTAGCAATTAATCTTCTACTTAGACCTGTACCATCAATATTATCAATGTAAAAAACTACTTCTACATCTTCAGGTCCAGCATTCATAGCTCTTAGATGTAATCTGTCAGCTGCGAAGTCATCTTTCATTTCTATCTCTATATTATTGACATTAACATCGATGTATTGTGAATAGATGCCAATATATCCTTTGTTGAAGGAAGTATCAATTAGATTTATTGATTCAGAATTAGGAATTAGAATAGATATACTATACTCGCTGTAGATTATAGAAACAGTATAAACAAAGTTTTTTGTTATTGTTTCTTGTCTCTCATATAATATAGTAGTGGCACCATTGTTTTTCCTACAAAGTTTTATGAAACCATCATTTGAACCACCAATACCAAACTCTAGAAGATAGCCATCATTCGTTTGATTGTTATAATTAAACCATATACCAAAAATTGATTGGAATAGATCAGTGTAGTCAATGATTTTAAATTCAAATGTAGCAATATATGAATCGTTAAATTCTTCATTTAAATGAGCGTTTGTATTCCAATAGTCAGAAAGTGTATCGGTCTTTAAAACACCATCAGAAATGTGTGTAAAATTCTCATTATATTCCCAATTATCTAGATCGTAGGTTTCAAATGACGAAGTATAAACAGGAATAGTGTTTTGGATTAAATAAGACACATACCCTCCATCTATATTATTGTCTATCATTAAAGTAGGATTATTATAAGAAGAATATCCGTAACTTTCATCATAAACGAAATCATCTACTTCCTTGACTATGGAGTTATATAACGACTTTGAATAGTCTTCAGCTTGAATAGTTTCCCCAGGGGTATAATAATCATCAAATATTTCTCCATCAATGAATAAATAGTGTAATATTAACCCATTATCGGTAAGATCAATATTATCCCACCATGAGAGTTTTATTATGAGGTTTACATAATGACCAGCAAATTCCGATAGATCTATGTTATTAACAGCTGGATAACCATCAACATATTCATATTCTGAAACAATGTTGATATATCCTCCTCGATTATCCAAATCAAAAATATCAAATTCTATTTTAAAAGTTGTATTGAGACTCTCAGTAAAAGAGGAGAACAAATAAGATAATGTTGGGTTGTAAACGGAAGGAACACAAAAATAAAATGACATTTCTTTCCAACTTGCTTGAATACCATTGGTTTTTACAACTCTAGCATTATGTCCAAGATATTCTCCAGTAACATATCCTATCTCAGAAGTTAGTCCTCTAGCAAGAGGATATATATCTTCAGAAAGCGTTTCTTTTGTGAGAAGATCAACTTGATGAAGTGCTGAAGTATATAATGAAACCTCTTTAACTGAAACATCATAAAGATTCTCATCATTATCGATTATTTCGATAGTTACAAAATCAACATTTGGAAAGATGTAATAGTCTATTCTAACGGAACGAAGAGAGTTAAAGTTTGTTTCTTCATATATTAATTGTGATGTGTTACTATCATAAATACGAATTTTATTAATAGAGTCAGACGTTTCAGTGTTTGTTAATACAGTTAGCAAAAGAGGAGAATATCCGTTCCATAAGCTTATATCTACCGACTTTTTAGTAAATTTATCATCGGATAAAATCAAGCAATTATACTTTGTTGAAAGACTGTTTCCCATCCACCCTTTATATTCCTCATTCTCAAAAAGTATATCGTGAACAAAATAATACTCATTTGTTGAATATAGACCTGTTTCACACAATATTTGTGACACACTAGATAGCGTTACAAATAAAACCAATATTACAGAAAATGTTTTTGTTATACCTTTTTTTCTATTTTTCGCAATAATATTTCCAATGTTTTTCATTTTTTAATCATCCTCCTTAAAAAAAGCTTAATGTCATTAGGTCTCAATTTTTTTGTAAAAATAAGTGAAATAGAAGCTACAGAAATAGTTACCCCTATTAATATTGGGATTAATATTTTAACATAATCATTTTTACCGCTTAAGTCCTCAATGACAGGTTCTATTGTAATATTCTTAGTGGAAGCATAAAGTTGGTTAATGTTGTTTTCCCATACTTCAGCAAAAACAGTAACATTCTTCTGAGGATAAAAAACATATGTTAAACTTTTCTCGTAATATCTATCTATTGTTATCCACTTACTATCGTTACCATATTTAAGTGAAAGTCTAATCTTGTATATTCCGCTATCTGAAGAAGTAGTAACGTCAATTATGTATTTATTACCTTCTTCTTGTTTGGTTATATAGACAGTTGGTGGACTTATATCTGGTTCTAATTGAAAATTGAAAAGTGTTATATTGAACTCATCAGAATAAGTCATGATTTTGCCATCAGTAGCCCTAAAGGAGTAAATATCGGCAAACAACTCACAATTATTCGGTAATCTGTTTAATGATAAAGTAGTGATCCATTCATTTCCTATAGTTCTTGTAAGAGGTAAAAATATGTCCATACTGCTAGCTGATGAACCAACAACAATACCCATAGGCATATATGACGTTATATATTTTGGAACACTAAAAGTAACTAGAACATTTTCTACATCTTCATCGTAAGAATACTCAATTGGAACAATATCAAAATTATTATCTACACTATGAGAAGAATCTGTAGAATTGAGAGACACCTTAGGTATTGAAGGACATTGTACAAAACCTCCACCAAATGAAACTAAATAATAATGCCAAGTAATCCCCCAACCTGGATAATCGTCGTTACCAAAGGTGTCTACTGCATAAATAGTGAAATAAACTGTTTTACCTGCTGGAGCCCCGGGGATATACCCACGCCAAGTACCATCCCAATATGAACCTGAAATTTTAGACATAGTTACAGAGTAAGGACTTGTAGATGAACCATGACCGCTCCAATAATATTTAACTTGAGCGTAATCAATTCCTACATTATCGGATAAATCTGCGTAGATGGGAACAGAAGTATATTTTGGTTGGGGAGGAAGTGTACCTGTCCAACTATCGATAACAGGATCATCACCATCATACCAGACGAAGTCTTGTGTTGCACTGTACCATACGTCGCCACCATAATGGTTAGCTGAATCGATTTTATATCTATATGTTAGTGAAATATCGGGTCTATATCCATAATTGTACTCCATGAGATAAACTATGTAATGGTAAATATTCCCACTACCTACACTTGTACCAGAATAACTGTATCCATTAAGATTAACCCAAGCAGTATCGTATTTATACTGCAATTTTGTATTACCACCTGGACAACTGGTGAAACTTTCTGGTGGTGCGTTATCTTCATACTCTAAAGAATAAGAAGCAGTATTACCGAATGTTGTAGATGTTAAATAAAGCGAGTTTGGATAGAGATAAGGTGCATTATCAGATATGAAATGTATTAGTTGGCATTGTATAGATGAAGACCCACCCGCATAATAGATCTTGATATCTGCTCTACCATCTACTGGATAAATATTTGTACTTCCACTATGGAACTTTCTAAAACTAGGAATCATAGTGAAACGCCATTTAGAAGTATAAGTATCTACTTGTGTTTTAGACCCATACCAACTATAACGAATGCAGCCATAAGAAGAACTATATTGATAAGGTGTAAAAACATAATCAATTCTTACAGTCTGATGTTGCGACCAATGAGTATCTGGATCATTAACAATGACTTCAAAATAGAAACTGTTCTTAAATTCATTTTGATGATCATAAATATATTTTGTTGTAGTATCAAGGTTCCACGTTGCGGAAACGAATTGTTGAGCATGTGTATCATCCAAAGTTATATCAACAGAGTAAGTGCACGATGAAGCACCACCATCATTTTGTGTGACTGTAATTGTAATATAAATCATGTCCCCTCCACTGACAGCTTCATTTCCTGAAAACAAATCTGTAAGTACATAGTATTCATCGAAATACGCAAAACCGTTGTGAATGGAATGTAGGTCGTTAAATGTTACAAAATAACCCGTAGTATAGTCTGTTATTGTTAAATCAACAGTATATGCGCTAGCTTCGTAGATTTTGTAAAAAACTTTGTAAGTGTCATCTATACAATGGTCTCCTCCATTATTGTCACTAAAACTTAGGTAGAAAATATTTGGTTCAGCACTGTCACTAAATGTTATTACATCCCATGGAGATGTTCCTGACGAAAATTCTTTTGTGTCTGAATAAAACGCACCTGTGTGATCAATAAATTCCCATCTATATGTTATAGTAAGGTCATAATTCCATTCACAGACTGTATCAGTCTGATAAATAGAACCATCCCACAAGATAGCGTCATGTAAATCAATGGTGATATACAGATGATTTCCTGCAGCGTAGCTTGTTGAGATATCGTTGATAACAGCTGTACGTATGTGACTTTTAGTTGTGTCCCAATCTGCCCAATACTCAAGAGTAATTGCTATTTCATTATCATAGTTATAAGTTAAACTAGTAGTTAATTCAGCATACTCAAGAAAACCAAACTGTGAAGTAATACAAAAAGATAATTCAGCATAACTATCAACATTAATATCTCCTGTTGTAGTGCTTACACCACCGACACCGAGATGAATAGCCCCATAAGAACGAGAAGCGCAAATGAATGGTTCCCAAATAATAGGTGGTTCGCTACCTGTTTGGCTATATGAACCCAAATTATCAAGTACAGTATAAGAACATCCATAATCAACAACTAAGAAATAGTATTCTATACCATTAGGTCCTAGAATGTTTGTTTCGAGTTCAGCTTTGAAAGTAAAAATAGGTGACACTAAATCAGTCATTACAACTTTGGTAAAGGGAGTGTCTGGGTTATAAGGATCATAAGGTCTCCAACAGAACCATACAATATCTGTATAAAAGGCAGCATCATCACTTTTACAATAAAATTCAACAGTTGTTGAACCGCCCCATAGGTAAGTATTTGGTAGAGGGTGATTAGAATCAAGATATAAGTTTGGTGGATTGAGGTCTTCAATATATAACGTAATCGGATCTGGGGGAAGTGCATAATTTACACAAGGGTGACCCTCAAGAATATTAACTATTTGTTTTAGTTCTGTTACCTCTAAAGTAGCAGTACCTGGATGACTAATCTCAGCAAGTATGTCATCAACAATGATAGTTACATATACTTGCATTACTCTCCGGTATGGGTCGGCAACAGTGCCCTCACCACATGTCTCATGTCTAACATATTCACTTACAATTGCTATACTTGTCAAAGTATACAGCTCTTCGTCAAGTGTATAACTTTCAGAACCAAGTGTTATTGTAATAGTTGCATAAATCCTATAATCTATACCAAAATCTGTAGTAGTTATATAATCATCTTGTATGCACATAAAGACGATAAGATCATTAAATGAATCTTCTGATATTGCAGCATCTCCATAGTTAGTCTTAACTTTTGGATCTCCCCAAGCCGGAACGAAGTGGGGACTAGTAATATCGTCAACTATAACATATGAACTAATACTACTTTCTCTACTATCTACATGTCCTGATGCATAACCAATCTCAGTATACCACAATATAAAGTATAATTCGTGTTGTCCAGGATATCTGAAAAACATATCAGGTTGGTCGTCCATATCTCTTTCCAGTTCTAAGCTGATCATGCCCTCTGCTGGATAAGGTAATACACCTGAGAATAGTTTTACCTCATCATCAGGTCTATATGTGTTTGTACCTTCTTCACCTATCTTATAAATAACAAAGATTTCCAGCGTTACAGCATATAAAATATTAGGAATAATAACTAGTATCTTACCACCATTATCTAAACCAATACTTTGTTCGACCACATATACTTCATAATCTCCTGCTGCTGTTCCATCAGGATAGAGAATATCAAAACTTACTATATTATTTTGTATCTCTACGTAATTAGTTTCTATTTCAATACTAAAATATGGCTCTCCTATGAATACTTCTGCATATTTTCCTGCCTCTATGTTTATTATTAAAGCAAAAGTGTATTCGTCGAACTCTACCAAATCTGCCCAAACAATTGTCCAAGAAATATCCCAACAAAAGTCTTCTAAGGCACTTTCAACCGTTATATCCGTTGTTGATGCAATAAAATAAACAATATCGGTATTATCAGTATTTACTAATCTTATTTCTATATTATCTGCTACAATAGGCCATATCTCGTATACTTGCATTTTTAATGTTGAATCGTAACCTGTTGCAAGTAATCTTCCTCCATCCCAAATATTACCGTCCTCATCTTCAAAATAAGGTTCTCCCTCACTCGAAAATATCCATGCATCTTGGTCAGATACTTGATAAATATAATCAAACTCTTCTCTTTGGTGAGTTAAGGCGTCTGTAATTATTATTTTTAGTTTTACGTTTAAGATATAGTTGTTCTTCTCAACACTCCATTGTAAGTCACTATAATCTATATAATCACTGTTGTCGATAGTAATTTCTCTTGTCTCATAATTAGTTGTCCAATCGAAGTTTGCAAAATCTACTAGAGTATATGTGGTGGAAGTTCCTAAAGCCATTTTGATTTCTAAACTAGAACTACCATCTAGCACACATTCATCTTTAACTGTTACAAAAATTGATATTGTATTGGTATGTCCTATAGTAATACTGTCAAAGACTGTGTCTTTTGTTAAAGTGTATTTCTGACTATAAGGTTTTATTTGAACTAATTCTATATTGGGAGCATATTCATCTGTTAGCGAAAAAGTAAAATCATCTGTGTCCCCTGTATTAGGGGAAGAAGTATATGTTCTAGAGTTATCACCTGTATCTTTAATTATTATTCGATATTTGATGTTATTTGTAGGTTGTGTAATATATGAATGTAAAGTTTCTTTAAATATATTATAAGTATAGGCATAATTATAGCTGTCTATTTGGGAAGCTGTTGTTACTTCACCTACGTTAATACTCCAAGTTGAACCACCATCAATAGAAAAGTCTACTATGATATCTTCATTAGTAATTCCAGTGCTAATATCCATCCCTGTTCCAGTTTCAAAAACAGTAAAACCTAATACTAGATTAACAATATCTTCAGGTTCAAGACCTTGTTGTAAATTATAATCAGAAGGGTTTACAAAAAATGTTCCATCAACTATTTCAGGAGGAGTAGTATCATCAACCGATAAGGTTTCAGGATTACTACCGTAAAGGTTCCCACTTAATGTCACGCCAATTGTATAAGTTGTTGTTAGCGAAAAAAGGAAATAGTAATGGTAACTTCCACTTTCCCAACTAAACGATGAATCAAATATTATATTATAGTCACAGTATTCTCCATTTGAACCATCGTAACTCATAGCATAAGCTGTATATGTTCCTGAACTTGGGGTATCTTCCAACCAAATATCTACGTCCATATCACTGTGATAAGCAATATTATTCTCTTCTATTGTTATAGCAACTGACCATGGATCAGAAGAATCGATAGATACTGCAGCACTATGACTTACTCCTACTGGAACTTCATCATCATAAACCCTCCACGAAGGAAGAGAACTGTCGATTGTTATATGGTTAGGAGTTGATGCTGTATCTTCAATATAAATTGAAGTGATGATAATGTTATCATCAGGAACATAGTTATTACATTCAACAATAAAAATTGCTGTTGATGTACCATCAACTGTACTTATGTATGTAGTTCCTTCAATTTCATAGTTTACACGTATTAAACTTATACCTTCATTATCACTTGTAGTTACTACAAATTTAAAAGATGTACTACTAGTAGCTTGCAGTGTGCTGCTATGAGCTGAAGTTCCCACATATGCAGGAGGAGTTTTATCTTCAGATATAAATCCAATTTCGGGTGTTAAATCACTCCATTTATTGCAAATGTCTTTTGCTCTAATTTGGTAAGTATAACTTCCTTTAGGGATGTAATTAATTATTGTTTCATATCGTTCAGTTGCTCCATTCCAATTCATTGTGTGAATTAATGGGTCTTCGCCTGTTTCATTTATGTATAATTGAACTAGAGCTATTTCTCCATCATCTGTAACATTAGCTGTGAAAAGTGTTTGAATGTTATCTGCTGTTGGATTTGCACTAATATTTCTTTCGTGAATTACTGGTGGTCCAAGATCAGTAATTGTTTCAGCAAAAGAACTGCTGTTACTATTTCCATAAATATCAATAAAAGTTGATTCTAAGACAAATTCTGTCAAAGCTGACATCTTAGGCAGTATGATGTAATGTCTCCCGTCATAATATACGTTTAAGTTATTTGGATCACCAGAGTTGATCGATAATGTTACTGTTCTAGACAATATTCCTGATATATCATAACAACGAGGTATCCAGACTTTAATAAAAGTGTCCGGATTAAGAGGTTCATTTAACCAATCGTTTGGAGTTATATCTGGTTTTGTGCTATCAGTAACATCTTTTGTTATAGGTGTGGAAACAAACTCGTTACCATACAAGTCTTTGACTTTGCAAACTATCTGTATAGTATTTGAACCGTAGAAGTTTTTAATAATTGATACATTTAGATTGTACTCTAATGTGTAATCATTAAAGCCATTGTTTTGAATAATAATACCAGTCAAATTAATGATAGAATCGCCATTATGTAATAGTTCTATTAGGGCTGTCCCAACATCGATAGAAACATCATCTTGAAACTGTGCTGTAAAGTAAAGCGTGCCTGAATTAACTAACTCTAAAGTGGATGGAACGGTTATTAGTATGGCTGTTGGTTCATATATGTCATTAAAAAACAAATAAGTTGTATTACTTATGCTATTACTTGTCCACAAAAACTCGTCTTGAGCTTCAAACCAGAAAGCACAACTAGAACGACCATCAGTGTCAATAGTCCCCAAAACAAAATGCAATAAATAATTATAAGGAGAAACACTTTCATCAAAATTCATTGTTATCGTTTGAATATCTCCAAAATCAATTTGATATTTTAATTTCACAAAATTCAAAAGGCTAAAATCAGAAACTCTAACTCTTATGACTATTTCACTTAAATAAGATATATCATTACCTTCATACTCGAAAAGATTATTACTCCATATTGTGGGAGAATCTCCATCTCCAATAACATATTCAATGGGCATATTGCTTATGAAATTATTATTTTTTATATCCCTAGTTTCTAT
Organism: Candidatus Heimdallarchaeota archaeon; assembly: GCA_019057815.1. GTDB lineage: Archaea > Asgardarchaeota > Heimdallarchaeia > Heimdallarchaeales > Heimdallarchaeaceae > 18H4-34. The sequence continues at coordinate 170,071 of JAHLWR010000006.1, forward strand.
CCATATTAATAAAACATCTCCACAATAATAAAAAGAGTGATCAACAGTTCCTATGTAATGCGTTCCATTCGATGTTAACTGAGTAATAAACTCTGATCCTGCGTTAATTGTATATCTGAGTCTATAAATATCTATTTCGTTAAAATCGTTGATAACTGTTATTATTTCACAATCTTGGGTTGATATTAGTGTCTCTGGAGCACTTACTACAGTAACTTCTGGTGGAGTCTTATCTTCAATAAGGAAAGTGTAATAATCATCAAAGATATTATAAAAAATATCAATAACTGTTACATGAAGGACTAATAATAGTTCTGTATGTTCGTGAAAATCATAAGATAATGTTTTATATCCGCTCCAAGTTGATCCTGATATGGTAAATTGACTTATTCCTCCATACCATGTAGTACTTTCACCATCTTGAATACCTACTTGAAATCTTAATTGTGATAATCGACCATCATCAGCTAAATTGACATATACATCTAATTCTTCATCATAGTCGTTTGGAAAAGCTTGACAAGCCAATAATTGTGGTATTTCACCATCAGAAACCATATAGTGACTTGAATAAGAGCAAGTATTATTTACTGCAGACCAATCAATAGCTGTAATTGTATAATAGACTCTGTTAAGAGCTGTAGTATTTTCAAAAACATATGTAAAAGTAGTATTTCCTAAATCAGTCATTGTGCCACTGTAACTATAAATTAATTCAAGATCATAGTTTTTAACATCGATTTGAATTTGTACAGTGACATTATTATCGTCAATAACATCACATTTTATGGTAACTGAATCGTTTGCTGTAATAAGATTATTAGGTGTAATATGTACATTTTGTATTATAGGAGCAATACCGTCTACCCATACAATGGTAGTGTTTTCACTATAAATTTGATTACCCCACACATCTTCTGAATCAATCCAATAAGTTGTATTTTCTCCAATTTCTTGACATGGAATTACCCCCCACCAAGTGTTAGGTGGTGCTCCTGTACTATATTCGACTAATATATTTCCTTCTCTGATTTGATGAGTACCATTCCAGCAAATGTACCAGAGAATGTTTCGATTAAAAACAGATGCATCAATAATTGTAGCATTCACTCTCATTTCCCCTCCAGGAATATATCCTGGGTTTCCGTTAACGATATTAGAAATAATAGGGGGAACATTATCTTCTATTGTTAAAGTAAAGTTGTATGTGCAAGAAGAATAATGAAAAACTGAACTATCTTCAGCAATAAAACTAAATGTGATCACAACATTTTCATCTGTACCAGGAAGAACTTTATACCAGAGATTGGTATCAGTTTCTTGTGTCATTAAATATTCATATATTGTTCCAGGTTCGTAACTATATTCTACTTCAACTTTAACATTGTCAATTCCAGAATTGTCCCAAGCCTCAGCATATAGTGTGAAATCTTGATTAGCTTTAGGAGATACAGGCACACATCCCATATATGCAATATATGGATGTAGACCATCTGTAACAAAAATTGAAAATATTTGTGATTTCTTTATATTGGTTATTGTTGAATTATCTTTGGCTACAATTTGATACTCTAATTTTGTTCCTTTTTCCATTGGTGGAAGTTCTACACTGTAAAAATTGGGTTCAGTTGTAGAATTACTCATAAGTATATCAGTATAATCTTCGGAGTCGGAGTTATTTACCCAAGTTCTCAATTTAACTGATTCAACTTTGACATTATCTGTAACCCAAACTGAGATTGTGGTAACATTAGAGTTAGTAACAATTGATGGAGTTTGATGTATATCTGCTACATGCGGTAAACCCCCATCATCCACTCTTAATGGACCAATGGGTAGACTATATTCAACATTGTTGTGTATATCTGTTGCAACAATCCAATATGTTACCTCACTATAGAGAGGCAAATTAGGAAGTTCAGCTTCATAATAGTTATACATATAAGATAACATCTTTATCGAATGGTTTTCGGAGTTATCTACGTTATAAATCAGAATAACAGATGAAATTTTACTATCATCCTTAACATCACAATATATCATTGTTGTTAATTCAGCTCGAAGAATATCGAAATTTCTTCCAATATTTGTTATACTTGGTGCTGTAATATCTGTATCTCCCATAACAGAGATAGTGTTAACTGTTGAAAATATTTGAACTATAAACAATGCTATAATTATATACAAGATTTTATTTCCTTTATTCATTTGCTTTTCCTCGTTTCGTTTTTTTATGTTTTAACATGTATTTACGACTTAGAGATAATATTATCACTCCCAGAATCATAATAAACGCAGAAACAGAATATTTTAGATCTTGAGTGGTAATAATTCCCTCCGTAACTGTCTCTGTTGTATTTACTCCCTTAGATGTTTCAGTTGTACTAATGGTCTCTGTTGTATCAGTTGCATCTGTAGTTTCTGTAGTCTCTATATTAAATACAAACTGTACCAAATATTCTCTGTCAAATATATCATACGATATTATTGACAAATTATGATATCCCTTAGGAATGTTTGAAATATTTAACATTAGTGTGAAACTGTTGAAAACTGGTTCCAATATAACAGAGTAATATTTCTGTTGATCAATATATATTGAGAAATTTACTGTTGAATAATCATAAGAACTAAAATAGATGTAAATTGAGTTTGAAATTATTGTATTATTAGTAAAATCTGTGAATATTTGTGGTTTAGATAAATCTACATATATTTTAATCCCTTTTGAATATTCTTCATTTTCTACTTTGATTGTAAAAAGTATATAGTGTTCTCCTTCCTGAACATTGTCAATACTACATATCTGATCTGTTTCCATTACCTCATTTATGTTAAGTTGAACATTATCAAGTGAGATATTGGTTATTCGACCATGATTATACGACAGATGAAGTTTGACTGTTTTAGTGTTGAAGTAGGGCATATTATTAGAAAAACCTATGTTCAAGGAGAGATTATATGAAGAAATATAAGAAACAGATATATTACATAAGAGATTTCTTAAAGCGTTTTTATTGAAAACGTCTAACGATGTCCAATTAACTTTTAATGAGACTGTTAGAAAATAAGTATTATTAGGCTCTAAAACATATTCCTCTATGTTAGAGTTGTCTATATATACAGGATTACCATATTGGTCATATGACTTGGATAACTTTGTAATTAGTTCATATCTATCATCACTATTTTCTATATTTGCAGACTGTATTTTAATTGAATACGATAATGTACCATTGTTTGGAGTAATTACTTTGGTAAAATACGTTCTTTGATATAATTTGGATAATGGAGATAATATTGCATTTTGATTGAAAGATTCTGATGTCTCATTTATTAATATCTTTTTCTCCCATCCTTCACCAAAAACTCCCCAACCTTCAACTCTATCTTTTTGTATAACACCGTCTTCTGGTATTTGAGCTATATTATCATAATCACCATTATAGTAATTGGGAAAAGCAGGAAATGTTTGTTGTAATATTTTATATTTTATCTCTTTTATTTCACTCCATGTATAGTTCCAATTTTCTTTTATTATATAGGAATATACAACACCTGACATAAGTGCTGTAGAAAAACTAGTTCCTTGTACTTGGCATAATGAGTTAAGTTGGTTGGTATCCGCCACTTTTATACATTGATAAACCACCCCCAAACTGCCACCTGGTACAACTATATCGGGTTTGATGTCTCGAAGGGGACAATAGCATCCATGAGCGCTATAATAAGCTATTTCTTGTAAACTATTAACTGCTCCAACAGTTAAGGCATAAGGAGAACTTCCTGGGGATTCTACTTCGCCAGATGTACCAGTATTTCCTGCGGCAATAACAGGAAAAATACCATTTTCAGCGATTATTCTAATAGCATCATCTATAACAGCAAGTCTCTCATCAAAACCTAAAGATAAATTAACTATTTTTATATTGTAAATATCTTTAATTTCAAGTAAGTAATCCAAAGCTTTCAACAATACTGTAGTATTACCATATCCTTGATCATCTAAGACTTTTAAAACAATCAACTTAGCTCCAGGTACTACACCTTTTATGGATTGTAATTTGGGATAATCAATTGTTCCTGTAACAGATGTTGTGAGTTCTCCTGCTCTGTTTGAAACAAATGCAACTATGTTATTCCCAAAAAACATAAGAGATGTCCATGTAAACGAACCATTGTTGAATATTGGTGACTCTGCAATAATTTGTTCAGTGTCGAGATTGTATAAACCTACAGAAATTTGATTACCATTTTCCCATTCTACACTTATTTTTATTTCCCTTACATCCTCTTTTTCAATATATCCTAAGAATCTAAGAGTGTTTCGATGGACAGTAGTGTTAAAACAATAAACACCATTACTTGTACAATTACCTGCAATAATAGAACAAACAGCAGTTCCATGCCCGAATGTGTCACAAGGTTCATAATACAGATTCCCTTCATTTTCCTCTTTACCTATGAAATCTTTCCAGTGCAGAAGTTGATTCTTTTCAAACTTGCTATGATTTATATTAATACCAGTATCCAAAATGGCAATAGATGTATCTTCATCTGGTTCGTAAGATTGAGATATTCTTAAGCCTATTTGCTCTTGTGCTGACATCATAGATGATGTCATTTGTGCTGTCAAATCAACTTTGTAGAATTCTACATTTGAACATCCAATATCTCTTAAAAACAATTTTTTATCGATTATTTTCACAACTGATAAGTCAAGATTTTCATAATAGTCAAGAATTTGAATTCCATCTATGTTATTAGTGACCTTTTTGATAATAACAATGTCTCCATCTCTAAAAGTCTCTCTGAAATCTGGTTGACAATTAGTACATCTATCTTGCGTAGTAATATTATTAATTTGTAGTAATATTATTAGACTTGTAATTAAAATACCGGTTAAAGTTAGAATTATGAATAGTTTAATCATTTTATACTTGTATTTTTTGTATAATGAACTCATCTATTGTCACTTCCCTTTAAAGATTGCATCTTTTTTATTGATTTCAAGTTCAGAAAGAATGGTTGTTTGTTTCCCTATGTGAATATTCTTCACCCCATCGCATATTTTCACACTTATCGGAAGATAAGGTTGAGTAGAGTAGGACTTAATGTTGTCAACCTCCAATGTAGCCAATTGATTTATAAAGGAGGTAAATTTTTTTAGAAAAATACTTAAAAATATTTGAAGATTTAAGGAAAAGAAGAATAAAATCCGTCGAGAACTATCTCCTTCCCAAACCCAATTTTCTTCTTTTTTACCTCTCTTCAAAAAATGATGTAGCATGTCTTGAGGAAAGAGTGAAACACAAAATAGCGATAATACTTGTTCACTATCAATCGTAGTGTTGAAGAAAGACTTTTCGCTTCCACATTCTAATGAACTCAAAATAAGATTGTTAGTTAGATTGCAGTCTAAGTTTTTCTTTGTGAACACTTGTCATAACCTTCGTATTTGATTGAAAATAATCTCCAATATCCTTTCAATTTGGGAATTGTCTTTTATATTCCCTTGATTCAAAAGTTTGGACAGCTCTTTGATCTCTTTTATTTCTTTTCCTTGTAGTTCTAGTATCCCTCCAATAATCTGCAACAATTGTTTAATCCTTGAAAGCAATCTCTTCTTTACTTCCTCTTTCTGTATTTCATTCAAGAGTATCAGATGTTCTTTGAGTTCCTCCCATCTACATGTTAAATGCTCTGAAAGCCCTTTCTTTGTTAATTCTTCTCCTTGTAGTTTTTCTATCATACTTTTCATTTCTTTTCAAATTCAGTATATATTCGAAGAGGTTTTTAAGATTTGTGTTTCACACAACCGTTATCGCATTCATAAATCCTAACAAGACTTATTTGTTCATTCTTTATTATTCCTTTGTGTCATCTCTTGCACTTATCCAAGCTTTAGAGCAAAAAACTTCTATTCAGATTTTGCTTTATCTTCTTTCCAAGAAAGATCAAAAAGATAATGTTACATCTATTTTCCGTTCAGGCGTTATTAAAGGCGGACAAACAGCAATGTATACAGCTTTAAATAAGTTAGAAGAAGCCGGACTTGTAAAAAGTCACCAGTGGGCAGAAAGAACATTGAGGCTAATTTCTTTGACTCCTGAAGGAGAAAAAATAGCTCAACAAATAGAGAGAATTATCTCAAATTATCTGAAATAGAATATATTTTGAAATTATTTGTATATATTTAAATAGAATGCTTTCCTTTTCTAGATTGATGGCATAAAGTCATCTAATTGATATGTGATAAAAATGGCTAATAAAGCAAAAATGACTCAAAAAGCAGCGAGTCGTATACAAAGTCATGCAGATCGTACAGGACGAAATCAAGGATGGAAAGAAAGATCTGCAAAAGTAGTAGCAAAAAGTAATTTAAGTAAAAAGAAATAAACTACTTCTTTTTACTATGAAGCTAAAAGGGAACAATGTTCCTAATTTTTTATCTTTTAAAATAATAAGCATTTAACAAGCATTTGTCAAGTTCCTCTGATATCCGAGTAATATCATTTTTATAGTTATTTAAGTCAGAAATTGATGGAACTGGAAATTTGTCCAATAGGGATCTGGGAAAATCTTGTAAGTTTCCATATGTTGACCAATATAAATAAAATAATGATGAATTTAATACCACTAGGCAAAAGTCTCTATCTATTTTTGTTTTTCTAATAATATTTGCGTTAATTTTCCAATATAGTCAGATAGTTGATTTTCAAAAAGTCTAGTACAATCACTAGCTAAACTTTCTGCATGTGATAGTTCATGAAAGTAGGTTTTTGAAAATCTGTAAATGCTCTCTAAAGTTTTCCTTAAAATGATTATTCGTCCCGTTTTAGGTTCCCAGACACCTTCTGTATCTTCTGTAATACGTATTCTTTCAGAAATTAGTATATCTTTTACTGTTTTAGGTGGTGGAATAATTTCCTTCATTAATTCAAGATATAAAAATACCTTTTTTTCCTCAGCAGTTAACTGATCTATATCAACAAAAAGATATTCAAAGGATTCATCATATTCTTTTCCTACTTGAATGAGATCTCTAATAGGATTTCCTGATAAATCTGAAATATTAGTGATCTTGTGCCTTATATTCTGAGGTATGTAAATTGGATTATAACCACTTTCAATTGCAATATTCCTTAAATCCGTTTGTGTATCTGTTTCACTAGCTGATAAAAAGAAGTATTTACCACTAGTATTTAGAATTTGGACAGCTTTGATTGATACTTCAGTCCATAGAACTTCATCACAATTTGTCCCTCTTTCTATATTTTCTAAATCATTTGCTAGTTTATCCATAATATGATGTGTTTTACATTCAAGAAGTATGTCTTTCACTCTCTGTGAATAAGCTGATCTTCCAACATTTGTTCTTTCCCGATTAAGTGCTCTTCTCATTGTAGCTGTCATTTTTTGTATATTATATGAGAACATAAAATTCTCTTCTTCAGCAACTTTTAGTCCATGTACGTAGATTTTAGCTTTTTCATTTTGTTCCTTCTGGTAAACTGTACCAAATTTAGTTTCTTCTAATTTTTTTGCTCTAGAAAACTGTACGAAAAATTGTTTAGCTTGTTCAATCTCTTTTTCTGTAATTCCTTTTATTATAACTTCTGTCCCTACTTCTGTCATTAATTGATTATTATCATCTATTTCTACATGTAATGTAATTATGTCATCGAAATCACTTTTTGAAGTTTTAATTAATTTGAACACACCATTTGGAGAACATATTGTTACATTTACTTTTCTTCTGTCAAAAGTTGCTAAAGCGTCTTTTAATCCTACACCAAATTTTCCAATTACAACATCTTTTCTTCTAAGCTTCTCTTCATCTTCATTCTGGGTAAGATGTTTATGATGTAATCCTCTACCGTAATCCTTTATGTGCCAGCCATCCTCATCTTCGAAAATTTCTATTTGAGCTGTGTTGCTTAGTTTCTGTTCATCCAAAGCATTTGCTATAATCTCTCTTACTGAGTCTGCTTTATCCCAATGTTCCAAAACAGTCTCCACATTTAAATCAAATCTTTTTATTGCCAATCCTATCCCTAACTATAACTCTATCAGGAACACTATGTGCATCTGCTTAATAAAAATTACACTAATCTCAACTGATTTTCTTGTAGTTTAAATAGTCAAAAATCCTTTTCTCATGTAGAAACAGGTACTAGCTTTGTGTGACAATCATAGGTTTTCTACTAGTACGATTGTTCCTAGTTCCTATGTATCTCCTTACTTAGATTATGAAAATTTGTTTTTTCTTGATTAAAAAAGATAATTTCATTAAGAAACTTTAAGTTTAGTACTATGTACACAAAATAGATGACATTAAGAAGGGATATCAGTAAAGAAGTTAGATCCTTAATTTTCAGCAGAGATAATAATAAATGCCGTTTTTGTGGTCGTAGCAGTGAGGATAACATAAAATTGACTGTTGACCATTTCATTCCAATTTCTAAGGGAGGTAAAGATGATTTAGACAATCTTTGGACTTTGTGTCAAGAATGTAATCAAGGAAAAAGAGATATGATTTTGAAAAAACCAACTAAAGAAATATCATCTGTTGGGATTCCTGTTCCTAAGGAATATTCAATCGAGCAAGTCACTCAAGCTCTACAGTATTATAAGAAAAGTACTAATCAAGAGCAATTAACTATTTACCAAGCAATTATTGTTGTTCAAACTCCTGGGTTAACTGATAGGATTAATCCTTTGTTCTATCCTTTACCAGCTCAAGCAATTGCGAATGCTATTCATTCTTTAGAGAAACAAGGAAAACTAAAAATAGAAAAAGCAATGTTAGATGTTTCCAATCTATGCTCGAGAGAATCTACATTTTTACAGAAATCTGAGTAATTTCAAAAAATTGAAATACTCCTGAAACTAAGTAGTTTTTAAATAAATTTGAGATGTGATTATATTAGATATTCAAGTACTATTCAATTTTGAACACTTTTTAATCCAAAATCAATATGCAAACAACACTCATGGATTCATTTCAAGTTTTTTATCAAATTGTCAATATAACAGTTGTTATAACAAAATAATGGAATTTGATAATAATTTAAATTCATGGATAAATAACAGGAAACAGATAGAACCACCAATAGGTTTGTTTCTTGAGTTAAGGTTGTTTAACTATTTACATAATCTGAATGTATCTTTTATTAATTCAAGTTCAAATGAAATTGCGGATATTGAAGTAAGAACTGATGAAATAGTCTTCCAGATTGAATGCACTCATTCTTTAAGAAAAAATATGAGAGACTTTGATAATAAAACTACCTTAAGAATCACTAATCCTCTCAACGAAAAAGAAGGAATGCAAAAAATTAATGAAACTATTGGTGCTGTAGATCCTTTCTATACTGATTGGCCAATTAGAAAAAGACTAGCTGAAAAAGCATACAAACATATTCAACAACCTTTTATCATCTATTTTTGGTATCCTTCTAATGGATTTAGTCTTGATTCTACGGATTTCAAAGACATACTGAATATTGACTTCCATAGGATAATTACTTCTGAGCGTAGTCAATGGGGTAAGATTGATGAACTATTGGATAAATTAGAAAAAAATATGAATTTGATGGATTATAAAGAAGCAAGTGAAGATTTAGATGAGAGTACAAGAAAGCAATTCTACGACCTTATTACTCAAGAGAGAGTAAAACACGAACATGATCATCTTGCAAATCTTTGGCAAACAGGGGGGAATGTCGAACTTTATCGAAAACATAAACCTACTGATGAACAAATTAAGGAATATATAATCAATTCATTGATATTCACATACATGATTCAAACATCTGAAAATCTTGCAGGTATTATTATTGATAATTCAAAATTAGATCTATCTCCAAATCTCCAACCAATAGTCAATAATAAGAAAAAAGATATGTTTAGTATAATAATGAATGTGATAAAGAATGCATAAAGGACAAGAAGTGAGAAGAAATAAAAGAGTGATAATATGGCAGAAGAAACGAAGAAACTATGTGAGAGTTATTTTTCGAAATCGTCTTCATTCTATTTAATGTGAAAATTACAATTCTTTTTCCATTATACAATCTATTGCCCATTCTCTCTCTATTTTTTCTACAATCTTAAAACCTGATTTTTCATAAAATCTTATTACCTTTTGATTATTACTCCAAATTGTTAACAATCGAAGCTTCCTTAGATTAAGTTTTTTTGCTTTTATTTCGAGATATTCCATTAGTCTAGTTCCTATTCCTTTATTTTGATATTCAAGAAGAATATACAACTTACATATAACGCCAATATTTTCATTAATCATCAAAGCTGAAATACCAACAGTTTCTGATTCTATTTTAAAAAGGTAAAAATCCAATTTATTAAAATCCTCTAAAATCTCTTCAAGAGATACAACTGGGTCTTTGAAGTATTTCAATGAAATTATGTTTTTGTAATGATCTCTATTACTTTTGTTAATTACATAAGTAATTCTTTCTGCATCGTTGATAGTAGCTTTTTCAATCATTATTTCTAAAACTAGTTTCATGTATTTATAAATTAGTTTTTTGAGTTTTTCAAATAAATTAATTTGATGCTTAATATCTATTTTTTTTTTTATAATATGAGATTAGAACTAGTATTAGCAAGAAATTCTGTTGGTGAAGAAATATCCTGAAAAAGAAGAATTTTATCTGAAATGTACAACAGAGGAAATAGATTTCTGCAAAGAGAATAAAAATAGAGTGTCACATAAAGTAAGGCACAATTAGTCCAATGATTTAACATCTTCAATTTTTTTTGTGGTTTTCATCCTCTGTAATTTTGTCTCAACTAATTTCTTAAGCTCATTCTTGATTTTTTCAAAATCGACTTCTTCAATTATCTCATCTATAATACCTTCAAGTAGATATTGACTATAAAATTGACCTTCAAGATTATCCTCTAGCCAATTTATTGCATTCTGTGTCAGTTTTGCTATTCGTGGAAAATTCTTTATAATCTCTGAATCTTCATTTAACTGACTGATATAGAGCATTTCATTTGGGTATCTCGTTACAGCTTCATATGGTGCTGTAAGGATTGTTAGAAGGATAACAGGCACAAATCGTTCAGACATATCCAAGCTATATTCTTCTATAAAAGATATGATATAATCTCCTATTTTTTTGTATTTGTCTGGTAATCTGATTGAAAAAGAAGAGATAACCATTTCAAGAAAAGAAATCATTAGTAAGCTGTATTCTCTTGAATTTTCAGCATAATCAACTAATTGCTGAACAATTCCATCTTGTTGACTTGATTCTAAGATATCTTTTGACATCTGTTTGTATATTGATTTCAGCTTATCTGGCTTCTTCTCAATTATGTGTTTGAAATATTTGCCTTCTATGTTTTTTGTTGATGTCATCTGATTCAATAGTTGATTATATGAATCTTCTAGGTCTTCGTTACCAATCAGTTTGAATAATCTTGTGAAGATATCTGTTAACCTAGGTAATCCTTCTTCAATCATCAATAAGATAACCCTATGTGAATCATGCCCTATTCTATGCATCAATTTCTCATGTTCCAGTCTAGTATAAGTTGTTAAAGCCAAAGCCTTCATAATTTTTTCAACGGCTTGCTGCACATGATATAGAGCATTTCCATAGGATTGTGTGTTGTAGAGAGTGTTAGCGTCCGCTATGTCTTGTTTTGCAATTGTAATTAATTCAGTGATGGTATCTTGTCTATTCTTCATTTATATGGTTGTAAGAAGAGTGGCGTGTTTTTAAGATATTGATTGTTGATAGGATACAAGAAAGAATCCTTTTTTGTCTTAATTAAGTTAAACGAGTTTGAAAGATAATAGAACTTTTTTGTCAATGAAATTGATGAAATACTTGAGTTCTGAAAAACAAAAATACCAAAAAGAGTAAAGAAGATTAAAATTACTCTTTTTCATTTTTCTTTTGTGTTAGTTTTTCAAGTCTTTCTTGATGCTTTTTTGTCGTTCCTAGCTCGTCCTTTGTATATTTCTAGATAATTGTAGTACTGTAATTTTTGATTTATACCAAAGTAAAACATCTAAATTCAAAATAATCCTTATCTAAAATCTTTTTTGAAGAACAATCCATATGTTCAACAACTTTTACTGGTTTATTCTTTATTCACCATTCTACTCGAATAAACTGTGATACTTATTTGAATTAACATTTGAAAAATTCGTAAATATCAAAAAAGTCAGATAGATACCTCTGGATCAAATGTTTATTATGCTTGAAGTTCAAATAGCTAGTGAAATTGAATTTGTTATTCTTTCAAAGAAAGAGATGGAAAGTCTTCTTGAATATTAGGAGTAATTAACCAATTTTAAGTTATAACTATCCAAAATATGAATCTAATCTGGATTGTCCTTCATGTTCTTCTTTACAGTTAGAAAATATTTCAGTCGTCAAATCACAAAAATAGCTATTCAAGCAAAACGCCTTTGCTTTCGGAAAATTTATTTCATCAGGAAGAAATGGATTAGATTGTATGAAATCTTCTACGCTCAAAATATCTTCACTGTGATTACTAGTCATAAAATCACTAAGAAATTTATGTGTGAAATTAAATTACTAAGATATTAAAACATTGTGTGAGATAAATAAATATAAACTAAATAATTGTAAGAAAATTTAAAAAAATACGGTTAATTTAAATACTTAAATCCGATTATTTTAATAATTCATTTGTGTGAATTATATGTCAAGACTACTTATACTGGGAAGTGGTGAATCACCACAACAGAAAAATAATGCTAAAGGAAAACTGTTTGAGAAATTGATGTCAGAAGTCATAAAAAAACTTGGATATAGTATTGATAAATTGCCTAATATCAATTATGCAGGAATGGAAATCGACATTGAAGGAAAGGGTATTCTTAATAACATACCTTTTTATGCTGAATGTAAATATCATGATACACTAATTGCAACCCCGAAATTACAAGCATTTCTTGGAAAATATATGGTAAAATGGATGCAAGACAATAGGAGTCAAGCAGTGTTCATCGCAATCCCTGATGTAAATAGTAGTGCAAAAGGATATTATAAAGAATATATCGAATCAAATGAAAAAATAGCTTTTAATTTAATAAATGAAGACGAAATAATACAACTTTTATTTTCTTCAGAAGTTATAGTTAATCCAATTATTTTCACATCTTCTGTATCTGAGAGTTTAGGAAGTACTGGTGATAATATATTGATGTATACAGAAAAAGGATTTTTTTGGATACAATTTATAATCCCAAAAGGCGGAAGCATTGCTAGTAGTATTATTATTTATGACAGAAAGGGGTATGAAGTCACAGATAAAGGTTCACACGAATATTTAGCTGATTTGTGGACTGAGCTGTCCAACTATGATATAGTATCATCCAAGGATAGTGAATTTGTTCATGAAACAATGTTACCAAAAAAAGTTGAAGAAGAAATTGTTGAAGTTCAAGGGAGCTCCTCCTGTTTTGAATATCAATTCCCCGCATCACCAGAATTTTTCATAGGTCGATCGCAGATTCTGTCTGAAGTGGAGGATTTCTTTGAATCAGTAATAAACAAGAAAACGACCTCTAGATCAATTTTATATATTGCAAATTCTGGTTGGGGAAAAAGCTCGTTGACTTTATCAACAATTGCAAAACTACAAGAAAAAGGTCATTTTGCTATTGCAATCGATTCAAGATCAGCAAGCTCTACTCAATTCGTTCTTAAAACAGTTGAATATACTTTAAACAAATTTAACAACTTTGATGGACTAATGGATGAAAATATAGATGTTCAGTTAGTAAGTGGTTTCGAAAGTGCAGCGTCTGCTTTGACAGAAATAGGGAAAATACTTGAAAAAAAAGGAAAACTTCTTTGTATTTTCTTTGATCAATTTGAGAATATATTCTTTCAAAAAGATATATTAAATCGTGTTAAAAATCTTTTTCTTAAATTACAAGATTCACAAACAAATCTTATTTTAGGCTTTTCATGGAAAACTGATTTAGTAGGTTTTACTGATGAATTTCCCTATAAAATTAGAGATTTAATATTTGATTCCTCAAATGTGATTTCAGTTCATGTATTCTCAAATTTAGAAATTAATGAACTTGTGGATCGACTAAGTAAAGAAATAAGAAAAAAACTGAGAGAAGACCTTAGGTTCTTTCTATCAGAATTTTCGCAAGGATATCCATGGTTATTAAAAAAATTGTGTTTTCATGTCAAAAACCAAATAGAACAAGGCGCTTCTCAAGTAGATATAGCTAATAGTTTGCTTAATATCAAAGAGCTTTTTCAAGAAGATCTTGATGGTCTTTCAGCTGATCAAGAAGATGCTCTAAGAAAAATCTCATTTGAAGCTCCCATTAGTGTGCGATCAATTGATGAAGAATTTTCACCTGAAATAATACAAAGCTTAGTGCATAGGCGTATACTTGTTCGAATTGGAAGCAAATATGATATTTATTGGGATGTATTCAAAGATTTCCTGAACTCAGGAAAAGTTCCAGTTCAAGTGAATTATATCCCTCGTATTGGTATAAGAAGAATATTTCAGAGTACTAAATTATTACTTGAAAATAAAGGTTCTATGGAAATTTCAAAATATCAGGAAACACATGGAATTACAACTAAATCCATGTATAATATCCTTCGAGATCTTAAAATAACTGGAATAGCCACTGTTGAGGATGGAAGAGTAAAAATTAACAGTAACCTAATTGTCAAATCAAACAAAATCGAAGAACAGTTGAGATTATATTTGAAAGAAAAACTTCCTCAGAACAGGCTTGTTTGGAGTTTATTAAAGGTCCTTGATGAAAAAGATGAAATCTCAGTAAATGAAGCAGCTTCTTATCTTGAACAATCGTGCCCTTTTATCTCAGCTTTGAATAAAACTTGGTTGTATTATGCTAAATTAGTAGCAGAATGGATGGATTTCTCAGATTTAGCAATCTATGAAACAAAAGAAGAACTAATATCTAAATATACATTAGAGGAAGGAGAAAAAAGGAGAAGAGATCCAATTTTAAGCAAAAGATTTCGTTCTGAGTTAACATTACCTCCTATTCAATATGGTGCTATCAAAGAGGTTGCAACAAGAATTGTAACAGCCTATTTAGAGAGAGAAGAAGTCAACTGGAAGCATTTAAGTAGAACTACAATAGGAAGAGCACTCTCTACACTTGAAAAGTTTGATTTTATTAAAAGAGGAGGTGGTTCTATTGTTCTTAAAGATGGTATTCTTAAATTTATATTATCTCCAGAAGGAAAGAAATTATTTGCAGATGAGGCGCTAAAAATAAAATCTTTTAATACATTTATTAATCTACTTTATCAAACAAAAGATAATCCCCTAAATATGACTGAACTTGCAAAAAGAACTAGAGAAATCCTAAATGCAAGTTGGAAAATTAGCACCTCTATATATTATACTAAAGTTCTTTTAAACTGGGTTAGAAAAACAAATCTTGCACCTGATGAATACTTAATAACTAGAAGAAATAAGAAGTTTCCATCTTGAAAAATCTCTGACTTGCTATAGAAGAGTTCATACACAAAAGTATTACAACTGAATAATCAGACATATATTCTTGATTTCCACGTAAAAGCATCTTTCTTAGCAGTTGCACCACAGAGATATGTGGTGTGGATTGAAATTACTCCAACTCCAAATTCTTCTTTTATATCTTTGGCAAGAGGAATAAAGTCTTCTATTCTGTTTGGATTCACATGATAACTAATAAACCTTGCATGAACAATATTAGTAATGTTAGAACTTGGCTTCTTTTTAGGAATAGATGTTTGGATACCAATGGATGAACAAATACCTTCTTCTTTCAATTTATCTCGATATTCACCTAGAACGGTTTTTACATCTTCCTTCCCTATTAATCCATCTGCTGAACATTCGTAGTTAAATTCAATTAAAAATACATATCCTCCTAACCACACAAGTTCCGCAGGATATGGTTCTTGATTGTCTAGTGGTAAAAGATCTTTTTCATATCTGTTTTCTATTTCATCAACTTGAACGCCATAAAATAATAGATTTTTCTCAATTGATTCTATAATGAAATCTTTTTTAGAGCCTCCAAATCTGTAAGAACGATTTCTTAAAAGAATTTCTAGATTGTCACATAAATTTTTAGGAAGAATATTTCTCAAAACTTCGTTAAATTTTCTATTTTTTTCCAGCTTCATTCTTACACCTCATACATAATACTTATTTCAAACATGTATTTAAATTTGTAATTTCTTACTATTATTTAAAAACAGTAACTGGTATTTATAGCAGAATAACAGCAAATAATTAGCAAGGCTAGAATAACTTAATAGAAATAATTATGTATGTTTAGATATACAAGAAGACTATTTTGTATCTAGAAATCATAAGCGAATCTCATTTCCAGTTGAATACGAACAATGGACAAAAGAAGACTTTGTATATTCGAAATCTAAGTTAGGTATTTCTTCAAATTGAAGCACTGAAGATTGCATATTATGTCCTTTAATAATTTGATTAACTTGTTCTTTTGATATTTTTTCAAGAGTGGTGAAAACAGGAATATTTTCTGTTTCAAAATTCATATCTCTAACATTCATAATATTAATCTATGAACTGAAATTAATATAAATTTTATAATTAAAATAAAAGAGCTAGTAGCTCAACATTGACAAGGTGAGCTATTGTAAATAGAAACATCTGGATATTTATACTAAATGGATATCCATATTCTCTACCAACTTATTATTTAAATTAGGTGAATTATCCGTTTTAATATGCAAATTTTTGAGTATTTAAAGATCTATGATGTAATTTCAAACTTAAGAGATAATCGATTAAAAAGAAAATTTGAAGTTTTGGTAGGGTATATTATCCAAAGTATTCAAACACACAAAACTTTGTGGTATAAATCAGTTGATGATGATATTAATAAAATTGTACAAACAAAAAAAAAGATTTTTCATAACACAGAATTGACAGAATCTGAGAAAATTGCTGAACTGATAATATTAATGGAAAAAGAAGCATATTATACAATGGAATCTATTGCAAAAACTAAAGATGAATTTGAATATCTTCTAAATCTAATCATTAGTATGAGTTTTGATTCTATGCCCAGAATAATGAAGAGAATTCTTAAAGGGGATTTTGATAATTCAAATATACATTGTGAGAATTATTTAAAGAAGGGAATCGTTGAGAAAATATTAAGAGAATTATACAGTAAAAAACATCTAGATTATCATAATGTTCAATCAAAAGATAAGAAGTTTATAAGAACGATTTACAACTATGAACTGGATTTTATTCTTGATTTCTTAGAATTTGTTAAAGATTATTTGAAATTCCTAAGAAAAGTAAGAAATAACATGTATCACAATTTTGCTTATATAACTCCAACAAACGAACAGCAAATAATGTATCCTGAAAGTTGGATAAAAGAGAGTTCTCCTATTTTTGTTTTTAATCCAAGTTTGAATAAAGGGTATTTTGATAGTTATTATTCAGGAAAAACAGTTATTACTTATTACACAAGAATCATGAATTTATGTGTTATTTTAGAAAAAATACCCATATTGCAATATATTCGGAGTATGGAAAGAGATCAGCGATTAATAGATGTATTAGTTAGTCCAGAAGCTATAAAACATAGTGAAAGGTATTTTCAAATCTTAAAGAAATATGGATTTCCAAGAGGAAAACCAGGTATGAAAATATCAGGAGACAAGATAGAACCAAGCAAAACGGGTGAAAACATGAAAATACAAAAGAGTCTAAATAAAAAATTTGAAGAATTTCTGAAAAAATATCCACCTCCTATGAAATGAACTTATTCTTCTCTCAAATGATTTCTTCTGATATAATTATTATCATTGTTCATGAATCTCTTCCTCCTATTCATACAAAACTAAAAGTATACTATTAAATTTAAGAGTTTCTTTTAAAATCATGATACTTCTTAAGAGTACTATAGATTAAATAGCTAGTCATTTGTTTTTTTATAATAGCTATACTCTGACCAGAGATTATCACTTTCATAGTTAGGTTTTCCAGGAAAATTAGAAGCATTCCATAGATCATCAAAACTCTGTTTAAAAGCAATATTTAGATCCATTGCGTAATCATCTATTATAATTTCAGATAATGTGATAATATTTTGTCTGATTCTGTGATTTCTTAAGTTTAATCCAATAAAATATTTTCCTTGAATATTGACTTCAATCCTATAATTTTCAATACCAAATAGAGAAATAATGATTTCGATTGGTGGATTTATTTCTAGCACTTTATATAAATCGAGATATTCAGAAATTGAGTTTAGTATTGTTCTTTCAAAGAATGGATTTGATATGATTAAATTACTATCTATTTGCTTTAATAGAAAATCATCTTGTACCTCTATTATACCATTTTTGTACATACTTACACATGAAGAGAAATCCTCTTTTACTACAGCACTATGACAAACTGTGAATTTATTGCTATGAAATCTTTCTGATAGAGAATAATATCTTAGAGGTTTCAAGAACTCTCTGTTTTTAGCTATCTCATCCAAACTAATTATGTCATTTCTTTCAAATATATCCAAAGGTACTAGATGTATTATTAATGTTGCTTTGTTTTCTACAGAATTTAGAATGCTATTGTGGATTGATTTAATCCTTTCTGTGGAATCTTTGAAAAGGAAATCTAATGCAAGTATATCTGACGCCTCTTTTATTGTTTTTATTTTTCTTTCATGATCTGATTTCATTTTATTTAAAAAATCCGTATCGTATTTTTCTAGATTAGTATCTATTATTCTATGGTGAGTTGGACATAGCAAAATTAGATTGTTAATTACATGTCTCTCATCATCAGATTGTTTATGATCGTATCTAGGGGATCCAGGATTTTTTCCTTTAATATGACATACATCACCTATAGCTCTTTCTCTTTCATCAGTCATTTCTTGGTTGCATTTTGGATGTAACATAAATTACCAGAAAGCGCAAATAATCTTTTTATTGTACCTATCTTAAGTTGCGTAATTTTTTTCTTCTTTAAATTCTCAGACATTATGAACAACATTTCCATTTGATAATCTAAATTATTTTTCTCCATTCAACTCCTCATAAATACTTGTAAATTCCTCTAGAGCTGCTTGAAGGTTCTCAACAATCTCAGCTGCTATTTCTTCAGGAGGAGGAAGATTCTCTAAATCTTCTAAACTCTTATCTT
>JAHLWR010000048.1 GCA_019057815.1 Candidatus Heimdallarchaeota archaeon
GGAAATTCGATATCTGCTTTATCTACCTCGTCAATAAGAAGGACGACTTGCTCGTCAGAATCAAAAGCTTCGCCTAAAGGTCCGAACGTAATGTAATCTTTTACACTATCAACATTTCGATCTTCGCTTCCAAATCGACTATCGTTTAGTCTTTGGACCGTATCATACATGTATGCTCCATCTATTGCTTCTGTTGTGCTCTTAACATTCCATATTATAAGCCTTTTTCCCAAGGATTCAGCGATTGCATGAGACAATAATGTTTTACCCGTTCCTGGTTCACCTTTTACCAATAATGGTCGAGCTAAGGCGATAGAAACATTTACGATATTTCTCAGTTGAGGATCAGCGATATATTTGATCCTTTCTGTATTGATATCTCCTTTAAACAGATTAAATCCATCATTACTCATAATTAAATGAAATAAAGCTAAAATTAAATAATTTTTGATATTTCCAAATAACCAATCTCCATAAAAAAAGTTAGTTCAATTACATTACGTCAGATATTTTTATTGACTTTTTTTAATGTAATACTCGTCGTAGAATTCAGCATTTTCGAGAAGATGTTTTTTATTACAAAGATTTCCGTGTCCAGGAACATAGATTTCAATGTCTTTTTTAGCGTATTGTATTAAAGTATTGCGAAGTTGTATGGGATTTGGAGGAACTGCTATATTACTATTAGTAACCCAACTGGGATCAGTTTTCTCGAATAATAAGTCTCCCATAAAGCAAATTTTTTCTTTTTCGAAGATCGCTAATATATCTCCTTTTGTGTGAGCGGCTCCAATGTAAATAATTTGAACTTGGTTTTTAGTGCCTTTAAGCGTAAAAGAATCGCTAATAATAAAATCAGGTAGTCTTAAATTGAAACTAGGTTTGCTGATTTCGGTCCACGTATTAATATCATTCTTTAATTCCAGTATTTTATTTGGATTTTTTTCGGTTAGTAATTCAGACGCTGTCCTTTTAAGTTCAGCAGGGGCTCTTTCCTTAAAGTTTTTAAAACGGGTATCTAAAGATTCATTAGCTTGTTCTAATGCTTCGAAGCTGCTTATAATAGGTATATTCATAGGAAATATACGATTTCCAAACAGGTGGTCAATATGATGGTGACTATTTATCAGAAAAGAAGGATCTTTATTTGTAAATTGTTTTGACGCTTTAAGGAGATCAACAGTAGAGTAGGGATCCATAAGCGTGTCGAATATAACTAAAAAATTGCCAAGATCAAAAAACCCAGCATTCGAAGTCGGCAATTTTTCTGCTGAAATTGCCGCAAATATCCCTGAACTTAATTCATATAGATCAAAATAAATCGATTCAAACTCCAATTTTTTAGCTGACATTATTACGAATCACCTTATGTATAAATGGGACTATATGTATTTATAGTCTTAATGTTCGAAGTTCAAATATAGTTCGAACTAGTGCTTCAAAAATTAAAATAAAATATTGCTGATATTATTTAACATTTTAAATAATTGAGCATTAAAGACATTATGGTTGAATTTATCCCTATTAATTTAGGTTTGCATAAATCACACTTACTTAAACTAACCGAAGAATATTTCACTTGGATTAATGACGAAGTGCAGCAACGATATAGCATTGATACATTTTCAATAATAGGGGAGAGTATCCTAGAATATGCAGAAAAGACTCTTGAACAGCTTTCATCTTATTTACCACCTGAGGGTATTTATTACCTTCTACAAGTAAAGGGAAAAATTGGAGGAATGGGTGCATTAAGAAAACTAAAAAAAGATGTTGGAGAGATTAAAAGAATGTATATTAAGCCAGAATACAGAAAAAAAGGTTATGGTAAAGCGATGCTTGAACAATTGCTAAAAAAAGGGAAAGAATTTGGGTTTTCAACCATTAGACTTGATACGGGAAAATTTATGGATGCGGCACAATACGTTTACCGATCAGCAGGATTTCAAGAAAGATATATATATCCTGAAACTGAAGTGCCACCACAATTTCAACCTTTTTGGTTATATATGGAAAAATCCTTGTAAAAACTTAATTTTGCGGAACATTAAATAGAATTTAATTTCTCTCTATGTCTGTATTGACTGATATTATTTTGCACATATATAGATTCTAAATTAGGTAGGACATCTGCATTCAATTTTTCTATTCTTTCCATGAGGTTCTTTCTTAGTTTGTTTATCTCTTTACTAACAACTGAAGTTGGGCTTACCACGCTGTATGATCCATTAATCAGCGTAATCCATTCTCGTTGGATTAGGCTGTTAAGAGCGCTAATAACAAGATTTTTATCATCTTTCATTACTTTAGTTAATATAGATTCACTTGCTGGACCTAACGACATTAAAGTTGTGTAAGTTCTTATCTCGAAATCAGATATACCTAATAAATGCATTGAGTTTAAAGTCTCTTTATTGGGTTTGGTTATTGTTGTTTTCTTCTTAAAGGCAATTTTCTCAATTTTAAGATGATCGACGTTATTAGAAGCAATAATTTTATTTGCGTCTATAGTTTCATTGAAGACTTTAACACCAATATCCGTGCGCAGAATTATACTATTCCAGTCATTATTGAAGGTCCCTGCGCTTCCAACTGATATGTCAGCAAGTTCAGCACTAAAATCTTTGCAAAACTGGCAGCTACTCCACTTGAATTGTTTCGTTTTTCCTATTGAAACCTGTTTAACTGACCCATCCTTTTTATATACATAAAACTGTCCTTTTGAAACGTCGAATTTCTTCACAGTACTTAACGGGATTCCAAGTTCTCCTTGAACAAAAGTTTTCAATAGATCATAAGTATAGTTTGAGA
>JAHLWR010000023.1 GCA_019057815.1 Candidatus Heimdallarchaeota archaeon
TGAGGGAGGTGCTTGAAAGTGAACAATTAACCCCTCTGCGTCTATTTTAGTTTTTCCCTCTTTTGTGCACTCCGCATCCTGTACATCTGTCCAGAAAACGAAGAGATGATCGCTACCAGATCCTCCACTAACTCCTGTTTCATGCTCCTTTCTTCCTTCTTCGCTTCCGCATTCGTCACAATTTCTGTACCAAAACACTGGAAAAACTGCTCAAGGTATGCAAAACCGAAACGTGTCAACCTATCCCTGTACGTTATTTCTAGTTTACTGATACCTCCCCGCATTATCTTCGTCATCACCTGTACAAGACCTTTTCTCCTACTATTCAGCCCACTGCCAATATCTTTATGAGTAGATACAAGATGTAGTCCCTGCATTTTACAATAGTGTTCAAGAGTCTCTTCCTGTCTGCTGAGGTCATCTTTCTGGTCATGTGAAGATACCCTGGCATAGCTTACTACTCTGGAACACTTTTGTTGTGTTTCTCTCCGTTTTCTCCCCAGAAGCACTCTCCGTATCTCTGCTAACGCGAACCTCCTATGTCCTCCCTGTGTTCTGAACGCTCTTATGCTCCCTCTCTTCTCCCACCTCCGTACTGTTGTCACACATACTCCCATCAGTGCCGCTGTTATAGATATTGGGTATAAGACTTGCATATTTGGACTTTGTACCAGTTTTCCCTGTAAAACTTTTTTGTATGTCTAGATTTTATTACGTTAAATCAGTTTGAAGGGAATAGTTGGTCACCCCCTACCTGAAATTCTCATTTCATCTATTTCAATTCCTGACCTTTGTATGGCCTTCCTTATCTTTTTTCTCCAAGGAATATCTTTTCTTTTTTCTACTGCTCTTTGGATTATTTCTCTAGCTTTGGGATCTTGTTCATCAGGTCCTGTACTTAGTTTCCATTCTAATAGTTCTATTGCTTGTTCAACAATATTCCCTTGAGTTGTGTCTAATTCAGCAGCTAGTTTTTTGATTTTTTTTCTCAATTCATCATCAATAGTTACAGAGGTTGTCATACAATCAAGTACACATACATTAATACATTAATAAATGTATACGTGAAAAACAACTTTAGGGAAGTTTTGAATTTTATTTACAACAATCTTGGATTAAAACAAATAGCGCTAAAGCATATGAATTTATATAGAATAGCAGATATAGAATCTTGATATAAATTGAGTCATGAAGAAATAAAAAAATTTCGACAAAAAGCAAATGGTTTTCTAGATACAGCTGTATATAACTACAATCAAGGAAGAAATGATATAGCAGCTTTTTGTATTGAACAATCAGTACAACTTTTTATAAAAACAAAGCTATTAGAAACTGTAGGAGAATTCCCTAGGACTCACAACATTGTCTTATTACTAAAAGAGCTAGGAGCAGTATTCAAAAAAGGTAAAATAGAAAAATTCATTCAACAACATATTGGAATTCTTACTAAATTATCTGATGTTTATATCACTTCCAGATACTATACTCGTGATTTTTTCAAAGAAGAGTTAGATGAGCTTTTAGTCTTTACAGAGAAAATAAAAGAGATGCTAGAGTATGATTAGCGACTATTTCAAGGAAGTAAGAAAGCTGTCCAGAATGAAGAAACAATTTTTCAAAAACTATCTTTCTTATGCTAGAAAAATTAAGGAAAAAACTGAGGGAGAAGTGATAATATTCGGTTCAATAGTAGAAGAAAAGGAAACAATGGTTTCTGATATTGACATGTTAGTAGTTCTAGAAACTCTTAATTTGAAAAAAAGGGAAGAAATAATGCGTAAGATAAATAGCATATTAGGTTATTATCATCCGTTTGAGATTCATCTAGTAGATAAGGAAGGCAAAAAATGGTATATGAGATTCATTAAAAATTTTGTAATTGTATGAAAACGTTATTTCTTCTATGTAAAAATATTCGAACAAGGGAATTTGAAGAGAGAGACATTAGAACACTAATAGCTACTAACTATAACACAGATATCTTTTGGAAAAAGAGAAAGAATAGTAGTTACTTGATCCTCTTATCTTTTTTTCGAGAGATAATCATTGTGAGTATCAAGGGAACTACTGCTATTAGTAGAGTAAATGTGAAAAATACTTGAGTTTCAACTGTAGAATATTCAGCAGGTTCATCAAGAGGGTAAAGATCGACCGAATCAGCAGAACCATCAATAGAATAAGAACCAGTTCCTGACCAATCAGACCAATAGTTGCCCTCTTTTGTTGCAGAGTCATACCAGAAGTTGTTAGCTTCATCATCTCTTGCTTGAGAAGTTCCTCCTATATTATTGTCTATAAGGTTATTATGGTGAATACTGTTGTTGTCAGCATAAAAACCTAGACAGATTCCATATTCTTCATTTTCTTGTAGATGATTGTAAGTAATGTCACAAAACTCAGAATAGGAAATATAGATACCGTTGTAATTAGTGTTGCTGCATATGTTGTTGATGACAGTAGAACTATCAGAAGTACAAAGGGAGATGCCTCTCCAGTTATTGTTTTCGCACATGTTGTTTGCCGCAGTAGAACCGTCAGAAGAAGAAAGTCTAATGCCTACATTGTTATTGTTGCACGTGTTGTTTGCAACAGTAGAACTGTCAGAATCCTCAATCAAGATGCCGTACTTGGCATTATTGTTGCACGTGTTGTTTGCAACAGTCGTACTTACAGAATCCTCAATCAAGATACCCCAGAGGTTATTGCTGCACGTGTTATTGATAACAGTAGAATAATCAGAATCCCGAAGCTCAATGCCACAGACGTTATTGTTGTTGCACGTGTTGTTTGCAATAGTAGAGTTATAAGAAGAGCAAAGTCCGATGCCGTGGGAGTTGTTATTGCATGTGTTGTTAATGACAGTAGCTGAACCATCAGCTATATAACCGATATAAATGCCAACATCTGCTGCGTCAACATAACAGTTACGAATAATGAAATGTCTCGTGGTCCATCTAATATGAATACCACAATTATCTTTTGTTGTAATGTTGTACCCTTCAATAAGATAAGGATCTTCTTCCGTGCCGGAACCAGGAAAAACCTCAAGATCGTAGTTAACAGTAATGAATATAGAATCATGTGGGGTAAGGGAGGAGTAAAATACTTGTTTGTAAGAATCAGTTGTAGAATATACACTCACAATAGAGTATATACTTATTCCAATAATTAAAATAGAAACACATAAAAATCTTCTAGATGCTACTCTAGATAGTTTTAAGTTCTTTTGCATAGTTTAACCTACAAAAATGTCAATTTAATATCTAGAATTTTTAACACTTATATATCTTATCGACTTGATTTAAGTAGTAAGTAAAAAAGAAACGAAACCTCTAACTTTAAGAATAATTAGGAGACTATTAAGACTTAAATATTAAAGACTCAGACCAAGTTGTGCATGTTTAATCTGTTGAGAGATAAAAGTATTTTCGTTTATTGCATTTTTCTAGTTATAACTTTTTTATCAATAATGTGTAAGTCTATTGAGAACTCCTTTTCAATCTTTTTTTGTATCTCCTTGGTTAATTCCCTTTCTTTCATAAAATATACAGGTAAAGAAAATAATGCACTAACAGCCATTGAATAACAGTCAGCGAGAGCAATTGGTATTTTACACTTAATATGCGCAGCTAGCTCTTCTGAAGCAGGTAATCGCAAAATGATTAAGTTTTCTGTAAGATCATCAATATATTTCTTTGCAATTTTCCATCCATACTTTCTGCATAATATATACAGGAGTTCGGTAAGTGTTAAGGATGTGATATATACAGCTTGATATTCCTTTGATTCCAAAATGTTACTTTTCAGAAAAGAAAGTAACTTCAAATCATTTTCATCTTCAGGATCAAGAGACATATATTCTACTAGAATACTTGTATCGACTACAATACCGTTGATTTGGGTATTTCTAGAGCTGTTATTCATTTGCTAGTGATTCCTTTCTCAATTCTTCATAGATTTTTCTTCCATCCTCCCCCAAAAGACCTTGAAATTGATCAAAGGATCTTTTACCGATTTTATCTAGTTGACAAGAACGTATGAGGAAATCAATTACATCATCGTAAGAAAGAGAACGACCATACAACAATTCAAGGCGGTTTTTGGCTGTAAACAAAGCTTTTTTTGTTGGTTCTTTTATTTGAATAGTAGTTGACATATATATACACTATATTTATTATAGTCGTTATAACATATATATATTTTGGAAAAAAAGAAAGAATAGTAGTTACTTAAGCTGTTTTTAGTCTTTTTCGAGAGAATAATTTTAGGAGTAGCAAAGGAACTATTACTATTAGTAGAGAAAATGTGAAAAACATTTTAGTTTCAGATGTAGAAAATTTAACAGGTTCATCAAGAGGGTAAAGATCGACAGAATTAGATAGTCCATCTATAGGATAACTTCCTTCTCCTATATAATCTGACCAGTAATTACCTTCAGAAGTTTCAGTATCATACCAGAAATTATTAGTACAATCATCATATGCTTGTGAAGTTCCTCCTAGATTATTGTCTACAAAGTTATTATGATGAACAAGAGTATTATCAGAATCGTATCTTAAGTATAATCCATAACCTCCATTTTCTTGTAGAAGATTGTAAATAACAATACAACTACTAGAAAAGTGAAGCAAGATGCCATTGTCGTTATTGCTGCACGTGTTGTTAGCAACAGTCGAACTACTAGAATCTGAAAGATAGATGCCTACCCAGCGGTTGTTGCTGCACATGTTGTTAATGACAGCAGAACTCCCTGAAGACCAAAGATAGATGCCCAGTTCGTTATTATTGTTGCACGTGTTGTTTGCAACAGTCGAACTATCAGAATAGCCAAGCACGATACCTTCCCTGTTATTGTTGTTGCATGTGTTGTTGGTAACAGTAGAACAATTAGAAACCTCAAGATAGATGCCCCAGTAGTTATTGCTGCACGTGTTGTTGGCAATAGTCGAATTAACAGAAGAGTAAAGAGAGATACCTCCGTTGTTATTGCAGCACATGTTGTTAATAATAACTGAATGTGTACAGGAGTAAAGACATAGACCAGTTGCAGCGCTATTTAATATTTGGTCACGTACTGTAACATTAGTACAATTGACTAATATCAATTGACCGTAAACTGGTTCAGAAATTATCGTAGAGTCAAGGTTAGTGTAAAAACCAAGTTTCTTACCATTCACCCAATTATTCTCGATTGTATATGATATGTAAGCATCGAGGGTATTTTCTATTATCTCTAAACCACAGTTAGCAAAAGTGTTGTTGGCAACAGTCGAACTATCAGAATAAGAAAAAAAGATGTCGTCACCGCTATTGTTACACGTGTTGTTAATGACATTCGCACTCCCAGAATTGTCAAGCTTGATGCCATGGAAGTGACTTTTGCTACACGTGTTGTTAATGACATTCGCACTCCCAGAAGACTGAAAATAGATACCATGTCTATTTTTGCTACACGTGTTGTTTGCCACTGTCGAATTATTAGAATAGTAAAGATAGATGCCTTTGTTGCCATTGTTGCTACACGTGTTGTTAATGACACTTGCTGTTCCATCAGCTACATTATCGATGTAAATTCCATTCCATACAGCGTCAACATAGCAGTTACGAACAATAAAATATCTAGTTGTACTATTAATATAAATACCATTGTCATCAGTTGTTGTAATAATACTATATCCCTCAATAACATAAGGTTCCTCAAAAGTACCTGAACCGGGAAATACCTCAAAACCACTATCAGAAGTAATAGATATTGGATCATGGGGGGTCAACGAGGAGTAAGAGAGTGGATCATAAGAGACAGTTGTAGCATTTAATCTCATACTAGAGAATATACTTAGTCCTATAATTAAAATTGAAACACATACAAATCTTCTTATTGAAACTTTAGATTGTTTTAATTGCTTTTTCATAATTTCACCTAAAAAAATGATATATGCTCAAGAAATATGCTTTAGGAATTTTAAATCTTTCGTCGGGGAAAAGACAATCTTTTATCTTAATTTGCTAAAATTCTCAAATTTGTTATGTTGAATCCCAGTATAAAATCAGGTTAATAATGTTGAAAGACAAGGAAAGAAAAAGGAAGAAGAGAATTATTTTCTTCTTTTATTTAAAACTATCACTGAGATGAATGAAAGTATACTAATTAAGCTTATGAGAGAGCTTATCTTACCTAATTCAGGTATGACTATTACTGAGCCTAATGGATATAAATCGAAAGCTCCAGCCGGTCCATCGATAGCATAAGTTCCTGTTCCAGGCCAATTATCCCAATAGTTTCCTTCCTCAAGGGTTTCATTGTACCAGAAATTATTTGTTCCCCAATCGCTTCCGTAACTTGACCCACTACTGCAGTTGATGAAATTGTTATGATAAATCACATTATGTTGTGATTCATCTATTATCACACCATACCAAACTATATCTTGGAAAAGATTATCAGTGATAGTGAAGTTATTAGAATTCTCTGCTATTCTAATTCCATAATATAAACCGTTCTGGATATAGTTCCAACTGATATAGCTGAAATTAGATCTCAAACCAGATATACTCAGAGCCATATTTAAGAAAGAATTATTGTATATGTGAATGTTCTCACAATTAGAAAAAACAACACCAACAATACTACTATCGAAGAAACACCGACGAATTGTAATATCGTCACAAAATTCTAATTGAACATTAGTATAGATTTCTTGAGCTAAGTTATCTTGAGAAACAATTTGAACATTTGTGCAATTAACCAGTATGATTTGAGGTCGTTGAGAAGATATTTCCAAATCTACCAAATTTTCTCCATAGTAGATATCAACACCATCAATTTTGTTATTCGACTGAATATCTAAAGTTAGAAAGTCTTCTACATTATCATCTATTACACCAAGATCACAAGCATGGAATTCATTTCCTTCTACTAGAGCATAGTTAGAGTCAGCGATCCCAACACCGCGATAGGTATTATCTGAGCAATTATTATATCCTATATAAGCATCAGTGCAATTGTCAACAAAAATACCGTTAGTAATACCTCTATCACAAATATTATACTGTATGGTTACATCCCATGAATTCTCAGCTAAGATTCCTGAATCATAGGTAGAATCGTAAATTTCGTTGAAGAATAGGTCAGCACTGTAACTGTCAACTACATAAATACCTTTACCACAAGTGTAAATACGATTGTTATAAACCAGTGTGTGACTAGCATTGTTAAGATATATACCAGATGATGGAGATACATTAACTATACAATCCATTACGGTTGCGCTTTCAGTATTTGTAATTCCTATACCATACCATCCACTAATAAGTGTACAATTCCTGATTTTGGCTGTACCTGGTGCAACGTTATCTATTAATATGTCATACAGATTTGCTCCAATTGTACAGTTAACAATCATAAAATATTTAGTAGTACCGCTAATAGAAATACCTAACTGCGCAAGTGTATCGATATTAAGATCTTGAAACATGTAAGGATCGATTTCAGTACCAGTCCCTGCAGATGATTCCCATTCAAGATCAACGTCATCTAGAATTATAATTGGATCATCCAAATGATAACTGGGGAAACTAATAGTATCATCAGGTTTTGAGAGAACGTAATTATTATTTGGGAGTAAAGAGGGAACCATTATCAATAAAGAACACAGAGTTAAGAATGAGATTATACTTCTATTCAATTTAAATCACCTAGTCATACGATTGACTATTGTTTCTTATAAATGTATATGGTGAGCATTACAAAAAGCTCAATCAAAAGAATTTAGTAAAAAATCTTTTTAATGCTTGTCTTCATGCCATAAATTCGGATTAAAAATACTTAAAGAAAAGGAAGAAAAAAAGAAGGAAGAAATTATTTCTTTCTTCGCTGTAGTGCTACTAGACCAAAGCCTAAGAATAGACAAGTTATCGCAGGGAGTAGAAGCGAGATCATTTGAAACTCTGGTATAACAATAGAAACAGTAAATGAGTAATATAAACCAGAGTTGTCATTGATGGCTAAATTGTAGTTAATAGAGTTATCTACAGCACTAATATAGTATTCAATTGTGTCACTAACTGCAAAAGGACCAATAGTTACGCTGTAAAGATCACCACCTATAAGCGTCATGTCTATTGTTTGCCATGCTCCTCCGTTGACTCTATAATGTAAAGTAATAGACTGTAATCCAGAATCATCGGTGACAGTAGCATTAACTGTAACAGTTTCAAGCTCTGTCGGTGAAGAAGGTGAATGAACAACACCAATGATACTTGGACCACTAGTGTCAGAAGAACCTACAAATATGTCATAGTATTGTCCGCTATTATCCTCTGTGGCTTCATTCTTTAAGATATAGTTATCAATTGCAGTGAAGTAATATTCAATAGTATCACTAATCGAAAAAGGGTCAAGAATTGCAGAATAAATATCATCGTTTACAAGAGTCATACTAATATTTTGCCATATTCCTCCATTAACTCTGTAATG
The DNA here is from genome assembly GCA_019057815.1 of Candidatus Heimdallarchaeota archaeon. Taxonomy (GTDB): domain Archaea; phylum Asgardarchaeota; class Heimdallarchaeia; order Heimdallarchaeales; family Heimdallarchaeaceae; genus 18H4-34. The sequence continues at coordinate 8,477 of JAHLWR010000023.1, forward strand.
GAGTGTAACATTGTAAATACCAGAAGTATCTGTAATAGTAGCATTAACTGTAATTGTATCAATCTCTGTGGGTGAAGAGGGAGAGTGTGCTATGTTTTCAATTGTAGGACTAGTAAAATCAGAAGAACCTACAAATATGTCATAGTATTGTCCGTTATTATCCTCTATGGCTTCGTTAAAGTTGATAGAATCATCTACAGCACTAATATAGTATTCAATAGTGTCACTAACCGCAAAAGGACCAGTAATTGCAGAATAAATATTATCGGTTAAAAATGTCATACTAATGGTAAGCCAACTTCCTCCATTGACTCTGTAATGGAGTGTAACACTTTGAACACCAGATGCATCAGTGACAGTAGCATTGATAGTAATAATATCTAGTTCTGTTGGTGTAGAGGGAGAGTGGATAATATCAGTAATAACAGGAGGACCAAGGTATAAAGTAGGTTCATCAAGCGGATAGAGATCTTCTGAACCCGCAGAACCAGCAACAGTATAAGATCCTGTTCCTGACCAATCTGACCAATAGTTACCTTCAAGTGTTTCAGTATCATACCAATAGTTGTTAGTACCTCTATCACACGCTTGGGAAGTTCCTAATAGATAGTTTTCTACAAAAGTATTATGGTGAATAAGATTATTATCAGAACCGAATCCTAAGTATACTCCATAGGCTCCATTCTCTTGTAGAAGATTGTAAGTAACGACACAAGAATCAGTATCGTGAGGATAGATGCCATAGAGGTTATTGTTGCACGTGTTATTTCCCACTGTCGAACTTCCGGAAGAGTAAAGATATACGCCATAGTTGTTATTGTTGCACGTGTTGTTTACAACAGTTGAACTACCAGAATACATCAGATCGATACCATCGTTGTTATTGTCGTTGCACGTGTTGTTTCCCACTGTCGAACTTCCAGAATTGTAAAGATATATGCCTCTGTCGTTATTGTTGCACGTGTTGTTAATGATAGTAGTTGTTCCATCTGATACTCCATCGATATAAATACCATTATCATCTGCTTCAATATAGCAGTTACGAACAATGAACTATTTGGTTGTACCTGAGATAGAAATACCTTCATCACTTGTTGTTGTGATATTGTAACCATCAATAAGGTAAGGATCCTCTGCTGTTCCAGAACCGGGAAAAACGGCAAAACCCACTGTCAGAAGTAATGGATATAGGGTCATGAGGGATAAGAGAGGAGTAAGAGGGTGAGTCATATGAGACAGTTGTAGAACTTACTCTCACACTAGAGAACATACTTATTCCAATAATTAAAATTGAAACACATAAAAATCTTCTAATTGAAACTTTAGATTGTTTTGAGCGCTTTTTCATTATTTCACCTAAAATATTATAGATTCGAATAATACTATGCTTTATGAAATTTAAATCTTTCGTCGGGAAAAAGGAACCCTAAAAAATGGCAACTTCAAAGTGATTAAAACTTCAATAATATTATTTCTCAGATTCGTATTAAATAAAAGGTGATTTTAGTTAAGCTTGTCTAACTATATCACCTAATACGTCTTCAGGGTTGTATTTCCACTCTTGAAAGACTGTCTCGTATTTGTCCATAGGTATAGACCATCTTTTGCTATACATCTGATTAACAACGAAAATCTTGAGAATATTCTCACTGAAGTCTTCCTCTAATATGTCAATCGCTTCTAGAACTAGGTTTGGTGGAACCCTTAGAACAAAATAATATCCAGACTTATTATCTGTAAGAAATTGTTCGCTGTAAACTTCAGGAAGGATAGAAAATTTATTGTGATATTCTAGTTGTTTATCATCTGAATTTCGCAAAAAAAGAACTATATTCGTAAGACTGAAGATATAGGAAGGATTGATTTTATGTGAATAGATATTGCTGTCTTCGAGGTTCTTTATGTGGTTTTTGACTGTCCTTTCAGAGTATTTGAGGTTATTAGCAATCTGTTTAATTGTCAGATGATTATTATAGAGAATATGATTCAATATTTCTATACCTTCCTTATTTAGATTGATTTTATAATCAAGATCATTCGTCTGTGACTGTTGGACAAAAAAAGCTTGTTTGTCTCTAATTTGATTATAAAAACTGAAATGCATCCTGATATCATAAGACTCTAAATTCCATTCTTTTGATTGTATGTCATAAATTGAATAATTAAAAGACTTCAATCTAGTAGCATTCTTAAACCTTAAAATGAGCGAATCAGCTATCTGAAAATCACTTTCGAGATTTTGAACCAATCGATGAAGGTCTCTAGAAACTTCAGGGATAGCAGGAGCAACATATTGGATGAGCAATTTATTGTTGCCTAAATAACTCTGGAAAATAGAATGGAGAAAAGGACTGTTAGGTATTTCTTTTAAAATAGCTTCGGACAATGATTTAGAAGATTCAAGGTAGACGCCATATACAGCAAGATTTAAGCGGGGATAGTTAAGAGAAATTCCTTGAAAGACAATTCCCTTTTCCATTAATCTCCTCTTGTATTTTGATAAGTTTGAGGAATCAATTTCCAAGTGTTTTAGAAGATTATTGGATTTCAAAGATTGACATTTAAGTGCAGCTAGAAATAAACTAAACTCACGTTTAGATAAAGTAGGTAAAATTTTCGAACAATAGTCAAAGAAAATAGAGAAAAAAGTGTTCCAATCAAGAGAATTGGTATCTAATCTATTAAGTTCTAGAAGCTTGTAAGCCAGTTTATTGAAATTATTATCAGCAATTAAGGGAATGTAAGAGTAGGGTACTCTATATTGTAAATTCCTGTAAACTCGATTTGTACTTCGTTTTTCCCAAAACTCATTCCATGTAAATTCGAGAGATTTAATATGTGAAAAATTAGCATATGTTAGAAAACATGCTAGGTCCCAAGCTGGGGAATAAGGTTTGATCTCATACTTAGTTATCAGATTATCAAAAAAAGGTGATTCCTTTTTGAGTATATTATAAGCTTCTTCGATTATTTCCAACTCAGAAGGTGTAAGTTTTGAAGGCATTTATATTGAATCTGAAACAAATAATTTAAGTTTTAGCATAAGTATTTGCATGTAGAAGTAGTAAAATTTGAGTTATCCTTTCTTTCACCATTAAAGGTAAATGAACATGATTTTTTTACCATTATGAAGCAAAATGAGCAGTTTTATTAAAATTCGAATGATGATAAAAACAATGCTTCAGCTTATAGAATGCACATTAAAACCGGAAGATGATGAGATACTAAGCAAAATAGAAAAAGATATGCTAACAACTGATGAGTACTTTATACATAGTAGAGAATTAATGAGTTCATTGCAACGACAATCGGCTAGAACAAAAATAAGAACGAATAGACTATCAGAAAATGAGATCAAAAGATTGAATTTCTACTGTTATCCAGCTTACACTCTAGAAAAACCATTGTACCTATCACATAAATATGATATAATAACAACTTTGTGTAATCTAAGAGATGAAATTAAAGAAGGAGAAAGCTATATAACAAGAATAACAGAGAATCAAAAAATTCTACAAGATTCTGTTATTTTTAGATTCTATGTCTTATGTAAAGAAGAAGGAATCTGTCTGCCAGAAAATCTATACTTAGATGAGAAACAGACGTTTTGCTCCCTAAAGATAAAAGAAATTATCATAGATGAAGTAGTTCTAGAACCAGAATATGCAATAAAGTATAACGTTCCTGTGGTATTAGGTGATTATGACAATGGAAGAAGTATAGAAAAGGGTAAAGTACATTTCATGAAACCATCTCCTATTGTAACAGAAGTAGTTGGTAAGTTACCATACATTAGAGGAAAAGAAGAGAATACAAAAAGAAGTGTAAAGATACCTCTACCAGAACATTTCATAGATTGTTGGAAAATCACGAGAGAAGAGGAAAGTAATATTAAAAACTGATTCAAATTGTTCGAGCTCTAAGGGAAATGTTGGTAATAAGCAAGGATTGAAACAAGTAGATGATGGATTTAGAAATAGTTATTTTACAAGAAGATTGGTAATAAAGGTAAAAACTATTGGAATTGTACCTTAAAAGAAATTTATTTAGTTCAGAAAATGTCTTGACTGAAAGGAGTAAGTCAACCTTCAACTAATGAATTTGCATATCTTTATAAAGGATTTTCAAATCGAAGATATGCAACAAAAGAGAAAATAAGATCGAGTCTAATAGAGAAAAACACGAGAAATAGGCTCGGTTGCAAATCGTATCTCAAATACTAGAGAATTGAAATACTCACCGTGTATTCTTTCATATATCCTTTTCCAGTTTGAGTTGCAAATCGTATCTCAAATACTAGAGAATTGAAATACGTAGGAGGTAAAAATTATCAGACGTCTGATAATTGAGTTGCAAATCGTATCTCAAATACTAGAGAATTGAAATCGTTGATCCATTTCGGATTTATGACCTTCTATCATGGCAGGTTGCAAATCGTATCTCAAATACTAGAGAATTGAAATATCTTGAGCAAAGAAAGCCCCTATATCCAAACTAAAAGTTGCAAATCGTATCTCAAATACTAGAGAATTGAAATTCTTAAGAGTTCTAAAGGGCAAATGATAACTATGGATAGTTGCAAATCGTATCTCAAATACTAGAGAATTGAAATCAAATAGACTGGGCACAAGTAAGGAAAGAAGCAGATAAAAGTTGCAAATCGTATCTCAAATACTAGAGAATTGAAATGAAGTAAGCGAAGAGAGTTACGGCGCGGTAGCGAAAGTAAGTTGCAAATCGTATCTCAAATACTAGAGAATTGAAATTTAATATAAAGTTTCTTGCCCCCTTTAGTTGTTGGTAAGGTTGCAAATCGTATCTCAAATACTAGAGAATTGAAATTAAGGGCGCAAGCGTTCTGCTCTGGTGAGAACCTCACTACGTTGCAAATCGTATCTCAAATACTAGAGAATTGAAATATTAGAGCGCTAAACTCTGGATTACCCGATAATTCTTGTTGCAAATCGTATCTCAAATACTAGAGAATTGAAATAGCAAGTGTTTCTGTATCTCCTTCCTCAAAGTCCCAAGCGTTGCAAATCGTATCTCAAATACTAGAGAATTGAAATCTTACGAAAAGCGTAATAATACCTTACGACCAGATTTATGTTGCAAATCGTATCTCAAATACTAGAGAATTGAAATTAAGTTTAGCCCTAAAACGTGAATAATAAGTCTTGATTTTGTTGCAAATCGTATCTCAAATACTAGAGAATTGAAATCTTTAAAAGATCTGTCAAACCAACAGTGAGTATATTAGTTGCAAATCGTATCTCAAATACTAGAGAATTGAAATATCGTTGAAGCACTTGTAGCCAAAAAGAAAGAACTTTTGTTGCAAATCGTATCTCAAATACTAGAGAATTGAAATACAATGGACTCATGTTGGATTGGATAAGGTGGGGGTGTGTTGCAAATCGTATCTCAAATACTAGAGAATTGAAATATACGAAAAAAGTCCAGTTGCTGAACCTGCAGCATTGTTGCAAATCGTATCTCAAATACTAGAGAATTGAAATTCGTAGGAGGAAAAACAGATGAGCACCAAAAAGAAGAAGTTGCAAATCGTATCTCAAATACTAGAGAATTGAATTTTTCTGGGGGGGGAAATCTGTAATGCTTGGGGCTGTGAAAGTTGCAAATCGTATCTCAAATACTAGAGAATTGAAATATATTGTGAGAAAATAAGTGAAATTAGAAGAAAAATAGGTGCATAAAATTCTAGGAATTTTTATCGATAATTCCTATTCTCTAAAGGTTTACTACACAATTTTCTTGTAAAAACTGAAAGTATCTTCCATTAATAGAAGATGCTTTTTTTCTAGTAAAAAGGCTTGAAATCATAACATTTCTCATATTTAGTAATTTTCAATGTAGAAGATATCCCCAATTCATCTTCTGTTTAATGTTTAACTGGAGGTGAAAAAAAGTGTCAGGACCCCCAGTTTGGCCACCAAATGATCCAGAACCATGGCCACCTTAAAATTTAAGGCTAAAACATTGAAGCAATTGCATCATTCTCTTTTTATTTTTTTTGATTTTTTGATTTGGCAAATATTCAAACCACCATTATCTTGATAAATCCACTCTTCTCCTTCTAAAAATATCCCCCAAACTCTATCAAAACCTCTATCTTTTAGAACTTGTAGACGATTCTTATTGTTTAGTGCTCTTTGCAATTGTTTCAATAAAGTTGTTGAAATCGCAATTGACTGTTCTCTAAATTGACGAATAAATTGAAGGTTTTTCCCTGTGTCTAATTCTCTATAGAAGTTTAGGAAGTCTTTTTTAGATTTAAAAATTAACATAGTTTCCTTTACAGACTCCTCAATTAATTGAAAAACGTTTTCAAGGCTTTCAATTCTAGTTGCTTTAAGTTCCTCTATTCCCTTTGATGTATCTTTTTTCTTTCCTATTAAAGAGAGTTCATTGAAATAATCTTGAATTATGCTTCCTAAATCTTTTTCATCAAATTGACTTGATTTCTCGAAAATCTTTTTTGTTTGTTCTATAAGTACTGGATCATATATCATTCTGTGATAGGTTACATGCTCTGATTCTGGAATAGTTAATTCCCTAACATAAACAATACCTTTCTTTATATTATGTCTGTTACATCTCCCAGCTACCTGAATGATTGAATCTAGAGGTGCTAAATCTCTAAAAACATAATCAAAGGATGCATCTACTCCAGCTTCAATGACTTGAGTGCAAACTAAAATTATTTTATGCTCTTTTTCTGTTATTTCTTTGATTATTTTCTTTCTATCTTTATAGCTAACAATTGAAGAGAGGAAAAGAATGGTCCTATCGTCAACTGTATCGATTAAATAATCAAAAAGCTGTCTTGCGCTTTCTTTTGTATTCAAAACAAACATAATTGAGCTGTCAGGATGGTCTTTAACATAAACTTCAGCTTCTGCTGCAAAATTGTTTAATGTAATCTTGTCTTTTAAGAAATTGATTTCATATCTATTAATACTCTGAGATGAATTATCTGTGTTTATCTCATAGCACTTGCTAATCCACTTATTCCAATCGTAAGGAAAGGTTATTGCTTTTGGATATGTTGCACTACCAATTATAACATAACAACTATGAAAAATTGCAAGATGATGTATCAATGTTGATATTAATTGCCAGTATTTAACAGGAATTCCTTGTATTTCATCAAAAATTATTATTGAATTTGTTAAACGATGAAATCTGAGATAATGTCTTTTCTTCCCGCCAAGAATTGAATTCCAGAATGAAACAAAAGTTGTAACAATAACATTAGATTTCCACAGAAATATAAAATCCCTACTTCTCTTGAAGTTTAATTCCTCACCTTCTTCCTCAAGATAATAACTAAATTCCGCTTCTGCTAAGTGATGGTGGATTGTAAGTAAATCTGTTTGTTTGTGTTTATATTCTTCCTGTATTTCCATAGATTTTTCACACAATAATATCTTTGAAAGCTCATCTCCTACTTGATCTGTAATTGAAATGAATGGAAGAGAATAGATAATTCTGGGAATTATTCCTGTTTTGTTCTCGATTTCTTCTCGGAGTTTCATAGCTATATTCAAATAAGCTAAAGTTTTACCAGAACCTGTGGGATAAGAAATTGTAATGATTTTTTCATCACTGATATTTTGGTCAAGTAATTCTGTCTCCTCCCATAGTTCTTGTTTTATCTTAAGCAAAGGGTCAGTTTCGTTACAAGTTATTGGTTTGTGTTCTTGTTCTCTATATTTTCTGACAATATTACCACTAATATGAAATTTCTTCTCGTCAAAAAGAAAATCATGGTTATGAGTATCCGCTATATGTGATTTGGCATCCCATTCATCACTATCACACAGAATTGAGTAGTAATTAAGAATTAAAGAAAAGAGTCGTAGGTCTGTGTTTTTCTTCTCCCATAAATCTTCAATATCAAATAAAATAAATTCTAATTCATCAATGTCTGATAATTCGTTGAAAACCGTAAATGCTTTTTTGAAAGAATTAGAAAGAACTCGTCTCTTACTGAATAATGATTTAAAGTAACAAAGTATTAAATCAGGATATTTGCAGTTAGAGGGGTCAAAATCAGAGAAATCTGAAAAATCAATATTTTCAAAGTTAGGATAATTGACATAATAATCTTGTATTTTAGTGATTATGTTTTTAAACACTGAGCGTGTAAAACCCATACCCTTTTCTTTGATCATTGTACTATCTAAACAGTTAACTAGTACACCCCTATTATGATGATTAAGAATACTAAATACTATAGCCAATAAATGTAAATCAAAGATATTTGAGTTTCTTTCATCTCTTTTATATACCTCTTCTAGATAGCAAGATACGAACAACCAAGCAAAAACAGCACCTATCTGAGTATGATAGCTATGTGAGGTCTGCTCATGAATATTTAAGGATGGATTAACTTTACTCTGGAAAAAAGGATTTATCTTTCCAATATCGTGGGATATGGCTAGAATTAACATTAAATCTTCTTGAATTTGAGAATCAAACGAGAATAACGAAGATGAAAGTAAACTCTTCTTTTGCGTGTTTTTCTGTAACTCAATCCAGATATTTTCTATATGTCTAACCAAACTCTGGTTTGGCCTTGCATATAAAAAGAACGAAGGTTTGCTTATTGTTTTTTGATTCAATGAATTCCCTCATTATAGAAAAACAATATTTTCTTCTTTGTCATTTATTTGGTATTTGAAAACTCGATTGTTTTTGAAAGATAATTTAATTCCATCTTCTATATCAGTTTCCTTGAATATTATGTTGACTGTCTTTTCTAAAGAAATTAGTGAATTCTCATATTTTAGAGTGTGAGGGATGTTATAAATAATTGTAAAACCAAAAATATCTGTATCGATGTCGTCTCCTACAGCTTCTGTACTTATGATTGAGTGAACTTCATGAATACCTGAATCTTGTCTTATACTTTTGTAATTTCCAATAAAATGGATTTCTGCTAACATATTTGCATGTCCTAAATATGGTGGATAACAGTATTTGTTGTTAGTCAATCGTTCTTCGAGATCTTCCATTATCTGTAAGTCTTTACAATAAAAATACACCCGAAATTTAACATTTCTCAAGATGTTTAGAAATATTTGAGCGTTGAATCCTCTAGAGTCCGAGGTTTTAACTCCAAGAGGATCCCCTGGCATTATTATTCTTAATCTATTAGGAAGACTCAAGGTAGTCTTAGTTTGGAGATAGTTAACAAGCATCTTAGATCTCCAAATAGGATTAAGAATTCTAATAGAAACCATTGAGTTTTTATAATCTTCATTTGACCAATATTCATTTCGTTCAAGCCCAAGAACAGCTCCTGTAAGTCCTAGAATGACTGTTCTAGAGGGGAAAGGGTAGCTTATGTTTTCACGGGTTGTATCATAAGCTCTGAAATGTGCAAAGTTACCGGACACATCAAAAACTATGGTTTCCATGAGATCACTCTTTATAGATCTTTTACCCTAAAACCATTTTCTTCTAACACAGTTTTCATGCTGTTATATTCTTTATCACTGTATAGTAGGACAAGATCATTGGTCTCTTTAAGTTCTATTAACTCAATTTGGTCTTGATATAGTTTTAGAGTGTTAATGAACTCATCAATGCAGAGATTGGCTTCTTCAGGTCCATTGATGTCTTCTTCTTTAGACAGTTTAAGTTTGTTTTCTAATCCGCCAATTTGGAACTCCTTTTCCTTTGAGACTACTGATAGAAGTAATCGTGGATTATGGTTAAACTTGGATCTTGTGTTTATTTGTTTTGTACCAAACCACATAGCATTATACAGATGTGTTAAATCTTCCTCACTAAACAAAGTTTTTTCGCTATTGTATTCACAAGCGATTCCATGAAAGAGTATCATAGAATAATCTACGTAATGAAATTGTCCCATAGATCCAGCTCCTTGTTCACCAGTTGAGGATAAAACAGTGGTTATGCCCATGGTGTTCAGCTCAGGTTTGTTTAGCGACTTGCCAATTCCAAATTGCGTTGGACCAGTGATAGAAACATTTGCTTTTGGAAGAGTTATAGCTGCACCAAAGGTTCGAACATCTATATATCTTTCAGGTGCCAATCGAATTAATTCATCTCTAGTGAGTTTTTTTGTTTCTGTAATTCCAAATTCTTTAGATACAATGTCTCTCATGCTCATAACAGTTTGCTGGTCGTCTTTGAATTGTTGTCTAATTAAGACTCTCAGATTATCATCTTTTTGTGATATCCAAAAATCTCTAATCGTTCTTTTCAATCTAAGATCAGTGACAAGATTATAACCTTGTTCATCCATTCGAGGTCTGTTACCATCATCTGGATCACCATTAGGATTTGATCGAGTCACATCATAGATAAACAATATTTCTCTTCTATTCTGTAATAACATTTTTTTCACCTTCTATACTTTTCTTATCAATTTTAACAAAATATGAAAATCCCATCATAAAAGCAAGCGACAATTCATCATAAGTACTTTCCCAATTGTCCTTGCTTATTAGTTCACTAATCTGGTTCCTAAGAAATGCTCCAGTTTGCTTTGTCTCCTTATTCTTTGATATTAGTCTTTTAACTACCGAATTGCATTTATCTAGGATTTTCAGTAGTTGCTCTCTATTTAATCTCTGAGTGTACATAGGAAGTTTTGTATATAGACTAGTTGTTCGGAGAACTGTTTTTTCTTTTGATGCTAAGTAACCGTAGTATCTCCCAATTAAGAAAGATATTTTTCGATCATCTTTGTCAAAAAATTCTCTTTGAAGATATTCAGCTTCTTTGCTCTCTCTTTTCTTTTTATTTAAATCCTCTATATTCTTTTCATTTATGACCATTTTTTCACCTTAAAATATCTGCTATAAATAGAAGTTGATGAGTAAAATGAAAGATTTGCATATCTCTATTAAAGAGGAATCTTTCTTTCCATACATCTTTATAGTTAGAAGTGATAATCTTTCTGAATCTTGGATTAAGAACGTTATTAGCTTGTTTATAAAAATCTCTTTTAGATATTGTTCGACTGTTAAATAGAGACTGAATTATCTTTCTGCCTAATTTTTCGCCAAAAGTAGAAACTAAGAATCCAAATTCGAATTTAATAGTTTTGTTGAAAAAGTTATCAACCTCCTCAATCCAGTCAACAATTTGTTTAATCCTGTATTTACTGCCATAGATAATATCTTCAATGAATTTCTTTTTATTGCCAGAAACTTGTTTCTCTACAAAATAAAAATCCATGATAGCCATATCACTTTCTTTAGCGCATTGTAAGATGTTAAGTAAATCTACATCTTGGCTAGATGCTAAAATCCCCCGGTCTTCATTAAATTTAATATTATTCTTTCTTTGTTTGATTTGTTTGATAAGTGATTGTTTTTGTTGTTTACTTATATCTGATAATTTAGAAGATAATTCTTCTATTTTAAGTCTAAGCGTTGTCTGCTTTGTTTCATAATGATTCTTTCTGAATAATTCCAATTTTTGTACAAACATCATAATTTTCTCGGAGGATTCTACAAGAGGGATAATGCTGTGATGAACCGTTTTAATGTCTCTAGAGCTTTTCCTTTCTTTATAAGCTTCAAATTTTAAAACTGTATCCATTATATTATAACCATTTCTAAAGAAATTTTCACAATCTTCACAGATCATAGCTTGATATGATTTAGAAAAACCCAATTGGAAGCTTACTTGATCGATTGAAAAAAGATTAAAGAATTTGCACTTATCCATAGATATTAGATTGTCTTTTTTAATTCCACATGCAAGACAAACCAAAGCTTCACTCTTTTTAGAGCTTTTTTTACTCAAATTTTCGAGACTTAGATATATTTCTCTGAACTTGTCTATTTCTCCCGGATATAAGAGTCCATTCTCTTTTCTAAATATAAATAGTAGGAATCTAGGAGCATCTTTTGAAATGATTTTTTCTCCTTTTTTGTTTGTTTCTAAGTGATTTTCCTTGATATAATCATATATCCTTTTTTCTAATTGCTCTCTATTGTTAAGCAACCAATTATTAAATCTGAAGGGTAGACTATTCTGTTCTAGAATAATGTCATCTGGTAGAATTATTTTGTCAAAATTAACTAAATCTGAAGGACTGAAATCATCGAAATTTTTATTTGTACCTTTTTGCTGTTTAATACTACAAAAAGGAGAATAATTCCTACTTGATCCAGTGCTTAATCCTGGAAGATATTTATCAATCATCGATTCTTGGTAATCCGATAGGTTCAAAGCTCCTATCTCAGAAGCATCCAAGTCTATAACAACATCTAGAAGTTTTTTCGTTCTAATATTCTTCTTTTGTTCATCTAATAGGATAGAAAGTTCATCTTTATCACCTATCATAGCTTTTCCGATTTTTGTTAATGAACTTACTATCATTGAATACCTCTTCTACTTGATATGACTTCTAATGAAATCAAGTGAAAGAAACTAAGTAAATATAAATACTATTGGCATTTATAGCAAATTGGTAAAAAAAAGAACTATAATTACCTTTTTTTCATTTATTAAAAATAACGGATTTAACATAACTGTTATCCAAATTCAAAGCATACATTTTTTTTGTTTGGGTTTCTTTTACATAAATAAGAAGAATAAGATCCTTATCTGCAAGGGCTGAAAGAATGTCAGGTAAAGGTTTTCTTAATTCACTTATAGTAATTTTCACATTATAATGATTATACCCTTCCCAACTGAATAAGTTATCACGAATGTGATTAGCTGTTATTGCTGCAAAGTAATTCTGGTTTCTGATGAATTTTTCATCTAAGCGCTGTTTTTGTAGTTCATCAAAAAAAACACTAAGTAAGTAGTTGAACATGAGCTCTTCCCTTTTATTGGAAAAAGGGTAAACTTTGTCAAATCTTTTCTGAGAGAATCTTTTTCTTAGAGAACTAACAAAAATATTACTCTTTGAAAGCAAAAGTAGTAGTTCATAGGAATCCCAGGAATCAATCACATCAAAAACCATATTTTCTAATTCACGGAAGCTCTTAGTGTAATTGTATATCCCAGAAATAGTGGAAAATAGCTTTCTTTGATAGTTTTTAGGTAGATAAAACGATCTAAAATCTTCAGAAGAGTAAAGTAAAGGATCCAATACTGAGAAAATAAATTCAACTAATTCAATTTTCTGAAGAGGGGAGAGTTTTGAGACAACACCTGCTTTTATTAAATATTTCATTCTAGAAAGCAAAGTTAAAAGAACAAAACTATATAATATAGCGGTTTTAACTCTCTGTCGTAACTTATAGGGTGGTTTTTCATTTCCATAAATGATTAAGAATTGGTTTTTGTTTAGAATATGAAGCCACCCACATTCAAATCTTGGTGTATCAAAAATATCCACATTAATTCCTAATTCATTATAGGTATCAATAGTTGTTTCAATGACAGTAAAGATATCTGAGAACTCAAGTGAGGGTTTATCATGAGTAAAAACTGAATCCATAATAGGAATTTTAAACTTACGAGTTAGAGAATGGAAAGATTCTCGAATACAACGAATTTGTTTTTCAAAATCAAGTTGAATTTGTTTAGATTTAAGTGACATAGTTAGTTTCAACTCAGAAATTAGACACGGGTAGAGTCGTGAGGATAAAAAACAATTAGGATGCTTATACTGGAGATTTTTAATTTTCCACTTTTTAATTCTGGTTGTAAAAGGGAGCAAAGGTCGAAGAGGATGATTATCATAAACAGGAATTCTGATATTTCTAATGTAAAAGTATGAATCGTTTCCATGAGGACAAAGATATGGACCTAATCCCCTAATGTAAGGTAAAGAGATATCAGTTGGTTTATCTTTAAAATCAAAAAAAAGTTGTTGAGCATTTCCAGTATTAGATTTAAGAAAATCAAAAGAAACTCGAATATTAGAATCCCATAAAATTTCAGTAAAAGGAAGAAATCTGTATATATGGATTAGAATATCCTCCAAAATTATCACCTAGCATGAAAGATTAGAATACAAGGTAGATAAATATTATGACATTTAAAGATTTTCAGTAAAAGTAATGACTAGCTTGATTATTCTGATTTAAATATAAAAAAATAAACAAGTTGAATTAATAGGTTGAGAGAAGAAAATTGCATATCTTTATAAAGGATTTTCAAATCGAAGATATGCAACAAAAGCGAAAATAAAAACGCACCTAATTAAGGAATACTAGAGAAAATGGCTCGGTTGCATATTGAATCTCACTTACTAGAGAATTGAAATTCTAAACTTGTATCCATGCGATGTGCCGAAGACTTACAAGTTGCATATTGAATCTCACTTACTAGAGAATTGAAATTCTCTTGCATTCTTCTTTAATCCTTTTAGCTCCTTCGAGGTTGCATATTGAATCTCACTTACTAGAGAATTGAAATTGTTTCATTAGAACGCTTATAAGACCACCCGCATCCAGTTGCATATTGAATCTCACTTACTAGAGAATTGAAATTTAAAACAATTTCACTTGTAATTTTGCCTAAGTCTGCGGTTGCATATTGAATCTCACTTACTAGAGAATTGAAATTTTTTGCTTCAGGAACAATTAAGCAAAGTGCGGGAGCTTGGTTGCATATTGAATCTCACTTACTAGAGAATTGAAATATTTCTTCTATCTCCTCAACTAAGTGAGTATATAGTTCAGTTGCATATTGAATCTCACTTACTAGAGAATTGAAATTGTTTAGCTGCATCTAACATCAATCGTTTATCACAGATTGTTGCATATTGAATCTCACTTACTAGAGAATTGAAATTTAAAGGTTTTAAATAACATTAAAACTCTTTTAAAGATTGTTGCATATTGAATCTCACTTACTAGAGAATTGAAATCACAAGTCTTCCCATAGATACTATTAAGGATTATTTTGAGTTGCATATTGAATCTCACTTACTAGAGAATTGAAATTATACGCCACAAAAGTTCAAGAAGCAATCTCTAACCAAAGGTTGCATATTGAATCTCACTTACTAGAGAATTGAAATGCTGTTGATGACCTCATCACTGGCGTTAATATCAAATCAGTTGCATATTGAATCTCACTTACTAGAGAATTGAAATTTATTCTAATATCTCTGTTAACCATCCCTCGAAGTTTTGAAAGTTGCATATTGAATCTCACTTACTAGAGAATTGAAATTGAGCTTTTTGACAGGTCTGTATCCAACAACAAAAACAGTTGCATATTGAATCTCACTTACTAGAGAATTGAAATCTAGCAGTGAAAACATTTGTGAATCCCCCTGCATTATCGTTGCATATTGAATCTCACTTACTAGAGAATTGAAATCCTCCTTGTTTGTCTTTTAAGATTTTTTCACCTCAAAAGTTGCATATTGAATCTCACTTACTAGAGAATTGAAATATAAATAAAACAAGTAAGACTATTGGAATAAACACCAAAAGTTGCATATTGAATCTCACTTACTAGAGAATTGAAATTAAATCTACTATAGATAGCTCTGAAATAGTCATGTTAGAGTTGCATATTGAATCTCACTTACTAGAGAATTGAAATACAAACGAAAGAACATCTAAAACATTTGTTCCATCAGTGTTGCATATTGAATCTCACTTACTAGAGAATTGAAATCTTATAAATCTAATTTGTATCTTCATTTTTCCACATCCTAAGTTGCATATTGAATCTCACTTACTAGAGAATTGAAATAAACTGTTCAAATTAGCCATTTTAGGCACTAAATGAGGGAAGTTGCATATTGAATCTCACTTACTAGAGAATTGAAATTTTGAGTTTAAGTAACCCTTAAAGACTTTTGAATAAAAGGTTGCATATTGAATCTCACTTACTAGAGAATTGAAATAAACCGCGTAGTTGATTTTGACCATTTATGTATAAATCGGTTGCATATTGAATCTCACTTACTAGAGAATTGAAATTCTGTGGGTGGAATCACTGGTGGTTCTTCCTCTGCCTCAAGTTGCATATTGAATCTCACTTACTAGAGAATTGAAATCTTATCATTTCTGAATGTTCATAAAGATTAAATTCAACATGTTGCATATTGAATCTCACTTACTAGAGAATTGAAATCTTATCATTTCTGAATGTTCATAAAGATTAAATTCAACATGTTGCATATTGAATCTCACTTACTAGAGAATTGAAATCAGGCTAGAATAGATTGTTTGATTAGGTTTATCTAGTTGTTGCATATTGAATCTCACTTACTAGAGAATTGAAATACAAAGTAGAGTAATGACAGTTACAAGCGAAAGTAAAATAGGTTGCATATTGAATCTCACTTACTAGAGAATTGAAATACTTTAAAAATTGGTCGGCATCGTTTTTGGTCAAACTTCGTTGCATATTGAATCTCACTTACTAGAGAATTGAAATTCTTGTTTAGTCTCCTTTTGTAAAAGTTCAATTGTTATTGTTGCATATTGAATCTCACTTACTAGAGAATTGAAATTTTACCGATTAAGGTAAGGCATCCAGAGGAAGCAGATGTTGCATATTGAATCTCACTTACTAGAGAATTGAAATTTATTTTCCCTTCCTTCATTAATCTCACAGTATTATAGTTGCATATTGAATCTCACTTACTAGAGAATTGAAATCATCTGTTTATGAATCTAATCAAATCTGTATATTTATATGGAATTTGTTCAAACAGAAACTAATAAATGTAGATTATGTAATTGTATCTAGGAACATCCGCGTCTGTTTCTGGATGTTAAGGGAACTTTTAAATTCCCTTTTCCCTTCAATTTACTATTACCAGCTCCTGTTTTAATCTTTATATAGAATTATTATTTGTCTCTTTTTATTTCAATATAGTAAAAATCAATCTTATTTTTACCATTTTATTGCATATAGCTAATACTTTTATTTTGATTTTTGGTAATATTGACAAGTGTAGATTGATGATTGATAAACAAGTAGAACAAACTTTTCCAGAATGTTCAAGTGTAATTGAGAACATTAGTCTATTAGGTGGAGAGCTTAAGCTAAAGTTTTTAGTTCTTCAAGATACGATTTTTCCAGCATTTACAGGTTCTATTGTTCGAGCATCTTTTCTTCATTTTTTATCTGAAAAAGATCCTCTTCTAGCTGACATTCTCCATAAGGATACTGAAGTTCGTC
This sequence comes from Candidatus Heimdallarchaeota archaeon, assembly GCA_019057815.1. Classification (GTDB taxonomy): domain Archaea; phylum Asgardarchaeota; class Heimdallarchaeia; order Heimdallarchaeales; family Heimdallarchaeaceae; genus 18H4-34. Next base: position 25,595 of record JAHLWR010000023.1, read on the forward strand.
CTTATGCTATTTCACAAATAAAAGCAGTAAAACCTAATAAAAGCCGTACAAATCGTAATGAAATACTACTTCGTTCAGGGGAATTTTTCTCTTTTTCTCTACGTTTCTTAGATTCAGAATTTCTTGACAAAACGGTGAAAATATTCGTTAACGAACCGAAGCCTTCATTTTATCTTTTGAACCAAGATTTTCCTGTAATTTCATTTGAGTATACAAAACCCTCTTTTGACATAAGTCAACAGGATTTTATGGTTAAAATTTTTTTTAACACTCCTACATATTTCTCATCACTTCGAACTGCTCATCCTATGCTTTTTCCTGAACCAAAATATTTCTTTATGACTATTGCAAAGAATTGGAATAAATTCAACAGCAAATATGGTCAGATTCCCTTGGATCTTCTAAAGAAATGGATAGAAGAGAATGTCGTCATTAATGATTACAAATTGCAAACTAAAAGAGTATATATTGGAAAAAGGAATCCTATTCTTGGTTTTAAAGGGTGGGTTGTATATAGATTTTTGATGCAGGATAATATTTTTGGTTGGATTGGGATATTGTGTGAATACGCTAAACTTTGCAACGTTGGTGGTAATAGAACTGCTGGTATGGGTGATATTGGATTAAAATGGATTAAAGAGAAAAAAGATGTACTTAGAAAAGAAAGAAAAGACTGAGTACCAAAATAAATGAAATACGTTATGTAGAATTTAGAATGATGAGCGATAAAGGATGGTTAAAAGTGAGAAAAAAGAGAAAAATAATCAAATAACGAGATTTTCAACAGAATTCTCGACCTTATTTGATGATGAAAGCAATGAGGATTTTTCATTTTTACCTGTAGTGTCTTCGTATTCAATTCTTCCAATTGATTCTGATTGTTTTGTAAGTTACATAATTATTAAAGAAAACCAAGAAGTGATGACACGTTGTTTACTTGATGGATTGTTGTATCTCACTTTTGGAGAGAAAAGATGTTTGAAATGCGGGGCGCTAAACCTTCAGAAAGATGAAAGATATTGTAAATACTGTGATGATGATGAAGACAAAGCTTATCTTAAATGCTTATTTCATTCACCTTTGAAAGTCTATGGTAACAAATGCTTTGCTGATCATCCTTTATGCAGTTATGCTGACAATATCTACAGGTGTTTTGATAGATATTATTTGTATATTGGAAGAATAGGGGAACAAATCAAAACTGGAATTAGTAGATATAGAAATAGACCACTGAAATTCAAGAGGTTGGTAGAACAGGGATTAAATGAAGCATGGATCATCTATCCTTTTGAATCGCTCTCTGAAGTAACAAGTTTTGAAAGACTGCTTATAGATGAATATGGGATAGAAGAAAGGATAACTTTTGCAGAAAAGGTAGATAATCTAATCTATCCTTCAACAATTTCCTTAGCTAGCTTTTTCACTGAAAATCAATTTAAAGAGCTTTTTCCAGATAAAAAAATTATTAAGAAAGAATATTATAGGGAGGGATTTTTCAATGATTATCTATCGTCAAGTTTTGAAATAGTTTTGAAGCAAGAAATTGATGAAATACAAGGAAATGTTGTTTTTTCTCAAGGAAATATAGGCGTTGTTAAACAAAAATACCAACTAACTTTTTTCGACATCAGTAAACTTATTGGAAAAACCGTTAAAACCGAGGGAGACTTGTGGTAATAGTAGTTTTAAATAAACATGGAACAAAAATAGGTAAAAGTCATGAATTATTCAAATTTGGTATTCCAGGAAAGAGCTATTATACAGATGAACTGATACCAGCTGAGCAGATAGAGGAGATCATAGTTGAATGTAATTCTTCGTTAACTAGCGGAGCAATAAATTTAGCTGCTAAATATGCTATACCAATTCTTTTTGTCAAAGGTAAAGATATAGTGTCATGTATTCATCCATTAACTGGGCATGGGACGGTAAGAATAAGAAGAGAGCAGATATTAGCATACCATGATGAGAGAGGGGTAATATTTTCTACTTCAATAATTGAAGCAGCAAGCAATAATAAAGTTAGATTATTGAAACAAATGAAAAGAACAAGGGATTTAGAAGAAAACATAGAAAGAGAAATAGCAGGAGAGATAGAGGGTATAGAGAGTATTATCAAAGAACTTAGAAAAAGTGTTAGGATTATTGAACAACATAGGAATTATCTCTTCGCAAAAGAAGCAGAGATAACAAAAAAATACTACATTTGTATAGGAAAGCTTCTAAAACCAACAATACTTTTCGAAGGGAGAACAAGACGACCACCAAAAGACGCTGTTAATGCAATGTTAAGTTATGGATATGCTATTTTAACAGCGCAAATGTTGAAAGCAACAATAATTGCAGGATTAGAACCGCATGCAGGATTCTTGCATACAGATAGAGCAGGAAAAGTGTCATTTGTTCTAGACATTATAGAGATATTCAGACAACCTGTAGTAGATAGGCTTGTTTTCAACCTTTTGAGTAAGAAAAAAATAAAAGAAGAGGACTTCAACAAAAGTGAAAAAGATTGTTTAATGAAGGAAGATACAAAGAAAAAGTATCTAGATGAACTTTTTCAAAGATTCAGAGAAAAGAATGTTGAATATAAAAGTAAGATAACCTCTTTTAGAAGAGTGTTCATAGAAGAAGCGAGAAAAGCAGGAAAGTTTTTTGTGCAAAAAGGAAAATACCAACCTTTTGTGTATAAGTATTAGAAGGAATGAAAATGGAAAGTATAATTTGTTATGATATAGTAGAAGATAAGAAAAGGGCAGAGGTGGCTAAAATATGTCAAAACAAAGGATTTTCAAGGATACAATATTCAGTCTATTTTGGAGATATAACAAGAAATGTGCTAGAAAGTACAATGTTAGAGATAGGAGATATTCTAAAAGGGTATGAAGGGAATGTGGTAGCAATAGAAATATGTGAAAAATGTGCTAAAAAGAAAAAAATCATCCAGATGAAAAAAGAAGAGAATAAACAAAAAGATGAAGATAAAGGAGAAAAAGAAAATGGAAAGGAACTGAAAAAAAAGAAAAAAAAGAAGAAGAAAAGAAATGTTATAGACAAAGAAAGGATGGATGAGATAGCAAAAAAGGGAGTGATAATGCTGTGACTAAGCCAATAATTTACTTTGAAATGATAAGGCAGCATTTTTACTGTAAAAGGATAAATTATTGGAGATATTGTATGAGATACATGGGATACCAAAGTTACAAAATGGAAAAAGGAGCAGAATATCATAAAAAAAGAGAAAAAAGAAATCAGAGTTATGATCAACAAATTTGGGTAGAAAATGAAAACTTAAGTCTAGCTGGATATGTAGATTACATGAGAAAAAAACAAAAGGAAGAATGGATAATAGGGGACTTCAAACAGAAGAAACCTTATCAACAAAAAATCCCTGAACACTATAAAATGCAACTGGTAGCAGAAGTAATGGCAATGGACATAGGAGAAAGAGTAAGAGAAGAAGTAGAAATACAAATAAAAAATGGAAAAGTCATAAAAGAGAAAATAAGAGAAGAAGAAAAGCGAAAAGTATTGGAAGCAATAAAAGAAATACAACTAATCATAGAAACAGAATTATTACCAGAGGAAACAGAACAAGAAAGAAAATGTGTTGACTGTGAATATAGGAATATATGTCAACCAAGCAACTATTAATTTGCATATCTTTATAAAGGATTTTCAAATCGAAGATATGCAACAAAAGAGAAAATAAGATCGAGTCTAATAGAGAAAAACACGAGAAATTGGCTCGGGTTGCAAATAGTATCTCAACTACTAGAGAATTGAAATTTTCCCTTAAGTCTTTTGCCATTTTGTAAAATCTTAATGGTTGCAAATAGTATCTCAACTACTAGAGAATTGAAATAGATAAAAACCGGCAACATCATTAACATAATCAGAACTGGTTGCAAATAGTATCTCAACTACTAGAGAATTGAAATTCGTTCTGATAGCTCATTATATCTTCTTTTTTGTATTTGGTTGCAAATAGTATCTCAACTACTAGAGAATTGAAATAACCCGCAGTAGGCAAATAATAGGTGTGTAAAAGTATTAGTTGCAAATAGTATCTCAACTACTAGAGAATTGAAATAACAACGAGAGGAGCAGGAGGTTCTGTAAAATCGGGAGGGTTGCAAATAGTATCTCAACTACTAGAGAATTGAAATCTTTAACGGGTCTTGACCATTCCCCTGAAAATCCCGATTGGTTGCAAATAGTATCTCAACTACTAGAGAATTGAAATAAACAAATATCTATCATTTCTATTGTTTTATCAGCAGTAGTTGCAAATAGTATCTCAACTACTAGAGAATTGAAATTTAGGTAAGGATACGTATTGCGTGTCGTTCGCATTCTTGGGTTGCAAATAGTATCTCAACTACTAGAGAATTGAAATTTTGTTTGTAAGATATCATCAATAATTATTTTCTTATCTGTTGCAAATAGTATCTCAACTACTAGAGAATTGAAATTCACAACAAGGTACGCAATTGATGATCCTGATAAAAAGTTGCAAATAGTATCTCAACTACTAGAGAATTGAAATCTACACCGACTACAGAGTTTAGATCTATGTTGTTGTTGCGTTGCAAATAGTATCTCAACTACTAGAGAATTGAAATTTGTATAGCATGATACATCTGATAACCGTCATAGATTGAGTTGCAAATAGTATCTCAACTACTAGAGAATTGAAATTAACCTCTTTGAAAATCTATAGCAGTTTGACCTCTGATAAGTTGCAAATAGTATCTCAACTACTAGAGAATTGAAATTATTTTTAACTGTTAATCTCTTAACTAACAAGTTTTGTAGTTGCAAATAGTATCTCAACTACTAGAGAATTGAAATCATATTAGCCTAACAACACCGTTATTTCTTCTGATGTGCCAGTTGCAAATAGTATCTCAACTACTAGAGAATTGAAATATCTGAAAGTAATTAACGCCGTCCAATGAGCCGTAGAGTGTTGCAAATAGTATCTCAACTACTAGAGAATTGAAATTTGCTATAAAATAAAGTCATGTAAATAATACATCAGAAAGTTGCAAATAGTATCTCAACTACTAGAGAATTGAAATTGAAACTTTGGCTTATCGCTTACCTTCAAGAACTGAATTGTTGCAAATAGTATCTCAACTACTAGAGAATTGAAATTGAACAACTTTTACGTGATACTGATAATTTTAGATAGTTGCAAATAGTATCTCAACTACTAGAGAATTGAAATATATTACCACTTTGATGGCGCAAACGTTGATAGGTTCAGTTGCAAATAGTATCTCAACTACTAGAGAATTGAAATAACTCCTTTTTTAGCTCTCATGGCTTTGAGATTCGCAAGTTGCAAATAGTATCTCAACTACTAGAGAATTGAAATCAAGATAGCTTAAATGATAAGAAATTAGTTTCCCATTGTGGTTGCAAATAGTATCTCAACTACTAGAGAATTGAAATATTACCACCATTAATTCGCCAGATGAGGTAGCCATTTGTAAGTTGCAAATCGTATCTCAACTACTAGAGAATTGAAATTATGCAGTAGCTGGAGTTTATGCTAAACAAGAAACTGACAGTTGCAAATAGTATCTCAACTACTAGAGAATTGAAATACACACACTTACCTAAACTTTTCAGTTGAGGCAATGTATGTTGCAAATCGTATCTCAACTACTAGAGAATTGAAATATTGTAGTTGCACTCACTCCTGACAGTTTTTCAGAAGGTTGCAAATAGTATCTCAACTACTAGAGAATTGAAATGATGCCTTGGCATGTCAGCATCACAAAGAGCGTAGAGCCGTTGCAAATCGTATCTCAACTACTAGAGAATTGAAATTAATCTTTGAAGCAGAAGAATGTGACGAGTGTGGATATCGTTGCAAATAGTATCTCAACTACTAGAGAATTGAAATATAACGATGTTTAGACGTTCTAAACTTGATATCTTCAAGTTGCAAATCGTATCTCAACTACTAGAGAATTGAAATTAAGCCTAAATCAAAAGCGTTGGGAAATTTCAAATTAAGTTGCAAATCGTATCTCAACTACTAGAGAATTGAAATCACAGAATAAGTGCTAAGACCACCACTAGTAACACCAGAGTTGCAAATCGTATCTCAACTACTAGAGAATTGAAATAATTGGAAGTCCTCCTTCGGGGGTTCCCTTAACAAAGGTTGCAAATAGTATCTTAATGTGATCTACTTTTGGAGAATACTAATTCTCTTTACAGAAGATTTGTTTCGTTAAAATTGAAATGTTATTTCCTTTAGGAATAATAAAATTAAGAAAATGATCTAAATCTATATTTTTTGGTAAAGAGAAACTTTCATAATCCCAGAATATTGCAACTCTACGATGACTTGGGCCTGTTTCAATATTTTCTGTACTTTGTTTAAGCGAACTGAAAAAGTCAATAGTGGATTCTATAGCATCTGTAAAACTCTCTTCAAGTATATTTTTTACATTGTTAAAAAATTGTTGTCTTTTTTGTCTTCTTTGTTCTTTCAACAAAGATTTTCTTGTTGCTGTTTCACTATTTTTTTCTGTTCAACTGGGGAAAGTTTTTTTCTAGACACTTAAGCATCACTTTGTACTTGTTAAGATTAGATTAATCGCAAATACTCTCCATTTTAGATATAAAAGCTTTCTGTGCTTATTAGCTATTATGATATATCATTCATTAAACAATTTTAATCTGGATTATATATATAAAAGATTAGATTTAAAAAATCTGGTGTAAATAGTACATCGTTGAGAAAAATGATTTAGTTACCCCTTTCGGAAGAATTTGAAGAAAATTGTATATGATGATTTCTCAACTTTATAAAGGAAAAATGATGATGTTAATTTAATTTTGGCTTAATTCGATTATTATAAGAAAGGAAAAAAAAGAAAGAATAGTTGTTAATTAATCTATTTTTCGTCTTTTTCGAGAGAATGATTTTATGAGTAGTAAAGGAACTACTAATATTAGAAGAGTAAATGTGAAATATATTTGAGTTTCATCTGTAGTAGATTCAACAGGTTCATCAAGAGGGTAAAAATCGATTGAACTTGCAGAACCATCAATAGAATAAGAACCTATCCCTGACCAATCGGACCAATAGTTACCTTCAAGTGTAACCCATATCTGTTGAGTTAACACTTATTAAAACCAAAGAAAAGAATTTACTTACTTCTTTATGATCGAAGTTATTCTTTTTTTGAATTAAGTAACACAATAAAAGGATTTTTAATTAATGCCTTCACCAATCGTACTCTGTAAGAGAATAAAGGATTAATAAAACAAATGTTCACTAAATTCTTCAGAAGGTCTTACCCTTTTATGAAGTGATTTTATAATTTTCGTGTTTTTTCCTATTGCTGAAGAATCTTCTACAATGCTTAAATAAGTAGTTGAGTAAGCACTATTATTGAAAAAGGGGATATTTTTATGTTTAAATCTAGTAAAAGTTGGTTTATTTTGTTTGTATTTCTATCATCTTCGATATTTATTGTTTCAGGAGAAACGGTAAGTACAGTTGCCGAAATACCAGTAGTGAATGAACAGTTTAGTATTGAATCTTCTGTTGAATATGGATCGAATTATTTGATGAATAGTAAGGTCTACATCGCGTGGGATACGACATCAGCATACGGTCATGCATCAAATCCTGCAGGTGTGATTACCGATTGGAGAGCAGATGATAATGAAAACTTCGATCCAACTGATGATGAGAATAGAATCAGAGGTGATCTTACAGGAATACAATCAGGTTTTCAAGTTCTTGTTGAAGATAGTGGTTCTTTGTATCAGTTTCAACGTGAACTGACTGATACAAGTGGTGTAACCATTAATACTTATGAGGAAAATTCTGAAGTTTTTGCGGAGATTGTCTGTGATTGGTCTAATCATAATTTGATGGTCACAATTACCTATAAATTAGTCGAGAACGATCCAAATGTTTATGTCACTCTTGATTATGAGGTCTCAGGGAGTACTACAATAGATAAAATTAGTTATGGACTAGCAATGATTAGTAGTATATGGAGTACTTCTGATCCAAAGGAAATGGCTTGGTTTGATTATTATAGGGTTGCAGGACAAGTAGAAGGTGCAATTGGCTCTCTACCTAGTAATACTGATAATCGTATTGATGCAGATCTATCAGTTCCATTATATGGCGCTCTCCGCTCAAGTTCCAATGACTGGATTCAAGGATTAGTTCCAATACAAATTGATGATGTCACTGGACTACAATTGCGTTTAATGACTAAATGGGCTCATGAGCGAAATATTTATGCTTTTCTCCATTCAGGTAATGATCTCACTATTGGAACTTTTACTAATTCATTTGCATGGTTTGCTGAAACTGGTTCAAGCTATCAATCTATTGAATCACTAGCTACACAGCTACAGACATACGAAACTTCAGTTCCTTGGTCAGATAACTTTAATGATGGTAATTACGACGATTGGACAGTCACAAGAGGGGGATATTCTGCAAGTAATTACTATCTAGAAGGAACTGTTTCTTCATTTAATTGGATACATACTTCTTCTAATATAGCTTATGGACAATGGTCATTTAAAGGGAACTATTTTGGTTCTGATAGTCTTTCGATAATATTCGTATGCGATCAACTCAATTCAGGAGATTATTATAATGGTGAAAAAGGATATCAGTTAAATATCTACAATGATCAATTTAGACTTAGAAGAATAGATACAGGTGGCTCAGAAACACTACTAGCAAGCAAAACTGTTTCAGATTTCACTGGTTGGCATGATATTGTTATAACTCGAGACTCTGAAAATAATTTCAAGGTTTTTCTGAATGGCGAACTACAACTAGAAGCACAAGATTCAACATATACTACTTCAACTTATATGATGCTACCGTTTTATAATAAACAAGCTATTGATGACATTATTGTTTCAAATGAGGTTATTTTCGACCCTGAAGAGCCAACTGACCCTGAAGAGCCAACTGACCCTGAAGAGCCAACTGACCCTGAAGGAATAGAAAATATAGAAATTGTATCATTGAAAACAAGTGCAGAAATATCTTTTACAACTAATACAGACACTAAGTGTAGAATACTATGGGGAAGCTCAACTGCTAGTTTATATAATTCATTGGAAGAAACAAGTTTTTCTATGAGTCATTCGTTCACAATAACTGATCTACAAACAGAAAAACAATATTTCTTCAAAGTTGAATGTGAAAATACAGCAGGGGAAATATATGTAGATGATAATTTGAAGCAGTACTATAAAATAGAAACAGTTTACGAGATTCCAGTTTATTCAAAGATAGAAAAGAATGTTGGTTTCGAGAAGAGAATTGATGAATATCTATCTGTATCTGTTTTAGGATTGAGTTTGAATATGGGATTACATACAGGTATTAGTGTACCTATGTTTTATGGTTTAGAAACACCTAAATATTTGACACCAGGTGAAACAGTAACGTCAACATCGTATATACGTCCTGGTGATGGTTATTTTGGTTTATCTGCTTATGGGGAATTATCAGCTCTTGGATATGTTTTTGAACCATTTGAAGGGATAGACTTCTGGGAGTACTTTCAGACACCATATGGTGAAACAAGTTTTACACTAGATAAAACTGTAGTATTGACAAGCTACGATTTTGAAGAAAGTTTTTCAAAGACATATATTCATTTGTCAGCTAGTGCACATTTCAAAATAACTTTATATGCAGATATAATTCCAAATGTGGATTTAACAATTTCAGGTCCAATTTCATCTGGAACTAAGAATGAAAATAAGAATTTGGGAATAAATGATTATTCTGTTTCTGCTACAGATACAATTATTAGTTCAGCTGATGACAGTTCTCGCCTTAATTCTGTTTCAGAAGCTAAGATAACAATTGATAATGTGTATTTAGTCCTTGAACTATTGGAAATAATAATAACTGGTTCTGTGTCAGTTTTAGGCTTTTCAACAGAATACGAAGAAGTTTTCAAGATACTAGACTATACAGGGGGAATATTGGATCCGATAGTTATTCCTGCTTTTGACATATTTCCATTTACAATAGATTTAGATCCCATTCAAACCGAATCAGAAATAGATTTAGAAGCACCAGTTATTGGTGAGATTGAAATAATCAAACCAACAGAAGAAAATTCCTTCTATTATTTCAAAGCAAATCCTACAGATGACAAAGGGATTTTTGAGGTAATAGTTACTTATTACTTAGAGGATGGTGCTTTTGAAACAATAGAATTGAGTAGGCAAAGTGATGGAAGCTATTCAGGTTCAGTTTCAGAATCAGTTTTGGAAGAAAGAGAAGTAGTTTCAGTTTCAGTTACAGTAACTGATATAGCTGGAAAACAAGTGACATCAGAGACTTATACAATAGAATCTGAAAAAAGTCCAGGTTTTATCTTAACAACAGTTATTTTGTCAATGATTCTTGTTTCATTGTTTATCAGACGAAAGAAGGTTTTCTCTTAACGTTTTTTTCTTTTTTCTCTCTTATTTTATTCTTTTCACTATTATCGTATTGTAATAGTAAAAAGCAATTTGATGTGCAAAAAAAGAGTGATAATACTGCCTTTATTGAAGAAAAATTAATTACCTGTGGTATAGCACGAATTACGAGGGAAATATATGATATTGAAGGAAAAGAAAAAAGACAAGATGCATAGCGAATCTCAGCTACTAGAGAATTGAAATATAATCCATGAAAGCATCGCTGAAATAGGGATTTTCAGGTTGCATACAGAATCTCACTAACTAGAGAATTGAAATGTATTATTAAGTTTAGCAGTATTATCTATCCAATAACCTGGTTGCATATTGAATCTCAGCTACTAGAGAATTGAAAAGCTCATCGAGGATATGTTCTTTAAAAGAAATACATGATTTAAATGATAATGCAAATAGCAAATCATTTAAAAAAAATCTGGTTGTCCCTTTCAGAGAAATTAAGAAATCTGTATATGATGATTTCTCAACTTTATAATGGAAAAATGATGATTTTAATTTAATTTTGACTTAATTCGATTTTTGTAAGAAAGAAAAAAAGAAGGAATAGTTGCTACTTAATCTATTTTTCGTCTTTTTTTAGAGAATAATTTTATGAGTAGCAAAGGAACTAATACTATTAGTAGAGTAAATGTGAAATATATTTGAGTTTCATCTGTAGAACATTCAACAGGTTCATCAAGAGGGTAAAGATCGATTGAACTTGCATAACCAGCAATAGAATAATTACCTGTACCTGACCAATCTGACCAATAATTACCTTCAAGTGTTTCAGTATCATACCAAAAGTTGTCAGAACAATAATCAAAAGCTTGGGAAGTTCCTCCTAGATTATTGTCTACAAAGGTATTATGGTGAATAAGATTACTATCAGAACTAAGAAGTAAGTATACTCCATAGACTTCATTTTCTTGTAGAAGATTGTAAGTAACGACACAAAAATCAGAAGACCAAAGATAGATGCCTCCCCAGTAGTTATTGCTACACGTGTTGTTTACAACCGTCGCACTACCAGAAGAGGAAAGCAAGATGCCAAAGTTGCTGTTATTGCTACATGTGTTGTTAATAATAATTGAATATGTACAGGAGTACTGAAATAGACCAGTTGTAGCGCTATTTAATATTTGATCACGTACTGTCACACTATTACAATTAACTAATATTAATTGACCATAGACAGGCTCAGAAATAATAGTGGAGTCAAGGTTAGTGCAAAAACCTAGTTTTTTCCCATTCACCCAATTATTCTCAACAGCATACGATAGGTAAGCATTAATGGTACCGTCGTTTATATGTAAACCACAATTAGTAAAAGAGTTGTTGACAACAGTAGAACTACCAGAATATTGAAGATAGATTCCTCTGTAGTAATTGTTGCTACATGTGTTGTTTGCAACCGTAGAACTACCGGAAGACAAAAGCATGATGCCATCGCTATTATTGCTGCATGTGTTGTTTGCAACCGTGGAACTACCAGAAGAGGAAAGCGAGATACCTCCGTAGTTATTATTGCATGTGTTGTTGATTACAGTTGCTGTACCATCAGCTACATTCTTGATATGAATGCCATAATGGCTTGTGTCAACATAGCAGTTACGAACAATGAAATATTTCGTTGTATCATCGATAAAAATACCATCTATACTCGTTGTTGTGATCTTGTAACCATCAATAAGATAAGGGTCTTCCGCTGTTCCTGTTCCAGGAAAAATCTCAAGTTCACTATCAGAAGTAATGGATATAGGATCATGGGGGGTCAAAGAGACGTAAGAGGGTGGGTTGGAAGAGATAGTTGTAGAACTTACACTCAGACTAGAGAATAAACTTAGTCCAAAAATTAAAATTGAAACAAATAAAACTCTTCTAATTGATACTCTAGATAGTTTTGATCGATTTTCCATAGTTAACCTACAAAGATGTCAATTTAATATACTAGCATGTTTTGACACTTATATATCTTATGAAGTGAAAAGTAATTTTATTTCTCTCAATTTAATAAATAAAGTCGAAGTTTCAAAACTACAAAATTGTGAAAAGAAAGCAGAGGTTGAATGCTGAATCTAAGTTACTAGAGAATTGAAATAAGTTGCGAAATTATAATAGCCTTGGTACTGAAACTTATTAGATATTTGATAAATATTACACGCTTTATTAAATAGTATCAAAATTTATATATTCACATAACAATAATTGGTTTATGAGTTATGTTCTAGCCCCCATTGAACAAAAGACAGCTCTTCAGATAATCGATTTGTTAATGACGTATTCGGACGAAATAAGATTTAATACAATCTTTAAATCCGTTAATGGGGGACTAGTAGCAAATTACAATGCTATTGACAACTTAAAGAGTATTGACTTAGTTAAGGATCGACAGAAGTTCGAATATGGTCCCTGGAACGTTTCCTTGAAGGAACATGGAAATTAGTAGGATACAGAATAGGTTTTATTAAAGCAGAGCTCCCACATCAAGATTTAACACTACTTGAACAGAAAACAGCTTTACAGATACTATTCTATCTTATTAATTATGGAGGAACTCTTCGTTTCAGAGCTCTCCATAGATCTATCTTTGGTGGAAATTCTGCGATTAATACGGCTATAAAAAACTTGTGTGATGCTGATATTTTAGAGGACCGTATAGAACAAAAGAAAAGACATAGATGTTTATCTTTAAAGGAAACAGGATTCAAAATAGCAGATAGAGCTTTGGAAATAAAAGAACTACTATCATATTCACAAGGAATATTGCTCTAATGTCTTAACTTTTCCATCAAAACCTTTCTTATTAGTTTCTCATTGTATTTCTCAAACATATTACTAAACGCTATTATTTGGATTTAACCAAGTAAGGTCGAATTTGAGATCATAAAGATAGAAGAGAGAAAAGTTATCTTCTAATTCTAGACTTTTTCAAGAACTCTTTCTATTAGAGGTATAAAGGCTTTATCTTTAGTATTGGAAATTTCTCTATGCAGAGATTTGACCATTATTCTCAATATTCCGACATCTATCACTTTTTCGAGTTCTTGGTAGAAATAGTCTAGTGAGAAATCGACTAAAACTTCTTTTTCTTTGCAATCTAAGTCTTCTTTCCCAATAACTCTCTGCATACTTTTCACAAATTATAGTTTTTTAATTATTGGGTTAAGAATAAAAGACAGGTAGTAGACTTTAGGTTTCATTCACTTATATATTTATTGTCCGATTATAAAGGGTGTAAAAAAGAGGAAGGGTTGAATGTTTGGTTCTTGTTATTACTTCGCTTTTATGCTGCTTCTGACAGCTGTTCCATCATTTCTTTGCCTTCTTTGAGATTGTCTTAATAAGGAGGAAAGGAACAATGGAAAGTAGTAGAGTTAGTAAAACGATTTGTGGATATTCAACTATTACAGGTTCATCAAGAGGATAAAGATCGATTGAACCTGCATAACCATCAATAGAACAGAAACCTGTTCCGTCCCAATCAGACCAGTAATTACCTTCCAGATTTTGACTATCATACCAGATATTATTTTTTCCTCCATCATACGCTTGTGAAGTTCCTCCTAGATTATTGTCTATAAAGTTATTATGGTGAATAAGATTATTATCAGAACCAGAATATATCCTGATTCCATATTCTTCATTTTCTTGTAGAAGATTGTAAGTAACGATACAAAAACCAGAAGAGTAAAGTTCGATGCCCCAGCCATTGTTGTAGTATGTGTTGTTTGTAACAGTCGAACTACTAGAACCACTAAGAGAGATGCCACCATAACCATTGTAGTTACACGTGTTGTTTGCAACAGTATAACTACTAGAACCCCAAAGAGAGATGCCGTCTTCGCCATTGTTGTAGCACGTGTTGTTAGCAACAGTCGAACTACCAGAAGAGGAAAGCCAGATGCCCCAGCCATTGTTGTAGCACGTGTTGTTTGCAACAGTCGAACTACCTGAATAGTCAAGCCTGATGCCTTCCCAGTTGTTGTTGCTACACATGTTGTTGGTAACATTCGAACTACCAGAAGAGGAAAGACCGATGCCATTCAAATTGTTATTGTTGCATGTGTTGTTTGTAACAGTCGAAGAATCAGAACCTGCCAGATAGATGCCACCATAACCATTGTAGTTACACGTGTTGTTTACAACAGTCGAACTACCAGAAGCGTAAAGCCTGATGCCGTTGTAGTTGTTGCTGCACGTGTTGTTTGCAACATTAGAACTACTAGAATCCCAAAGAGAGATACCGTTATAACCATTGTAGTTACACGTGTTGTTTACAACATTAGAACTACCAGAATCCTCAAGATAGATGCCATCCAAGTTGTTATTGTTGTTGCAAGTGTTGTTAGTGACGGTAGAATTATTAGAAAACCAAAGATAGATGCCGTAGTCGTCGTTATTGTTGCACATGTTGTTAATGACAGTCGAACTACCTGAATAGTCAAGCCTGATGCCACCATAACCATTGTAGTTACACGTGTTGTTTGCAACAGTCGAACTACCAGAAGCGTAAAGCCTGATGCTGAAGTAGGCGTTATTGTTGCACATGTTGTTAATGACAGAAGCTGTACCATCAGCTACATCATAGATATAAATACCATAAAGAAATGCATCTACATAGCAATTACGAATAACAAAATGTTTTGTTGTATAACTAACATAAATACCTTCATTACTTGTTGTTGTAATATTATATCCCTCAATAACATAGGGATCTTCAGCTGTTCCTGAACCAGGAAAAACTTCGAAATCGCTATCAGAAGTAATGGATATAGCATTATGTGGGATCAGTGAAGAGTAAGATAGTGGGTCATAAGAGACAGTTGTAGCGTTTAATCTCATACTAGAGAACGTACTTATTCCAACAATTAATATTGAAACACATAAAAATCTTCTAATTGAAACTTTTGATTGTTTTGAGTGCTTTTGCATAATTTAACCTACAAAAATGATAGACACCTAATAGTATGTTTTAGGAATTTTAAATCTTTCGTCGGGGAAAAGGAATCTCTTCAAAGTGAAACAGCTTTAAAGTGATTTAATATTTCTATAAAGATACTAAAGAAAAGGAAGAAAAGAAAGAAGAAAAGGAAGAAAAGAAAGAAGAAAAGGGAGGAAAAAAGCTATTTTTTCCTTCGTTGTAGCACCACTAAACCAAAGACCAAGAATAGAAAAGTTATCGCAGGAAGGAGAAGAGAGAACATTTGAAATTCTGGTACAAATTCAGAAATAGTAAATGAGTAATATAGACCAGAGTTGTCATTGATGGCTTCATTGTGGTTAACAGAATTATCTATAGCACTAACGTAGTATTCAATTGTGTCACTAACTGCAAAAGAACCAATAGTTACGCTGTAAAAATCACCACTGCTAAGAGTCATACTAACTTCTATCCAAGTTCCATCATTAACCCTGTAATGGAGTGTAACTGATTGCACACCATAAGGGCTAGTGACAGTAGCATTAATACTAATAGTGTCGAGTTCTGTAGGAGTAGAGGGAGAGTGGATAATATCAGTAATAACAGGAGGACCAAGGTATACAGTAGGTTCATCAAGAGGATAAAGATCGATTGAACCTGCATAACCATCAATAGAACAGAAACCTGTTCCGTCCCAATCAGACCAGTAATTACCTTCAAGGGTTGCAGAGTCATACCAAGTATTATTTGTTCCATCATCATACGCTTGTGAAGTTCCTCCTAGATTATTGTCTACAAAGGTATTATGGTGAATAAGATTATTATCAGAACCAGATTCTAAGTATACTCCATGTTCTTCATTTGATTGTAGAAGATTGTAAATAACGACACAAAAAGCAGAAGAGTAAAGTTCGATGCCTTTCCAGTCGTTGTTGTAGCACGTGTTGTTTGCCACCGTCGAACTACCAGAACCACTAAGATCGATGCCCCAAAAACCATTGTAGTTGCATGTGTTGTTTGCCACCGTCGAACTACCAGAACCACTAAGATCGATGCCCCAGCCGTTGTAGTTGCACGTGTTGTTTGCAACATTAGAATTACCAGAAATGTAAAGCTTGATGCCTTCCCAGTCGTTATTGTTGCATGTGTTATTGATAATAGTCGAACTGCCAGAAGAGTAAAGCACGATACCATAGAAGCTGTTGTTGCTGCACGTGTTGTTGGTAACAGTCAAAGAATCAGAACCTGCTAGAAAGATGCCACCATCGCCATTGTTGCTACAAGTGTTGTTTGCCACCGTCGAACTATCAGAAGAGTCAAGCCTGATGCCTCTGTAGTTATTGCTACACGTGTTGTTGGTAACAGTCGAAGAATGAGAACCTGCTAGATAGATGCCTTCCAAGTAGTTGTTGCTGCATGTGTTGTTGGTAACAATCGAACTACCAGAATCCTCAAGATAGATGCCATCCAAGTTGTTATTGTTGCTGCACGTGTTGTTAGTGATGGTAGAATTATCAGAAAATAAAAGATAGATGCCGTAGTCGTCGTTATTGTTGCAAATGTTGTTAGCAACAGTCGAACTACCAGAAGAGGAAAGAAAGATGCCGCTATAACCATTGTAGTTACACGTGTTGTTTGCGACAGTTGAACTACCAGAAGCGTAAAACCTGATGCTGAAGTAGGCGTTATTGTTGCACGTGTTGTTAGTGACAGTTGCTGTATCATCAGCTACATTATAGATATAAATACCATAAAGAAATGCATCTACATAGCAGTTACGAACAATGAAATATTTCGTTGTATCAGCAATATAAATACCGCTACTATCTGTTGTTGTAATATTATATCCCTCAATAAGATAAGGATTTTCAGCTGTTCCTGAACCCGGAAAAACCGCAAATCCACTGTCAGAAGTAATGGATATTGGATCATGTGGTGTTAATGAGGAGTACGATGGTGGGTCATAAGAGACAATTGTAGCATTTACTCTCATACTAGAGAACGTACTTATTCCAACAATTAAAATTGAAACACATAAAATTCTTCTAATTGAAACTTTAGATTGTTTTGTTTGTTTTTGCATAATTCTACCTACAGAGATGATAAATTCATAAATTGTTTGCTTTAGGAAATTTAAATCTTTCGTTAGGGAAAAAGACAATTCCTTTTATCTCAATTTACCAAAAAAAGTCGAAGTTTCAAAACTGCAAAATTGTGAAAAGAAAGCAAAGGTTGCATACTGACTCTCAGCTACTGGAGTATTGAAATAAGTTGCAAAATAATAATAGTCATGTGTTTAAACTGAGTAAAAAAGTAAAAAAATTGACATGTTTATAAACGAAAAAAGAGCTTAAAGAAGGAGAGAAGAGTGTTAATTTTCTCTTTTCTTTAGGATTATAGTAAACATAGAAGCCACAGATACTAATCCTAAAATAGCGAACCATGGCGCGAAAGGAATAACAAGGGTATTCTCTTTGTCATTATTGTTTGTTTCAGTTTCAATCATAGAGGTTGTTTCAGTAGTTTCAGAGTGAGTAGTAGTTTCTGTCGTTGTTTCATCAAGATCAACCGTTAATATAGCTGTTTCTGACCATTCTGAAGCAAGCTCTTGATAGTCTACTGCTCGAATTCTTATATAATATGTTCCCTGTTGCAAAGATGAGATATATAGGGAAGTTTCAGTTTCTGTATATTCAATCGGATTTTGGAATAGAGGATCTTCGTAAGATAGTTCAATCTCATAACGTTTTACTGCTCCATCAGGATCGGTGCTCTGATACCACTGAAGATTAAAACTTGTGAAACGAATAGTATCAGAATCAATTATCACAGGAACTGTTGGGGGTTGATTCTCGATTGTAGTGTTCTCTAGAATTGTGAAACTTATAGTTTCGGAGAATCCTTCATTTCCGCAAGTGTCATTAGCCCAGACATAGAAGTTGATGTAGTCTCCCTCTAAAAATGATCCAAGGTTACCTCTATATGTATCATATACTGTCAATGTTGTTGTAATATGAAACCATGTTCCACTATTAACTTGATAGTAGAATAGTACAGTATCAACTCCTGATGAATCAAAAACAGTGACTTCTATTGTTACATCTTGCCCCTCTACAGCTCCAATAGCAGGAACACTTATTGTTGGTGCAATATTATCACCTATAGATTGTATTATTATAGTGTAGATATCTGAACTCACATTATTTCCTGAAGTATCGCTAGCCCATATGTAAAACTGAACAGTTTCTCCTGCTTCAAATGGTCCAATAAACGCTTCAAACAAATCTCCGTTAACATTTGCTTCAATAGACATCCATTGTCCTTCATCTACTCTGTAATTGATAATTACAGTATTAATTACAGTATTATCTGTTACTGAACCGTTAACTGGAATTGATTCTCCTTCAACTGGATAGTCTAGATAGTCTATGAAATTAATAACTGGTGGAGTGGTATCTTCTGGAGAAGCTGACTGCATAATAGTAATGTACTGTGTAGTACTTTGAACTGCATTCATATACTCATCGTTACACCAAATGTAGAAATCAATGTCATCATGAACATTAAATGAACCAATAGAATACCAATATGTATCTCCAGAAGAAAGCATATTTTTGATTATCCAACTACCTTCATTTATTCTATACCATAACTCTATTTGAGCTAAACCAGATTCATCAGTGATAACAGCTGAAATGCTGATATTGTCAAGCTCTGTTGGGTCGTGAGGGTAGACAGTGATATTAGAAATAACAGGAGGGTTGAGATCATCAGGTTCAGCTACAAAATAACTAATCGATGTATTAGCTACATTCCCAAACGTATCTTCTGCTTCGAAGTAATATTTGACGCTAGCACCTGTAAAGTCTGTTGTCGTGTAAATGTAGGTTTCATTACCAATATATTCCATTTCTGCAGATGTCCAGATGTCAGAATCTTGCATAGCATAATAAACTGTTACTCTGATTACACCAGATAAATCAGATGCCATTGCAATGTATTTGCTTTTTCCTAAAGAATAATCATAATAAGCATTAGAATAATAAATATTAGGTCCAGTTAAGTCTGTTGAAGGATAACTACTCGGATCTAAAGGGTCAGTTCCCTCTACAATCTCTTCTCCATCCGAGTAACCATCATTGTCAGTGTCATAATTACTAGGATTTGTCCCCAACAGATACTCTTCAAGATTAGTTAATCCGTCTTGATCAGGATCCTCATTCGCATTATTAACTAGAATATCAAATCCATATTGTTGTTCCCAGTAATCTGGTAAACCATCAGAATCTGAATCCATAAACATTGGATAAGGGTCAACATAATTTAATCCATCAATTGAATAACTTCCAGAGCCATACCAATCTGACCAATAGTTTCCCTCTAGGCTTATTGTATCATACCAGGTAGTATTGACTCCATAATCATAAGCTTGGGAAGTTTTAAATCCATCTATAGAATTATTTACAAAATAATTGTGATGAATGATATTATTATAAGAAACAAAATCAGATGCAGTTTCGATTCCATATCCAGAATTTTCTCGGATATTATTGTATATTATTAGACAAGAATCAGAGGCAATAAGATAGATACCGCAGTTGTTGTTTGTACAAGTGTTATTGGTAATAGTAGCACCAGAAGAATAATACAGATAGATACCGAGATTGTTGTTTGTACAAGTGTTATTGGTAATAGTAGCACCAGAAGAATAACACTGATAGATACTAACCTGATTGTTTGTACAAGTGTTATTTGCAACCGTAGAACTATCAGAATCGTCAAGATAGATGCCGTAGTAGTCGTTGTTATTGCACGTGTTGTTAATGACAATTGCTGTACCATCAGTTACATTATTAATATAAATACCATAGTATTCTGTATCAATATAGCAGTTACTTATAACGAAATATTTCGTTGTACAAGAAATAGCTATACCAATGTTACTCGTTGTTGTAATATTGTAATCCTCAATAATATAGGGATCCTCAACTGTTCCTGAACCAGGAAAACCTAAGGAAATAAAAACATCATCAGAGTTGATATCTATTGGTTCTGAAGAGATAAGTGAAGATTTAGAAAAAACACTATTTGTTATTGGAGATGAGTTAATAACACTCTTTGTTTCATTTTCAATATCTTTTATCACTATCTTTTCTCCTGAAACAATAAACATCGAAGATGAGAGTAATACAAACAATATAAGCCAACTTTTACATGATTTAAACATAAAAATAACCCCTTTTTCACTAATAGTATTTACTTAACTATTTATTTAAGCATTGTAGACGATTCTTCAGCAATAGGAAAAATCATGAAAATTAAAAATATAGTAAGATTAATTCGGTAAAAGGTTAAGAAAAAAAAGTGTGTTAATTCTTTCTTTTCTTTGGAATTATAGTTAGTATAGAAGCCACAGACACTAATCCTAAAATAGCGAACCATGGAGCGAAAGGAATAGAGAATGTTTGTTCTTCAGAATCTTTATCGGAGTTGTCGGGCTCATCGCTAGTAGTAGTGGATGTAGATGTTTCAATTACTTCAGAAGCATTAACAATTATTTCATAATATTGTCCATTATTGTCCTCTGTAGCTTCGTTATTATTAATGGAGTTGTCTATGACAAATATATAATATTCAATAAAGTCGTTAACTGCAAAAGAACCAAGAGTTACACTATAAATAGAGTTTTCAATAAACTTCATACCGATTGATTGCCATACTCCTCCATTGACCCTATAATAGAGATTAACGGATTGTACACCTGAAGCGTCAGTAACAGTAGCATTAATGTTGATACTATCTAGTTCAGTAGGAGAGGAGGGAGAATGAACAACATTTGTAATTGAAGGAGGAATAAAATCTAAAACTGCTATCGAACTAAGTGGATAGAGATCAACTGTGCTAGCTGAACCGTCAATAGCATAACTACCTGTTCCAGACCAGTCTGACCAGTAGTTACCTTCATTTGCATTTGCGTCATACCAAGTATTATTTGTTCCATCATCATATCCTTGGGAAGTTTCTCCTAAATTATTACCCACAAAAGCGTTATGATGAATATTATTACCATCAGAATGCTCATGTAATCTGATTCCATATTCCCCATTTTCTTTTAAAAGATTTAAAGAAATAACACATGAATCAGAATTAATTAACCAGATACCAATATCATTATTATTGTTACATGTGTTATTAGTAAGAGCCACTTCAGAAGAATCCACTAGATAGATACCATATTTATTATTATTACAAGAGTTATTGATTATAGTATTATTAGGAGAATAACTCAACCAGATACCATAGAAGTTGTTATTACAAATGTTATCTGTAATAGTGCTTTTTTCACACAAAAGAAGATATAAACCTGCTGTAGTATTGGATAATTCTTGGTTACAAACAACAGTTTCTGTACAATTAATTAAAATCAATTGACCATAGATAGGTTCTGTAAAAGTGATTTTATTGAGATTTATGTAAAAACCTAATTGTTTATCATTCACCAAATTGTCCTCAATGATATAGGAGAGATAATCTTCAACACTCGACTCAGTAACATACAATCCACAATTATAGAAAGTGTTGTGAGTAAGTGTAGAACCAGAAGAACCAAAAAAATAGATGCCAACGATCTCATTTGTATTAGTGTTATTGATAACAGTAGAAGAACCAGAATAGTAAATTAATATGCCAATGTAGTTGTTACTGCACATGTTATTTTCAACCGTAGAACTAACAGAAGAGTCAAGAAAGATGCCACAGTAGGTGTTATTACTGAACGTGTTGTTAATAATATTTGAATATCTACAGGAGTAGAGAAATAGACCAGTTGTAGCGCTATTTAATATTTGATCACGTACTGTAACATTAGTACAATTGATGAATATTAATTGCCCATAAACTGGTTCAGCAATTATCGTAGAGTCAAGGTTAGTGTAAAAACCTAGTTTTTTCCCATTCACCCAATTATTTTCGACAGTATCTGATAGGTATGCATCAATGGTATGTTCGCTTATATATAAACCACAATTAGTAAAAGTGTTATTTGTCACCGTAGAACTCCCAGAATAGTAAAGACAGATGCCGTAGCTGTTGTTGCTACACGTGTTGTTGGCAACAGTAGAATAACTAGAAAACCAAAGCCAGATGCCTCTGTAGTTGTTGTTGCAAGTGTTGTTAATGACAGTTGCTGTACCATCAGCTACATCATCGATATAAATGCCATACTCTACTGCGTCAACATAGCAGTTACGAACAATGAAATATTTCGTTGTATCAGTGATAGAAATACCACATTCATTCGATGTTGTGATATTGTAACCATCAATGATATAAGGATCCTCAACAGTTCCTGAACCGGGAAAAACTTCGAAATCGCTATCAGAAGTAATAGATATAGGATTATGCGGGGTAAGTAAGGAGTAAGATTGTTGGTTGTAAGAATCAGTTGTAGAATTTGCTCTCATAGTAGAGAACGTAGTTATTCCAATAATTAAAATTGAAACACATAAAATACTTTTTATTGAAACTTTAGATTGTTTTGAGTGCTTTTGCATAATTTAACCTACAAAGATGATAAATTCATGTATCAATTTACTTTAGGAAATTTAACAGTTTAGTTGGAGGTAAGAGACAATTCCTTTTATCTCAATTTAATGAAATAAAGTCGAAGTTTCAAAAAGACAAAATTGTATTAAAAGAAAACAGAGGTTGCATACTGAATCTAAGCTATACTAGAGTATTGAAATAAGCTGTTAAGAGATAAATAGTCATTACATCGAAAACAAATCACTCATTATGTTTAAAGGTTGATAGCAGAAGTCTCTTTCCTTTATTAGGTAGGAGTAGTTCATATTAAATCTCTAGCGACCATAGCTATTACTTCGATTGCTTCTTTTGAAACATGCTTTCGTTTGGGTGTCATAGCAGCTTGATAGATGTCATTGAGAATCTTTTCGCGGTTTTGGTTAACTACTTCGAGAAGAGCCATATCATCGAGTTGAGTTTTTTCTTTAAAGAGGGCATGAATCATATCACCAAGATCTTTAGTTGAGCTTTCCATAGCTTTAATGACACGTTTTTCTGAAGCAGAGATTTTGTTATTGTTTTTATGGCAGAATTCTACAACAGAGCGAATCATGTTATCTAGAATGCGCTGAACATCATCAATATCTCGTTGACTAATCTCTATAAAGTCAACTGTTTCAGGAGGTTTGTTATCTTCAGGATTCATATTATGAACACCCTTAACACTTAGAAGTTTCAGTGATAGTTGTATTTAAATGTTGAGCATAGCAGAAATCCCCTAACTTTAGGTGGGGGAGGAATGCGATAGAAAAATCACTTTAGCATATACTCGTATTTTTATAGTGAAAAAAGTACTAAGGAAATAAGGAAATGGACTGATGCTAACCTACAAAGTGCAACTGTACCCGAATAAACAGCAACAAACAACACTTGTTGAACAGTTGGACATTTGTAGAAAACTCTATAATAGGTTACTAGAAGAGTGTAAGAAAGCGCGAGAGAAGGGAGAAAAACTCACACAAATCAAAACTCAATCGTTTATAGTTTGGCTAAAAAATACTTCTATGCCCGAACTGAAAGGAGTACATTCTAAAGTTTTACAGATGGTCAATTACACTTTGTGGACAAATATCAAGAGTCTAGCACAATTAAAAAAGAATGGGCATAAAATCGGTCACTTACGTTTTAAAGGAAAAGGATGGTATAAGACTATCAACTATAACCAGAGCGGGTTCAAGATAGACGAAAACAAAAACAAACTAACATTTTCTAAGATAGGAACTATCAATTGTAGAGGATTTAACAATCGTATACGTACAAACAAAGTCAAGGGCATAATACTCAAACGCACTCAAACAGGTAGATGGTTCGCTAATATACAAATAGAGAACACTCCAATAGCTCTTCCTAAAACCAACAAAAGCGTAGGGATAGATGTAGGGATAAAAGCCTACGTAGTGGATTCTGATGGACGAGAGATAGAGAATCCTAAAAACATAGAAAGACAATTAAAGAAACTTAAAAATAAGCACAAATCTCTTAGTCGTAAAAAGCAAGGTTCAAAGAATTGGTTAAAAGCCAAATATCAGTTGGCTAAACTCTACACTAAAGCTGTTGACCAGCGTAAAGACTTCTTACATAAAGTCTCAAACTTTTATGTAGATAATTATGATATTATCTGTGTGGAAAACTTGAATATTAAAGGACTCACACAGAAAGGTAATAAGAAACACAAGCGGTCACGCACACTCCATCGTAACATTCTCGACGCTTCATGGGGAATATTCTTCAACTATTTATCTTATAAAGCTGTAAACGCTGATAAAGAACTAGTTAAAGTTCCACCAAGAGGTACTACTCAAGAATGTTCCAGATGTGGAGAGATAGTTCCTAAGACATTAAATGATAGGACACACTCTTGTCCTTATTGCGACTTAGAGATAGACCGCGACTATAACGCTTCAATAAACATTTTGAAGAGGGGTAAGGGATATGCCTCTTTACTTGTGGAGAACAGACCTCTAATCACTATCACTGCTTCTGCTTTCGTTAGTGGTCAAGTCTTTTCAATGAATCAAGAAACGCCTACCTTTAGGAAGGAGTAGTTCATACTGTACCATTTGAGATGTCGGAGTAATCTCCAACTTTGAGTGAATGGGCTCTTAATCCCTTGACTCGACTGTTAGTTCCTATGACAGAATCAGAGATAAAACAACGGTCAAGTTTAGATTTTTCTAATACAACAGAATTTTTAATTTCACAATTATGAATATTCACACCTTCTTCAATCATAGCGTAAGGACCAATAGTAGAAGAATCGATAGTACAATTTTTAGAGATATATACAGGAGGAATAATAGTTGAATTGATCAGTTCTCCTTCAACAGTGTGAGTATGATCATTCAAATAAAGTTTATTCACTGCTAGAAGGTCTTCAGGGTAACCAATATCCAAACGCCAACCATCTATCTTAGCAGCTGTTACTCTGTAATTATTATCTATCAATGCTTGTAAAGCGTCAGAAAGCTCGTATTCCCCCCTAGCAGAAGGTTTTAAACCTGAAATCACGTTAAAAATAACTGGAGATAAAACATAAAAGCCTGTAATAACATTGTTACTTTTAGGGTTAGTAGGCTTTTCTACAACAGATAAAACTGTATCTCCGTCAATCTCAACTACACCATATCTATGTGGGTTAGGGTTATCCTCTATATGTAAAGTTGCCGAAGAATTGGAAGAGAAATGATGATCTATAACTTTTTTCAAATCAGCACCAAAAAGATTATCTCCCAGTTGTAGAACAAAATCTTCTACCATCTTTCCTTCAACTAAACTAATAGCGGCAGCAATACCTCTAGCATGGTTCTCATGCTGAATAGTATATGAAATGTCCATGCCAAATTCTTGACCATTATGAAAATAGTCCATGATAGCTTTACGTTGGTAACCGACAACAATAGTAACATCAGTAATATCTAAAACATCTCTCATATACTCAAGAGAATGAAGCAAAATAGGCTTACCAGCTACAGGTAAGAGATGCTTAGGTCGAAAACTAGTAAAAGGTAAAAGACGACTACCAAACCCCGCTGCAAGAATAACCCCCTTCATAATCTCACTTCTTCTTATCGTTATTTTGAAATTCTATATTAATTATAAATCTACTTACACATGTTAAATGGTTTTAAAAGGATTGTGCTCCAACTTTTTCGAGTTCATGTTAGAATGATTGAAAATTCGTATATAATAAAGAGTTCTTTAAAAGTCCAAACAAAAGGATCAAAAACAAACTATCTAACTTCAGACTGATTGCAATGAGTCAAAAGCAAGTGAACACGTAGAATTGGGAGAAAATGTAACAATTGGTGAATATTAATTGCTTGGAGTTGTTCCAAAAGTTGACAAATACTTCCCTTAAATGTTGGAAACAATAGAACAAGAAGATCACATGAAGTAACATATACAAATGCAACTATTGGAAATAATGTGAGTATTGGGTCTCATAGTGTGCTTGAATGAGATGTAATATAAGAAAGATAATGTGAGAATTCATTCAAATGTTTTATACCCGAAAATACACAAATTGAAGAAAAGCTTGGGTAGGTATAGGATATTAGGGAAGAAATCATCTTAGATCTCTTCTGAAACTAAGAGAAAAAGACAATACAGTGAAATGCTTTTTTTCAAAAAAAAGATAGAAAAAGGAGAAACATTACTCTCTCAATGATGTTACATAAAGTTTAAGTATTTGAACTAGTATATATTACTAATGAACTCAAATAGAAAAATGTTTATTCTATTAATAGTGTTTTTAGCAACACCTACAATATATGTTTTAACAGAAGGAAAAGTGACAACAGTCTCTTATTCTTCCGAAATTAATTCTTTACCGATAATTATTAAGAGCGATACTGATTTTCTGGGATATGGTTTCGACGGCATAGGAACAATTTTTGATCCTTTCATTATAGAGGGGTATAATTTTACTACAGACAATGACACAGGTATACTTATCGAAAATACATCTAAATATGTAATAATCAGAAATAACAACATATCTGCAAAAGAAATAGGAATAAAAATAGAGAATGTAGTTTTTGGTACAGTTGAAATATCAGATAATTCTTTTTATGCCAATTCTAAAGGAATTGACATGGTTTCATCTTCTGGTAATCTGGTTTTGGGAAATAACATCACAACTGATTATGTAGGGATAAGACTGGCTTCTTCATCAGAAACTAATCTTATAAACAATCGTATGTATAAATGTGGGTTGGCAACGGGTTTAACAACTATTGCAGAATATCAATCACTAAACATTCTTAATAATACTGTGAATGATAAACAATTACTATTCTTAAATAGTATAAATCATGTTACAATTAATGCTTCAGAATATGGTCAAATATTGGGTGTATATTGCGAGTATTTGACTATAAAAAACCAAATCATATCTGATTCAAATAATGGAATTAAATTAGTACATTGTTATCATGCCAATATAATAAATAATACATTCAAAAATAACATAAATGGTATAATATTAGCTTCACCTTACTATTCTACAATTGCAAATAATACGTGTATTGAGAATTCAAATGTAGGTATATATACTGTATGGGCTTCCGGTTTTTCTTTAGAATATAATCGCTGTTTAAATAACAAGATTGGAATCCAAGTTAGTAATTCTCCTAGTGTCCATGTATATAACAATTTGTGCTCAAATAACTCTGTTGGAATCGAATTACATAATTCCAGACAAGTGATCATGCAAGACAATCTTTTGAAAGATAATTCACAATATGGGATAAAAATAGATTCTTCATCGGATAACTGTGACATCTTTAATAATATTTTCAATAATTCGAATGAATCTATAATCTCACAAGCATTTGATGACGGTGTTAATAATTATTGGTATGATACTGTAGCTTTGGAAGGTAACTATTGGTCGGATTGGTCAGGAACAGGATCTTATGCCATTGATGGTGCTGCTAACAGTGTTGATCCCTATCCAATGTTTGTAGATTTGGAAGATAAAATTCCACCGGTTATTAATTACATAGAGTATCTAGACAATCCAATGGAAGGAGAATTAATTACAATTAACGGTTCAGTAACAGATAATACAGTAGTGAAAAGTGTAATTATTTATTACAGAGTAGATGAAGGACAATGGATGACTATTGAAGCAGATGTTAACGGAGATTGGTTTGAAGCGTTTATTGGACCCTTTGAAGCAGGAGAAACTGTTCAGTTTTACATATGGGCTAGCGATACTTCAGGAAATAATGTGAGTTCAGATATCTACACTATAATAATACAATCTATAGGTGATAATATTGCACCAACAATAAGTGTTCCTGCTATTGGAGCTGTAGAGGGGCAAGATGTAATAATAGAGGTTACTGTTTTTGATACATCAGGAGTTGACACTGTACTATTCAACTATCAAGTTAATAGTGGAACATGGATTCAGATTACAACAACATCGACAGTAAATGACACATATAGTGTTAACCTTGGATCATTTTTAGAGGGAGACTACATCAACTTCTATGTCTGGGCAAATGACAGTTATGGAAATGAAGGATTCTCTGAAATTATAAGTTTCACAATTCTGGAGAACACCACAATCGAGAATCAACCCCCAACAGTTCCTGTGATATTCGATCTTGGAACTATTAATTTAACAAGTTTCAATCTTGAGTGGTATCCAAGCAACGATACTGATGGAGAAGTAAAAAATTATGAGATTGAACTATCATACGAAGATCCACTATTCCAAAATCCAGTTGAATATACAGAAACAGAAACTTCCCTATATATCTCATCTTTGCAACAGGGAACATATTATATAAGAATTCGAGCAGTAGACTACCAAGAGCTTGCTTCAGAATGGTCGGAAACAGCTATATTAACGGTTGATTTTGATGAAACGACTGAAACGACTGAAACGACTGAAACGACTGAAACGACTGAAACGACTGAAAC
>JAHLWR010000024.1 GCA_019057815.1 Candidatus Heimdallarchaeota archaeon
AATAATTTTGTCGGCACTCAGACCCTAAAATTTTTCGTTATTTCGGAAGTACTAAAAATACTCAGTGGAAAAACACAAAAACAACCCCTTCTTCTTTGATATTAGATGCTAAAATGGATAAAATTGGAATAATAGATTTTGGTGGTCAATTCTGTCATTTAATCGCTAGAAGGATAAGAGATTTGGGTGTTTACGCCGAAATAATCACTGAACCATCTCCAGAATTCAAGGGTATAATTCTTTCTGGTGGACCTGGAGCTGTTTCAAATCCTGAATCTCCTCAACTTCCACAGGATTTTTTTAAGAATATAGATGTTCCTGTTTTAGGTATTTGTTATGGTCATCAAGCTATAGCTCTCTCTTTAGGAGGAAAAGTTTCCAGAGGTAAAGAGAGAGAATATGGTAAAAAGATGGCTAAAATTGACGTCTCTTCACCTCTTTTTACTAATCTGGAAAATAATGAGCAAGTCTGGATGTCTCATTTTGACCAAGTAACAGAATTACCTGCAAACTTTGAACCAACAGCTGAGACAAGCACTTGTAAAATCGCAGGCTTTCAAAACCTTGAGAAGAGTATTTTTGGTATCCAATTTCATCCTGAAGTAGTTCATACACTTAATGGTACGAGGATTTTAGACAATTTTCTTAATATCGTTGGTTGTAAAAGAGAGTATAACCTAAAAGATTGGATAGATAAGGAAATTAATAAGCTCCAAGAGGAAATAGGAGAAAAAAAGGTTATTATGGCAGTATCAGGTGGAGTCGATTCCACTGTTGCTGCTATTCTTCTAGCCAAAGCAAATATTAATGCACACTTTATATACGTTGATACAGGTTTAATGAGATTAAAGGAAACAGAAGAGGTTGCAATGATTTTTGCTGATTTAGGTGTTAAGAAATTTCATACAGTTTTTGCAGAAGAAAGGTTTCTGTCAAAATTAGAGGGAGTCAAGGATCCTGAAAAGAAAAGAATAATCATCGGCAATCTCTTCATAGAAATCTTCGAAGAAGAAGCCATTAGACTGGGAGATTTTGACTATTTAGGTCAAGGGACAATCTATCCTGACAGAATAGAAAGTGCTCAACCTTCTAACCATGCAGCTGTAATAAAGTCACATCATAATGTAGGTGGTTTACCTGAAAAGATGAATCTCAAACTATGTGAACCTTTGGCTGATTTATACAAAGATGAAGTTAGAAGAATAGGACAAATGCTTGACCTTCCAAAAAGATTCACAGGTAGACATCCTTTCCCAGGACCTGCTTTGGCTATAAGGATCTTAGGAGAAGTAACAAAAGAGCGTTTAGAAGCTCTACAAAAAGCTGATGCTATTGTTACAGAGATAATAATAAAACACAACTTATATGATCAACTTTGGCAAGTTTTCCCAGCTTTAATTCCAGTAAAAACAGTCGGTGTAATGGGAGATAAGCGAACATACGAATGGATAATAACCATAAGAGCAGTAGAATCCATCGATGCAATGACAGCTGATTGGAGCAGATTACCTTATGAAGTACTAGAAGAGATTTCAAATAAGATAGTCAATAAGGTTCAAGGAATCAATAGAGTTGTTTACGATATAACAAGTAAACCACCTGGAACTATTGAATATGAATAAGTCAAAAGTATCAATAAACTTGAGTAAGAATTGTAGCATCAGAATGATTATAGATTGAAAGTAAAACACAACACTAAAATATCAGAAATAGGTAAAAAACTTGATTTCTATGAAGAACAAGCTTACTATAAGTATTGTATTTCTCAGTTTTTCAATAATATTCCTTCCATTTCATTTAGCTTCAGCTTCTAGAGTTACATATGCGATTACTTTATCAAGTGGAACAACAGTGAACCTGAAAGCTACTCTTCCTTCTACCCATCTCCACGAGGAAATAACATGGATTGATGTTTATGTTACGCTTGTTTTTCTCCCTCCTGAAGTTCAGGATATTCACAATATAGAAGTAGAATTTAAGATAGGAAGTTTTTATGAATCTTCTATTAATATAGAGGATATAATTACAGTAGGAACAACTAAAAATGGATCTGGTTCTTTTGTTTACGCTTCTGATTGGGGAGAACAAAATCTACAATTGCGTTTTAGTTGTTGTGAAAATAATACCGAAACTAGATTTTTCAAACACTACACTAACTGGTTAACATTCTTTAAAATAGGAACACCTACATTTTTTTCACAGTATAAGATTCCTATTTTTGTTGTTGGAATACCAATCAGTTTAGCGCTATTATTATTTTTTAACTCTCAAAGGAAAAAACTAAAATCATAACACTTTCCCGAAGTTATCTGTTCATTTTCTCCTTTTAAAATATGCAGAAAAAAGTACAATAAATAAAAATGAAAGTAGATTAATAACAAAAAAATAGTTTATTTTTGAAGCGATCGCAGTTACTGTTATGTAATCTTCTATTGTAACTGTTGTAACTGTTGTAGGCATTTCATCTATATTCATTGGGTATATATCTACAGCTTTAGCAAATCCATCAATATAATAATCTCCAAAGCCAGACCAGTCTGACCAGTAGTTCCCCTCATTAGTAATTTCATCATACCACGTATTATTATTACCATCATCATTTGCTAGTGATGAATCAATTGGACAGTAACCAACAAATGCATTATGATGAATTTCACAAAAATCACTAAAGTAATCAAGGTTTACTCCGTACTCTGTATTATACTTTAAAATATTATAAGAAATATTGCAATAATCTGTAACATATAGCAATATACCATTCTGATCATTTAAATTGCAGAAGTTACCGCTTATCTTTAGAAAATTTGAATTTATTACCTCAATTCCAGCTTTGTTTTTGCTACATATATTGCTTGTAAGGTTTAAATTGGAAGAATAATATATATAGATTCCTTTTTTTGAATTGTTACTGCAAGTGTTTAATGAAATCATAGAATCAAGAGAATTTGAGATATAGATTCCCCATGTATTATTAAAACAATTATTAGAATATATTAAACAATTATCAGAATACGTTATTTTAATACCTACTGAATTGTATTTGCAATAATTATTGTAGATTTTCGAAAAAGGAGAATACTCTAGTAATATACCAATTCTATTTGAATTGCATGTATTATTTGTAATCCATGTTGTTCCTTCAAAAACATTGTAAATATATATACCATTCACTTCTGATTTAATGTAACAATTACGAATGATAAAATAAGCAGATGTAGAGGAGATATAAATACCATTACTATCAGAGGTTGTAATATTATAATTTTCAATTAGGTAAGGATTCTCAACAGAACCATCTCCAGGAAATAAATAAAAATCAATGTCAGATTTAATAGTAATTGAATCATGAGGAGTTAAAGAGGTTAGTAAATTATGTTCAAGGTGCTGAGAAAAGCAGAAAGTATTTACGCCTAGTATCAAAAACAACACACATACTAATACTATAGTAATAATATTGTAACTAATACGATTTTTATACATGTCTCTAGATAACTCCTTATTCTTTTTTATTCTTTACATATTATTGATAGTAGGTATATGCTATGAACAATAAGATATGTATTATATATTTTTTTATTATTCTAAAGACAATCAAATATTCCGAAAGAATGGCATTTTTTTGTTAGAGAGATATAGTTCAGAAGCTCATTTAGAAAGTTCAAATTACACTTCCTCCTCATTATTCATATCACATTTGAGAATAACAATTTATCTATTTTTTCCTTTTTTCTGTTATTTCATCAGCAATTGTATCCAGTTCGAGATCACCTAACCACTTTTCTCTCTCTTTTGTATAGTCTCCATCACCAATCTCGAATTGCTCTAGAAACTTTATCATTCCAAGGGGGCCTAAAGCTTCCGACAATGCCTCTAAACCTCTATTTCTTATCTCATTTGGACTCATACTTGTCACTTAAATCACCTCTACTAGCCATTCCACTGGGTTAACTATTCTAACTGTAATATGGTTCTTCTCTTCTTCATATTTCTTAATAAGGAAATCATCGGTAGTAAGATAAACATCCACCTCTGCGTAGATAGCACAACTAATATGTAAAGCATCGATTGGTTTGATTCCAATTTTTTCCAATGATTTAGCTTTTAATATTATTTCCTCATTAAGATGAATTTTCTCTACAAAAATTGAAGATATAATTTCAACCTTCTTCTTTCTAAAAGGATCAGGAATTTTGCTTATTTCGAAATCAACAACTTCACTGCTTATAATTTTCCAATTACTTGTAAAAGTTTTGTTAAGAATAATAACAATTGATTCTGTTTCTAAGTGAATTCTATCATAAGTTTGATTGTCAAAGGGCCTATTAAGACAGCAGACACTGAAATAGATTCTCATTCATTATCAAAAAAATAATAAGTTTGCTTCTAATTAAATATTCTGAAAGTGAAAAAAATATCATGTAGGTGTTTTGGGTTGCAATCGAATATGAATAATCAAATATTCACCCTTTCTATTATTTCCTTATCACGAACGCTGATTTATATGATAAATTTAAATAAACGTAAAATCTAATAGTATTAAAATAACTTCTTTGATGAAGTCAGAATAATCTTAAGTGATAATCATGGGTAATAAAATTGGTAAATTGATTTTTCGATTGCTTATCTTTGGTAGTTTCGTCTGCTGGTTTGTTTTCTCAATTTGGGGTATATCTAAATGGGGTGATGCTACTTCATTCGTAAGCGAAAAAACGACTATACTTCTACTCACTATTCCAACAATAATAGGGATGTTCGTTATCTTCATTATTGTTTCAATAATAGGTGGGGTTTCAAAGAAGAAAACTATAAAGAAAGGTTTTAGTTTCTCTGGAGATAAAGATGGAGAAAAGGCTGAGGTAAAAATTCAAGGTGAACAAATAAAAGAATTTTTCAGTAAATTCACTAAAGATGATAATAAAGAGATACCAAAAGAAATGAAAGAATTTTTCAGTAAATTCGTTAAAGAGAAAAAATGAAATATTAATCATTGAATCTTAAGTTCTATCTCTCCTTTTTTTACAATATTTTTTTCTATTATTTTGGGTTTTTCTAACTATCTATAACAAAATGTTCATTCTTTCTTTCTTTTCATTTTCCTGATCAAGAATACAGAAACAAGTACAGTTACCAAAATCGTTATGATACAGGAGTTCAAAGAAACTGTATAATCACAAGGATAACTTTCTGGATCGTTGGGATCTGTTCCTTTATCAATCTCAAAACCATCTAAATATCCATCATTATCGCTGTCAGGGTCGTTGGGGTTTGTACCATAAAAATACTCTTCCAAACTGGTTAACATATCATTATCGGAATCTATGTGAGCATCAGAGCTATCGATAGGATTTAAGTAATGCTGAACTTCCCAATTATCAGGAATAGAATCAAAATCAGAATCATTGTTCAATGGGTTTGTCTTTCTAAGATATTCCTCATAATTTGTCATATTATCTCCATCAAAATCGATGAAAGAGTCTTTTGTGAGAGGATTCAGACCATTTTGTACTTCCCATCCGTCTGGAAGATGATCGTAATCTGAATCTTCTAGTAGAGGATTTGTCGAATACTCAAAAATTTCTAAGAAATCCGATAATCCATCTGAATCAGTATCAACGACTTGAGGATCAGTTGAATAAAGAAACTCAAAAAAGTTAATTAACATATCACCATCAGAATCCAGAAAACTGTCAAAAACAATTGGGTTAAGATTATATTTGATTTCCCATAAATCGGGTATCTTATCATTATCACTATCTTCACTAAAAGGATTGCAACCATAATAAAACTCCAAATAATTCGCTAATCCATCATTATCAAAGTCTTCTTGAGCATCAGATTTATCTAAAGGATTCAGACCATATTGCACTTCCCATCCATCTAAAATGGTGTCATAATCAGTATCATTTACTCTTGGATCTGTTAAATAAACTTTCAACTCATCATAATCAGAGAGATTATCTGAATCGGTATCATTTGTATTTGGATATGTACCATAGTGATATTCTTCTATGTTAGTTAGGCCATCTAGGTCAGGATCTGAAGTTGAATCATTAAATTTTAAGTTCAGATCATATCTTATCTCCCAATAATCAGGCAAACTATCCTCATCATCGTCGTTTATTGGATATTTATCTAGGTAATTCTTATATCCATCAATCGCGTACCCAAAGGCTTCTATACCTGTAGACCAATAGTTTCCAACTTTTAACTCGGGATCGTACCAAAAGCTGTTCCTTCCGCTATCTTGTACTTGAGAAGAATTATCGTCCATGTTCCCTGTGAAATTATTATGGTAAACTAATAAGTTAATATCTGGAAGTGGGTCAATGAACAATTCACAATTTGTTATAGCATAATTGGTGTTTTGGAAGAATAAATTATCACTAACAAGAACATCCAAACAAAGGAACAAATGAATACCATAACTGTTTTTCAATATTTGATTGAATTTTATATTGATTTCCACCGAATTGGTAAGAAGAATAGCTTCACCCGCGTTCCCGTTAAAAGTACAATTTGTGACATCTATATTCTTTGAGTATCTTACTACAAAACCTTTATTATTTTCATATAGGCAGCAGTTTGTAAGTGAAATAAAACTTCCTTGAAATATTTTTATTCCAACTGAAGTGTTTGAAATATGTATGTTAGAGAGAGAAACATTAAAACAATTGATAATATACAATAGTCCAAAATCAGACTCATTAATAACTTGGTCCTTAAGATCCACAAAGAATCCTAGATTTTTATTGTTTACAGTATTGTTAATTACAGTGAGTATTTGTCGATAATACGCCTCTTCTAATTCAACATCAATACCACTATTGAAAAAGATATTATCTTGTATAATTGTAGTAGAGCAACACTTGTTAGAAAATCCTTGGAGATTATTGATAAATGTGTTTTGTGATATAACAATATATCCTGAAAAAAGTAAAAAAATACCTTCTTGTTTGATATCTTTCAAATAATTATTATCTATCGTTATATATCTAATTTCACGACCATAAATTCCATAACTGAAACACTCGATTATTTGATTGTTACTAATTATTACTGATTTTGTATTCCTAATTCTTATAGCGTTGAGTGAACAGTCTTTAAAACTATTATTAATAATAGATATTAAACTGCTTTCTACGAAACTTAGGTGGATACTTACAGAATTTTTGATAAATGAACAATTTCGAATAATTACATATTTCGTGACATGTTCAATGAATATTCCATAATAATGAGGGTATGTAAAACTATAATCTTCTATAACATAGGGATCTTCAGCAGTTCCAAGACCTGAAAAATTATAAGAACCAAAATCATTATCTGAATGGATGCTAATTAAGGCTGAAGAAGGACTAAAACTATCATTTTTACTTGTGTCTGTTTTTGATTCTAAAGAAACTACTTCGAAGCAGATAATTGAAATAATTATCAAGTAACAAAATAGCTTTTTAGCCTTCTGAGTTTTCATTTAATCGTGTAACATAGGTTTAGACACTTATAATCATTTAGTTTAAATTTGTGATAACGTTTAAAAACAGATACTACACAATTATTATTTGATATGATTTCTAGAAAAAATGAAACGCTATTTATTCTAATAATCTTAATTTCATGTAGCTGTTCTATTAAAATGAATACCAATACATTTGCAGAAATAGAGCCATCTAATGAGCAGAATTCATCTTTGATTCCATCTAATTTAGGAATTGCTAATATCAACTGGTCTCATGGTCTTCAAGTGAGAAATAAACTCATTTTTTCAGCTACTCCTGGAAGTGGATATGATTGTGATGTTAGCGAAAATGAAGTACATATTTATGAAACAACTGGAACATATGATGTGCATGTAGGTGCTTTTGCAGTATTTCCTGTTACCAATGGAGTACTAAGTTTTTCATTTGAAGCCAGATCCAAAGCAGATCATGTAGATCTCCCAAGAATATGGACTGCTTTGTATGATAGTTCAACTAATGAAATGATATACCTTTGGAGAACAATATCACCATCAGGGGTACTGGATACAGGATTTAGATCCTTTAACTATACAGTTATTTTGGAAAAACATACCGAAGTAATAGCATTTTTCTTTTATCCTGATGGATGGTCAGCAAATTGGAACCAAGAATTTTGGATAAAGAATCTAGAAATCTTGACTGATATAAATACTGAAGCAGTTATTACAGACAACATTCTTAATTATTTTAGTGCACCTTCCTCTACTCCCTTTGGCTTAGTTTGGCACGATAATTTTCTTTGGAATGTATTGAGAGAAACGGGTAAAATATACAAGTATAATCCTAATACAGGGGAATATTTAGGTAGTTGGGACGTAGTCCCTTCAGATCCCATGGCCTTGACTTTCGATGGAGAATATTTCTGGTACTCAGGCTTGCATAGTAAAGTGTTATACAAGTATGATACATCATTTAATGTCGTTGATTCAATTACTATACTAGTAGAATCTAGAGGAGGTTTAGCATTTGATGGCAATTATTTGTGGATTATAAATGAATTCAATAGTCTTCTTTACCAAATAAATCCTTCAAATGGAGATATAGTAAATTCAATCCCAATGCCAGGTACAAGAATAGCTGATCTGGAACATGATGGTAAATATTTGTGGGCATGTGATTATGCAGAAGCAAAAATCTATGTTATTAACCCGAGTAATGGAAATATTATGAAAACATTTAATACACCTTTTGATGGCCCTTGGGGGATAACTATTGACAACAATAGTAACATATGGATAACAGATAGCGTTTCCCAATTGATTTTAAAGTTGAAAATAAAATCAGCAGAAGATAATAGTTCTCCTATAATCACTAATTCTGGAGATTTGAATTATATAAAAGATACATCAAGAAATTACATCAATTGGACTCTTCAAGATGAAAATCCTGACAATTATTCTATTTATCGCAATGATACATTTATTACTTCTGGAATCTGGGAAAATAATGATACTATCATTTTAAATGTAGATCTGCTCCCTGTTGGTGTTTATAATTACACTCTTATTGCTTACGATACTTATGGTAATATGGTTTCTAACGTTATATTTGTTACTGTTACTACTGCTATAGCTGAATTTGGAAAGGGAATTTTCCTTTTAGCAATATTAAGTTTCAGTGTAATATGTTTGTTCTTGAGGAGAAAAAGGAATATTAGGTTGAAAAAATGATTTAACAAATTTGTAAAAAACAACTTTTTAGCTTTACAATCTATCATTTTATCGATTTATGTGGGTTAAACAGTAATATTTTTTTATACCAAAAAAAAATAGTGTTTCACCTTTCAATAAATTGTTCCGTTTATTTTCAATAACCTATTTCTTCTCGCTTCAATCAAAGGTTTAAAAGCTCTATTGTCTCCAAGATTTTCTAAAGCTGTTACATCTGCACTTCTTACATACGCATCTTTATGGTTTAATGCATTGATTAATGGTTCTAATGCTTTATATTCTCCAAGAGATATTATTACTTTAACTGATTTTTTTTGCTTTTATTTTCATTGTCAGCATTTCTGCTAAATCTGAATAATCCTGCACAGCTTATTATTGATTTCTTTTTTTAGATCGCTCCCTAGTTCACCAATCTCTCCAATTATTAAATCCTTTAAAATAGTTGCAATTTTATCAAGTTTGATTACTGAATTTACCTTCAATCCAGAAAGTTGAAAATCCTTATGGTCAGTGGTTAGTAAGATATCTGTGTCTAATATTTTGTCAGATATTTTTGAAGAGATGAAAATAACAATTACATCTTTTGTACTTTCAAAAATAATAAGAGCTGGACATAACTTGGCTTTCGTTAAATCTGTGAAGGGAAAAGATAAAATAACTATTTTCCTTTCATTGATATCTAACCTTTAGATCTTCAAGAGAATATAGATTCGGTTCATTATCAAGAAATTCCTGTAGAGAAAGTTCTGAGAGCTTTAACATAGCTATTACATCTCTATCTGAAATCAAATCATCTAATTTCTTAGAAATTTCATGCATTTGTTTCTTTATTTCTTCTAATTCAGATTCTATTGTCATTGATAAAAAAGTAGTTTTTAGCCTAATAATCCTTTTCCTTTTCTACACAAATTGTGTAATAATTTTTTCATCTACTAGTGGGTCAATTGTTTGATGCTCTCCCAGCTCACCTAGAACCCGTATAGCCTAACTTCTCACTCCCTTACTAACCATAGAAAATATTTTAACAAGAAAGATTTTACTTATGATTGATTAAATTATGAAAATTTTGTTGATTTCCTATTTCTTTCCTCCAGATAAATCAGTTGGAGGTTTAAGAGCAGCGAGTATAACTAAATACTTTCCTGATACGGGTATTGAAGTAGTTTTGTTAACAAGTCAAACTGATTTAGAAAAAGCAGAGGGAATTCAAGAGCAATTCAACATAAAGGAGTTATTCACAGCAAAAAGATCGAAATTAAGATATTGGGGGTACAAAACTAAGATTCTTGCCCTTCTTGAACTTCTAAATTTGGATAAACTTTTCGTTTTTCCTGATATCTATTTTCCTTGGATACGAAGAGCTGTAAAGGAGGGTAGAAAAGCAATAAAGCAAACTAATCCCGATTGTATTCTAGTGACTGCTCCACCATTTTCTTCATTTATTGTAGCCAACAAGCTTTCACTTGAGTTTAATTTACCTTTACTTCTTGATTATAGAGATCCTTGGAGTGGCAATCCTACAATTACGTATCCTTTGGAAATTGTTCATAAGAGACACTTTAAAATGGAAAAAAAAATCATTCAAAGAGCGGATTTAGTTGTAACAGTTTCTGAAGAATATGCAGAAGTTATTTCTTCAAATATAGACTTTCCACTAGAGAAGATTAGTATAATCTACAATGGCTACACTTCAGTATTTGAAGATGAGAAGAATGTCCAGAAAACTAAAAAACTAAAGATCTTTTACTCTGGTTCCATTCATTCAATCTACAAAAAAACTTTTGATAGTTTCTTATATGCACTAAATGCTCTTATCTGCGAAAAGAATCTCACACCAGAGGATATATGTTTCTCTTATGCAGGTGTAACATCACGAAAAACTATTTACAGGAAATTAGAAAAATTCAATATGGTTCCATTTTTTAAGGATTTAGGATACCTTCAAGGAGAAGAATATTATGAGCAGCTTCAAGAAGCTAATTTACACCTTGTTTTTAATCCAGAAATACACAAATATGCTTTAGTAACAAAAATATACGATTACATGCAAGTTGATTCACATTTTCTTATCATTGGAAAACAAGGAGCAGTTGTGAAAATCTGCAAGGAAGTGAAACAACAATATACTTTTGCAAATGATGAAAAACCTGAAAATGTTGCTACAATGTTAACATCTCTATACGAAAAGTGGAAAGACAATAAATTAGCATATGGAGCACAGAAAGAGCTTGTATGCAAATATAGTAGAGAAGAACAAACTAAAAGATATGCTAATCTCATTAGTAAAACAATAAAAATCTATAATAGTTGAAATAGAGCAGCTCAACTATCTAAATATTCGTTTTCTTGAGAATATGGTTTAAATAAACTCAATTAGCTATAGTTCCAACGGAGTAGTGAAAAGAACAGACGCAAGACATTTAATAGTATATTAAAAAATATCTTACCAGAAGAAGAAAATGAGTAACACAGAATTGACCTTAAAATCGATGTACGAAAGGTTTATCCAGATTGAAGAAGAAATGTCATTATTTGAATTGAAAATAAATAATATTCATTTCTGGGAGAGAATAAGGTTCAATGCCTTTCAGATAATCTTTTATGAGAAAATTGTACCTTTAGAATCTGGTTCTGAGTCTCGAGTTTCTCCTCCTCCAAAACTGATTAACTATTTTATTAAAGCAAAAAATTATCTCTATTCTTTGGTAAGACTGGGAAAAAACCCCTTCATAGCAAGGAAAAAAGATATACTCATTCTTAGTAATCCTAAAAGAAAATTGCAATCAAATGGTAAATGGTGGGATGTTTATACTGACACTTTTATCGATAAACTCAATTATTCTGCTGTATCGATAGAAAGTGATTTTTCATTACAATATCTATCCCCCCCTCAAACAAAGAATCTCAAGTATTTCGCTTTTGCTAGTTTATTAGTAGAGATTAAAAGGTTGTTTAAAAAAGGAAAAGTAACCTTGAACTCTAATGATAAGGATGTTTTGGAAAGAATTTCTTCTGAATTTCAGAAGTTCTTCGAAATAAAGCTAGATCTCATTATACTTGTAACAAACATCCTTACAAGAAGATCAAGATTTCTTCCACTCTATTTTTCCATACTGAAAAGAATTAAACCAAAGATTGTGATAGTTATATGTAGCTACGGAAAAGAGGACTTCATTGAGGCATGTAAAGCAAAAGAAATACCAGTCATAGAACTGCAACATGGAGTTATAACACGATACCATGTTGGTTATTCTTATGAAAAAGATAAAGCAAGAAAACACACTTTTCCTGATTATTTTTTCTCATTTGGTGAATTCTGGAAAGAAACAGTAAAATATCCAATAGATAAGAGTAAAATCTTCAATATTGGTTATCCTGAATGGGAAAAGAAAAAGGAAGAACTTAAAGAAGTTAAGAAAGAGAAACAAATTCTTTTTATTTCTCAGAAGACTATTGGTTATAACCTCTCAAAGTTTGCTTCAAATCTGAGTAAAGTAGATAATTTAGACTATAAAATAATCTATAAACTTCATCCTTCGGAATGTGAAGATTGGCAGAAAAATTTTCCTTGGTTGGAGGAAAGTGATATAGAAGTAGTTGAATTTAGTGGGAAAGAAATCTATCAATTATTTGCTGAATCGGAGATTCAAATTGGAGTGTATTCTACGGCAATCTTTGAAGGGTTAAGTTTTGATCTCAAAACATTTCTCTATGAAGCACCGGGTATTGAATATATGCAACCATTAGTGGAAGGGGGTTTTGTAACAAAAATATGCGACACAGAAGACTTTTTAGAAAAAATGAAAACAAAAGAAATGAAAAAATTTGATTCAGAATTGCTCTTTAAAAGTAATTCATTAGAGAATATAAAGAGTAAAATTGATGAAATAATCAAAATTAAATAGATTCCTTATACTTTATTCGAATATTTTTCTAAGTGTTTCGGTTTCTGGATTGTTTAAACCCTTTAGTGTAATCTTTGAAAATATCTGTGAGGAAATTAATATCTTTTCTAGTTACAAGTTTTGAAACAAAAACCAAAATAAAAAATAATACTGTGCTAATCGAGAAAGAGATTACAATATTAGTTTCATAACCTAGAAAAGAGAATACCCAGAAATAGAAAATAACACCTAACCCTATTGAAATCGCGGATATCAATAATATACTAAATAAGACTTTCAAATCATATTTAACCTTGAAATATCTTTGTGAAACAAAAAATAATCCTATAAAATATAAACCTCGACGTGTCAAATAAGCTAAAGATATTCCAACTAGTGGATTAATTGGAATAGTGAAGTAAGCTACCACTACTGCTGCAATAAAGCTAATTACACCTACAATTCCATTCCAGTAGTTTTTGAAATAAAGACCATGACCGTAAGTAACTATACTTTGTAAGTATTGGAAGAAAACAGACAGAAGTAGTAAAGGAATAGCGGAGATACTTGGTAGATAAATATCTTTTGTAAAAAAACTGATTAGTAAAGGTGAGAAAGCGAACAATATCAAGGCTATGGGAATGAATACGATTATAAAAATCTTAGAAATTTGGACAGTTAGCCTTTCCATTTCCTTAAATCGATCCCTTTCAAAATTCTTGTAAATAACAGGACGATAAACCATTCTAAACACGTTTCCAGCTATCAATATTAGGTTAACAACAGTCAATGCACCAAATCTGTACAAAGCGATAGTTGTTGTCCCAGTGGTAGGATCTGTAAAATCGATAAAAAGGAGGATAGCTAAATCAAATACATAAAATAAAATACCGGCAAAGTAAGGTGGTAACGAGTATTTAGTGATTTTTTTAAGCTCCTTTATTGAAAATCTCCCAATACCTATATCCTTTACTATTTTGTAAACACTATATAATGCTACAATAAACTCAGTAACAGCCAAACCTGCAATTAGACCAAAAACACCTAAATCTAGGAAAATCACAAATAGTATCCCAAAAGGAATTTGAAGCAACACTCGCATAATTACAACTATAGCATAATGTCGACTGTTTTGAAGAGAAGTTGCAACAGTAAAACAAATTGTACTAAAGATTTGAGCTAATACAATAATCGCAATAAGTGATAGAGCAGCAATGTAACTTTCAAGCTCTAAAAACCAAGGCATTATATCACTAGTAAGATAAAGTACGAGTAGCGTAGCTACAATAAGAAACTCAATTAAAATAAATATAACTGTACCTGTAAAAATAAGATCTCTAATTTCTTGTGTTTTTCCTTTCGTTTTGTACCTTATTGTATATCGATTTAATGCACTTGGGAACCCAAAAGCAGCAAAAGTCATAATTAGTGCAGCAGCTGAAATAATAAGTGTATATTGTCCCATTTCATCACGAGTGAGAACATTTGTAAAAATTTTAGTGAAAGCAACACCAAATAGTTTAGCTAGTGCA
Source organism: Candidatus Heimdallarchaeota archaeon (assembly GCA_019057815.1). Lineage (GTDB taxonomy): Archaea > Asgardarchaeota > Heimdallarchaeia > Heimdallarchaeales > Heimdallarchaeaceae > 18H4-34. The sequence continues at coordinate 14,604 of JAHLWR010000024.1, forward strand.
AATGAGATGATGAAGATTACAAGGAATTTAGAGCTCTTTCCTTGTTCAAACAAAGAATGTTTGGAAACTTCCGTCATGCATTTACACCAAATGATTGAAAAAGAGAATTATAATGCCTATTTAAAAATATCTGAACATTGTGTTATGTGATTCAAAATTTCATTTCAAGTTTTCAATAAAGGGAAGCATTACATCGTAATATTTTTTCTTCATAAAGTCAGTAATTGAGTAGAATTTTTCAAATTCATTTTCAAGAGTGTGTTTAATGTTCCTTTTGAGATCTTTTAGAGCTTTAGGCATAAATGCTGAAACATCCAATTCATTGTCAATTGTTAATGAAAGACCTTTTCCTCTTCCATCTTCATGAAGCAAGAAAGAGGGTTTTTTGATACTTAAGAAATAGATGTGACTATGTACTCGATAACCTACATGTAAATCGTATTTTCGATATAATTCGAGCTTTTCAGCACCATAAGACATTTCAATTGTACTGAAACCTAATGATCTTGCATAGAATTCTAAGAAACGATAAACATAACTAATTCTTCTTTTGATATACTGATCTTTGCTTATCCCCCTATGAAAGCTACATAATATCCTTGCTCTTGGGAAAAGATTTTTTACGATATGAAAAAGTTTGATTGTTTGATAGGTATATTTGATTTTAGCAGGAGTTGTAATAACAATTCTTTTTATTTGTTCTGGAGGAATAAAATCAGTATTGATCGTATCTAAAGAATACCAAGCTGGGCATCCTGATAAAACAACATTGGTGATTTTATTCCAAGAAAGAATCTTTAAAGTTAAAACATCTCTTACACTAGATTCAGTGATATTTGAATGGATTTCTTGAATAGCCTTTATTGAACTATCAGTGAACCTAAATTCTTTCATGTTTAGGGGTAAACCTGACCATCCTGAACCAAAAGGTATTATTGGCACTTCAATTTTCTCTAAAGGATTGGTTAAGGGATATATTGCTGGGTAAAATCTCTCTCCATAGCCTGGTCCTCCACAGATTATAACTCCCTTTGAAGAGTTCACAACATCTAATTTATTATCTAACTTCTCCCATCTTTTATAGATGGTAAACTCCTCGTTTAAGTGTTCTTCTAAGAGTGCTTTAGCTCTATTAAAAATTAGATAATCGCCTGCATTTTTTTTTGCACCACTTAGCAATATATACATAGGTATTTGTTTTTTAGTTGTATTTATTAGATTTGTGGTTTTCTTTTAAACCCCAAAGGGCTTAAATTACAAAGTCTCCATCTTTAGCTATTCAAATTATTCTCAAGATACTTCAAAATCATATCATAGATGATTATTTTTAAAAAAATCATTACTTTATTTCTACTTTTGAACATATCAATTTGATTTTATTTTGGACCTAAATCTTTCAAGAAAATATTCCACAGTATAAACTCTACCTAAATCTGATTCTTTTAATCTCAACTTATTAATTCTTTTTCCAAAGATTTTAGTGAATAACAGTTCTTGTTCTAAATATTCTCTCCAAGGTTTTCCTATTTTTGCTTCAGGTTTTATAGCTCTTTTCTTTTTACTTCTGCTCTTAGTTATATTTTTGAGAAGATTTTTTGTTTTAAAGATCAAGTATTCATCTTTGATAAATGTTCTAATAACAATTCCTAGAATGACTTTCATTTTTTCTTTAATAGTCTCATTTGGTGTAATGATTTTCCTCTTATCTTCACTCCAAACGAAATTATATCCATAATTTGATTTATATGAAGCAAATTCTTTATCAAATTTCTCAATTATTTGCATCATAAATTTCTCATCATCTTTTTCTTTTCTACTAATTTTGAATACAAAAGATGTTAACTCATAATCCAAAAGTGGATGTAAGCGATATCCATATCTGTTGAAAAAAGAAATTCTACTCCCACCCCAATACATCATTTTAAGAAAATAATAAACTCTTTCGAGTTCCTCCCTACTTAGTTTATCCTTCTTTTCATTTAGAAGAAAATAGAATTTTTGCTTCAATTTTTTTCTATAATTCATATGATCTTTTTTTGATAGAATAAATGGAATTGGAATTGTTGTATATTGCTTCCTCAATAAATTATTAATATTCTTAGTTTTTTTGTACTTTAAATCTCTATATAGTTCTCCTCCATAACCCCCGACAATCAAATCGAATTTTTTAGTTTTTTCATCGAAAATTATTGACGAATAATAACCTCCAAAATTTTCCCTAATAAGTTCATTTTTTTCAAAGGAGCTGAAAATTGCTTCATCAAAATTTGAATCTACCATTTTTCTTTTAAAAAAAATAATTTCTCTATTTTCTTCTTTAGCAATTTTTAAAGGAATAGCGGAATCTAATGGATCAGCGGTATTTTCATTTGTATTCAAAACGTGCTTTAAATTCATATTCTTAAAGATAGCACAGACTAACCTAGTATCATAACCAGCAGATAATTCTACTGATAATGACATATCCATATCTGTAAAAATATCAAAATACTTCTTGATTTCCTCAATAATTGTATCAATAGTTACTTGTTTCTTTATCGTTCTTTCTTTGAAATATTCTTTTGTTTCTATCATATGTTTATTATCAAGCATATGAATACGCCCGAATTTTAGAAAATCTATTTCCTTAACTGGTGTCTTGAGAAAGAATGCTTCAAACATCATGAATTCTATTAATTCCTGCTTGTTAATTGTAATTTGATCTAGAATTTCGATGATAGAATAGAAAGAAGTTGAACAATAGATATTTTCATCAATAACGGAATAAAAGGAATGATAGGACCCAGTTTTATCAGTAATTATGGTTACTTTTCCATTTAGATAGAGAATTAAATTAAAATGTCCCATAACTTCATTGAAAAGCTGATAATCTTGCTCTTTCAGGTAGCTTTCATATATATCTTCTAAAGCTGCATAACCAAATTTATTATTAAAAAAGAATGTTCCCACTCCAATAACATAATCACTATCTCTTTTGAAAATATGGCTTGTTGTAGATACATTTATTTTGTGAAAATAAAGCAACTTATATCCTTCAAAATTTAAAATGGTGTATTTCTTCATTTCTTTTTTACTAAAAATTTCAATAACTGTTTTCTCTAATACTTCACTTGTATTATTAGTTAGAAAAAAGCCACCCATGAATAGAACCCGATAAAAGATATTTTAAACCTTGTTATGTCAGAATTTAATAATTAATTCAGGTTTTACTCTCCTCATCTCGATTCTTAATTTTATTGGAAAAACTCATATATAGATTTTTTTTTACAGAATTGTGTATGAAAATAATTCAATTTTAGTTATTATCCCAGCAAGAGGGGGTTCAAAAGGAATACCTAGAAAAAATGTTAAGTTTCTAAATGGTAACCCTTTGATATCTTATTCTATTAAGACTTGTTTATTTTCAAAATATGTAGATAAAACTATAGTTTCAACAGACGATGAAGAAATAGCAGCCATATCAAGATTCTACAATGTTGACGAAGTTATTATGCGCCCTGCTAGCCTTGCAGAGGATATCACGACATTGGATCCAGTAATATTTCATGCTTTTCACGAATATTGCAAAATTAATAATGAGAAATTTGATGTTGTAATAACTATTCAACCCACTAGTCCTCTACTGAAAACTTCATCATTAGATGAAGCTATTAGACGATTCTTCGAAAAAGAAGCTTCATCTCTTATATCTGTTAAACCTGTAAGTCATTTATTTTGGGAGAAAAAGGGAGAAAAATATTCTCCATATTATCCTGAGAGACTCAATCGTCAAGAGTTATCTCCCGTATTCTTTGAAACAGGAAGTATTGTAATTTCTAAAGCAGATTTAATTACAGAGAAAGCGAGAATCTTTGAGCCTTTGGAAATTTATGAAACATCAGGTACGGAAGATATTGACATTGATAGCTATCTTGACTGGGCTGTAGTAGAGAAAATAATGAAAAGAAAGAAAATTTTTATGAGAGTTGATGGAGACTTTGATATTGGGATGGGGCATATATACAGAAATATCACTTTAGCGAGTAATCTTCTCGACCATGATATCTACTTCATAATGGATAAAAAAAGAAAATTGGGAATAGAAAAGGTATCTTCTTTGAATTATAAGATACTAAAAATAGAAAATGAACAAGATTTCTTCAACTTAATTGAAAAAGAGAGCCCAGAGATAGTCATGATAGACATTTTAGATACATCTATCGAGTTGATGGAAAAAATCTCTACATTCGACGTTTTTATCGTTTCATTTGAAGATTTGGGAGCAGGATTAGACTATGCTGATATAGTTATTAATGCTGTTTACCAAGCTGATAAAAATAATCAAGAAAATGTTGTGAGTGGGTATAAGTATTTGTGCTTAAGAGATGAGTTCTTTCTAGTTCCCTTTAAAACAGTTCAAAAGGAAATTGATAATATTCTTATAGCTTTTGGGGGAACAGATCAGAATAATTTGTCGTTAGAAACGCTTAAAGTTCTAGAATCATTTGAAAATACGTATTTTGAAATAACGATCATAGTTGGTTTGGCCTATAAAAATCTTGAAAATCTCAAAAACTATGCAAAAACCCTTCAAGATAGAGGATTAAAAATAGAAATTCTTAGAGATGTTAAGTTAATGTCCAAACATATGCACAAAGCAGACATAGCGATAACTTCCAATGGAAGAACTGTTTTTGAAATAGCTTCACTTGGTGTTCCCTGCATATCAATAGCGCAAAATGAAAGAGAGACACATCATACTTTTGTTGAGGATGTTGAAGGAGTTATCTATTTAGGAAGAGCTGATGACCACACGTCTGAACGTCTGAAAGAAAGTCTAGAACTGCTCATGACAGATTACCAGAAAAGGTTACAAATGAATGAATCTCTCGCACGGTATGACTTGAGAAAGGGCGTTAAAAGAGTATTAAGACTAATTTTTGATGAATATGAGAAGAAATATCCTTCGAATCTCTTAAATAGGTAATCAAATACGGGATGATATGAATCAGATAAAGATTGGAGACACTTTAATAAAGGATAGGGGAAAACCTTTCATTGTTGCTGAAGCCGGAGTTAACTATGAAAACGACATGGACATAGCTAAAAAAATGGTTAAAGAAGTTGCTCAAGCAGGTGCTGACGCAATAAAATTCCAAACATATAAAGCTGAGACATTAGCAGCAAGAGACTCTCCAGCTTACTGGGAGACTGATAAAACCCAGAGAGATTTCTTTAAATTATTTGATACCTTTGGTGAGGAGGAATACATCGAATTAGCAAAAGAAGCGGAAAGACAAGGGATTTATTTCATGTCTACACCTTTTGATCTGAAAAGCGTAGATTTTCTAGAACCACTCATGCCTGTTTTCAAAATAGCTTCAGCTGATATAACTAATTTACCCTTTTTGAGAAATATTGCACAAAAAAACAAACCTATTTTCCTATCTACAGGAGCATCAACAATAGGAGAAATAGAATACGCTATAAGCGAAATCAAGAAAATTAATGAAGAAATACCAATCGCACCATTTCACTGTATATTAAGCTACCCAACTAAAAGAGAAGATGCTAATTTACGAATGATCAAACATCTAAAGAAAGTCTTTCCAAAGCATATCATAGGTTATTCTGACCACACTTTACCAGATAAAGGGATGGTGACACTAGTCGCTGCTTATCTTATGGGAGCAACAATTTTAGAGAAACACTTCACTTTAGATAAGTCTCTACCAGGAAATGACCATTATCATGCTATGGATCCTAAAGATTTGAAATTAGTAGTAGATAATTTCGATCTTTTATTGAAGTCTCTAGGAAAATATGAAAAAGAAATCATAGAAGCAGAACTCCCTGCAAGAAAGAACGCTCGAAGATCGCTAGTTACTTCGTGTTCAATATCAAAAGGAAAAGTAATCACTCCTGAAAATATTACAACTAAAAGACCAGGAAAAGGGATAAGTCCAATTTACTATGATCTAATTATTGGAAAGAAATTGCTCAAAGACTTAAGTGAAGATGAAATTCTCTATTGGGAATATTTCTTTGAAAAATAGATTGAAAATACAAATTATTTCTCCAATTTTTCTTGTTTAAATCATTTGAAATGTATTTTTTGTCATTAAAATTGAGAATAAATTCAATAAAAGGTTTGAATTTTCGCACAAAGAACTCCATAACGACATTATATTAATTATTCTTACTCTACTCTATTGATTAATTTTGAGAAATATATTTAGAAGATATTTTTATTTCGCTAGTTTACTTCTTTTTCTTCTATCATGTTTTAGATAAGTTATTGTAACTAAAACTATTGGAAAGATAATCAGAGCAAATATTGTAGTTAATTCTGTAACTGCAGGAATAACAATTACCAGTATAGTTTTTGCTGCTTTGTTTTCATAACAATCATAAGCAACTAACGTATAATTATAAGTACCAACGGGTAATAAATCTACATTATAAAACACTGTCTCATTATTGCTCCATTGATAACTACATAAAACTAAACCATCTCGAAGGATTGTATAATTATATGGATTTTCATCTTCCAAAGTCCAGTTGAGAAAATTCCCTATGATTCCATATTTATATACATATTCATTTACAGATGTAATTATAGGAGGTTTATTATCATACTCTATAGGGTACTGATGTCTGAAGTTTCTAATCCATAGTTTATGATTATCATTTATACTAGAAATGTCTCTATAGAAAAAAAGTATTTCTACTTCGTCAAAACCCGTCTTGGAGATGTTTAATTCAAAATAATTAAAACCTGTTTCCCCGTTATCAATAGAAAAGAAACCTAAACCAACATGAGGATAAATTCGTTGCTTAGTTACAGAATCATAAATTCTATAATGGACTGTTGATTCACCTGTTGAATCTGATGATATCTTTGCTTCAAAAGCAAAAGTTATGAAGTCATAGTATATTGGGATGGTTGTTGAAACGCCCACATAAGCATTATTCGTTCCTGAACCCTGTTCTTCAATCAAAACATGCGATTGATTAACACTATACGAAAACTCACCACCAGAAAAGGGTGTTAATGACCCTGTTGTTGATATTCCATAAGTATCACAAGTCCAATTATAATAATTCAAAGGGATAGATGGAGGTAATGAGTTTTTTAATGGTAATTGTCCTTCAGTATATATTCTCAAATTTCTTACCCAGCACTCCAAATTCCAATTAGCAGCATAGATGTCACCCATGTAGATAAACATAATGACTTCAGTATATCCTTCAAAAGAGAAATTACCTCCCAGATAATCATATCCACTATCCAGAGAGACACCATCTGCTTGTGACATAAAGATAGGAGTGTTATTGATTCTTTCAAGTGAATTTGAGTCAAAGAATCTTATAATACCATTTCTAACATCAGCAAGATCAGCTTTGGATCGAAATTCACAAGAGAAGGCGAGAAAATCATTTTTTACAGGTACTTTTGCGTAAAGACCAAACATACATTGATGAGTATCGACTTCATGCAAATAGATCATGGTATCTGAGATTGAATATTCGAAATAGTCATCAGAAGTAGTATCTAAAAGCGTTGCATTTCCTGTATGATAAATTGATATATCAGTCCAATCGAGATCAGTAGGGTTTAAGTAATTCAAGCTATTATCTGACAGAATTTCGGAAGATCCCATCTCAAGTGCATTTACAAAGACCAGTTCTTGGGAAAATACTAGTGAAAGCAATGAAAAAAAAAGAATTCCAGTTATTAGAAAATCCTTTATTTTAATCATGGTTTGATTTTGTCAAACTATCATATAACACTATCTTCCTTGGAGTGTCATTTCTATAATGATGTTTCAGTTTCATAACACATACGTTTTGATTAAAGTAAAAACACCCAACAGTATAGTTGTCGCTCCAATTATTGGTTGCAACTTCTTTATTGGGATGTACTTAACTGTAAAAACTGCTAAAGGAACGGAAAGAATCGCACCTACGAGAAGAGCTAAAACAAGAAATCCAAAAGCAGGAGTGAGAGTAGTTCCAGTTGCAGTGAAGTAGATAATCAGTGATGCTACACAAACAACAGCTTCAGAAAGGGAAGTGGAAGCTACAGCCTGACGAGGATTGCGATCAACTATCATTTGTCCAGATGATACAAGAGGACCATAACCCCCGCCACTCAATCCTTTATTGAATGCTGCAAGAAAACCAATACCAATAATTTTCCACCAAGAAAATTTCCATTTGAGTTTTAATAAAACAAAAAGACCTACAAGGACAACTAAAACTCCGATGTAAGTCGTCATGGCAACTTCATTAATGTTTATTGCAATAAAAGCTGCAGCAATACCACCAATGATACCACAACTTGCAAGAATAGTTGAGATTTTGAAATCATCTGACATTTCCATTTTTCGATTTTTCATTGTCTTGTCTTTCTTTTTGAAGTAAATACGGAAATTAACATTTCCTACATAGTGATGAAGAGCTGCAGAACCGAATCCTGTCCATACTTCCGTAAATAGAACTGCAGGAATTAATAGATATCTATCAATGTTGAAGGCTAAGAGAACAGGAACCAAAATTGTCCCATATCCTCCCCCCATCGACGAGTCTACATATTCGCATACTAATGCTAGAAAAGCAAAAAGTATATACCATCCAACAGCTAAAACAGTTGCATCAGCCATACTAACCAGATTTTAAGTTTGAAAAGATTCTGTAGTAAACCATATAAGGTTTGTGTCACACCAATACCCTTTGGTGTCAATATTTTTTTACTTCACTGGAATATCTATCGTTGTAAGGGCAATAATGATACACTTTGTAACAACTTGAAGCAAAGTATTTTGTTTTAAAACCAAAACATATATAAGTAAAAATAGAATAGTACTTCAATGAACAAAATAAACATCGATGAAGTAGAATATATCACCGAAACCGCACTAACAATAAGGGAAAGCAGACGACGAACAACTGTTCCAAAAGAAATAGTAGAAGCATTGCACTTGAAAAACGGAGATAAAATCAGATGGTTATTATTTGATGATGATCGAGTGATGATATCAAAAGTGAAGAAAAGAAGAAGAAGAAGAAACAAATAATTTGATAGATTGAGAGAATTTATTGCACAAAACTATTTAATATAGAAAACAATTACTAAATAAGGATTTGAGAGTTTTGGATAAGAAGGAGATAAATAAGGACTTCATATTCGATCGGATCGTAGAGGTTGAACAAAGATTAAGTCAAATTAAACAACTAAAGAATACAAAATTAGAGGATTTTCTTAAGGATGACATTAGAAGAGATGCTTTAAAATATAGATTGCTTTCTTTAATTGAAGGTTTGGTTTCCTTATGCAACCATATTATCTCAAGGACAGAAGTTTCTCCTCCTTCAACTTATGCTGATTGTTTTAGAAAACTCTCAGGACTCGGAATATCATCAGATACCTTAGTTGAAAAAATAGTCAAAATGATACAGTTTAGAAATATCTTAGCTCATCAATACTGGGTAATTGATGACGAAAAAATATACGAAATAGCACAGATTGATCATTCTTTTGTTAATGAATTCTTAAAAGATATTAAACAGTTATTGGTGAAATAGAATGCAAATCTTTTATAGCTTAGAAGAAAATGAAAAAGAGAAAATAATAACAATTATCAGTAATTTTCTTAACGAAAATAAAAACATAGAATTTGCTTACATCCACGGAAGTTTTGTCAACGCTAATTATTTCAGAGATATTGATATTGGGGTATTTATTAGAGAAGATTGCATCCAAGAACTTGAAAAAGAGCTAGAGAACAACCTTTCCATTAAACTTACAGAGATATTAAATTACGAATGTGACATTAAAATTATTAATAATTCTCCAATTCAATTTCAATATGCGGTCTTAAAAGGAAAACAGATATCCTGCAAAAATAAGGAATCTTTAGTTCTTTTTAAGGAAGAAATCTTTCTAAAATATCTAGACTTTAAACCGATAAGGGAACAATTTTTCGATAAATGAAGTTTTAGTTTAGAAAAGTAATTTTTCTAATAGAATCATAGAAAAGAAAGTGAAATAACCTGTATTTTAAAGAAATGAATGAATAATACCTTAAGAATGGAAAGCATTCGTAGAGTTAGATAACGCAAAGAATTTTTGAGTTTTCACTTATTGGTGGAGGTAGTTCATAATAACAGTTCTGTGACAAAGAAACTAGCTCATATGTTTTTAAAAACTAGACAATAGTGATGATCATAACCATAACCAAAGGTTCCATCTTTAAGATTTAATCCAGGTATATTCCAAACAACAATCACTTCACCTACAAAATGGAATACTTGGGAAACTTCGAAAGCAATATCCCAAGCGAGTGTAGTTAGTACATCTTGGTTTTTCAAGTTAGAAACTTCGATTACAATGGTAGAATTCGGTTTCATAACTTTTTTAAGATTTGAATAAATTTTTTGAATTTCTTTCAAATATTGATTGTAACCTCCTTCAGAGGTGAAACCACTTAAAGGATTGATTGATTCGGTTTTATTCATGAAGATAGGAGAAGAAAAACTGAAATCACATTTTGGGATATCATACTCTAACAGTTTACGTGAATCGCCATGAATAATATTATCTTTATTTTTAAGATTCTTTCTTATGAATTGACATTTCTTTTCGATTAATTCAATACCATAAGGAATACGTCCCATTTCTTCAGCTAAGAATAATGTCGTTCCAAGTCCAGCAAAAATATCTATGACTTTGTCTTCTTTTTTTGAGCATCGATCAATGAAATATGCCACTACGGCTTCATCAGAGCGATTATCATATTTATGAAAATTTTCAGGAATTTCTCTTTTTGTATATTTATCAAAAATAACAAAAGTTTTCATCCTATCAAGATGAGTGAAAAATCCTATAAACCTTTTGATTACTCACTTGTAGAGTTTTTCCACGAGAAATAGAGTTAGGGTAACATACTATTTCACTAAACTTGGACAAAGTGGGAAAAATAATTCATGGTAATTGTTAAATATGTCAAAAATATAGCTTGGGTGAGTTGTATGTTTAGAAAGCGGAAGGACGAAGATAAATATGAGGATCTTTCTGAAAAAATCATTTTTAAAACAGAAGATGAAACATTTACGCTCAAAGATTGGGAAGAAAAACGCGAAAGAGCGCTTAGACTGAAAAAATTTCAAGAAGAAAGAAGTAAAAAAGAAACTAAAACCAAACAAAAAATGATGGTTTGTCCTAATTGTCATGTGGTTTTAGAATATGTTGAGCAGAATTTTTGTTCTGAATGTGGTTTTGATTTAAAAACCAAAACTATTGAAAAAGAAATAGATAAGCTATTTCAACAATTACATGAATGGGAAAAGGATTCAACTGGAAAAAAAGAGTAACGTGCTAAAGCGGTTATTTTGCTATAATTCCTAAAATCTTTTGATTTTTTACCTTTAGAGATTTCCACACGAAATAGAGGTAGTGTCTTCTTGGAAAGGGTTCAATACAAGAAGGAATCTTCTAAAAAGGTAGGGAAGTAAGAAACCTATGTACTACCTTCTAATAAGTTGATTTTCTCTTGCTGGGTGTGCTTCATTCTTTGGTTTTGCTTTAAAAGTAGAGAAGGAAAAGAAATGTGAAAGGGAATAGAATAAAGTTAAAATTGACCTGTTTTTTTTTGACAAAAGTTTATTTGGCATACTTAGCTAAATTTAGAATAGAGTAAAATCTTTTTGGTGTTACAAATTGGGCGAACTAATTGGTAGGATTAAATCACTTGAAAATGCTATTGAGGACGCATTACATAAATATGAACTAGTAGAGAGTTATGCAGATGCATTGGCTGAATATAGACGTATAAAAGAGGAACTACTTGCATTTTCTATTAGTGAATCTGATCCTGACAGCTATAAGGAGCAACAACGTGTTCTTGCTTATGTTTTAATGCGTGAAGGAAATGCATTACGTGATTTGAATGAAGTGGAAGAGGCTAATGCTGTCCAAGAACTTGAATTAGTCGCAGCAAAAAATTCCGGAGATGATATTGCGATAGCACGATCTTTATTCTCTTCAGCAGTACAAGAGCTTACTACTAGAAACGTTGAGAATCGTTTGAAACTTCTTGAGGAGGCTTTGGAGGCATTTAATAAAGGTGATTCAGTTGATCATATTATGGGTGCTGGATGGGTATATATTATATATTCAGATTTGATGAATTTGGATTTGATACCTTCTGAATATGAAGAAATAGTTGAATCATGTAACCACGCGATAAAAATACTCAAACCAATTGAAAATTGACAGGGTTTAGCGAGAGCATACGAAGCTAGAGCTTTTGCACATAAAAGTGCTGATGAGTTAGATTTAGCAAAAAAAGATGAAGAGATGGCAAAAGAATACACATCCAAAGATTAATTCCAAAAAAAGAGCTGTTCTATAACCTGGATAAAATTCCTTTTACGTTTTTTTTTTACTTTCGTAAATATTTCCTCTTGATGAGCGATTTTTACTATTAAAAGGTATTACACCAGTTCTAATAGAGAAATACTACTTACTTTAATGTGCGGAACATGATTTGTACGGTTTGACGAGATGGAAACAATCACATGAAGCAGAGAGTACACCGTACAAAGAAGAGAAAAGAGGTGTTAGGTGGGGTGATACAGAATCATAGACTTTCAGAATGTTTTAAGAAAGATGAAAAATTATCATAAAGACCCAACAAATACAAGTTTTCACAAATCTTATTAAATCTGCAACGAGATAGTACTTGAAAATATATCATTTTCTATACATATTTAAAACTATAATCTTTCTTTTACTTTTAAATAACCGATACATAACTCTGTAGTCACCTATTCTTATTCTAAAATAGTTTTCTTTTTCTCTATACTTACGAACATCATACTTGCTTTTGAGAGATTCTCCACGCTTCATATCAAGTATTATTTGTTTTACAGCTTCTATAATATCAGGAGGAATTTTGTTTCTTTTGTTTTCAAGTTTTTTCGTAAAAGATCTAGTAAATTCGAGTTCATAAGTGATTTCTACCCTCTCCAGTTAGTTCCATATTTTATCGTTTTTCTTTAGTTCCTCCCAGCTAACCGTTTTTCCTTTCTTACATTGTTTTATTGCTTTTTTTATTAATTTCGATTCTTTTTTCGATAATTCTTCATCATCATACGGTATTTCATCAATTTCTTCAAATAATCCTTTTTTTGTACTATCTGGTTCCATAATCAGTACTTTGTCTTCTGATAGAATTGCAGTGATTTTATCTCCAATCTCTAATTCAAATGCTTGTAATATTTCAAGTGGCATTTTTATATGCGATTCAGGTAGGATTTGTAATTGAAATTCTTGTATCGTATGAACTACTTCTTGTAGTTTACGTATTCTCTCTAGATAAATTATAAAGGAAGTTGGCTCAGGTTGATAAGTTAAACCTCTAGTTTTTTTAGTATAAACATATTTGCACATATTTGTATATTCCAGATCCATTATGTCTTTTTCTTTTTTGTCTTTTCTTTGTGACTCTTCATCATAATTAACAGTTTGTATTTTACTCAATGTCATCACCTTCAATTTCTGACAATACTCTATTTAATTTGCTAATTAATTTCTCAATTTCAAATTTACTTAATGAAAGAACTATTCTTTCTTTTTCATATTCGCTTTTAAAATAATCTAGATAGAGATTTGCAAATCTTTCATTAATTTCCATTTCTTTTCCTTTTATCTTTCTAGTTAAAATTTCAAAAGTTGTATTTGAAAGCAGATGTGAGGGTCTATTTAGAAATGATATGATGAAATCCTTTATTTTTTGATCAATACTATTAATTATTTTCAACATTTTTTCCTTTTCTTTTTCGTCTTTTATTTTTGGTTCCTCAAAATCACTATTTTCGAATATTTCATAGATTGCAGGAATTAGAGAACCTATTATTATACAAACTTCTTCTTTATCTATCTCTTTTATGTTTTCGAAATAGTCAGATTCTTTAATTTTGATACCAAATCCTGTTTCAATTTTTTCTATAATCAAATCATCATTCATAATTGCTTTAACAAATATATTTGCAATCTCCTTTACTGATTCGTCATTCACTTTAGATAATACAATTTCAAGTTTTGATAATTCAGATTCCTTATTTTCTCTTGATTCTTCTGTGTTTGACATTACTACACCTAATAAAACCCATTTATTTAAACTTATTCACAAACAATGATAAGTCTTCAGATAGTTACCAATAATATATTACATAAAAATAACTTAAAAAATATTATCTAAAATATCTCAACTCTTGAGTTCGTGATTATGAAAAGCTTGAAACAAGAATTACATTCTTATTGAGAAAAAGATTTAGAGGAAATAGTGTTGTAAAGGAGTTATTGATTATAGAACGCGCTTTTTTATTCTAACTAAGTGGAAAGAAAAAAAGAAAGAATTGGGTTTTTTAAAGTGAATTCATTTAGTAGGACATTAAAAATCGTAGTTAAAGGAAATTTAAAAAAGAGAAAAGAAACATTAAATTGGTTCTTTAACTTTGATAGGTTCAATATATCCTAATTCAATCATCTTATCAAGAACTTTCTGGATACTTTCTTCAACAGATTCTTTATCTGTCTCACAAACAACTTCAGGATGTTGGGGTTCTTCGTATGGATCATCTACACCTGTAAATCCTTTGATAATGCCAGCTCTTGCTTTAGCATATAACCCCTTAAGATCACGAGTTTCGCAGACTTCAACAGGACATTTAACATAAACTTCCATAAAATCACCTATGCGTTGACGAATCTCTTCACGGACAGAAATATAAGGAGCAATATTTGCCATAAGAGCTATGGTTCCATTTCGTGATAAGAGGTGACAAACGAAACCCACTCTTCGAATATTCTCATCACGATCTTCTTTACTGAAACCAAGTCCTTTACTAAGATTCTGTCTTACTATGTCCGCATCTAATCGTTCTACTTTGTATCTTCGTTTCTTCAATTCCTCAGCTACACCTTTAGAAATGGTAGTTTTTCCACTCCCAGAGAGTCCAGTAAATAAAATGGTAACACCTTTTTGTGTAACTTTTAAACGCTTATTATTAACAGAGTCGATAAGAATCATTGCTACCTCAGGTCTAGTGAATTCTCTTGGTAGCATTTCTCCTTTTGTTAGCATTTCACGAACTTTAGTACCAGATAAGAAGATATGAGCATCTTTTCCATGGGGACAAGTTCTTTTTGTGACCATCTGTTCACAAAGCTTACAATAGAAAGCATATTCAAATTTTATAGGAGTAATCATAAGATCATCTTTAGAGAATTGATCGAAGATTTCTTGAGCTTCATAGGTACCATAATAGTCCCCCACTCCAGCATGATCTCGACCAACAATAAAATGAGAACAACCATAATTCTGTCTACTAATGGCATGCAAGATAGCTTCTCTCGGACCCGCATAGCGCATATGTGCGGGATAAACGCCTAGGAAAGTTCTTTCTTTTGGATAATAGTTGTTTAAAATGACTTTGTAAGTTTCCATTCGAACATGCGATGGAATATCATCTTTTTTAGTAAAACCTACTAAAGGATTAACAAAGAGCCCATCAACATACTCCATTGCAATTTTTTGGAGGTGTTCGTGTGCTCGATGGATAGGATTTCGTGTTTGAAAGGCTACAACTGTCTCCCAGTTCTTTTCTACAAAAAATTGCCTAGTTATTTTAGGGGTGAATCTGTAATCATTTATTTCTTTATGAGGTATTTCTTCAATTAGCTTTATTTCTCCACCCAGATATACATTACCTGAACGATATAATTCTATTACTCCAGGATGGATATTGTCATCGGTTCTGTAAATATTAATTGCTTCTAGTTTTTTGTCTGGTCTGTAAATATCAGAGATTTTCATCAAACCTATATGGGTCTCTTCCCACATTAAGGAGATTTCATCGTTAATATTTAATTTTGACGCAAAATCTTCATTCACTGACAGAGTGATTGGAATAGGCCATACTGTTCCATTTGCTAACCGCATGTTTTTTACAACACTGTTATAATCTTCTTCACCTAGAAAACCTGTAAGAGGAGAATAAATTCCTGTAGCTATACATTCTAAATCTGCCAATCCTCTCTCATCTAGTTCTAATTTTGGGAGAATCTTAGCTTTCTCCACCAGATCATAGCGTGCTTTTTCATTTGGGATATATAAGTCAATCAATTTTCCACCATGTGGAGAAACCAGATCGTTTTTTGCTTCCATTTCATTTCATCTCTTTCTCAATCATTTCGAAAATTATTTTGTTTGAAACTTCAGATGTTCCTACTATAGAATTTACATGTGTGTTTTTTTGATTAAAGTTATAACTTTGACGGTATTTATCTGAAATTTTTCCTCCTGCTTCCTCAACTAACAGACATCCTGCAACGATATCCCATTCATGTTGTGGTCTTAAACTAAATGTGGCATCAGCTTCTCCAGCTGCAACTAGAGCAAGTTTATATGCAATTGATCCGGTAGGAATAATTTTTGCTTGTTTCGCTAGATTTTCCCACTCTCCTCGTTTAATTTCTGAACGACTTGCTACTATCTCAAGTTTTTCCTCTAATTTTTCTTTTACATGGATCAGTTCTCCGTTTAAATAAGCACCTTTACCTTTTATTGCGGTAAAAAATTCTTTTCTTTGAGAATTAACAACTGCTCCAATAATCGGTTGACCATCTTCTACTAAAGCCACCGAAATAGAATATTCAGGGATAGCTTCTACAAACTCTCTAGTACCATCTATAGGATCGACAATCCAAACTCTTTTTTTGTTTAATCTTTCAAGATTATCTTTTGTTTCCTCTGAGAGCCAACCTATATCAGGAAATTTGGAAGTTAATTCTTCTTCTAATATAGTATTTACTGTTAGATCTCCTGTTGTTACAGGAGTATCATTTTCCTTGAAAGATATTTCAAAACCACTTCTAGATATGTCAATAAGTGCATCGCTAGCTTTATGCAAAGTTTTAGATAAAAAGTCTAGAATTTGTTCAGCATCAGCAAAGTTGAAGGATGTCAATATACTTCCTTCAACGCTTGGTTAGTGGGTTTTTAAATGATTATGTTTAACTCAAAAATGGTTTAACGGTTAATGGCAGAAGTCCCCTTATTATCAGTGGGGGAGGGATGCTAGATGGTTTACTTTAGCTTTTTATAGTGAAAAAAGAACTAAGAGGATAGACTAATGCTAACATACAAAGTGCAACTGTACCCTAATAAACAACAACAGGCAAAACTTGTCGAACAGTTGGATATTTGTAGAAAACTCTATAATAAACTACTAGAAGAGTGCAAGAAAGCGCGAGAGAAGGGAGAGAAACTCACACAAAGCAAAACTCAATCGTTTATAGTGAGACTAAAAAACAACTCTATGCCTGAACTAAAAGAAGTTTATTCTAAAGTTTTACAGATGGTCAATCATACTTTGTGGGTAAATATCAAGAGTCTATCAAAGTTAAAAAAGAGTGGGCGTAAAATAGGTCATTTAAGGTTCAAAGGAAAGGGATGCTACAAAACTATTAACTACAACCAGAGCGGGTTCAAGATAGACGAGTATAAAAACAAGATTACTTTCTCTAAAATAGGAATTATCAATTGTAGAGGACTAAATAATAGATTAAGGAAAAACAAAATTAAGGGGATAATTCTCAAACGCTCTCAAACGGGTAGATGGTTCGCTAATATACAAGTAGAAAACACTCTAACAGATCTTCCTAAAACCAATAAAAGAGTGGGAATAGATGTGGGTGTTTCTTCGTTTATCGTCGATTCTGATGGTAGAAGAGTAGAGAACCCTAAGAATATAGACAAACAATTAAAGAAAATTAAAATCGCTCATAGAATCCTCTCTCGTAAAAAGAAGGATTCAAAGAACTGGTTAAAAGCCAAGTTACAATTAGCTAAACTTTTAGCGCAAGTTACTAACCAACGTAAAGATTTCTTGCATAAAGTTTCCAGATTTTATGTTAGAAGTTACGACTTTATCTGTGTAGAAGACTTGAATATTACAGCACTATCACAGAAAGGTAACAAAAATAACAAGCGGTCACGCACTCTTCACCGTCACATTTTAGATGCTTCGTGGGGACAGTTCTTCAGCTATTTATCTTATAAAGCTGTAAACGCTGATAAAAAAGTAGTTAAAGTTCATCCTGAAGGTACTACTCAAGAATGTTCTAGATGTGGGAGAATAGTTAAGAAAAACCTTTCAACCAGAACACACCTTTGTCCTTATTGTGACTTAGAGTTAGACCGCGATTATAACGCTTCAATCAATATTTTGAAGAGGGGTACGGGATGTACCTCTTTACTTGTGGAGAACAGACCTCTGGTCACTATTAGCGCTTCTGCTATTGTTAGTGGTCAAGTCTTTTCTATGAATCAAGAAATTCCTACCTTAAGGTAGGAGTAGTTCATGTTATTGCTTCAAGCCTTGAAAACAGAAGATTCTATTCTTTTCTTTTTCTGTAGAACCTTCTATAAGTAAGCACTATCAGACCTATAGCTAGTATTGGCATGATTAACCCAAATGATTCTTCTTCGGTTTCAGTTGTTTCAACTTCAAGAGCTTCATGAACTTCAACAACAACTTCGTCATACGCACTGTTCCCAAAGATATCATACAGAGTTAATCTTATGATTTGAAAACCTAGATAATTGCATGTAAGAACATACTCAATATTTTCACCATTCCAAGGACCTGACTGAACTCTAGAACCATCGATTGAAACCGAGAAATTCATCGGAGTAAAATCGGATGCGTCCCAAATCAGTGAAACAAATGTCATATTGCTCCAAACCCAGAAATCTTCAGGACCAACTATTATAGGGTTGTCTTCGTCTGTTTCAAGAGTGTTATAATTTATAGCTTCTACAGCATCAAGCTCTACAGTACCTTCTGCTGCATTAATTTCAACAATAACGTATCTTGCTGAATCAAAACCAATTACACTCAAATCAAAACTTTTTGTTCCATTTCCAGTACCTAAACTAGTTGGTATGTCAGATAAACTATTTGCAACTTTGACCATGTACAATTCGCCTTGAGCATGAACAGTGAAATCATTACCTTCTCCATTAAGTATCTCCTCATTCTCTCCCATATCGAGAGTTACATACCCATTAGAGTAACCAATGAAAAGTGTTGCATATCCACCATCAGGAGCTCCTATAGCATTGTCTTCATTAGATGAGAAAGCTGTATTTACAGCTGTATTAGCGTACTCGTCACCAATAGTGTAAGCTATAGTAATCCAAGAAGTTACTGAAACTGAAACCATATCTGTGTTAAGGACTTCCAAAGTGAGATTAAATGTTCCTAAAGACCATTTACCATTGAACCAATCAGTGATTTCTAAAACTATAGTGGTATCTAATATGCTTCCAGAACAGAGAATGCTACCATTTCTCCAGAGGACATATTCTGAACTAGAATATACTTCCCATTCTAAAGAGATATTTTCTTCACCCCATTGAATTGTCTGATTGGGGGGAGAAACAGATATTGAGGGCAAGTCTAGAACAATTACTTTTAGAGAGGATTCTAAATCTATGTAATTGTTAAAAATCTGTAAACTGATAAAATCTTGTTCACCATTGACAAAAGGAATCTGGAAAAAAACTAAAAGCAAGATAAAGGAAGTAATAATAATGCGAAATTCTTTTTTCTGAGGGATAAAAACTTCTTTTCTCATTACATCTCAAGATACTTTAGCTCATTATTAATATTTACGTTTTACTTCTGGTAATCAAGCAAATCGTAAAGAGAATAAGGTACAGTCTTTAAATCCTTTTGAGCTTTAGTGCGTATTCTATGATATGTTTCAGAGAGTATTACTTTTTCGTAATCTTTTAATTTTAATAGCGGAATTTTTTCCAAAAACTCAATATCAATCTGTGCAAATGTCCTTCCCCTTTCTAGACTTAAAATATTGTAAAGAAGATTGAATTCCTTAGAGTTTAATATCACTGCAAGAGAATATTCATCTACTCTTTTGTCTCGCACAACTAAAGAATGACAATTGTTCAAGTGATAATATCCTTCCTCATCTACAGCTATAATTATTTGGTAACCTGTCTGACGTAAGATTAATTTCGTCCTTTCGACTATTTTAGCATCATGTCCTCCAGACCAGAGTATAGCAGGATCAATATTTATCCAATGACCTAAATATGTTATTTCGAAGGGTTTGACTTGTTTTCCAGAGATTATACCTTTCTTCCAAGTAGAACCTACTTGATTTTCAGAAATAATGTTCTTCTGACCAATCTTGCTTCTTACACCAGTATGAATAGAAGCAATATCACCTAAGCAATACTCCGACTTATCTTTCCATTCCTGAACAAAGCGTTTCTCTTCATTTGTAAAGAACAAAGTGAATCTATTGTAAACCGCTTTCATAAAATCTGATTGAGAGTTTGGATGTTCTTCCCACTTTTTGTTGTTTAAATCCTCTACTGATTTGATCCACCTTGCATTGAAGGTTTCAGGATATCCTTCTTTTTTTCCTCCTTTTCTAAAAAACGAAATAACTGATCTACCCAGAGTTACTCCTTTGAAAGGCTCGAAATCAAAAATTGAAACATCTAAGATTTGTGAGTGTTCCATAATGTAAGAACGGATTTTGGAATAATATCGCCCTATAAAAAACGTATCAGGGGTCAACAAACAAGAAATACCATTCTTTTTCAATAACTCTAAATTTCTCTCAATGAATATGGGATAGAGATTGAGCTTGTATTCAGCTGATTGAAACCTTTGGCGTAAAAACCTCTTGTATTCTTTAGAGTATTCTTGAGCATCTCTTAAACCATAACACATAAACGGAGGGTTTCCAATAAGAATATCGAATTTCTGGTTTATATCTAAAGGTTTTAGCAAGAGATTATCTTTATTATCGAAACAACAATCAGAACTAATGAGAGAGTTCCCTTGAAGAAAATGGGATGAAAAATCAGGTAACCTATCTAGATTAGAGAAATTGGAGAGAAAGAAAAGAATACGAAGCTGACAAATCGTCAAAGATAATCTGTCAACATCATAACCAAAGATATTGTTAAAGACAAAAGATGTTAATTCTCCTAGCGAAGATTCTGTTTTCTCTAGTCTATCATAGAATTCGTAAATTAGTGAAATAAGCAAATTGCCTGTTCCACAGGCGATATCTCCATACTTTAGGTTATGTAACCCCTTTTGTTCAAGAGAATTATGAGAAGCGTATAAATCTAATACTTTCTTAGAAATAAAAGAGGAAAGGTAAGAAGGAGTGAAAAATTGCCCCTTTTGCTTGCGTTCAGATAAGATAGGAATCAAAACCGAAAGATGGAAAGGAGTAATGTGAGTTTCAGACAATCTTTCATTCAAACTAAAATCAAAGTTACTGAATAATCGACTAATATCAGATATTAAATAGTTGTTTTTTAAGCTGATAAACTCAAACTCCTTTTCTGCGAATTTAGAAATGATTTCCTTGTTAGCTGAAAGATCTATCAAACATGAAAGAAGAGATTCTAAAAATACATCTGACGACTCTTGGAACAATTTTGATTTTAACAGGCTTTTCACGAATTTAAGATAAGGATCTTGTACTCTCAACAACTAATAAAGAAAAGGAGAAAATAAAAACATTGTGTTCAGCAAAATAGAATTGAGAGAGAGCAAGTTTATTAAAGATTATGACATGGAAAGAACAGAAATGAGTTCTCTGTTAAATTTCATAGCAATATTAAGTGCGAGTACCATAGGTTTTACGCTGTTATGTTTTGTACTCTACGTGATCTACCATATTTTAGCTGAACGAAAAGAGATCAAGATATTTACTATTAGATAGTGGAGATAAAAAATAAATCAGAATAATTATACAAAGAGCTCTGTTTTTACATAAATGATATATAAGTGACTTATCTTCTCTATTTAATGCGTATCTTGATAACTGGTTCAAATGGTTTTCTGGGTAAAAACCTTGTCAAACATATACAAGAAGAATATCCTTCTTGGAAAATATTTGGTTTTGATATTGTGGAAACAGGTCAAGAAAACTATAATTTCAATAAAGTCAATTTTAATGAAAAAGAGGACTGGAAACCTTGTTTCAAGGAAATTGAACCAGAGTATATTTTCTACTTGATTGGACTTTTCAGAGGAGATAATAAGATACTATATAGGACAAATGCTTACTCTTTTCAGAATTTCATTGAAGATTTAAGAATATCAGAAATAGAAGCAAAATTACTGATAATCGGTTCAGCATCTCAATATGGTAGGATTAAAGCTGAAGATAACCCAGTTAATGAAGAATACAAAGTTAACCTGACAAGTATATATGGATTATCTAAACAACATCAGGAAAAAATTGCTCTCTTCTATAACCAGAATTATGGTCTAGATGTTGTTTGCACAAGGCTTTCATCATACATAGGTAAAGGAGTAGCTAGGAGTCTATTAGCAGGATATTTAATACATAAATTCTCTTCTGAAAAGAAAATAATCGATTTAGAAATAAGTAATCCCAACGATGTAAGAGATTACATTGATGTAAGGGATGTAGCAAATGCGCTAGTTAAGCTACAAACGAGCAGTAATTCAACAGGAGAAATAATAAAGAAGCTTGAAAAAAGAGTCTTTGAGCTCGAAGAAAAGCATGCAAAAGATGAGAAGAAGGCACAAGAATAAGTATTCTATATTATATTTGAAGATTAAAAAAACTGAAAAAAAATTCTTTTCATCTAATATATTATTTTTTCCTTGTTTAATAACAATTTTCTTCTTATTGAAATTAATAAACTGATACTATGTTTAAAAGCTGAAATTAATTTTCCTCTTAATAGTATTCTTACTAGATGAATTAAATCTTTTGTCTTTCCTACTGGAACCAACACCATATGAGTGAGTTTTGTATTTCTTTTCCTTCCATTGTTTATAGATTCTTCACTTTTTATCATCTCAGAAATAAAGCTAGAAAGATGCTTACCTTGAATATCAGCCAAAAATCCTAACTTGGCTTTTTTTAAGTTATTAACATCCCAAACTGCAAAGATATTTTCAGTTCTTTCTTTCGCTTACTTCTTATACAGTTTATACTAACGATTGCTCTTCTTATGACTGACATACTAATCTTCACATTACCTTTTGAGTTTTTTACTGACAATCACCAACCAACTTATCCAGTTAACTTGATTTTAGTAGGTCTGTGTTTTTGTTTTTCCAGTTTTCTTCTGAATATGCTACCTTTAATAATTCGAGCTTTATAAATAAAAACAAATGAAATGCATGTGGAAATAAAATAAGAAGAAATTAATATAATGAGATACCTAGTAAATCTTCTTATTATAAGTTTGACAATGAATGTATTAGACGTTATTCTCCTCTTTTCTTTATAATTACATTTTTGTCTTGCTTATCATTTCTTTTCTTCACTTAAAACCCTTTTTCTTACTCCTCTCTAATTTATCTTGCTGTTCTTTCTTTACCTAGGAGTTACAGGAAAAGCAGTGAATAAAAACAGTGATTCAGAGAAGTATTTTCTTCTCTAACTCCAAAACAATTTCAAATAAAGTATTGTTATCGATGTCCCCCAAGATATTTTTGTTTTGTATAATGTGATGTAAAATAGTCTCAAGTCTATCTCTGAGTTGGAAAAAAGTCTTTTTTAAACTCTTATGATAGTTCAAAGAGATAACAGAGTAATTTTGCAGGTTCATGCGTGGGTCTTTGTTTGTGGGATCACTGATAATGAAGGAAAATAATAAGCTCTCATAATCTGGCATATTTGAAAGTGGAACTGGACCAAACAATCCTGTATGGTATTCTGTTCCTAATCCTAACGAAGTTATACTTACTACACCATGTTTAACAATCGAAGTTGTAGAGAGGGTCTCTGTACCATATTTCGCAAAAGGTTCAACACCAACATCACTAAATTTATATGCAATGATATTGACAAGTTTTCTCTCAAAAAGCTCTTGAGAATAGGACTCAGGAGTTATTTCAGTAAGTTTCTGCTGTTCCTCTTTACTTAAGGTTTTGTCATTGGGGGTATGTTTGAGTGTTGAAGTGTTGAGTAAAACTTCAAGACTATGATCAATAGAAGAAAGCTCGAGCCTATGTTGGATATTTTCCTCATCTTCTGGGTTGTTTGTCCATAACTCTCTAATACATTGTAATTGTGCTTGTTCAGTATGGATCACCTCAACTTTCTCTTCTAACTTTGATTCCTCTGCAAGATATAAAGCCTGTCCCAAGAAATATTCAGCTTTAAGCAAATTTTTCTTTAAAATCAAGATTTTTGCGAACAGGATATGGTACTCTATCATAATAATAGCAGATTGTTGGGAAGTGACAAGAGCAAGGAGTTGATGACTAATCGATTCAATTACCTGAAGACTGTCGAGATTATTCAGCACTTTTAACTCAAGGATGTAGAGTTTAAGTAAATTAAGTAAAGTAATAATCCTCAAGAATATTGTCCAAGTTGGATTTTTTATCATATCTTTGAAGGTATTCATTGCTTGAGCAAGAGAAATAAAGGTGTTCTCATATAAGAGAAGGAGAGCTTTTGCTAATAAATACTGTTGATTGATTATTACACTCTTATTTCTTTGCATTACTTCTTCTAACTGTTTATAGATCTCCCTCGCTTTCTTCCCCTCCTTCTTTTCTATATATATGTTCAGTAGATCTAAAAGGTTTTCTGAAATGTAGATATCGTTCCCCAGTTCCAGAAATATTTTAAGACTTTTCATATAGAATTCTACTGCTTTATCATACTCCTTCCACATTCCATATATATCTCCAATACTTTTATAGTTGCCTGCTGTGACATGCTTATAATTACTTTTTTTACTGTTTTCCAAGCTTCTCTTGAAGTATTGTAAAGCTGTTTCATATTCGTTTTTATTACTATAAGAGATACCCATATTTAAGAGAACAATTGCCATTAATTTAAGGTCATTTTGCTTTTCTGAGATTCTTAAACCTTTATTAAAATACTCTAAAGCTTCTTTTATTAGCCCTTCATTTAGATAGATAATCCCTATATTATTCAACAAAAGACAAATATTCCTTTCGTCAATTTCTTTATCAAACTTCAGAGCTTCAAGATAGTACTCTAATGCCTGATCATAATCAGTTCTATGATAGTTTATCAAACCTAGAGTATTTAAACTGCGAACTGTGATTTCGTTATAATTAACTATCTGACTTAATTCCAAGGCTTTCTCTGCTTGTTCTTGAGCCTTGTTCAATTTACTCAATGACCAGAAGACATGTCCAAGCATTTGTCTAGTTTTTGCTTCAAGACGTAAAGCTCCATTAGAACGATTATCCATCTGATTAAGTTTTGCTAAGATATCCTCACCTATTTTAAGACTTTCAATAAACTTTGTTTCTTCGCTTAAAGCTCTTCCTTTGTTGTAGAGTAATTCTAAGAAATCATATTCTGTAAGGTTTTCTTTATATTTCTCTAGCATCTCTTCTATTATCGCTAAAGCTTTTTTATGCTTGTATGTAGAGATATAAATAGAGATCTCCTGTATTCCCAGTCTTATCAGGATATGTTCATCCTTTGTTTTGTTTTCTTCCTTTTTAATTAGAGTTAGAGCATCAATAAATTTTCTCTTTATGATTAATACTTCAATTTTTTCAATCAACAACCATCATTATATATATTCTCTTTCAGGAAAAAAACTTTTGGGTGAAGTAATGAAATCAATTTCTCAATCATAATAACAGAAATAGTCCCGCCTTACTGTTAATCTTTCTTATGGTATCTTTTGGTGTAAAAATTGAAAAGAAATATAACATTGAAAATATTATCAAGTATATATGGGTAATAAGATTTGTCAAGCTATAGAGTGTTGTTTGAAAAAATCTTCTAGTGTTAAAATGTTTTTCTGATTCATTTGTTTAAAGAAATCTATTTTTCCATCATAGAAACAGAGAGTTTTCATAGTTGTTCATTTCTAGGTTTACGACAGTCTAAGCAAAATTCTTCTTTTTCTGTATATTTACCTTTTTCTTTTTTTGATTCATTGTAGATTTTAATAGCTAAATTGTGAATACAATCATCGAAGTTTTCAACTATAAAAACTCGATGTTCTCATAATTATTCGTGATTTTGAAAATCTTATCTGGTTCATCAAATTCTTCCTTACAATTATAACATCTGTAAACGGGTTTCTTTGTTTTTCTCTTGTTAATATTAGAACTTTGACAATTGGGACTGTGAAGGATATACTTGACAAAAAGACCACAGATACTCATTGATTAAGGGTTATTTCAAGGATATCCAATAATTGTAAAGGATAGAAAGTATCTGGATGCAGAAAAAAATACAGATGAAAGATCAATAGCAAACCGTTACTATTTAAAGGAAATGGATAGAAAGAGATTCGAAAAAGTTGCAAGGTATACACATGAGAACTTGACTAAACTAGTAGAAGATCACGAACTATACAAAGAATGTAAAAATACTATCAAGAATATCTTTAAATATATTTTCATTGCAAGTATTGTTTTGAATAATAGCAGTAGAAGAAGAAATGTTCTTAATATAAACCCCGTAGTTATTGTTCTCTAGTAAACAATCGCTGATACTGAAATGTACAGTAGTATTTGATATTGAAATAGCAGCTGAAACTGAGGAAGACATATAATAATTCTCAATAATATTAGGAGCTACTTTAGTTCCTGAACCAGGAAAACCATAAAATGTGAAATAACTATCAGTAAAAATGTTGATAGGTTCATAGACGCTATAATCAAGTTTTAGATTTTCAATTTGGTTTTCAAAACTACTTTTTGTCAAAAATGTTATTGAAATAAGCTTGTTCAAAAACTCTAAAGTCTTAAAGAGTGCTGAGTCTACACTGATATGTTCAATATACTATGTATAGACCCAGCAAAACTAGATAAACATCTTAAGCTACTTAAACCTTTACTCCGACCAAGATTTCCAGAAAGACCTTCTCCAGAGGGAAGAGGAGGACGACCAAGGAAGTGGGAACGATGGGTAGTTATTGCCTTGGCACTCATAGGAGGGTCACTTCCTCTGTCATGGAGAAATTATACACAGGAACTGAAAGGGTGTGAAAATATAATAAAAAAATGGGGTGCAACAGGACTACCAGGGAAAACTTCACTCTTCAATGCTTGGAAAGAGATCTCTGAACTCCAACTGATTAATCAAATTACTTTACTTGGGAGAAAAATCTGTCCTCAACCCCAATCAGTAGCTATGGATAGTACAGGTTTTATCCTTAAAGGAGGAACAATCTGGCGTATCCTCAAATGGAGTAAAAGTTTATTGAAAAAAACTTCTAGGTTATTTTGGAAAGTACATCTTATTGTGGAGACAAGAAAACAAGCTATTCTTTCTATTGCTTTATCTCCTTCCAAGACCCATGATGTGAAAAGGAGTGGTGCACTCCTCCATAGATTAGGAAAAAGACTTTTGACTCATGTTAAATGGGTATATGCTGACAAAGCATACCAGGACGATAAGCTCTTCAACTACTTTGAACAGGAAAGCATCAAGTTAGTAGTAGAACCCAAAAGGAACGCTGTTGATCATGGGACAACTTCCTTCCGTGACCGTTCCTTACGTTTTTTCTGTCAAGCAAAGGGATTATGGAAATACACCTATAGGATCGGACGTAAAGCTTCTGTTGAACATGTAATAGGGTTAGTGAAACTCCATACACAACCAATGCGAGCACGAAAACCTTGTTCTCGACGAAAGTCTCTCCTTCTCCAGTTTCTCGTGTATAACTTCTCTCTCTACCTTAAGACCCTGTATTCTCCTTCCTAAGGGTTTTTGAATAAGCTTTGAAATAATAAATAATGTAATACAAAAGATAGAAACAAGCTTCTTTGTCACTATCCCATAGTAATTATTTTTCATATTATATTCACCTATTTAATAGAAAATTTATCCTAAATGATAAAATTTATTGACTTCACTATAGAAAATAATCCAAGATATTTGAAAGAAAAAGTTAAGGGTTTTTGTGATATTTAAGCATGTCCCAAAACCTCCTAATCACCTCCAGAGGGTATGAGCGTACAAAAGAAAGGTGTACCAGAGGAAAGGGCAAAGTAAGGTCTTGAGTTTATTGGTCAACTTGCTCTTATTTTCATTTTAAACCTTAGAAAAGTAACCAAATTAAAAAAAACTTTAGATATTGTAAGTTCCAGGTGTTTTAGGGAAAGCGGTACATTGTCTTATATTCTTGAAACCTAAAATGTATCTAGTAAGTCTTTCTACACCTATTCCCAATCCAGATGATCTCTTTCCATCCTTCTCTAACATATCTAGATACCATTCGTATTCGGAAACATTCTCTTTTGAATCTTTTAAAATTTTATAGATATGTTTTACTTCTGTTTCTCTTTCACCTCCGCTAGAAGCTTCACCAAATCCTTCAGGATAAACAAGATCCATAGATAGTAGAATGCCTGGTCGATAAGGATCTTCCTTATAATAAAAACCTCGGGAACCAACAGGATAATCAACTATCCAGAATGGATACTTCATTGTTTTAGAAAGCTCTTCTTCAACTACCCACGGGATTTCTTCTCCAAATGAAAAATTATAATCTAGGAGTTGAGTTTCTTCATATATATCAGAATAAGTAAACATAGGAAAGGGAGATTTAGGTATAACCAACTCTCTATCAAATCTCTCTAAAATATGCTTACAGGATTCTTTAACTCTTTCCAACAATTTTACTAGGAAAATTTCGGTTGTTTCCATTACATCATAAATTGTTTTCTCTCTCATCTCTAAATCAAGCTGATAGAACATACAAAGATGACGAGAACTATCTATATTCGACAAAGGCTCTAATCTGACATTAGGAGAAAAAGCATAGATGTTATCAAATGAACGGATTAAAGCTTGTTTGTACAAAATAATGCTACTCATAATCTTATATTGATGACCATAAAAATCAAAAGAGACGCTTGTAGCACCACGAATTCCAGGATCTGTAGCAGGACCGATAATAGGAGCTAAGAATTCTACAAAATTAAGATTGTCAAGTATTTTTCTGCTCTCTAATAAGATTGTATGTTGAACAGAGAGAGCTGCTCGAATGTCTTCTTGTAATATTTCCATATATCTTGGAACATTGATATTGCTTCTAGAGTGATATATCAAATTGAAACCTCCAATGAAATATAATGAAACAAAGAACAAAGTTAATATAATGTTTGTCTCAAAAAAAAGACACATATGTTTAAAAATGTGTCAATAAAATAAAGAATATGGTACAATCGTTTCAACTTGATGATTTAGATTTTGAAATTCTTCTTGAACTTAAGAAAAGTGCAAAGCAAAGCTTAGGACAGCTAGCAAAGAA
Organism: Candidatus Heimdallarchaeota archaeon; assembly: GCA_019057815.1. Lineage (GTDB taxonomy): Archaea > Asgardarchaeota > Heimdallarchaeia > Heimdallarchaeales > Heimdallarchaeaceae > 18H4-34. The sequence goes on from JAHLWR010000024.1 coordinate 43,958, forward strand.
GTTAGATATACCGAAATCATCAGTGTACAGAAGAATATTGAAGATGGAGGAAAAGGGAGTAATAGCAGGTTATACAGTAAGAATTGATTTCAATAAAATTGGTAAACCAATTATTGCTTTTATATTGATTTCAGTTCAAACAACTATAGTGGAAAGAACCCAAAGAGAAATAGCTCTAGAGATTGCTAAAATACCAGAAATTTATGAGATTCACATAATTACAGGAGAATATGATATGATTGCTAAAACTAGAACAAGTTCAGTTGATCACCTAGGTAACATTGTTGTGAATAAGATAAGAAATATTAAAGGAGTGGAAAAAACTTTAACTAATGTTTCTTTACAGAATCTAAAGGAAGAAATCAATATAAACAAAGTATAAGGAGCTTAAGTTTGTTTTACCAGTTAGAAATTTATAATTAACAATCCTTGAACTCCTTTTCCTCCCTCTGGTTTGCTATCTATATATCTTTTAGCCCAAATTTTAACTTCTTCGAAATCTTTGTATAGTTCCCTAACGTTTTCTGTACTTGAATAACTTAATAGAACATAACAACCTTTCCGATTAATATCTAAAGGTCTCAGTAAAAGATTATCTTCATCAGTGAAACAGCAGTCAGAACTAATAAGAGAATTACATTGAACAAAAGCAGAGGAAAAGTCAGGTAATCTATCTAGATGAGAAAATTCAGAGAGAAAGAAAAAGATACGAAGCTTACTAATCTTCAACGATAATTCATCAAGATCATAACCAGAAATATTATTAGAGATAAAATCTGAGAATTCTCCCTCAGACAGTTCAGTCTTTCTCATTCGTCCATAAATCTCATAAATCAAAGAAAGAAGCAGATTCCCTGTCCCACAAGCTATGTCACCATAGTTCATTTTGAGTAAATCGTTTTTCTCTTCCATACAATTTGAAGAGAAGAAGTCCAAGACTTTCCTAGAGATGAAATTTGAAAGGTAAGAAGGTGTGAAAAATTGCCCCTTTTGCTTTCGTTCAGATATCATATGCATTATCATCGAGAGATGGAAGAGTGTGATATGAGTTTCAGAAAATCTTTCATTAAGACTAAAATCAAAGTTAGTGAGAATCTTATTAATCGCAGCTATGGGTTCTTTGTGGATTGAATTGGTGAAATTAAGCTCGTTGACTACAAATTTCGTAAGAATTTCTTTATGAGAAGATTTATTGACTAGAAGCGAAAGAAGAACCTCAAAAAAACCATAGGGTGAGGTCTTGAAAAATCTAGAATGCAGCAGCTCTTTCATAGGTTTAAGATAAGGGTCTTGTACTCTCAACATTCAAGAACGGAATTATGAAAATAAAAACGTTGTGTTCAGCAAAATAAAATTGAGAGAGAGCAAGTTTATAAAAGATTATGAAATTGAATAGAACAGAAGTGAGTTCAATGTTAGATATCATAGTATTAATAAGTGCAAGTATCATAGGTTTTACGGTCTTATGTGTTTTTTTCTACTTGGTCTACAATAATTTAACTGAAAGAAGACTTGATAAATGGTTCAAATAGCTTTCTAGTAAAAACCTAGTCAAATATTGAGAGTTAAATTGTAGCTGAACTCTAATTTCGACAATTAAAAACAACAAAGGTTTGTGAATTTAAGGATAAAACTAACGAAATCTTTCTTTAACCTAAAACAATACACTTAAGTTTCACTTACCTTTCGACAAAAAATCACCATTTATACTAGAAAATTCTCCTTATTTTCTGATTTTTTTTGTTTCTTCGTCTATAATCATGGCAATATATTCCTAATATAAATAAACAGAGGAAAAAATAAGATGAAGGATTAGCTAGGATTAATGTATAATCATTTCCATTTTCTTCAGTTCCTGTTGGTTCTTCTGCGCTTGTTGGGTCAGAACCATTAATATACACATCAATCCCATCTAAAACTTCTTGACAAAGAGTATGTTTATTAACGTTTATGCCAAGGTAAGAATGGAAATGGGTTCTCTGTTAAATATCATAGCACTAATAGGTGCAGGTATCATAGGTTTTTCGATGTTATGTACTGTGCTCTACGTAATCTACAACATTTTAGCTGGACGAAGAGAACTCAAGATATTTGCTTTAGATAGTGGAGATAAAAAATAATTCAGAATAATTATACCAAGAGCTCTGTTTTTACATAAATGATATATAAGTGACTTATCTTCTCTATTTAATGCGTATCTTGATAACTGGTTCAAATGGTTTTCTGGGTAAAAACCTTGTCAAACATATACAAGAAGAATATCCTTCTTGGAAAATATTTGGTTTTGATATTGTGGAAACAGGTCAAGAAAACTATAATTTCAATAAAGTCAATTTTAATGAAAAAGAGGACTGGAAACCTTGTTTCAAGGAAATTGAACCAGAGTATATTTTCTACTTGATTGGACTTTTCAGAGGAGATAACAAACTACTCTACAGAACGAACACTCATTCTTTCCTAAATTTCATTGAGGACCTAAGAATAGCTGATATAGATGCAAAATTATTGATAGTAGGATCAGCAGCTCAATATGGTAGGATTAAAGCTGAAGACAACCCAATTAAAGAAACACACAAAACTGATCCTGTCAGTATTTATGGGTTGACTAAACAACAACAAGAGAATGTTGCTCTTTTCTATAATAAGAATTATGGTATAAATGTTGTCTGTACCAGACCGTCTTCATATATAGGGAAGGGATTATCTGGAAATTTATTAGTAGGATATTTAGCACAGAAATTCTCTTCTGAAGAAAAATTAATCGATATAGAAATGAGTAACTCTGATGATGAAAGAGATTACATTGATATAAGAGACGTAGCTAGTGCAATAGTCAAGTTGCAAACAAGCAATAGTTCAACAGGAGAGATTGTGAACATATCCTCTTGTGATCCTATTACAAATATTAAATTAATTCAGAAATATGAAAATATTACAGACAAAGAAGCGAAGATTTTTTTTACTTCACCAGATAAAGAACCCCTAGTCATCAATCTTGATAATTCAAAAATAAAGAAGTTATGTGATTTTTATCCTGAATATAGTATTGAAGATTCCATCAAATGGTGTTTTTCTTAATTGATACTCGTGACGTTTCACAAGATTAAAAAACACACTAAAAAACTAAATTATGCTATGGAAAAAATTTCTAAAGTTCTAATAATAGGTGCAGGAAAAGCTGGAAAACTACTTCTTGATGAATTAAAAAATCCAGAGTATAGAAATTATAGAATTCTAGGTTTTATTGATGATGATGTAAAAAAAATAGACACGGTTATAGAGAACATTAGAGTCTTAGGAAACACAAATCAAATCCCAGAGATTGTCAAGAAGGGGCAAGTAAACCTATGTATAATCGCGATTCCATCAATCAAGGGTGAAAAAATAAATAGAATCTTAAACATAATACAAAAAACACAATCAGACTTCATGATAGTACCTCCTATTTTTGAGAACCTAAAAATTAATTCCATCGCTAAACCTAGAAAAATCGAAGTAGACGATTTACTTCGATCTCCCACAGAAAATGTTCTAACTGAAAAGGCGATGAAAAAACTACAAAACAATGTATTTTTGGTTACAGGAGCAGCTGGATCTATTGGTTCGGAAATTTGTAATCAGCTAGCTAGTTGTTCTCCAAAAAGAATTATAGGTCTAGATAAAGCTGAAACTCCTCTGTTCGAAATAAGTAACTCAATGAAAGAAGACTATCCTGATGTGGATTTTGTTCCGATTCTCTGTAATATTAAAGAAAAGGAAAATCTTCAAGATATAACAAACCAAAGTAAACCTGATATAATTTATCATTGTGCAGCATTCAAACATGTAGGGTTAATGGAAAATTTTCCTCTGGAATGTGTGAAAAATAACATAGAAGGTTCTATTAATCTTATTAATGCAGCTAATAAATCAAAAGTAGAGAGATTTGTTTTTGTTTCGACCGACAAAGCAGTCTATCCCACCAGTGTTATGGGAATGTCCAAAAGAATTATAGAGAAATATATTCTCAGTGAAAATGATGCTTACACTAAATTCATGGTAGTCAGATTTGGCAATGTAATTGAGAGCAATGGTAGTGTAATTCCTATATTCAAAAAACAGATAGAAAAAGGAGGTCCCATTCTTTTAACAGACGAGAGAATGGAAAGGTATTTTATGACCATAGCAGAAGCTGCACAATTAGTGATACAAGCTTCAATATTTGGATCAGGGGGAGAACTATTTGTCTTAGACATGGGAGAACCATATAAAATCAAAAACATCATAGACAGATTACTTCAACTTTATAGCTTGGATAAGGATGATATAGAAATTAAAATAATAGGTAAAAGAAAAGGTGAAAAGCTGTCTGAAAAACTGTTCTATGAATTTGAGGGTCCTGCTCACTCACAGCATAATAGAATTTTGAAATGTCAATATGAAAATTATAGTTTTCCTGAAAATTTTAGACAAATAGTTGAAGAGTTTTCAATAAATGTTAAAGACTTGAATAAGGAAGAAATAAGAGATAATCTAGAAAATCTAGTTGCGTAATATAATTATTATTAGATAGAAAAATATAGATTTGATGAGAATGAATGTTTCCACCTATGAAAATCTATTCTTGAAGTATGTAAGAAAGTTCTATACGGATGATTCTTCGGTTCAAAGAAATATTATTCTAAAGGAGAAACACTCATTACACGTCAGAGATAATATTATTGAGATTTCTAAAGGATTGAAGCTAGCTTCAGAAGACATTAAATTAGCTATAATAATAGCTATTTTTCACGACATAGGTCGTTTTAAACAATTCTCAACCTATAAAACATTCGATGATTCTAAGTTAGTAAATCATGCAAAATATGGTGTTCAGGTTTTAGAAGAAGAAGGGTTTCTAGAAAAATTGGAGGAATCAGATAAAACTATTGTCTACACTGCAATTATGAATAATATTTTACCTCCTTGTCACCTTAATCGTATACAGAATCACCTTAAAATACTTTTTTCGATAGGAATTACAGGTGTTTTTATACCAATCTCTAGCTAAAACTAGGATGACCAAAGTTCTACGCGTGGAATGTATAGAAGTAGACTATCATCCAGAGTTAAGTAGACTGTGCCATCAAGTAAAAAATCTCTATAATCGAGCAAATTTTCTTGTAAAGAATTCTTTGCAGAAGGATAATAAGATCCTCTTTTACTCCGACCTCGATACTCTACTCAAACAGGAAGAATGTTATAGAGCTCTCCCTGCTCACACTGCCCAACACACCCTCAAACTTCTTTGCAGAAATTGGAAAGGCTACTTCCAGGCAATAAAGGAGTGGAGAACGAATCCTGAGCAGTTTTTCGCCATGCCCCGTCCTCCCGGGTACAAAGCTAAGAATGGGGAGGTGGTAGCGATCTTCACCAACCAACAAGCAAAGCTAGTCAATGAGTGGCTGGTTTTACCTAAGAAAGTGGGGTTTTATTATAAAACAAGGCTTGCTCCTCTAACAAAACTGCGAGAAGTGAGAATCGTACCAAGAAGAGTAGGGTATACATTGGAGCTAGTTTACCAGAAAACCTTACCTAAACCCAAAAAACAAGCTACAAGAAAAGGAGCAATAGATTTAGGGATGGTCAACCTTGTGACCTTTGTGGATAACCTCAGCTCGCAACCGATTGTTATCAAGGACACAGGGAAGGGAATAAAATCCATTACACAATTTTATTTGAAAAAACAGACACAATTACGTGAACAATATGTCCAACAGCAAAGAAAGAAGCTGAAGGAGAAGAATAGATTAAATTATGGTCCAGCATACTATAAGCTCAGGGAAAAATGGAGGAAGAAACTGAAGGATGCCATACACAAACTAACAAGCTATTTAGTAGCATTGTGGGTAGAACGAGAATTGCATGAGGTAATCATCGGCTATAACAAGAAATGGAAACAAGGGGTGCATTTCTGGAAAAAGATCACCCAAATGTTTGTTGCTATCCCTTATATGCGTATTATCAACATGCTGAAGTATAAGGCTGCAGAGAAAGGGATAAAAGTCGAACTCATCCCTGAAAAATATACTTCCAAGTGCAGTTTTCTGGATAACGAATTTCCCCAAGAAAGACAGAAGTATGCTGGTCGAAGAGTCATCCGAGGGTTGTTCAAGTCTGCCCAAGGTTTTCTCATCAATGCTGATGTGAACGCAGCCTTTAATATTCTAGTCAAAAGCGATCCGAAAGCACTTCCCAAACGTAGTGTGAACGGGGTAGGAGGATACGTGATGTATCCACTCAGAGTGAGCATAGAAGTATTGCCATGACCTCTAAGAAATACACTCAACCACCACTTGTCTAATGCGACAAGGTGACAATAACTCATCATGAATCATAATGCTATAGTTCTACCAGAAATAGAAGATAAAAAAACGCTCCTCTTTTGCAAGCTTATTCGAGATGCAGATAAATTAGATGTTTGAGATGTTATTCTAACAGAAAATGAAAAAGATGAAAATAATGATATAAGTTTAGGATTCTCAAATAATACAAGTTTCAATCCTGAAATAGTAAAAGCAATAAAAAAGAAGCAAGTAATTGATTATAAACTAATAACATCAGCATTAGATTTTAAGTTAATCTTGCTCAGTTGGGTATACAATATCAACTTTGATTACACTTTCAATTTGATTAAAGAAAGAGAAGTGGTTAAACGAATAATAGAAATGCTCCCAGAAAATGAGGAAATTCAATCTATAAAGGAAGAGATAAGGAATTATATAGATAGTAGAATAGAACCGTAATTATCTTGTTTACTTTGTTGGTCAAATGAAAATAGAAAAAAAAGGAAAAAAGAATTTTACTTCTTCTTTTTATAGAAATAAGTTGCTCCACCAGCACCAATTAATACTATTGCAGCAACGGAAACTGATACACCAATAACCCAACCTTCTACTGCAACAGCTTCAATAGTATATATTATATATCCTACAGCTTGAAGTCCATCACTGTTTTCAATAATGATAGTTAAATTGTAAGATCCTTTACTATAATCAGCAAGAGGAATCTCAATGGACAATTCAGTAGGTTCCCATTCAGGTAAGAACTCAAAATTGTGTTCAAGCAGAAGAGTGTCACTATCATAAATACTTAAGTTACCGTCAGTTGTTATTCTACTTCTGTAGGAATTCCAGACTGTAAAGTTTACAAATCCATTTTCTTTCCTAATTGAAGTCAAAGATTCTTGATCAACTTCGAATAGTGGTTGAGCATAGAATACTTCAGAACGGAAAGCAAGAGTTTCATTTATAGCAAGTTCCCAGATCACTTCTCCAGCTTGATTTACTTCTGTCCAATATTTCATCGGTGTGAGACCATTACCGCAAAATGATCCTAAGTAAGTATTATGGGGGAGTTTATCCACTCCAGCGCGATTACCACTATAATGACTGGGACTGGGACCTTCATATGAGAATACTTCGCGAGCAATCATATTATCTTCATCGATTACAAATTCAACGAACCTACTCGTAACACTGGCATAATCCGTTCTATTATGATAGTCATTATCGAAGATTGTAAAGTGATTATTTCCTACATGTTGAATATCATGCGCACCATAGAAAAGTCCAGGTTTTTCATTACCACATTTATCATACATAATGAAATCACTTTCATAAGCACCAACTTGCCATAAGACATCTCCAGTTTTCTTATCAATTTTGAAGACTGTACTTAAGCTTCGAGCATTGAAATAGATATAATCATTTTCGATATCCCAATGTAAGGCGTTGCCGTGACACCAATCTGCAGGACCTTTTCTTGTTTCATTGAACAAATAATATTCTGTTATATTGAATGGAATATGTTCTGATCCTCGCCATTCCCATAAAACCGTTCCATTTTGAAGACATTCAAAGATTGTATCATATTCAATATCGAGATCTTCTCCTCCAACTTCTACTGTACCGACTTTTTCTCTTCCTAATCCTAGAAAAGTTTCAGTTAGTGGATTATACTCATAATCGTGGTGATAGCCAAGAGATTCTATGTGCTCTTGTTCATTCGTCTCTAAATTCCAGAAAGTAATATGGGATTTATTATCAAAAACTAATGTTCTAGAATCAATCATACGAGTAGTTTGAATATAACCTTTTATCGCAGCTACAATGTTCCCATCAACACCAATAATAACTGTTGTGACATTTGCTTTATCATTATTAATAAAGAGATCTGTAACCAAGTATCGATCAATTACTTCATCAGTTTTGAGAATCGATTGTTTGTCTTCTAATACCAAATTTAAAAGAACTTCTGGTAATGAGATTAAGTCATCACTCAAACCCAGAGATGATTTAAGTGATATATTTGTATCTATGTTTTGAGTCAATGCTTGTATCCCTGACAGATTTATCAGTAAAGCAAATACTATTGTTGCAGTTATTATTATTTTCTTCATTTATACTACCCTTTCTTAATTATTGTTATTCTTGTATAACAATTCAATCAATTATAAAAATTCTTTCCTTTAAATTTCTAAATTGTTAACTCAACAGACATGGGTTACACTTGAGGGTAATTGGAGAGTCAAGGGGAC